>DAOLNQ010000068.1:0-1150 GCA_035416665.1 Candidatus Saccharicenans sp. | reverse complement strand
ATTTTCTTGATAGCTTTCCTCTGGAAATGGTCTGATGAATCTGATGTGTTGACGGCTCTAACACATGAAGAAGAATACGAAGGTGAAGCATACGAAAGTTTTAGCCGCCTAGTAAGAGAAACATTGAAAGAAGACGACTTCTATCGAGCCAGAGAAATCTTTTGGTCTCTCAAGCCAGAGATAACGAAAATCAACGGATGGTGGGGGTGAGAATTGAAGAAAAAAATAGCTTTGGCAATTCCGCTTTCCTGGCCTTATGCGCCGGCTCAATTCATGATTTCGCTATTTGTAGCAGTCATGAGGGCCAAGGACAAATATGACCTGGGCCTTATAGTTGAATCGCAGGGCTTTCTTGATACTATGCGAGACCGGGGAACGAAAAGATTTCTTGATAGCGGAGCTGATTATGTTATCTGGTTTGACGCCGACCAGGTCTATCCGCCTGATACAATTCTTCGCCTCGCTGATTATCTTGACTGCGGGCTGAAAATAGTAGCCGGTCTAACTCCAGACAAAACAGGTCGGCCACTCGCTTTCAAATTCGATTCAGACGGGCAGATGGTAAGGGACGATTCAATCCGGCCAGGGATGGGGCTGGTAGAGGTTGCCGGCTGCGGGATGGGTGGAGTAGCTATCGCCAGGGAAGTATTTGAAGCTTTCGGGCCGCCCTGGTTCGAAAGAAGAGATTCTGAAGACCACACCCAGAGCCTTAATGAGGACATCGCTTTTTTTCTCCGGGCTAAAAGGGCCGGCTTCCAACTATATATCGACACTGACCTTACTTTCGAACACATTGTCTCTTTCCCTCTCGGTTTTAATACTCCGAAAATTTTTCAAGGGCAGGTCACTAGATGAGACAGATTGAGCGGGAATATATCAAACAGAAAATCAAAGAAGGATACGGGAATATAGAAGTTGCCATGATGGCCTCGGCAGAATTCAAGCGGGGATTCTCTCCAGCCGATGTAGCATCAATCAAATATCGTGAAGTGAAACGTGAAGACATTCGAAAGCCTGAAGAACTAATGAAAAGATACCATAGCCCCGAGCTTCCAGAAGATGATTATCTCATCTGCTCTGATATTCATGCCCCGTTTTACAGCCAGGAATGGGTGGACAGATATTTCGCAGTTGCCAAGAAATTCGAAAT
>DAOLNQ010000067.1:0-1367 GCA_035416665.1 Candidatus Saccharicenans sp. | reverse complement strand
GCCTGCCTTAGAGTGGCGATATGATCGATGTTAACTGCCAGTTTCATCCTTGCCTCCAGCTATTGAATAATGTTTCTATCTCCATTATATTCTCAGTTTATTTTTGGCCACAAAAGCTGTCAATCAGGTTGACAATTTTTCTGGCCAGCGGTTGGAGTTTATCCTCGTCCGGCCCTTCTATCATAATGCGGGCCAGGGGTTCTGTGCCTGAATAGCGAACTTCCAGCCGTCCATGTGGTCCAAGTTCTTTTTTGACGTCTTCAATCAAATCACTATAGCCAGGTATTTCTCTCAAAGGGACTTTTGCTTTCACCCTGAGATTAATCAAAATCTGAGGATAAAGCTGGAAGCCTTTCACCAGTTCGGACAGGCTCTGTCCGCTTTCCACCAGCAGCTCCAGCAATTTTAAGGAGCTAAGGAGTCCATCACCAGTGGCAGCGTAATCGAGTAAAATCGTATGGCCCGATTGCTCACCACCCAGGTTGGCCTGATGCTTGACCATTTCTTCCAGGACATATTTATCGCCGACCCTGGTCCGGAGGAGCTTTATGCCATTATGCGCCAGGCTCTGCTCCAGCCCCAGGTTGCTCATGGTTGTGGCTACTACCAGATTGTTTTTCAGGCGAGCCTTTTCTTTGAAATATAAAGCCAGGAGGTACAGGGTGTGGTCGCCATTAAGGATGTGTCCCTGTTCATCAGCCCAGATGGCCCGGTCGGCGTCGCCATCGTAGGCAATGCCCAGGTCAGCTCCTTGTTCGACTACCGCCCTGGCCAGGTTCTCTGGATGGAGAGAACCGCAGCTGGCATTGATATTCCGACCATCAGGCGAATTATTGATGGCTACTACCTCGAAGTTGAGGGCTTTAAACAGCCGGGGGGCCAGTTCTGAGCTGGCTCCATTGGCACAATCTACTACCAGCTTTAACTTATCTTTTTTGCTGGACGACCAGCTCTCCAGGAGTGAATCCAGATAAGCAGACAGCAGTGAAGGGTCAACTTCAACCGGTTCTGTCTTGATTTTACTTCCTTCCTGCCTCTCTTTGATCAGTGCCTCTTCCAGTCTTTCTTCCCAGTCTTCAGGAATTTTTGTTCCGCCTGGCGAAAATATTTTGATGCCATTATCCTCATAAG
Source organism: Candidatus Saccharicenans sp. (assembly GCA_035416665.1). Classification (GTDB taxonomy): domain Bacteria; phylum Acidobacteriota; class Aminicenantia; order Aminicenantales; family Saccharicenantaceae; genus Saccharicenans. Next base: position 236 of record DAOLNQ010000067.1, on the reverse strand, counting down.
GATTGTGTGAGGCAGAAACAACCACACCCGCACTGAAGCCGCCTCTCCTGGTCAAAAAGGAAACACCAGGAGTCGTGATGACTCCGGCCGAGACGGCCTGACCACCAGCCTGTACAAAGCCCGAACAAAAATATTCTTCTAGCCACTGACTGGATTCCCGGGTGTCACGACCGATGACAATTCTGGGTTCTTTCCCCTTTTCTTGTAGGAAGGAAGCCAAGGCCTGACCAAGCCGG
>DAOLNQ010000066.1:0-1407 GCA_035416665.1 Candidatus Saccharicenans sp. | reverse complement strand
TATATACCATTAAAATTGACTTCCTGCTCTTTGGTAAAAAACATCCACTGAATGTAATAAGGGGACGGACCCATCGTACCATTGTTCATATAGATAATGTTTTTGTTTTTGGTAATCGGGAACTGCTCCCTGACAAATGACCAGAATTTACTATCGGCCGGATCAACCGCACCGGCCGCTTTCGGGATAGGCGGGGCCTGTTCTTTCTCCTGACCAGTCGCTACCTGACCATAAGCCTGACGGACCAGGGGCCAGCTGGAGGCAGTTATAAAGCCCCCACCCAGCAGCTTAAAAAAGCGCCGTCTCGAATTTTCCTGATCAAGGCCGGGGTTTATCTCTTTCATCCCTCTCTCCTGAAAATGATTTTAATCAGACAGACTGCTATTTTATAATGTTTTGGCTCTGAAGGAAAAAGGTATTTTATTCTGGCGGCTGTTGAACCTGAAATATCAGCCGGATGGAAAACGTCCCCTGATCTTCAATTTTTATTGATAACAAAATCCGGACATGCTACGATTTTTCTAAATTGCCTGTCTCCCTGATTTTTCCTCTGATGAAGGAGAAAGGATGAGGGAGAATAAAACAGGCTGGTGCGGAGTGGCGGTGAGGAAAGCAGGTTTATAAGTTCTTTTAAAATGAAGGAGAAGGGGCCATGGCCTTCAGATTGTCAGAAGTTGCCTCGCGGATGGATCAACTCTATGAATTCGACCGGGAGCCGGTAACAGAAGAAAATCTCAAGCCCGGCGTTCTCTTCGCCAGTGTTTTTGCTGGCGAGCATGTGGCGGCTACCGAGTTTGTCATAGGAGCTTTTTTTGTTCTTCATGGCGTTACCGCCTCTGATTTAATTTTAGGTCTGCTTCTTGGCAATCTCCTGGCCGTTTTGAGCTGGACCTTCATCTGCGCCCCGATTGCCGTTGATACTCGCTTAACCCTTTACTGGTACTTGAGGAAAATTGCCGGACCTGGTGTTACCCTGATTTACAATGTAGCCAATGCCTTTCTCTATTGCATTCTGGCCGGGGCAATGATTTCGGTTTCGGCCACGGCGGTCGGGCTGGCTTTCAAAATGAAAGTCCCGGGCTTAAATGATATTTTCCCGAACAGTGTTCTGTGGGTTGTTGTTTGCCTCGTTCTGGGGGCATTGTTTACGCTGCTGGCGATTCTGGGCTTTGAAAAGCTGAGCCGCTTTGCTGAGGTAGCCTCGCCCTGGATCTTTCTGGTCTTTATTGCCGGGGCGCTGGTCAGTTTGCCCAAGCTCGGGGTAAGGGCCGACTTCGGAAACTTCTGGGAAGTGGCGACGACTAAAATCTGGAATGGGCTAGCGGCGGTCGGTCAGGAAAAGCTTGGCTTCTGGCATATAGTCTTTTTTGCCTGGTTCTGCAACTTAGCCATGAACGTTGGCCTGTC
>DAOLNQ010000065.1:0-1452 GCA_035416665.1 Candidatus Saccharicenans sp. | reverse complement strand
TCTTCTACTATTGCCAGAACAAGCGGCTTTTTCCGGTCAACTACCATCTCGCCGCCTATCTGGACCATGACCTCTTTGGCTTTTTCAAGAGGAATCTTTTTTCCATCTTCATCAGTCAAATCCCAATCCTGGATTGCTTTCGCAGCCAGGTCAACAAGAAAGGCTGGGTCATAAGAACGGTTCACATCGGCCGCAGTCGGGACAGCTTCAAGTGGGCTGAAGTGCCGGAGTTGGACAGTCAATACGGGTGGTTCTAAATACTTTGTCTGTAGTTCGTATTTAAGCCAGTTTGATTTTGCCTGGTATTTTTTCAGAACTGCCATTTATATCTCCTATCAGGCAAGATAGTCAGTAGCCCGCTTATTAACGATAGTCATATATGGAACCGTCTCGCTCATTCCTGTTGGAGCGGTAGAAACAGCCAAACCCAAAAATTCTGCTTCGGCTGAAATAATGTCTTCATATTTCGTGGTGACTGGCTTTATCACCAGGCAAGGGAAATAGATGGTAATTTTGTAATAATCGGTTCCGGAAATAAGGGGGCCAGTCAAAACCAATTTTGCTTTTTTCTTAGTTCCTGATGCCTGGGCTGAAATCAGGCCACTAACATCTGTGCCATATTTCGGAAAGCCAACCTTTAAATCAGCGGTAGCAGGAGCAATATCAACCGGTTCTGAAATTTGGTCTTGTGTAATCGAAACGATTTCTTGATGGGCTCTTGTTACTGAGCATTCGAAAGAATTAATATCAATTACATCAGATTCCTGAAAGTCCTGGCCACTTTGGTCATTTATATAGAGCTTCATCTGTTTTGAAAAGCAGTGATTACACCTCTCATCATAGGTAATAGCGTTCATTGATGTTTCGTTATTCACTGTTGCTGGAGCTACTAGCTTATTTCCAATAGCTTTTATCTCACTTTCAATCAGCCCCTCACCACCAACCTTGAGTGTCCAGGCATAGGGCTTGAGTGATGGAATTTCCCAGATTTCGCCAGGCATACCAATTGCCAATGTGCCAAAAAGGCCAGAATTTCCAGAAAGTTTGAATTTATGAGTTTTCGCATCTCCCGTTCCTGTAGGTGCACCGGCAGAACCAAAAGCCATAGCGATTAATACACCAAGGGCCCCAGGGCTATACGACATTTCTGAAGTGATGGTTAAATCAATTGGCTTGTTTACACCAAGAAAAGCACATTGCCTTATCGGAAGGTCAACCTCTGTAACTTCATATACGTCTCTTGTTGATTGGAGACCTGAAATAGATTTGAACGGCAACCCACAGCCGGAACTGACCGCTATGGCTGTCCCCCACGTTGTGGCCTTCTTGAAACCAGCCACCTGTCCTTGTTTCGCTAACGTTGCTCTCCATGCCATGTTAGTTCTCCTTTACTCTTTTCTGAGGCTCTTTTTTCTCTTCGATTTCCGTCACATATTCAGCCACGCCTTCTTT
>DAOLNQ010000064.1:0-1463 GCA_035416665.1 Candidatus Saccharicenans sp. | reverse complement strand
TTGGCCATCATTATATCGTTGAGGCTTCAGGCTGCGATCCAAAGATTATTGGTAGTGTGGAAAAGGTCCAGCAAATCCTGGTTAAGGCAGCAGAAATTGCTGGTTCACATGTCTGGGCGATTTCTTTCAGCAAGTTTCCGCCCAACGGTGTAAGTGGCGTGGTGGTGATATCGGAATCTCACATCTCGACCCATACCTGGCCTGAGATGCGATACGGAGCACTCGATATTTATACCTGCGGTAATAGCGGCGATCCGGAAAAAGCAGTCATCTATGCCGTCGAAGCCTTCGGGGCAACGACTTCGCATATTACTGAAATCACCAGGGGTATTGATGAGGGAGATGCTATTTTCTATCACAGCTTTATCACCTGGGAAGAGTACCTGAAAAAGGAAAAAAAAGATAAAGAAGGGTCAAAGCCGCAGCCCGGAGTGTAAATAAATTTTTTGCTGTTTGTAAAGATTCTGGTAACTATTGCCATTTATTTGAATAAGCTTGCTTACCTTCTTGATAAAAATATCTCCTTTCCTGACCTGTTTTTACTTATTTTCGATGATTGGCCAGCCCCCCGGCTGGCTGGCACAAAAATTGCTCCAGTCCAGGTGAGCAACAGGAAACTCTTCGCCTATAATATATAATAGACAAAAGAGGAGGTAATTTTGGGGTAGGCAAGATTATTGGCCGGCTGAGCTGGTTGTCCGGTCTGATTTTACTCCTTCAACTGAGTTCCTGGCCGGTCCAGGCGGAGTTTCCCTCCTACCTTTTAGTTCTAAAAACCTACCTTGAAAATCAGCAATTTGAAGACTACTTAAATTTATACAGTCCAGAACTGCGAGTTAAAGAGAGGGAGAATTTAGCTGAATATTTCGGGGCCTCTGGTTTCGATTCTATCCATGTCCGCCCTGCCGGGCAAAGTCAGGATAGCTCGGGCCGAAATAGAGCTTTTTTCCAGGTTCTTTTTCAAAACCAGTACTCTGCCAGTATTGAAATCTGGCAGATTACCTATGAGCTCAGGCCCTCCGGCCTGGTTATTATTGATAAGACTGTCAGCGGCAGCATTTCACAACTGTATCGCCTTCGCTTTCCGGGCAAGAGTGACTTTTTAGCCAGAAACCTCAGTTTGACCGAACAGGATCTAATTGTTACCTTCAGCCAGGCTCATGTTTTTATGGATAACCTACCGGAAACCAATACCGTCCTGATCATTATCGGTGAAGGCCGAGCTGTCTTTCGTCCATCTGATGAGATTGAAAGAAACCAGCTCCGTAGAAGATTTAAAAAGCCTTACTGGGAAAAAAAGCTTTCTTCGATTTATGTTCGAGGTACGCCCGGTTTTTTTAATGATAATTTAAAATATGAGATTTACGCCGGGAAGCAGCCAGCAGCGGCCCGGCAAAATGATGAACGACTGGTAGCTTCCATCTTTGCCCGAAATTATCCCAGGTCCTTTACTGTCGAAAACT
>DAOLNQ010000063.1:0-1662 GCA_035416665.1 Candidatus Saccharicenans sp. | reverse complement strand
CACCTTCTGATCAATCCGGCCGAAAATATACCTTACTCCATAGGTTTCGGTCATCAGGGGATCGGTTACCTTCCTGACCCACTGCGTTTCGTTAGTTTCAAAACTGACGGCCGGTCCGAACGACAGGCTCAAACTGGCCATTGGCTTCCAGCGCAGCGAGAGACTCGCCGACCAGTAATGAGAATCATTTTTAACCCATTGATAGGAAAAATTGCCCAACAGAACAACCGGTTGCCTTGAATCGCTGCTCAAGAAAAGCTGATGAAGAAAGCCCGTTGGTGTCTTAGCCAGGGGCCCTCCCCGGGTTAACTGGTTGGTCAGGGTAGCGGGTAGAAAGAGGAAAGTGTATTCAAACTGCCACCAGTTGGTGAGAACACCGTTAAAATCACCGAATAAACAGCTGAACAGCTTATTACCGCCAAAGTCATACTGCTGGGTCAGGCCGACAAAAGCCATTGACTGCCGGAAGACTTTACCCGGTTTAAGCCATTGATAACCATAGAACCCGTTTAAATCAATTAAATCCGAGCCCATGCTCTGGAAACCAGCATCATTGGGATCAAAGCCCGGCGACAGAGCCCCCACCGACAGCAGAAAAAGCGAATTTCCCTGTTGCTTGCCCAGTTTGAATTCGCCTGCCCAGCCGTTGAGAGTGGTAGCTTCCGGATTAAGGCTGACATGAGTCACATCGGGCCGCTGGAAATAATGCATCGGACTTTGCTGCAGCCGGTAAATATCTTCCTGGCTGCCCTCAATAAAAGACCCGCCCAGCCAGCCGCCGACCACCCAGGTGCGCTTTTTGTCCAGAAATGACCAGCCATCAGCTGCTAAGCTAAAAGCATTTTTATTCAGGATAGCTGACAGGCTCTCGTTATTTATGTCTCTCATCACGCCGGTGGCCATCAACCCCAGTCCCTGCTGCCCGCTGTTTATATCCTTCTGAGCGCGGAGGACGCCATAATAAGTCAGCGGCTCGACCTCATCCTGGTAGCGGTTCTCCAGATCATCAACGGTCGCATATTCGCGGGCGGTAACAGCATTAATAAAACCTACATTCCAACCGCTGCCCACCCGTCCGGTCAGTTTAAAGGCACCGAGGATGGTGGTGCGGTCAGGGAAATTAACATAGCCATCATGAAGCGGAAAACCCTGGGGCTCACGTCCAATCCGCCGGCTGTAGAAAAGACGTGGACTCGGCCAGTTGACATTAACATTCATATAGATCCCGCCCCGGCCGAAGTTATTGAAAATCGAAGCACCTTCAATAAAGAAAGGTCTTTTCTCTTCGTAGTAAGTCTCATAGGCAGTAAGGTTAATAACCGCCGGATCAACTTCCACCTGGCCAAAATCAGGATTGACGCTTACGTCGAGATTGAGATTGCTTTTCAGCCCAACCTTAAGATCAAAGCCGGCATTGCCTGAATAATCATGACCGGTCTGGAAGGGATTACCGGCTTCGGCCGGCTCGAACTGAGCCTGACCTACCGTATAAGGATATAGCTCAATGCGCCGGCCAGGATTAATCTTCTCGATTCCTTCCAGGCGGGCAAAGCGCGAGACATAAGCATTGTCTTCCTTGGGCACCCAGGCGTAATAAAGGCGCTCGTTTTTGCGTTTGATCGTCCGCTGAAAATTAACGCCCCAGACATAGCTATCTTTTTT
>DAOLNQ010000062.1:0-1903 GCA_035416665.1 Candidatus Saccharicenans sp. | reverse complement strand
CGACCATCAAAATGATAGCCAGGCCTCTTAAAAAATCTATTTCCCAGATCCTGGTTCTGGTGTCCGACTTGGTCATAGCTGGAGTATATTATTTCGGGCCTGGAGCAGTCAATCCAGAAGTAAAGGCCGGCCCTTGATGTTGAATCTGTTGAATCTCAGGCATTTATTTAATAAAATCCAGCTCTTAAATCGGGCTTCAAGGAGGGCCGGATGAGTAATTTTAAAGTTAAAAAAGGGCAGGAAGCAGACGGCCATAACTTTACCAGGACTGAAATTTGTTCCTGGCACGATTTCGCCACAGGATCCAGAACTCGTCTTGTCTGGACTCTGGGTTTAGTCTGGTTGCTCTTATTGGCCTTTAATACTTATGCTTTAGCTTATGATGTACCAAGGGCCAGTCCAGAGGCAGTTGGTTTGTCCCAGGACAGGCTGGAACGCCTGGGTCGGGTGATGCAGAGCTACTGCGACCAGCAGGGCGCGCCCGGGATGGTAGTCCTGGTGGCCAGGAACGGAAGGATTGCCTATGAACGGGGCCTGGGGAAGTTTCGTCTGGATAAACCAGATCCCATGCCCGTTGACGCTATCTTCCGCATTGCCTCTCAATCGAAAGCGGTCACTTCGGTGGCCATCATGATGCTGATGGAGGAAGGACGGCTTCTCCTTGATGATCCGGTGAGCCGCTACATTCCCGAATTTAAGGAAACTTATGTGGCCGTAAAGGCTGAGGGGCGGGAGGTTAAAGGCTACAGCCTTGTTCCCGCCAGACGGCCGATCACCATCCGCGATCTCCTGACTCACACCGCCGGTATTTCCTATGGCGATGGCCCGGCCCGCGATGAATATCTTCAGGCTGGAATTCATGGCTGGTATCTGACCGATAAAAATATGACCATAGGCGAGGTGGTCAAAAAACTGGTCAAATTGCCTTTTGATGCTCAACCGGGGGAACGGTTTGTTTATGGTTATAACACCGATATTCTCGGCTACCTGGTGGAAGTTGTCTCCGGTCAGAGTCTGGCTGAGTTCGTTGAAAAGAGAATTACCGGGCCGCTGGGCATGAAGGATACCCATTTCTTCCTGCCTGAAACCAAGGCTGCCAGGTTCACGCCTGCTTATGGTCTGGGCGAAGATGGCCGGATAAAAATGATAGAAGATCCAGCTACCAGTCCTTATCTCTATGGCCCCAGAAAATGTTACTCGGGCGGGGCAGGGCTGGTCTCAACAGCTGAGGATTATGCGCGGTTTCTTCTGATGCTGCAGAACGGCGGTGAACTGGGTGGGACAAGAATTCTCAGCCCGAAATCGGTCGAACTGATGACTTCTGACCATGTCGGGCAGCTTTATTCGGGCGGTTCGGTTGGTTTTGGCCTGGGTTTTTCTATTGTTAAGGATCTGGGTGCCTCCGGTATTCCCGGGACGGTTGGTGCTTTTGGCTGGGGCGGTGCTTATTTTACCACTTACTGGGTGGATCCGGTTGAAAAGCTAACAGCTGTTTTTATGATCCAATTGTTGCCTGTCCCGGCTAATTTGACCGACCTTCAGGACAAATTCCGGACTCTGGTTTACCAGTCGATTGTGACCAGCTTTGAGGCTCGCTAGCTTTATGTCCGTTGAACCGATAGCTTTAAAAAGGAAAGGAAATCCGCCCCTCTGGCTGAACTGGAAGGCGAAGTTCGCGTCTATCAGGAAGCGCGACTCGTTCCGACGTGGGCACAAGGAGATAGACGGTTAGATAAAAATGCAGCGGATTGTGCCGGTTTAAAGAATTAAAAATTAAGATAACCGGCAACACGTAAGCCGGGTGGATTCCAGGTGGATTATAATGACCAGGCAGGCGAAGGTTTATTCATTCGAATTGAACCTCTTGAACCTGAAGAACAAAAAAGAATAAAGAATAAAGAAT
>DAOLNQ010000061.1:0-1968 GCA_035416665.1 Candidatus Saccharicenans sp. | reverse complement strand
CCGATGATCAGGAAAATGGTCAATGAAACCGGGATTAATTTAAAGCATATCTACGAGCTTTTTCCTTCAGGCCCGGCCAAGGGTGCCTGTAAAGTGGCCGGCTTGCCTAAACCGGATGGCTGCGTCTGACGATCATAGTTCCTGCTAACTCAGTTTGATCCCGGCTTTTTTCTCATTTATCTCTTGAAGGCGGCAATTTCTTTTACTGCTTGAATGGCCGTTTTGATTTCTTCTTCAGTATTAAATGGCCCGACTCCGAAGCGGACAGCACCTTTGATCTTATCAGTGCCAAGTTGTTCGTGAACGAGCGGAGCACAATGCAAACCGGTTCGGCAAGCAATATTGTAATCAACGTCCAGCATGATACCAGTATCCTGAGCTTCCAGTCCTCTGACATTAAAAGAAATAACGCCAATGTGGCGGTCAAGTTGATCCTGACAGTAGAGGGTAACGCCTTCGATCTCTTTCAATCCTTCCACCAGCATTCTGGTCAGCCGCATTTCCTGTTCGTGAATTGCTTCCAGTCCTCTGGCCAGAACCCATTTAACCCCGGCGTTCAAGCCAGCCAGACCCAAAAGGTTTATAGTACCGTACTCCAGTCGCCAGGGATATTCTTCAAGATGGGTTCTTTGAGCTGAACGAACACCTGTCCCACCGGCCCGGGTGATTCTGATATTGGCTTCAGGGCCAACGCATAGTCCTCCGATGCCGGTCGGGCCAAGAAGTGATTTATGCCCGGTAAAGGCTACTACATCAATATTCATATCGTTCATATTGATAGGAATTTTCCCGGCTGATTGCGAGGCATCAATTAAAAAAGTTATTCCCCTTTCTTTACAGATACGACCAATCTCATTTACCGGCTGAATGGTCCCGATGACATTAGAGGCGTGGTTAACAACTACCAGTTTGGTATTCTTTTTGATTTTCTTTTTAATATCATCAGGATCAACAAAACCCCGGCCATCAAAAGGGACATAATCAACTTCTACCCCGGTCAACGATAAATGATAGAGGGGACGAAGAACTGAATTATGTTCTAGGGTGGTGGTAATAGCCTGATCTCCTGGCTGAAGTAACCCAAAAATAGCCAGGTTAAGTGCATCGGTCGAATTATAGCCAAAGCAAACTCGGTTTGGCTCATCTCCTCCAAAAAAGTCGTTTAGAAGCTTTCTGGTTTCTTCCACCATTTCACCCGCTTCCAGGCACAGGTCATAACCTGAACGGCCTGGATTTACACCGTAGTGGCGGTAAAAATAATCCATGAACTGGTAAACTTCTTCTGGCTTGGGAAAAGAGGTGGCGCCGTTATCAAGATAAATTAAACCCATCTTAAAAACCTCCTGCTTGATTATAAATGGTCGTCATTGTCCCGATGAAAATCGGAATAAATGCAGCCTGACTTACAGTTGATGTCCATAATCAAATATAGCCATTTATGTTATTAAAAATGCATCTGTTTATCAATGGAAAAAAATTGCTGGTAGCACACTAGGTATCCTGGATTTTATATAACCGGGAAGAGCCGAAAAAATATTTTAAAAAAGTATTGAAATTTAGCTGAATGGTGCTAATATTTATGGCTAAAATGAAATATTTTGTTTCTCTCGGCAGTAATCTCGGCGATCGGGCTCGCCATTTAAAGCAAGCCCGTCTTTTGCTGGAAAAATCAGGTGCCAGGATTTTAAGGCAATCCTCAGTCTATGAAACTGAACCGGTAGATTATCAAAACCAACCCTGGTTTTATAATCAGGTCCTCGAAGTTGAAATAGCCTGCAATCCAATTTCCTTTCTTGACCTGGTTAAGGATATTGAACAGAAGTTGAGACGCCGACCGACTTTTGATAAGGGGCCACGGGTCATAGACATTGATATCCTGCTGGCAGAGAAAACGGTTGTTCAGACCCAGAGATTAATGATTCCTCACCCCAGAATGAGCTTCAGGAATTTTGTTATGATCCCCCTGAG
>DAOLNQ010000060.1:0-2138 GCA_035416665.1 Candidatus Saccharicenans sp. | reverse complement strand
TTGGTATCGGGGCGACGGAAATGGCCTCAGTCTGGGCCCTGGGCCGGGTTCTTAATGTGGAAGTACCGAAGACAATCAAGGTTGTGGCTAAAGGAAAATTCGGGCGTTATGTGCTTCCCAAGGATTTTATTCTGTACCTGATTGGTAAGATTTCGGCGGAGGGAGCCAATTTCAAGGTCCTGGAATATCATGGTCCGGCCATCCAGAAGATGACCACCTCGGGGCGCCTGACTGTAGCCAACATGTCAGTCGAAGCCGGAGCTACTTCTGGTATTTTCCCGCCTGATGAGGAAACTCTCCGTTATCTTAGAGAAGAAGCGAAGGTCAAAGGGCCGATCGACGTCTTTGGACCTGATCCTGAGGCTGAATATGACCAGGTGATTGAGATAAATGTGTCTGAGCTCGAGCCAATGGTGGCCTGCCCTCACACTGTGGACAATGTCAAGCCGGTCAGTCGGGTCGGGCGGGTTAAGGTTGACCAGATTGTCATCGGTTCGTGCACTAACGGCCGCCTGGATGACCTGGCCGTGGCTGCCCGGATTCTCAAGGGCAAAAAGATAGCCAGAGGAACAAGAATGCTGGTTTTCCCGGCTTCTTTCCGCATCTATCAGCAGGCTCTCCAGCTTGGTTATCTAGCTGATCTGGTTAAAGCCGGGGCGGTGGTGATGAATCCCGGTTGCGGTTGCTGTCTGGGTGTGCATGAAGGTGCCCTGGGCGATGGAGAGGTGGCTCTGTCCACCACCAACCGCAATTTCAAAGGCCGGATGGGCAACCCCAAAGCTGAAGTATATCTCTGTTCACCGGCCGTAGCGGCGGCTTCGGCCCTGACCGGTTATATCACTGACCCCAGAAAAGGAGGTAAATAATATGGCCAAGGTCGTTCTTAAACTGGGAGACGATATTTCAACTGATATCATTTATCCGGGAAGATATATGGCTACTGTGCTGCCTTCCGAGACACCTCAGTATGCTTTTGCTGATCTGCCCGAGTTTAACTCAAAATTGAAAAGCGGTCAGATTCCAGCGGGAAGTGTCATTGTAGCGGGCAAAAATTTTGGCTGCGGCTCATCCCGGGAACAGGCTGCTTCCTGCCTCAAAGGCTATGATTTAATCGTTGTCGCTAAGAATTTTGCCAGGATTTTTATGCAAAATGCCATTAATTTAGGTCTGCGCCTGGTGGTTTGCCCCGGGATTGAGGCCGAAGAAGGTGACGAACTGGAAATTCTACCGGATAAGATTATTAACAAAACTTCTGGTCAGGAATTTAAAGTTGAACCTCTGCCTAAAGCCAGGCAGGCAATTATTGATGCCGGCGGCCTTATTGCCTATACCCGTCAGCGGCTGCTGGCTAGAGCAGGCTCCAGGAAAAAAGCCTGAAATTGCGGCTGCCAGGACTTAAACCCGAGAAGTCTCATTGTTGTTATAAACTAGCTACATTTCATCAAATATCTGACTGGCAGTTATATAGATTTATCTTACCATCTGGCCCAGCCGCCTTAACAGAGAACAACTGGACGAGAATCTTTAGAAATCAGGATCGGTTATCTTTTTTTCTTCCCAGCGGCCAAACTTCTGCAGCTGTTTCTTGATATCGCTGGCTTTGCCCACGATCACCAGGGTATAATTTTTTTCAGGCAGGAGCTTTTGAGCTGCCTTTTTTACCTCTTCCAGCCTGGTGCCCTGAATGTCGGCTAAGTAGTGGTCAAAGTAGTCAAACCCGAGCTCATAAAAAACCAGCCGGAGGTAGGCACTGGCCTTGCTGCCGTTGGTTTCCAGTGTCTCGGGGAATTGGCCAATAATATAATTTTTTGCACTTTCAATTTCTTCCGCTGAAAAGCCCTGGCTTCTGGCTTTCTTCAGTAGCTCGAAGGTAATATCCAGCATTTCGCCAATTTTCTCATTCCTGGTATAAGAGCTGGCCATAAATAAACCGCCGTTTTTCCATGATTGAAAACTGCTGCTCGCTCCATAAGTCAGCCCCCGTTTGATCCGAAGCTCGGTGCTTAGCCAGGAAGTAAAACGCCCGCCCCAGAGAGTATTCATGATGGTGGCTGGCACAGCTATTTTATCCTTTTGAGCAAACCCGGGAGAGCCCAGGGCGAAGTAAGCTTGAGTGGCGTCCGGCTTATCCACCAGGA
>DAOLNQ010000059.1:0-2228 GCA_035416665.1 Candidatus Saccharicenans sp. | reverse complement strand
TACCACCTGGCTCTCCATCACCTGCCCCGAGTGAAGCTTCTTTACAGGGATATTAATACCGCTACCAATTAAAGTCAGAAAAAGCAGGGTAAAAACTAAGTCAGGCGGAATGCCCAGCCTCTGGAAGGCAAAGGAAATAACTCCCAGTTTCAGGAAAAAGAACAACCCACCAAGAAGAATAAAGTAGCCAATCAGGAAAAAAAGAAGTACGGGTAAAAAAAACATTGGCCTTTACACCTCACTCTTGAAATGGTCCTTTTTAATAATACACTCATTAGCCAATAATAAAAAGGAATTAAGTTTAAAGCTCGAAGCTCTGTCTGAAAAGCAGACGGTTGATTGAGAGCTGGTCTGAAAAGACTAAAAATCAAAATATTAGGCTGGCTATGAAAATATGATCCAGGTCATCTACCAAATCGACTCAATAAATAATAGAATCTATCCTATTCAAAATTCACAAAGAGGTAGTAAGAAATGCAGGTCAAGGAGCTAAAAGCAAAAGTCAGGCTAATTTCCGTCACGGTTATGCTGACTGTTTTATTTATCCTGGTTCCGGCCGAAGGGGCCAGGGTTAAAAATGTTATCCTGCTTATCGGCGATGGCATGGGGGTCAGCACGATGAGCCTAGCTCGCTGGTATAAAGATGGTCAGCCTTTGAGCTGGGATCAATATGTCTGCGGTCTGGTCAGGACCTATTCGGCTGATGAGGCCATTACCGACTCAGCGGCCGCCGCCACGGCTATGGCTACGGGGCACAAAACGAAGACCGGCTTTCTGAGCGTTTTGCCAGATGAGATGAATAGAGCTCCGGTTGCTACCGTTCTCGAAGGGGCGAGATTGAGCGGTAAATCAACCGGCCTGGTCGTTACCTGTAATCTCCAGCATGCTACCCCGGCTGCCTTTGCTGCTCATTACCCCCGCCGCTCTGATTTCGAAGCTATCTGTGAACAAATGGTTTACAACCAGGTGGATGTTCTGATGGGCGGCGGGCTGAAGTATTTTACAGGAAGAAAAGACAGAGAAGACCTGCTCCAGGTGCTCAAGCAGAAAGGTTATACCATCATTACCAGTCCGGACGGGTTGAAGTCAGTCAGCAGCTCGCGGCTGGCCGGGCTTTTTGCTGAAGTAGATTTGGCTTATGACCTTGACCGCGATCCAACCAGAGAGCCTTCTCTGGCCGAAATGACAGAGACAGCCATTAAAGCTCTTGCCAGAAATAAAAATGGCTTTTTCTTAATGGTGGAGGGCAGCAAAATAGACTGGGCCAACCACGATCATGACCCGGTGGCCTCAGTGAGGGATATGATGGCCTTTGACCGGGCGGTTAGAGTAGCTCTTGATTATGCCCTCAAAGAAAAGAACACAGTGGTAATTGTAGTGGCTGACCATTCAACTGGCGGCCTGACCATCGGCAATGACAGGAGCTCGTCAAAATCCGATGGGAAAAAAGTCGGCGATTTTGTCAATCCTTTAAAAGCGGCCAGCCTGAGTGCCGAAGGTCTGGAAAAGCTTCTTCGGCCAGATATGACCGAGGTTGAAGTCAAAACCATCGTCAATGATCGTTATGGCCTCGCCGACCTGACTGAAGAAGAACTCAAGACCATTATGGATTATCTGAGCAGAGCTGCCACAGATCCAAAGCAGTCTGGGAAACTTAAATCTATCGTCGGCCCCATGATAAGTAAAAGGGCCATGATTGATTGGACAACGGGCGGCCATACCGGGGAGGAAGTTGCCCTGGCCGTTTATCACCCGGAAAAGCTCAGGCCAGAAGGGGTCATTGAAAATATAGATATTGCCCGTTATGTGGCCGGATTAATGCAGATAAATCTTGAAGCTATAACCAGAGAGTATTTCATTGAGGCTGAAGCAGCCTTCAAAGCCAGAGGAGCTCAGGTTGAACTGGACACGGTTACGGATCCGGACAATCCCGTACTTAAAGTCAAAAAAGGCAATCAGAGTCTCGCCATTCCAGCCAATAAAGATTTTGTCGAGATGAATGGAAGCAGAATCCAGACCAGGCTGATCAACGTCTATAATCGGAAAAATTTCTACGTCTCGCGTCAGGTCATCTCTCTTCTTAGCGACTAAAGACCAGTGGGAAAAAACTAGAGCCACCACCTACATTTGCTATTTTTTCTGGTCAAATCCTGAGAAAAGAAAATATCTCTCCCATTTCCCTACCAGATGGAAAATCTCGAGCAAGCTGGCCTGCGAAGTTATAAAAA
>DAOLNQ010000058.1:0-2561 GCA_035416665.1 Candidatus Saccharicenans sp. | reverse complement strand
ACCATGAGCCATCCTCGTTCTGGCCGGAAGCCGCATATCTGGCTACAGCCAGGGCTTGCTCAAGATATTTATTATTGCCGCCCATTACAGCCATCCTGGCCAGTAGCGCTGCTCCCAGCAAATCAGCATTATAAATGTGTTCTCTGATACCTGGTCGTGGGTAACAAAAGCCGGCACTCTTCTCATCAGACCAGAAAAGTTCATTGGATATATATTCAACAGCCAGTCTGGCCATTTCCAGGCACTCCCGGCTTCCCAGAATGTCATAGGCATCGAGCAGGGCATCGGCTACAAAAACTGTACAGACAAGATTTGGCGCTCCCCGCGGCACAAGAATGGTTCTGGTCTGCCAGGGGAAGCTGTATCCCCAGCCAGAATAATTGCCTTCTTCTGTACGTAGCTCTCTGATTCTCTTTATCAAATAGGCAGTAACTCCATCCTCCTCGATTGTACCGGCAGAGGATAATCTCAACGCCGCTTTAAGAAAAATACCTAAGGCCTTTGGATTTTGATTCCGCGGAATCAGTAAAATTGGTCTGATATTTATCGGCAGGCGCTTTAACCCTTGAGTCGCTGCCAGCCTGACTAACCTGGATCTGGCCCAGGGGCCACGGTTGAAAAGAGGACTATTCAAAGCATCATAAGGGTCGTAACCTGAAAAATTATTCTTAAGGCAGTAGGCCCAGAGCTTTCTAGCAACCTGTTCGACTTTGCTCCGACTTAATTCCTCTCGCTCGTCCAAATTTTCCCTGCCTTTTTCGCCTCTTTTGCCCGGACAAAAATACAAAAAGTGTCTTAATCGCTACTCTAGCCGGGCTGCTTCCGCCAGGTGTCTGACTATCCGCCTGGCTGTTTGCCCATCCCAGTATCTGGGAATTCTTCCCTTTTTATGCTTTCCCTGGAGAATATTTTCGATGTCGGCCTCGAGATCTTTCAGGCTGGTAAGTTTATTTGTGCCGATTGTAACTGTTACCGGTCGTTCGGTGTTCGGGCGAAGCGTTAAGCATGGTGTCTTGAAATAAGTTGTCTCTTCCTGTAAGCCGCCAGAATCGGTCAGCACCAGCGAGGCATTTCTGGCCAGCCAGAGCGAATCGTTATATCCCACTGGTGCAATCAGTTTTAGCTGCTTGAAGGCTTCAGCTTTAAATTTTATTTCTTCCAGGTTCTTTCTTGTCCGGGGGTGGACGGGAAAGACAACTGTCATCTGGCGGGAGAGGCTCACCAGCTTTTTCATGATGGCCCTAAGCGTTTCTGGGTTATCGACATTAGATGGTCGGTGAAGGGTGATATAGGCAAACTCTTTCGGTTTAAGACTCAGGTTTTCCGCCAGCCGGCTTTTTTCTCCGTTTCTAAGCTGATAAATAAGAGCATCAATCATGATATTTCCGACATATTTTATCTTATTTCTCGGGATACCTTCCTTTCTCAAATTTATATTAGCGTCAGCTGATGGTGTAAATAACAGATCAGACAGCCTGTCGGTGACCACTCTGTTGATTTCTTCTGGCATAGTCCAGTCGAAGCTCCTCAAACCAGCTTCCACATGGGCTACTCTGAGGCCGAGTTTTGCCGCCACGAGCGAGCAGGCCAAAGTCGAATTGACATCGCCTACCACTACTACCCAGTCAGGCTTGAGCTGCTCACAGACCGGTTCAAAAGCCAGCATGATTTTAGCGGTCTGTTCAGCCTGCGAGCCCGAGCCTACTCCCAGATTGATATCAGGGGCGGGAATGCCCAGCTCTCCGAAAAAGATATCAGACATATTGTGGTCATAGTGCTGACCGGTATGAATTAAACTGAAATTGATTTTGGTCGACTGCCTGCTCTGGTTATGCTCGCCTATCGCCCGGATGAGAGGGGCGATTTTCATAAAATTCGGTCTGGCTCCAGCCACTAGAATAAGTTTTAGGGGGACGCCTCTTTTATCTTTTGGAAATTTTGTTCTCATCTAAGTATTTTGCGTCTCATTGTCCAGGTCAAATTCCTGACGGATTATGTTTTCGAGGTGCTTAATAATTTGCTCCAGAGCCGGTCGAACCCTGAGGTCAATCGGCAGAGTTTTGTCCCGCTTTTCCAGCTTGATTTTAGAAAAGTCGTCAGGCGAAGAGATCAGTGTCAGGCGCCCCTCTTCTTCGAGTTTTCTGTCTATCCGCCCAATAGGCCCGCGGAAAATGCTATAGACTGGAATACCAAGGGAAGCTGCTTCCCGGTTCATGGTTCCGCCACCACTCACCACCAGATCAGAAAAATAAAGGAGGTCAAGGCCATTTAAAGCCCGAGCTGGAATTTCTACCCGCCCATCTTTAAACCACTGTGGTCTTTTATGTCTGATTTCAATTTCCTGTTTTTTATTCCTGGGCAAAAGGATAACTCTACCCGAAGAAGCGGTCAGCACCCAATCAACAAATTCATAGAATAATTTTTCGCCTTCTGGATTATGATAATGGGCTTCTATGGCTGGCGGCCGAACAGAAATTATCAGTTGGTTATCTGAAATCTCAAGTGTTTTTAAAATAGATTCATCTGGCTCAAAAAATGGAACATAGACATCCTCTTTGAGC
>DAOLNQ010000057.1:0-2698 GCA_035416665.1 Candidatus Saccharicenans sp. | reverse complement strand
GCTGCTCTGACCGCTCTGGCTCTGCTGGCTTCATATGTAGAAGAAATAAAAATGGGCCTGGTTCGTATCGGTCAGACAACCCTTCAGATGCTGGACGGTACGACTATTGAAACGGCCAAGGCTGGGTTTCTCGATTTTATGCAGTATTTTCGGGTTAATTTAATGAATCCGATTGTTCTGGTCGGGATGTTTATCGGAGCAATGATGGCTTTTGTCTTCTGCGGCCTAACCATGATGGCTGTCGGCAAGGCGGCCGGCAGCATGGTGGATGAAGTCAGACGGCAATTTAAAGAAATCCCTGGCGTCTGGGAGGGGACAGCTGAACCTGATTATGCCCGTTGCGTGGCTATTTCGACCAAAGGAGCCCAGAAGGCCATGATGGTCCCCTCGCTTCTGGCCATTATTGTTCCCGTTGCTACCGGGATTTTACTGGGCGTGGCCGGGGTGATGGGCTTGCTGATAGGGGCCACCGCCACCGGTTTTGTTCTGGCTGTTTTCATGGCTGATGCCGGTGGTGCCTGGGATAACGCCAAAAAGTTTATTGAAGATGGTAATCTCGGCGGCAAAGGTTCTCCAGCTCATAAAGCCGCGGTCGTAGGCGACACGGTTGGTGATCCCTTTAAAGATACCTCTGGTCCAAGCCTTAATATTCTGATCAAGTTGATGAGCATGGTCTCTATCGTGGTAGCAGGCCTCACCGTGGCCTTTTCTCTGATTAAGTAAAAATAAATCAGGAGATAGAAAGCCTGGTCGGGCAGGCTGGGATTGCAGGTGAAGGTGGCGAGAATTAAATCTCGCAAGATCGAAGCGACCTTCCAGCTACCTGCTCCGCTCGGGCTTAATCTCGAGGAGGGGAGGTAGAATCATGGCCAGGATAAAATTATTTTCTCGCCCGACCTTAAAGTTAGAAATTGTACTTTTAATAATGGGCATCTCATTTTCAGGCTGCCAGCCTGGAGAGCGGGCAGCCGATATTACAGCCGCAGAGATACTGAACCATATCAAGCTTTTATCCGATGATACCTATGAAGGACGTGGACTGGGCAGTCCGGGAATTGAACTGGCAGCCCAATATCATGAGAATTACTTCAAGCAATTTGGCCTCAAGCCTTTTTTTGGCACCAGCTACCGCCAGACCTTTACTTTGATCGGTCTTGAGCCTGATTTAAAAGCAACCATGGAGCTGATAACTTCTGTAATCAAAGCCCAGAGGGTAGAGTTTCCGCCGCCTGTTTTACTTGAAGATTTTGTAATTAAATCAGAAAGGGAAGATTGCCCGCCGGAGGTTGAAGCTGAGCTAGTCTATGGCGGTTATCTGATTCAGGCTGCCGAGCAAAACTGGGATGATATCAAGGGAATGGACTTAAAAGGTAAAGTTCTACTGGTCGAAATTAATGAGCCTGGCAACTATCCTGGTGGGCTATTTGACGGTGAGGATCTGACCTATTATGGCCGCTGGACCTATAAATTTGAAAAAGCAACTGAACTCGGGGCAGCCGGCGTCCTGATTATTCACAATGATAAAGGGGCGACTTATGGCTGGAGTGTGGTCAGAAATTCCTGGGCTAAAGAATCGTTTTTCCTGCCGGAAAAAGTCAGAACTCTCTATTTTCAGGGCTGGGTAACAGAACCCCTGGGGGCCAGAATAGTCGAGGCTGCTGGTCTTGATTTAAAAGAATTGCGGGCCAGAGCTGAAACAACCGATTTTAAACCGCAACTGCTCGGCCTTAAAATTAAAGTCAGACAACAGCCTGCTTTCCGCCAGGTCGAGGCCTTCAACGTGGCCGGATGGTTACCTTCGTCCGAACCACAGGCCAGGAATAGATATGTCATCTTTTCTGCTCATTATGATCATTTGGGTCGCGACCCCAACCTACAAGGAGATCAGATCTATAATGGAGCAGTCGATAACTGTTCGGCCAGTGCCTGTCTGCTGGCTCTGGCTGGCTACTATTCTCAGTTTAAGGGTAGATTGCCGGTTAACCTGATTTTTGCCGGAGTAACAGCTGAGGAACAGGGCTTGCTGGGTTCAGATTACTTTGCTTCTCATCTGCCGGTTCCTAATTCCTCGGTTCTGGCCAATATTAATTTTGAGACAACCAATGTCTGGGGAGAAACTGAAGATCTTTATGCCATCGGCGCTAAATATTCTGACCTGGATGACATTTGCCGGCAGGCAGCCGAGAACCTGGGCTATCGGTATATACCGGAACGAGGAGGGAACTACGGTTTTTTCTATCGCTCGGATCAGCTGAGCTTTGCTCGGCATGGAATTCCGGCTGTCTGGCTGCATGAAGGCGTGGTTTCACGGGGAGAGGATAAAGACCTCATCGTCAGAAAGTCAGAAGAATATCAGAAAAAATATTACCATCAGGTAACAGATGAAGTTCAGCCAGACTGGGATTTGAGCGGAGCAGTCCAGATTATTCGCTGGGCCAGGGAAGTGGTTGAATTACTGGGAAAAAATCCTTCTTTGCCGGCTTTTAAGGCCAACAGCCCTTTTCAAAGGCCGGAAATTGCTGGCGGCCAGAAAGATCTGACTGATTAGCCGATTAGCCAGCCAGGCGGAACAGGACAAAAGCTTCGGTCAAATTGTCTGGTTGCAAAAATGAAATTTTATGATAAAATCAACAATATAATCGACCATGAATTTAAAAGAAGCTTCTTTCGGTGAGTTTCTCAAGCCAGCTCAGGTTAT
>DAOLNQ010000056.1:0-2793 GCA_035416665.1 Candidatus Saccharicenans sp. | reverse complement strand
CTTAACCTCAGTTTGAGCCGTATTTTTCCAGAAGCTGAGGTTAGTGCCGCTCCCCTCTCTACTTTTCAACAATACGCTCTAGCCTATCTGATAGGCCTGGTGATCTGGCTGCTAGCCCTGTTTCTGGCCAGGGGTTACAAATTCCTGAGAATTGAGCCTTATTACCGAACAGCTCTCCGGGTAATTAACTCAGCCATCTTGATGTTCTTTGGCTTTGGGACAACTCTTTTTATCCTGAAAGCGGCCTACATCAGCCGTCTATTTTTCTTTATCTTTGTAATTTGCGGGACCCTGGCCCTCCTTGTCGACCGGGCTATTCTTAATCTGGCCTTCAAAAAAATTCACCAGCGAGGCTATAACTTCCGAAATGTTCTGGTAGTCGGAACAGGAAAACGAGCGGCCGATTTTATCCAAAAAGTCAGGGAGAATCCCGACTGGGGGCTACAGGTTGTCGGTGTCATCAATGATGATGAAAGCAGACATATAAAAGAAGTAAATGGGATCGAAGTAATTGGCGGTTTAAAGGACCTTTTAAAGATTTTTCACCAGCTGGCTATTGATCAGGTAGTTTTTGTTTTGCCCAGGTCAAGGCTTAGCTATATTGAGGAAGCTCTTCATGTTTGTGAAATAGAGGGTGTGGAGACTTCTCTGGCTATCGACCTCTTTGACATGAAAATTGCCCGCTCGGTTATCACTGAATTAGACGGCATCCCTCTACTCAGCTACAACACGATCAAAGTTTCAGAGTGGCAATTATTTGTCAAAAGGGCAATAGATATAATCGTATCCTCAGTGGCTATATTTGTTTTGAGCCCCGTATATTTAGGAGCCGCCCTGGCCATTAAATTGACCTCACCCGGCCCGGTTTTCTTTAAACAGGAAAGGATGGGGCTTCACGGCCGTCGCTTTATGCTTTTAAAATTCAGGACAATGAAGATCGATGCCGAGCGGGAATTATCCAGGGTCGATAACCTGGAACAGATGACCTCGCCCGAATTCAAGAATAAAAAGCTTCAGTACATAACTCCCGTCGGCCGGTTACTCAGGAAATTCAGCCTTGATGAATTACCTCAGTTCTTTAATGTCCTGGCCGGTGATATGAGCATTGTGGGTCCCAGGCCGACCGTACCCGGGGAAGTGGAAAAATATGAGATCTGGCAGAGAAGGCGATTCTCAATGAAACCAGGCCTCACCTGCCTCTGGCAGATATCAGGTCGAAACGAAATAAATCACAGCGACTGGATGAAACTTGATCTGGAATATATTGATAATTTCTCCTTCTGGCTGGACATAAGCATTATGTTAAAAACCATTCCGGCAGTTGTCCTGGGCAAAGGTGCTTATTGAAGACAGAATCAGTTAATGTTATAAAGAAACGGAGCAAAAAGTGAAAAACCTCTCTAGGCTGGCCTCGTTTATTTTATTTATTTCAATTTTTCTACTGACCGCCGGCCGGAGTTTTGCCCAAAGCGGCAACTGGATGGGCAATACCATTTTAAACCTTTTCCAGCAGGCTCCCTGGAAGCTGGGTACCGTCAGGGCTTACCGGCAATTTACCCTGGGCAACGCAGGCTATGATTCAGATATCTATTATGGTTATTATGATACTCATTATCCTGACGTCAGCTTTAATGCTACCCCTGCCTTCCAGTGGTTTGTACCTCTCAGCAAACTGGTTATTTTTGATTCCTATCAATCGCTGGAAGGAGTTTTTTATTTTAAAAATGAAAATGAACGGGCATTTAACTTTGTAACCAGGAACCAGGTTCATTTTCTGTCTAAAAAGTTTTATGGGAAGACTGGACTTAATTACTCCAATGTCAGGCAGCGTTTCAGCCCGGAGCTGCTTCTTCACATCCGCCAGGAAGAAATTTCCTGGGATGGGCTCTTCCTCTGGCAGTTTTCAAGGTCCGGCGCCATTGCCTGGCAGGTCCGTGGAGCCAGGCTCAATTACCGCCAGCCAGCCTCTGACAGCCTGTCCATTGACCGTGAATTAAACCGGAACGAGTATTATGCCGATGCTTTTCTCTATTTTCAACCGGGAACCAGGCTCAGGCTCTATTTAAATGGCCAGTTAGGACTGTATGATTTTCGCTATAGAGAATCCAGGTTCAAGGATAGCCGCACTTACGCCGGGTTTGGAGGCATCGAATTTATTCCTGCCGCTGGTTCGGAAAGAACGGTCTTCGAAGGCAATTTTAATATTGGCTATATGTACCTTGATTTAAAGAATCGTTCACTTAAGGATGCCTCTAACGTGGTCGGAAGTGGCAATATAACCTTAAATGTCACCCGCTGGCTGAGCCTTCAAGCTGACTACAGCCGAGACTTTAATGTTTCTATTTATTCCAGCCTGTTGCATTATCTTCAGACCACTTATGGGGGAGGGCTTAGATTTACACTAAGCAGAAGGGTTACGCTCAGCAATCACCTTGGTCAGGGCTTAACCAAATATCCTTTCAGCCAGGAAGAAGGATTAAGCGGGCCTGAATATAAATTTACCACCTTCATGACCAATCTCGGCATAAGAATAAGCCGGGAATGGCAGCTTAATATTTTCGGAACTTTAAATCAGAGGAAAATACTTCCTGAGGATCGCCAGCTGAAACGTCAATTTATCGGCTTTAATCTGATTTTCGGCTCAATCCCGGGAGAAAATATTTTGCCTATTCCATCCCTGTTATGATATTTTAAATGCTAGAAATATTAGATTTAAGAGATACAAAGAAGGCTCTAAAAAGGCTATAGAAGAAGGCAGAATGAGGGAGAAAAGCGAGATGAAATTTATAAGCT
>DAOLNQ010000055.1:0-3101 GCA_035416665.1 Candidatus Saccharicenans sp. | reverse complement strand
ATAAAAATCGGTTGCCCCCTGCCATTATTTCTTGCTGGGTCAAACTCCAGGCTTCTGCCAAGAAAATAGTGATGCCCCCAAGGTTTGTTTATCCAGCTGAAGCCTCTATCATTCAGCCTTATTCCATATCCACCAATTGTTTTCCGAATGCGAAGGGTGTATGTCGTTGCTCCAGGCGTATAAATCAAACTATTTCCCACACCGATATGATTAGTGGTATCCCAATCATCCCAGATTTCTATTGTGGTGTAATCGGCCTGATTGTCTAATGCCTTGATACAGAAATCCCTGACGCCATTGGTTTTATGACCATAGACTTTAACATTTGCCCCGAGAGCAGCGTCAGCGTCGTATATATCCCAATTGGAATTTTTGAGTAGCTCCACATCCCAAATAGCCAGCATACTGCCAGCTGAGTTATTCATATTTCCTTCATACCATGCCATGATTTTTCTCCTTCCTAGTATTCAAACCAAATATCCCCGTCCTGGCCGTCATCAGGTGTCGGGGGGGAATCGGAAACAAAAAAGCTTCTACCAACTAGCTCTCTGGCAGACTTAAATTCCATCCCCGTCTCACTCGCATTGACTACCGCCGCCTTGCCATCCTGGCCGTCGTATGAATGCGGGCAGTCGATTAGCTGTGTGAAGGGCATCGTGTAGTTAGCTATCAGAGTTTGAGTGATAGGCTTCCCCTGAAGCTCCTTCTTGACCCTTCTTATATCTGCTTTCTGTGCTGGTTTCATAGCTTTATGCCTCCGATTATGGTTTGATTTTTAGAAAATTGGAATTCGAGATTTTCCACCAATATTTTCTCTCCCGTCTCAAATTCTACAACCTTCCCTGGCCAGAGATTCCAGAGGATATAAGGCAGAGAAAACGTCCACTTTTCCTTCCCATCCCAGGCGGGGAAGATGTCGTTGGCCAGCTCGTAAGCCGTATTGAGCGAGCCCCAGATATCATATTCCTTTTCTTTCCCGACGTCTCTGTATGTTTTTTCATACCTATTTTCGTCAGGAATTGATACGGTCTGGCCGTAATGAACGATTAGCTTTGAGCAGAGATTATCCTGGCTGATTTTTCTTTCAGCGGCCTTGATGACTTCAACGTGTGGCTGGATATATATGTCCGTCGCCCTGGCCAGATCAGCCTTGATTATAGCCAGCCCATCCCTGCCTTGGAAGGAAAGCAAACCAAACTGCCGGCAGACCCGCCCAACCATTTCAGAAGCCGGAATGTCATCATCAATAGCCAAGTCAATAGGATATATCATCAGCCCGCCCTCTGTCCTGAAATTCTGGCTCGATATTTTCTTGTCAAAATATTCGACAAAATATTCAGAAAGGACATCGGCTGGATTCCTTCTGATATAGTCCATTGAATCAACATGTCCGGATACCCTGGCCACTAGAATATCTTTCTCTTCGAAAGTAATGGACGGGTCGAAGTATATTTCGCCCGTCGCATAATTGACATAATAATCTGAGGGGTCTATTAGTTCTTCATTTTTCCAAACAGCGTCGATTCTTCTGATTCGGTGCATGGCGGCCCGCCATTTTTTCTTGTAGCTTTCTACCTCGGTTATTTTCACATCAGCCCAACCCCAGATTTCTGGAACTATTTCATTCCCAACCTTGAGCGGCGTAATCGTTCCAACCCTGGCCGATAGAGCATCGTCGTAAGAGATATATATCTTATGTTCTTTCAGCTCAATTGAGGAAATGAAGCCATTTCCAACGTTGTGGATTTCGTCACCGAAAAGGATATCAAGCGAAATCTTTTTTCCTATCAGATTGAAATTGAGGAAAGTGCTTTCAAGGGCCGATTCATCCTCTCCGATTATAGCAGCCACTACTACCTGCCCCCCGCCCGTCTGGATAGTATCGGAAAACATCTCTCCGCCGAGCTTTTGTGTGATGTCTTCTGTCTCGATTAGCTGAAAAGGATAGCCTTCAATTCCTCTCGACTCTCCGGAAAAAACCACTATACTTGTTTCCTCGTCCTTCTGAATTGTCAACCTGAATTCTCTTTGCCCCTCTACCCTCTTTTCTCTGATTATACTCTCGGATAGGGTCAGCGTCCGGACAGAAAGCATAGCAGGAACAGGAGAGCTACCACCCGAGCCAATGCTGTATATCCGAAAATCATATTGCGTATCCGGCTCGAGGCCCTCGTAGAGTAGATGATTCCATGAATAGGGAAGCGTGGCCTTTGGCACCCAGTTGGTTCCAACTTTCATCTGTATTTCATATTGCCCTGGCAAATCTCCTGTCGTTGGCTCTGCCCAGGCCAGAACAACCGAACTGGAGCTAATTTCTTCAGCATGAAAATTAGCGACGGGGGCTGGGGCTGAAGGGGCAGTATATTCCACAGGCTCAGACCAATCGGAATACGTATCATCTCCAAGTTTGTATCTGATTTTATACCAGCAATGAGCGAGCGGGTTACCGTCCCTAAAAAACTCTACATTCGGCGGAAGCGAAGCAAGCAAGCTATAATTAGCCCCATCACTAGACCGATGGATTTCGATCGTGATATTAGCGCCAATTATGAAGCTAAACCAGGAAAGCTCGGCATAGGTATGGAAGCGGAAGAGAGAAAGATTAGAAGGTGGTTCGTTTTCCTCACCTATCATATTGACAAAACAATCAGATTCTTCGCTCCACTGGCCCGACTCATAAAACCTGGCCTTGATTGAAAAGTGATATGTATTCCCAGGCTCGAGGTCTTCCCAATCATACATAAAATACATGCCATCCAGGAATTTGGTTTCTCCTAGCTCAAAACAATACAGCTCGATTTCAGAATAGACAGAATTATTCAGCCAGGTCAAGCGGGCAATAGTACTAGTGATAGGCGTTGCTTGAAAGTTTGACGGGCCATAGAAAGCCATTATTATTTTTCCTCTACAAGGTCAAATTTCACCGAATAATTGTCATAAGCCACTGTTTCTATTTGTGGCATTCCAGAAAACTTCATATTTGGAAGTATATAATTTCCTTCACTCTCGGATTCGATATATACAGCAAAGCTCCTGGTCAGCCCGTATTCAGAGATGAAAGCCTCTAACATCTGCTTATCTGCTGTCGTCAATTGCTGGAG
>DAOLNQ010000054.1:0-3109 GCA_035416665.1 Candidatus Saccharicenans sp. | reverse complement strand
CCCGCGGAGCCATGCGCGGCCGAACCATGTATGTTCTGCCTTATATGATGGGCCACCCTGATTCTCCCTACGCCAAAGCCTGTATCCAGATCACTGACGTTTCCTATGTAGCTGTCAGCATGAGGGTTATGACCAGATTGGGTAAGAGGATCCTGGAAAAAATAGGCAGCTCAGAGAACTTTGTCAAGGGAATTCACACAGTTGGTGATTTCAATCCCAGTCGGCGTTATATCATGCACTTTCCAGAAGAGGATCTCGTCTGGAGTGTCGGCTCGGGTTATGGCGGGAATGCTCTTCTGGGGAAAAAGTGTTTTTCTCTGCGTATCGCCTCCTGGCTCGGCCGGAAATATGGCTGGTTAGCCGAGCATATGATGATTATTGGCGTCGAGGATATTCATGGTCAGGTCACCTATATTGCTGGTGCCTTTCCTTCAGCCTGCGGCAAGACTAATTTTGCCATGCTGGAATCAGCCCTGCCTGAGTACCGCGTCTGGACGGTTGGCGATGATATTGCCTGGCTGAATATTGGTCCGGATGGGCGTCTTTATGCTATTAATCCCGAGTTTGGTTTTTTTGGCGTTGCCCCCGGGACTTCGATGAAAACCAATCCCAACATGATGCGAACGATCCGTAATTCCAATTATTATCCGACTATTTTCACCAATGTCGGCCTGGATGTCGATACCATGTCTCCCTGGTGGGAAGGACTGGAGGGCCCAATTCCACCTCATATGGTGGACTGGCAGGGAAAGCCCTGGCGTCCCGGCCTGGGAACGCCTGCTGCTCATCCCAACTCGAGGTTTACTGTTTCTGTTTATAATTGCCCGACCCTTTCTAAAGAATATGATAATCCTCTTGGTGTGCCTATTTCAGCTATTATGTTTGGCGGCCGGAGGACAAGGCTGATTCCCCTTATCACCGAAGCTTTTTCCTGGGAACATGGTGTTTTTATGGGGGCCAGGACTGGCTCAGAGACAACGGCGGCAGCAGCCGGCCAGGTGGGGGTTCTGCGTCGTGATCCGATGGCCATGCTGCCTTTCTGCGGCTATAACATGGGGGATTATTTCCGCCACTGGATCAATCTGGGCAAGCTGATGACGCATCCGCCACGGATCTATTCGATCAATGCTTTCCGCCGTAATGAACGGGGCGAATTTCTCTGGCCGGGATTTGGAGAAAATATCAGAATCATCAAATGGATCATTGAACGGATTAATGGCCGGGCTGGGGCTCAAGAAACAGCCCTGGGTTTGATCCCGGGGGAAAATGATCTGGATCTCCGTGGTCTGAATCTCCCTCCGGAAAATCTGGAAGAGCTGTTTAGAATAGAGCCGGAAGAATGGAAGCAAGAAATACAGGACATCAAAAAATTTCTTGATCAGTTTGGACGTCATATCCCTTATGAAATCTGGCAGGAATATGAACGTCTGAAAGGAGGACTGGGCTATTAAAATAAGTAGAAAATGATCAAAAATATTGTATTTCAGTCTGAAATTTGGTAAATATTTATCTTAAAACTTCAGGGTCGAGGGCTTACCATTGTTACCATAAAGGATATTGCCAGAAAGGCTCAGGTCTCTATCGGGACAGTTGACCGGGTATTGCACAAACGGGGTCGGGTTAAACCTGAAACCGAAAAAAAAGTACTTCAGGTCATAGAAGAAGAAGGCTACCGGACCAATATCTTTGCTAAGAATCTTAAGCTCAAAAAGATCTTTAACTTTGCTGTTCTTATTCCGCGTCCCGAACAGGACAGCCATTACTGGACCCTGCCTATTCGTGGCATTGAACGGGCCCGAAACGAACTGGCTTCTCATCGTATTCAGGTTAAGTTTTTCTTCTTTGATCGTTTCCTGGAAAAATCAGTTCTGCTGGCCGGGAAAAAAATCCTTAAAGAAAACTTTGATGGATTGCTAGCTGCTCCTGTTCTGCCCAGGAGTTTTGGCCAGGTTCTGAACAATTTACCATCTGATCTGCCCTTTGTCTTTTTTGATTCTTATGTGCCGGGAATTAAGCCCCTATCTTTTATCGGGCAGGATGCTTTTCAGAGTGGCCTCTTATCCTCCTGCTTGATGAGGCAAACTATACATCAAACTGCCGGGAAAATAGCGGTGGTCAAAGTTCTGCCTGAAGATTACCATATTGCTGAAAGAATTAATGGCTTTCTTCATGGGGTCTGCGATTTCAGTGGATTTGAATCGGTGGTGGTTGAGATCAATGGCCAGGCTACTCCTCTGGAGATCAGGCATAACCTGGAAACTTTTTACCAGCGGAACCGAGATCTGGCCGGCATTTTTGTCACCAATGCTATGACTCATAAAGTGGCCGAATGGTGGAAAGCCAAAAGAAGCAAACAACAGCTAATTCTTCTTGGCTATGATCCTATTCCAGCTAATATCAAACTTCTCAAAGACAGAACTATCAATTTTCTGATCAGTCAACAGTCGGAACGTCAGGGGTATGAGGGTATATACGCCCTTTTCCGTCATGTGGTCCTTGGCGAGAAAATCCGTGAAAATATTATGACTCAGATTGATATTATCATGGCTGAGAATATAGACTATTATCAGAGTTAAATTTATAAAGAGGAGAAAAAGGCCCATGGATTCGAAACCAGTCCTCAACGTGAAATCTCTCAAAGAACAGGTTTATGATTTCTTACGAGAGCAGCTGCGCCGGGGGGAAATTTTGCCCGGCTCAGTGATTGATATGGAAGAAACTTCCAAAAAACTGGGGGTTAGTCGTACTCCTTTGCGCGATGCCCTGCTTCAACTGGAAAGTGAAGATTTCGTAGCTATTTTGCCCAGGCGTAAAGTTGTGGTCAATGTTCTGACTGTCGAAGATATAAAAAATTATTATGAAATCATCGGAGCTCTGGAGAGCATAGCTATTATTAAAGCTTTTGACCGGATGAGCCAGAAAGATATCGATTATATGGAACAGATGAATCAGGAAATGAAAGAAGCCATCGAAGCTAATAATTTTGACCTTTATTATGAGAAAAATCTTAAATTTCACAGTGTTTATCTCGATTTATGCGGGAATGAAAAGCTAATCCGGATTGTCAATACCTTGAAAAAAAGGCTATATGATTTTCCGCGCCGACAGG
>DAOLNQ010000053.1:0-3189 GCA_035416665.1 Candidatus Saccharicenans sp. | reverse complement strand
CGTAGATATGCTTTAAATTAATCCCGGTTTCATTGACCATTTTCCTGATCATCGGGGCCTGGCCTTTTTGTAGATAATAACTGCGAATGTAATTTACAATCCGCCAGTGTTCTTCAGTCATCTGCTGGACACCTTCGCCCAGCCTGGCCAGTTCTTCAGCAATCTCTATATCCCAGACCTCCGGATTCTCCAAAAAACCATCATCATTCAATTTTAGTTTTTTACCTTTAATTTCCAGTTCTGGCATGGGTTTTACTCCTTTCTTTTCTGGCCAGGTAAAATTATAGATTTATAAGCCATCATTTTTCATCTGTTCGGGCTGATTGCTCTTTGGGCAGCCAGACAGTAAAGGTCGTACCGACACCCGGAGCGCTGGTCACAGTTATCTTTCCCTGATGAAGAAGCACGATATGTTTGACTATAGCCAGCCCCAACCCAGTTCCACCAGTTTTTCTCGAGCGCGATTTATCTACGACATAGAATCTTTCAAATATTCGCGAAAGATGCTCTTCGGCCAGCCCGATGCCTGTATCGCTAACCTGGAGTTCCACCCCACCGTTTTTATTTCTCAGGCTAATCTTCACACCGCCCTGTTCGGTGTAGCGCAGAGCATTATCAACCAGATTGACAACCAGCTGCTCCAGAAGGAAAGAATCGGCTTCCAGGGTAACCAGCGGTTCTGCTTCTATCTCCAGGCTGAGCCCTTTTTTTGTTGCCTGTGACTCATAGATATGGGCTACTCGCTGAACCAGTTCTGCCAGGTTAACCTGCTCTACTTCCAGCTCCTGCGGCTTTTCCTCCAGTTCAGACAGTCTGGCTAAATCTTCGATCAGTCGGTTAAGACGCCGGATGTTTCTCTTAATAATATCAAGATGGGCTTTCCCCTCAGAGCTAAGGTTTTCCTCTTCCAGTGTCTCCAGGAAACCACTAATAGCGGTAAGCGGGGTTTTCAGTTCATGAATCAAATTAGCTTGAAACTCTTGCTTTTTTCGAGCCAGATCAATCACTTCTGTTAGATCAGAGAACCTGAGCAAAAAATGCTGTTGAGCTGGAAGCCAGCCAACAGACAGGGAGTAAAAACGCCCTGCTCTTTCCAGGCGCTGCTGGACAGGCTTGGATGTTGTCCTGGCTTCCTCCAGGAGTGTCTTTAGCTCTGGCCAGCGCATAGCCTGCCAGTAAAACTTCTGACTAAACTCTAAATCAGGAAACATCTGCTTCAGGCTATCGCTGGCCAGGACAATCTTGCCGTCCTGATCAAGAAGAAGCCAGCCTTCCCCACTTGCTTCCAGCCAACCCGAAAGAATTTCCTGTTGTTGCTTAAGATGTGAAGACAACTCTTCTTTCTGTGATATCAAATGACCTACCCCTCCAGCCAGTTCACCCAGTTCTTTGAGTAGCGAAGTCCCGACGACCTCTTCACCCACAGACATCTCAGCCTGGTTGATGATAGACGACAATTCTTCCAGAGGCTTAAATAGCCTTTTTAAGGAAAAATAAATTAACACCCAGCTTAAAATTAAACCAAGTACAAAAAAAGCCAAAAAATACCGCCTGGACTGATGATAGGACATCGCAGCCAGATCCAGATCGCGTGAAACCCGACAGGCTCCGATTATCTGGCTATCTCGCCGGACAGGAACAGCCACATAAAACATCATTTTTTTTAAGGTATCGCTGTAACGAGAGCTAAAGCCAATCTGACCAGAAAGGGCTTGATAAATCTCTGGCCGATAACGGTGGCTCTCCAGGGCAGCTGCTTCTTTTTCGCTGTCAAAGGCTACCCGACCACTGCCCTCAATTAAAGTAATCCTGATTCCGGACAGCCTGGCCTGAGTTAAAAGAAGCTCGGTTAAACCTCTATCCTCCAACTGAGGGAAGGAACGAATTTCTGCCGTTAAGGCCAGGGCCAGCTCCTGCAGTTCATTCAACTCTCTTTTGACTTCAGCTGCTTTTTCTCTCTGGATGATAACAACTGCCAGACCTGTCAGGACAAGCAGAGAAATAGCCCAGAGAGATAAAATACTGCGTCTAAAATATCTTTTGAGCTTCACAGGAAACCAACCGCTACAATTTCTGCCAATTCAAAATCAGCAGGCCAATCCCCGGGCCCACTCGCAGACATTATAAGCAATTTGGCTGAAGAATAGAACTTTCTTAATCAATTTTTGTATGTTAAAATAGTTAAAAGGAGAAGGAAGATGGACAGGATAGTCGTTTTAACTCTCAGCTTACTTCTGGGCCTGGTGCCACTCCTGGCTTTTGGCCAAAAACTGGAAGAAGACATTTACAAAACTTCGGCCGGCGATTTAAAAATCACCTTTATCGGACACGCCAGTCTGGTGCTCACCTTCGCCGATAAGGTCATTCATGTTGACCCTGTAACCAGCGAGGGCAACTATCAGCAGCTTCCTCAGGCCGATCTGATTCTGATTACGCATGATCATTATGACCATTTTGATCCGGCAGCCTTGCAAATTCTTAAAAAAGATTCAACCCTCATAGTCGGCCCGGCCAGCTTACAGTCCAGAGTGCAGGGTTTAAAAGTAATGAAAAATGGTGACCGGTTGAATCTTTATGGACTAGAGATTGAAGCTGTGCCGGCCTACAATCTGGTTCATAAAAGGCCAGATGGCCAGCCATTTCACCCCCGCAACACTGGCAATGGGTATGTTATTACTTTCGGCGATAAAAGAGTTTATATTGCCGGTGATACTGAAAATATTCCCGAAATGAAAAACCTGCAGAACATTGATATAGCTTTTTTACCGATGAATTTGCCCTACACTATGACGCCGGAGATGGTAGCGGAAGCAGCCAGATGGATTAAGCCCAGGATTCTCTACCCTTATCACTATGGCGATACCGACACCTCGAGATTAGTTACTCTGTTAAAAGATAATCCGGAAATAGAGGTACGGATCCGCCGCCTGAAATAAAGTCTAAAGCGGAACAATTTTCTTTTCAGCGGAAGTTAACATCCAAAACATATCGAAATGTCCGGGTTTATTCGAGAGGAAAAATTCCACACGCTCTATTTATTTTCTGCGAACCAAGAACCCCGCTTGATTTTAGAAATTTTAGTTAATCAGTATATTTCATAAAATTTATGTTTCTTGTTCAGCCATTTGACCAGCTCCATAGCCCACAAGGGTAATGAAGAAAAAATGATGACCAGTACCCAGTCTAAAG
>DAOLNQ010000052.1:0-3326 GCA_035416665.1 Candidatus Saccharicenans sp. | reverse complement strand
GCCCCAAAATGCTGGCCAATATCATCATGGTGGCTAAGGACTTTGAGTTTGCTCAGGGCGGTGGCGGAAGCTGCGGCAAGGGCGGGCAGGGAGTGCCGGTTGGCTTTGGTCAGCCGACTTGCCTGGTAAAGTCGCTGACCGTTGGTGGCGTCAGAGGTTAAGGGAAGAATGAAGAACAAGGGAAAAAAGGAGAATGATGATGAAACAAGAACTCTATGATCTGGCTGATAAAGCGATAAAAATAGCCAAAGCTGCCGGGGCAGACGATTGCCGGGTGTCCATCAACGGCGAGCGATTCGTCGAGATTAGCTACCGCGATCGCCGGCCTGAAGGTATCAAGGAAGCCACAAGCCGTGGACTGCAGGTAGAAATTTTCGTCAATAAACGCTATTCGGTTCAAGCTACTTCCGACCTTCGTCCGCAGGCTCTGAAAAGTTTTATTGAGAAGGCTGTCGCCTCAACGAGGCTGCTTGAAGAAGATCCGCTGCGGACGCTGCCCGACCCAAAATATTATCAGGGCCGCCAGAATATTGACTTAAAACAATTTGATCCTGATTATAAAAAGCTGACTCCGGAAGACCGGCATAGCTTTGTCCGGGCAATTGAGGACAGCTGCCTGGCTAAGGGGGGCGATAAGGTTATTTCCGTGACGGCCAGCGGCTACGACAGTTATTCCGAGCAGGTGCTGATGGCCAGCAATGGCTTTGACGGCTATGTTGAATACACGGCTTTTTATGGGGCGGCTGAAATGACGGCCAGGGATGAAGGTGACCGCCGGCCAGCCGAGTATAACGTGGCTATAGCTATGATCCGTAAGGATTTACCCCGGCCCGAAGATATTGGGGCTGAGGCCGCTGCCCGGACTTTAAGCCTTCTCGGAGCGAGGAAAATTAAAACCGAGACGCTGCCGATCATCATTGAAAACCGGGTTGCTGGCCAGGTGGCGGGAGGACTTCTTCAGGCGATGGTTGGCCGTAACATTCAGCAGAAGCAGTCTTTTTTAGCGGATAAAAAAGGCCAGAAAACGGGAAGCGAGAAGCTGACTCTGGTTGATGATCCTTTTATTCCAGGCGGTCTGGGCAGTCGAACTTTTGATGGCGAAGGCTTAGCGGCGAAAAAGATGGTCATGATCGAGGGTGGGGTGCTGAGAGAGTTCTACGTAGACTGGTATTACGGACGGAAGCTGGGCTGGGAGCCGACGACCGGTAGTCCATCCAATCTGGTGATTCCGCCAGGGAAACGCTCAGTTAAGGAAATTATGAAAGATCTGGGCCGTGGAATTTTTGTCACCGGGTTTATCGGCGGGAATTCCAACTCAACGACGGGGGATTTCTCGATTGGCATCATTGGCCAGCTTTTCGAAAAAGGGGAAATCGTTCATCCCGTCTCAGAGATGAATATTGCTGATAACCATTTGAAATTCTGGCCGAGGCTGGTCGAAGCAGCCAACGATCCTTATCCTTATTCTCAGGTGCGTTTACCGAGCCTGGTGTTTGACAGCGTGGTCGTCTCCGGCATCTGAAGGACTGATCGTCAGATAAAGCGGCCTTCTCCTGAACTGAAGAGACGTAACTTAATCGCAGCTTGATTATACCTGGTTTATTGAAAGATATTCTTTCAGTCAGTCCTCATATTTTTATTAGAAAACAGTCTAAATAATTAAATGCTCGACATGTCTGGTCTTGTTCAGTATTTGTGAACTATGTTATGGCTATTATTTAAGTATTGAAGCCATAGAGCTTCGCTATATCAAAAAATAAACTCGTTGGTCCAGAAGTAATTTAGATAATCTCCCAGAACCGGCTGAGAGGGTAAGACACAAAACGGCTGCCAGCGTCAACAGCGGGTATGGTAAAAATAGCCTTTATGTAACGAGAATGAAAAGGACACAATATTAAACTTATCCAGTCCAATGACTGAGGCAATGAGCGGGCGCCATTATTGACACTTTTGGGACGGAGAGCTTGATGCAAAGGTACAGAATATTGACATCGGCAGGCTTTTCAGTGTTCTATAATAGAGGGTTTAAATGACTGGGATGAAATTTAACGTTTTGGCTCAAGTAGGCTTATCACTGATAGCTTTAATTAGCTCCATTGGCTTCTGTCATGAGAGTCTTATATTTGCCTCTGAGCCTCCACAAGAAACGCAGGTTAAAATTATTTCGAATCCCAAGCATCCTGCACCGCCTGATGGAAAAAAAAAGAGAATCATATTCGAAGAGGAGCTTACGATTGGGGCCGTCGAGGGTGACGAAAATTACATGTTCGGCGACTATATTGTCTTTAATACGGATGATGAAGGGGATTTCTATATAACCGACTGGGATAGGAAAAGGATACAAAAATATAGTCCAGACGGGGAGTTTCTTCTGACCATAGGTAAACGGGGACAAGGCCCCGGGGAGTTTGGTAATCTTTCTATCGCCAGGTTTGACAGCCGGCAGCTCCTCTACGTAACAGATATTGCCAACCACAGAATTAACTTTTTTGATAAAGCAGGGAATTTCTTTGAGCAGATCACCATACCTGATGTTTTTGAGAACCTTTATATAAATTCGAAGGGTCAGTACATATCAAGCCGTAGCCGGTTTGCTGAATCGGAATATGGCTTTAGTGCTTTTCTGCTTGAATGGGGAATATACGATAGTCAGTTTAAACTAATTTCTGAATTCTATTCTGAAAAAAGAGATCGAAAGCCACCCGAAGGTCAAGATGTGAGTTCGAGAGCAAAATTTGTGGCGGGTATTCTGAGTGAACTAGCCTTTCAACCTTTCCCATACTATGTTGTTACTGACGACGACATGGTTTATTTTGGAACACGGGAAAATTATATTGTCGATGTGTTTAGCCCGGCGGGGGAAAAAGTAAAGTCTATCCGGCGTGATTATGATCCGATACGGGTCACCGATAAGGACAAAGAGCATTTCATAATAAACGTTGCCGAGAACTTAATAAGGATCTATCCCGAGGAAGTAAGAAAAGAGGCCCATAAGTTTATCAAATACCCAAAATACAAGCCAGCTTATTCCAGCTTCTGTCTGATGGAGAATGGCTGGTTAGTCGTGGTTGTGGACAGCCTTCCAGGTGAGGGAAGTCTTATTGACCTATTTGACCAGGAAGGCGTTTATGTAGGTCATTTTAAGACTGATATTCCTTCTGAGAACTTGTTCTTCAAAAATGGCAGGGCTTATGCTGTGGATGAAAAGGATAATTATAAGTTTGCCAAGCGTTATAGATTCAGGATTGTAGAAGAAGAAAAACGCTGACCAAAAAATTTGGGCTGTTTAAACGCTATTTCATTATGAATTTCAGGCGGTAGAATTT
>DAOLNQ010000051.1:0-3486 GCA_035416665.1 Candidatus Saccharicenans sp. | reverse complement strand
GTCTGGAAAAAGTCAGTTCCGGATAAAGAGATAAAACTGAAGGCGGATGATGACTGGCCAGAAGTTCAAGACTCTTATCATACATAAAAGCCAGCAACTCGGCCGCTCCATTCTCTGCCGGCCGCCCATCTGCACTTTCCACCTTCACTTTCCAGCTTTCTTCCTGACCTGGCCTTAGTTTGTCTCGAAAAGTGGCAAAGGATAATTTCAGCTGCTTATTGTCCCAGGGAACAAAGACACTGACTTTTTGCCTCATAATTTGATAGTCGCGCTGGGCCAGAACCTGGATAGTCAATCCACCGCAGAGTTCTTCAGTTACAGGAACCTCGATAATGGTCTTATCCTTCCAGGCGGTTAGCCAGTGACTTTCTTTGAGGCGATTGCCACTCCAGAATTCAAGCTGGATAGGTTGGCCCTCAAGGCCGCTTGAAACTAAAAAGCGAGCTGTCTCGCCAACGCGAAGGCTTGGTTTCTCAGCCTTTAGCACTAAGGGGAGTTTAAGTTGAGGGCCTGAGTCTCTACTGGCCACCAGGAAACACAGCTCATCCCGCACGGCCGTGCCAGAATCGTCTTTTGTTTCATAGATAAGCTTATAAGCTCCAGCAGTCAGTCCGGAAACCTCGACCCTGGCCTCGCCTTGAGTATCATGTTTGACCGAACCACTGGCTGCTTCCTTTCCTTCGGCCCACTGCTCTATAATCTCTTCTGGACTGATTTTCTCCCAGCGCGGTCGTTGAAGATCCCCGCTCGTGGGTGGAAAAGCCGGCTCGGAGGCCTCGACGGCAGATACCAGAGGTTGCTCGGCCGGCAA
Organism: Candidatus Saccharicenans sp.; assembly: GCA_035416665.1. Classification (GTDB taxonomy): domain Bacteria; phylum Acidobacteriota; class Aminicenantia; order Aminicenantales; family Saccharicenantaceae; genus Saccharicenans. The sequence continues at coordinate 2,675 of DAOLNQ010000051.1, read as the reverse complement.
CAGTGTTTTATCGGGCTGAACAAGCTCGACAACGCGCCAGGTTCCGCGACCAGCTTTTGGCCTTCCGTTTAAGTCAGTCCGGCTGACGGCGAAAGAAGCCTTCTCACCCGCCACATAGAAGCCGCTTTCAGCTTCTATCCTGGCTGAAGTATTTACGAAACCAAGAATGAAGCGACGTTTGGCCGAGCGCGTTTCACCTCCCTCATCCGTAACATCAACAGAAAGTGTACAGGCAAAGGAGATGGCCTTCTTTCTGATTTCTTCCGATTCAGGAACCTCGGGCTTGAATTCAACGCTAAAAGTGCCGTCAGAGTTGAGTTGCCCTGTTCCCCAGGCAATTTTAGTCTCCCTGCTCAGCAGGCTGCGCCCTGACCATCCTTCGGGCAGAGCCGATTGACTTCGTTCCACCTGCCAGCTGACTTTCCCTCTGCTTAGGGGCAGGCCAAAATAATACCTGGCAGTGAGTTTGATCTTAGCCGGATAGTTCAGTCGTAAAATCTGGTCCGGATCTTCAATACTGACTTCAAAAGTCGGTCGTTTATATTCCTCAACCCGTATAGAAGCTTCGCCTTCTGGAGAAGACCTGAGTCTCCACTGCCCGAGCATGTGCCCGGCAGCTGGAACAGCAAATTCACCGCTCGCTGTCCCGAAATCATTGGTGACGGCCAGAGTTTCGGATACTTTTTCTTGATTTTCATCCTCCAGCCAGACCGAGACCTTAGCTCTGGTTTCTGGTGATAACTGGCCAGGAGTTTCACTTCCTCGGTAGCAGAGGATTTTCCATAAGATCTTTTGCCCGGGCCGATAGATTGCCCGGTCAGTATAAATCAAAGAGCGCCGTTCATCCTCTTTGTCCCCGCTTACTGGCCTGTAGCCTGAATACCCGTGGCCGAGAAGATTAAAATCGCCATCTTTTTCGACGGTATAAAAATAATAAGATTTACTCACTTTCTCCAGTTTAAAACTGGCCTGACCGGACGCATCTGTCTTCTGGGAATCGAGCTGTTGAAACTCAAACTTATCCGGAGAAGCATTTTGAGGAAAGGAAAAAAGTTCAACAGTCGCTCCTGACACTGGCCTCCCTGTTTTTGCCGACAGAACCAGAATTTGCCCGGTTCCACGGTCATAGTCCTGACGGTCAAATATGACCAGATCGCTGATGCTCATTATGAAGCCAGCCTGTTCTTTGCTCTGCGCAGAAGAAATTTCCGGAGCTGAAGCCACGATAAAATAAAAGCCAGGCTTCAGGTTGTCAGGCACGCCACCATAGGTAACGTGCTTTTTATAATCAGCTCTTTTTTCAAGATTAACCTCCCAGGAGGCAATGGGAAAGCGATTGACAGTCAGTAAAAAAACTTCGCTACCCGAATAGAATCTCCGTTCTTGCCTGAGTTCCCTGATCGCTTCTTCCCGGCTGAGCTCGAAAGCCCGAAAATCGAGCTGGCTAAGGTTGCGGTGGGAAATACGAAAAGAACGGCGGCCAGGAGCATCTGACCGCATAGTCTCGAATTTAAGTTCAGGTCGTTCAATAAGCCTGACCAGGCTCTGGCAACGAATTCCTCCCGGCGAATCCGGAAAGCGTTCAACGCCTTGAAGAGCTATTTTCCGCGCCCTGACCAAAGCATCAGGTGCAGGTTCATCTTTGACCCATTCCGCCAGCTGAGCCTGACCCATAGCCCACCAGGGTAAGCGGAGGCTGGCCGTCGAAGCTAAAAAATCTTCGAGGTGATGCCTGATGAAGGCCTGGTTGCGATCATCAAACAAATAATAAATCGCTTTAACGAGACTGAAGCGCGCTTCGAGCGAAGCTTCCAGCCGGCCGGAGTGCCGGCACCAGTTTTCATGCTCGCTCAGTATAGCCGCCGCCTTTTCGATGGGGTGAGTGGTAGAAGAGGTAAGAATTCTGAGCGCTTCTTTGGCGCTGGTTTTCCCGGCGGAGGATAAGAGGCGTCTGACGTCGAGGCGCCAGGCATTATTAAATTCGTCTGGCGTCCAGAAGGCATCGTCCAGGCAGAAGTCGCTCAACTCATAGACAACGGCATCACGGAGCGTATCGCGTATTCCGGACGGATAATCGCCAGGCTCCCACAGGTCAGGAAATTCTACAATCAGCCTGGAACTAAGGTGTTCACGGTCTTTCCACACCTGAAGGAAAGCACGCCAGATCTCGGAGAGAAACCGGGTGCTGGTCCAGGTCTGCAGATCGTTGGCCTGGCTGCTGTCTTCGAGCTCTTCTCGCTGCCTTATCTTCCACAGGTTAAAAGAGTAATAGCGGGTCAGAGCTTTGCCATAAACCAGGCTGAGCAGATCACGTTCCAGAGGAGATGCGGGCCAGGGCTCGGTCATCAGGAGGACAACTGCTTTTTCCGTTTCGCCCAATGAGGTCCGGAGCTGAGCTTCAGTTATAAGCGTCCAGGTCCAGAGAGAAGAGTCGTTGGCCTGGCGGGCTTGTTGCCTGAGAAGGGTGCATTCATCAACCGCTGATTTTATTTTTTCCTCAGCTATGAGTTGCTCAATTTTCTTCCGGCCGGTAAGCTCCTGGCTGTCGGAACTATTTTTATTGGTTGATGGCCCGGTGGAATTCTGCTCTTCATATTTCAGGCTGAAACTGGCGGAAGAAGTGTGTTCACTAACTGTAAGGTCAGAATATCCCGGCGCTTTACTTTTGAAACTGG
>DAOLNQ010000050.1:0-4046 GCA_035416665.1 Candidatus Saccharicenans sp. | reverse complement strand
GCTGTTTCTCTTATGCCAGCTGATAATCTCAATGGCTTTCGACCAGAAGTTATTAAACTTTTGCGCGAGTTAAATTCACCTGTTTATCGTTGGCCGGGCGGTAACTTTGTCTCAGGTTATAACTGGAAAGATGGAATCGGTGATCCTGACCGGCGTCCGCCGCGCAAGAATCCAGCCTGGGAAGGGATTGAGCTCAACGATGTGGGAATCCATGAGTTTATGACCTTCTGCCAGCTGGTAGGGACCGAGCCTTATATCACGGTTAATAGCGGCCAGGGCAATGAGACCCTGGCGGCGGAAGAAGTTGAATACGTCAATGGTCCGGCCACCACTCCACTGGGGCAGCTCAGAGCAAAAAATGGACATCCCGAACCTTTTAACTGCAGGTTCTGGTCAATTGGCAATGAAATGTATGGAGACTGGCAGCTCGGTCATATGCCGCTTAAAGACTATGTTTTAAAGCATAATCGATTCGCCCAGGCGATGAAGGCTAAAGATCCAACGATAAAAATTGTTGGAGTGGGAGCTGTTGGTGAGTGGAGCCAGGGCATGCTCGAGAACTGTGCTGATTATATGGATTTGATCAGCGAGCACTTTTATGTCGGAGAGCAACCCGGGCTTTTAAGCCATGTTTATCAGGTGCCGCGGGCGATAAAAAGAATAGCTGAGGCCCATCGTGCTTATCGGAAAACTATTCCCGCGCTCAAAGGCAAAGAGATCAAAATTGCGCTGGATGAGTGGAATTACTGGTACGGGCCGTATATTTACGGCGAGCTGGGCACTCAATATTTTTTAAAAGATGCACTGGGTATAGCAGCCGGCCTCCACGAATATTACCGTCAGGCTGACCTTATCTATATGGCCAATTATGCTCAGACAGTCAATGTCATCGGGGCGATTAAGACTTCGAAGACTGAAGCTGTTTTTGATACGACCGGTCTGGTTCTCAAGCTCTATCGAAATGAATTCGGCACCTTACCGGTAAAAATAAGCGGCGAGAGCGAGCCACTGGATATCATGGCCGCCTGGAAAGAAGACAGAAAGACTTTGACTGTGGCCGTGATTAATCCCACGGCTGAGACGCAGACACTGGCCGTGAGCCTTAAAGGACTGACTGGTTTCAGGACGGATAAAGTTTTTAGAATCAGCGGAACCAACGAAAAAGCTAAAAATGTGCCCGGGCAGGAGCCAGAAGTCAAGATTGAAGAAGTTAAAGAGGAATTTCGACCCGGCCGACTGACCGTGCCATCCCTGAGCATCACTCTTTACGAACTGAAAAGCGATTAGAAGGCCATGAGACAATTCTTCTGCTCCTTATAACCTTTGACCCGGCACAACCTGGTCTGGCTGAAGCTACTCTTCAGGACGCACAGGATCCTCAGGCATCGCCGATGGACAGGACCAGACAGGTCCGGACTGGAAAGCAGTCTACAGGACTTCTGATTATTGATTTATAAAGAAGGAAAATAGGCAATGAAGAAACAAAGGTTAGTTTATTTTTCTTTGATTCTCATCCTTGCTTGGTTAGCAAATTTTAGCTATGCAGAGACACCCCTTATAGAATTGAAGGCCAGCCTCCTTCCTGCGGGTGAGACGGGGGAATGGCTTAATCAGGGTCGTCTGGGAGGCAAATTCATCTGTTTTTCTGGGTCCCTCAAAACCGAAGTTGTGGCAGGCCGCCGAGCGGTGACTTTTAATGGGAAGGACCAGATCCTTAAATTAAAACTTAATGCTGCCGGGGCCATAACTACCCGAAATGCCTTTTCAGTTTCTCTGTGGGTATTCGCCCCTCAAATTGATAAAAAAATGATTATTTTATCCTGGCCTTCTTCATCCGGGACTGATACTGCTTTTGCACTAGGCAGAGCCTATGATGGTGCCTTCAGTCAGAATACGGCCAAAAGACTAGGATATGAAGGAGGGATTCCTTCTTCAGCTACCTGGCATCATCTAACTTTTACCTACGATGGAATCAGGCTGAGAGTCTATGTTGACGGTGAATTAAATACCCAGAAGACCATACAGCTCAAGACTGGCGAAGAACAAGAGATTTATCTGGGAGGAGGCTTTAGAGCTGAAAGAAACTCTTTTTATAATTTATTCCTCGGCTCCATCGCTGAAGTAGATATTTATGATCGGGTTTTGTCTGCACCTGAAATTCGTCATGCTCTTGGCTTCTTTTCCGCCTTCGATCCATCTCCTGGAAATAAAGAAACAATAAAAACACTTGAGCCTTGCCTGAAATGGGAGAAGGGAGACGACAATATTGCCTCTTTTGCGGTTTATTTTGGAGAAGACAAAGACAGCATCCAGCAGAGTAAAAAGGACCAGTCTTCCTATAAAGGGCTGACAACTTCCGGCGAAAATTTTTTTGGGCCAGTTAAAGTCCTGCCTGGCCGAACATATTTCTGGAGAGTTGATGAGCTCGATTCGGCTGGAAAAGTCAAACATCGGGGCGAAGTCTGGAGCTTTGGGGTTGATGCCGGGGAAGCTACTTGCCCGTTTCCTCGCCATCAAATGGCCGGGGTTAAAAAGAGCTTAATTGAGCTTAAATGGGTACCCGGTGAGTGGGCAGTAAGTCAGAATATTTATTTTGATACCTCTCTGGCAAAAGTTGAAGCGGGAGAAACCTCGCGGATTTCAAAACTGGGGCCAGAGATTAGCTGCTGCCACCTACCTTTACCGCTTGAATATGGAGTGACTTATTACTGGCGTATCGAGACGGACAATGGTAGTCTGCCCTCAGCCAGGGGAAAGATCTGGAGTTTCAGGGTTGAAGATCGAGAAGTCAAAGATGACCTGACATTTTATCTGGTTTCAGATACCCATTATGGTGCCAGTCTGACTATCAATAGTGCCAATCAGACTACGATTGATATTATGAATGGTCTTCCCGGAACAGAATTTCCAGCAGAAGCAGGAGGAGGTTTGGTTCGGACGCCGCGTGGCGTGCTGGTGCTGGGCGACTTAGTGGATGAGGGTGGGGCCGAAGATGCACCCCATTTCTGGCAGCAATTTGTGGCTGATTATGGTCTGAATGGTGAGGGACGGCTGGCCTTCCCGGTGTACGAAGGGGTCGGCAATCATGATGGCGGTCAAGAAGATTATATTCGCTGGCAGGTCAGGGGAAGGAATCTACAGCGTAAGAGGCAGGCCGGAATATATACGACTGGCTTGCATTATTCCTGGGACTGGGAAAACGTGCATTTCGTCCATCTTAACCTTTATCCAGGATCAGGTGGAGAAGATATTATCAATCCCTGGGGGACATACTTTGAGGGTTCCTGGAAATATCCGGAGCACAGTCTGGAATTCCTGATTGATGATCTGGATAAAAATGTTGGGAAGAGCGGCCGGCCTGTGGTTATTATTCAGCACTATGGCTTCGATGACTGGAGTAAAGGTTGGTGGTCTGAAAACGAGAGAGGGCTTTTTTATAAAGCGATAAAAAATTATAATGTCATCGCCATTTTCTGGGGACATTCCCATCTTTCACAATTTATAAGCTGGAAAGGAATTAACACCTGGTGTGTTGGTTCTGGACAGCAGGATCCGGAACCAGGGCAGTTTTTTGTGGTTAATATTAATCCGCAGGAAATGATTGTGGCTGAAAGGAAGAAAGACGGTTGGGGACTGGTCATGAAGACCGCCATCAAAAACGCTCTTCACCGCACGGGCGAGAAGACGCCAGAGCTAAGTGATATCGCATCATATTGCTTCCAGCCATAGTAATTTGGCTGATTGATTTAATACATTGGGTGTCGGCACGAGGTAGCTATTTACAGTCGCAGAAATAGATTTATAATAAACTTAAGGTATGAAGCCGGCAGGCAAATTTAATTTGGTAGAAAGGGAAAGGAGGTTAAGATGAGATTGTTATTAATTCTCTGGTTGGCAGCTTTTAACCTTGGTTTTTATCCTTATTCCGGGCAGGTAGCGGCTGGTCAGACAGAGCCAGCTCAGATTATCAAGTTACCCGCTCCTCAAACCTCAGGTGGCAAACCTTTACTGGACTGCCTTAAACTCAGGCAGAGTAACCGTTCCTA
>DAOLNQ010000049.1:0-4160 GCA_035416665.1 Candidatus Saccharicenans sp. | reverse complement strand
AATGCGGCAGAATATCAATGCCACTCATGGCCTGATCTTTTCCCAGATGGTTCTCCTGGCTTTGATTCGTAAAGGGCTGACCAGAGAAGAAGCTTATGCCCTCGTCCAGAGAAACAGCCTGAAAGCCTGGGAGCAAAATCTTGATTTTAAAGAACTGCTCAAAGCGGACCCGGAGATTACCGCTCACCTGAGCGACAGCGAAATCGAAGATTGTTTCTCACTTGATCCTTTCCTTCAAAAAATTGATTTTATTTTTAAGAGGGTTTTATCATGAAAGTCAGAATTCTCGTCTCATTAAAACCGAGTGTTCTTGATCCCCAGGGGCAGGCCGTAAAGAATGCTCTCCTCACCCTTGGCTACGAGGCGGTCAAGGATGTGCGCCAGGGTAAGGTCTTTGAAATCGAACTGCAGAATGTGGACCGACAGACAGCGGAAAAGCTGGTGCCGGAAATAGCCGATAAAGTTCTGGCCAACCCGATTATTGAAAAGTTTACCTGGGAAATAATCGAGGGCTGAAGAGAAGATGATTAATCCCTGGAGACAGGAGAAAGGATGGATAAGACCATGAAATTTGGAGTGGTGGTTTTCCCTGGTTCAAATTGTGATTACGATACTTTCCATGTTTTACAGAATGTTATGGAGCAGGAAACCGTTTTCCTCTGGCATAAAGATAGCGACCTTCAGAACGTTGACTGCGTTGTTCTGCCCGGTGGCTTTTCCTACGGTGATTATCTGCGCTCGGGAGCCATTGCCCGCTTCTCCCCCATTATGACCGAGGTCAAAAAATTTGCTGAAGCCGGTGGGCTGGTGCTGGGTATCTGCAACGGTTTCCAGATTCTGCAGGAAGCTGGACTTTTACCTGGAGCCATGTTGAGAAACAAAAATCTGAAGTTTCTCTGCCAGCACGTCTATATCAGGATTGAGAACAACAAAACCGCCTTCAGCCGAGCGGGAAGAAAAAACCAGGTGCTGAATATTCCTATCGCCCATTTTGACGGAAATTTCTATGCACCTCCAGAGATGCTGGAGACCCTCGAAAATAAAAATCAGATTGTCTTTCGCTACTGCGATGAGCAGGGCCAGCTCACCGAGGAAGCCAACGTCAATGGTTCACTTCACCATATCGCCGGTGTCATCAATGAAGAGGGCAATGTGCTGGGCATGATGCCCCATCCGGAAAGAGCTTCGGAAAAAATCCTGGGCAGCGACGATGGCCGGGTGATCTTCGAATCAATCATTGATTATCTGGAGAAAAAGGCAGGCCAGGGGAAAAAGAAAGCCGCTCGGCAGGCCAAACCGGTTGTTTCACCTCTGCCGCCTCTTATAGGGAATCTATAGTAAATTATAAGATATAAGGACAAAACTATGATTGACGATAAAACTCTCTCCAATCATAACCTGACTCGAGACGAATATAACTTAATCGTCAAGCTTATTGGCCGCGAGCCCAACCTCACCGAGCTGGGGATTTTTTCCGTCATGTGGTCAGAGCACTGCGGGTATAAAAGTTCCAAAGTCTATTTAAAGAAGTTTCCGACCAGGGGAAAATATCTAATTCAGGGGCCGGGCGAGAATGCCGGCGTGATGGATATTGGTGATGGGCTGGCCGTCGTTTTTAAAATTGAATCGCATAACCACCCCTCTTATATCGAGCCCTATCAGGGTGCGGCCACCGGTGTGGGTGGAATTCTGCGTGATATTTTCACCATGGGAGCCAGGCCGGTAGCTGTCCTCGATTCGTTGCGCTTCGGTCCTCTCGATCAGCCGAAAAACAGGTCGGTGGCGGAAGGTGTGGTGAGCGGCATCGCCGGCTATGGCAATGCTTTTGGTGTCCCGACCGTAGGTGGCGAGGTTTATTTTCATCCCTGCTACTCTCAAAATCCACTGGTCAATGTCTGCTGTGTCGGGCTGGCTGAAAAGGACAAGCTCTTTTTTGCCCGGGCTCAGGGCGTGGGCAATGCGGTCATCTATGTGGGAGCCAAAACCGGACGCGATGGCATCCATGGGGCAACCATGGCTTCGGCCGAGTTTGGCAAAGACACCGAGCAGAAAAGACCTAATGTTCAGGTCGGAGATCCATTTAAGGAAAAACTCCTGCTCGAAGCCTGCCTCGAAGCGATGGCTAAAGGACTCATCATCGGGATCCAGGATATGGGTGCGGCTGGACTGACCTGCTCGACGTCCGAGATGGCGGCCAAAGCTGACACGGGTATGGAAATCAATCTCGACCTGGTGCCGCAGCGAGAAGAAGGCATGAATCCCTACGAAATCATGCTGTCCGAATCTCAGGAGAGAATGCTTATTGTCACCAGTGAGGATAAGGTTAAGCCACTTCAGGCTATTTTCAGCAAATGGGACCTCGAGGCGGTGGTCATCGGCAAGGTAACCGCTGACGGTCAGCTCAAAGCTTATTTTCGGGGCGAACTGGTCATTGACATTCCGGTTAAGGCCGTGGTTGATCTCTGCCCGGCTTACCGCCGGCCGGTGGAGGCACCGGCTTTTGTCCGGCGGCTGGCGCGTTATAAGCTACCTGCCATGCCGGCTGATCTGGATTTAAACCAGGTCTTTTTGCAGCTGGTCGCTTCACCTGATATAGCTGATAAGCGCTGGGTTTTCCGGCAATACGATCATATGGTGCAGATAAATACGATTGTTCTGCCCGGGGCGGATGCCGCCGTTTTGAGGCTTAAAGGGAGCAAAAAGGGCCTCGCGATGACCCTGGACGGAAACTCTCTTTATGCCTACCTGAATCCCAGGAGAGGCGGGGAAATAGCCGTGGCTGAGGCCTGCCGTAATTTAGCCTGCGTCGGGGCCACACCGATGGGTGTCACCAATTGCCTGAATTTCGGCAATCCGGAAAAGCCCGAGATTATGTGGCAGTTTAAAGAGGCGGTCGAAGGCATTGCTCGAGCCTGTCGGCAGTTTGATATTCCGGTAACTGGCGGTAATGTCAGCTTCTACAACGAGACAGAAGGACAAGCTGTTTATCCCACGCCGGTGCTGGGAATAGTCGGGTTGGTGGAGGATGTGGCAACAATTCCGGCAGCCGGTTTTGCCGGTGAAAAAGAGAGCATTATCCTCCTTGGAGAAAGTAAAGAAGAACTCGGAGGCTCGGAATACCTGCGGCTGGTCTATGAGGAAGAAAAAGGTGCCCCGCCGGAGCTTGACTATACGCTCGAAAAAAGTGTGCAGGAAGTCTGCCGCCAGGCGATAAAGCAGAAGCTGGTGAGGACGGCTCATGATACATCCGAGGGCGGGCTGGCCGTTGCTCTGGCTGAGTGTTCGATTAAGAGCAAAAAAGGCATTGGCTTTGAAGTCAGGCTGAATGATGCGATGCGGACTGATGCCCTCCTTTTCGGTGAAAGCCAGTCAAGAATAATCCTCGTTGCGAAGGACAAAAATGTCGGGAAAATCCTGGCCCTGGCCAGAAAGATGAAGGTTAAAGCCCGGGTTATCGGGAAAACGGGTGGAAAGAAAATGGTTATCTGGCACAGGAAGAAAAAAGTTGTCGAGCAGCCGGTCGAGCTGGTGAGAGAGGCCTGGCAAAATTGCCTTCCTGGCTATTTTAAGGTCTGAAGGCAAATTTTTGAAATATGATAGCCCGTTATAAACTCTGATGGGCAGTGCGGTCAGGAGAGCAGTTTGAAAGCTGGCCAGAAATAAAGCTGGCCTGAAACCAGGTGAAACCAGGTGAAACCAGAAAATAATTACAAGTTGATGAAACAAATGGCATAACCAAGGAAGAAGAAAAAGAAAGAGAGAAAGGCAAACAGAAATTGAGAAAAGGCAGAAATAGAAGAAGGTAAAGGGAAATCGAGGGAAGAAAGCAAAAAATAAACTAAGAGCAGAAAAAAATAAAAAGGGGAAAACATGCCAGAAGAAAAAATTTTCAGGAGTTCGAGAAAAAGAGGTCGGGTGGCAGTGCTTCTTTCCGGGCGCGGCTCAAATTTCAAAGCCATCCATGACGCCATGAAGGAAGGCAGGATTAATGCCGAGCTGACACTCGTGGTGAGCAATAGAGCCGAGGCCCCGGGGCTGCAAACAGCCAGAGAGCGAGGGCTGGAGGCACTTTATCTCGATCCAAAAGCTTACCCCTCGAAAGAAGCTTATGATGAAGCCATTGTCGCCGAGCTCAGGAAAAGAGAGATTGATCTCGTCTG
>DAOLNQ010000048.1:0-4319 GCA_035416665.1 Candidatus Saccharicenans sp. | reverse complement strand
GGCATATAGTCTTTTTTGCCTGGTTCTGCAACTTAGCCATGAACGTTGGCCTGTCTGATATGGCTATTTTCCGTTATGCTAAAAAGTGGACCTATGGCCTGTATTCGGCCTTTGGTGTTTATTCCGGCCACTTTTTAGCCTGGATCTGCTCGGGGGTGATGGTGGCGGCTATTGGTCGTGAAATGCATCCCGGCAAGATGGCCTTTGAGGCCCTGGGGCTGGCCGGCGTCCTGGGGGTGCTGCTGGCTGGCTGGACAACAGCTAATCCGACCCTTTACCGGGCGGGGCTGGCCCTTCAAACCATAACGGGCTGGCCGCGCTGGAAAATCACGCTGCTGGCCGGGGCGGTGACCAGCGTGCTTTCCTGTTTTCCGCTATTTTTCATGAAACTACTCGATTATGTGGCCATTTACGGATTGGTGCTGATGCCGGTAGGAGCGGTGGTTTTTACCGAGCACTGGATTTTCCCACGCCTGGGAATTCCGCGCTATCAGGCTGAAAAAAAGAAGATAGCCTTTAACTGGAAGGTGCTGGTGGTCTGGGCAGGGAGCCTGGCTTTTGCTTTTGCCCTGCCGGTGCATCTTTATTTTCGCTGGCTACCAGCTTACGTTTTTGCCATCCTGTTTTATATTGGGCTGAATCTTCCGCTTCGAAACAAAGGCAGGGCAGAAGAAATAGCGGCTGAAGCTGGGGCCAAAGCTTAAAAAGATAAACCTGAAGGCATCAACACATAAGATTGAAAAATAAAAAAACGAAGAAACAGATTAAAGTAATGAAAAAATAATTGGAAAGAATGGAAAATAGGAAACAAGAAATTAAGAAATAGAGAACTTTAAGATAATATCGGGATAAACAAGCTCAAAAAAAGAAAGAAGGTAAGAAAAGAGAAAGATAAAACATAAAAAGGAAAAATAAATGAAGAAAAGGCTTCTCCAGATAATCTCAATAGCGGCACTTTTGGGCTGCCTGCTTCTAGCCTGGCTGAATTGTAGAGGCCAGATCTCGACGCCAGCCCTCAAGCTGTGGTTTCTACTGGTTTCTCTGGTCTATTTTGTGGCAGCAACCTCTTATGTTTCCAGAAGGGCCTGAAGAAGCGGTCAGAGCCAGAACTTTGCGCCGGTAGTATTGTGGAGCAGGCGGCTTGAACTTGAGGGGCATCAACGGCCGGTCATGCCTGGCCGGCAGCCGGCACCCGGCATCAGCCGCAACTATCTTTTGCCTGCCCGACTATTAACTTACTACTGCGTTCTGAGCGAAAGCATATTCGGCGCCTTTAATATTTGCCCTAATAAATCCCTTGCCATAAAGACAGTAAGGCGCCAGGAGAGAATTTATTCTCCGGTCAGCTTAAAAGAATAGCGGCCGGAGCCAACCCGAATAATCAGATTCCCGCCTTTTTGTTCGATGCTTTTAATCCCGGGAAGAGAAGCCCTGAGCTGGTTATCGGCAAAAGCTACCGTCCCACCTTCCATCAACTGGAGATTTCTGAGCTTAAAGACCGGTATATAAATTTCGGCTTCACTTCCCACCGGAATGACTGCTTCGAGTTTGACCTGGCGGTCGCCCCTTGACCAGGCACAACCGACTTCGCCATTTATGGTGTTAATTGAGCCTGAGGCATGGGTCAGGTCTCTTACCATCTGAGGCTTGATGACGAGCTTTTTATAAGCAGCTGAGTCGGGTGCAATGTTTATGCCAGCCAGGGCGCGGTAGAACCAGGCCCCTATACTTCCAAACATTGGGTGATTGTGGGAATTCATGGATGGTCCCTCGCGCTTCTGCCAGATTTCCCAGAGGGTTGTGGCTCCATTTTCAAGCATATAGCCATAGCTCGGGAAATCAGTTTTGGTCAGGACATCGTAGGCGAGGTCGGAGTTGCCGGTTGAGGTCAAAACATCCAGGATGTATTTTGTCCCGATTATACCGGTCGTGAGATGTGAATCGTGTTCATAGACCAGGTCATTAAAGAGTTCGCTCCAGGCGGGACCGCGTTCTTTATCAGTGGCCAGGCCGATAAAGAGGGGGAGTGCGTTGGCAGTCTGGGTCGGGCCGTAGCTTCGAGTTTTCGGGTCAAAAAACTCGCGGTTAAAAGCAGCCTTGATGTCGGCGGCCAGTTTGTCGTAGGCCTGGGCATCGGCGGGTTTGTTGATGAGGCGAGCCATATCAGCCAACACTCTGGTGTCATAATAATAATAAAAGGTCGAAACGAGGCTCCCCGGGCATTTTTCAATCGCCACCCAGTCGCCGTAGTAGCTGTATTTGAGGAGGCCGTTTTCTGATTTGCTTCGGAGGAATTCGACGTATTTTTTGAGCGAGTCATAATAGTCTTCGATGAGGCGGCGGTCGCCGTAATTTTGATACATATACCAGGCAATGAGCGGGTAGGCCGTGCCCCAGGCTGGATCAGCCGGACGCTGACCCCAGACGTGTGGCACAGTGTCGGTGATGGAGCCATCGGCTGCCTGTTCGTCGCGGATATTCCGCAGGAAATTGGTGTAAAAGGCGGCCATATCAAAGTTCATCATGGCTTCCTCGGCTGTGACCTGAGCGTCGCCCATCCAGCCCATGCGCTCATCACGCTGACAGCAATCGGTTGGAATGCTGTGGAGGTTGGTTTTCTGGCCCCAGAGGATAAGGTGCTGAATGTCGTTGAGGATTTGAGTGGAGGCAGAAAAATTGCCGGTGGGTGAAACGGCCGTGTGAACTACCCGTCCGCGGACCGAATCGAGCCTGGGTGTTCCAGGAAAGCCGGTCACCTCGATGTAGCGGAAGCCATGGTAGGTAAAGCGCGGTTCCCAGACTTCGGTCGTCCCATCGCCGCGCAGAATATAGTGATCTTCAGCCCGGGCCGAGCGCAGGTTTTCCTGATTGATCATTCCGTTGTCGTAAAGAAGTTCGGAAAAGCGGAGGCGGACATTGATTCCGGCCGGGCCGCTGACCCGGAGCTGGGCCCAGCCGCTCAAGTTCTGACCGAGGTCAAAAACATAAACGCCGGGCGCTGGATTCGTCATAGTGAGAGGCACAATGGTCTCAATCACCTGAATGGCCGGCATCATCTGAGAGGAGAGAACCCCGCTGGGTGCTTCGACAGCGGTGGCCTGATGCCAGCTGCCGGCTGCGGTGGCAGCGGAGGCGGCAAAATCAGGGCAGTCCCAGCCCGGTTGCTCGAGGCGGGCATCATAGGTTTCGCCGTGGTAGATGCTGTCTTCAAGGACAGGCCCGCGGGCAGTTTGCCAGGATGTGTCAGAATGAATTTCGGTCACGTTGCCGCTGGCATCTTCAATATAAAGCTGAAACATCAGGCAGCGAGATTTATACCAGCCCTGGCCGAGCATCACGCCAATGGCGTTTTTGCCCTTCCGGAGAAGGCGGGTTACGTCGTAAGTCGCATAGAGAACTCTTTTCTTGTAGTCAGTCCAGCCCGGATCAAGCACATGATTGCCGACTCGGCGGCCATTGAGGTGGAGCTCATAGTAGCCCAGACCGGAGATATAAGCTCTGGCACGGCGCGGCTCTTCCGGCAAAGTGAATTCGTGGCGAAGGAGACCATCGCTTCCAATCCACTGTCCTTTCCAGTCTGATGGCGAGAGAAGCCCGGTATCGAAGCGGGCTACTTCACTCCAGGGACTGGGCTTATCGTCGGAGTCGTAGATGCGGACTTTCCAGTAGTAGGTGCGGTTGCTGGTGAGAGGTTTTCCTCCATAGACAATCTGAATCGAAGAATCACCGCTTGTTTTACCTGACTCCCAGAGATCGCCGGTGTCAGCGGAAGGAGATGAAGAGACAATTAACTCAAAGGCGGTTTGAGATTGGCCGCGTTCGCTGTGCCTGTTTTTCCAGAAAAAGCGTGGTTGTGGCGTGTCCACGCCGAGTGGGTTGGTGAGATACTCAACGCGGAGGTCGTAGGGGGCGAGGGCACCTTTGGGCGGGGCGGCGGCATGAGAAGGCTGAGCGAGAAGCGGGGAAGCCGCCAGAAACAAAGTGAGCACAACGGCAGCTGATATTGTCAATATTGCCGATATTGCTGATATAGCCCCAGACCTTGAGGCTTTAGTAAAAAAGCCCCACGCTTTCGATCCGGTATGCTTGAGGCTCAACTTTGAAACGGACGAAAACCGGGACGAAAGCCTGGAGGAAGGCCTGGGTAAGCCGGCCGGGCTGGCTGAGAGATTCATTCCTGTCTCCTTTGTGTTTATTTTTTATTTTTTTATCTATAGTTTGTTCCATTATGTATCCACATGTATGTATCCACATGTATCCAGAGTTGACCATTGCCCTCAATTTTTATTAATTTCTCGCCTATTATAACCCAATCGCCT
>DAOLNQ010000047.1:0-4425 GCA_035416665.1 Candidatus Saccharicenans sp. | reverse complement strand
TCTCAGCCAGCTGAAAAGGGAGCCTGGGAAGTGGTTATTGTCCCTGTGGAGAGAGAAAATAGCCTCTATTATTATAACTGGGTGAAGAAAAACGCTGAAACAGTGGCCAAAGCTACTAATGACCGTGTCGCCTATATTCATGTGCCTGATATGGGTGTTCCTGGCCTTAATGAATTTGTTAAGCATTTCTATCCTCAGGTCAATAAAAAGGCCCTGATTATTGATGTTCGTGGTAATGGTGGCGGCAATGTCTCACCCATGCTGATTGAAAGACTGCTCAGGCAGGCAGCCTTCATTGAGGTGGCTCGTGGCTCAGTTCCGAACTGGGATCCGGCCGCCGTTATCATGGGACCAAAGGTCTGTCTGGCCAATGAGTTCTCAGCCTCTGATGGAGATCTTTTCCCTTACCGTTTTAAACATTATAATTTAGGTCCGCTAATCGGCAAGAGAACATGGGGTGGAGTGGTCGGGATTCGCGGTAGCTTACCCATTGTCGATGGAGGTTATTTGAACAAGCCGGAATTTGCTCCTTACAATCTGGAGGGTACTAAATGGATCATTGAAGGTGAAGGAGTCGAACCGGATATTTTCGTTGATAATGATCCAGCTAAAGAATACGAGGGAATCGACGAACAGCTCAACAAGGCGATCGAAGTAATCCTGGAAAAACTCAAAACCGAGGAGAAAAATAAACCACCGGTACCACCTTATCCGGTAAAAAAATAGGTAGTTTTTTAAAAATAAAAATTTAATTTTCAGGCTTATCATCTAATTTAAAGGAGAGGTGAAGTTGTTTAGTAAATGGTGTACTGGAGCTGACGATGGCTGGAGGAAAAATGACTCATCTTGAAAAAAAAGACAGTCCAAATAAAATCAAGCATCTGGTCGGTGTGATGAGCGGGAAGGGTGGAGTAGGGAAGTCGACAGTCACCTATCTCACTGCTCTAGCCTTAAAACAAAAAGGCTTGGAGGTCGGTATACTCGATGCTGATATCACCGGGGCCAGTATCTCTCGCCTCATGCATCTTCCCCGATATGAAATGAAAGTTGCCGGCGATTTGATCTGCCCGGTTGAAACGGACTCAGGGCTTAAAGTCATGTCAATCAGCTTTCTGGTTGATAATGAGGAACAGCCAGTTATCTGGCGAGGACCGCTCCTCAGTCGGGCTATCCAGCAGTTCTGGGGAGAGGTTCTTTGGGGCGAGCTGGACTTTTTAGTCATTGATATGCCGCCGGGGACTTCCGATGTGGCTATTACTGTTATGCAGTCTCTGCCTTTAGAGGGCTTTATTTATGTCACCACTCCTCAGAATCTGGTCTCGGTGGTGGTGGCCAGATCTATGCAAATGGCAGAAAGCCTGAAAGTTCCAGCTCTTGGTCTCGTCGAGAATATGAGCTATTTTATTTGTCCCCACTGCGGCCAGAAAACCTATTTTTATGGTCAGGAGGAGACCGAAAAACTGGCCAGGCGGTTTGGCACAGATTTAATCGTCCGGATTCCGATCAGCCTTGATCTGGCTCGACTGCCAGCGGAAGGACTGAAGCCGGAATCATCGGTTGGGGCAGAGGTGCTGGATAAATTGGGGACTTTTCTAATCAATAAGCTTAAATAATGATAAAGAAAACCAGAGCAGACGGCCAGCCTGCTACCTTTTTCCGAACAGAATTAAGTCGCAAACATCTATGGCAATTTAGCTGTCCAGATGATATAATTTGACAAAAATTTATAATTTTAGAAACAAGAGGATGAGTAATGGCTGAACAGACGGCGGATAAAAAATTCTGGAGATACACCCCTGAGGAAATTGCTGCTCATTTTGGCAGTGATTTGAAAAAAGGCCTGACTTCTGACCAGGCCAGGCAAAATCTCGAAAAATATGGTCCTAACGAACTCAAAGCGGCCCCAGGTCGTTCGCCTTTATCGGTCTTTTTTGATCAGTTTAAATCATTTCTTATCTGGGTACTGCTGGTGGCAGCGGTTATTTCCGGCTTTCTGGGCGAATGGGTTGATGCCCTGGCCATCGTGGCGATTGTCATCCTTAATGCAGTTCTTGGCTTCATTCAGGAATATCAAGCTGAAAAGGCTTTACTGGCTCTTAAAAAAATGGCCGCACCAATGTGCCGGGTGATCAGAAACGGCCAGTTAACCCAGATTCCGGCGAGGGAAGTGGTGCCAGGAGATATACTTGAACTGGAAGCTGGAGATAATATCAGTGCTGATGCCAGGATAATTTCTCATACGCCGAATTTTGCTGTCCTGGAAGCCAGCCTGACGGGTGAATCAACACCTGTTTATAAGACCAGTCTGGCCCTCGACGAAGAGGATATTCCTCTAGCTGACCGGGCTAATATGGTTTATGCCGGAACCTCGGTCTCCGCTGGCAAAGCCATGGCTATTGTTGTTCAGACGGGCATGGCCACTGAGCTGGGCAAAATTGCCAGTATGATTCAGGAAATTTCCCTTGAAACCACACCCCTTCAGAAAAAGCTGGAACAATTTGGCCGGCTGCTGGTTTATCTTTGCTTTGGTCTCGTGGCGATGGTGTTTTTACTGGAGTGGCTGAGAGGGGGGGAATTAGTTGAGGTCTTTTTGACCGCTGTCAGTCTGGCCGTGGCAGCCATTCCGGAAGGACTACCGGCTGTGGTGACTATCGCCCTGGCCCTGGGTGTTCAGCGTCTGGTAAAACGCCATGTCCTTATCCGTAAATTGCCCTCGGTTGAGACTCTGGGTTCGGCTACTGTCATCTGCTCGGATAAAACAGGTACTTTGACCAGAAATGAAATGATGGTCAGGGCGGTCTATGCCAATGGCCAACTTTTTACGATTACCGGGAATGGTTATGACCCTGAAGGCAAATTCTTTTTAGGCGAAAAAGAGGTTAATCCGGCCGATTATCCTGAAGTAATGAAAACTTTAGCCTGCGGACTGCTTTGCAATGCAGCTTCGCTGGTTAAGGAGAATGGCCGCTATAAAATTGCTGGCGATCCAACGGAAGGTGCTTTGCTGTCAGTCGGGCTAAAGGCCGGCCTGGAAAAAAATAAGCTTGAAGAAGAACAGCCGCTGGTAGAGGAAATTCCGTTCGACTCTGAGCGGAAAATGATGACCATGATTAGGCGGGCAGGTGAAGAGTATATTGCCTATATTAAAGGTGCTCCCGATATCCTGCTTCAAAATTGTACCAGGCAGCTGGTGAACGGGCAGGAAGTTCCTCTGTCAGAGGAGGAGGCAAAAAAGATTCTGGAAATAAATGACCTTCTGGCCGGGCAAGCACTGCGCGTGCTGGGTTGTGCTTACAGAAAAATGCCATCCCTGCCAGAAAAGGTAGAAGCTTCCACCTTGGAAAAAGATCTGGTCTTTACCGGTCTGGTGGCCATGATTGATCCGCCGCGAGGCGAAGCGGTTGAAGCTATCGCCAAATGCCTGCAGGCCGGAATCAAGCCGATCATGATTACTGGTGATCACAAGACCACAGCTGTAGCTATTGCCTCAGAAATGGGCCTGCTTCAACCTGGTTTGGAAGCTTTAAGCGGGGATGAGCTGAACAGGATGAGTCAGGAAGAACTTGAAAATCAGGTGGATAAAATTCAGGTTTATGCCCGCGTCTCCCCTGAACACAAGCTGAGAATCGTTAGAGCCTGGAAGAAAAAAGGCGAAGTGGTCGCTATGACCGGTGACGGGGTGAATGATGCTCCAGCTGTGAAAGAGGCTGATATCGGGGTAGCTATGGGTATTACCGGGACCGATGTGACCAAAGAAGTTTCTGATATGATCATCACCGATGATAACTTTGCCTCGATCGTGGCCGCTGTCGAAGAAGGGCGAGCAATTTATGATAATATCAAAAAATTTGTTCACTATCTTCTTTCCTGCAATCTGGCCGAAATCATGGTTATGTTTTTCACTTCTCTGGTTGGCTGGCCGGTACCGCTTCTTCCTATCCAGATTCTCTGGGTCAATTTAGTCACTGACAGCTTGCCTGCCCTGGGCCTGGGCTTTGATCCTCCTGATAAAGATATTATGAGGCGTCCTCCCAGAAAACCGAACGAACCGATCATAGACAGGAAAAGAGGCGCTTTAATGTCTCTGCAGGGCCTGTTTATAGCTTTCTGCTCGTTGTTAGCTTTCACCTATGTTCTATTCGTAGAAAAGGAAGGACTGGGTCGGGCCAGAACTGCCGCCTTTATTGTCCTGTCAGTATCAGAACTTTTCCATGCTTTAAATTCACGTCATCAGATGAAGTCAATTTTTGAACTGGGCTTTTTCACCAACCTAAAACTTATTTATGCTCTGCTGATCTCTCTATTTCTGCAGCTATCAGTTGTCTATATTCCATTTATGCAAAAGATTTTTAAGACCGAAAGTTTGACCGCTTTAGACTGGGTACTGGTCATCATTTTTTCTTCATTACCCTTGTGGGCTATGGA
>DAOLNQ010000046.1:0-4661 GCA_035416665.1 Candidatus Saccharicenans sp. | reverse complement strand
TCTGGGTTCTTTCCCCTTTTCTTGTAGGAAGGAAGCCAAGGCCTGACCAAGCCGGAAAACGGCTCCGGCCTCAAGGGGAAATTCTCCGGCCCTGGCTCTTAGACCGTCTGTTCCAAACAATTTGCCCATGGTTAACTTTTCTGACTCCTCTCTGGTTTAAGATTATCTAGATATGGATTTTAAAAAATTATAAAATCCATGTCACTTTTATTATTTTTCTAGCTTTTTTTACTCCCGGTCTTTTTGGCTTCCTGTCCTGGACCGCTGGTCTCTATCTTTTCCAGGACAATATTGACTCTGGCCCGCGGGTAAAGAGCCAGCAAGCGGAGCTCTGGTCTGGGTAAAATAAGATCCACTTCCAGCTCAGCACTATCAGTTAAAGTCGAGACATCTATCGGACTGGTGATAACTTTATCCCGCGGTCGAATCTTACTTTCCGGCCCGCTGACTGTCACTTTGGAGGGATTGACCTCCACTTTGACCAGCCGCAGGTTCTCAGGCAGCCGGCCGATAATTGTCGGTACGACTTCCATTTCCACTTTCCTGGTTTTCTCCAGCTTGACGTGAATGTAAACCGGAGAAAAGCTGACAATCTCTACACCTGGTGGGCCTTTAATCATACTGGCATCAATCGGATATTCTTCCTGATAGATACTGGCCTTGCTCATATCCAGTTCTGCTGAAAAATCAGCCGGAGTAAGTTCATTGATCACTCGCTTGCGGGCCCTCACTTTCATGTTGATGGTTGTATCAGACTTTTCCACTACTTCCACGTCCTGAGGCAGATTGACCAGTTCCAGGTTAAGGCTCAAGGTTTTCTCGGCAAAGGTTTTTTCTTCTGGAATCAAGATTATCCACAGAATGATGGCCAGCAGTAGAGAGAGAAGCTTCAGCTCCCAGTTTCTCGTCAGCAAATCTTTTAGCATCTTCCTATTTTATCCTCAAATATTCAGCCAACCGTTCTTGAATAGAATCCTTTTTAGATAGCTTTTCTATTTTTCCCCGGCTGGCCAACGAGACCTCACCGGTCTGCTCCGAGACAACAATCACCACTGCATCTGTTTCCTGGGCCAGACCCAGGGCGGCCAGATGTCTGGTTCTGGTGGCGAAATTTTCTCCAAGGGTATGAGTCTGCGGCAGCGGCAAGAGGCAGCCAGCGGCCAGAATTTTGTTGCCACGGATGAGCACTGCCCCGTCATGAAGGGGTGATTTCGGGAAGAAAATGCTAACCAGCAGGTCCTTAGATAGCTCGGCATCAAGAATTTTACCGCGCTGGGCATAAGGTGAAAGATCAATATCTCTTTCAATAGCGATCAGTGCCCCTATTTTTTTCTGGGACATGTAATCAACCGCCAGAGAAATATCTTCCAGTTTTTCTTTTATCGGACGCAGCTTGAGCGGCCGTCTGAAAGTATGAGAGCCAATACCGGTAAAAAAACGCCTCAACTCAGATTGAAATAAGACAATAATGGCTATAATCAAATAATTGATGAAAGAACGGATAATTCGGTTTGAAACATAAAGATGAGCCCACTGGGTAAGCAAGAAAAAGAAGATAACCAGAATGATGCCAGTAGCCAGCTGGTAGGCCTTGGTATCTTTAATCAAAATCATAATTGAATAGAGAATAAAAGCCACCAGAAGGATATCCAGAACATCGGTAAACTGCATGTGCCTTAAAATGATCCAGATATTTTCAAACATCTTGGCCTGCCACTTTTATTTCCTTTACTATAGATTCGGCGACCTGTAAAGCCCTTTTTACTTCTTTAACATCATGAACCCGGAAAATGATCGCGCCCCGCAAATAACTCATGATCACGGCTGATATGGTTCCTTCCAATCTGTTTTCAGGCCCTACACCCAAAATCTTGCCGATAAAAGACTTCCTGGAGGGGCCAATCAAAATCGGTCTTTTCAGCTCGTGGTAGTAATCGAGATTATTTATTATTTTGAGGTTGTCTTCAACTGTCTTACCAAAGCCAATTCCTGGATCGAGAATAAGACTGTCTTCCTGGATACCTGCCCGGCTGGCTTCTCTCATTCTGGTTAAAAAAAAGTATTTGATGTCAAACAGCAGATTATTATAGTGAGGTGACGCCTGCATGGTTTCTGGCTCGCCTAGCATATGCATTAAAACCACCGGCACCTGATAACTGGCCGCCACTTGAGCCATTTCAGGATCATGTCTCAGAGCACTGATATCATTGATTAAATCAGCACCTTCTTCCAGGGCGGCCCTGGCCACCTGACTTTTTCTGGTATCTATCGAAATATAAGTTGAGGTCTGCCTTCTCAGTTTCTGGACGACCGGAATAATGCGCTTCAGTTCCTCCTTAGAAGGAATCCCTTTTGATCCTGGTCTGGTGCTCTCTCCACCGATATCAATTATCTTTGCCCCCTGTTCAATAAGCTCCAGAGCCCGTTCCACAGCTGCTTCTGGCGCAAAAAATTTTCCACCGTCTGAAAATGAATCAGGAGTAACATTCAGGATGCCCATCAGCCAGGGCTCAGCTCCAAAACTGATCTTTTCCCCTCTTATCCTTAAATGGCGAGTAACCCCCGGGACAAATTTTGACCTTGGCCTGCATCTATCCCGGTTCATGTCCTTAATTCAGACTAAAATCTTTACGACTCAGGTTGCTTATCGAGCTTCAGCTCACCACCAGCTGTCTCCGGCTTGGCTGGTTGTTGCTCAGCTGGCTGTTGAACAGTTTCGGTCTGTGAAGAAACCGGTTCAGCCTGTGCCTCACCTGGTTTACTACCAATTAAAGCCGCGATTTCATCGGAGCTCAGGATTTCTTTTTCGAGAAGAGCCTCAGCTATTTTGAATAATTTATCACGATTAGCATCAATGAGGCTTTTGGCTTGATCAAAAGCCTTCCCGACTATTTTTTTGACTTCGTTGTCAATAAGTTCGGCTGTATGTTCACTGAAATTCTTATGAGCAGCCAGTTCCCTCCCGAGGAAGATCAAATCATCCCGCTCACCGAAAGACAGCGGGCCAAGATCTGACATGCCCCACTGGCAAACCATTTTACGGGCGATCTCTGTTGCCTTTTCCAGGTCATTGGAAGCACCGGTAGTGATTTTACCAAGAATTAGTTCTTCGGCTGCTCGTCCAGCTAAAAGGACAGCCAGCTGGGCTTCAAGATAATCCTTGGTATAGGTATATCGGTCAGAAAGAGGAAGCTGCTGAGTTAGGCCTAAAGCCAGGCCGCGCGGAATGATCGTGACCTTATGTATCGGGTCAGCTTCAGGCAAAAGAGCAGCGGCCAGAGCGTGACCGGCCTCATGAAAGGCTGTATTGCGCTTATCTTCTTCGCTGATAATCATGCTTTTTCGCTCAACACCCATCAGAACCTTATCTTTGGCTTCTTCTAGATCGCGCATGGTCACACAATTCTGTGATTTCCTGGCGGCCATTAAAGCCGCTTCATTGATCAAATTGGCCAGGTCTGCTCCAGAAAAACCAGGAGTCGAACGGGCGATGACCTTGAGGTTGACATCTTCGCAGAGTGGCACTCGTCTGGCGTGGACACCTAAAATTTCTTCTCGTCCCTTAACATCAGGCATCGGCACGACAATCCGGCGGTCGAAACGACCAGGTCGCAGCAAGGCTGTATCCAGAATATCCGGCCGGTTGGTAGCGGCTATAACAATAATTCCCTCATTAGAGTCAAAGCCGTCCATCTCCACCAAAAGCTGGTTCAGGGTCTGTTCGCGCTCGTCATGACCACCACCCAGGCCAGCTCCTCGCTGCCGACCAACGGCATCAATTTCATCTATAAAAATCAGGCAGGGCGCATGTTTTTTAGCCTGTTCAAAGAGATCTCTGACTCTGGAGGCACCAACTCCAACAAACATCTCGACAAAATCAGAACCACTGATCGAAAAGAAAGGTACATTAGCTTCACCGGCCACGGCTCTGGCCAGCAAAGTCTTGCCTGTTCCGGGAGCTCCAACCAGTAGAACTCCTTTGGGAATCCGTCCCCCGAGCCGCTGAAACTTACGCGGATCTTTTAGAAATTCGATTATTTCCTGAAGCTCCTGCTTGGCTTCCTCTACTCCAGCTACATCCTTGAAAGTAACTCTTTTCTGCGTTGGCGAAATAAGTTTAGCCCGGCTTTTGCCAAAGGCCATGGCTTTATTGCCGCCCGACTGCATCTGGCGCATGAACATAAACCAAAAAAAGATAAGCAGCAAAATGGGAAACCAGTTAAGAAGAATAGCCAACCAGCTATTTCTGGAATTATCCTTGACCACAATGTTGACTTGATTTTCCCGCAATTCCTTGATCAGGTCAGCATAAATAGGCGGCAGAGTGGTCTTAAAAGCCGTGCCATCCTTCAGCTTTCCTTGAGCCTGGGTGTCTTGAATGGTAACTTCCTGAACCTCTTTCTTTTCTACCTGGTCGAGAAACTCGGTAAAAGTATATTCTTTAATCTTTGGACCGGCAGGAAAGACGCTCCAGAGGACAACCAGCAAAACGAGCGAGGCCACCCAGAATATCAAATTTTTAGCCGGTTTATTCTTTTGAGCCATAACATTTCCCTAGTTTACAGCACATTTTAACATGTTTTAACTTTCATGTTAAGATAACAACCCGACTATTTTAATAATATAAAAGGACAAAAAGGCCAGACAAGGCCTGCTTTGAG
>DAOLNQ010000045.1:0-4669 GCA_035416665.1 Candidatus Saccharicenans sp. | reverse complement strand
GTGGTCAAGCTCAATTCAACCGAGAAGCAGGAGCTACAAAAAGCAGAGTTTATTTCATTTTTGCTCGGGAGTGAATCTTCTTCGTCATCGAGAATTTTTAATTCCCTTCAGGAAGAAGGATTTAATAATATCCTGCCGCTTAAACTGGAGAACAGAATACTGGGCTTTCTGGCTCTCGGGGACAAGATCGATGGCTCCTACCTTTCGGGTGAAGACCGGGAACTTTTGAGAACTATTTCTCCTTCGGTTACTTTAGCCCTGGAAAATGCCTATCTTTATAACCAGGAGATTATCCGCTCACAGGAACTACAGCGCCTTAAAGACTACAGTGACAATATTATCGAGAGCCTGACGGTCGGGGTGGCAGTCATTGATGAGAGCGGACTTGTCACCGGCTGGAACCGGGTTCTGGAGCAGCAATTTGGCCTTAGTCGAGCCCAGGCTTTAAACCGACACCTATCCGAGGTCATCGGCTTCGAAAACTTCCAGGCTATATTTCCTCCAGATACTCAGTCTGAATATCAGTTGCTAAGCGAAATTTCCCTGACCACCAGCCGGGGAGAGAAAAGAATCTTTGACGTGGCCAGAACACCGCTGCTGGATAATCATCTTCAGCCTTACGGAACAATTATCGTTTTTGAAGATATAACAGAGAGAATAAGACTCCAGCAGCAAATGGTAACTTCGGAAAAGCTGGCTTCGATCGGGTTGCTGTCGGCCGGAGTAGCTCATGAGATAAATACACCTCTGACTGGAATTTCCAGCTATGTTCAAATGTTGCAGAAAAAGCTGACCGAGGCCAATTACCTCCAGGTTCTTAAAAAAATAGAAGACCAAACCGAGCGGGTAAGTAAAATAGTTAAAAATCTGTTGAGCTTTGCCCGCAATCCAGCCGATCCAGCTTTTCACCGGGTTGATCTTAAAGAGAGCCTGGAAGAGATTATTTCTCTGATTGACTACCGGCTGAAAAGCTTGAATATTAATCTTGTTCTGGACCTCAAGCCCGTGACCATTTATGCTCAGAAGGAAAGGCTACAGCAAGTTTTTATTAATATTATCCTCAATGCCCTGGATGCTATGCCTGGCGGAGGTCAGCTATCCATTCAGACCAGGCAGCAGGACAATCAGGCCATTGTCAAAATATCCGATACCGGTCTGGGAATTAAGCCTGAACACCTGCCCAGGATTTTCGACCCATTTTTTACCACTAAGGGAATCGGTAAAGGCACCGGTCTGGGGCTTTCGATTAGCTTTGCTATTATTAAGGAGCATGAGGGACAGATCCTGGTCGACAGTCAGGTCGGCCAGGGGACGACCTTCACTATTATTTTACCGGTCAATCTGGCTGAAAAAGATTTAAAGCAGTCACGCCGGGGAGGAATTGATCATGAATGAAAACAACAAGATTATGATTCATCTGATTGATGATGAACCAATAATCCATGATGTTCTAGGGCAGCTTTTGCAATCTGAAGGTTATCAAGTTGAAGTCTCTACTTCCGGAGAAGAAGCCCTGTCCAAGCTGCCTCACCAGAAATTTGATTTAACCCTGCTTGACCTGTTGATGCCCGGGATGGATGGGTTGGAAGTCTTAAGGGAGATAAAAAGACTTGAGCCCGAAGCAGTGGTGATTATTATTACCGCCTATGCTTCAGTTGAGTCCGCTCTGACCGCTATGAAGATGGGTGCTTATGACTATATTCAAAAGCCATTTAAAAATGATGAACTACTGATGACCATTTCCCGGGCACTCGAGCACCGCCGCCTGCAGCTCGAAAATATCAGACTGCAAGACGAACTTAAAAGAAAATTCAGCTTTGATAATATTATCGGCAAAAGTCAACCGATGCAGAATGTTTTTGAACTGATCAAAGCGGCTGCTCCCACCCGCTCAACCTTGCTGGTCCAGGGCGAAAGTGGCACAGGCAAAGAACTGGTGGCCAGAGCCATCCATAGTAATTCCGATCGGGCCAACCATCCTTTTGTGGTAGTCAATAGCGGTTCACTACCACCTGATCTGCTGGAAAGCCATCTTTTCGGTCATGTGAAAGGAGCTTTCACCGGTGCTGTGGCTGACAAAAAGGGCCTGTTTGAAGCTGCCGATAAGGGTACCATCTTCTTTGATGAAATTTCTTCGATCAGCCTGGAAACTCAAGTCAAGCTGCTACGGGTTATGCAGGACAGAGAATTTATGCGGCTCGGTGGGACCAAGACTATTAAAGTTGATGTCAGAATCATTGCCGCCACCAATACTGATCTGGAAGAATTAATCGAACAAAAAGCCTTTCGCAAGGATCTTTATTACCGGCTGAACGTCATCAAGATCGAACTGCCACCACTTAGAGCCAGAAAAGAAGATATTCCCCTTCTGGTCAGACATTTCATTGATCTTTACAACAAAGAAAACAAAAAAGAAATTGAAGGCGTGAGTGAGGAGGTAATGGAAATTCTGATGGATTATGATTGGCCGGGCAATGTCCGTGAGCTGGAAAATGTGCTGGAAAGGGCAGTGGTTCTAAGCCGGTCAAAGATCATTACCCGGGAAGCTCTGCCCGCCTTCCTAACTGAGAGTCGTCCCCGGGCCTACCTGGAAATTGGTGAGGATAATCTGAATTTAAAACAAAAGACACTCGACTTTCAGAAAAGGCTTATTTTAACTGCTTTGAAAAAATCGAGCGGCGTCCAGAAGCAGGCGGCGGCCATGCTGGGTTTAAAACCAACCACTTTGAATGAAATGATCAAACGCCTCAAAATTGATGTAGACTCAATTTAAGAGCTATCGCTGGATAAGTTAGTTTATTTCGATTTTGCCTGGAACCTGATGGCCAGGATTAATATCCAGCCTCTTTAGCTTCCCTGGAAACTCGAGATGAAAGACCTGCTCCGGATTTTGCACAATTAGATTTTCAACAAAGCTACCACGGTCTGTTTCAACCACTATTTTTAGAGGGAAAAAGAGCGGTTTTTTAATCTGCCGAACCTCTAGCTCCAGCTCGATTTGATCCGGCTTGACGGTGATTTTTTTCTTGATTTTGACTTCCGGCAAAACTTCCGAGTAGAACCAGTCTTGAAAAAATTGCTTCAGATCAAGACCGGAAATCTTTTCTAAAGAACGTTGAAAGTCGACCGTCCTGGCCGGTCTGAAGAGATTACTCTGGTAAAAACTTTTCAAGCCCTTAAAAAAGACATCCTCTCCCAGCAAATCTTTAAGCATAAATAGAGCCAGAGCTGCTTTATCATAAACAACTGCCTGATAACCTTCGAAATCAAGGTGGCTTAATCTCAGGCCAAGAATAACCGGACCGAGGTCTGATTTTTTTCTAACCCATCTTGATATTCTGTTCTGAATCTCTTCCAGTTCTTTTTGCCCATACTTTTTCTGGAGATAAAGAATGGCTGAAAACTGTGATAGCCCTTCCGTCAGCCAGTTATCGCGGTAAGTAGCATAACTAAGGCCATGACCCCACCATTGATGAGCAATTTCGTGAGCCAGAAAGTAACCAGACCAGAAAGACAGATCAACCGGATTATCGGGCTTTATCCTTAAAGGAGGAATGCCATCCGCGCTCGGACGTTCATTAAGGACGATATAACCTGGTGGGGAGACTCCACCTTCTGTCGGCCAGAATCTTTGCACAATGGCCAGCTGATCATAGGGATAGTCTCCAAAGAGACTCTCATAATATTCGATAATTTTTCCAGCCTCGGCCAGTTGGCTAGTATCATCAATTAGCCTACCCCTGGAAACAAATAATTCAAGCTTTACCTTTCCGGATATTTTAGGCCCGGGTCTGAGTTGTCCAACCAAAAAGCTAACATATTTTACCGGTTTTTTGCTCTCATATTTATATAAATACTTCCCGGGTCTATTCTGCTCTGGAATCCTGACCTCGTTACTGATTGGCTCCTTAGCTACCAGCTGACCACTGGCCAGTCCATAATAATTGTCCGGAACAAATAATTTCAGGCTGAAGGTAAAATATTTTTCAGAAGCTGGGGCCGGATACCATTCCGAGGATTGGGTGAACAGATAACTATCATAAAGCAAGCTATCCCTGGAATAAAAGTCGGGCCCGAGTTGAAAATCAAGAACATCAGTCAGAGGCGGTGGCGGCACAATCCTGCCTTCATACAAAATTTTGATACTGACAGCCTGCCCCTTGTGGGCTTCTTCCGCCAGGTAAATATAGAGAAGCTTCCTCAGACGGTCACGACTGTAGAAAAGCTGCCTGTTTCGATCGTCGAGGATCTGCCTGACTTGAAGGTCTGGATTGAGCCTGAACTGGACTCCAGCCAACTCCTCCATGAGCGGTAAACAGTTTATTTCTGCCCAGCCTGCCATCCAGTTATTATCAGGATTATAGCTGACTTCGAGCTGGTAATTTTCAATTTCATATCTTTCCTCAAATCTGACATACATCTTTTTGAGGTCAGGAGCCTGGCTTGAGGGAGAATAGCTGCTCAAAAGCAGACCCCTCCTTCGATCCAGAAAAACAACCTCCTCCTGGGCAAAAGGAGAGTAGATATAGGTAAATTCGTCTTTCCGTCCGGCCTGCATCTCTATTACTGTTTCACCTGACTGTGGTAAGAAAGTCAGCAATTCTCCTGTTATGGAGTTTTCGACAGTAAAGGACCTGGGATAATTTCGGGCAAAGATGGAAGCTACCAG
>DAOLNQ010000044.1:0-4728 GCA_035416665.1 Candidatus Saccharicenans sp. | reverse complement strand
TCTGGGTTCTTTCCCCTTTTCTTGTAGGAAGGAAGCCAAGGCCTGACCAAGCCGGTAAACAGCCCCGGCCTCCAGGGGAAATTCTCCTGCCCTGGCTCTTAAACCGTCTGTTCCAAACAATTTTCCCATGGTTAACTTTTCTGACTCCTCTCTGGTTTGTGCTTATATTATTTTTAGAATTTTAAAATAATTATAAAATCCCTGTCATCCTTTTTTACCTGGCTAGCCCTTTTTGCTTCCAGTCTTTTTGACTTCTTGATTGGGGTTAGTAGTCTCTTTTTTTTCCAGCACAATATTAACCCTGGCCCGCGGGTAAAGAGCCAGCAGGCGGAGTTCCGGCCGGGGCAAAATCAGATCCACTTCCAGCACAGCACTGTCAGTCAGCGTCGAGACATCTATTGGACTGGTGATAACTTTATCCCGCGGTCGAATCTTACTCTCCGGACCGCTTACCGTCACTTTAGATGGATTGACCTCCACCTTGACCAGCCGCAGGTTCTCAGGCAGCCGTCCGATAATTGTCGGCACGACTTCCATTTCTACTTTTTTGGTTTTCTCCAGTTTGATGTGAATGTAAACCGGTGAAAAGCTGACAATTTCGACACCTGGTGGGGCTTTAATCATACTGGCATCAATTGGATATTCTTCCTGATAGATACTGGCCTTGCTCATATCCAGCTCTGCCAAAAAATCAGCCGGGGTAAGTTCATTGATTACCCGCTTGCGAGCCCTCACTTTCAGGTTGATGGTCGTGTCAGATTTTTCCACAACTTCCACGTCTTGAGGCAGGTTGATCAGCTCCAGGTTAAGGCTCAGGGTCTTCTCAGCAAAGGTCTTTTCTTCTGGAATCAGGACAATCCACAGAATGATGGCCAGCAGCAGCGAGAGAAGCTTTAGCTCCCAGTTCTTCTTCAGGAAATCTTTTAGCATCTTACTATTTTATCCTCAAATACTCTGTCAGTCTCTCCTGGACAGAATCCTTTTTAGACAGTTTTTCTATTTTCCCCCGGCTGGCCAGCGATACTTCCCCGGTTTGCTCCGAGACAACAATTACTACCGCATCTGTTTCCTGGGCCAGACCAAGGGCGGCCAGGTGTCGCGTTCTCGTGGAAAAATTTTCTCCAAGGGTATGAGTCTGAGCCAGGGGCAGGAGGCAGCCAGCGGCCAGAATTTTATTGCCCCGGATGAGCACAGCTCCATCATGAAGGGGTGATTTCGGGAAGAAAATGCTAACCAGCAGGTCCTTGGACAGGTCAGCATCAAGAATTGTGCCATGCTGGGCATAAGGTGAAAGATCGATATCCCTTTCAATGGCAATCAGTGCCCCTATTTTTTTCTGGGACATGTAGTCAACGGCCAGGGAAATATCTTCCAGCTTTTCTTTTAACGGACGAAGCTTGAGCGGCCGTCTGAAAGTATGAGAGCCAATACCGGTAAAAAACCGCCTCAGCTCCGATTGAAACAGGACAATAATAGCTATAATCAAATAATTGATGAAAGAACGGATAATTCGGTTGGAAACATAAAGATGAGCCCACTGGGTCAGCAGGAAAAAGAAGATGACCAGAATGATACCGGTAGCCAGCTGATAGGCCTTGGTGTCCTTGATCAGCACCATAATTGAATAGAGGATAAAAGCAACCAGAAGGATATCCAGGACATCGGTAAACTGCATGTGCCTTAAAATAATCCAGATATTTTCAAGCATCTTGGCCTGCCACTTTTATTTCCTTTACTATAGATTCGGTAACCTGTAAAGCCCTTTTTACTTCCTTCACGTCATGAACCCGGAAGATCTTTGCGCCCCGCAGATAACTCAATATCACGGCAGCTATCGTCCCTTCCAACCTGTTTTCGGGTCCCGTGCCCAGAATCTTGCCCAGAAATGATTTCCTGGAAGGCCCGATCAGAATCGGCCTTTTCAGCTCGTGGAAGTAATCGAGATTATTAATTATTTTGAGGTTGTCTTCAACTGTTTTGCCGAAGCCAATTCCCGGATCGAGAATAAGACAGTCTTCCGGAATACCTGCCCGGCTGGCTTCTCTCATTCTGGTCAAAAAGAAGTATTTGAGGTCAAAAAGCAGGTTATCATAATGAGGCGACGCCTGCATGTTTTCAGGCTCGCCCAGCATATGCATTAAAACTACCGGCACCTGGTAGCTGGCCACCACCCCGGCCATTTCAGGATCATGCCTCAGAGCGGTGATATCGTTGATTAAATCAGCACCTTCGTCTAGGGCAGCTCTGGCTACCTGGCTTTTCCTGGTATCTATCGAAATATAAGCAGCGGTCTGTCTTCTGACTTTCCTGACAACCGGAATAATCCGTTTCAATTCCTCTTCGAGAGGAGTACCTTTTGAGCCTGGCCTGGTGCTCTCTCCACCGATATCAATAATCTTTGCTCCCTGTTCGACCAGTTCCAGAGCTCGCTCCACGGCTGCTTCTGTGTCAAAGAACTTCCCGCCATCTGAAAATGAATCGGGAGTAACATTCAGGATGCCCATCAGCCAGGGCTCAGGCCCAAGGGCGAACTTTTCCCCCCTTATCCTTAAATGGCGAGTAACCCCCGGGACACATTTTGACTTCGGCCTGCATCTATCCCGGTTCATGTCCTTAGCTTAGACTAAAATCTTCAAGACTCAGGTTGCTTGTCCAGCTTCAGCTCACCACTCACTGACTCAGGCTGGGCAGGTTGTTGCTCAGCTGGCTGTTGAACAGCGGCAGCCTGGCCAGAGATCGGTTCAACCTGTTGCTCCCTTGGTTTGCCCCCAAGTAAAGCTGTAATTTCATCAGAGGTCAGGATTTCTTTTTCGAGCAGCGCCTCGGCTATGTTGAATAACTTATCGCGATTGGCCTCGATGAGACTCTTAGC
Organism: Candidatus Saccharicenans sp.; assembly: GCA_035416665.1. Lineage (GTDB taxonomy): Bacteria > Acidobacteriota > Aminicenantia > Aminicenantales > Saccharicenantaceae > Saccharicenans. The sequence continues at coordinate 1,856 of DAOLNQ010000044.1, read as the reverse complement.
TCGATCATAAGCCTTCCCGACTATTTTTTTGACTTCACCGTCAATAAGCTCGGCTGTGTGTTCACTGAAATTCTTATGAGCGGTCAGCTCTCGTCCGAGGAAGATCAAATCATCCCGCTCACCGAAGGACAGCGGTCCCAGGTCAGACATACCCCACTGGCAGACCATTTTTCGCGCAATTTCTGTAGCTTTCTCCAGGTCATTGGAAGCACCGGTGGTGACCTTACCCAGGATTAGTTCTTCAGTTGCCCGTCCGGCTAACAGGACGGTTAGCTGGGCTTCGAGATAGTCCTTGGTATAGGTGTAGCGGTCAGAAAGGGGGAGCTGCTGGGTTAAACCCAGAGCCAGTCCACGCGGTATGATAGTAACTTTATGTATCGGGTCAGCTTCAGGCAAGAGGGCGGCGACCAGAGCGTGACCGGCCTCATGAAAGGCTGTATTGCGCTTATCTTCTTCGCTGATAATCATACTCTTCCGTTCAACGCCCATCAGAACCTTATCTTTGGCTTCTTCCAGATCATGCATATTCACACAATTCTGAGATTTTCTGGCGGCCATCAAAGCCGCTTCGTTGATCAGATTAGCCAGGTCTGCCCCGGAAAAACCAGGCGTTGAACGGGCGATGACCTTGAGGTCAACATCCTCACAGAGTGGAACCCGCCTGGCGTGGACATTCAAAATCTCTTCTCGTCCCTTGACATCAGGCATGGGCACAACAATCCGGCGATCGAAACGACCTGGCCGCAGTAAAGCTGTGTCCAGAATATCCGGCCGGTTGGTGGCGGCTATAACGATAATTCCCTCATTGGAGTCAAAACCGTCCATTTCCACCAACAGCTGGTTCAGGGTCTGCTCACGCTCATCATGTCCACCGCCCAGCCCGGCTCCTCGCTGCCGGCCAACGGCATCAATTTCATCTATAAAGATAAGGCAGGGCGCATGCTTTTTAGCCTGCTCAAAGAGATCCCTGACTCTGGAGGCGCCAACTCCGACAAACATCTCGACAAAATCTGAACCGCTGATTGAAAAGAAAGGAACGTTGGCTTCACCGGCTACTGCCCTGGCCAGCAAGGTCTTGCCTGTCCCGGGAGCTCCAACCAGCAGAACTCCTTTGGGAATTCTTCCACCCAACCGCTGAAATTTGCGCGGATCTTTCAGAAATTCAATTATTTCCTGAAGTTCCTGCTTGGCTTCTTCCACACCAGCCACGTCCTTAAAAGTGACTCTTTTCTGCGTTGGTGAGATAAGTTTGGCGCGGCTTTTCCCAAAGGCCATAGCTTTATTGCCACCTGACTGCATCTGGCGCATGAAGATAAACCAGAAAAAGATAAGCAGTATGATGGGGAACCAGTTAAGAAGAATGGTCAGCCAGCTATTTCTCGAGTTATCCTTGACCACAATGTTGACCTGATTTTCACGTAATTCTTTAATCAGGTCAGCGTAAATAGGCGGCAGAGTGGTCTTAAAAGTGGTGCCGTCCTTCAGTTTTCCGTGAGCCTGAGTGTCCTGAATACTTACTTCCTGAACTTCTTTCTTTTCGACCTGGTCGAGAAATTCAGTGAATGTATATTCCTTAATTTTCGGGCCCGCAGGAAAGAGGCTCCAGAGGATAACCAGCAAAACGAGCGAGGCTACCCAGAAAATCAAATTTTTGGCCGATTTATTCTTTTGAGCCATAACATTTCCCTAATTTACATCACATTCTAACATTTTTTAACTTTTATGTTAAGACAGAAACCGACTATTTTAATAATATTAAGAGACGAACAGCCATTTGAGCCGTGAGTTGAGCCTTTTAATGTAAGTTTTTATCAAAGATTGTATTTAAGACCGAGATAATAGCGTTTTTCTAACGT
>DAOLNQ010000043.1:0-4902 GCA_035416665.1 Candidatus Saccharicenans sp. | reverse complement strand
GAATGCACAATCTCTACGCCACTTTTATGCCTAAACCGATCAATGGCCAGAACGGGAGCGGTATGCATGTTCATCAATCACTGTGGAGGGGCAACCACAATGCTTTCTTTGACTCAGGCTCAACGTATCATCTTTCACCTGAAGGCCAGTATTATACCGCTGGTATCATGTGCCATGCCCGGGCTATCTGCCCTGTTCTCAGTCAGTGGGTGAACTCCTACAAGAGGCTGATTGAAGGCTATGAGGCTCCCGTCTATATAGCCTGGGGTCAGAAGAACAGGTCGGCCTATATTAGGGTACCTGAATATCAACCCGGTAAAGAAAAAGCGACCAGAATTGAACTTCGTTCACCTGACCCGGGCTGCAATGTTTATCTGGCTATGGCTCTTATGCTAGCTGCTGGCCTGGATGGTATAAAAAATCAAATTCCATTGCCTTCCCCGGTTGAAGAAAATATCTATGAGCTGAGCATCAGGAAACAGAAAAAAGCAGGTATTCAGCTTCTGCCCAGAAATTTGCAGGAAGGGATCAAAATGATGGAAAAGAGCCAGCTGGTCAGAGAAACGCTGGGTGAGCACATCTTCCAAAAATTCCTGGCCAACAAGCAAAAGGAGATCGAAGACTATTTAAAAAGCGTGCCAGAAGAGTATGACGAACAGGTCAGCCCTTATGAGATTAAAAGATATCTGCCGATGCTTTGAAGCTCACAGTCCTTTCCTGGAGACTATAAAGGACCGATAAATTAGAATCTGCCTGACCTCTCCCATAGACTTTAGACTGGCAGTTATGATATAAGAAAAGAAATAAATAAAGTTAATTAAAAGTAAAATGATTTTAAGTATTGTAAGTTTCGTTATTCTGCTTTTTTGCATCACGATACATGAGGCTTCACACGGCTGGGCCGCCTACAAACTGGGAGATCCAACCGCCATGGCTGCAGGCCGGGTAACCTTAAATCCTGTAGCTCATATCGACCTGTTTGGCACAATTATCCTTCCCTTGCTACTGGCCCTCTTCCGAGCGCCGGTTTTTGGCTGGGCCAAACCGGTGCCGGTTAATCCACAATTCCTGAAAAATCCCAGGCGTGATGGCTTCTGGATCTCGCTGGCCGGGCCGGCAGCTAACATTCTGGCCGCAGTTATTGCCCTTCTCTTAATTCTGCTCCTTAAAGCTATTAGCCCGGTTACCACCGCCGCTCTTTATGATTTTTTAACCTCCAGTGGCCACCTGCCTCATGGCCTGCAGCCTTTGCAAGGTCTACTGATCGTTTTGTTTTATCTGGTTTTAATTAACACCTATCTATCTGTTTTTAACCTTATTCCTATTTATCCTCTTGATGGCAGCGGGGTGCTGGAAGGCTTGCTGCCTGATCGCCTGGCTGAACAATATTCGCGCCTTCGTCCTTTCGGCTTTTTTATTGTTCTAATTTTGATTTCAGTTGGCTTTCTTGATCTCATAATCCGTCCTTTACAACTCTTTATTCTCGGTCTAATCTTTTTTTAGAAACAGGAAAATGTAATGGCTCAGACGAAGAAAAAGATAGTCTTCAGCGGGATGAGGCCAACTGGAGCGCTGCATCTTGGGAACTACGTTGGCGCCTTGAGAAACTGGGTAAAACTTCAGGAGACTCACCGTTGCTTTTTCGGCATCGTCCCCTGGCACGCTTTGAGCTCTGAATATCTAAATCCAAAAGTGATAAAGGACTTTACTTTTGAGGTTGCTCTCGACTGGCTGGCCGCTGGACTCGATCCACAAAAAGCTGTGCTCCTCATTCAATCAGAAGTCAAAGAGCACGCCGAGCTTCACCTTCTTCTATCGATGATTACGCCTTTGCCCTGGCTGGAAAGGGTTCCAACTTTTAAAGAACAGCAACAGGAAATCCAGGATAAAGATTTAAATACCTACGGTTTTCTGGGTTATCCCATGCTGCAGACGGCTGATATTATCCTCTACAAAGCCGAGGTGGTACCGGTTGGCGAAGATCAGGCATTCCATATCGAGCTGGCCAGGGAAGTGGCCAGACGCTTCAACCGTTTTTATGGCGAAGTTTTCCCCGAACCACAGATTCTGTTGACTGAAGTCCCCAAGTTAGCCGGGACTGACGGGCGGAAGATGAGCAAATCCTATGGGAATGCCATTTATCTAAAAGACTCGCCCGAAGCCATCAGAAAAAAGATTTCACCTATGGTGACTGATACCAGAAGAAAACGGCGGACTGATCCTGGTGAACCTGATGATTGTCCGGTTTTTACTCTTCATAAGGCTTTTGTGCCAGAAGCTAAACGCCAGGAATTAGCGGCTGGCTGCCGGACAGCTTCTATTGGCTGCCTGGAATGCAAAAAGGTCGTTATCGAAGCTCTAATCGTAGAATTCGAAACCTTCAGACAAAAAAGAGCCTATTATGAACAACATCCAGATGAGGTCTGGACAATATTTAACGAAGGAAGTGCGCTGGCCAGAGAAGTCGCCCGGAAGACAATGGAAGAAGTCCGGCAGGTTCTGGGCCTGGATTTTCCAACCGGCCGCCGCTAACCAGGAAAATAAGGATGGAACAAGAAAACCAGGGATGGCCATTACCGACCGCAGAAACTGAAGTCAACCAGCAGACGGCAGGTGACGGCTACCAGGTTAAACTTGAGTTTTTCGAAGGACCGCTGGATCTTTTGTTGTTTCTGATCCGCAAGAAAAAAATTGACATAAACGATATCCCGATGGCTGTTATTACCAGAGATTATCTGGAATATCTGGAGAAAAAAGAACAGATCAATCTGGATCGAGAGGCCGAGTTTTTGTTTATTGCTTCTCTCCTGATTTATATTAAATCCCAGATGCTTTTGCCCCGAGAGCAAGAAGCTTTGGCTGAGGATGATCCCAGGCAGCAGCTGGTCGACCGGCTGCTCGAATTTCAAAAAATCAAAGTGGCCTCTTCCCTTTTAAGGGAAAAAGAGGAAGTCGAACTCCAGCGCTGGCGGAGAACTTTCCGCCCGCCTCTGGAAAAACCAGACGAGCTGGAACTGTTAGAAGTCAGTCTGTTCGATCTGGCCGAGACTTTCTTTTTGATCATGAAGAGAAAAGAAAGAGAAAATCTTAGAATAATTAAAGGAAAGGATGTCTCGGTCGAAGACAAGCTAAAAGAGATAATAGATTACCTGGAAAAAAACGGCCCGATGGATTTTCTTGAGTATTTTTCTTCTCAGGATAGCCTGGAAGAAGCTCTGGTTTCCTTTTTCTGCCTGCTGGAGCTGGTTAAAAACCATCTGGTCGTCGCCATTCAGGAAGAACTGTTCCAGACAATCAGGGTCTGGCTAAAAAAAGATAAAGCAACTCATCCAATTCACGGACCCGGTCATGAATGATCAGCTGAAAGCCATCCTAGAAGTTCTCATCTTCCTGTCTCAGGAACCATTGACCCTGGACAAAATAAAGGAAGTTCTGGGAGAAGTGCCAGAAGAAGAATTACAGGCATCTCTGGTCGCATTGCAGGCTGATTTTAATCAGGAAAGCCACGGAATAGAGATTATTCAAAGCGCTGGTGGTTATCTCTTTGCCACGAAACCAGAGCACGACCAATGGGTTAGAAGATTATTACAAATAGAAAAGAAAAGCAGGTTGTCCTCAGCTGCCCTGGAAACTCTCAGTGTCATTGCCTATCATCAGCCCATAACCCAGGCCGAGGTTTCGGCTATTCGCGGTGTTGATTCTACTTATTCGATTAAAAATCTGCTCCAGAAAAAGCTAATTAAAATTGTGGGCAGGAAAAAGGCACCGGGCAATCCACTGGTCTACAGAACAAGTGAAAAGTTCCTGGAGTATTTTGGCCTGAACAGCCTGGATGATTTGCCCAAAGAAGAAGAAATCGCTAAAATTTTAGAGGAAGAAAAACAAACCATTTCTTAGCTCTAAATAAAGATATAGTCGCTATTTAGAGTTGACAAAGGGTTCTTACTTTTATAGTATTAGAGGCTATTCTTCGATATTAATATTCAATGGAAATCATTATCGCCAGAAACAGCGGTTTTTGTTACGGAGTAAAAAGAGCCTTGCACCTGACCAGGGAAACGGCTAATAAAAAACTATCAAGGATTTTTACCTGGGGAGAGTTAATTCATAATCCTCAGGTCATTTCGGATCTCGATAAAAGAGGGATTAAAGTTACAACTTCTATTTCCCAGCTCAGGCCAGGTGATACAGTGATTATCAGGAGTCATGGCATCTCTCCGGCCATTTACCGAGCCCTTCAGAAAAAGAAAATAGACATTGTGGATGCCACCTGTCCTAAGGTAAAGGAGATTCAGCAAAAGGTTGAAAGGCTCGGGCAAGCCAGAATGGAAATTATAATAGTTGGTAATCGACATCATCCAGAAGTCCAGGGGCTTCTGGGCTACAGCCACCGTCGGGCTCTGGTCATAGAAAACGAACAGCAGGCCAGAGAGTTGCCTGTCAAGAAAAAAAGGGCAGTCCTGGCTCAATCTACTCAGGAAGCAGAGCTTTTGGGGAAAATCGTGGCCTGCCTGGCTGAAAAAACAGAAGAGCTGTTCGTTTATAACACCATCTGTCAGTCAACAAGAGTCAGACAGGAAGCGACCGCCAGGCTGGCCAGCCAGGTTGAGGCCCTGATTATCGTTGGCGGTAAAAACAGCTCAAATACCAATAAGCTTTATGAAATTTCCCGCCGTCACCAGTCAAGAACTTATCTTATTGAATCACCGGCGGAATTAACTCCCGACATGATCCGGGAAGCTAAAATAATAGGCATCTCAGGTGGTGCTTCTACCCCGCCTGAGGTTATTAAAAAAACTGTTCTGGCTATTAATAATGTCTGCCAGCAGAATTAAAATCAGGAGAACGTAACCCATGATCGAGACCAAAAAGAACACCAAACCCGATGACCAGATGACCGCT
>DAOLNQ010000042.1:2749-5153 GCA_035416665.1 Candidatus Saccharicenans sp. | reverse complement strand
AGCAGGATGAGCTGGTCATGGATTATGGAAAACGATCAGGACTTCCTTACGTTATTGTCCGTCCTGGAACAGTTTATGGCCCCGGGAAAAAATTTATTCCTGGAAGAGTAGGTATAGATACTTTTGGGGTCTTCCTACACTTTGGTGGATCCAATCCCTTGCCTCTCTCTTATGTCGAAAACTGTGCAGAAGCTATAGTATTGGCCGGCCTAATTCCAGGAATTGATGGTGAGATTTTTAATATTGTGGATGACGATTTACCTACTTCCAGAGAGTTTTTGAAGCTCTATAAAAAAAATGTTAAGAGTTTCAGATCAATATATATTCCAAAACCGGTTGGCTTTCTTTTCTGCTTTCTCTGGGAAAAGTTTTCACAGTGGTCAAAAGGACAGATACCTCCAGTCTATACACCCAGAGAATGGGCAGCCTACTGGAAAAAAACTTTCTATACTAACAAAAAACTCAAGGATAAAATTGGTTGGTCACCACGAGTAAGCACTGCCGAGGGGCTACGTCTATTTTTTTCAGCCTGCCGCCAGAGGTCTAGCAGGAAAGATAAATGATCGAAGTTATTTTCACTCTGGATTATGAAATTTACGGGGATGCCACAGGCTCCCTGCGCGAGCTCATCCTTGAGCCGGCACAATCATTAATGGGTCTTTTTCAGGAATGGAATTGTCCCTTGGTGGTATTTGTCGAAGTCGCTGAGTTGGAAAGAATCTACCAGGAGAGGTCCGACCAGGATATAGAGGCAGTTTTTCAACAGATCAGAGAGTTAGAAAGTCAGGGGCATGAAATCGCTCTTCATATTCACCCTCAGTGGTACAAAGCTAGATATCAAAATGGCCAGTGGCAAGTTGATCTTTCGGAATATAATCTTTGTTCTTTGCCCGAGGAAAGAATCCGAGAAATCGTTTTGGGCGGAGTCAAGTTTCTCAGATTTATCCTGAGGGAAAATGATTATATGCCTATCTCCTTCAGAGCCGGCAACTGGCTCTTTCAGCCTACTCAACCTGCCGCCAGAATACTTTATGAATACGGGGTAAGAATAGATTCTTCTGTCTTCAAAGGTGGGCGATTTAAATCATATGGAGTCGATTATAGAAAAGCCGGCCGGAATGGCTTCTTCTGCAGATTCTGGGATGATGTGGCAGAAGATGACCCCCAGGGGCAGATGATTGAAATCCCGATCTATACCACCCTGGTTCCATTCTGGGAAATGCTTTCCAGAAAAAGAATTGAGATTGAAAAAAAAGGTCAGGAAGAAGGTAAAAACACAAGCCTCTTCTCGAAATTGAAAAACCATCTCAGTCTCAAATATCCGAAAAAGCTCGACTTCTGCCGGCTGACAAAAACTGAAATGGATGAAATGCTTAAGAAAATTGTCGCTCTGGACCAAGAATCTCCATCTATCCTTAAACCCATTGTAGCTATTGGCCACACCAAGGATTTGAAAGATATCGACGCCGTAGATTATTTCCTTAAAAATTTAAATGAATCAGGCCTGAAGGTGACAACCTTCAGATCAATCTATGGGAAACTCATCGGCGATTAAAAGCTATCGTAATGTTGCCAGGCCAGATTCACCGAATTGCAGATATGTTTTAAATCTTTTCCTCTAAGCTTATAGTGGACAGGAATAACCAGAGTTGACCTTAATAAATGCTCAGCCTGTGGGCAATCTCCCTTATAGCCATAATATCTGGCAGCTCCTTCTATAACGTCAAAATAGGGTCTGGAAGTGCTTATGTTTTCATTGAATAAAAAATCCGATAAAAATTTGTACTCTTTTTCTGAGAGAAGCTTAATGGGAAACATAAACCGGTTGTAGAGATAGCCCGATTGCTCATAACAGAACATTTCCCGGGGGAGCTGCAGATTTTCAAGATAATATTGGGCATGTTCCCTTTGCGTCTCTATCATTTTTTCCAGCTCAGTGAGTCTTATTTTTATGGTAGTCAGGTCGGATTTGAAAATTTGACTTAAGGCTATTGGTGATTTTTTAATGAAATCGACTTCTTTGTTATATATCTTCCATATTTTTGATCCGGCCAAACCCCACAGTGGCCAGCTTCTGAGCTGGCTACGAAGGTAAGTTTCGACAACATGCTTTATTTCCTCACTTTGGGCGGGTTTATGGAGACTCCGAATATCGTTTCCCAGACGCATCGTTAACCCTGGCTCCCGGCAATATATAGCTGCACCCTCTCCAGCGCTGATGTATTTGCCTGACCTGAAACTAAAAATGGAAATTGAACCAAATGTTCCTGTGAGCTTACCATTAATTGAACTTCCCAGCGATTGAGCGCAATCTTCAATGACGGGCTTGTCCTGCATAATTTTAAGTATAGCCGGCATATCTGCTACCTGGCCAAACATATGAACTGCAATCAGAGCATCAATG
>DAOLNQ010000042.1:1158-2649 GCA_035416665.1 Candidatus Saccharicenans sp. | reverse complement strand
AGCCGGCATATCTGCTACCTGGCCAAACATATGAACTGCAATCAGAGCATCAATGTTTCGAATTTTGGCGGCCAGATCATCGAGCGACAGGCAATAATTTTCAGGGTTGACATCGATAAAAACAGGAGAATGTCCCGCTGCCTTTATTGCTTTAAAAACTACCGGACAGCAATAAAGAGGGACTCCAATCGCCGATCCCTTTTTTAAGTTTAAGGCTTGAAGAGAAAGCAGGATAGCGGCCCGGCCTGATCTCACGGGAAGACACTCACCAATTCCTTTTAAGTTGAGATGACTCTCTCTGTCTTTCTCAAGCAGAGAGAGAACAGCCGTTAAAGCATCGCCCACATCATATTCCCAGGCTTCGGTTGGTATCAGAGAAATTGGCACCGTTTCTCCATTCCTCTATGATTTTAAATCAGCCATCTTATGTTTTTCGGCATCAACAATGTCTCCTCCACTTCTGAATCTAGCGGCCAGATTATATAGCCTGTACTTAACTGGATTAAGAGAGCATTTCCAGATATAGCCCTGAACTAATTGGCCACCAAAGTGCTTTTTAAACGAACTGAGTGCATCCTGCTTTGACCCCTTTTCAGGATTTATCCTGACTCCAACAAAATCGTAATCTTTGACCCCCAGTCTTTTAAACAGCTTAATTGCTTCCCAGTAAAGAAGTTTGTTTGCACCCGGCGTCATGTTAGCGGAATTACCAGCATAAACAGCATAAGCTCTGTATTGACTATAAGCAAAAACCACGTAACTTTGAGCCAGACCCTGATGCTCTGCTTTTAAAATCAGACCGTGCTGGCCCAGGCCATCCATATATTTTTGGAACGCACCAAAACTCATAAAGGGAAGCTTAGATCTTTTAAAAGTCTCACGGATTAATTGATAGGTGGACTGGTTCTCTTCTTTTGCTTCGCGAACAGTCACCCCGAGGTTTATCGCCCTTTTTATATTCTGCCTGGTGATTCTCTCAATATTATGCCAGAGCACCTCTTCTGGCTGTTGTAAATTTATGATATAGGTCCCATAGGGGGCAGCAATTGCTCTCTCAGGATAGGTGCGAAATATCGAATTTGTTGTGGCTGGTATGATGACATCTGCTTTTTTAGAACGGAAAAAATCCAGGCAACTATTTAAAAAAGCCTTTTCATCATCGACATAAAAATTTTCAACTTGAGGGATAGTCTCCACTCTGAATCTCACAAATTTAAACGATAGCTTCTTGATGATGGTAAAAGGGAGAATACATAAAAGTTGTCCACTATCGTCGAAACCACCCAACCAGCCATATTCATCACTGACTGCTTTGAGAAAAGATTCAGAGGCAAAAACAGGCAACCCTTCATGCCAGCGAATATCTATCGGCACGGCTTTCATCAAGGTTTTTCCTGCCAGCTTCCTTTCTTTCTTATATTCCTATTTATGTATTTTTATATTCATGATAAAAACTTTCTGACATATTCCTTTAGCCATGTTTGCTGTTCT
>DAOLNQ010000042.1:0-1058 GCA_035416665.1 Candidatus Saccharicenans sp. | reverse complement strand
TTATATTCATGATAAAAACTTTCTGACATATTCCTTTAGCCATGTTTGCTGTTCTTTTCTTCTAAATTCTACCACTTCTTCTGGAATTGCATACTGTGCTCCGGTTAGCATAGCCCAGACATAGCCTGATAAGAGAAGTGCCCCCGTGATGAAAAGAGGTCTTCCGCTCATCTGATAGACCGACCTCATGAATTGCCATAGCGGATGAACTCCGAACTGATAATCGCCATAGCCACTTCTAAAAGTGTACTTGACGAAATTAGGCCCGGCTTTTCCCATCGGCCGATTGTGGACACAGTATTTTTCAGTAAATGTTTCGGTTACCCAGCCCCTCATTCTGGCCGTAAGAACAGCGGCCAGATCAACCCCACCTTCTTTCCGTGGTATGTATCCGCCGATCTCCTCAAAGCATTCCCGGCGGAAAAGCTGGCAGGCGCCGGAGACATGTTCTTTTCTCGAAAAACGATAATCATATTGTCTTGAGCCTTCTCTAAAAGGGGTCCCTGCCACGCCCAGTCTGGGATTAACCATAAATTTTGAAATAAGAAAAGCGAAATAGTCTCTGTCAAAGGAAATATCAGCGTCCAGATTTCCTATCAGATCAAAATCAAGATTCTTTGTTCTTTCGTAGCCCTTATTAAAAGCCACGGCCTTTCGTCCAAAGTGTCTTTCTCTGCTTTCCGGCAAAACAATGAGTTCTATCCATTCATATTTTCTGGCATATTGCTCAATTATTTCTCCGGTATTATCCGTTGAACCGTCATTGATGATGATCCATCTCAGAGGAAGTTCTGTTTGGTTGACTACTGAATTAATCGTCTTTTCTATAAACCGGGCTTCATTTTTGGCTGCGGTAATCAAAACGTAACTAAGAGTCTTTTCTGTCATGGTCATCAAGCTTTACTTTTTGCTCAACTTCTCAGGCGATTATGAATGCTAAAAAACCATCTCTATCCATGGCTCCACCCGTTTATAAGGAATCTGACCGGGTTAACAATTCGCTCAGGGCCAGAAGCATCCAGGCTTCAGTCCAGCGCATGTAGGGAATCCGATTGGTA
>DAOLNQ010000041.1:0-5297 GCA_035416665.1 Candidatus Saccharicenans sp. | reverse complement strand
GTTGGCCGGTGGTCATACTGAGCCTGAATAAGATAATTTTCAGCTGTTAGTTTTCGAGTCTTGTCTTCGATCAGGCTGAAACTATCTTCGCTTCCGACAGCTTTCTGGTTAATCGTAGTGGAGTGAGTTCTGAGGAAAAAGGTTTTAAGAAAGTAAGAGTCACGTTCATTGGGAGTCTTGAGCAGGGTACTGCCCAGGCTGAAGGAAGAAGTAACCGTGTTCCCACCTGTGACCACATAGCTTAATTCCAGAGTTTTTTTCCAGGGGTCAAGCCAGTCCTTAATCGTTCTGTTTTTATTCTGGTCAGAGGCTTCCTGGGTTTCAGTTTCTGACTCTTTTCCGGATTGTTTTTCTTCCTGAGTGTTGGTAGCTTTTTCCTGAGTCTCTGGCTGTTTACCTGCTTTAACCTGCACCTGAGTTATCGTCTCCCGAGTGATTTCCGAGCCAGTCTCAACTGCCAGTTGTTTTTCCTTATTTCCCTGTTCGGTTATAGTCGCTGATGACAGGTAGAAGCCACTGGCTGGAGAAGACAAAATAAAAGAAAGAAACACCAGGCAGATAAGCAGCAATTCTCTCCTCTCTGCTGAGCGGTCACAATGATGGAAAGTAATTTGTTTTTTCATTGAGCAATTTCCTTTCCAGGTTTAATGCTTAATCCAGCAGGAGAAAGTCCTGCCTGTCTTCAAGGTGGGCCAGTTGCCAATCTGTGGCTACAGATGAAACTAAAAAATCGTCTGTAAGGTTTCAGAATAATAAAAACCCGGCCAATGTTCAATAGCTTCAGTTTTTTTTGTGGCGGAGAAAGGCCAGACAAAGTCACCAGGAGGCCAGCCCTGTTGAGTTTTGATTTATTTTAAGATTGGCAGAGATATTGGCGGAGAGCGGGATTTTGCTAAAGGCTCCGATTTCCCATATAATAAAAATTAATTTCGCTTTTAATCTTCAGAGTTAAGCCTTTAATGCGAGAAATGGATAGGAACAAAGCCTGTGGTTATCTAAAATTTATCGGGCTGGCCGCCATAATTTTAATTATGATCTGGCCTGTCTTTTCCTGCGGCCAGAAGCTGCCTCTTCCCGGCCTGGAGATAAGCGTCAATTTTTCTGATAAAAATCTGACCGATAATCTGCTGACTTCTTTAAAGGTCAAATTCATAACCACCTCAGATTTTAAGTCACCTGATCGGGACTATGAGCTGGTAGCCGAGGCTTTGGCTGGCCAGAAAATTTTATTCCAGAAAAATCTTCCTTTGCTCTGGCCTGTTTCCAGGTGGGAAGCCAACCGCGTTTATGAAGCTTCGGGTTTTATTTATTTTCCACCTCTTATTGATTTCTTCAGTCGTCCGACCGGCCAGGGTCTGGCGGTCAATTTCAGGCTCTATTTGAGGCCGCTTCAAAACCAGAAAGATATCATTGTGGTTTACGAGCGGCAATTAAAACTCTCTCCTTGCCCACTCGATGTGCCCGATATCGTTTTCCTTGACGGCTGGGTGGTGATAAAGAGGCCCGACCCGAGTTCGGACGAATTACTGGTCGAACGCTGGACGGGACCCCAGGCATCTTGCTGGCTTAAGAATCCAAAGAAGCCGGCCTTGTTGATGCTGAGGGGAAGCTCACCGCCCGGCCGGCCAGAAGGACAGAAAGTTATTATCGTCCTGGAAGGCAGAGTGCTGGAAGAGTTCGAGACCTCACTTCCTGGTTTTGAAAAAATATATCAGCTGTCCGCTTCAGACCTTGGTCAAAAGGATGGACTGACCCTCACTATCGGGGTTAATAAGACTGTAAGGGTCAAAGATGTTTATCCTGACCTTGATGACAATCAACCAGTTGGCTTTCGGCTCGAGACAATTTACTTCCGCTAATTGACTGGCCTTTACCTGATCCAGATAGGTGGAGCCTCGGCGCTTTTTTTCTGGTTGATCTGCTCTTCATAAGCCTGTCTCAATCTGGTTTCTTCTTCTTGAGCTTTGAGCAGCTTTTCATAGGTATCGCTTATTTCTCGCTGAATACTATCTTTAGTTTGCATGTCAGTTAGAGCATAGAATTGCTGCCAGAGAGCATTCATTTTTAAAGTCAGAAGCTCAACATATTCTTTCGCTTTTTTCCAGGCCTCTTCCAACGAATTTCCGGTGACATCAACACCAGGGGCCTGAGAGCCAGCTGATGGGGTTGGGGCAGGATTCTCGACAGTTACCCTGTGAACAACAGGTGGAGTATAATTGCCGGGCCGAGCCGCCGGAGGCTGCTCATTTTCCTGGGTATCTGGGTTAGCAGCGGTTTCATTCGGTATGATGATGGCCGGAGTCTTAGTCAGCTTTTGCAGGTCCTCGTTGGTAATTACCTTTATTTCCTTCCCTTTGAGGCTTTCTCGCCGGGCTTTTTCTTTCTTGGCCAGTTCGACCACACCTTGTTCCTGGGCCAGAAGCCAGACTGGCGCACAGAAACTCAAAAAAAGCAAAACAGTCATAATTTTTTTGGCCATTACTTCCCTCTTATCTAAAGAATAAACCCAATCGGCCCGCCGTGTCAATCTGCTTAAACCCCAGGCTCACCTTTGACCTGGCAGTTTTCCAGCTAAGTTCCTGACCATCTGTTTTAAACTGCACCGCTCCATCCAGGTCAGTACGATAAAGCTGGATGTAGTGCTCCTTAAATCTCGAAACCACTTCTCTGGCTGGAAAGCCATAAATATTTCGCCGACCGCAGCTGGCCACGGCCAGAGCGGGGTTGACGGCTTTAAGAAGGGCAGCTGTCGATGATGACCGGCTGCCGTGGTGGGGAACTTTCATGACCGTTGCCTTCATTTTCTGCCCTGTGTTTTGCTGATTGGTTAAATAATCCTCCACCTGAGCGGTAATGTCGCCTGTGAAAAGAAAGGCTATGTTTTTCCATTCCAGGCTAAGAACAGCTGAAAGGTCATTACCGGGCTTAAAGACAGTCCTGGCCCGCTCATCCGGATAGATAAATTTTACCTTAACTCCAGCGGCTGGATTTAATTCCAGACCGGAAATTATTCTGGTCTTCTTAACTCTTTTCCCCAGGGCCTGATTTATTTCTTGATGGAGAGTACTCGCCTCATAATTTTCGGTAAAGAGATATTCTTCTATTTTGAAATTTCGGGCAACGGCGGCCAGACCGGTAGCATGGTCTGGATGAAGGTGGCTGGAAACTAAATAATCGACTTTTTTATAACCTCGCCACCAGAGAAAAGGCGAAACAATATTCTCGCCGGGGTCAAAAGTACTGGTCGGAAATCCACCAGCGTCAATAACCATCACCCGGCCGCCAGGGAACTCTATGACCTGTGATTCACCCTGACCAACATCCATGACGGTCACGGTCAGGTTGTTGGTCCCGGCTTTAAAAGGATAAGTAATAAGGATGATGAAGAAAAGGAAGAAAGTCAGCCAGGTGGCTGTTTTCTGTCCTTTAAATCCTGGTTTTAATAGTAATAGCAAAAGGGAAAGATAGAACCCAATGATAACTACGAGTGGCGGCGAAGGAAGCCGGTAAGAGAGAGAAGACAGCGGTTCAAGACAGCCGGTCAGCCAGATAAAAATCCTGATGGGAAGCTTCATGAAGACAGATATTAAATGGCTGAGAGGGGGTGAAATTAAGCCGATTAATAAATAAAGGTAGCCGGCAGCCATCAGAAAGCCAACCAGAGGGGTGGCTGGAATGGTCAGAAGAGCAGAAGCAAAAGTTACCCGGTTGAAGCTGCTGACAATAACAGGCATGGTAGCAACCACTGCTGCGGCTGACATGGCCGCCAGTTCGGCTAGCTTGAGAGGAAGAGGTGGTAAAGAACGATAAACCGGTTGATAAAAGAGGATCAGTCCCAAAGTGGCCAGAAAGGTCAATTGAAAGCCGGCCTCGTTTAGACTGAAGGGATTAAGATAGAGGAGAATCAGGGCAGAAAGTGAAATGGTGTTCAAAAGATTAACCCTGGCAAAAATGATTTTGCCAATAAAAAAGAGTGAAGCCATGATGACTGCCCGGAAGACTGACGGTTGTCCTTCGACCAGGCAGCCATAAAAAGCCAGTGAGACCAGAAGGATAGTGTAAATTAGTTTCTTTGATCTGAATAAGAATTTAAGAAAGAAAAACAGGAAACCAGAGACGACTCCAACATGAGCTCCGGAAATGGCCAGAAGATGATAGAGCCCGGTTTTCTGGAACTGGAGATCGGTTTTCTGGTCGAGGCGGCCATCCTCACCCAGAAGCAGTGCTTCCAGGATTGCTCCTTCTCGACTCAGTCCAAATTTTTTCTCACCAGGATAATCGGCTTCGATCTCCTTCTGGAGTCTTCGCCTTAAGCCAGAGAAAAAGCCTGAGAAAGTGTAATTGTGGGCGTTGAGCTTTTTTAAAAGCAACGGGCTTTTAGTATAAGCTCGCGCCTGGATCTTCTGGCTTTGAAGATAGCGAGGCATAAAATCAGGGAAAAAATTACTAAAAGAACTTAACTCATTGAGACTGGCAGAAAATTCAAGCTCATCGCCGGCTTGTAGTTCCAGAGGTTGGTCGCTGGTGGTCGAATGAGGAATGGTCAGCTGTAATCTAGCCTTGATTTTCTTTACGCCACCTCCTATCTCCACCTGGCTGGCAGCAATTAGAAGACGGTCACGATCTGCTCCTCTTTCTGGCGATCTTAGAACCTTTCCCTGGAAGTTGAGGTAGGTTCCTGTCGGGAAATCTTGAAGAGAATGATCATCGTAAACTTTACTGCTAAAAGCCTCAAGGACCAGGCCTGAAAGGAAAAAAGTTAAAATAAGAAAGGCAAAGGCAAGCCAATCTTTTTTAAGAAAATAGACCAGCCAGGTAGCCAGCCAGAAGGTTAACAGGAGCGACAGCAGGCTGACATAGAAATGGAGCTCAAGAACTCCGGCCAGAACAAGGCCAGCGATAAAACTAATAGCTGGCAGAAGAAGTGGATAGGCCATCAATTAAATAGACGGCTGACTATCCACTAATTAATGGAATCTGTCTCGCTTGATGTTTTTAAAGAGGCCTGCTGTTCCAGAGCATTAAGAACCAGATGACACATAGCTTTGATGCCTACCGGGATAGCTTTTTCATCAGGATTGAAATTGGGGCTATGAAGAGGAGCAGCTTTCATCTGGCCAGGGCTTTTAACCCCCAGGAAAAAATAGAAAGCGGGAATTCTTTCCGCATAAAAAGCGAAATCTTCAGCTACCAGTTGAGGTTTGACCTCAACCACATTGGCTTCGCCCAGGGATTTAACCAGCCAGGGAAGAACCAGCCTGACAAATTCCGGATGATTGTAAACCGGAGGTAGCTGG
>DAOLNQ010000040.1:0-5358 GCA_035416665.1 Candidatus Saccharicenans sp. | reverse complement strand
ATCTGATAGATTTCCCGCCAGGATCGGACACGGAGCAGCGAACCGACTGGCTGTTCCAGTTTTTCAATCGTTGAATTGTATTCCTGTATATAGACATCCTGCTTATAACCGCTGCCGACTCGCTGACGCTCACCAACTGTCACGGCTGTCCGGGCTTTACTGGCCAGAGCTAAGTAATCCGTGGCCTGACCCTGAGCGTTTTTCAGGGAACTGCTGCCAATAGCCTGTCCGTACATTGGCTGAATATAACGGGCATAAAGGCGCCCCGCTTCTCCCCCGAGGTTCTGGCAGGGATCAGCCGCTTCGATGCTGCCTTTAAGGGTGCTGAAATAAACAATATAATTGGCGATTACAGGATCTGCCCAGACTCTTTCTCCGACGGTCAAGCTGCCTGCCTTCTTGGTTAGAGGAATGCCGGTTTCAGTTACATCGCCAATGAACCACTCGACAGCTGAGGTCCCGGTAGTTTTACCGTCATCCATCAAAGCTACGAAAGAATAGTTTCGATCAGATGGTGCTCGCTCGTCACCACCGGTACCAAAATAAATCCTGGGATAATTTGAACCGGAAGTAGCATAACCCAGATAAATGGCTGGTTTGGTGATTATCGGATAGAGGCAGCGGTCAGTGTAAATCCTATTCCAGGACCAACTATTTGTATTACCCGAACTGGCATCCAGGCGCCAGAGGTGCCCATCCAGATCGCCTATGTAGACATAGTCAATATCTCCATCTCGGTCGAGATCGACTCCGTTTGGAGAACCCGGAAGGGCAACATAGATGTTGGGAAACGGATTTCCCGAATTTCTGCTTCTTGATGAATCGACGTCCGAAATTTTTTTTGACCATAAGACGGAACCATCTTCAATCTTGATGGCAGCAAAAGTGTTGCCGATGTAAGCCTGGTGGCGGACATCATCTAGATGCGTATAGCCGGAACCGACAAAAGCCACCCAGGTGGGGTCGCCAGATATATCAACCTTTCCTATGTAAGGAACAGACCAGGTCTGACCATTGGTCATATTATAATTTTTCCCAGACCTTTTTATTCTTATCCCAGCAAATTCCCACATGGGTATCGGGTTCTCTGGATCTGTCACATCCAGGGCAAAATAATAATAATGCTTATGGTTAGTATCACCATTGTTATACCCATCTGGCTTAGAACCCCAGCCTTCTCCCTGCCCGCAAACGAGGACTGTTCTCCACTGGTTATTTATATAAACATCGGAGACAGAAGGGGAGCTATCCACATAAGCCTTCCTTGAAAAGTATCTTAGATGGCTGGAGGTATCAACGGGCCACATTTCTGTTAACCTGGAAAGAAGGTTGTAGGGGATATAAGCCCAGAGCTCTACGCCGGTTGAAACATCAAAACAATGCAGCATGCCATCATTGGCCCCAACATAAATAACTTTTCTTCTATCTTCATTGGCGAGCTTAAATTCAGCATAACCAGAACCCATTAAAGCCGCATCCTCATCTGGCGGGCCAATTACTGCCGGCGTTGAATGGTTTATGTCTCCGAGCCGCCAGTAACGTCCCTGACCACGAACAAACTGAATAAGGCCTTCATTATCATTGTCAGTATCGTAAATGAAATCTTTCAGAACACCTACATTGTTTACATTAAATTCTACTCTTTGCAAGGTGTCGGTGTAAGGTGGTGGTTGACCGCGGTCAGTATTTATGGCCGTATAGATGGTTCTGGTTGCGGGCTCTCTTCTTTCCAGCAGCTCGCCAGCGTCCCAGAGAAGTTCAACACCTGGAGCCAGCCATCTGCCCGTTTCAGATTCGAGGTCGGAGCTGCTCACCGTTCTCAGAGTAGAGTAATTATTCTGGAGGGTGGTCATAGCCGTTACATCATAAGCTCTCAGGTGACCTTCCCACCCTGGATAAATGAAGGAGGCGGCAATAATCAACTTACGGTTTTGCCCGCTGCGGTCAATAACGGAAGTAGAAACTGATGATCTGGAG
The DNA here is from genome assembly GCA_035416665.1 of Candidatus Saccharicenans sp. Classification (GTDB taxonomy): domain Bacteria; phylum Acidobacteriota; class Aminicenantia; order Aminicenantales; family Saccharicenantaceae; genus Saccharicenans. The sequence goes on along the minus strand of DAOLNQ010000040.1, from coordinate 3,381 downwards.
TATTCCTGCCTGGCCACATAGGTAAATTCAATGGTTAAGTTTCTGATAAGAGGCGTGTCATAAGAAGCTCCCGTGTATTCAGCCATGGAGTCTTCGGGAGCAGACAATATAGCCTTCCACCTAAGATCAGCGCCAAAATTGCTGAAGATATGCCAGTTAGAATCTGACCAGGGCCGGATATTGGTACCTTCAAATGTTCGATACGGCTCCCAGTGGAGTCCACCATCATTGGATAGGAAGAATTGGACCTTCAACCCAGAAGATGATCCGCTTACTCCTTGATTTAAGTTGATTATACGCGCTTTGGTTATAGCATGCTGTCTGGGATCCAGTTGGCCTTCAACTACATTAGTTGATACAGCTTCACCATAAAGAGCATAAACAGAAGCCAGTTTGTTAATTATCAGGTAATAATCTCCAGAATGATTGGCGTCGGCTAAAACCAGGTCCATATCCCCATCTAAGTCATAATCAAGCATGGTACAGATATCCACATCGTATGATGGCGGAATTATTGGTTGACAGTTGTTCAGGCACAGGAAATTCCAGTTTACCTCCTGATAGGTTACAGGTTCCCCGGTATCAGGGTCAGTTGTAGTGACATCAACTAAACCCTGGTTCTTAAATATCCACATATGGGCCTGATTACCCGCACACCAGGCGTCAGTCGCCCCAAAAATATCTGGTCGGCCGTCTTTCTTGAAGTCAGTAACAGTTAAAGCCACAGTTCCAGTAACATTAGCGATAGGAATAGGAATTTCGCTGAAACTAAAACTCTGCGCACCATCATTCAAGTAATAAGCAAGGTAGGGCCAATCATTAACTGAACCAGCCACAATATCAATGTCTCCATCGAGGTCGAAGTCTCCTGAAGAGACAGCTGAGGTTCCTCTGTTTTCATAGCCGTCGGGGGTAGGGGCAGAGTATCCAGTTCGCCGGTCATAAGTGAGCTCTTTCACTTCCCATTTGGAGATGTCATGCCAGTTAGTTACCCCCGGGTTATTTATCAAGAATATTTTATCCTGGCTGGCCACCAGGATATCATCATCTCCATCTTGATCGATATCTACGGTATGCAAATGGTTCGCGGCCCAGTTACAGTAAATGCGAGCAGTCGTGAACGCATTGGTAAAATTCACATTTCTTGAATCATTCCGGCCGTAAAAGACAGGATTATCAGCTGTTCCCTGATTTATATACATACAGGCTACAAAATTGCTATGTGAGAAGGAATCGTTACCATTTTTATAGAAAAAGAAATCCAGCAGGCCATCTTTGTTATAGTCGCCAACCGTTATTGAAGCCGGGCCACAATTTAAGCCTGTATCAAAAATTTTTGAATTGTCTACCTGAAAAATGATGTTGTCATCGTCCACTCCGTCGAAGTTAGCGTCACCATAGCGGTTCCAGACCATCTTAAGTTCAAAAGTATTATAGTCAAGGCCAACCAGATCTGGATAGCCGTTGCCGTCAAAGTCACCTGCAGCTACAACATACATTCTGGCGCCCATACCGGCTGGCGAGGTCACTTCAAAGTTGCCCCCGAGGTAATTCAGTTGTACAGGGCCTGATGGCCAGTTTGCCACTGAGCATTTTTTAGCATCTTTATAGACAACTGTATCAAAATTTTCAGTGAAAGAATTGGTATATTCAACACAGACCTGTTGCTCCTGACCGGTAAATTTTAGAACCATCAGACCAAAAGGCATCAGGCAAATAATTAAGCCTGCCAAAAGGTTTTTTTTAATTTTCATTTGGCCCTCGCTTCTTTCCTCAAAAGACCCTTTTTTTTATTTATTTTATTGATTTATCAATAAATAGCTTCTCTGGATTAAGGAGTAGTTCCGCCTTGAGGCATCTCTATTTCTATTTCGAGGCGGCAGGTAGCCAGTATCCGGTCGGAGACAGCCTGGCCCGATCTGACCACACCAATGCAGATCATGAGAGTATCGGTTGGATCGGTGGCAGCGCCGGTGCCGGCTTCGTCATCGATCAGAAAGACGGTATAACGGTAGCGCTCATCCAGGTCACCACCACGATAAACGAATGGCTGTTCAAAAAAGACGAATTGACCCTGGGCAGCACTATCTGGAACACCGTCATGGTTATTATCTATAAGGTTCAGAATCTGTTCGTCAGTTAGACGGCGGAAATAACCGGGATTGGGATTTTCCAGATTACCTTCAATAAAAGGATTATCTATACCATGCTGGGTGAGTCCTGTCAGGTAGTGAGAAGTAAAGTTTGCCCAGAGGCCATTTCCAAAAAAATCATCGATGGTCATCCGAGCCGCATCAAAACCAGCTTCGGCTGCATTAAAGGCCTCTTCCTGGTAACGCATGCTGGCTGAAACTTTTGGGCCAGAAGTGGTCACCGCCAGAACAGCTACTCCGACTGTGAGCATAAAGGCCAGAACTAAAATAACCACCATCATGCCTGAACCAGCAGGCCTGAATAGCCAGTTTCTAAAGCTGAAAGAATTCTTCTGGACTTTCCTAACCATGCCTTTTTTATTTGCTTTGTTTTGATTCATCTTTGCCCCGAATTATATATGTTTATATTCAGGTTTCTTACATTAGCTGTTGTTTCCAGAACAAACCGCCGGTGATTGTCATCAGTGGTGCTTCCCGGAGAATCAGAAATATTAGGCCGACGGTAATTATGGATATTGGCTGGCACTTTACCTGAAACCGAAACAAAACGGTTGGGGGTCCGGCCGACAATAATCACTCTAACCTGACGGATCCGCATGACCTGGTCGGCGGTCCAGGCGTTAGACCAGGACTGAAACCCATCAAGTACGCCATCATCATTAAGGTCTCCGTTATATTCAAACTGCAGGTTTTCAATGTTCTGAGCGATCGGCAAATGAATGCCATTATTGGTCATATATAAAACTCCAGGCTCGCCAACATAACCATTGACACCAGGAGTCAGAGCCACACCATTCAACTCAGCCTGGCCCGAAGTATCCAGCCAGAACTCTTTCACATTGACAAACATAATGAGGCCATCGTCAAAATCATCGGCCTGGCAAGTCAAACCAGCCGTTAGGCCACCAGGTGGATTTATCCCGGGAGCCAGGCCCGGTGACATGTTGAATTTTTCGTTAGTTCCGCCCGAGCTCCAGGTGATATGAGTTAGTTGTCTGATCTCCCCCGTTCTGCAGGTCGATGCGGGATTGGGCAAAATTAAAACGATTCTATTTGTATAGAATTCAGGAGGATAAGGATATTGTTCAAAACTTCCATCATAAACAGCCACACTTACTGAGCTGCCCTGGTATTGCTGGATTTTCAGGTTGAGCGGCTCATCAATATTGCCCAGGATAATCAAGCGGTCAGGATCAACCTCAGTCCCCTGGTCTTCATTGTTAAAACC
>DAOLNQ010000039.1:0-5489 GCA_035416665.1 Candidatus Saccharicenans sp. | reverse complement strand
CCATGAATTTAAAAGAAGCTTCTTTCGGTGAGTTTCTCAAGCCAGCTCAGGTTATTTTCGAGCTCAAGAGCCATGAAAAAGTAGAAGCGATCGAAGAGCTTCTCAATAGCCTGGTCAAACAAAAGTTAATCAGCAATAAGAACCTCACTCTGACCAGAATAATTGACCGGGAAAATCTGGAATCAACTGCTCTGGGGCATGGTATCGCTGTGCCTCATGCTCGGGTTGACACTGAAGGTCATATGGCGGTGGCCGTCGGACGTTCAGCCGAAGGTATAGATTTTTCAGCTCCCGATAGCCGGCCAGTTCATCTCATCATTCTGGTTGTCTGGAATCCGACTATCCCCGGTCTTTTTAATCACCTGTTTGCTGGGCTGGCCAGTTTTCTGATTAAACCTGATAACCGCGATCGTCTGTTCAACGCCAGGGATAAAAATGAACTTTACAATGTCCTGGCTCAAATCCCGCTGGCCTTTCCCTATGAAGATAGAATAGTTAACCGGGCCAGCTTGCTTAGAAAACTTCAGGAAATTGAACTCAAAATTAGACGGGCACCGGAAGCCAGACAGGAAGAACTTCAGAAGCATCGGGCCCTCATCAGGGAGGAGCTTGACCAGTCGCTTTTAGCCCGGTTTGACCTGTTGATGGACCGTTATGGTTATGCTGTCTCGGAAGTGGTCGATGGCGTTTGCCAGAGCTGCAACATGAGTGTTTCAACCCAGATGGCCTCGGCCATTGAGGAAAGCAATGATATTTATATCTGCGAAAATTGTGGTAAATATCTCGTCTCGCCGGGTAAAAAAGAAAAGGCAGTGACGAAAGAAAAGACTGAAAAAGAAAAAGTAGAAAGTCTAAAAAAAGCGGCCAGTCCAGCGGTCAAAGTCAGACCAGGTAAACAAGTTTCTGCCAGACAGACTAAAGCAGAAAAAAGCAGAAAAAATTAAAGGGCAAAATTTTCTATCCGCAAACTTTAGTCTTTAAATCAAATTCCGTTTTCACCTTATTATTTTCTAACCCTGACTGCTGGAAAATTAGCCGGTTCAAGCAGGCGATAGACTGGTAGTTCAGCGTAACCTCTCTGCCATTCGCGGTAAATATACCGGTCAAAGAAGTTCCAGACAGCCAATCCGTCTTCGCTTTCAGGCTCAAGCAGGTAAGCAGCCAGAGAGCCGAGTGGTTGGCCGGTTCGGACAAAAAGTGATCCGGCCGGGAAAGTCCTTGTTTCCTTCTTGTATTGGCCTTTGATCTGCTCCAGCCGGTGCCCCTGGAAAGGTCGGTCAGCTGCCTTGATTTCAGTCGGTAAGAAAACCTCTACCGGCAGTGTCAATTCCGAAGTCAGGGACTCGACCAGCAAACCATGCTTGAGGAGAATGGCGATCAGATCTGGATCAGGCTGGCTGATAAGATAACCATAGGGCAGACTGACTGTCCTTTTTGGCCGGTAGCTGGCATAGTAAGGAACAGTTACCGGTTTTTTCCGATTGGTAGGTTTAATTTGAGGGAAGCCACCGCCTGGCCTCTCGCTTACCTCCAGTTCATAGGCCTGAATTGTGATAGGCTCAGGCAATGGCTGAAGATCAAATTCAACTGCAAAAGTCTTTCCTCCGGGATTAAGGCCGGCGGCAATAGTCCGGCGGTCAGCCTCTTCGATGAGTTTTTGAATTTCTACCGTTTTGCCGGCTGTATAATCAAGAATGGCTTTAAGGAAATTGAAGCAGCTGATGACTCTGGTCTTATAATCAGCATGGACATAGTTTTCATCAAGAATGGACAGCCGATTTCTTACTCCAGCATAGTTGGTGAAATATCTAGGCTGAGGATCAAAGGTTTCCCAACCTTTGGAAGTATCACGCCAGTCGCGGAACATTCCATAGGGAGCAGCTAAAGTGCCATACTTGTCTTTCAGAATTTTAACAATAGCCGGCAACATGATATCGCGCTGATAGGTAAGAAGTTCAGGATCAATATTGGGGTTAACCGGCCAGGAGTAGGTGACAGTCTCTTCATGGTAAGCCCCATCCGTCGTATGGAGATCAAGCACCAGAGCCGGATCCCAGCGGTTGATAATCTTACCAACTACGGCTGTCATTTCCGGGCTTTCCAGTTTCATAGCATCACGATTGAGGTCAAGATTCTGGCCGTTTGGCCTGACTCCCACGCCTTTTTCAGGGCCCGGCTGCTGGGGCCGGTTGTTGGGACTGATTTTATCATTTCCATCAGGATTGAGGTTCGGGACGATCAGAATAACCAGGTCCTTAAGATAAGGATGGGACGGATTCAACACCAGTTCCCTGGCCAGCATTAACGACGCTTCTTTTCCCTCGACTTCGCCAGCATGAATATTAGCCTGAATATAAACGACAGTTTTATTCAAATTGCGGGCATATAACGGCGAATGAACAGGCGGGTTACTGATAATCAACATGGGGATTGACCGTCCCTCGGTCGATGTTCCGATATTTTCAACTACCAGATTAGGGCTGAGCTTCTGTAATTCCTTAATGAAAGCTATAACCTCGGCATGGAGCGAAGTTGCTGTAAAGTGACTGCTTTCGGCCACCGTCAAAGGAGCGTTGGCAGGCAGGCCCGATGACGGCGAAACTGGTTTTGATGAGCCTGAAACTTGCCTGGACCCTGAGACTTCAGACAGGCTGGCCCCTGCCTTCCTGGCTGCCGAATTTTTACTGGCAGCGGTTGAAGAACTCAACGAGATAATTAAAAAGAGGATAAAGCTGTTGATTAAAATTGATTTTAATAGCTTTTTCTTGTCCATGTCTTTAACTATGTTCCTTTCCGGCTGTAATTTTTATCAGTTTTATAATTAACCAGGTTGTGCCAATATAAACCGGCCCACTCCAGCCTGTGCTCTTCCGTTAGAAGAAAATCAGGCGGCCAAAATAATTTAGAAAAAATCGTATCATGTCCCGATTTTCTTATCAATGAAAATTTAAATTAGCTGAACATTCTGGTTGATCTTATTCGCCAGCATCGATGAGCGGACTGGCAGCCGGCCTTTATTTCCAATATAATAAAATAAGAAGGACGAAAATGGGGCTATTTCCTGTTAGACCAGAGAAAGAAAAAGACCTCCTGGAGAGGATGGCCAGACTTGGTATTAAAGATTCTGACCTGGAGGAAAGGTTTGTTCACTCCCAGGGAAAAGGTGGACAAAAGGTCAACAAGTCAGCTACCTGTGTTTATCTAAAGCATCTGCCGACTGGTATCGAGGTCAAATGTCAGAGGGAAAGGTCTCAGGCTTTGAATCGTTTCCTGGCCAGGCGGATTCTGGTCGAAAAACTGGAAGAAAAGCTCCGGGGCGAAGAAACCCGAGAAAAGCAGAAGATAGAAAAAATTCGACGTCAGAAAAGAAAAAGATCGAAAAGGGCCAGGGAAAAAATGCTGGCCGAAAAAAAACACCGGGCTTTATTAAAGGAAATGCGGCGGGTGTTCCTTAAGCCTGACGATACTGACTGACTTAAAGCTGATCGCTATCTGGAAGTTTTCTTTCTATTGAACCTACTGAATCCACCACAACTCAGGTCGAAGTCAGCTCCAGCAGAGCCTGGAGCAGCAGATTGGCGCCTTTCTCCAGATCGGAAGGATTAATCTTTTCTTCCGGCACATGACTTAAGCCTTCTGGAGATGGTATAAAAATCAAGCCCACCGGGCAGATGGCAGCCAGAATCTGAGCGTCATGTCCAGCTCCGCTTGAAATAAGCTGGTAATCATAACCCAGCCTTTCACTTAAAGCTTTAAGTTTATTCAGCATAGCCCCGGGGACAACGATTGGCTCTGTGCTATCGACCAGCTGCTGATAAAAAGAAAGGCCACGGGTGGAAGCCACTTCCCGGGCAAGAGACAGGACTTCCTTTTCCAATTCTTCTAGTTCCTGGCGGTTTATGCCTCTCAGGTCAAGAGTAAAATCAGCTTCACGTGGGATTATGGAAAAAGAACCCGGCCTGAGCACCACCCGGCCGATGGTCAGTGTGTTATCCTCATATTTTCTGAGTACCAGTTGATTCGCTCTTAAGGCAAAATCAGCCAGAGAAATAAAGGCGTCCTGCCTGAGTTCCATCGGTATTGTTCCCGCATGCCCAGAGCGGCCAACAAAAGTCGACTGATAGTAACGCTTACCGGCTATAGTGGTGACCAACCCGATCGGTACACCTTCCTCCTCGAGAATAGGTCCTTGCTCGATGTGCAGTTCAAGAAAGGCCAGGATTTCAGGCCGTTCTCTGGCTGCCAGGGGAATGTTCTCAACCTTCAATCCCGCTTTCTCCATGATTTCGGCCAGCGGCGGTCCAAATTGGGTTCTGGCACTTTTCAGCTGGTCTTCTTTTAACTGGCCGGTAAAAGCCCTGCTTCCCAGAAAATCGCCAACGAGATTTCCTTCTTCGTCAGTGAAAGAAGCCATTTCCAGTGTTCGGTAGAGCTCTAAGTTTTCTTCTTTTATTCTTCTCAAACATTCGAGAGCTGAAAGAACTCCAACCGAGCCGTCAAACCGTCCACCGTTGATGACCGTATCAAGATGAGAACCGGACATAACCACCTGAGGCGTTTTGCCCGCCAGCCGGCCAAAAATATTACCGGCGCTATCCTGCCGATAAGTCAGACCGGCGGCCTCGATCTTTTCTTTCAGCCATTTTCTGGCTTCTAAATCAGGCAGGCTGAAAGACGGCCGCGAAATTCCCCCTCTTGGATCCAGACCAATTTGACTCAGTTCTTCCAGATCATGCCAGAGGCGTTCAAAATTAATTTTTAGTTCGCTCATTTTTGAAGAAGCTCCATCATTTCTCTTACGGCCTGAGTCAGCCCAACCATGGCCGCTCTGGCCACAATGGCAAAGCCGATGCTTAGCTCGGAAATCTCTCTGATATCCACGATTGGCTGGACATTATGATAGTCAAGCCCATGGCCGGCATGGACTTCAAGGCCCAGGCCGGCGGCAAAAACAGCTGCTTGCCTGACTTCTTCCAGGTTGGCCTGCTGCTCTTTTTCGCTCCCGGCGTCGGCATACTTACCCGTATTGATTTCAATCAGGTCGGCTCCGACTGCCTGGCAGGCTTTAATCTGGTTTTCCAGGGGATCAACAAAAATACTGACCTTTATTCCAGCCTGTTTCATTTCTTGAATATAAGAGGTGAGATGCTCTTTTTGATTGATGACTTCCAATCCGCCCTGAGTGGTGATCTCTTCAGGGCTCTCCGGGACAAGCGAAACTGTATCAGGTTTAACTTCTCTGGCCACCTTTAACATTTCTTCGGTAGCCGCCATTTCCAGGTTGAGTTTGGTCACGATGACCTGTCGCAACAATTTCAAATCTCTTTCCTGAATATGACGTCTGTCTCCTCGCAGGTGACAGACAATACCTGAAGCCCCGGCCTGTTCAGCCAGCAAAGCGGCCAGAATTGGTTCTGGCTCCCGGGCTGCTCTAGCCTGCCTTAGAGTGGCGATATGATCGATGTTAACTGCCAGTTTCATCCTTGCCT
>DAOLNQ010000038.1:0-6357 GCA_035416665.1 Candidatus Saccharicenans sp. | reverse complement strand
CCCTTAATTTCTCTGGCTGCTCTCTCAATATCGGCTCGGGACTTGATGCCATCAATAAAGACCAGATCAGCTCCGGCTTCAAGATACAGCTGGCAGCGCCGAATAGCTTCATCCAGACCATAGACAGCAAAGGCATCTGTCCGGGCATTGATGACAAAATCCCGGTCGAGGCTATCTCTCACCCGAACGCAGGCTTTTATTTTTCCAATCATTTCCTCAGCTGAAATGACCTCTTTGCCAGCCATATGTCCGCAGCGCTTGGGGAAAACCTGATCCTCGATATTCATTCCGGCTGCCCCGATGGTAATCACCCGTTCAGTCACCCAGGCGGCATTAATGGCGTTACCACCGCCAGTATCCAGATCAGCCATGACCGGGATATTAACTGCCTGAACAATATTCCAGGTAAGATCAATGATGTCCTTCATCTGAACCAGGCCGACATCCGGTTTGGCCAGAAGAGAGCCAGCCAGGCCAAAGCCAGAAACCTGAGTTGCTTCAAAACCACATTTCTCAATGATTCTGGCGCTCAGTGCATCGTGGCAGCCCGGGACCACTACCGCCCGCCGTTCCATAATTGCTTTTCTCAGGATGGTTGTTCTTTTCATCTAAGACTCCTTTGGTTTTAGATATGATTTTTAATTGCTATATTATAGTCTCAACAGGAGCTAAGGCTCAAGTTAGTTCTGTCCGGCAGACACCGGCAGCACGGCTCGTGGCCGGTAAAAAAAGTAATAAAAGATAATGCGCAGGGTTTCCCTGACCTCGGCCGGTGAAATTTTAGAGCGACCCTGCTGGCGATTAACAAAAGTAATGGGGACCTCGACTACGCCTAGACCGCTTCGCTCGAGATAATAAAGAACCTCAAGATGGGCAGAATAACCGCCAGCCCGCAATTTCTCCAGCGGCACAAGTTCGAGTGCACTCGTCTGGTAAGCGCGGAAGGCACCGGTACAGTCCCTGGCTTTCAGACCCATCAGACATCTAGCCAGGAAATTTGCCGTCCAGCTGTTTAATTTGCGGAGAAAAGTCCAGCCTTCTATCCGACCACCAGGCACATAGCGCGAACCAATGGCCAGCCCGGCCGTCTGCAGTTTTTCCAGTAGAAGCGGGATGGCCTGTGGCGGATGAGAAAAATCAGCATCCATAGTAACCAGCTGGGGATAACCATGTTCCTTGCCCCAGCGGAAACCGTCGCGATGAGCCGTACCCAGGCCGAGCTTACCTGGCCGGTGAAGGACAAAAACACGTCCCTGATACCTATCACTCAAACTATCAGCCAGCTGGCCAGTTCCATCAGGCGAGTTGTCATCAACAACCAGAACATCAAGATCAGGAGCCAGATTAAGCACCACCTCAGTCAGGGTGACAATGTTTTCTGCCTCATTAAAGGTCGGGATGATGACCAGAGCCCGTTTTTTCATACAGGCATTTTAGCAAATGCACCAACCGGCCGCAAAAAACTCTTTCCTTTGATCAAGCCTTAGGCTATACTTATTTTTTTTATACTGAGTATCATCTCTTCTTTCTCGGAGAACAATATGCCAGAGAAGCCATCAGCACAGGTTTTAAAGCTATTCGAAGACAGCCAGGCCCTGCTTCGCGGTCATTTTAAATTGACCTCGGGCAAACATTCTGAATGGTATTTTGAAAAAATTAAACTGATCGAACGACCCCTTATCCTGGAAAAAATCATTGATTTACTGGTGGAAAAAATAAGGCAGGACAGCCCTGCTTTTGATTATGTTGTTTCGCCCGCCTATGGTGGGATTGCTATCGGTTTTTTAACCGCCCTCAAACTTAATAAATTTTTTGCCTTCAGCCAGAGAGTTGAAGAAAAAATGACTATCCGCTCCGGCTTTTCTGGTCTGGATAAATCAAAAGCCATTATTGTTGAAGATATCGTCACTACCGGTGGTTCTGTCCGGGAAGTTGTTGAGTGCCTCCGCCAGAAAGAAGTCCAGGTGGCCGGGATTTACTGCCTGGTAGATCGAAGTGGTGGCGAGGTCCTGTTTGCTGGCCAGCCGGCCAGCAGTCTGCTCTCACTTAAAGTTGAGGCTTTCGAGCCAGAGAACTGCCCTCTCTGCCGACAGAATCTCCCCCTTATCAAGCCTGGAGCTTCGGATAAAAAATGAAGGTCATTCTGGCTTCAGAATCTCCAAGAAGAATTCGCCTTCTCAAAAGGATTTTTAAAAATTTCACCGTTGTCCCCAGTGGTCTGGATGAAAAGAAAATTAACGGCCAAGACCCGCTGGACTACGCCCTCAAAACAGCCGAGGCTAAAGCCCGAGTCGTTGGAGAAAAATATCCTGACGACCTGGTTATTGCTGCCGACACGGTGGTGACGATTGATGGCCTGGTCCTGGGTAAACCAGCCAGCCGGCAGGAAGCCCGGGAAATGCTGGAGAAGCTCTCTGGCCGCCGACATCAGGTGGTTACCGCCATTGTGCTTGTCTGCCAGAACAAGCAAAAACTCCTGAGCGATTATGAAATAACCGAAGTTATCTTCAAGCCCCTTTCTTCAGAAGATATCGAAGCTTATCTGGCACTGAACAGCTATGCTGATAAAGCTGGAGCCTATGCTCTGCAGGACGTTAAGGAAAAATTCCTGGAAGAAATCAACGGTGATTACTATAACGTAATCGGCCTGCCGCTCAACAAGCTTCGTCAGCTGGTCCGGCAATTTTTTGAAGAGCAGTTGATAGGCGAAGTCACCTGTTTTCTTCTACCGGCAGGACTGGGCATAATTGAAGCAGCCAGCGGTGAAACCTATCAGGTAGCCGGTGCTTATCCCGGGGACCAGGTAAAAATTGCCTATCAGCCCGGCCGGAAGAAAGTCCAGCCGGCTCGTCTCATTTCAATTCTCAGTCCCTCGCCAGCCAGAAGAGCGGCTCCCTGTCCTCATTTTGGTCGGTGCGGCGGCTGCAGTTTTCAGGACCTGGCCTACGAAGAACAGCTCCGCCAGAAAAAAATTTATCTGACCAGCGTATTAAAAAAATATTTCCCGGCCGATTACCGCTATCTCGAAATAAACGAAGTCAGGCCTTCACCCACTGAGTATTATTATCGGAATAAGATGGAATTCTCCTTCGGTCAGTCGGGAGGAGAAATTTATCTTGGCTTAAGAGAAAAAACCAGAACAAAAACCCGCCAGCGTCAGAAAAATGTGGTGAGACTCGACCGCTGTCTGATCTCCACCCCCCTGGCCGAACAACTTTTTCCCCTCTTCCAGCAGCTCTCTGCAGAATCGGGGCTACCTGTTTTTGACCTCAAAACCAATCAGGGATTCTTCCGCCATCTGGTTATCCGTGAAGGGAAAAACAGTGGCGAATTAATGTTGAGCCTTATTACGACCAGTCAGGCCGAGATCAACCTGCAGGAGTTTTGCCTCCAATTGACCCGGGCTTTCCCCGGCTTGCGGAGTTTCTGGTGGGTAGAGAATAATCGAACGGCTGACGTTGTTACCTATGAACAGCCCCATCTGATCTATGGACAGGAAGCAATTGAAGATTCTCTTTTCGGACTGCGCTTTAAAATTCATCAGTCCTCTTTCTTTCAGACCAATCCCCGGGCAGCTGAGCTGGTCTACGAGCAGCTGGCCGAAGAAGCCAGAAGGCTCAGAGCTCAATCTGCACTCGGACTTTACTGTGGCTCCGGGGCAATTGAAATCTGTCTCAGCCGGGTAGTCGGCGAGGTAGTCGGAGTTGATTGGGATGAAGCCAATATCAGGACGGCCAATGAAAACGCTGTTCTGAACGGGGTCAAAAACGCCAGATTTATCTTCAGCCCGGTGGAAGCAGCTCTGACAGAAATTGGCCGGGGTGCCTTCGACCTGCTGATTATCGACCCACCGCGGGCCGGAGTCAGCCCCCGTGGCTTGAAACAGATTATTTCTCTTCAGATTCCAAATTTATTCTATGTTTCCTGTAATCCTGAAACGCTGGCCAGAGACCTTGAACATCTCCTGAAGAGTGGCTATAAATTAGAGAATATCACACCGTTTGATTTCTTCCCGCATACAGCTCACCTGGAAGTAATTGCCAGCCTGAGCCGCTAAAGAGCCACCACCCGCTTTGCTTTTTGTTTCCAGACTCAGTCTCACGAGGCGGAACTAAGACTGATTACACTTAATTCCGCTCTTTCCCACCAGTTGATCCGCCTGAACCAGCGCAAAATATTAAGCTGCCCGGCCAGAGATTAAAAAAATACCGGGGCCAGCTTTCTTATTTAGTCTGCGTCGTCAAGAAGACGGGCAGAGTCATCTGTTTGATCTGGTCGATGATCTCTTCGATTTCGTCAATATGCGCATCTTCATCCTGCAGGATCTTCTCCAGCAGCTCTCTGGTGGCATAATCGCCAACTTCACCAGCCAGTTTTATAGCGGCATTATAGGCTTTGATGGCATCAAATTCAGCCTTATGATCAAATTCCATCATCTGGGGAACTTCACTGCCAATAAAAATCTTCTTCAACTCGGAAACGATGGGCATCCCCTCCAGGAAGAGAATCCGGCCAATGAGACTTTCAGCATGTCTCATTTCCTGAATAGCTCTTTTTTCAATTGTTTCATGAAGTTTGTCATAACCCCAGCTGTCACACATCTCTGAGTGAACCATATACTGATTAACAGCTGTGAGTTCGTCAGCCAGAAGGGAATTAAGAACCTCAATTAGCTTGCTATCACCTTTCATCTTTACCTCCTCCAATCCTTTAATTTTCTTTTATTTTAGTCTATAAGCCACCATCTTGCAAATTATTAGCATTTTCAAGGCTTTTCCTCTAAAATTATTTTTAAATGATCAAAGCCAGACCGGAAGATTTCATCGTCGAGGAAATAGCCTCGCTGCCCCTGGTCGACAGAGGCGAGTTCCGAGTTTATCAGCTGACCAAAAAGAACTGGACGACACCTGACCTGGTCCATTTCCTGGCCAGATATTTGTCTATTTCGCCTAAGGCCATCGCCTATGGAGGGAAAAAAGATAAGCACGGCCTGACCACTCAGTACATCACTATTCGGAGTCAAAAGGACTTCAGCCTGGAAGAACCCAATTTTTCCCTCAAATCAGTGGGCTTCATGCGCCGCCCGATGAGCCCGGCCCTCATTGAAGGCAATCGCTTCCGTATCACCATCCGTCAGTTGAAAGCCATTGAACCACTGCTGGAAAACCTGCAGGAGGTAGAAACCTATGGCTTCCCTAATTTTTTTGACGACCAGCGTTTTCGCGGGACCAATCAGGAACTTGGTTTTTTTGCCGATCGGGTTCTCAGGGGTCACTACAACGGAGCCCTGCAGATTTTCCTTCAGTCGCAGAATATCAAGGCTGCTGACAAAAAGAATAAGGAAAGAATAGCTGAAATTATCGCCAGCTGGAGAGACTGGGAAAAATGCCTGGAGCTGGCCCAGGGGCTGACCGAAAAAAGGATTTTCAGAACTCTTCTCCTTCGCCCTGACGATTATCTGGCTGCTCTAGAAAAAATCCCGCGTGAAGAGATTTCGATGGCCTATGCTGCCTTCGGTTCATATCTGTGGAATGAACTTCTGCGGCGCTGGCTACGGGCCAAAATCAATGATCTCAGGGAAGTTGAAGCTGAATCGGGAACTTTCCTTTTCTGGCACCGCCTGGACAAGCCGACTCTGGCTCAGCTGCGGGAGTTGAAACTCCCCACTCCGGCTGCTCGCATGCACTTCCCGGATGACTTCAGCCGCCAGCTTTACTGCCAGCTCCTGGCTGACCATAACTTAAACTTCAGCTCCTTCCGGACCAGGGCTTTAAGCCGCGTTTTTTTCCGCTCCTTTGAGCGCCGGGTTCTTCTCTATCCACAGGATCTGCAGGTGGTAAGTCATGGGGAGGACGAGCTTCATCCCGGTTCGAAATCACTAATTTTATCTTTCAGTCTTCCCCGGGGAGCATTCGCCACCATGCTGATTAAAAGGATCAGCCTCGAGGATTAAAATGACCTCAATTGAACTGACCTCAAAGTGCAGATAGAACCAGAGAGCAGAACAGGTGAGACAGAATAAAAATGAAGAAGAGAAAACAAGAAAGGGAGAAAGGATAGCTTCAAGATGAAAACAGCAGCTATTGTTCTGGGTGGAGGCTGCGGGGTAAGGAGCGGTTTTTCTGTTCCGAAACAATTTCTTCCACTTGGTGGTCGCCCCCTCTTTGATTATTCTGTTGAGAAATTTCTGTCACTGGGTATTGACCTGATCGTCGCTGTTCTCATCAATGATTATCAGAAATATTACCAGCCCCACCCGGGAATAGGGCTGATCGCTCCGGGCGGCGAAGAGCGTCAGTGGTCGGTTTTAAATGGCCTCAGGATCTGTCCCCCTGAGACCGGGCTGGTTATCATTCA
>DAOLNQ010000037.1:0-6746 GCA_035416665.1 Candidatus Saccharicenans sp. | reverse complement strand
GTAACCCATGATCGAGACCAAAAAGAACACCAAACCCGATGACCAGATGACCGCTGAAGACTATGAAAGGCTGCTTGATCAATATCATCTTTCAGACCAGGAGCTAAGTGCCGGAACGGTCGTTAAAGGCCGGGTGGTCAAAAAAATTCCTGGCTTCATACTGCTGGATATAGGGCATAAAACGGAAGGGGCCATTCCCCTTGAGGATTTCCGTGACCCGAAAGAATTTGAAGAGATTAAAATTGGTGATGAAATCGAGGCTATTCTGGAAAAATCCAGGCCGCAGGATGGCTATTTTCTCCTGTCAAAAAGGAAGGCAGACATTGAGCGAGCCCTTGATCGTCTGGAAACTGCCTATCATTCGGGCAACTGGATTACCGGCAAGGTTCTGTCCAGGACCAGAAACGGCTATACGGTTGATGTTGGTCTGCCAGCCTTTCTGCCTCAGGCTCATACCGACCTGAAGCCGCTGAAAGATCCAGATTCTATTCTTGGACAGACTCTTAAATTTAAAATATTGAGATTTAACCGGGCGGAGGAAGACGTCGTTTTATCCAGAAAACTCCTCTTGCAGGATGAAAGGGAAAGGAAAAAACGTCGGGTCTTCAGCCATCTGGTCAAAGGTGAAAAAGTTAAGGGAGTAGTTAGATCTTTAACCAGTTTTGGTGCTTTTATTGACCTGGGAGGAGTCGAAGGCCTTCTTCATATTTCAGATATGAGCTGGGGAAAGATCAACCGGCCTTCTGAGCTATTCGAAGTTGGCCAGGAAGTAGAAGTAGTCGTCCTCGATTTCAACGAGACCGAAGAAAAAATATCACTCGGTTATAAACAGCTGACTCCCGATCCCTGGCTAAGCGCTGAAGAAAAATACCGACCGGGAACAAAAGTAACTGGAAGGGTGGTCAGTCTGACCGATTTTGGGGCTTTTGTTGAACTGGAAAAAGGAGTGGAAGGACTGGTCCATATATCAGACTTAACCTGGTCGAAGAAGATGGTTCATCCCAAAAAAGTCCTGACCGTAGGCCAGCAGGTCACTGTCCAGGTACTGGAGGTTAACCCCCAAACTCACCGGATTTCCCTTGGTCTGAAACAGGCAACTCCTCATCCTCTAGAGCTTTTTACCCAAAAATACAATCCAGGAGCCAGGCTTAAAGGAAAAGTTACCAGCCTGACTGACTTCGGCGCCTTTGTCCAGGTTGATAAGGACGTGGAAGGACTGGTCCATATTTCTGATATCAGCTGGGAAAAAATAAAACATCCTTCCGAAAAACTAAAACCTGGCGAAGAAATTGAAGTTGTTTTGCTGAATGTTGATCTTGAAAAACAAAAAGTTTCCCTGGGCATAAAACAACTGCAGGGAGATATCTGGGAGGACTTTTTCTCCAGGCAAAAGGTAGGAGATATGGTGAAGGTGAAAATCGTCAGGATCACTGATTTCGGTCTTTTTGCTGAAATAGTACCTGGTATTGAAGGGGTAGTTTTCAATTCTGAGCTGGGCGATAACCTTCCCGACAACCCGGCTGAGGCTTTTCAGATCGGTGAAGAAAGAATGGCCAAAATCATCAAGCTCAATCCTCAGGCCAGAAAAATCAGCTTGAGTTTTCGCCAGGCCCAGATAGAACAACAAAAAAAGGAATTTCAAAAATACCTGGAAGGTCAGAGTGACAGATTAACTCTGGGCGATCTATTAAAAGAGCAGCTGAAAAACCTGACCCCGAAGAGTAACCACAAGAAGGAGGGTGAATAATGATCAAAGCTGACCTGGTAGATACAGTCGCCCGCAAGCTTAATATTTCCAGGCAGGAAGCAGAGGCAGGGGTCAATCTCTTTTTCGAGGTCATCAAGGAAGCTTTACTTCAGGGCGAAGAAATTGAAATTCGTGGTTTTGGCAGCTTCCGTTTCAGACAGCGGGCACCGCGGGCTGGAAGGAATCCCAGAACAGGCGAACTGGTCAAGGTTCCACCTAAAAAAGTCCTGTACTTCAAGCCCTCCAAGCTGCTGAGAGAAGCGCTGGCCACCAAGAAAAAATAAATTATTATGAAATACTGCACAGCACCCTGGAGACAAGCCTATGTCCAAAAGGCAGGCAAGATGAAGAGCTGTGTTTTCTGTGAAGCGCTCCGACAAAAAGACGACGAGAAGGCTTTGATCCTTTACCATGGCCAGCATAATTTTGTGCTGATCAATCGCTATCCTTATACCACCGGGCATCTGATGATTGCACCTTACCGACATCTGGCCGAACTGGACAGAGCCCCGCTGGACATTCTGGAGGAAGCGGCTCAGCTGGTACCGGCGACTATTCGTATTTTGAAAAAGGTTTACCGGCCTCACGGCTTTAATCTGGGGATGAACCTCGGCCAGAGTGCGGGAGCAGGCGTGGTTGATCATTTTCATCTTCATCTTGTCCCGCGCTGGACAGGTGACTCTAATTTTATGCCAATTGTTGGCGAGACCAGAGTCTTTTGTGAAGATCTGTTGACCACTTACCAGCGCCTCAAACCTTATTTTGCCCGTGAAGAAAAGAAACAGGAGAAATAAACCATGCTCAAAACTATGCGTAAGAACCTAAAATCGCTGAGCCCGATACTGTGGATCGTCATTGCGACCTTTATCATAGCTATTTTTGCGGTCTGGGGAGGTGCTGGGCGTTTGGGTGAATCGCGGCAGGCTAATTTCATCATTCAGGTCGGAAGCCATGAACTGAGTGCTCAGGAGTTTGCCCAGATTCTTAATCAAAGAATTTCAGCCATGAAGAATCAGTACCCTGATCTAAAAGCCGATCTTATTCGCCAGTTAAATCTGCCACAGCAGATACTTCAGCAACTGGTCCAGCAATATTTGCTTCTCGATATTGCCCGGGAACTGGGGCTTAAAGCCAGCGATAAAGAAATCCAGCAGAAAATTGTTTCTTATCCGGTATTCCAGAGGGAGGGTAAATTTGTTGGTTTTAAGGAATATCAGCAAATTCTGGACTGGAACCATATTCCCGTACAAAAATTTGAACAGAGTCTGGCCGAAGAAATTCTTCTGGAAAAAGTTACCAGATTACTGACCGCCGGCTGTACGGTAAGTGAAAATGAGGTCTGGGAAAATTATAAGAATCAGAATGAGACAGCCAAAATTGAATATCTAGTGGCAAGCATTGACAAAATTCAATTAGACGTCAGCCCTTCTGAAGCTGAGATTCAGAGCTACTTTGAGAAGAATAAAGAGCGATACCGGGTGCCAGAAAGACGCCAGGGTAAATATGTTTTTCTAAAAATTGACGATTTGAAAAAGGAAATCACTATTTCAGACGCCGAGATTGAAAAATATTATAAAGACAATATCAATCAGTTTAAAGAACCAGCCAAAATTAAAGTTAGCCGCATCTATCTACCCTACACTGAGGCTGATAAACAACAGATTCTGAGCCAGGGTGAGCAATTAAAAACCAGGCTGAACGCCGGTGAGGACTTTGGCTCGCTGGCCAGAACTTATTCCAAAGATGAAAAGGCCAGTAACGGCGGAGATTGGGGCTATTATGACTGGCAAAACCTTTCGCCAGCTGAACTGGAAGCCATCAATCAGCTGGAAGCAGGCCAGATATCAGCTGTAATTGACCTTGGACAGGGCGTGGCCCTTTTGAAGGTTACTGAAAAAATGCCGGAAATTACCAGATCCCTGGCGGAGGTCAAGGCCATGATTTTGAATCATCTGCAGGAAGAAAAGGCCCGCGACAAGGCCTCTCAGCGGATGGAAAACCTGGCTAAGGTTGCCAGAAAAGCCAGGAAGCTGGAGGAAGCAGCCAGAAGAGAAGGGTTAAGTGTTGAGGACACCGGCTGGCTTAAAAACGGTGATCCGTTGCCGGTAGTGGATTCATCCGGGGCTCTCAGCCAGGCACTTTTTGAACTTAAAGAAGGGGAAATTTCATCTCCTATTTTTACTTATGAAGGTGTGGCGGTAGTGCAATTTACACAGAAGGATCCAGAACATCAGGCCAGCCTGGAGGAAGTTAAAGCTCAAGTACAGGAAGATTTTCTCAAGGAGAAAAAGATAGAATTAGCCCGAACCAGGCTTGACTCTATTCGCCTGTCTCCGCAGGCTAACTGGGAAGAAGTGGCTAAAGATAATAACCTCGAATATAAGAGAGTCGAAACCTATAAACACGGACAGTACCTGAGCCTGATTGACGAACCGGCTGAAGTAGAAAGACTGGTCTTCTCCCTGCCTCTTAACCAGGCCAGCGAACCAATAAATGTCGGCAACGGTTATGCAGTGGTCAGGGTCCTGGAAAGGAAAGAAGTTTCCAGAGAAGAATTTGAACAGGTTAAGGGAGAAGAAATGGCTAAGGCTCTGAGCGAGGCCCAGGAAATGTTTCTTTATAGCTATCTCCAGAAAGCTATTCAGGAAAGGAAAATCAAAGTAAACTACGATCTGTTCAGTAAAACCGCTGATGAGGTCTTAAACCGCTTTAGCGAGTGAGCCGGCAGAGACTAAATTCCATCTGACCATAAACTGAAAATTCAGTAATAAAGGAGGGCAAATGGAAAGCAGGAAGCAAACTCTGCCACCTGAAGCTTATCGTCCGCTGGCCCCTGGAGAAAAATATCGGCCTCTTGTTCCTCCCGAAAAAATAATTCCCGAAGTTACCACCCGCTCCGTTCTGTGGGGCCTGGTCATGGCTTTGCTCTTCACTTTTTCCATGGCCTATCTGGGTCTTAAAGTTGGCACGGTTCCAGAAGCGGCTATACCGATTGCTATTCTGGCTGTCGGCATCGGCTACACTTACTCCAGAAAAAATACCATTCTGGAAAACGTTATTATCCAGTCAATAGGAGCGGCTTCCGGCGCCCTGGTAGCCGGGGCTATTTTTACCATTCCAGCTCTCTTCATCATCGGCTTGCCGATCGATATTTTTAAGATATTTCTATCTACTTTTCTGGGCGGCTGTCTGGGAATTCTATTCCTGATTCCACTCCGCCGCTACTTTTGCGTCGAGCAACATGGGAAACTCCCTTTCCCTGAGGCCACCGCTACCACCGAGATTCTGGTCTCAAGTGAAGGTGGAAAAGACCAGGCTAAACCATTGATACTGGGAGTAGTAGTCGCCAGCATTTATGAATTTCTGGCCATCGGCGTCAGGTTGTGGAATGAAGTTATAACTTTCAGGTTCATACCTTTTATGGACAGGCTGGCTGAAAAAACCAGAATGGTTTTGAAGATAGATGCTCTCTCTGCTTTTCTTGGCCTCGGCTATGTTATCGGCTTCCGCTATAATGCGATTATTGTCGCTGGCGGTTTGCTGTCTCACTTCGCTTTTATCCCGGTTATCTGGTTTTTAGGCCAGCATTTTCCTCAGGCTGTTTATCCCGGCACGATTCCTATCGGTCAGATGTCCGAAGTACAAATTTTTAATACTTATGTCCGTAATATCGGCATTGGTGCGATTTTTATGGCCGGCGTGATCAGCATCATTAAATCAATGCCAATTATGGTTAAGTCTTTCTCACTGGGTTTTAAAGAAATTCTCAAAGGTAAAAAAGGCCTAGAGGTAACTGAAATTCCTCGAACAGACCGTGATCTCAAAATGTCGACTATTATTATCGGCATCGGGGCGACGGCAGTTGCTCTCTTCTTTTATTTTCTCTGGATATCCAATCTGAAGTTTGCTCTGATTGGCGTGGTTATCTGTCTGTTACTGTCCTTTCTTTTTACCACTGTCGCTGCCAATGCTATTGCTATTGTCGGAACCAATCCGGTCTCGGGCATGACCCTAATCACCATTATTCTTTCCAGCGTGATTTTAATCGGAGCTGGATTGTCAGGACAGGAGGGAATGGCCGTTGCTTTACTTATCGGAGCAGTGGTTTGCACCGCCCTGTCTGTTTCTGGCAGTTTTATTACTGACCTGAAGATAGGTTACTGGATTGGGGCTACCCCTCGTAATCAGGAAAGATTTAAATTTGCCGGCATTTTTGTTTCAGCTCTCACCGTCGGTGTGGCTATTTTTATTCTTGATCGGGCTTTTTCTTTCCAGAGCGGAGCTCTGGCTGCTCCCCAGGCTAATCTGATGGCTGCGGTCATTAAATCCATGATGTCCAGAGAGCCTGTCACCTGGCTGCTATATGGTGTCGGAGCAGCGGTAGCTATAGTGGCTGAATTATCTGCTCTGCCTCCCCTGCCCTTGGCTCTTGGTATGTATCTTCCGCTCCATCTGACGACACCTCTACTGGTTGGTGGTTTTCTCTCCCATCTGGTCAAGAAATCGAGCAGGGATAAAGAACTCGCTGAAAGACGACATAACAGAGGCACTTTAATTTCTTCAGGCTTTATTGCCGGTGGAGCCCTGATGGGTATTGTCCTGGCCGTTCTCAAGCTGGCCAAAGTTGATCATTACATCAGCCTGGGCATTCCGATGGTACTGGAAAATGGTAAATGGGTTGATGGCCAGCCTGCCGGCTGGTTTGCTCAGTACGGGGAGATTATCAGCCTGGTTGTTTTCATTTTGCTAATAGCTTTTGTTTACCGGGAAGCAAAAAAGGAAAAATAAAGAAGTTAAAAGATTAATTAAAAGAAAGGAAGGTTAAAATGAAAGCTAATAAACTTTATCAGGCAGCCGAGAAGGCTATTACCCAATCATTAAAATTAAAACCAGGTGAAAGCTTTCTGCTGGTGACTGATCAACAAAAACTGGAAATAGCAGAAGCTCTGGCCTTTTACGCCAAAAAGGCTGGAGCAGAAACAACCACCTATTTGATGAC
>DAOLNQ010000036.1:0-6836 GCA_035416665.1 Candidatus Saccharicenans sp. | reverse complement strand
GAAAACTAACAGCTGAAAATTATCTTATTCAGGCTCAGTATGACCACCGGCCAACCGGAAGACTCCTGACCAATCTGGGTTTTAGCTGGGACAGAAATAAATTTGCCGGTGTGGAAGGGCGGGCTCTGGGGACTGCCGGGGCTGGCGTCATCCTGGCCGATTCGGACTCGACCAAGATGAAAATGTCAGCCGGCTTGAGCTTCACCATCAGAAAATACAGCGGGCAGAGCGTCTCCTCATTTCTTGGCTTTCAGTATGCTTTTTCCTGGAAACAGAAGCTCCTCGACAACTCTTCCCTTGAGACCGGTTTTGTTTTTGACGACAATATCAAACATTTGGGTGACTGGCATTACGACTGGACGACCAGCCTTATGGCCCCGCTGACCAAATCTTTAGCTCTCAAAGCGAGCGTGAGGGTCATGAAAAACAACCGGCCGCCAGAGGCCGAGGTGCCACTTTATGGCCCTGATAATGTCGATACCGGATTGACTGTTCTGGTTCCCAGGCAAAAAGTGGATACCTTTTTTACTACAACGATTGTTCTTAATTTCTAAGCTGTGACTTTTTCGGCCAGCTGTTGAAAATTGAAGACGACTGACTTATGATGTTTCGAGATATAACCTGAATTTGATTAATTATCGTTAGCCCGGCAAGGGAGAAAAGTTTTGAAGGCTAAACAGTCGAAAAATGAATTAACTCAAAAAGATAACTTCCAACGTCCTTCCGGACGAGCTTATGACGAACTCAGACCGATGGTTATTAAACCTGATTACCTGGATTTTGCGGAAGGCTCCGCCTATATTGAAATGGGCAAAACGCGAGTGGTAGCTACCGCTTCGATTGAGGACAAGGTGCCACCTTTTCTTAAAGGCAGCGGCAGTGGCTGGATCACCGCCGAGTATTCGATGCTTCCCAGGTCAACTGAGAAAAGGACCCCGCGCGAAAGAAATCAGGGAAAGATTTCTGGCCGAACACAGGAAATTCAGCGCCTGATCGGCCGGGCGCTCCGGGCTGGAACAGATCTGTCCGCTCTGGGCGAAATGACCATCATTATTGATTGTGATGTCCTTCAGGCAGACGGTGGAACGAGAACAGCCTCGGTCAATGCTGGTTGCCTGGCCCTGGCTATCTGCCTCAAAAAGCTGCTGGAGCAAGGATTAATTACCACTTTCCCTCTTCGCAACCTGGTCGGGGCAGTCAGCGTCGGGCTTGTACAGGGAGTTGAGCTCCTTGACCTTGATTATGCTGAAGACTCACAGGCCGAAGTTGATATGAATGTTGTAGAAATAGACAACGGGCGGCTGGTGGAAGTCCAGGCTTCAGCTGAAAAAGTGGCCTTCAGCAAGAGTGAGCTGGCCTCGCTGCTGAAGCTGGCTGATAAAGGAATTAAGGAAATCCTCGAAATGGAGCGCGCCCTCCTTCGAACAATCCACCCTGTTTTTATCGCCTTTTAGAGCAGGAGCGTTATCTTACCTATAGTCTTCTTTTAGTTTATAGCCTTTTTCCCGGAAGAGCCGCAGGCAGACATCAACAACTTCCGGGTCATAGAGCAGCCCTTTGTTTTTCTCAACTTCCTGCAGAGCTTCCTCCAGAGGATGAGGCTCACGATAGGGACGAAGAGAACACATAGCCTCAACCACATCAGCCACCGCCAGAATTCTGGCTTCCAGTTTGATTTCCCCTTCCTTTAGACCGTCAGGATAACCGGAGCCATCCAGACGCTCATGGTGCTGGAGAATAATGTCAGCTACCGGCCAGGGAAATTCTACATCCTTCAACAGCTCATGCCCTGTCCATGGATGATTTTTTATCAGGCCCCATTCGCTCTTACTAAGAGGTCCCGGTTTATTCAATATTTCAGAAGGCACAGCCACTTTGCCCACATCATGAACCATGGCCGCCAGGCTCAAGCCATCAATCATCTCAGCAGCTAGCCCCATATCAAGACCTATAGCTCGAGCCAGATCAGCCACTCTTCTTTGATGGCTACCGGTATAAGGATCCCTGGCTTCAACCAGTTTGTTTAAAGCCTCAATAATAGCGCCAAAGGTTTTCTTTAATTTTTCCAGCCCATCTTTCAGTTGTTCACCAAGCCTCTGGCGATCGAGCCCATGGTGGAGAATAGCCAGAGTGGAGGGTGAGCCTTTGTAATCAATGACCGCCACTTCGGCTTCAACCGGAATTTCCTGGCCATTTTTGTTAAGAACTGTCAGTTCCAGCAGACTACACTCTCCGGGCTGTCCTGGCTGAGAACTATCAGGCCCGAATATTTTTTGGGCAGTCTCGAGGGTAAAAACTTTCTCGACCGGGACATCGACCATTTCATCCGGACTATATCCGAGAATCCAGCGAGTAGCCCCGTTGGCAAATTCAATTTTGCCCTGCCGAGCAATAAAAATAGCTGACCTACCCTGGCTGTTTAAGTTCTGATTAAAAGATTCTGAAGTTTCAAGATATTCGAGAATCTCATCTTGAACCTCTTTTTTCCCTCTGGCCAATTTTCTTTTATCTCCTCAGGCTTTTTCTGCCGCCTTAATTCCCGCGCCCCTTTCCATCCGCCGATTTTTTGAAATTTTATTATAAATTTTGTCAACTAGCAAGTAATTATTGACATTTTTTTATAAAAAATAGCCAATTTTAGTCAAGCAGTTTTTCTTTTGGGCAGGAATTTTTCTGCCAGCTGGTTCAGCTCTCTGGTAAGCAGGAGCTGTCAGTAGCCATTGCTTGTCTGCTACTTCTGATCCGCTGGTGGCTGGCCATTGATATTCCGTCTGAGCCGGGTTGGCACAAACTTACGATTCAGGTCGATGGCAGAAGTTGACTGGTGGCGCCAAATCTACCAGGGCAGTTTTTTCTTGACTTTAAAAATAAGAAGAATTAATATTTTTCTTTAGTTAGCAGACCAGGAAAATGGCCTGCCGAGGGAAGGTTATTAATTTTTAAAGAATGAAAAATGAGGGATAATTTTTTTCTCTTTTTCCTATTTTTGTCTGATCGTCAATTATGATTGTTTATATGATTTGAAGTGAGGGAGGTTTATCATGCCACTTACCACCTGGCTTATCATCATCGGGGCCATCATTGTTTTTCTGGTTTTAGTTGGCCTTCTTCTATCTGCTCAGTATCGAAAAGTCGGGCCCAATGAGGCTTTAATCATTGCTGGCCGCAAGCGGACGGTGACTCTCCCTGATGGGAGGAAGATGAAAATTGGCTACAGATATAAACTCGGGGGTGGGACCTTCGTCTGGCCATTCATAGAAAAAGTTTATACTCTGCCACTTGAGATAATCAGTCTTCAGATCAAAACACCTGAGGTTCTGACTCACGAAGGGATTCCCATCATGGCTGAAGCTTCGGCCCAGGTGAAGGTTGACTCGAACGAAATGGCTATCAAGCTGGCCGCCGAACAATTCCTGGGGACAGGTAAAGAGGGTATCCGCGATGTGGCTATGAATGTTCTGGAAGGGAAAATGCGCGAGGTCATCGGAACGATGACGGTTGAAGAAATCTACCGGGGGAGGCAGGAATTCTCGCGTCGGGTGGTTGACATAACCAGAGAAGATCTGGCTAAAATGGGCCTCGTTCTGCTGTCTTTTTCACTCAAAGACATCAGCGATACTCAGGGTTACATCGACGCTCTGAGCAAGCCGGTGATCGCCGCCGCCAAAAGAGATGCGGCCATAGCCCAGGCTGAAACAGAAAAGGAAGCTACGATCAAGTCTTCGCAGGCCAGAAAAGAAGCAGAGGTCGCCCGCCTGCAGTCGGAAGCTCAAATCGCCAAAGCTCAGTGGGAAAATGAAGCCAAGAAAGCTGAGTCCCAGGTTTTTGTCAATCAGAAGAAAGCCCAGGCTGATTTTTCTTATGAACTTGAACGCTTCCGGGTTACTCAGGAAATAAAAAAAGAAGAGGCCAAGGTTAAAGAAATAGAAAAAGAAGAAGCTATCAAAATTGAAGATCTGGAAATAAAGAGGAAAGAGAAGGAACTCGAAGCTAATGTGCTCAAACCGGCTGATGCCCGCAAGTATCAGATTCAGGCTGAGGCCGAGGCGGAGGAAGCCAGGCTGATGGCGGAAGGCAGAGGCAAGGCTGAAGCCCAGCGGCTTGAAGCTCAGGTCAAAGCTGAAGAGATAAAGCTTCGTGGCCTGTCTGAAGCTGAAGCGATGCTCAAAAAGGCTAACGCCTGGGAAAAATATAATGAGGCGGCTCTCCTGGAAAGCTTTATTAAGGTGCTGCCAGAACTGGCCAAAGCGGTGGCCGAGCCTTTATCCAAGGTGGAGAAGATCGTGCTGGTCGGCGGCGATAAAGGGACAGGCGCCAGTCAGATTACCGGACAGATTACAGAGATTATCGCCCAGATGCCAGAAGTGCTAAAGGCTTTAACCGGAGCTGATCTCAGCGAGTATTTAAAGAATAAATTCAGCGCGAAGTCTGAAGCTAAAGAGAAAGCTAAATCAGAACCGGGTCAAACTCAGGGTCAAACACCTGAGAAAAAATAAGACTATCTGAAGCAGGATGGCCATGAGTATCTCAGAAAGAGCCACAAAAATAGGCGCTTCGCCGACGCTGAAAATCTCTGCCAAGGCCAAGGCCATGAAGGCTGAAGGGCTGGACGTTATTGATTTTAGCGTTGGCGAGCCGGATTTCCCTACACCAGACAATATCAAACGAGCAGGCATCAAAGCTATTGAACAGAACTTCACCAAATATACTGAAAATGACGGCATTCCCGAGCTGAGAAAGGCTGTTGGCCAGAGGTTGAAGGAAGATTATGGGCTGGAATACAAGCCGTCGGAAGTGCTCGTGTCGAGTGGGGCTAAGAATTCGTTGTTCAACTTGATTGAAGCCATCGTCAATGAAGGCGACGAGGTTATTATCCCGGCGCCTTACTGGGTAACTTATCCGGAAGGGGTCAGCCTGGTTGGAGGTAAGCCGGTCATTGTCGAGACGAGAGAAGAAGATGGCTTTTTGCTCACGCCGGAGAAGCTGAGGGAGGCCATTTCACCTTCGACCAGGGCCATTATCCTGAATAACCCCTGCAATCCGACCGGAGCAGCTTATAGCCGGGAGCAGCTGGAAGCACTGGCTGAGGTGGTGAGGAAAGAAGACATTTATGTCATCGCCGATGAGATCTACAGTCGGCTGGTCTATGATGATTTTAAATTTGTCAGCTTTGCCGCTCTGGGTGAAGATATCAAGAAAAAAACTATCATTATTACCGGTGTGTCTAAGACCTACTCGATGACCGGCTGGAGAATTGGTTTTGCCGTCGGACCGGCGGAGATCATCAGTGCCATGTCGAAGGTGCAGAGTCATACCACTTCTAATGCCTGTTCTATTTCGCAGAAGGCCAGCGTTGAAGCCCTGATCGGGCCGCAGACGGAGGTCAATCGGATGGTGGCCGAGTTCCAGAGAAGGCGAAATTATGTGCTGATGAAACTTCAGCAGATGACCGGGATTAGCTGCTTTAAGCCGCAGGGAGCTTTTTATGTCTTTCCGAATGTCAGGTCATTATACGGAAAAGAGGCTGGCGGGATACAGATCAGGAATTCTTATGGTCTGGCTTACTACCTTTTGAAGGAAGCCAGGATAGCCATTGTGCCGGGCGATGCTTTCGGAGCGGATGATTATATCAGGATCTCTTATGCCACTTCGATGGAGAACCTCGAAAAAGGGCTGGAGAGAATGGCGGAGGCAGTTGGAAGACTGAAGACAGCCAAAAAAGTTAAGAAGGTTTACCTTCAGAATTATGTCACAAAGGTCAGAAAGCCGGTGCCGGTGGAGGTGGTGGGCGAGCTGAAGGTGAGGGATGCTCTTGTCACTGAAATCGAGAGTCATCTCGGGTATGAAAATTATTATGAGTGGAATGCCAATATCAACGGGATAATTGTTCAGCTGCGAACCAATGTCGGGCATCTGTATAATTTCTGGGTGGAGAACTGGTATCCAGGACAGCTGGAAGCCGGGTTGGAGCCGCAGGCGGTGATTTATGCCGTGGATAATGTGCCGGGGAGAGAGCCGCGAGCCTATTATCATCCAGAGACAAAGACCGGGTTGCTGATCAATACCGATAACTATGGGTCGCTGAGGAAATTGGCGCTGGGTGTGGTCATCGATTCAGAGGAGCATCTGGGAATAAATGCCATCAGGGGAATGAGTGTGGTGCGGGATGGAAAGAGCCTCGTGCTGATGGGGCAGCCGGGGACGCGGAAGACCGAGCTGTTTTTTGAGCTGCTGAAGGAGCCCGGGGTGCAGGCACAGACGAACGAGATAGTATTCGTGAGATTTTCAGGGATCCAGGCAGTGGCCGACAGCGTCGAGAGGAAGTTTTTGATACCGACCAATACGGTTGAACTGGATGAGCGGCTGGCCAGGCTTTTTGACCATAGTCAGGTTGAGAATGTCGTGACCAGAAGAGAAGACTGCAGCGACCGGAGCTGTCCCATTCAGGATGAGTGCCGGCTGGATAAGGGCGCACCCTACTGCTTCAGGGCATCAAGCGAAGCGCAGGCCATGCTTGATCCAACCTGGTTGGCAGGGAGGCAGGGATATGCGAGGAGAGCCAGCCTTAAGACGCTGGTCATACTGAGAAATGACCAGGTCTCGCCTGCTGTTGTCGAGCTGAGCAGAGAAGAGGCGCTGAGAATCCTCGAGAGCGGAGAGCCGGGGGGCGCGGTCAGGGCCTCGGGCACCAGGCCGCAGCCATTTTTTAATCCGCATCTATTGGTCATCAACGAAGATAAGCTGACCGGACAGAGGATGTTTTTTAACCGGCTGCTGGAGCCGGGCCGGGTGCGTTGCTATCTGGTAAATAGCCGTGTCGCCACCTCCGCCGACCT
>DAOLNQ010000035.1:0-6994 GCA_035416665.1 Candidatus Saccharicenans sp. | reverse complement strand
CTGGGTTAGTGGCCCCCATCACCTCCCGCCAGTGCTTGATGGCCTGTTCCCCCTCTAATAATAGAACCACAATCGGGCCAGAAGACATAAATTCGGTTAGACTGTCATAAAATGGCTTGTCTTTATGGACGGCATAGAATTTTTTTGCTTCTTCCTGACTTAGCTTGACCATCTTCAGGCCGAGAATATTAAATCCCTCGTCTTCTATCCGCTGGATGATCCGACCGATAACTCTTTTTTTAACAGCGTCCGGCTTGATTATGGCCAGAGTTTTTTCGCTCATCTTTGGTTCTCCCTGATTAATTTTTCCGGGCCGGCGAGAAGCCGTCCTTCCCTTAAATTGAATTTATACTTTAAAAGTCTCCAGCGGTCAACAGCCAGCGTGATTTGAACTTTTTGACATTCTAAGCATCTCGCCCTACAATTTTTACCTATGACTACTGGTACCAAGAAGGACAATTCTGCTGAAAATTATGAACTTCTGAGGAAGTTGTCACTTGAAGTCCTCGGATTAAATCTATTCGGTGTGGCTGACATTTTGCCTGTCCGGGAGAGCTTTCTTCTACCTTCTTCCCTCGTCAAACATTATCCGGTCGCTATTTCCCTTGGGAAGGAAGTTTTGCTTTCTGTTCTGGAGGAAGTAGAGGGGGCTCCAACTCCCCTTTATTTCCATCATTATCGCCAGCTTAATAACTTCCTTGATCGGGCTGCTCTACAGCTGGCAGCAGAAATTACCGCCCGTGGCTTTCTGGCCCTGCCCATAGCAGCCTCGCAGATCATAGACTGGAATGAGCAGAAAGCTCATGTTTCTCATAAAAAGATTGGTCAATTAGCCGGTTTAGGTTGGCTGGGAAGAAATAATCTGCTGGTCAATCCTGTCTTTGGTGCTCGTTTTCGGCTGGTGACAGTTCTGACCAATTTTCCTCTTAAAACTGACCAACCTCTTCCCTTTGGCTGTGGACCATGTCGCCGCTGTCAGTTAGCCTGTCCGGCCAGAGCGATAAAAGAAACTCCGGAACAGTTTGACCATCTTGGTTGTTATGCGCAGTTAAAGGAATTCCGCCGCTCCGGTCTGGTCAGTCAATTCATCTGCGGTGTTTGCGTTAAAGCCTGTTACGGGCAAAAGCGGTTGAAAGATTATAAGCCTGACGATTGAGCAGGCAGAAGTCAGAGGCCAGGACGACGTTTTCTGTTGTTTCTACGCTTCAGCCTTTTTTACAGGGAAGCCAGATTTCTGTTTTCAGGCGATCAGGCG
The DNA here is from genome assembly GCA_035416665.1 of Candidatus Saccharicenans sp. Lineage (GTDB taxonomy): Bacteria > Acidobacteriota > Aminicenantia > Aminicenantales > Saccharicenantaceae > Saccharicenans. The sequence goes on along the minus strand of DAOLNQ010000035.1, from coordinate 5,739 downwards.
AAGTTGAAGAGGGATCTGCATCTAGATAACGTTCCAGAATCGGTCCGTTCTGAACATAGCCGTTATCTTCCAGCCACTGCCGCATCTTCAGAATAGTCTCTCCAGTCTTTTCATAAGGCCCTTCATGAAGGCTGACAGCTACATTGGTAAAGGTCCATTGTTTTTTTTGAAGCGGGGCTTGAACCAATGCCTGCTCATTAATCGGGAAGCCAACTTCCCACTGAATTTTTTCCGGGTCTGATAAGGTCGGATCACCGTGATAGATACCGATCATTGAACCCATGGGAAAAACGTTTTGAATCTGCATCTGTTGCAGTAATTCGCCCACGGCAGCCTCGATGTCAGAAAAAGATCCGGTTCGGCTCAAAGAGCAATAAACAAAAGGTTCTACCTCCTTGATTTCAACCTTAATGTCAGTTACCTGGCCAGGAGCTGCTGTTACGGGAAAAGCCGTGACCAGCCCGAAAATCATGAGTGAAACCGAAAGCGAAACAAAAATTGAAGTCTTAAGCCAGTTCCTTTTCACACTACCTCCTTGGTTCTTTCCATCTCTATCCTATCACTACCCTGATGCCCAGGGGAAGACCCGGGTCATCGGTGTACAAAAAATGTGCAGTTTATCAGAACCCGTTTATTTTCAAAGCAATAAACCTGCCCTGGCCCCAGATTTCCACAGGGATTTTCACAGGAATTGTGGAAAAAGTTTTCATCACCAATGCCTGTTATCTTTTCTTCACATATCGGTCAAACCAGTCAATCATTTCGGCCAGAACATGAAGCACTGATTCCCTGGCCGAGTAACCATGGCTTTCATTGGGCAGCATGACCAATCTGGCTGTTCCTCCCAGTCCCTTAATAGCGGCAAACATTCGCTCGGATTGGATGGGGAAAGTGCCCGAATTATTGTCAGCTTCGCCATGGATGAGGAGAAGAGGTTCGTTTATCTTATCGGCATACATAAAAGGCGAAACTTTCCAGTAAAGCTCAGGGGCTTCCCACAGGGTCCTTCTCTCATTTTGAAATCCGAAGGGAGTCAGGGTCCGGTTATAGGCACCGCTTCTGGCTACACCGGCGGCAAAAAGATCAGAATGAGCCAGCAAATTGGCCGTCATAAAGGCACCATAACTATGACCGCCAACACCGACTCTTTTTCTGTCGATAAGACCCATCTGATCAAGAGTATCTATGGCTGCTTGAGCATTGGCTACAATCTGCGGGATGAAAGTATCATTCATGGTTTTGGGATCGCCCACCACCGGCATCTGAGCATTGTCCAGAACAGCGTAGCCCTGAGTTAAGTAGAAAAGCTGGCTGGCTCCCCGGTAAAAAGTAAATCGGTAGGGAGATCCTCTAACCTGGCCAGCGGTGGCTGGATCGTTATACTCCATAGGATAAGCCCAGACGACCAGGGGCAATTTCTGTCCTTCCTTATAGTCCGGTGGAAGGTAGAGAAAGCCGGAAAGCTCCACGCCGTCGTTTCTCTTATATTTGATGAGTTGGCGCTTAGCTGCCGTCAGTCGGGGGGCGGGGTCAGGAAAGGAAGTTAGGGCGGTTCTCTTTTTTGTTTTGAGATTGACCAGATAATAATTGGGAGGAGTGGTGGGCGACTCGAAAGAGGTAATTATTTCTGTTTTGCTCCTGTCATAAAATGAAATAAAGGTCTCATAAACACCACGCTCGCACTGGAAAAGCCTTTGCACCCGGCCGTTTTTAAGATTGAATCGATCAATAAACGGACGGTCGCCCTCAGGTGATGACCCTTCTCCCCTTAGATAGATATAATCGCCATCCTGAACAGCCACTCTGTCTCCAGACGGAGTTGAAGTCAGTACGGGTCTTCCCGGGTCGTTATATTGATCCTGAGTGCTCAGGTCAAATATCTTCTGTAGCGCCCCGGGCTGATCTGTTGAGAAAAGGTAGGTTGTCCGCCAGCGCCTTTTCCATTCGTACTGAGAGATGAGACCCTGGCCTGGTTTCCCCAACCAGACGATTCCCTGATATCTTTCTGGCAGCCTTAAGATTTCTGCCGCTTCCTGGCTAAAAGGTGCTTCAAGTAACATCAGCTTTTCTCGGGCCGGAACGCTCTTCTCCGGATCTCCGTTATCAAGAGCCTCCACCCAGATCAAAGTTGCCGGTTTTAGAGGTTGCCAGCCCAGGGCCCGCGGACCAACCGGAACACCATTTCTTGGAACCTCTTCGGCCGCCGGCAGGTCAGCAATCACTTTAATCAGATTACCCTGGCTGTCCCAAACTTCGACAGTATGGCTGAATAGCCGGAAAGGGACACTATAAGAAAACGGGCGTTTTATTTTATCGATGAGAATAAATTCGCCTGAGGGGGAAGGAGAGGCTTCTTCATACATTCCGGGCTGACCGAGATTGGTGAGCTCTCCTGAACGAATATCAAGTCTGGCCAGCTGAACAGTGGAGAAATATTCGAATATTTGTTCATCAAATGGAGTTCGCAGCAAATCCTGATAAGTAGCCACCGCTACCTTCTTGCCCGCTGTTTCCTGAATATTTGGCCCTACGGGCACGCGAGGTGGTTGTGGCTCCGGGCCGCGATTGGCTGGATTTATTGTGATTAAAAGACTGCGGCTGTCTGGCCACCAGACATATCCATCGGTCAAAACAGCGTTGAGGGATGGGCCAAAAAGCTTTCTGGCGCGGCCGGTTGAAGACTCTATCAGCCACAGCTCGAGGCCGTTATCCAGGTATTTCTTTAAAGCCAGGTATCGGCCATCAGGAGACCAATCAGGCAAGCTATAAACTGCTTCTTCTGGCAGGTCGACTGAAATTTCCTGGCCGGTCTTGATATCTTTTAGAACAAATTTAGTAAAAAAACGTAGCACCTGGCGGCTGTTATTATGAGGTGTTATTCTCAGACCCGCTACCCGGTGAAAGGGCTGACTGACCTGAGCAATAGAAGGCATCGATTGATAATAGCTGAGAAGCATTATCTTATTCTGCGGATCAAGACTGATCATAGGGAGAGGAGGGGCATCGAGTATATCAACAATTTCTTTCGGCGGTAACCTGTATGGCTCCTGCGCGATGAGCAGGTTGACAGATAAAATTAGAAACAAAAAACAAATCAAAGTGCTTAAATTTTTTCTGGCTGAGCTGGTGGGCATAGCCTTTCCTCCTTATCAAATAATTATGGAGGAGAAATTCCTCATAGAATCTTATAAATTAGAGTAAAACTTAATTCAACAAAAATATTAAATGTTTTTCAGGCTGGATATCAATCGCTCTGGCTGATTTTAAGTCGCCCGGTAATAGCTATGGTTATAAGATAGAGGCCGCGATCATTGCTGACTTTTATTGAGGCTAAATTGGAAACTGTTCCCTGAGGATAAAAAATTGGCTCATTGTTGGCCGTTATTTCTACACCTTCTAAAAATCGCCTTGATCTTATCACCCAGAATGATTTCTGACTGTCGAACTCAGACAGTTCGCAGAAATTTTCGTGGAAGCTGACTTTCACCGGTACCTGCTGACGAATAGCTCTGAACCTGGCCAGAGACAAACTGGAGTAAATCTGATTAACTGCTGTCTGTAGCTGGTGTTTTCTGGCATCAGGTCTTAATGATGAACCGATGAAGACTATGGCCAGAACTATAGACATAGAAATAACGGCTTCAAGCAGAGAATAGCCCGATGCTTTTAATTTAAGCTCGTTCTTTATTGTCCTGCTCATTTTTGTGACCTCCATTCAACAATTTTGAACTCGCTAAGATGAACGAGTGCCTTATTGGATAAAACATGAAAGGCCTCCGGGTTTTCATGGCCGCTTTGGCCTCGCAGGCCAGTAAAAACTGTGAGTTCGTTTTTCCCGGCTTCCAGTCTGGTAGCGACTAAGCCACCGGCAATTTGCACTTCTCCTTTCCCGGGGTGATTAACCCTTAGCCCTTCACCACCGGCTATCAAATTTCCAGTTATGATTAGCGGACTGTTTTCTCTGGAGAAAATATTAATTCCGCCATCAACCAGCTCCTCTGTTTGAAAATCTTTGCCTGTAGACCAGATAATCAATGGCGAGTCTTTCTGACGGAGATAGGGAATACCTTCTTTCCACTCCAGCCCCTGGGCCTTAAGATTGGTGGTGATATTGATTTTGGAAGAAGAGACGATGGTGAGTTGACAACCCGCCAGGATACTTATAGTGTCTTCTTCAGCTGACGGATTTAAAAGATCGTCAGGTCCGGGCTGGCCACAGGCCAGATTGTCTACCCGACCATTGATCATCACCAATGGAATTAACAGCCAGTCGAAATTTTCCAGTCCGCCTGGAGAGATGAAGATTGTTTCCCGGGTGGCGGGGCTGAATTTTACCTGCCAGATTTTTTCTTCTTGCTTAAACTGGATAATTTGCCACTCAGCTTGAATTCCAAGTAACAACTCGTCCAGGCTGCCTTGCACAAAAATGCCGCCCGGCCCAAGTTCATCTTTTATAAGGTAGACTCCGTCCGGAACAGGATCAGGACCAGAAGGCAGGCCAAGAGCCTGACGCAGTAACCAATTGGGTAACCCATCTGGCTTCAAAAGTCTAAGTCCCCTGGAGATAAGTGGCAGAGCATCATCGGGAATCGTGCCCTGACTTAAAGTCAAAGGAAGGTCACTGCCAATCATGCCTTCTTCTGACGAGACCAATTTCATCTGTTCTTTGCTCTCTTCTGAAATTCCCCCTTTTTCTATGGCAGCCGACAACTGGTCAAGGGGCAGGTGACCGGTATAGAAGGTTAAAAGAGCGACAACTTCTTCTGACCTTTGTCCGGTAAAACCCTGCACCTGACCAGTTGCATCTATAATTAACCTGCAGGTTGATCTAAGATACTGCTCAAAATCTTCCAGTCCGACATTCTCAATTGAGGCAGAAACCTGCCAGGTCATATGAGAAAAATCATCGTAACTTTCCTCCGCCTGTATTATTTCATCCAGGTCAGAACCGGTCAGCGGAGTTCCGTCTGACAGAAGGCGGTCTCTGAGGCGCTGGAAAGCGTCTTCATCTATTTCCTGTCCGGAACAGGACTCTTGCAGATGTTCGTTTATCAACTCCAGCGAGGTCTTGAGGCCATTTTCAGCTGCCAGGAGAGTCAGTCTGCTTAATTTCCGACTGCCTTCGACCTGAAGAAAGATTTGTGAGCTGGTTAGCCAGCCCAGACCAAGAGAAGTAAATATGGCCATGACCAGCAGACAAACCACCAGAGCCGAACCAGAGTCATGATTTTTTAAAGGCATTTTTAGCATAGAAAAAAAGCTCATGAGTTTTCTCCTTTTTCGAACCCGTCTGGAGTCTTATCCAGGTCAGGTTGGTTTCAGGGTCATAAGCAGGTTGAAAACTGCAGACCTCTTCTAATAGAGGCTGGCCCGAAGTCTTGTTAACTCTTCTCCTCAGAATAGATTGTTTTGAATCCAGATAAAATTCGACTTCTTCCAGAAGGTAGGCGATTGACTCTGCTCGTCGAAATGAGCTGGAAAAAGCCGGGGAAAGTGTCACCCGGTTATTTGAAACGTTAGCTATCTCTACCAGGTCGGTCTGGCCCTGGCTGGTAATCAGCATTACCCGTCCGGATCTGAGCTTTGAATCAGAGCCTGCCCAGGGTACGATCAAGGCCCAATTCTGGCCAGCCTCAACATCGCTGGCCAGTTTTATCTCGAGTTCCCCGGAAAACAAAGTAATTTTTGAATTTTCGACTTTTATTGGCCACCGATCGACAGGCGGCCGGCACCCGTTGA
>DAOLNQ010000034.1:6179-7849 GCA_035416665.1 Candidatus Saccharicenans sp. | reverse complement strand
ACCAGATCGCAGCGGACAATACCTCCAAAAATGTTGACCAGGCAGGCCTTAACCTCCTGGTCGCAGGCCAGAATTTCAAAAGCCTGGCCGACTGCTTCCTCAGTTACTCCACCCCCGATGTCCAGGAAGTTCGCCGGTTCACCGCCAAAAAGCTTGATAATATCCATGGTGGCCATGGCCAGACCGGCCCCATTCACCAGACAGCCGATATGACCTGCCATTTTTACATAGTTCAGCTTAAAGCTTCTGGCTCTTTTTTCTTCGGCGGAGAGCTCCGACCAGTCTTCTAAGCTGCTGATTTCAGGCTGACGGGCGAGGCCACTGTCATCAAAGTCCATTTTGATATCGGCTGCCACCAGCTGGTTATCTGCTTTTATTATCAGAGGGTTTATTTCCAGAAGCTTCATATCCCTGGCTAAAAAGAATTTGCTGAGTTTTTTTAGATAATCGAGAAATGTCTTAAAAGCTGCATCAGGAAGATCAAGAAAATAAGCCAGATTCCTGGCTTGAAAGGGCATAAGTCCCCGTTCTGGATAAAAATATTCTTTTTTTATGGCCTGAGGGCCTGACTTCGCCAGTTCCTCAATTTCCACTCCTCCTCGAACGCTAACCAGCGCAGCTAATTTTTCATTTTTACGATCAACTACCAGGCTCAGATAAATTTCCCTGGCTGGAGATACAAGTTCCTCCACCAGAAGTTTTTTGACAACCAGACCACGCCCCCCACTTTGAGCAGTAATAAGCTTTCTACCCAGTAGGCGGGTAGCAGCCAATCCTGCCTGATCCGAAGAATCAGCCACCACAATGCCGCCTGCTTTTCCCCGTCCACCAGAAAGAATCTGGGCTTTAAGAATGACCTGGCCTCCCAGCTTTTCAGCCGCCAGCCTGACTTCGTCAGCCGTTTCGGCCAGATAGCCAGCTGGCACGGCCACTCCCAGCTCTTTCAGCAGAGCCTTAGCTTGAAATTCATGGATAAGCATGATGCACTACTTTTAGTTTTCCGACTTTAAAAAGAAGGCAGAGTCAATTTTCCTGACTCCGCCTTCTTATGCCCTAGAGCTTTCTATTCTTCAGATATTCTGAAGTCTGCTTAGCCTCAAGTTTATTCAGATTTTACACTCAGCTACCGTCTTGCTAACTGAGGCGATGGTTTTGGCAAATTGAGCCTTTTCTTCTTCGGTCAATTTGATTTCATAAATCTTTTCCATGCCTTTAGCACTGATCAGGCAGGGGACACCGATGAACAAACCCTGGACGCCATATTCCCCTTCACACAAAGCCGCACAGGGCAGAATTCGACGTTTGTCTTTGAGGTAGGATTCAGCAATGACGATGGCGCTCCAGGCCGGACTGAAGAAGGCCGAACCTTTGCCAAATAGTTTGACGATCTCGGTTCCAGCTTCTCTCGTTCTGTTAATCAGCCGCTCAATCTGCTCCTGGGTGGCTAACTCGGTTAGTGGTACTCCTCCTATCGTGGTCAAGCGGGGCAGGGGGACCATATCAGGACCGTGACCTCCGAGCACTGTACCGGAGATATCAGCTACTGATACGCCGAGTTCCATCGCAATGAAAGCCCTCCAGCGGGCGGTATCCAGTGTCCCGGCCATCCCGACCACTTGATTCTTGGGAAAACCGGTTATTTTGTGAAAAACATAGACCATCGCATCAAG
>DAOLNQ010000034.1:4010-6079 GCA_035416665.1 Candidatus Saccharicenans sp. | reverse complement strand
ACATCCAGAATGACAATATCACCCAGCTCCTTTTGAGCAGCCAGCATGGCCAGAATCTGGCCAATCTGCCCGCCACCAATTAAAGCTATTTTTTTTCTCATGAGCAACTCCTTTTTATAATCTTATATTCTAAAAACTTTTAACTATTAACGTAGCTTTCCCAGGTCTCTTTTAATTTCGGGTTTTTTAACCAGTCCAGCAGGTAATCAGTAAATTCTTTACCGGTAGCTCCGGTTGAACGACCCGTAATAACCAGCTTCTTTTCGTACTGGCCGCAGATATCGAGGGCCATTTCCAGTTGAGCAGCTTTTTCTTCAAAGCCAATATGACCAATGAGCATAGCAGCTGCCCTGATCATGCTGGCCGGATCAGCATATTGAGCCCGGCCTTCTTTAACCATCCTGGGAGCCGAGCCATGAATAGCCTCAAACATGGCATATTGTTTGCCGATATTGGCACTACCGGCGGTGCCCACTCCGCCCTGAAACTCAGCTGCTTCATCAGTCAGGATATCTCCATAGAGATTGGGCAAAACAAATACCTGGAATTCCCTCCGCCTCTTTTCATCCACGAGCTTGGCAGTCATGATATCAATATACCAATCATCCGCCTGAATTTCAGGATATTCTTTGGCCAGACGATAAAAGTTCTCCAGAAAACGCCCATCGGTGGTTTTGACTACATTAGCCTTGGTCACACAGGTGATTCTATTCTTTTTATTCTTTCTGGCATGTTCAAAAGCCAGGCGGCAAATTCGTTCTGAGCCCGGTCCAGTAATCAGCTTGAAATCAATAGAAATATCTTCGTCGACATCTATTCCATAAGGACCGAGGGCATACAGGTCTTCTGTATTTTCCCTGAAAAAGATCCAGTCAATACCCTGTTTGGGAACTCTAACTGGCCTGACATTGGCGAATAGATCAAGTTCTTTTCTCATGGCCACATTGCAGCTTTCAATATTTGGCCAGGGATCTCCTTTCCGTGGCGTGGTGGTGGGGCCCTTTAGAGTCACATGGAATTTTTTAATTTCCTCCAGGACATCGTCCGGTATAGCTTTATTATGGGCAGCGCGGTTTTCAATCGTTAAGCCTTCAATAGTCGCTATAAAGACTTTACCCTTCTTCAGTTCATCTTCCAGCATAAAGCGAAGTACGCGCTCAGCTTCAGTGGCAATGTAGGGCCCGATCCCATCTCCTGGCAAAATACCAATTTTAATCGGTGAGAGCTGTCGGTAATCGATCCAGTCCGGGGCAGACTTGATTTTCTCCATCCTTAACATTTGGTTTTCCAGCAGCCGACCAAAATGGTCTTTAGCCTTTTGAATAGCAGTTTGATTAATCATTTTGCCTCCTGATTAATTTTTTAACTTAAAAATTTTATAATTTCGACCTGACAAAAGCAAACACTTTTTATTAGCTTGACGACTTCTCTAATCCTGAAAAAAAGTTAAAAACTGAGGCCCCCCTCGTCCAATAATTTTTTGACAAACTTTTTTAGAATTCATAAGATACTAGCCGTAAGCTGTGGGAAGTAATCCCTCTAAATTTTTATTCAGGAGATAATCAAATGCTTGAGAGCTATTATCAAAAAGCTGAGGAAAGGAAAAAACTTGGCTTACCACCTCTACCTTTGACACCGGAAGAAACCAGCGAGTTATGTCAACTGCTCGAAGATCCACCTGCCGGTCATGAGGAGGAATTAGTTTATCTTATCGAACAGAGAATTTCTCCGGGAGTTGATCCAGCGGCCATGGTGAAAGCCAGCTGGCTTGAAGAAATAGCTCTACAGAAAAGACAATCTCCTCTTATCAACCCGTTAAGGGCGGTCTTTCTTCTGGGCACAATGCTCGGTGGTTATAATGTTGGGCCTCTTGTCTCTTTTCTTCAGAAGGAATCACTGGCTCCCGAAGCAGCCAGAGCCTTAGCCGGAATCATCCTGGTTTATGGTTCTTATCGCCAGGTTGTTGATCTGAGCTCTTCCAATCAATATGCTAGAGAAGTTCTACAGTCCTGGTCAGAAGCCGATTGGTTTCGGCATCGGCCCGAATTTCCTGAAAAAATTGTTCTTAA
>DAOLNQ010000034.1:0-3910 GCA_035416665.1 Candidatus Saccharicenans sp. | reverse complement strand
GGACCAATGACAGCTGATGAGTTGAAAGAGCTGGCCTGTTTAGAGTTTCAAACTGACCTTTTTATGCAGTCTTTTTGCCACACCGCGGCTTATCCCAAGCTAACTGACGTTAAGATGCATAAAAGTCTGTCCTCTTTTGTCATTGAAAGAAAGGGAGTCGCTCTCAAGCCCGGAGACGGCATCATTCATTCCTGGCTGAATCGCCTTATTTTACCTGACACGGTTGGTACCGGTGGCGATTCTCATACCCGTTTTCCAGTCGGTCTGAGCTTTCCGGCTGGGTCCGGTCTGGTAGCTTTCGCGGGTGCCCTGGGTTTTATGCCTCTCGATGTACCAGAGTCAGTCCTGGTCAGATTTTCAGGAAAACTGAACCCCGGGATTACTCTAAGAGACGTGGTTAATGCGATTCCATTTTTTGCTATCAAAAATGGTCTGTTAACAGTAGCCAAGAAAGGCAAAAAGAATATTTTTAATGGTCGTATTCTGGAAATAGAGGGTCTGGAAGACCTGACTGTTGAGCAAGCCTATGAACTCACTGATGCCTCAGCCGAGAGATCAGCGGCAGCAGCGGTCATCTCACTTCGAGAGGATAGGGTCATTGAATATTTAAAAAGCAATATAGCCTTGATGAAGGAGATGATTAAAGCTGGCTACCAGTATGCTGGGACTCTGGAGAAAAGAATTAAAGCCTGTGAAGACTGGTTAAAAAATCCGATTCTTTTAAAGCGTGATCAAAATGCCGACTATGCTGCCACACTTGAAATTGACCTGGCTGAAATCAAAGAGCCAATTCTGGCTTGTCCGAATGACCCGGATGATGTTAAATATCTGTCAGAGGTAGCGGGAGATAAGATTGATGAGGTTTTTATTGGTTCCTGCATGACCAATATCGGTCACTTTCGGGCAGCGGCCAGGTTGCTGGAGGGGGCTGCCTACCCGGCAACCAGGATCTGGATAACTCCGCCCACGAAAATGGACCAGATACAATTAAAGAAAGAGGGGCTGCTGGCTATTTTTGCCCAGGTAGGAGCCCGGCTGGAAATTCCCGGTTGTTCTCTGTGCATGGGAAATCAAGCCAGGGTCAGGCCGGGGAGTACAGTCATTTCGACTTCCACCAGAAATTTTGACAACCGATTGGGAGACGGAGCCAGAGTCTATCTGGGCTCGGCTGAATTAGCGGCCTTGACTGCCATTAAAGGAGAGTTGCCTCCCACTGCCGATTACCTGAGCATGATGGAAAAGAAAATTTTACCCTATGCCGCTGATATTTACCGCTATCTCGAATTCCACAAGATGGGCGATTTCAGCTTGACTGAGCTCTGAGAAAGAGGTAGGAGAGCCAATCGGTGAAAATTCTGGACTAAGGTGGGAATTATGAAGGCGATTGATTTAAGCGGGAAAAAGGCATTAATTACAGGGAGTTCAAGAGGGATTGGCCGGGCAACAGCTAATTTTCTGGCCGAGGCCGGAGCTGAAGTAACCATTCATTATAAAAAAAACGTTCAAGCGGCAGTTGAAGCCGGGCAGGAAATTGAGGCCAGAGGAGGTAAATATCTTCTGGTTCAAGCGGATCTGGCCAGCAAGAAGGATGTGGAAAGAATGGTCTCCGGGTGCCTGGAAGTCTGGGGCACAATAGATATTCTGGTTAACAATGCCGGGATCTGGACATACGGAGAAATGGGCAGTATGAGCGCAGAAACCTGGCGGGAAACAATGGCTATCAATCTTGACGGGGTTTTTTATGCCACCAATGCCGTTGTCCCTGTTATGAAGAAAAACAGACGGGGCTGGATCGTTAATGTTGCTTCTACTGCTGCTATCAGGGGGGAGGCTTTTCATTCCCATTATGCAGCCAGCAAAGGTGCTCTGGTCGCACTGACCAAATCCCTGGCGGTAGAATTGGCTCCCTTTAACATTCTGGTCAATTGTGTTGCGCCCGGCTGGGTGGAAACCGAGATGAATACTGAAGTTTTTAGTGACGCCGAATTCAAAGAGAGAATCAGGCAATCAATACCGCTCAAAAGAATTCCTGATCCAGAAGACGTGGCCGGTCCAATACTGTTTCTCGTTTCCGAGCTGGCCAGGCACATAACCGGTGAAACTCTTAATGTCAATGGAGGGGCGGTCTTAATCGGTGGCTAAAATAGTTGCAAAAATTCAGTTTTTTTGCTATTTATAAGACAAAAATATAGGAGGGACGAAATGGAGGAGGTGGAAGTTGGCCGAATTAGCCATTATTTTTCGAAAATTCAGGTCGGAGTAGGCAAGATAACCAGCGGCGGCCTGAAGGTTGGAGATGTGGTTCACATCAAAGGACATAGTTCTGACTTTTTCCAGAAAATCGAATCAATGCAGATTGAGCACCAGCCGGTGGAAGAAGCCGGAGCAGGAGAAGAGGTTGCTTTCAAAGTCGATTTCCCGGTTAGAGAGAATGATGTGATCTATAAAGTGGTGGAATGAAGACTCCTGGCGGAGATCAAGGCCATTCTGACGGAAGGTTGACAACAAGTGGCTAAATATGCTATTTAAAGAGGAAAGAAAATGGCTAAAAAGTTTATCTCGGTAGTGATAGTTCCTAACTGGAAAACGAATTTCAAGACAATAAATATCTCTCAAAAGGCAGTTCGCCTTGTTCTTGGAGCAGGATTGACCTTTGCTGTAATTTTTGTTTTCTTTCTGATTGATTATTTTTCGATGACTGTGACCAAGGCTAAATATAATGAACTGCTCAAAGAGGCAGCCGCTCAAAAAGAAACTTTAGCCGCTTACGAAACTACTATTGCTCAGATGAAAGACACTATCTCAAATTTCGAAAACTATGCCCGTAAGATCAACGTCCTGGCTGGCATTCAGTCTTCGGAAAATATAGGGGGAGAACCTGGTCTGGGTGGCGGAGAAAAAGTTGATCTTAATCTGGTGACCAGGACCAATAAAGAAGTTTCTCCAGGCGCTATTCAGTCTATCAAGCAGAGGGCCGAATCAGTTGAGAAGAACCTTAGCTACATGTATCAATTTTTTGAAAGTCAATCGACAACTCTGGCTACGACGCCAACCATCTGGCCAACTGTCGGTTGGGTCTCTTCGTCCTTTGGCTCCAGAATTGATCCTTACACCGGTAGAAATGCTTTCCATTCTGGCTTGGATATCGCTACCAACCTTAATAATCCGGTTATGGCTACTGCCAACGGAGTGGTTGCTCAAGTTGGGTTTGATAAGTACAAAGGGAATTTTGTCTGTATCAGTCACGGTAATGGGTTGTCAACTGAATACTGGCACCTGCAAAAATATACAGTCAAAGCTGGCCAGAAAATTAACCGGGGGCAAGTGGTGGGGTACGTTGGTCAGACTGGCAAGGCCCTTGGACCGCATCTTCATTATGAAGTTCATCTGAACGGCAAACCAATTAACCCGATCGATTATATAATTGAGGAATAGCATTAAGTCCAGGCTGAAGCGGTAAATGTCGTCAGTCTAACCTGGTACCAACCTTGATTTTCCCGCCGAGGCTAAAGGCATAAGCTGGCATTTCTTTTTTGCTTTCCGGTTTTATTTTTTCTATCAGATAGACAGTATTCTGACCGCAGGCAACATACACACCAGATTTATCAATCTGGATTATTTCTCCAGGAGAAGAGTTAGGAAAAATCCCGGCGATAGGCTGACCGCTCAGTATATCTATTTTTTTTCCATCCAGGAAGCAAAAAGCTCCGGGCCAGGGGAAAAAGGCTCTAACTTTGAGGTCTATCACTCTAGCCGGCTCCTGCCAGTTAATCTTGCCCTGTTCTTTGGTCAACCTGGGTGCATAGGTAGCCAGTTCCGGGTTCTGTTCAACTCGTTCAACTTCATTAATTCTGGCTAGAGTCTCGATCAGAAGCTGGGCGCCCAGGTAAGACAGTCTGATCTCCAGTTC
>DAOLNQ010000033.1:5744-8034 GCA_035416665.1 Candidatus Saccharicenans sp. | reverse complement strand
AGGGGGAGATACATACCTACTGAGACCAGCATGGGAGAACTGACTCTAACCAGGATCAGGGCAAAGCCCATCATCATGCCGACAATGACCAGTGGCCAGGCCATTTCACCGCCGACGATACCCTGTGTTATAACTGCCATTAAACCAGCCTGAGGCGCAGGTAATTCCTTGCTACCAAACGTAAAAGCTCCGTGGAGAATCATCAAAGGGAAATAAAGAACAAGGGAAGCCACCAGAACTCCGATAATATCACCAACCTGCATTTTCCAGGGTGTTCCTCCCAGAATATGTCCAACTTTAAGGTCCTGCAGCATTTCACCAGCGACAGCTGAGGAAACACAGACCACTGAAGCTACACCTAAAACAGCGATAATCCCGCTGGTTCCTCTTGCTCCAATAAGGACCATCAACAGGCCGGCAATAATCAGAGTGGCCAGGGTTAAGCCGGAAATTGGATTGTTAGAAGAGCCAATTGTCCCTACTAAGTTTCCAGAAACGGCGGCAAAAAAGAAGCCAAAAACAGCCATAACTATTGCGGCCAGAACAGCTGGTAAATAGCTTCCAATGAACATCCTGTAGACAAATACCATAAGGATAACTGTAAAAAGCAACAAAAAGAGGACCAGCCGCATATCCAGGTCTTTTTCCAGACGGCTGGTAGCTTCTACTTGACCTGAAGCCTTTTTGACATCTCTTATTGATCTCTTAATACCAGTCATCAGGTTCTTTCTCATTTTAAAAAGAGTGTAGCCGGCGCCAACCAGCATGCCGCCGACCGCAATTGGCCTGATGATGAATTTCCAGACGTTGCTGATCAGATCTGGCCAGGGGACATCAGCCATAGCCACAGTCGGTCCATAAAATTGGTTCACCAGTTGAGGCCCTAGAAAATACATTAAGAGGGGTGCAAAGAGACCCCAGGCCAGCACACCACCGGCAAAGTTAAGAGAGGCCAGACGAGGGCCAATAATATAGCCAACGCCAATATAGGCGGGAGAAATCCCGGGACCGGAAACACTCACCATCCCACCTGTGCTGACAGTGCCGGCTTCCTGGGATGAGCCCAGGCGAACAAAACTTGAGCCAATTTTGCCCAGCTTGATGACAAATTCCTTGGCAGCAGAAAATAACTGAACCACGCCAAGGGAATAGATCAGAGCGCCAACTCCCATTGCCTGGAACAAAAATTTTGCTCCAGCACTGCCCTTTTGACCAGCTTTATGAATTTCAGCTGCTGCTACTGACTCGGGAAAAGGCAATTCCGGGTCAGTCACCATGATCCGTCTAAGAAAGGTAACAAATAGAATTCCCAGTAAGCCGCCGACAAACATCAGGGCTGTCGACTGGAGATAAGCACTGACCGTATTGAATTTAGTCCAGACTCCAGTAATCAAAAAAGCTGGAATAGTAAAGATAGCCCCGGCTGCAACTGATTCGCCGATTGAACCAACGGTTCTGGATATGTTTTCTTCCAGAATTGAGCCTCTCATCATTTTAAGGACTGCCATCCCAATGACTGCGGCTGGATAGGTAGCGGCAATAGTCATACCCGCTCTAAGGCCAAGATAAGCATTAGCTGCGCCGAGAATGATAGTCATGATAAGTCCAAGCAAGACCGCCCGCAGAGTAAATTCTCTCTGGTCAGTTTTTTCAGGGACAAATGGTTTTTCACTCATCGGCCTCTCCTTTCTAATCCAGGTAGTTATTCTTTATTTTATTTATGTATATTAAAAAGTTCCAGACTAAGTCAAGATAATTTTAATCACACCTCAGGTACTGAACAATTTGCCTCGCCGGTCATTTTATGCTAAATATCTAATTATTCCTAATCTCTTGGATAAAAAGCGAGGATAAGCATGAGTCTCTGGAGCTGGGTGAAAGATAAGCTATTCTGCGACCTGGCAGTTGACCTGGGGACAGCCAATACACTGGTTTATTTAAAGGGAAGAGGTATTGTTGTTCAGGAACCTTCGATTGTGGTTATAAATGTTCAAACCGGTAAGATTGAAGCTGTTGGCGGACGAGCTAAGGAGATGCTGGGTAAGACTCCAAGTAACGTGGTGGCTATTAAGCCGATGAGGGATGGGGTCATAGCAGATTTTGAAATTGCAGAAAGGATGCTTGATTATTTTATCAGGCAGGCGATGAATAACCATGGTTTTTTGCTCAGGCCCAGGATTGTCATCGGTATTCCAACCGGAATTACCCAGGTGGAAAGAAGAGCGGTTAAAGATGTTGCTCTTAGAGCTAAAGCCTCTGAAGTTTACATCGTCGAACAGCCGATGGCGGC
>DAOLNQ010000033.1:0-5644 GCA_035416665.1 Candidatus Saccharicenans sp. | reverse complement strand
GCGGTTAGAATCGCACTGGAAAGAACGCCACCTGAATTATCAGCTGATATTATCGACCGAGGAATTATTCTGACTGGCGGAGGTGCTTTGCTTAAAAATCTGGACAAGAGATTGAGAGAAGAAACTCAGCTGCCTGTTTTTCTGACGGAAGATCCTCTGACCTCAGTGGTGATGGGAGCAGGGAAACTGCTGGATGACCTCGACCTCCTGAGGAAAATCTCCCTGGAGTAATAATAATTTATAAGAACGGATGTCACTTTCCAGACTGGCTAAAAATAAATATCTAGTAGGAATTCTGCTTGTTCTTTTTAATTTGATCTTGATTTCGGCCCAGATTCCGTTGGGCAGCCGTCAGACCTGGCTGGAAAAGATTATTTTTGCCACTTTTGCTCCATTACAAAAGGCTGCTGTTTCGACCTTTGACTATATTACTCAAGGCTGGCACAATTTCCTGTCTTTAAAGGAAGCTCAAAGGGAAAACCAGGAACTAAAGAAACAGATATTCTTTCTGAATCAGGAAAAAGAGCTTCTCCAGGAAAAATTGAAAATCAGCCTGGGTAAACAAGCTCTCCAGAATAACCTGAACTGGCTGGAAGCTTCTATCCTGCCGGCCAGAGTCATTGGCCTGGACACTGCCAACTATTTTCGTTCGGTGATCATAGATCGTGGCTCGGCCGACGGAGTAACCAGAAATTTGCCCGTTTGCGATTATTATGGTCATCTGGTGGGAAAAACGACTGAACCCATTTCCAGGCATGAAGCCAAAGTCATTCTTATCACGTCTGAAGAAAGTGGAGTGGCAGTGACGTCGGCCAGAGATAAGACGCCCGGCATCCTGACCGGGGATGGCCAGGGAAAGTGCCTGATAAAATATGTTATTGCCTCCTCACCGGGAGGGGAAGTTGGCGACGAAATTTTAACTTCTGGCTACGACCAGATCTTTCCACCAGGGCTAAAGGTGGGAAAAATAAGTTCAATTTCAGCTGAAGGTGGCCTTTTTAAAAAAATTATAGTTGAACCCTATTTTGACTTCAGACAGCTGGCTCTGGTGGCTGTTCTTAAAGACAGCCAAAATTTAGTGAGGTAAAGGCTGGTGAGAATAAGGAAAGGACTGATGATGCTTTTGATGCTTATTCTGGCTTTTGCTGTTTATAGCCTGTTGGGCAGACTGAGTCCTAACTTACTGGTTTTTATTAATACCTTTTGTGTGGCTGTCCTTTTGACTGCTATAACTTATGGCGAAATAGAGGGTGCAGCGATGGGCACCGTGGCTGGACTCCTGGAGGATACTTTTTCCCATAGTGTTTTTGGCCTGTCTGGTTTAAGCTTGACTATTACCGGCTTTCTGGCGGGCTGGCTGACCCGGAAAATTAACCTTAATTCTCTACCCAAGCGGAGCCTGATTCTATTTTTTTTCAGTCTGTTGCAGCTGGTGCTCTGGATACTTTTATATAATGTCATTTTTAAAAGGAGTTTACTCTCCAGCCGTCCAGGTCTTTATCTTCAACCTATTGTGAATGCTATAATAACCAGTCTGCTGGCTGGTCTGTTGACGCCAGTTAAGAGAGCCGTGGATTGAGACCTGAAAACAGGAAAAAATGGCCAAAATTTATGAAGATTTAAGTCAGCTTATAAAAAGATCCAGGCTGACTCTTATTATTTTCAGTCTGCTTCTTTTCCTCATTCTGGCTTTTTACTGGAAAATTCAGATCCTTGATCACCAGAAATACTGGAAAATGGCTGAAGCCAATCATCTTCGTTCCTTGCCCCTGCCAGCTCCACGCGGACTGATTTATGACCGTCAGAGGATCATTCTGGCTGATAATCAGCCCAGCTTTAAGGTATCTTTACTCCGGGAATCAATTAAGAATGACAGCCAGACTATTGAGCGGGTCAGCCAGCTTTTAAATTTAAAGACTGAAGAATTGAAGGCCAGAATTGACCGATACCGCTGGCTTCAGACCTATGGACCGGTGATCATTAAAGATAATCTGAAACTGGAAGAAGTTGCCCTGATTGAAGCCAGAAGAGAGGAATTTCCTGAACTTCAGTTACAGGTGGAACCCCGGCGTTATTATCCTTTTGAAACTACCGCTGCTCATGTTCTTGGTTATTTACAAGAGGTCTCACCAGAAGAAATGAAGGGTAACCCCCATAAAAAGTGGCGCGGCGGAGAGATGATTGGCAAAGCAGCGGTAGAAAAACAGTATGATGATTATTTGACCGGTCAGGATGGTCAGCTGCTAGAAACTGTTGATAGCCTGGGCCGCTCTCTGGGCGAAGTAAACAGGATTGAGCCAATCAAGGGTCAGGATCTTGTGCTGTCAATTGACCTGGATTTGCAAAAAAAGGCAGAAGGACTACTCGAGGGTAAGGAAGGAGCCATTATTGTACTCGACTCCGGGAGCGGGGAATGTCTGGCCTGGGTCAGTTCTCCCTCCTATGATCCTAATCGATTTATTACCAGATTCTCTCCAGAAGAATGGCTGTCAATTATAAATGATCCAGCCCGGCCGCTGGAAAACCGGGTGATCCGTGGTCAGTATTCTCCTGGTTCGATTTTTAAAGTAGTTACAGCTTTAACCTCACTGGAAACTGGTTTAATCACCGACCGAACAGCTTTTTTTTGCTCTGGTTCGATTAACCTCTATGGAAAAGACTTTGCTTGCTGGTTCAAGCCAGGTCATGGTCTGCTCAGTTTGCCCGAAGCTCTAAAGAATTCCTGCAATATTTATTTCTATCAGCTGGGCCGGAGGCTTAACGTTGACACCATTGCTCGCTATGCCCGCACTCTTGGCCTGGGTCAAATTACCGGCGTGGATATGCCCGGGGAAAAAGAAGGATTAATCCCGTCCAGCGATTGGAAAAAGAAAACTCAGGGAGAAGCCTGGTATCCCGGTGAAACTATTTCAGTGGCTATTGGCCAGGGGCCGCTCCTGGTTACTCCCCTCCAGGTAGCTGCTCTAACTGCCTGCCTGGCCAACCGTGGAATAAGGGTCAAGCCCCGGGTGACCAGACTGGAGGGTAAAATGGGACCGGTAAAAGATAAAACCGGCATCAACCCTAAGACATTTGAAAAGATAATAGAAGGCATGTGGCGTTCAGTTAACGATGGTGGCACAGGTCATGGAGCCTATCAGCCAGGCTTTGATATCTGTGGCAAGACTGGTTCGACTCAGGTGATAAGCCGGGAAAAAGCTGAGAGAATGATCAAAAGAGGAGAAGAGCCAGCCAAAACCCATAGCTGGTTCACTGGCTTTGCTCCCCGCTATCAACCTCAAGTGGTGGTAACTGTCCTGGTTGAATTCGGTGGAATGGGAGGGCAGACAGCCGCTCCTATTGCTGGTGAAATGTTTAAACTCTATCGGGAAAAGTATGTTAGACAGACGAATCTTCAAGGAAATTGACTGGACGACCATTCTATTAATGGTTGTCATTTCAGTCATTGGCATCATCTTTGTTCACAGTGCTATTTATTCTCAGTCCAGTAAGTATGTCTGGAAGCAGTCAGTCTGGTTGCTGGTCAGCTTGCTGGCTTTGCTGATCTTACTTGTCATCGATTATAAGGTTCTATTATCCTTTGCTTTCCCCTTCTATATTCTGATGAACCTAATTCTGGCTGGACTTCTAATCTTCGGCAAACCGGTGGCCAATACGCGTAGCTGGCTCGTCTTCGGTCCTTTTCAATTTCAGCCTTCCGAGCTGACCAAGGTGGCCGTCATTCTCTTACTGGCCAGACTATTTTCAGATTACAAAGAAGACCAGATGTCTTTTAAGGCTTTCTTTTTAAGTTCAGCTCTAGTCGGACTGCCCTTTGTTTTAATCGCTCTTCAACCTGACCTGGGGACAGCCTTGACTTTGGTTCCGGTTTTGCTGGGAACTTATATCCTGGCCGGTTTGCCCAGGAGATATCTGGTGGTCATCTTAATTGTATCCTGTCTGGTAGGCTTTATCGGCTGGAATTATGGTTTGAAAGATTACCAGAAGAAAAGGATTGAAACATTGCTGGTGCCGGATCAGGACCCACGAGGAGCTGGCTATCAACTTAAGCAGTCCCGGATAGCCCTGGGTTCAGGCGGTTTGACTGGCAAAGGATATCATAAGGGAACCCAGAGTCAGCTGCGCTTTTTGCCTGCGCGCCACAACGATTTTATCCTGGCTGTAATTGGCGAAGATCTGGGCTTCCTGGGCATCCTGGCCGTCTTCCTTGTTTATTTCATCTTCCTTTTCCGTCTGTTTTCGGCCGTTCAGGTTTCTCCTGACCGGGGCGGAGTTTATATTGCCTTCCTTTCAGCCATGCTGATCGGTTGCCAGTTTATGATCAATATCATGATGATCGTCGGGCTTTTTCCCATTACCGGTATACCAATACCATTTTTAAGCTATGGTGGGTCATCGCTTTTGACCAACTTCTTAATTGCTGGCCTGGTAATTAACGTCAAAATGCGAAGATTCGCCTATGTTCGTTTCTAATCAGGATTAAATCGAAAGGAAATGAAACTACGATGAACGAGCCACCAGCCTCACTGTCAGCAGAAAAACTTGAACTGCTCTGGCGGCAGGTACAGAAACCAGGCCGTTATACCGGAGGCGAATCTAATCAAATAAGAAAAGATCCAGCTGCGGTTAAAGTTCGAGTCGCCCTGGCTTTTCCTGAAGTCTATGAGCTGGGCATGTCTTATCTTGGCCAGAAAATTCTTTATTTTCTTCTTAATCAAAAGCCTGACATACTGGCGGAAAGAGTTTACGCTCCCTGGCCAGATTTTGAGCTTGAATTGAGGAAAAACCAGGTACCTCTTTATTCTCTGGAGAACAGGCTGCCCCTGGCCAGTTTTGACCTGGTCGGCTTTTCGCTTCTTTATGAACTTAACCATACGAATCTAATAAATATGCTGGAATTAGGCAGAATTCCCAGGCGATCAGCTGAGCGGCAATTATCCCAGCCCCTGGTGCTGGCCGGTGGGCCAGCTGCTTTTAACCCCGAGCCGCTGGCTGACTTTATAGATCTATTTGCCTTTGGCGATGGGGAAGATGTTTTTTTGGAAATAATCAATAGATACCTTGAGATTAAAGCCGAGGTTAGAAATCGAGAAGAACTACTGCGAGCTTTTCTGCCTATTCGAGGAGTGTATATACCATACTTTTATCGGCCAGAAAAACAGGCCAAAAGCTTCCTGCTGGTACCGCGGCCAGCTCCCGGCCTACCCGAGACGATAGAAAAGAGATTGGTTTATCCTCTGGATAAAACAGGATCGGTGGAAAGAACACCTGTTCCCAATATTCAATCTGTCTTTGATCGCTGGCAGGTAGAGGTAGCCAGGGGCTGCCCTCAGCAGTGTCGGTTTTGCCAGGCGACCAACCTTTATTTCCCATATCGCTACCGGTCGAGGCAAAGGGTGGAACAGCTGGCGGGTGAGGGCTTAAAGCAGACTGGATATGAAGAATTATCGTTAATCGCTCTGTCGGTTGGTGATTATCCTTACCTTGAAGAATCAATAAGAAATTTGTTGCCCTTTTTAGAACCAAGAAAAATTTCAATTTCGCTGCCCTCTCTTCGGCCGGAGACTCTGTCAGGTGAGATAGTTGAATCCCTGGTAAAGATCAAAAAGACAGGTTTTACCCTTGTGCCGGAAGCCGGTAGTGA
>DAOLNQ010000032.1:0-8316 GCA_035416665.1 Candidatus Saccharicenans sp. | reverse complement strand
GTGCGTTTTGCCCGCTGTATCGCCCAGACTCCTTTAACTCTCCCTTCCCATACAACTATCATGACCGGCACTTTACCCATCTACCATGGAGTAAGAGACAATGGCGGCTTTGTCGTCCCGGACGAACTTCAAACTCTGGCTGAGTGCTTTCAGTCGGCCGGCTACAAGACAGCTGCTTTTGTTTCTGCCTATGTAGTTGATTCCAAATGGGGCCTCAATCAGGGTTTTGACTATTATTTCGATAGCTTCGACCTTGGCCGTTTCGAAAAAATCTCTCTGGGAGAAGTTCAGCGTCGGGCGGAAGACACAATCGGGGAGACCCTGTCCTGGCTCGAAAAAAATAAGCAGGACAAATTCTTTATCTGGATTCACCTTTATGATCCTCATACACCTTATGACCCGCCAGAACCATACAAAAGCCAGTTAGCTGACCATCCTTACCTTGGAGAGATCGCCTACACTGATAGTCAGCTAGCCCGGCTCCAGGCCTACATTGAGAATAGCAGCTGGAAAGACCGATTGTTTCTGGTGGTAGCCTCTGACCATGGAGAAAGCCTTGGTCAGCATGGCGAAACCACTCATGGTTTTTTTATCTATCAGGAAACCCTCCATGTACCGTTAATTGTCGTTACCCCTTTCCGTGAGTTTTCTGGCCAATCCTATTCAGGTGTGGTTACCCTGACCGATGTCATGCCCACCATTCTGGAATTAAGCGGCCTTAAAATCCCGCCGGAAGTTCAGGGGCAGAGTCTTAGCCGCTATTTCTCAGGTCCCAGAAAAACAGACGACCGGCTGGCCTACGCAGAAACTTACTATCCTCGCTTTCACTATGGCTGGTCAGAATTACGTAGCATCCAGAATAATCATTATAAGTTAATTCTGGCTCCGGTACCTGAACTTTATGATCTGACTAAGGACCCCAAGGAAGAAAAGAATCTGGTCTATGTCGAAAAAAAGGTCTATGAAGAATTGACCGCTTTAGCTCAGGAGTTTGAACAAAAAGCCGGAGAAAAAGCTATCCAGGCTGACTTCTCGGTGGTAGATGAAGAAACAAAAGAAAGATTAGCTGCTCTAGGTTATCTGGGATCTTTTGTTGATCCAGCTCGGCTGAAAGGGAAAAAGCTGGCTGATCCCAAGGATAAGATAAATATATTTAATGAAATTTCCAGAGCGAGAGAAATCGGACTGGCCGGAAACTTCGATGAGGCTATTGCCGCTCTGAATAAAATTCTGCAGGAAGACCCCACCATCAGTGACGGGTATTTTGCCCTGGGCAATATCTATTTCAGGGCAAGAAGATTTGAAGAAGCCGCCCGGGCTTTTATTCAGGCCCTGGAACTTAAACCTGACGATTCTTTTGCTGTCATCAATGTGGCCAATTGCTATGCGGCCTTAGGTCAAATGGAAGAGGCGGAAAAATTTGTTCTTGAACAGGTAAAACGTGGCTTTGATGATTCTCAGTTTTATCACGTGCTGGGTACTCTTTACGCCCTGCGGGCGAATTATGACAAAGCTCTTCCTTACTTCGAAGAATGTCTGAAAAGAAATCCGCGTTCTGCCTCAGCCCATAATGCCATCGCCGCTATTTGCTTAAACCGAGATGACCTGGTTTGTGCTGAAAAACATCTGGAAGCAGCTCTGGCTATAAATCCTACTCTGCTTAATCTCCGCTATAACCTGGCCCAGTTGCGTGAAAAACAAAACAGGCTGGAAGAAGCCATTAAACTCTATCAGCAGGAAATCGCTGACTCGCCGAATCATTTTAAAGCCCTCTTCAATCTGGCCCGTCTTTACCGACTCCAGCAGAGAGAGGAAGAGGAGCTGGAAACATTGCTCAAAGCTTTAAAAGCGGAACCCTCCTTCCCCTTAACTTATTTTTACCTAGCTCGAATCTATCTCAGGCAAGGCCGGAACTTTAACGAAGCCATTGAGCTGGTGAAAAAAGGCCTGGAGTTAAAACCAGATAAAGAAAACCTGCCTCTTGGTTACTTCCTGCTGGCTGACCTCTACAATCGCCTTGGTGAGTATGATCGCTCGGAGGAATATGCCAGACAGGGTCAGGCTCTTTTAAAATCCCATTGAGACACCACGGTATCTGCCTTAACTGGCTTCTTTCTTGACAACCTGCCAGCCTGAACTTATATTAAATTCAGATTCAGAGGGAAAAAGATTATGGAAATAATTATGAAGGTCGGAGCGCTGGTGGTTGACCCGGTGTCAAAAATGCCAGTTCTCATTTTAAAGGATACTGAATCTGACCAGATTTTGCCCATCTGGATTGGCCTGTATGAAGCCAATGCAATTGCCCTCACTCTGGAGGGCATAGTCACTCCTCGCCCCATGACCCATGACCTTCTGAAAAATTTCCTCGATCAGACAAATATCAAAGTGGACAAAGTAGTCATAAATGATGTTCGGGATAATACTTATTATGCGGTCATTTATTGCCATCAGCATGACATTTCTTATCTAATTGATTCCCGCCCCTCCGATGCCATTGCCCTGGCTCTCAGAACAAATTCTCCCATTTATGTAGAAGAAGAAGTCATTAAATTGAGCCGAACTCCCGAAGCTGGACAGAGCCCGGAGGAATCGGAAAGACTAAGAAAACTCCTGGAAAGCCTCAAGCCGGAAGACTTCGGTAAATACAAAATGTGAGATACTTTTAATCTACCTCACCAGCCCTAAGTTTTTACCCTGAAAAAAAGATAGAACCCGACGAGAGAAAAAATGGCTATCGGGCTCCAGGCAGCTATCCCCGGGTTGAGAATGCCTGCGTGTCCCAGACTGCGGAAGGCAGCCACAGTCTGCCAGAAAAGATAGCCGCCACCCAGGGCTAGCCCAAGTGGAAAAACAAATATTCTTTTCTGACTTAAGCCGGCCAGCGCTACCCCCAGCAGGCACAGGACAAAGACAGAAAAAGGCCAGGCCACTCTTAATCTGGCTTCCAACCTTAAGTTCAGGGCGGGGCTGCCACTTTTCTCCAGGTCGCGGCTGTATTGGCCAAGCTCCTTCAAAGTCATCAGGGATGGCTCTTTCCACTCCTTTACGAATTGTCTTTGAGTTTCCGGCCAGTTAAGTTTGAGAGTGTCAAATTTATAAAAATGGAAATTCTCACTTTTTACATCTCTTTCCCAGCCATTCTCTAAATGAAGGCTATTTTGGCTGATTTTAGCCATCTGGCTGAAAATAACTCTTTTTAGTCTGAAAGAAGAACCATTTTCTGTTTGAAAAATTAAAAGCCTCTGAAGGTTATTCATTTCGGCTGAAGACAGCTCATAATGGACAAACCCGGGCAAATCATCATTTTTAATCCAGTAACGATTTTGAAAAGTAAACGCCCTGACCGGACGATCAGCCAGCTGGCTCCAGATTTTTTCTGCCTCTAAATTGCCCCTGACCACCAGCCTGTCCTGAAGAAAAAAGCTAATCGGTATAATTAAAATCGCTACCCCTAATACCGGAGCTGTCAGCCGCCAGAAACTCACACCAGAAGTAATCATGACTTGAATTTCATTCCGGCGGTAAAGAAAATTCAGACAGAGAATTGGGGCCAGGAGAGCTGCCAGCTGAATCGCCTGAATGGTAAACTCTGGCAACTTATGCCAGACAAAGGAAAGGAGCAGATAAATTGACTGCCGGTTTTCTCTGGCCATTTCCCATCTGGTCAGAAAATTAAAAACTACCAGGACCAGGACCAGAGCCAGAAACAAACAAATATATAGAGTAACAAATTTGCTCAATATGTACCGATCATGAAAGCCCAGACCTAAAACCTGGCGGCTTGATCTTTTTGGTCGTCTGGATGATGAGACGGTAAAAATCCTGGCCGGTTTTTTAGGAAGTGACGCCAGACTTTTAATTCCCGGACAAAACCCGATTTGAACCTCCCGGCAGGCTGAAAGATAAGTCACGCAGCCAGCCACCAGGGCCAGAAAATCAGGCAGCCATAGTCCAACCAGAGGAGCCAGCCGGCCTGCTTCGGCCAGACTCTGACCAAAAACCAGTAGCAGATAATAAATCACCAGAATAATCAGGCTGACTCCATAGCCACCCACCCGGCCACCAGGCCATCTTCTCCAGCCCAGGCCCAAACCAAGAAAAACAAAAACCAGACAGGCAGCTGGTATGCTGACTCTCTTATTTAACTCAACCTGAATGGCCAGGAGCTCTCCCCTGTTTTTATTCCTATCCACTTTTATCTTTCGCCAGTCGGCCAATAATTCTTTCAGGCTCTTCTCTCTATATTTCTTCTCAAGGGAGACAGATGGAAGGAGGTTTTTCAGATCAACCAGCTGCTCCTGCCTTTTAAATTGGTTAAAGCTAATCGTTTCAGGCTGACTCAGATTGAACCTGAAGCTATAACCATCGGCCAATCTTAGCCAGGCCGCTTTGAAATCAGGGGCTGGCCACATCTCACCTTCTCTGGCCGTAACTATCTGCACTCCATTTTCCTCCTCTTTTCTGTAAAGGAAAATATCATGCCATTTCCCCTGACTATCCTGGCTGTCAATGTAAATCACATTGGCCGGAAAAGATTCATTAAATTGACCGGGAATCACCTGGAAATTAGTTCTGGTCAAAACAGATTCGACCATGGTCTGAAGCCACTTATAATTGGCCCGAGGCGCCAGCCAGAAAGTAAAAGACATAGTTACAAGGCAAAGTATCAGGGCCAGTCCCAGGAGGGGCTTCAGCACCTGCTGGGGGCTTACTCCCAGCAGTCTCAGAGCTTCGATCTCCCGGTCGGCATTAAGATGAGTCAGGCCCCCTAGCAATCCAGCCAGAAAAGCCAATGGAATAGCCAGGGCCAGAATCGAAGGAAGTAACAGAAAAAGAACCCTCAGGACAATACCCAGCGGTACTTTTTTACTGATAAAAATATCCGTCAAATAGAAGATATCATTTAAAAGGAGGACGAGAATTATCAACCCCAGAGCTATCAAAAAAGAAATAACAACTTCTTTAAGCAGATAGCGGTTGAGAGTTTTCATCTAATCCGTTTGGGCCAGAAGATTTCCTGTTCAGGTTAATATACCATAAGGGCGAAAAACAACTCAAAAAAAAGGCCGCTCCGGATAACCGGAAGCGGCCTTGATAAACGCCTGTTTGATCTTTAATTAATACATGTCAGCCGGCGGGGTGGGATAAGCCTGTTTCTTTTCCTCTTCTGGTATATCTGTTACACAACCTTCGGTGGTTAGTAGCAGACTGGCAATGCTCGAAGCATTCTGGAGAGCTGTCCTGACCACTTTGGTTGGATCAACAATTCCCGCCTTGATCATGTCTTCATATTTTTCAGTCAGCGCATTGAAGCCCATATCCTGCTTCATCTCTCTAGCTTTCTCCACAACAATGGAACCTTCGTAGCCGGCATTAGCGGCAATCTGCCGGATTGGTTCTTCCAGAGCCCGCCGAATAATCTGGACTCCCACTTGTAAATCGCCTTCAAGATTGAGCTTATCCAGAGCTTTCTGGCAACGCAGGAGAGCTACTCCACCACCGGGAACGATACCTTCCTCGACGGCGGCCTTGGTAGCATGCATAGCATCTTCTACCCTGGCTTTCTTATCTTTTAGCTCAGTCTCGGTGGCCGCACCAACTTTGATCAAAGCGACGCCGCCGACCATTTTAGCCAGCCTTTCCTGCAGTTTCTCACGGTCATAATCAGAAGTCGTTTCTTCAATCTGGGCTCTGATCTGTTTGATTCTAGCCTGGATGTCGCTCGGTTTGCCTTTGCCCTCAACTATAGTGGTATTATCCTTGTCAACAACAACCTTGGCTGCTTCACCCAGCCAGTCAAGGGTGACATTTTCCAGTTTAACACCCATTTCTTCAGTTATAACCTGCCCGCCGGTCAGGATAGCAATATCTTCCAGCATGGCTTTGCGCCTGTCACCAAAACCAGGGGCCTTAACAGCACAGCACATAAGTGTGCCTTTGAGCTTATTAACCACCAGCGTAGCTAAAGCTTCGCCTTCCACCTCTTCTGCTACGACCAGCAGTGAACGACCCATTTTCGCTACATTTTCCAGAAGAGGCAGAAACTCACGCAGGTTGGAGATTTTCTTCTCATATAAAAGGATGAGCGGATTTTCCAGGACACATTCCATTCGCTCAGGGTCAGTAACAAAGTAAGGCGAGAGATACCCCCGATCAAACTGCATACCTTCGACAAATTCCAGAGTAGTTTCCAGCCCCTTGGCTTCTTCTACGGTTATAACTCCATCCTTACCAACTTTTTCCATAGCTTCGGCAATAATTTTGCCTATAGACTCATCATTATTGGCAGAAATGGCACCGACCTGAGCGATCATGTCGCCAGTGACTTCCCGACTCATACTTTTCAGTTCTTTAACGACTTCTTCCACCGCCCGTTCAATACCCTTCTTAATCAAGTTAGGATTTCGGCCGGCTGTGACATGCTTAATTCCTTCTGCGTAGATTATCTGGGCTAAAACAGTGGCGGTAGTCGTGCCGTCACCAGCTACATCAGAAGTTTTAGAAGCAACTTCTTTGACCAGCTGGGCGCCCATATTTTCCCAGGGATCTTTAAGATCGATTTCTTTGGCGACGGTAACGCCATCCCTGGTGCTGGTCGGAGAACCAAATTTTTTATCAAGGATAATGTTTCTTCCTCTCGGACCAAGGGTGGATTTGACCACATTGCTCAAAGTATTGACGCCTCTCAAGAGGGCTTGTCTGGCTTCATCACCAAGTAAAATTTGTTTGGCCATGGTTTACCTCCTTATCTTTTCATCTGTTAATAATCGCCAGAATCTCATCTTCGCGGACAATCAGGTGTTCAACACCATCGATCGTGACTTCAGTGCCGCTATATTTGCCAATAAGCACCCGATCACCCTTTTTGACACTTAAGGGAATAGTTTTTCCGCTTTCATTTACTCTTCCCGGGCCAACCTCAATGACATCTGCTTCCTGTGGTTTTTCCTTGGCGGTGTCAGGAATAATAATGCTGCCACGTTTGACTTCTTCCTCTTCCACTCTCCTCAGCAGAACTCGGTCATACAATGGTTGAATTTTCATGTTTTTACCTCCTTTCTCCTATCTTTTATTTAATATCCTTTATTTAAATTAGCACTCCTGCATGTTGACTGCTAAATTATAAGTTATGGTAAAAACCTTGTCAAGATCTGAGATGTAAATTTTAGCAGGTAGGAGTAAAGACTGCTATTTTTTTACCTTGATTTTTAAGGCTTTTAATCGGTTATGGAGAGTATTCCGGTGGATGCCCAGGGCTTGAGCAATTTTAGTCTTATTCCCCTTGTACCGGGCGCTGGCTGTCTCCAGATATATTTTCTCGAACTCGGCTTGAGCTTCCTTTAGGTGAATTTCTTTCTCTATCATATCGGCGATAAGATTCTCCAGCTTTTGATGGATATTAAGTTCTTCAAACTTTTTGCTCATTCTCCCCACCTCCCTTGCCCTGAATTTTTTTCCAATTATCATTAAATTTAGCCTTTAAATCAGCCGGAATCAAGTTAATCATAGCTTTGGAGACACGAAGGCAGGCCGGAGCCAATCTGGAACCGATCAAGGCTGGCTGCCCGAAATCAAAAACAACCAGAGCCATGACAATTACGGCACAGATAAGTACTCCTTTAATTAGCCCGAAGGCTGCTCCCAGAAGATGATTGAGCAGGCTGAGCGGCCCTTTCATCAGCTTACTCAGCAATACTCCCAGTAACCAGCTCAGAAGAACAATAAAGATAAAAATCAGCAAAAAACTCAGGCAATTCCTCCAGAAATCAGAACTCACCGAGGAATGAAGCTTCCAGGATAACCAGCCATAGTTCCTGGAGGCCACAATCAACCCGATAATCACCCCGGCCAGACCTAAAACCTGGCGCAGCAGACCTTTGATCAGACCCATGATAAAAGTCAACAGCAAAATGACAATAAGAATAATGTCCAGCCAGTTAAAGTGCATCAGCCCTTCCTCTCTCTCAATTTTTTGACCATGTCATAATTGCCGTCTTTGATCAGTCCGAAGTAAACCCGGGGTTTAATCTGGCCGTGAAAATCAGAGCCAGCAGTGGCCACCAGGTCAAGCTCTTCGGCCAGCCGGTGGTATAATTCAGTCTGCTCTGGCTGATGATAAGAAGTATAGACCTCCAGTCCCTGCAGGCCAAGAGATTTGAGTAATATAAGATCTTCTCGAGTAGTCTGCTGGAAATAAGCCCCTGGATGAGACAGAACCGGCACTCCTTCTGTCTCCCGTGCCAGACGTAAGACTTCTTCCAGAAGGATATGATTTTTAGGGACAAAGGCTGGCCCACCTTCCGTAAAATAATC
>DAOLNQ010000031.1:0-8373 GCA_035416665.1 Candidatus Saccharicenans sp. | reverse complement strand
ACTGTTAAATATTCTTTTGCCATGGTCTTTAACCTCGACTGGAAAGTTCCTTAAAGGAAGCATCTATTTGTTTTTCTATCTCGAGCAAAGCCTGCTCATCTTGAGGTAAATATTTCATTCTGGCCAGCTGCTCACGGACTTCCAGTGAAATAATCTCCTTGAAGTCGCAGCCCTCCTCCAGAGCCTGATTAGCTCGCCGATGAAAATAAAGGATGTTGCGAAGCATGAGATATTGCTGTCGCAAAGGAGTGTAGGTATCCTGCGGATGGTAAGCGTTCTGGTGAAGAAAATCCTCCCGAATAGAGCGGGCCGTCTCCAGCACCAGCCGGTCTTTAAACGACAGTGATTCAACGCCAATCAAGCGGGCAATTTCCTGAAGTTCCGCCTCCATTTCCAGCAGTTTTAACGCCTCCTGGCTGAGATCGGTAAAATCTTCAGCCACTTTCTCGGCCATATATTTTTTAAGCGTATCTCTGTACAGCGAATAGCTCTGCAGCCAGTTGATGGCCGGAAAATGACGCATATTGGCCAGCTGATCATCCAGAGCCCAGAAAACCTTAACCACCTTGAGTGTAGCCTGAACGACTGGATCAGACAGGTCACCACCGGGTGGGCTGACCGCGCCAATAACGCTCAGTGCTCCTTCCCGGTGGTCTGAACCGAGGCAAACAACCTTGCCGGCGCGTTCATAGAACTCGGCCAGACGGCTGGCTAAATAGGCCGGATAACCTTCGTCACCTGGCATTTCCTCCATTCGGCCACCGATTTCGCGCAGAGCTTCAGCCCAGCGAGAGGAAGAGTCAGCCATAAGTGCCACAGAATAGCCCATATCGCGAAAATACTCGGCAATGGTAATACCGGTATAAATTGAAGCTTCACGGGCAGCCACCGGCATATTGGAAGTGTTGGCGATGATGATTGTTCTCTCCATTAACGGCCGGCCGGTAGAGGGGTCTTTTAGTTCCGGGAAGCTCAGCAACAGGTCAGCCACCTCATTGCCACGCTCGCCGCAGGCCACATAGACAATAATCTGAGCATCTGACCACTTGGCTAACTGATGCTGTACAACCGTTTTGCCGCTGCCAAAAGGACCCGGGACACAGGCTGTACCGCCCTTGGCTAAAGGGAAAAGTGTATCTAGAATTCTCTGGCCGGTAACCAGCGGTTCATCAGGCATCATTCTTTCTTTAACCCGACGCTGCCTTCTGACCGGCCAGACCTGAAATAGCTTAATTTCTTCCTCCGAACCGGCCTGTGTTTTTACCCGGCAGACCGGTTCGTCGACACTGAATTCTCCGCTCTTGATATCAATTATTTCACCTTCCACCCCGGCCGGGACTAAAATGTGGTGCTGGATAAGCTGGGTTTCCTGCACATAGCCGATAATATCACCGACTACCAGTTTGTCCCCTCTTTTCTTTTCAGGAGTAAAAACCCATTTTCTGTCACGTCTTAAGGCTGGCATTTCAATGCCGCGTGAGACGAAGTCGCCATGTTCACGGCGAATAACGTTAAGCGGTCTCTGGATACCATCATAAATAGAGCCAAGAAGACCGGGCCCAAGCTCAACCGATAAGGGGCGTTCCGTTAAAGTCACCGGCTCGCCAGGACCGACTCCGGTTGTATCCTCATAAACCTGGATGTAAGCCAGGTCATTATTCAGTTCAATTATTTCACCCACCAGCCCCAGCTGGCCGACTTTGACCATGTCATACATTTTGGCCCCTAAGCAGTCTGAAGCTACGACCAGCGGGCCAGCTACTCTGATTATCTTTCCCTGTTTCATATTAAGTCCTTTCTCTAAAAAGTGCGTCTGAACCGGTGGCCCGAATCGAAAGTTCCATGATAGCCCTGGCCACCGCTTCGGTAGCTCCTCGATAATCAGAAAAACCGAGGCACACGGGCAGAAATTTATGGCTGAGAGCGGAAATTTCCGCCTTTAATGGTTCAAGCCATTTTTCCTGGATGAGGCAGAGGCTGTACTTTTCCTGAACAATTTGCTCCAGCCTTGTTCTGGCTTCATCCAGGTTGGCCGGCGAATAGACCGTCAGGCCAAAGAGACGGAAGAGCTGGCAGAATTCAGCCTCTCCGATCATAGCAATTCGCGCCGGTTCAGACATAGGTCTGGCTTATCCTTTCTTTAAGTAGAAAAGCTGGAATATTTAACATCTGGCCCAGGATTACCAGCCGGGTAAGCTTGAGCTCCTGCCGTCGGGCCAGACCGTAGGCAAAAAGCGGCTCGGGTCCGAAAGTGACTTTTTTAGCCGACTGGAGATAATCCATGACGAGATTTTCTGCCTCTCGCTCAAAAGCAATAAAACTATCCTGAGCCTGCAAAAAGTTCAGTCCTTCCCGCCAGAGCCGTTCATAGGAGGTGGCCTTTAAAAGCTGGGCAAAATCCTCCAGATTAGAGCTATAATTGTCGAGAAACATCTTTTTCTCCAGCTGTCCACCAGAAACAAATTTTTCCTCAAATTGACTTACCGGACGGCCAGCATAACGGCAGCGCAGATAAATTTTAAGATTGGCCAGGTCAATTTTCAGCCGGAAAAAATCAAGAAAAAATGGCTCAGCAAGAAGAGAAAGAGAGCCGGCTACCCTGGCCACCTCATCGGCCAGCCGGTAATAATCATAAAGTTTTTTGTCCAGAAAAAGCTCCCCCAGGGTGTCATCCAGAACAGAACGTTCTGCCTCCAGGAAAGCTTCCAGTTCAGCTGGCGTTCTTGCCTCGCGCAAACGGTCGGTTGTTTTCCCGGCTTCTGAAATTAATTCGGCTGCCCGTTTAAAATCAGGGGCTTCAGCTGCTTCCCTGAAAATACGGGCAGGAATTAAATAGTTCTCCAGGGCTTTAATTCGCCCGACGGCGAAAGCATAATCTAAAGGAGAGAACTTAGCTGTCATTTTAGATCTTAAGCCAGGCTAAAATCTCATTCTCGATTTCAGGTCCTAACTCAGCTAAAAGCCGGTCAGCCTCGAGCATCTCTTCCAGGATTCCTTCCCGGGAAACTATTTCCTTTTTTAGCCTCAGTTTCTTTAATTCTTCATTCTTCAGGGCTTCCTCAAGGACCCGGGAAATCTGCTCTCTTCTGGCCTTAAGGAGTTCCATTCTTCTCTGCAATTGAGCCTGGGTCAGAATCCGGCTGGCCTCCAGGCTGGCTTCCGTTTCAGCTTGTTTGATAATTGACTCAGCCTGAGCCCGGGCTCTGGCCTCAGCTTCTTTCTTCAGGCTGTCAGCTTTTTTTCTGGCTTCGCCGAGAATAGCCTCAACTTCCTGGCTGGCTTCCTGCTCAATTTTTTCCAGAATCTTCTGAAGACTCATTTTTACCCTGGCTGATTAAAGTTTAATTCCGTTGAGTAAAAGAACCGTGGCTAACAGGCCCAGAACAGCATAGGTTTCGACCAGAGCACCCATAACCAGGGGCTTGGTCATATCTTTTGGTTGCTTGGCCACCATGTAAATCCCGGAAGCACAAACTTTACCCTGATAAATGCCCGAAACCAGGCTAGCAAAAGCCACGGGAAAGCAGGAAAACATAATCTGCAATCCCTGTTGAACAGTTGGCTGAATTATCTGGCCTCCCAGGAGACCTAACTTTAAAATGACCAGAAATCCGCTCAAAAAGCCATAAATGCCCTGGGTGCCAGGCAAAGCTGTCAGTGGGATCAGGATCCCGAATTTAGACGGATCTTCGCTCATTACACCCGAAGCCGCCTGACCAGCCAGCCCGATACCAATAGCCGAGCCTATACCGGCGATAAAGACAGCCAGTGCAGCTCCTAAAATAGCCAGTGTCAATCCTAAAGACATATTTACCTCCTGCTGGAGTCAGCAATTATTTTTCATTTGATAAACTCAATATATTTGTTTACCAATTTAACCGGCTGAAAAGGTTTCCCGCCGGCTTCATAAAATCTGCCAAAAAATTCCACAAACTGCAGCCTCATCGAATGGACAAAAGCACCAAGAAGACCAATAGCCAGATTAAAAAGATGGCCACCGGCAAAAATTAGAATAGCAACCAGCCAACCAATGAAAGGAAAACCCCAGGCGATCTGAGCCAGCGAGTTAACCACCATGGCAATTACCCCGGTTGCCAGGCCCAGAGCCAGCAATCTGGAATAGGACAATGTATCAGAAAAATAGTTGGTTATACCATAAAGAGCATAAAGACCATTAAAAAAACGGGCAAAGATGTTTCGCGAAGGCGAACTGAAAAAGACAATACCGGCTGCCCCCACCAGAGTCAGGATACCCAGGAGCGGTGGTTGCTTAAGAAGGAAATAAAACAGGAGAGAAGGAAGAAGCACCAGCCAGCCGCCTTTGACGGCAATAGCAGTTACTTTGTTTCCCCTTCTGAACTCTTTCACCAGGCTGAGAAAGGTGGAAAGCATAACCTGAATAAAGCCAAGAGCCAGAGATAGAATTAAATAAGGAATCGGATTCTTAATCGGGTCAATAAGAACCAGAGGCTTGATCGGAAAGCCGAACCAACCGCCAAAAAGTGTTCCAAAAATCATATTGGAAAGGCCTAAATAAAAAAGAAGGGTCATAAATAGCCTGGTTCCACCTTTGGGTTGAGCTTTTTTCAGATAGAACAAACTGAGCAAAGCCATAACCAGGCCATAACCACCCTCGCTGAGACACAGGCCAACAAAAACAAAGAAGAATGGGGCCAAGTAAATGGTCGGGTCTATACCTCCCGGACGCGGTAAGCCATATAAGGTGGTAACTACTTCAAAAGGTTTAATCACTTCCGGGTTGTCCAGAATAACCGGAATATCGTCTTGCTCTTCCGGTTTTGGTTCCCTTAGATTCAAATAAATATCCTGTGAAAACCGGCTGACCCTTTCTGCCAGATAATCAGCTTCGCTGGCCGGTACCCAGCCTGCTAACCAAGCAGTTTTTTCAGTCAGGCCAGCCAGACTGGCCGCAGCCAATTTTTGCTTTTCGTTGAGAAGCACATCATAAACAGCCATCAGAGGCGAGCGGTGAACAGCAAAAGAGGTCATCTGCTTTTCCAGCTCGTTGATTTCTTCCCTGGCCCTGGACTTCTGCTGTTCCAGCTGGGCCAGCAGGTCAGAGACTTTTTCATCTCCCTTTAACCTCGAGAAGTAAGATTCAAGGGAAATATAAGTGAATTTAAAGCCAGAAAAAATAGCTTCGATCTCTTCTTTCAGACTCTGATGATAAATAACAAGAATGTAAGCCAGATTTTTCTCGGCTGAGATGACGGAGACAGCGGCCGGCTGCTCGGTGAGTTGCTCCTTTATATTTTCTAAATCCTCTCTTTTAACTTCAGCCATTTTTAGCTGGCAGCAGTCAAAACCGGTCAGGTGGCGAAGAGGGGCGTCCAGAGCCAGCAGGGGCTTCAAAAATTCTTCTTCTTTTTCAATCTGCTTTATGTTCTGCCAGAGCTGAGCCCGCTTCGCTTCCAGTGCCTCATAATCTTCGACCACTTTCTGGTAACCATAATCAAGGAGAACTTTTCTCAAACTGGCCGAATATTTTGGCTTAGGCGCTAAGAGTTTCTCCAGGCCCTTTTTGGGCTCTGTTTCGGGCAGGTTTTGAATCACATGGTTGATTCTTCCAAGCCAGCGTTCATATTCTGTCAGCTCGAGCGGTGAGCTGGCCAGTTCCAGTTCTTCATAAGGAAGCGGGTCAAGTTGAGCTATTCCCAGCTCCTGGAGATAAGAGACAAAGCCTTCCAGCTCAGTTCTGGGCAGAAGGACTTCCATTCTCTTAACTGCGGCTATAGCCATCTTTAGAACTGCCTTTCTCTTATAATCTGCAGGAGCCGCTCGGTGGTTTTTTCTACCGCCTGATTAAAGTTGGCCGAAGCGATCTCCAGTAGCTGCTTTTTCTCTTCTTCCGTCTTTTCTTTTATCGCCCTGGCCTCTTTTTCAGCTTGCTGACGCGCTTCGGTTTTAATCCGGGCCGCCTGGTTTCTGGCTTCAACCAGAATTTTTTCTGTGAGCTTCGAGGCTTCCTCCGTCGCCTCTCTGATTATCTCGGAGGAAGTTTTCTGCCGGGCCTCCTCAATTTTCAGGCGGGCCCGGGCCTCAGCCTCCTTCACCTTGAGGAGAATCTCAGAGGTCTGGGTTCCTTCTGATTGGCTTCCATTGAGCTTCTTATCTTCCATCTTTTATCCTGAATAAATAAATTTCTGTGACTTTTTTCTTAGAATCGCAGAGAAAAAATCTCCGTTTCTGGCTGGCCGGGGAACCCGGCTGAGTTTAACTCAAGCCATGAAATCCTGATAAAGGTAAAACACCTTTTCAGGCAATTTTTTCTTATTCCATGAAGATTCAAGCCTGGACAGCCTGCTTCTGGTTTCAATCGGACCAAAATTAAAGATCAAATGGGCACCGCCCTCACTAAGACTATTAATATAATCGAAAGAGGCCGGTATATCAAGATGAATAATTACATGAGCCTTCTTTTGTTTTATATTTTTGAGAAGTTCCAGAACAACCGGTTGACCGCTCTCATCAAAAAAGCGGTTCGACCAATGCAGCCAGCAGTTTTTTTTAGGCCATTCAGCCAGACTCTCCGCAGGCTGTCCGTGATGATAATAGACGAGGGTAGTGCCGCCGGCCAGGGTTTCCTCCGCCAGTCTGGCGAGCTGGCTAGTTTCCCAGCTTTTCTGGCGTGACGAAATAAAAACCGCTTCCAGTTGCGCGGCCAGTTTCTCATCAAAGGCTTCAGCCCTGGAGCCTTCCTCCAGGAAGAAATACACCGGGCAGTTATTTTTATTCAGAAGCTCAGTTATAGCCGCCAGTTGCAGAAAATCAGGCCGGGCCAGGTCTCCACTGTAGAAAGAAAAATGGAAGCGAGAAAGAATGGTCAACTCATTCAGACCGAAAAGGCCAGTATCGAGGATGATTGGTTTTAGTTTTTTTCTGGAAGCCAGCTCCAGCACTCCCTGCAGTTCATTAAACTCATGGACATCATCACGGATAATCAGTCGTTGGCCCTTATTAAGCGGTTGAACCTGCTCTTCCAGTTTTACCCAGTCCATAAGAAATAAAAGTTAACATCTAAAATGACAGGTGTCAACTAAAATCGCGAGAAGAAGGCTTAGATTTGAGACAGAAAGAGAGCTGCGGTATGATGGTTTGAGAGCTAGCTATAATTGAAGCCATAGACACTGAAATTTGCGCGGAGAAAGAGAAATGCCAGAAACCACTGAGAATATAAAAAGGGCAGGTAGCGCACTGGTTTTGTTTTCAGGCGGGATTGATTCGACGACTGCCTTTTACTGGGCCTTAAGGCGGTATGCCCGGGTCCTGCCTGTTATTTTTGATTATGGACAGAGGCACCGGGTGGAAATAAACATGGCCAGAAAAACAGCCCGGAGGCTCGGGCTTGAACCAAGACTGATCAAGGTTGACCTGAGACAGATTGGCGGCTCGGCCCTGACCGATGAAAAAATAAAAGTGCCGGCCTTTAAACAGGCAGAAGAAATAAAAGAAGGGCTGCCCGTGACCTATGTCCCTTTTCGCAATGGAATTTTTATCGGGCTGGCCACTGCCCTGGCCGAAACCATTGATATCAGCCACGTGGTTTGCGGCTTTAATGTGATTGATTCACCAAATTATCCAGATACCACCGGCGGTTTTGTCAGAGCCATGGAGAAAGCCATAAATGAGGGCACCAGAGCAAGACTGAAGGGCAAAAAATTGAGAATCATTGCTCCTTTCCTCAAGATGAAAAAATCAGACATTATCAGGCTCGGCCTGAGCCTCGGAGCCGATTATTCCTATTCAGTTAGCTGTTACGCCGGAGGAGAAATTCCCTGCGGCCGCTGTTCGAGCTGCCTCCTGCGGGCCCGGGCCTGGCAGGAAGTGGGAGAGAAAGACCACCTGCTGGTGCGTCTTAAAAAGGAGGGTAAAATATGAGCTGGAAACTCAAGGTCAGAGATAAATTTTCGGCAGCCCATTTTCTGCGGGAATACCAGGGGAAATGTGAAAAACTGCATGGACATACCTTTCAGGTCGAGGTGGAAATTGCCGTGACTGAGCTGGATAAAACCGGCCTGGGCATTGACTTTGTTGAGATCAAAAAAAAGCTGGCCGGGATTTTACCTGATCATAAGCTCCTTAACGAAGTTTATGATTTTAATCCCTCGGCTGAAAATCTGGCGAGGCATTTTTACCGTGAACTTCG
This sequence comes from Candidatus Saccharicenans sp., assembly GCA_035416665.1. Lineage (GTDB taxonomy): Bacteria > Acidobacteriota > Aminicenantia > Aminicenantales > Saccharicenantaceae > Saccharicenans. Next base: position 206 of record DAOLNQ010000031.1, on the reverse strand, counting down.
AGCCTTCTATCCAGTCTCAGCTGTGACTGTCTGGGAGTCTGAGGATGCAGCCGCCACTTACACTGAAGATTAGCGAGATTTTCTTTTCAGCTGAAGGCGAAGGCGGAAGGCAAGGGCAACCGACCATCTTTCTCCGGTTATCCGGCTGCAATCTGCGCTGCGATTTTTGTGACACGAGCTACGCCTGGGAAGAAGGCCGGGAAATA
>DAOLNQ010000030.1:0-8870 GCA_035416665.1 Candidatus Saccharicenans sp. | reverse complement strand
TAATGATTCCTCACCCCAGAATGAGCTTCAGGAATTTTGTTATGATCCCCCTGAGCGAAATTGCCCCTGATCTCATTCACCCTCTTCTTCACCAGCCCATAGCGGAACTCGCCAGAAATACAGGCGACACTTCTCTGGTCAGAAAAGTGCAAGAAGCTTCCCAGCAACTGGCTGTTTGATAATCGCCTGAAACTATCAAATTTAAATTCAGCCTCAGTGTTGTGGTCTTTCTAAAGGCGGTTATCCAGGCTGGCCAGATTCAATTTTTAAACCAGACTATCGATCTTTTTGACCGGAACCTGTTTTAACCGAGCTATAGAAAATTGAATTGAAAAGAAGCTTAAAAGTGCCCCGTGGCTGGGCCCGATACTGCACGGGAAAGCCGAGAAGAATAAGGCGGCCTTTTTCCACCGGCACTTCCACTATAGCTGCTTTTTGCTGAACTAAATTCTGGCCGTAAATCCAGCCGCTGAGCAGCAGTCTGTCGCCGGCATATCTGGCTACGACCCGGGGAGCGTTTTTATCGGTGAAAGAAGGATAGACATCGAAAGCACAGCTGTCGGCAAAAACAACAGGCTGGGGATTGCTCAGCCCATAGGCAACAGGGTGGGAGAGGTCAAATTCTGCCTGCAGGATTGAACCAACACAATTAAATTCTTCTCTCCTGGCCTTTTCGAGGATGTTTCTAACTGGCGCTTTAAACTCCTGAGTGGCCAGGTTACAGGTAGTATTCATAAAAATTAAGGTGCCACCCTCCTTAACAAACTCTTTGAGGTTATTGATTCCGGTAACAGTCAGTCCACCCACATAGTCAGGCGGCATAGTGCCTTTTTGATGGCCATTAATCATAAGATCAACTGAGTAGTGGTCAGGTAGAATAATCGCATCGTAAGCAGCAGCCAGATGGCCTGCTCTGATTTCAGCGTCATGCAAAATATGGTAATTGAACTCCTGTTCATCAAGGACATATCTTGTCCAGCCCTCATCATTGGCTGTAACCCAGGATTGATAGAGGCCGGTTCTGGGACTGTTGATTTCATAAGTGTCAACAGCTGGCGCAGACGATAAAGCCTGAATTTTGAGCTTCAGGTTGCTGGCCAGTTTCTCCATAAAATCACGGCTGCAGCCACTGGCAATAATTGTCCCTTCAGCATAATTCTGGCCGTCGGCGGTAAAAGCCTTTTTAGTCCATTTGATTTTGCCCCTGGCCTTGAGGATACGATTCATAGCGGCAAAAGAAGCATTCTGGGCGTGGTCCAGTAAATAAACACCTCCGCCTGCTTCTATTTTTCCTTGAGGAAAATCAAGCTCCCTGATTCTGGTCATTTTAACTTTAAGCGGAGTATTGGCGGCCTTAACCTGTAGATTGAACTGATAGCTTAGAGTCCAGCCCATCATGTCATAGGCTTCAATCGGCGCCCCTTCGAATTTCTTGCTGGCCACGAGTCCCTGCCAGAGGTCAGGGTATTTTCTGAGGTCCGGATAATGCTGTTCTTCCAGCATATTCTTGGCAAAGAATCCGAAAGGCTGACTGGAAGGTATGAGGAATGTTCCTTTTGGATAACTGATGCCATCACAAACAAAATCTTCATCGGCCCGATAAATATCAATGCCTAGAAGTATCAGCCGGCTTAAGAGGACTCCCAGATTTCCAGGATCCGGCTGACTCACCGGCATGATCCAGCCATAAGGTGGTTCATGCTGAAAACGATTGATGACTTCAGTCGCCATCTTATATTTGTTGAAAAGAAGATCCTGACGGTATCTGGCCGTTGTTTCCAGAACAGCTCGGGAAGCGGTAAGACAATAATCCACTGCGTCTTTTAACCGCCACCAGCCGCCTTTCCAGGGGCTGGGGTAAAAGGCCGACATGGTCAGATCCTGATATTCTGGTGGAAAATCACGGACAGTATAAAAGCGTGGCGTAGCATAACGATAGAGGGCGGTCTCAGTCAGTATAGAGATTATATTGTGAGAATCTACCACCTGGGTAACATAACCGGGATACCAGGTGTCAAACACAATTCTGGAAATAGCACCATCTTTATTTTCTGAATCAAAGGCTGCTCCCATGGCCGAGCCGATGAGATTCTGCCAGCGGACAATAAGCGGGTGAACATTGGGATTGGTTGGTTCGGAGCTTGGCGGCAACCAGATTCTGGCCGGAAAGGGAGCAGTCTGGTGATGATTATACAGCACAACCGGATACCATTCCTGATTGACCAGGCGGGAAATATTCTGTGTTTCCAGCAGGTTAGCCAGGTAGGAGTCGCGGTTATTGTCATGTCCGCCGTAGTAATGATATAGATAGGGCAGGGGAGAAACTTCATAAGGCGTCCCCAAATTCTTCTGATACCAGTCAGCCACCATATTCATACCGTCAGGATTGGCAAAAACCAGCAGGCAGATGACCTCATTAAGGATCTTTTTGGTCTTCTCGTCTTCGCCCGAGACCAGATCATAAGCCAGTTGAACCAGGTGCTGGGCAGGGGCACATTCGGTCGCATGGAGACCGCCGTCAATATAAACTACAGCCCGCCCTTCAACTGCAAGTCGCCAGGCTTCGGTTGCCGAGGCTGCCTGCCCCAGCGACAATCTTTTTATGATGTCTTTATATTCCTGTAGTCTGGCCAGATTTTCTGGCGAGGAAATAATGACATAATACATGGGGAGGCCAAGAGTGGTCTGGCCCATCTGCTCTAACTTGAGGCGGTTGGAGACCGAGGCCAACTTCTTGAGATAATCTATTGCTTGCTCATAGTTGATTAAATGATAATCTGCTCCAATTTTAAAACCAAGAATTTCTTCTGGCGCCGGAATAACTCCAGCCTGAAGGACGGCCGGAAAGCCAGAAAGAAAAGTGGCCAGGACCAATAGGATTAGCAGGGAATAAAGCTTTTTCATTTTATTTCTCCAGAACTGATTTATTCAAAAGCATTTTCAAAATGTTCTATTTCTATCTGTCCGTTGGGACCAAACAAAATGCTGATGACATCAAAGCGGCAATCAATATTGTTCAGGTTGTTCAGATAAAGATACCCTTCGGCTGCCCGTCGTAGATGATACTTTTTCCGGGGGGTCAAAGCTTCTTCCGGTGTGCCAAAATCAGCTGAGCTTCTCGTCTTAACTTCGACAAAAACCAGATAGCTGCCATCACGGGTAATCAGATCTATCTCTGTATGATGGAAGTTAAAATTATGTTCAAGAATTTGATAACCCTTTTTCTGAAGATAAGCGGCGGCCAGCTCTTCGCCCCAGCGGCCAGAGGGTAGAGAATTTATTTGATCTTTTTCCACCGAACGCCTTCTCTGGTATCTTCCAGAACAATGCCCTGCTGTAGAAGCTCCTGGCGAATGGAATCGGCCAGGGCAAAATTTTTCTCCCTTCTGGCCTGTTCTCTCTGTTCAATTTTTCTAAGCAGGTCAGCCGGTAGCTCTTCTTCCTTTTTTTCAGGAAGAATAGCCAGCACTTGATCGATCTCATAGATGGCAGTTAGAACCTGGTCGGCGGCTGGACGGCTGATTTCATTTCTGGCTAACTTCGAATTAATTTCCCGGATAAATTCAAAAACTGCAGCCAGAGCTGAAGAGATATTAAGATCATCAGCCAGGCTGGCCTTAAAATCAGCCAGAGCCTTATCGGTCAGAGTAGAAATGGCGTCGGCCGCCTGGTTTTCTGCTTTTGGAGGTAGTGGCTGGTGTTCGAGTTCGTAGACAAAATCGACTATCCTCTGGCGGGCGGCTCTGGCCTGATCAAGATTATCAAAGGTGAAGTTGAGCATCTTGCGGTAATGGGTGGAAAGCAGGAAGAAGCGGAGGTCAACCGGGTCAATCTGGCGGGCCAGCAGATCTCGTAATGTGAAGAAATTTCCCTTTGATTTAGACATTTTTTCCCCATTGACCACCAGATGATGGCAGTGGAGCCAGTAGTTGACGAATTTCTGGCCATAATAGGCTTCTGATTGGGCAATTTCATTTTCATGATGGGGGAAAATATTATCAATGCCACCGCAATGAAGGTCAAAGGTCGGGCCAAGATAGCGGGTGCTCATGGCTGAGCATTCAATATGCCAGCCCGGACGGCCCGGCCCAAATTCTGTCTCCCAGTAAGGTTCACCCGGCTTGGCTTTTTTCCAGAGGACAAAATCATAAACATTTTCCTTTTCATATTCGTCTGTTTCAACTCGGGCCCCGGCTTTGAGTTCTTCTTTGTTAATTTTGGATAGTTTCCCGTAGTCAGGGAACCTGGCCAGGTTGAAATATACCGAACCATCTTTAAAATAGGCGTAACCTTTATCCAGCAGGCCCTTGATCATCCTGACCATGTCTTCAATGTGTTCGGTTGCTCGCGGGTAATGGTCAGCCGGCAGGATCCTGAGAACTTTGATATCCTCGAAGAAAGCATCAATGTATTTTTTAGTATATTCGTTGAGCGAGACGCCCAGGGCGTTTGCTCCTTTAATGGTCTTATCATCAACATCGGTGATATTCATAACATGAGTCACCTTGAAGCCAGAAAAAATGAGAAATCTCTTCAGGATATCTTCAAAAATGTAAGCACGATAGTTGCCTATATGTGGATAATCATAAACGGTTGGACCGCAGGTATAGAGACCGACTTCCCCGGGTCGCAGTGGTCTGAAGTCCTCAATTTTTCCAGACAGAGTATTATGAAAACGAATCATGCTGACTATTATGGACAAAGTGATAAATAGCGTCAATAGGAAGATTGAACTTTGACCGCTAGAAGAGACGAAATCATTTGACCTCTTTTCTCATAATATGACATAATAATATTTAAAAGGCGTGCCAGATATCTCTTTTATATCACTATAATATAAAAAGAAAGGACTAATCCCATGAAAAACAGCATTGGTATCAGACGAGAGGATATCAGCCGGTACGAAAGGCGGGTACCGCTCATTCCGGCTCATGTCAGGGAATTAATCAGAGAGTATGACTTGACCTTTTACGTTCAGCCATCGCCTATCCGGGTCTTTCCCGACAGCGAGTATCTCGCCGCCGGCGCCTTGGTGCAGGAGGATATTTGTCCCAGTCAGATTGTCCTGGCCATTAAGGAAATTCCAATTAGTAAACTGGAGCCAGGCAAAGCCTATGTGTTCTTTTCCCATACAATCAAAGGTCAGCCTCATAATATGCCGATGCTCAAGAAAATTCTGGAGCTGGGCTGTACCCTTATTGATTATGAAAAGATGACCGATGAGCAGGGTCGAAGAGTTCTGTTCTTTGGCAACTATGCCGGCCACGCCGGTCTGGTCAATTCCCTCTGGGCGTACGGACAGAGAATGAAACTTCTGGGAGTCAAAACTCCGTTCTTGAAGTTGAGCCAGGCTATTAATTATAGCAACCTGACAGAACTCAAAGAAGATGTCAAACAGATTGGCCAGGAAATAGAAACTAAAGGGCTGCCGCCTGAGATAGGCCCGTTTATCTGTGGATTTTTTGGTTATGGGCATGTTTCACAGGGGGCGCAGGAGATATATGATTTATTGCCGGCCGTTGAGATATCGCCTTTCGAACTGGCTGAGACAGTGGAGAAGGGATACTATTCTCTTCATCGTGTTTATAAAGTTGTTTTCAAAGAAGAGGACATGGTCAGACCAAAAGGCGACTTTCCTTTTGAGCTTGAGGATTATTACCGTCAGCCAGAAAAGTATTATCCGGTGACAGAGAATTATCTACCTTATCTCAATGTTCTCATCAATGCTGTTTTCTGGACTCCAAAATATCCTAAGTTCGTAACCAGGGCCTTCTTAAAAAAACTGTATGCGGGCGATGCTCAGCCCAGGCTGCAGGTTATCGGTGATATCACCTGTGATATCAATGGTTCGATCGAATGCACGGTCAGAGCTACCGATTCGGAACGTCCGGTTTATGTCTTTGACCCGGTTAGCGAGCAGACTGTTGATGGTTTCGAAGGCCGGGGTCCAGTAGTTATGGCAGTCTATAATCTGCCTGCCGAATTACCGCTGGAATCTTCAACTTATTTCAGTCAGCGACTGAAAGCCTATATTCCCAATCTGGCTGTGGCTGATTTCCAGCAGCCTTTTGAGACAATCGAACTGGAGCCGGTGATAAAGAGAGCTGTCATTGCTTATCGGGGAGAACTTACTCCTGATTATAAATATCTGGCTGAATATCTAAAGGATGTTAAATCTGAGAACAGCTGAAAAGAAAGGAAAAGAGGTAATGAAATGAAAAAAGTTTGTGTTCTGGGCGCAGGTTTGGTGGCCGGGCCACTGGTCGAGTATCTTCTTAACCTGGGGGAGGTAGAGGTTAAGGTAGCTGACCTGGATGAGAGCAGAGCCAGGCAGCTGGTCGGTCAGCATCCCAGGGGGCAGGCTTTCCATCTTGACCTGAGGGATAAAGAAAAACTTGAAGATCTTTTAGCCGGGGCAGATGTTGTGGCCAGCATGGTACCCTACACCTTTCACCCTTACGTGGCTAGCCTTTGCCTTGAGCTGGGTAAGCACCTGGTGACAGCCAGCTATGTCAGCCCTGAAATGAAAAAATATGATGAGTTAGCCAGATCAAAAGGTTTGATTTTTCTTAATGAATGCGGACTTGATCCGGGTTTAGATCATATGGAAGCCAAAAAATGCATTAATCAAGCCCGGGCAGCGGGAGGGCAGGTTTTAAGTTTTATCTCTTATTGCGGTGGATTGCCAGCTCCTGAAGCTAATAACAATCCGTTTGGCTATAAGTTTTCCTGGAGCCCACGGGGAGTTTTGCTGGCTGGTCGCAATGAGGCCCGCTATTTAAAGGACGGCCAGGAGGTGGTTATCCCGGCTGAAGAACTTTTTGATCATTTTGAACTGGTTGAGATTCCTGGTTTAGGCCAGTTTGAGGCCTATCCCAACCGCAATTCGGTTATCTACTGCCAGATTTATGACATTCCTGAAGTGAAAACTCTTATGAGAGGTACACTACGTTATCCAGGCTGGTGTTTTAAGCTGAAAAAGATAGGCGAGCTGGGCCTGCTGGATATAAACGACAGAGAATGGGCAGCCACCACCTATGCCGGTTTTATGCGGGAATGGCTGGGGATTAAGAACGATGAGGATTTAAAGACTGCAGTTGCTTCCCGGCTGAGACTTGATCCGGATTCAGACACAATCAAGTCCTTCGAGTGGCTTGGTTTATTCAGCACAAAGCCATTACCCTCTCAGAAAAGTTCACCTCTTGATCTGCTGACTGCTATTATGTGGGAAAAAATGCAATATGAAAAGAATGAGCGAGATATGAACATACTTGAGCATGAGCTTTTGATCAGCTATCCGTCCGGTCAAAAGGAGAAGCTGGTTTCAACCTTAATTGATTTTGGTCAACCGGGAGGTCACAGTTCGATGTCCAGGCTGGTTGGCTGGCCGGTGGCTTTAGGGGTAAAGCTTATTTTGCAGAACCGGATAAAAGGTCGTGGGGTTTTGATCCCGACCACGCCCGACATTTATGAGCCAATACTGGCTGAATTGAAAGCCCTGGGCGTCAACTTTAAGGAAGAGAAAAATTTAATAAATTAAAACCATTTGATTGGTGGAGGGCAAAGATGAAGAGGCAACCATATGTAGCGGGCTACTTTTATCCTGATGATCCTGATCTTCTCAGGAAGACTATCGAGTCCTTTCTGCCCAAAAGAAGCGAGAAAACCAGAGCTTACGGGGTAGTTGTCCCTCATGCTGGCTATGAATACTCGGGACCGGTGGCGGCGACTGTTTATTCCAGCGTGATCATTCCACCGCAGGTGGTTATCCTGGGACCGGCTCATCATCCGATCGGATCGGTTCTGGCTCTTGATGATAGCGACAGTTGGTTGACTCCTCTGGGAGAAGTTCCGGTAAATTCCCCTCTGGTTGATTTGATTCTGTCCGAAGGCAGCTTTATCGCCAGAGATAGAGCCGCCCATCGTCAGGAACATTCAATTGAAGTGCAGATTCCGTTTCTTCAGTATTTTCAGCCGGACCTGTCTATCGTTCCTATCCTGGTTTCTTACGAAGCTGATTATCAAAAGCTGGAAGAATTAGGACTGGCTCTGGCCAGAGCGATAAAAAATTCGGAGCAGGAAGTTCTGCTGGTGGCCAGCACCGACATGAGTCATTACGTTAGACAGGAGTTAGCTGAAAAGCTTGACTATCGGGCGATTTCCTTTGTGGAGAGACTTGACCCCAAAGGACTTTTCGAACTGGTCATTTCTTATCAGTTGACCATGTGTGGCTTTCAGCCAACCGCCGCTATGATGGTCGCAGCCAGAGCCCTTGGAGCGAAGGAGGGGCATCTGGTTAAATACCAGACCTCGGGTGAACGAACAGGTGATTATCAACAGGTTGTGGGTTATGCGGGCTTGTTGATTAAATAGGGCTCATAGCCATCTGACCCTGAATAGATTGACAAAAACTGTCTTTTGGGGTAATAAAATAATAAGCGGTAAGATGTCTTACAAAAGGCTTGAAAATAAAGAAGAGGTCATCTTAAACTCAATAGTCGAAGTTTATCTGCAGACTGGAAAACCGGTTAGTTCGGCCAGTCTGGCTCAGAAACTCAATAATATTGTCTCTCCGGCTACCATTAGGAATGTCATGGCAGAGCTGGAAAAAGAGGGCTGCCTCTATCAACCACATACCTCGGCTGGCAGAATACCGACCGACCTGGGAATTAAATTTTATGTGAATCATCTCCTTGATTCCACTCCTCATGACAGGTTAGGGGAGGTCAAAATCACTCCTGATGATTTAGCCGTCAGTTCTGGTGAGCTGGATGGACTTTTGCTTCAGGCCAGTCAGGTTTTGGCCAACAATTCTGATAATCTGGCTTTTGTCGTTTCTCCCCACATTTCTCAAATAAATTTCGATCAGG
>DAOLNQ010000029.1:7856-9178 GCA_035416665.1 Candidatus Saccharicenans sp. | reverse complement strand
ATCAGTCTCAAAATTGCTTTTTTTACCCTGAAGCACAGCCGCCATGCGTTCCAGACCCATACCGGTATCAATGGAAGGGCGAGGCAATGGATTCATTCTACCCTTTTCATCCTGGAAAAATTGCATAAAAACCAGATTCCACAGCTCGACAAAGCGATCGCTACCGGCAGCTATGAGCTCAGCCGGACTTCCTGCTTCCAGTTCTTCACCCAGATCATAATGAATTTCCGAGCAGGGGCCACAAGGACCGGTCTCACCCATCGCCCAGAAGTTGTCTTTTTTGCCAAAACGGAAAATTCTGGAAACGGGCAAACCGATTCCTTTCTGCCAGAGATGAAAAGCTTCCTCATCTTCTTCATAAATGGTAATGTAGAGTTTATCCACCGGCAGGCGAAAGACACCGGTAATGAGTTCCCAGGCAAAATCAATTGCTTCTTTTTTAAAATAGTCACCGAATGAAAAATTCCCCAGCATTTCAAAAAAGGTGTGATGCTTGGGTGTCCGGCCGACCTGCTCCAGGTCATTGTGCTTACCGCTGACCCGCAGACATTTCTGGACACTTGTCGCCCGGCTATAGCTTCTTTTTTCCAACCCAAGGAAAATATTCTTAAACTGATTCATCCCGGCGTTGGTAAAAAGCAGCGTCGGGTCGTCTTTTGGAATCAGAGAAGAGCTCGGTACGATCCGGTGCCCTCTCTTTTCGAAAAACTCCAGAAAAGTGGTTCTAATCTCATTGGCTTTCATCTAAACTAACTTTCCTCTTCACCCCCTCCTCCTGACTGCTCAACCCGTTCGACCTTGACCATTTCTTGTTCCATCTGTTCCAGTGCAATGTCCAGTGTCGACTGGACCCCCATAACCCTCAGTTTAAATGCATCCGGATTAGAAGAATACTTTATTCCCTGTTCAAAAGAAATATAACCATCACGGTAAAGCTGATAGATAGATTGATCAAAAGTTTGCATCCCGTACTGGGAAACACCGGTGGCAATAGCATCTCTAATGAAAGCTGTCTTGTCACGGTCAATGATACATTCCTGTATATACGGTGTGGAGACCATGACTTCAACTGCGGGCACTCGACCCTGTTCATCCATGCGCGGCACCAAGCGCATCGAGATGACTGCCTTAATTACACTGGCTAACTGCAATCTGACCTGGCGCTGGTGATGGGGTGGGAAGGTTGAAATAATACGGTTGATTGTTTCCGGCGCATCCAGGGTGTGCAGGGTACTCAGAACCAGGTGGCCCGTTTCAGCCGCCAGCAGAGCCGTTTCGATGGTTTCCAGATCTCTCATTTCACCCACCAGAATAACGTCCGG
>DAOLNQ010000029.1:0-7756 GCA_035416665.1 Candidatus Saccharicenans sp. | reverse complement strand
CGCGGCGGTAGGTATTGATGTAATCAATCATAGCCGCCAGGGTGGTCGTTTTTCCGCTACCGGTAGTACCGGTGACCAGAACCAGACCCCGGGGGGAAAAGGCAATTTTCTCCAGAATTTCTGGCAATAACAGCTCTCTGATTGACTTGACTTCCAGTGGAATTATTCTTAAAGCAATGGTTACGCTATTTCGCTGATAAAAAACATTACCCCTGAATCGCCCAAAACCAGGCAGGCTATAGGCCAGGTCAATATCGAATTCTTCCTTTAATTTTTTTCTTTGAAAGTCATTTAAGATCTGATTGGCCAGCTCTTCGGTATCAGAAGAAGTTAGCTTGGGAAAACCCACCAGAGGTACCAGTGTCCCGTGAACCCTGATGGTCGGATGATTGCCGGCTTTAAGATGCAAATCAGAGGCATCTCGCTCAATGGCAATTTTTAAAAGATCATCAATATTCATCTTTCCCTCCCCTTATTTTGGCGTTTTATCATATATGAATCAAAACAGCAGTCGAGATTTCTATTGTTTTGTCGATGGACAGCTTCTCCTTCTTTATTCGGCTCATAATGAGTATTTTGCATCAGCTGGCCCGGTTCAGTCACTTTAAAACCTGATTTTGTTTTCATACTATATCAGTCAATTTTCAATGTCAATTTGAAGGTAGGACCGGACCTGCCTTAAACCTTTTCTCCGCAGTAGGGACAAACTCTGGTTTTATAAGGGAGAGGCCGGCGGCAGTTCCAGCAAAGGTCAGATTTTCTCTGTTCTCGCGCTTTTATTCTGGCAAAAATATCATCGAGCTCGCTGGATTTTTCTTCTTTTCCTTTTAACCTGGATAGCTCCCGAATAATTTCTGACGCAGTTTGGATACGGTCTTCTACCCGAGGAGCCAGACATCTCATGATCAGGTTATCAACTTCCTTTGGTACTTTCATATTTTTAAGCCGGGGCGGAGTAATTTTGCCCTGCTGGGCTTTTTCCAGAATCTTAAAAGGGTCAGGATCAAAAATAGGTGGACGGCCGACAATCATTTCATAAAAGATGCAGCCTATAGAATAGATATCCGCAGGGTAAGAAGCCTTACCCAGAAACTGTTCCGGGGCCATGTAAGGCGGTGAACCTATCCTGGTCGAAGCATACTGGACAGAATTCAGCCAGGCCGAAGTGCCAAAGTCGGTGATCTTAACTGTTCCCTCTTCAGAAATAAGGATATTAGACGGTCTGAGGTCGCGATGGATAATCTTATTCTGATGAGCGTGATCGACACCATAGGAAATTTGCTTGATAATATCTACCGCCCGGTCGCAGTCAAGAATTTTTTCCTTTTCCAGAATCTTCTCCAGAGATTGCCCCTTCACATATTCCATCACCATAAAAAAGACATCTTTTTCCTTTTCAGCAGACAGGACCCTGACAATATTGGGATGATTGAGAGCAGCCTGCAACCTCGGTTCTTTGAGCAGCTTATATAGCTCAGTTGATTGTTTATGAGGAACTTTAATGGCTACCTTGATATCAAGCCAGGTGTCTCTGGCCAGATAAACGGAACCAAAACCGCCGCTGCCCAGCGATCGCAATATTTCATATTTGCCAACTTTCTGTCCCTGCAAAAACATTTTACCAGTTCCAGAAATGTGAAATTAAAGTCAGGACGGAAACTACTGCTGTTTCTGTTCTCAAAATCCTGCTACCCAGACTGTATCCACGATAATTAGCTCTAACCAGCTCTTCCTTTTCTTTCTGGCTCCAGCCACCTTCTGGACCGACCAGCAAGGTGACTGAAGCCGGTTTATCTTCACTGAGTATATCACGAAAATAGACCTGGCTGTGCTCATCAAGAAATATTTTTTGTTCACCTTTAGACGCCAGGCTTAAGACTTCTGCCAGGCTCATAGCCTTCCTGATGACCGGCAGGCTGGCCCCTTTTGATTGCTTTAAAGCCGCCCGACTGATTCTTTGCCAGCGAGCCAGTCTGGCTTCTAGCTTATCAGCCGGCAATCGGAAAGAGCGAGTGGTGATCAGAGGGATTATCTCTGCTACACCCAGCTCCGTCGCCTTTTCAATGATAGTATCCATGGTGGCCGGCCTGGTTAGGCCTAGTCCCAGGATAAGTTCGGTTTTTAAGTTTTCTTCCGTCATTTTAAGCGGAAGAAGCCAGGTCTTATCCGGCTCCAGGCTGAGCACTTCAGCCAGCAACCTTTTTTGCCGGCCATCAGTCAACCAGATTCTGTCACCCGGTTTGACTCTGGCCACTCGAGCCAGATGAAAATGTTCCTCTCCAGCCAGAGAAAATTTAGCGTCTCCAGCCGGAAGATCGGTCATAAAAAACTGATTACTGGTCACCGGTCTGGCGTCCGACGAGGTTTTTATATCTCTGTACCCAGGTTTGATCCACCTCATTTATGTTTTCACCACGAAGCTCGGCTAACCTGGTCAATAAAGCTCTCTGCTCTTTATCGAGCTTCTCAGGAATGGTCACCTTGACGGTGACATAAAGGTCACCCCGGCGGCGATCGCCAATATCATTTAGACCGGCATTTTTAATTTTAAAGACCTCACCGGACTGAACACCAGCCGGAATTTTCAGGATTTCCGATTCGCCGTTAAGAAGAGGGATAGCTACTCTGGCTCCAAGGGCCGCCTGAGTCAGGCTGATTGAAACCTGAGCATAAAGATCTTTGCCTTTTCTTTCGAAAAATGGGTGCCGGGCCACTCTGACCAGGACATAAAGATCCCCTCTCGGCTGACCGGCCTCGCCCGCCTCACCCTCACCGCTCAGTCTCAGCCGGGTACCATCTTCAATCCCGGCCGGTATTTTTATTCTTAACTGTTTTTTCTGCTTGATGAGACCTGTGCCCTTACATTCTTCACAGGGAGTAGCCACCACCTCCCCCTGCCCATGACAATGGGGACAGGTTCTGCTGACAGTAAAAAAGCCCTGTTGATAACGAAGCTGACCTCGCCCATGACAGGCTGAACAGGTTATTTTTTGAGTACCAGGTTTAAGTCCGGTGCCATGACAAACCGGGCACTGTTCACGCCGGTTTAGACTAAATTCCTTTTCAACACCGGTTGCTGCTTCTTCCAGACTTATTTTAACTTCGAGAGCCAGGTTCTCACCAGGGTGGACTCTTGACCGACGCTGGGTTTCACCACCAAAGAACTCAGAGAAGTTGAAGCCAAAAAGGTTACCCAGAATATCTCCGAAATCTTCAAAAATGGTGGAATCAAAACCGCCAAAGCCCTGATAACCCTGACCCTGGAGTCCCTCCTGTCCATAACGGTCATAAATTGCCCGTTTTTCAGGATCGATCAGGACACTATAGGCCTCAGCCGCCTCTTTAAATCTCTCTTCTGATTCTTTATCCCCTGGATTGCGATCTGGATGATATTTCAGAGCAGCCTGACGATAAGCTTTTTTAATTTCCTCAGGACTGGCACTCCTGGATATTCCAAGTATTTCATAATAATCCCTGTTTATCATGGTTAGTAGCTACCTCTTTCTTCCGTCTGTCAATGATCTCCTGTAACTCTTCCGGCAACAAGCCAGCAGCTGGTTTGACCACCACTTTTTGCTCCCGACCTGTACTGACATCACGAGCAGTAACTTTCAACAGACCATCAGCATCAACCTCAAAAGTTACATCAATCTGTGGTACTCCGGCCGGAGCAGGATCAATGCCCACCAGATCGAAGGTGGCCAGAGACTTATTTTCTTCTGCCCTCGGGCTTTCTCCCTGCAAAACATGTATTTTGACCCGTCTCTGATTATTCTCGACAGTGGTAAAAGCCACCGTTTTCCTGGCCGGGATAGTGGTGTTTTTTTCTATAATTCTTTGAAAACCACCATTTTCCGTTTCTATGCCCAGAGAAAAGGGTGTGACATCCAGGAGCAGCACCAGATTATTCATGCTGCCTCTTATGATTTTAGCCTGAATAGCCGCTCCCATGGCCACGATTTCATCCGGATTAATGCGCGCCGCCGGCTGCCGCCCGAAAAACTGGGTTACCTTCTGCTTGACCAGCGGCATTCTTGTCTGCCCGCCAACCATAATAACCTCGTCTATTCGGGCTGGCTCAACTCTGGCCTCAGACAGGGCTACCTGACTGATGGCTATAGTTCGATCTATCAATGTTTCGGTCAATTGCTCGAGGTAACTGCGGCTGATCCTTTCCTTAATATGAAGAGAACCATGCTCAGTCGAACAGATAAAGGGCAGATTAATCTCTGTCTCAATGGTGAAAGATAACTCTCGTTTAGCTTTTTCTGCTGCTTCTTTAATTCTCTGAAGAGCAAATTTGTCCTGGCTGAGATCAATTTGATATTTCTGCCAGAACTGTTCCACTATGGACTTTATCAGACAATTATCAAAGTCATCACCACCAAGAAAAGTATCACCATTGGTAGATAGAACATGGAAAACGCCATCATTTATTTCGAGAATGGTGATGTCAAAAGTTCCGCCGCCGAGATCATAGACGGCCAGCACTCCTTCCTGGCGGCTATCAAGTCCATAAGCCAGGCTGGCCGCAGTCGGTTCGTTTATTATTCTGATAACATTTAGCCCGCAGATGGCAGCAGCATCTTTGGTTGCCTGGCGCTGATGATCATTAAAATAAGCAGGGACAGTAATCACTGCCTCTTCCACATCTGTTCCCAGAAAACTCTCAGCGCAGGCTTTTAAATAGCCAAGAATAAAAGACGAGATTTCCTGCGGGCTATAAAGGCGACCACCAGCCTCAATTAAGATGTCGCCGTTAGCCGCTTCCGATATCTTATAAGGCAAGTGCTGCCTTATGTTTTGCATTTCCGGAGAATTGAATTTTTTTCCAATCAGTCTTTTGACCGAATAAATTGTATTTTCTGGATTGGTTATAGCCTGCCTTAATGCCGGTAAGCCAACCAATCTTTCGCCATTGGCCGTGAAAGAAACGACTGAAGGAGTGGTATTGTTTCCTTCAAAATTGGGGATAATGTCCGGCCTATCCCCGTTCATATAAGCAACACAGGAATAAGTGGTTCCCAGATCTATTCCAATTAACTCGGTCATACTCAGTTCTTCTTTGGTACCAGGACTCTGACCATGGTTGGACGGAGCAGTCTATCATGAATCAAATAACCTTTTTGCAATTCTTCTTTAATCTGTGGTTCGCTGACCTCTTCTGATTCTTCTGAGGCCAGAGCATGATGGAGGGCTGGATCAAAACGGTTATCATGTAAATCAATCGGCTTGACTCCATGCCGGGCCAGAAAATTGAGCAGCATCCGGTAAATCAGTTCCACTCCTTCTCTGAAAGTTTTTCCATCAGTTTCTTCTGGAGTTTTCAAAGCTCTTTCAAAATTATCTATGATCGGTAAAAGCTCCTTAAAGACTTCGCTCAGAGCATATTCCTTGAACTCTTCTTTTTCCCGGGTGGTCCGCTTGCGCAGATTATCCATATCAGCCAGCACCCTCAAAAATTTATCTTTGAGTTCCTCCATCTGGCCTTTTAATTCCGAAATTTCTTTTTCCTTAGCTTCCAGCTCGTTTTCTAACCTGGCAATAACTTTATCCTGATCGCCACTCGTCTCTTCCAGCCGGGAAGCTTCAGTCTGTTCTGATTTCGGCGCGCTCGGTTGCTCAGCTGAATTAATTTCCAGATATTCTATTTCGTCCTGCCCATCTTTTCTGGAATCGGGAACCTTTTTCTCCTCCTGGCTATCCTGACTTCCGGTCATCATTAGCTTTTGATTTTCCTCTACTGACTCTTCTGAGCCTTTTTTACCTTTTATGTTAACTTTAATTTCACTCATATCACCACACCTCTTTCCAGGCTTGAGATAGTACTGGTCAAATGTCTGGCTACCTGATCAACCAGTGGAATGATTTTTTCATAGGGTAATCTTTTTGGGCCGATTATTCCCAGGGAGCCAAGTACCTGTCGCTGGTCACCATAATGCGATAAGATCAAACAACAATCAGCAATTTCAGGCATTTTGAGTTCGGAGCCCATAATTACTTTAACCCTTTCCAGGCTGATCAGGTCCGACAGCAGCCTGGCCAGATTGGCCTTTTGTTCAAAATTCTGGAAAAGCGATTTAAGCTTTTGAAAATCAAATAGCTCGACTTTATCCAGCAGTCTGGCTGTCCCCTGCAAAAATACCTTGTTTTCCTCCTCCGGCGATGGATAACTTCTGAGCAGGGTAATGAGTTTTTCAATCAGATCCTCATATTTTAGTTTGAGCTTGGGCAACTCTCGAAAGAGATAATCGCGAACAAAGGATAGATTTTTTCCCCTGAAATGCTGGTTTAAATAAAGGGCAGCCTGATCCAGTTCATTCTGGGTAAACATAACTCTGGTGGTAAATATTTCCGTCTGGATCAGATTAAAGGTGGACAGCAGCACTATCATGACATTGTTATCTTTAAGCTTGATAAACTTAACCTGATCGAAATTTATTTGAGAAATGTGGGGAGAAACGACAAAAGCCAGATTATCGGAATTGTCGGCCAGAACCTGACTGACCTGGACCAAAAGCCTATCCAGCTCACCAGAGCCGACGGCTAAATTATCAGAGGTGATTTTGACCTCCCCTAACCTGTCATGAGAAGTAGAGTCAAGAAGATGATTCACATAAAATTTAATTCCCAGGTCAGTCGGTATCCTGCCAGCCGAGGTATGTGGTTGATAGAGGTAGCCCTCTTTTTCCAGCTCTGCCATGACATTTCGAATGGTGGCAGGAGAGATAATATTATTGAGTTTTTGAGCCAGGCTGGCCGAACTAACTGGTTTTCCGGTCTGCAAATAAACTTCGACTATTGCGTTTAAGACGACCTCTTCTTTATTTTCAAGCCTTTTGTAAGACATTTTTCCGCTTATTATTTTATTACCCCAAAAGCCAGTTTTTGTCAATCTATTCAGGGTTAAATGGCTATGGGCCTTATTTAATCAGCAAGCCAGCATAACCCACAACCTGTTGATAATCACCCGTCCGTTCACCCGAGGTCTGGTATTTAACCAGATGCCCCTCCTTCGCTCCAAGGGCCCTGGCGGCGACCATCATAGCGGTCGTTGGCTGAAAACCACACATGGTCAACTGGTAAGAAATGACCAGTTCGAAGAGTCCTTTGGCGTCAAGTCTCTCCATAAAGGAAATAGCCCGATAGTCAAGCTTTTCAGCTAAATCCTGGCTAATGTAATGGCTCATGTCGGTGCTGGCCACCAGCAGAACTTCCTGCTCTGAATTTTTTATCACTCTGGCCAGAGTCTGTCCTAATTCTTCCAGCTTTTGATAATCGGCTTCATAAGAAACCAGGATAGGAACGATAGACAGATCTCGCTGAAAATACTGCAGAAAAGGAATCTGCACCTCAATTGAATGTTCCTGACGATGAGCAGCTCTATCTCTGGCGATAAAGCTGCCTTCTGACAGAATTAAATCAGCCAGAGCAATGTTTACCGGGACTTCGCCCAGAGGAGTCAACCAGCTGTCGCTATCATCAAGAGCGAGAACCGATCCGATCGGATGATGAGCTGGTCCCAGGATAACCACCTGCGGTGGAATGACCACGGAGGAATAAACAGCGGCCGCCACCGGTCCTGAGTATTCATACCCGGCGTGAGGCGCAACTACCCCATAAGCTCTGGTTTTTTCGCCTCTTTTGGGCAGAAAGGACTCGATAGTCTTTCTGAGAAGATCAGGATCATCAGGATAAAAATAACCCGCCACATATGGTTGCCTCTTCATCTTTGCCCTCCGCCAATAAAATGATT
>DAOLNQ010000028.1:0-10158 GCA_035416665.1 Candidatus Saccharicenans sp. | reverse complement strand
CCGGGAGAGCCCAGGGCGAAGTAAGCTTGAGTGGCGTCCGGCTTATCCACCAGGACAAGTTTTTGACCGACCGGGGAAGGCAGAGGGGGAATACTGGCTGCAGGTGCTGGGCCAGCGGGTTTCGACCAGCGGCCCAGGGTCTCGTTTAAAAGTTTGATCAGGTCCTCCCGCTTGACATCCCCAACCACAGCCATCATGGTCGTATCCGGTCTATATCTTTGAGCATGGAATTTTTTGAGTTCTGAGAGGGACATTCTGGCCAGGGAAGAATCAGTGCCAATAGAAATATGGCCAAACGGATGCTGCCCGAAATAGGCCTTTTTAAAATACTGACGCAGAGCGCGGCCTGGATTATCCTTAACTGCCTTCAGCGTATCAACTTTTCTCGACAGCTCCTTTTTATATTCGTCCTCATTAAAGGCAGGAGAGCTCAGACAATCGGCAGCGATTTGTAACAGCCTGGGCAGGAATTGAGACAGGCATTCGCCGCCGCCACTGGCATATTCTTCGACTGAGGTAAAGCTCAATCTGGCGCCCATAAAATCCAGAGCTTCGGCGATTTCTTCCGCCGTCATCGTGCTCGTTCCTTTGAGCAACATATCAGCGGTGAAATTGGCCAGGCCATCGAGCCCGTCAGGCTCAAAAGCGCTGCCTGCTCCTTTGATGAGCAGCCTGAAACTCACCAGGGGCAGCTCTGGATTTTGCCAGTAATAAACAATCAGCCCGTTGTCCAGGGTAATCTTTTCCGGTCTCGGTAATCTTTCAGTCGAAAACAACATAGCTGGTATCAATAATAAAATGATGGTCAGGACAGTTGAAAACTTGCTCATCTCTGGCCTCCTTCAGGCAGCAGGTAACCGGTGGTTTTATTCAGGTCATTAAAGTATTTCCTGGCCACCGAGGGAATGTCTTCCCGCTTGACGGCCAGATAGCTATCAATATAGGTGAAAAGGCGCTCATAGCTGCCGTAAAGCATTTCCATTGCCCCGAGCATATTGGCCTTACCGGAGTTGGTCTGCAGGCCGAAATAGAAACTGCTCAGGCCAATATTACGGGCCTTTTCAAACTCAGTTTCGGTCAACCCATCCTGGATTATCTTAGCCAGTTCCTCATCAATTATTTTTTCAATTCTGGTCAGATCGACACCGGGTCGTGGCTTGACCTCGATCATAAAGAGGAAAGGATCAATTTTTTCCTCAATGCCACCGGACACTGACAGGGCCAGCTGCTCCTGCCTGACCAGGCGCCGGTAGAGACGGCTGCTTTCACCTTCGACCAGCGGCTTCTGCAGAATGGACAGAGTAAAGAAATCAGGGTTGGTACAGGCCGGGCCATGATAAACCACCATGAAGGACGGAGTCTGGGCTTCTTTTCTGACCACCACTTCCTTGCGACCTTGCTGAGGAGGTTCGACTGTAATGATAGGCGGCGGGGGAGCCTGGGCGGGAATCTGGCCATAATATTTTTTTATTAACTCCATGAGTTTTGAACTCTCAAAATCACCGACCACCACCAGGACAGCATTGTTAGGAGCATAATAAGTCTGATAATACTGTTTGATATCATCAGGTCGCCAGCCCAGAATGTCACTCATCCAGCCAATCACATCCCAGTGATAGGGATGGGCCATGATAGCTGTTGCCCGGACATTTTCATAAAGAATAGCTTCATTGTTATTTTCAACACTCAGCCGGCGTTCCGAGGCGACGACACCTCTTTCTGATTCGAGTACCTGCGGGTCAAAAAGCAGATCCTGCATCCGGTCAGCTTCGAGCTCGACCATTTTTTCCAGGGCAGTGGAAGGGAACCAATCGGTGTAAGCCGTAAAATCATCGCCGGTGTAGGCATTGTTAGCGCCGCCATTAAATTCCATCAAGCGGTCAAATTCGCCCGGGCCGTATTTTTTGGTGCCGTTAAACATCATGTGTTCAATGAAATGCGAGACACCGGTCAAACCCGGCCTTTCACAGCGGGAACCGACCCTGAAAAAAGTGTAATAGGAAATATTGGGAATCTTGTGGTCTTCATAAAGGATTATCTTCAGTCCGTTGTCCAGCTGGAAAACTTTGATATCTTCTTTTTTAAAAGAAGCTTGAAGCATGACAGTCAGCCAGCAAAGACTGAGGATAAAAATGACAGCCTTTTTAGGCATCTGATACCTCCCCGGCTAAAATCAAAAAGCGAGCCACCCCCGGCTACCACTGACGGTGAGCAGCTAGAGGCTAAGCTGGTGCTTTTTTTCAGATCATAAAACATAGAGGCTATCATAAGCCGATGCTAAAAAACAGTCAAGGAAGCAAAGAGACAAACAGCTGCCCGGGAAGGCTGCGGAGGCGAAGGTGAATGGCGGGCGGTCAGATTCCATCTGACCAGCTTAGATGGCTGCGATCAAGATAAAAAGCGAACTCTCAGGCTCTGGCCAGAAGAAGAGTCTGAGGATCAAGCTCGAGGTTTAATTTTTTCAGGCTGAGGCGATCATGATCTTTGACCAGATTCACCTTGACCCGATCCTTTTCATTTTCCAGTGTAAAAATAATGTCAAATGAATCAAGATAGTCTTTCAGAACAAAGGGAATACCCTGCTCGTCAAATAAAGGATCATCGCCATGGAGAGAACAGCTGAACCAGAATTCGAGCTGGTGCTCAACAGCAAACTGCTTGAACAGTTTGACATCAGCAGCAGCCGGCAAATAAAAATTAAAACCATCCACGATGATGGTTCTGGCCGGGAAATTACCATGGACAAGAAGAGCTTCCAGGCCCTTGAGGACCTGCTCGGTGTCCATTCCTCCCTGCTGAAAATTCATGATAACCCGGCGGCGGACAATTTCGTCGTGGGTTTCCATCGCCTTCTGCAGGTTTTCGCGGGTAGCCAGGTTTTTAAACAGCTCTTCATACCAGGCGATGATATAGTCAACCCGGCTGCCGTAGGAAACATGAATAACTCCCTGGCCCTCGACCAGCCGGTTGAGAGCAATTTGCACCAGGCAGGCTGTCTTTCCTACTCCTTTGCGTGAGGCAAAGACGCCCAGGTTACCCGGTCCGAGTCCGCCTTTTACACTTTTTTCCAGGAGTTTGACCGGGCTTTTCGAGCTGAGAATTTTTTTTGCCATCCCCTGACTCCTTATCAGTTTTATTTGCCTTTTTCTTTTTCTATTTCCTGGCGGTGTTTGTCCATGAGCTCTTCGGCCAGATTTTGGGGCACCCGAGCATATTTTAAAAATTCCATGGTAAATTCGGCCTTGCCCTGAGTCATTGAGCGGAGAACAGATGAATAGCCGAACATCTCACTTAATGGTACCTCAGCTTCAATCGTGGAGTAAACACCAGTTTCGACTGAACTGATAATTATCCCCCGCCGTTGATTGAGGCTGGCGAAAACATGGCCGGAATATTCAGAAGGTGTCTCTACCACGACTTTCATAATTGGTTCGAGAATCTGGGGTTTGGCTTTTTTGTAAGCCTGTTTGAAAGCTCCCTGGGCGGCCAGTTGAAAAGCCAGGTCGGAAGAATCGACCGGGTGAAATTGACCATCGGTTAACACGACTCTGACCCCAATGATCGGACTGCCCAGCAACTGGCCCTTTTTCAGCGAGGCTTGAAAGCCCCGATCGCAGGAGGGAATAAATTCGCGGGGAATATGTCCACCCTTTATTTCATTGACAAACTCATAGCTACCTTCAAAAGGCTCAAGATAGCCGGTGACCCGGGCGAACTGGCCGGCTCCTCCCGTCTGTTTCTTATGGACATAGTCAAAGTCTGCCCGAGCGGTGATAGCTTCACGGTAAGCAACCTGTGGCTCGCCGGCTACCACCTCCACTTTATATTCTCTTTTCATCCTTTCGATGTAAACATCTAGGTGAAGCTCTCCCATGCCTTGAATAATTATCTGGCGTGATTCAGGATCAAGGTAGGTCCGAAAGGTGGGGTCTTCTTTGGTAAATCGAGATAGAGCGCGGGAGAGGCGGTCGGAAGAAATCTTATCAACCGGCTCAATGGCCAGCGAGATAACCGGTTCGGGAACATAGATGGAGGTCAGCGTATAGTTAAGTCCAGGTGAACAAATAGTATCACCGGAAGTAAAATCAATACCAAAAAGAGCGACGATATCACCGGCCAGAGCCTCAGTAATATCTTCCATGTGATCAGCATGCATTCTGACCAGTCGCCCGACTTTAAATTTCTGCCTGGAACGGGTATTAAACAGCTCATCTCCCTTTTTTATTTTTCCCTGATATATGCGCACATAGGTTAACTGACCATAGGGACCTTCCTCCAGCTTGAAGGCGTAAGCCACGCAGGGCAGTTCTGGATCGGCCCGAAGGACTACTGGCTGTTCATTATGATCGAGGTCAAGAGCGATGTTTTCCACCTCCCCGGGATGAGGAAGATAATTGACCACCCCATCCAGCAGGGGCTGAATGCCTTTATTGCGATAGGCTGAGCCAATAAAAATAGGGGTAAACTCTCTCTGAATGGTCTCCTGCCGGATGACTCGGTGAAGAAGCTCTGGAGTAACTTTGTCTTCCAGGATAGCTTCAGCCAGTTCATCGGAGGAGAGAGAGACTGTGTCCAGCAGCTCTTCCCGATAGCGATTGCTCTCATCACGCAGTTCGGCTGGAATTTCTTCTCGTTTAACGATCTCACCATTGGGGCCATCAAAATAGACGGCCTGCAGGTTGATCAGGTCAATCACTCCTCTGAAATTATCTTCGAGCCCGATGGGAATTTGCACCAGGGCAGCTCGCCGGCCGAGTTTGTTAATGATTTGATCCTTGACTTTAAAGGGATTGGCTCCAACTCGATCGAGTTTATTGATAAAGGCCAGGATGGGCACCTTGTATCTTTTAAGCTGTTTATCAACGGTCAGGGTCTGTGATTGGACTCCGCCGACCGAGCAGAGGACCAGAATGGCCCCGTCCAGCACCCGGAGCGAGCGCTCGACCTCGATGGTGAAATCCACGTGACCAGGTGTGTC
Organism: Candidatus Saccharicenans sp.; assembly: GCA_035416665.1. Taxonomy (GTDB): domain Bacteria; phylum Acidobacteriota; class Aminicenantia; order Aminicenantales; family Saccharicenantaceae; genus Saccharicenans. The sequence goes on along the minus strand of DAOLNQ010000028.1, from coordinate 5,180 downwards.
GATGATATTAATAGAATGATCTTGCCAGCTGACATTAGTCGTAGCCGAGGAGATGGTGATGCCACGTTCTCGCTCGAGTTCCATAAAATCCATCGTAGCTCCACCGCCTTCTTTACCTTTGACTTCATGCATGCGGTGAATCTTTTTGCAGTAATAGAGTATTCGTTCGGTGAGAGTTGTTTTGCCGGAATCTATATGGGCACTGATCCCGATATTTCTCATCCTGCTTAATGCGTTGTCCATATAAAAAAACACCTCAAATTACTGATTAATGATTTTAAAAGCCTTAACAGGTAAGCAAAGGCAATGTTAAAAGCCACTTGCTGCTTAATTTTAGCACAATTCACAAAAAAAGCTACTCTAAATGGGGTCGGGCCAGCGGATTTCATTTATTATCAATAAGTTGTGGCGACTCGAGCCAAGAAAATAGACTCTTGGCCGGGAAGAAGGTCAATGGTAGAGTTGCTATAATATTGATTTTAAAGGAAATGCGCTGGCCCGACCCCATTCTTCCATCAGGCGAAAAAGATGGTGAAAACCAGAATAGCAATAATAGCCAGAGGAGATAGAACTTTGACGCTAAAAATCCACAGAGGCCTGGTTTTGAAAGCAAGGTTACCATGAGAGATTTCTTTCAAAGCCTGAGGGATACCCCAGACATAAGCCACAAAAATAGTTATAAGGAGGCCTCCCACCGCCAGCATGATATTGCCAAAGACCAGATCCATTTTCATCATCAGATTGGTTCTGGTCAACCACGGCGAGGCTCCATTGGATAGGGCGGAAGGTATACCGAGTAGAAAAGCTGCAGTTCCGATGACCGCGGCTGCCTTTTCTCTTTTCCAGTTATGCTCATCAATCAGAAAGGCCGTAGGTACCTCCAGTAAGGAAATAGTCGAAGTCAGGGCCGCTACAAAAAGCAATATAAAAAATAGAATACCGAAGATATATCCACCTGGTAGTTTGGAGATAATTAAAGGGAAAACCTGAAACATAAGACCGGTGCTGGCCTGGACCTCTTGAGGATTGATTCCCGGGGTGGCGAAAAGAGTGGGGAAAATAATGATTCCAGCTAAAAGGGCGACCAGCGTCGTTGAAAAGCAGACCCAGCCGGCCGAGGAAGAGAGATTCTCCTCTTTTGAAATATAACTGCCATAAGTTATCATGGTCCCCATTCCCAGGCTTAGAGAGAAGAATGCCTGGCCGACCGCATAGAAAAACAATCTCGGATTCATTTTGCTAAAATCTGGTTTTAGATAGAAAGAAATCCCGGGGCCAGCTCCTTTTAGAGTCAGAGCTCTGATGGCCATGATGATGATGAGAATAAAAAGCAGTGGCATCAGGACTTTCGACCAGCGTTCAATTCCGCCTTTTACTCCTCTCGAGATAACATAGGTGGTCATGACTATGACTACGAGGAAGCAAATCAGGACCTGGACTGGATTAGCTGCAAATGACGAAAAAATCTGGTCAGATCGGGCCCAGGTCATTTCTCCCCGAAAGGCGCCGATCAAGGTCTTATAAAGATAACCGACTCCCCAGCCAGCGATGACTGAATAATAAGAAAGTATACATACACCCGTAACCACTCCCATATAACCGACCATCTTCCAAGGAGTTCCTGGTTTAAGGGCTTTAAAGGCGCCTACCGGATTTTTCTGAGTATGACGGCCGATGGTCAGCTCAGTTAACATAAGCGGATAACCGATCAGGATTACAGCCAGAAGATAGGCAAAAACAAAGACTGCTCCGCCATTTAAACCAACCATGATGGGGAACCGCCAGATACTGCCCAAACCAATCGCCGAGCCGGAAGCAGCAAAAATAAAGGCCAGTTTAGATCCCCAGTTTCCTCTGATGTCGGGAGTATCCTTTGCCACTTTTATCTCCTTTAAGATGTTTCTTCCATAAAGTTATTTATCATTTTAATCAACAATTTTTACCATAAATAAAGCCCGTTGTAAAAGCAAAGAGATAAGCTAAAAAAAGTTGATGAATTTATTTGAGCTGGCCGCCAATCCAGTCGACTTGAAATTATCAACTATTTAAATTAAATTATAAGTTCTTAAATTATAATTTCATAAAGTTCAGGTTGTCATCATGAAATTCTTCTTACCCAAGGAACCAGCCTTTGCTGAGCACTTTGAAAAGATGTCCAGATGTTTGACCGAAATTACCGATATCTTTTATGAATTTTCCCATCATTTCGAGAACTCTGGCCAGTACTGGGAAAGAGCGAAACAGGTCGAACATCAAGCTGATGGCATCGCTCATGAAGTTATCAGGCTACTTAATCAGTGTTTCATCACTCCTTTTGACCGCGAAGATATCTACCGGCTGGTTCACCGCCTGGATGACATCATTGACCTCATCGAAAATGCTATTCATAGCGTCTATCTCTATAACCTTGATGAGAAAAAATATTTCTTTGATGAATTTGCCTCCTTTTCTAAAGAAGCAACTGATAAACTCAATCAGCTGATTGCCGAATGCTTTCGCGCCCAGAAATATACTCCGCTGATCGGCGAGCTTATCCGCAGCCTTCATGATCTCGAGGATAAAGGCGACCAGGTTTATGCCGAATCACTTAAAAAATTGTTCAGCGAGGAAAAAGACCCGGTTAATATTATCAAGTGGAAAGATGTGCTGTTTGTGCTGGAGACCATCCTGGATGTCTATCAGGCAGTCAGCAATACAGTTGAAGGTATTGTGGTTAAAAGCAGCTAATAATGGCAGCAGCAAGCTGGAGCTTTGGCTTTATAGTCTTTGTCATCGGCCTGGCCCTGGCTTTTGATTTTACCAACGGTCTTCATGACGCGGCCAATTCAGTGGCCACAGTTGTCTCCACCCGAGTTTTAAGTCCAAGGCAGGCTGTGATCTGGGCTGCTTTTTTTAATTTCGTGGCCTTTCTGATTTTTGGGACGAGTGTGGCTGAGACCATTGGCGTCGGCTTGATTGATATCAGGGTGGTTGATCCACTGGTTATTTTTGGCGGCCTGATGGGCGCTGTTATCTGGAATATTCTTACCTGGTACTGGGGCTTACCATCCAGTTCATCTCATTCGTTGATTGGCGGCTACCTGGGAGCGGCCGTAGCCAAAGCCGGCTGGGGTGTCATTATCGTTAAAGGCTGGATAAAAGTAATTTCCTTTATCTTTATTGCTCCCATTCTTGGTCTGGTTCTCGGTAACCTGATCATGATCCTGACTACCTGGCTGGTTAGAAACAAGCCGCTAAAAACTATTAATTACTGGTCACGCCGGTTGCAGTTGCTGTCAGCTGCTCTCTATAGCCTGGGTCATGGCGGCAATGATGCTCAGAAAACCATGGGGATTATTGCCGGACTGGTTTTTACTTCTGGCCACATGAAGACGTTTCACATCCCGCTGTGGATAGTGCTTTCTGCTCATACAGCGATTGCTCTGGGAACGTTAAGTGGCGGCTGGCGAATCGTCAAAACCATGGGTCAGAAAATTGTCCGCTTGCGTCCGATTGACGGCTTCTGTGCCGAGACGGCCAGCGCCATCAGCATCTTTACTGCCACTCATTTAGGCATTCCTGTTTCCACCACTCATGTTATTACCGGGGCTGTAACGGGGGTCGGGGTAGCCAGAAGCGCTTCCTCAGTTAAGTGGCAGGTTACTCTGCGCATTGTCTGGGCCTGGATTTTTACCATTCCGATGGCTGCTGTTATTGCTGCTCTCTTTTATAAATTTTCTCTGCTGTTTATGGGCTGACCAGATTGGTGACAGCGGTTAGCTTTGCGTCAAAACTTTTAATAGTCATGAACTGAGGTTTGAAAGCTGGACAGACAGTCAGGGGAGGCGAAGCGGCCCGGGCTGGCCGGCCACCCGCTGGATAATTCGGAGCGTAAAGAATAAGATAGAAGAAGCAATAAATGATCAGCCTAAAGTTAAAAAATAGAATACCAGCGGATAAAAATGAGTAAAAGTTTAAAGAAAAGAAGAACTCGCCGTGGATATTCTGTTTAAAGGAGCAAAAATGCCCGGGATCAGCCGCCAGAATAAACTTAACCTGATTATGACCAAGCCAGGTGTCCTGAAACTTAAAAAAGAAAAGCCTGTATTCTTTATCGCGGTTTTTTCTCTGTTCCTGTTCTTTCTGTGGAGTTTTTCCGTCATCTATGGACAGGCAGCTCAGGATATCGCTGCTTCTCCTTCCATCGAGAAAGCAGAAACCCAGTGGTATCTGATCACCCTCAGCGGTCAGAAAATTGGCTACATCAAGCAAAGCGGCCAGAAAATAAAAGAAAATGGCCAATGGTTCTATAAAAGTTATAGCGAATCAAAGATGTCTTTTAACCGCCTGGGAAAAAAGGCTGAGATCATCTCTAAGTCTGAATATTTGGAAATCGAAGACGGACAGCTGAAAAAAGTTGTGGCCGAGATGATCATGTCTTCCGAGCCAATCAAGGTTGAAGCTCAGGTCGAAGAGGGAAAAATTGTTCTAAAAACAACAGCCTCGGGCCGGACCTTCAGCCGTGAATTGCCCTCTACCGGCCAGCTGCTCGGCCCGGAAGGTATCAGTCAGTTAACCCGCAGTCGCCTCAGACAACCGGGAGATAAAATTGAGTACCGGACTCTGCTGGCCGAAATCTCTCAGGTGGTGACGGGCGAAAGGCAGCTCGTAGGCGAGGAAGAGATTGATTTCCATGGGAAAAAGATTAAAACCAGAAAGATAGAGGAGAAAACATCAGGGGTGGGTTCAACCCGGCAGGTCTGGATCGACGAAGTCGGACATGAAATTAAGTCAGTTGAGGTTTCTCCTTTTGGTGATTTAATAGTTATCGCCTCAACCGAAGAAGAAATTCTGGCAGGAGTTGAAGGCCTATCCATTAATGAGGATCAGTATCAGACCAGTCTGATTAAAGCCAATGTTCGTTTGCCTCAAGCCAGAACTCTTAACCGGCTGGTCATTAAAATTGAGAAGAAAAAGCCTGAAGGGGATTGGCCTGATCTTAACTGTGATTATCAACATGTCATCAGCCAGACAGCAGAGAGTACTATTCTGGCTATCAGCCGGGTTGATTTGAAAACTCCGTCCAGTAAAAAATTAACGTCAGAAGAGCTTGAGCGCTATCTTCAGGCCAATGCTTATCTTGATACTGATGATCCTGAGATCAAGAAAGTAGCGGCGGAGGTGGCCGGGCCAATCAAAGA
>DAOLNQ010000027.1:0-10581 GCA_035416665.1 Candidatus Saccharicenans sp. | reverse complement strand
GCTCCTGTTTTTCTCCAATCTGCCTTGTTCATCCGTCTGGCCCGATACTTCAATTCCCGCACCGATTCATTTTTCCAGTTGTCAAGTTCCTTTTCAAGCTCCGGACTCAGTTTAGATAATGCCTCTATATCTTTTTTTGCCTCGCTGAAATCTGCCCTGATTTTCATATTACAACCCGCCTTAATGGCCTGATTTGCTTTCTTACTTCTTCCAGATATTCCTGCTCTGTTTTCCAGGTAGCCGTCCCGTCCTGATATGTCCGGCTTGTCTGACCGAATCGCCCAGCCTTCAAATTCTGAAAGGCGAAGTGGACGTATTGAATCACTATCATCTTGAGTTGATTCACCACATCCGGCCCGAATCCCGCCGTGTAAGTCATCTTGATTTTTCCGGTCAGGCCGCCAGCAACTGTAGGAAAATATTTGTTCACCGGCCGCCTAATTGCCCCATAGTAGATTTCAATGTCGTTCGGGTCAATTGATTCATCATTGAGAGTGATTGAGGAAATACTTACAACCGGATAAACTTTCGGATAATACCATTCACCAATGTTCTGGGCCTCTTCATCTTTTATTTCGCCTTGAACCAATTGCTCTGTCCCGAGTTCCCGCCTGATAAAGCCTTCGATGGTATCAACAGCCAGCGTGATGAAGCCTTGATATTCTTCTGGCGTGATTGATTCGTCAGGTTCAAGGAAGTTCGCAGTCCAGAGTTCGCTCATTTCGTCTCCGGTATTTTCGATCTCACGGCCAGAGAATATACCAGGCCTTTAATCTTTTTATACTCGTCCAGTGTTACCTCGAAGGTCTCGGGCAGGTTATATCTATCCAGAATCTTCTCAATCATCATTTTCTGCTTTTCGGTTTTGGCCTTAACCATCATTTTAGTTCAGCTCCAGAAAAAGATAAGGCAGAGGGGAGACCGCCCGAAAAAGCAATCTCCCCCTGCTTGTTCATTCGTCAACTTGCGGTATTGGCTAATACTCTCATGCCTTGCGGGTCAACAGGATATCCGCCCTTCAGGAATTCAAACAGGAAACCAACCTGTCCAGTAGCAGCATAGAGTTCGTCTAACCGCTGAACAACAACATAAGGATTGTCTGTAATCCAATAGCCCTGGAGGTCACCAAAAATCATCAGGTCTTCGCTACCGGAAGAGATTGCAGAGGTCATGTCAGGACAGGAAATCACTGGCCGGCCAAGAATAGTGTTCGGTTCGGGCCCAATAACATCACCAAAGGCATAGGAGTTCCATTTAATATTTTCAACTGGGGTGGCGCCGGTTGTCACGGCTGATTTGATTTTCGAGAGGAATAACATCCAGTCATCATGCATGCACCATACGCCTCTCGACCTGGCATAGGACGGCACTTTGTAATAGGCTTTTTTAACATCATCAAATGTTAAAGTATCGTGTGTGCCGAGAGTAACCCTGGTCAAAAGGGTGCTGTGTAAAAGACCTGTCGGGCAAGCGCTCCCATTGCCACTAACAAACTTCGTTCCTTCACTTTTAGCCATATAGCGGGCTACAATCCCAGCGATGAAATCTTCCAGGTTAACAATAGTATCCTGGGCCAGCATTTTCCGGCTAACCTTTATGAGGGCGGTCTGGGGGTGCTGAACGATTTTCTGTGTAGTTAAAAAGCGCTCATCGGTAGTAGTGAATGCATTTCTCGTCCCTGTTTCACCAGGCCACTCGACGGTAATCCCCGTTCCTTCTTTCACCACATCAATATCACCAGCCACCTGGTTAACGAAAGCATATTTCCGGATAGGGCTATACTCAGCCAGCTTCTCAACAATTTTCCCGAAGAGCTTTTGGGGAATAAGATACCCACCTTCGCCAGAATCTGTTTTGATAGGATAATAGGTAGTCGAATCTTTCATTTCCGGAGGCTCTTTCCCTGTCTTTGCCCATTCCCAGAATTTGGCCTCATATTTCTTTGCATCTTCATCTTTCTGGTCAAGTCCCTTGAACCCAGACGCCTTCATTTCCAGGATTTGCTTTTCCAGGACTTCCACTTTTTCCTTAAGTTCTTTCCGTTCTAATTCTTCCTTTTCCATTTTTTCTTTCTCCTTTTCTTCAGAGTCCTTCAGCGGTTGCTCTATCTTGCCTGACTGAGTGGTTTTCTCCGGCTCAGTATCCCGAGTGGTTTTCTCCGGCTCGGGCGGCTCAGTAGAACTAAACTCTGGAGGCTCTTTATCGAAATCTTTATAATGTTTCGCCAAATGATTATACACGCCTTTTCTGTCTGCTTCCGGAATATCGACCCCGCCCCTGGCCCCGAGTAATGCGGCCATAGCAGCGGCCACTCCACGCCAGACAGCCTTCAAGTCAGCGGCTCGATGGTGTGGTAGCTTGTAGCTCGTCTTGATATCCGGATTTTCTGAATCATACCAGGCACAGATTTTTTTCAGAGTATCAACATCGGCTTCTCTGACTTCCTTCCCAGCATCCCATTCAGTGTCTTCCGGCGCATTGCCGTAGTCCCGATATGGGATGACAGATTTGAGTTCGAAGTCATCCTGGCTCATATATTTCCCTTCAACGTCATCAATATCATCATCGGTTGACAATTTCGAAATGTCAAGAGTCTTGACCGTTTCGATCACCGCCGCCGGCTGGGCTGGGAAGGTCACAGCCGATACTTCCCAGAGTTTTATCTCAGTAATTATTCTGCCTCGACCTTCGTCAACATTTTCCCATTTGACCAGCTCGAACCCAATCGATAGGCCATTAATGGCCCCTTCTCTCATCAGGGCTCGGGCCTCTGCTGCTCTCTGGACGTCCAGGATTAGTTTACCATTAGTAATCTTCAGTCCTTTCTCATCCTCTTCCATCTCGACCCAGCCAATTGGCTCCTGAACCATGTGCTGCCAGAGAAACGGGAACCTCTTTTTTTCTGATAGTGTTTTCTTGAAGGCCCCTGGTTTGATGATGTCGCCGTCTAAATCCTCAAGCTCAAAAACCGAGGCATAGCCCGTGAAGTGTCCTTCATCGTCCGGCTCTGTGAATTTCGCTCGGAAGTTTTTGATCTGAATCATTTTTTGTTTTCCCATCTTTTCCTCCTAATATGGAAGCAGGGTGCATCTGCAGTTGCAAACTTGCTCTGGCCCTGCTTTCGGATCGCCTGGGTAAGCCATTGCCTGGCCCCCGATTATAAAATCTTCTGATATCGGTATAGGATTCTGGCTGTATTCTTCATCTGCCTGAATATGATCCTCTCTAGACGTTGGAAGCATTGAACACAGCCAGCCCTTGAATTCAGTTCCTTCCTCTTTCATTCCTTCAAGTTGACCGAAGTTGTCGAGCTTCGCTGTCTCTGTGAATGCCCAGAGGCGAGCCTTCCATCCGGCCCAATCAATCATATCATCCCAGATTTTCTCAGCAAGCTGCATGACTGAAAGCGGCGGCTCTGACATCTGTGCCTCTTCAATTATCTTCTTGATTTTCAGTATCGTAGTCTTCGCCACCTGTGTCCCGCTCTCTATCATCATCAGCTCAACCAGGGCGTTGAACTTTTCTCTCCAGGCCACAGGGATATCGTCAGGGTCGGCCTGTTTTTCTGAGAGAAAGTAATCAATGTCTTTCCTGGCCGCTCTCTGGCCTGCTCTGAATCCAAGAATCAACATCTCTTCATAGGCCGGCCGCATAAACTGCTGGTAATCACGGCTGAGTTCTTCCTGGCTAGCATATTCCAGAATTTTCGGTATTCCGCCCTTTTTGGCACAATAACTGAGTTGCCTAGCCACGTCTCTTAGCCATTGGTCAATAGCCGGCTCAAGCTTCGCAGCCATCCTATCTGTCCGGCTCTTGTAAGCTTTCCAGAGAATACTTTTCCTTTCCCGTGGTGCCCAGAATTGGTCACCTTTGGTTGTCATTTTGGTTGTCGTTTGAGTTGGCGATTGCTTGGCAGTTTTTCCCGAAGGATTAACGGTGATAAGTGGAATGTCGTTGAAAGTTCCCATCACTACATTTCCGCCAGGTATTTCCTCATGCCCGATATACTTTCGCTTTTCGTTTATCATCAGGAAGTCAAGCTGATTGACCAGCTGAGCCCGTTCTTTCCAATCATCTTGGAGAGCTTCGATATTCGCCCTGTCAATCTGAAGCCACATTCCCTTGCCCCACAGCGGAACAATTGACCGGTTGAATTCGTCGATGATGAAATCGCATAATGGCAGCACCGTCTCCAGGTAGAAAGCCCGCCTAGCCTCTTTCATATTCGAGTATGTCTTGTTTTCCGAGTCACCAAGCAATTCTGACGGCACATCGAATAGGGCGGCCATCTGCCTGAGATAGACCTTCATCATCTCGACCCAATCAGCATCCTTGATGGTCATGCCGGCTGGCTTCCACTCCAGCCCGCCTTCCAAAAATACTGACCGGCCAGCATTCGCAGCACCGGCCCACTCCGATTCGAACTTAGTCTGAATCTCTCGCTTCTTGGTCGGACCGAGCGGTTCATCTGTCACTATTATTCCTGGTGGCCGCATGTCATTGTGAAGAAGGGCTAAATTCCATTTTTCAGTCAGGGCCAAGATGTCGGCTAACTGCTGGCCAGGCAGATAGAACGGCAGGCCATAATAATCATTTCCAGGGTGCGGGTGCCGAATATGACAGATTTCCTCTTTTTTGAACTCTCTAATTCTTTTTCCCTTGAATTTGTATCCTGCAATAAGGCCCGTCTCGCTATCAATGACAACTTCCATCCCGATAGGATTGACAAGAAACAATGAACCGGTCTGTCCGCTTTTAGCGATATAGACATAGGCATTGCCGGCCAGAAGAAGATGAGTGGTTAGCCTCTGGTAGAATGACCGGCTTCCCTCAGATAGGTTCGGGTTATAGAGCATATCAAGAATCGGGTGCTGGTCAATCTTTCCTTTTGGCCCCCAAAGTTCAAATTCTAATCCACCGACCGCCTTTGCAATTTTCGTCACGCAAGCAAACAGGGCATAGTTCCGGCAGTAAGCGTCTATAGCATTAGAGAATTGGTCAGAATGATAGCCACCCAGCCCCCAGAAATACATTCCGGCGCTCGAATACGGCGGTTGTATTGTCTGGCTAGCCGCCTTCATTTCCTGAACCACTTCTTCTTTTTTCTTCCGTGAGAATATACTCATCTCATATACTCCTCACACCAGGCCAGGCTTCTCTGGTTGCCGCCCAGTAAGCCAGAGCCAAGCTCATCACGCAGTCGTCTGTCATTCCTTCCGGTGCCTGGTAGCTAATGTTTCCACTTTCACTTTGCTTGTAATCTAATGCCTTAAGCTCCTCAATCAGTATCGTGATATTAGCCAGCTGAATTTTTTTCTCTCCAAATCCAAATATCAGATTCTGAACCAGTGACCGCTTTTTCTCAGCCGTGAACGTGAAGCCCCTCACATACACGTCAGAAAGCAGAAGCTCTTGAACTATCGGATCCCCGACCCCCGTTTGGTCAACCAATGTAAGTGCATCGTATTTCCTGACCATCTCTGCTATCTTGGTTTTTTGAATATCCCAGTTAACACCGGTAAAGCGGCAGAAATCAATTAACCTGAGTTCATCATCCAAGATGGTGATGACGGTATAATCTCTTTTCCTGGCCAAGTCAATCCCGCCGTAATACTGACGTCCTGGCTCTTTCGTGGCTATTAATTCCGGCAGGACAATACAGACATCAACATTGGGGACTACTTCCCCGCCCTCCTCTATAAACTCAGCCATGAATTCCTGCTTGAACACATTTTCCGGCAGTGTCTTTCTGGCCAGCTCGATATCTTCAGGCCTGATTTTCGGGTTGTCAGATGACGGGAACTGCCAGCTCTGATATTCGGGATATTCGGGATTCTTTCCCATCAGCCAGAGATGATAGAACCAATTTCTTCCCTTCGGTGTCGAGATAAACATCACATCTCCGCCGGTATCGGATATGGCCGGCCTTAGCACCTCTTCCCAGGCCGCCTTCGGTATCCTGGCCGCCTCGTCAATTACTAATCGGTTAATTCCTTCAGCCCGCAAATTATCATAGTTCTCAGCCGTTCTGAAACTAACCAGGCTATGATTGATGAACTCGATTACCATGTCGCTCTCACTCACTCTGCTGATGATACTCATTCCACCACTCAGCCGCAGTGCTGACATCAATCGCTTGAATGCGTATCTGCTCTGTCGATATGTCGGAGCCACCCACATACAGTTCCACCCCCGATGATTCAAGGCTCCCTCTAATATCCAATTTAGGGCCGCTATTGTCTTCCCGAACCTTCGGCCAGCCGATATCACCTTGAACCGTGCCGGCGATAATAGAAACTCTTTCTGGCACGGCCTCGGTTTGAATCCCTGGATTTTCATTCATCCCCTTCTTCCTCTCCGCCGTCATCGCTTGAAGCATACTCGAAGGAAAGCTGGATATCATGAGAGAGTTCGTATTTCTGCGGTGGCTCGCCTATTAGATACTTCGCTATCATCTCCCTTGCTCCTGGCCTGCCCCGCTTCGCACTTTCGATAAGAAGCGCAGCAAATTCTTCTGGAGAGATTCCCTTGGCCAGAGCTTGTTTGAAATTTTTGGGATAGGTAAGAAGAAGCTTAGAACCACCACCTCTAAAGATGCGCTCGTCTCCCTTAGAAAAAGGCCTACCCTTAGGCTTTTTCTGCTGGTTGCTGCCATTATTCATTTCTCTTCTATCTCCGCTATTGCCACCGCTACGGTTCTATCGGCTCGGTGTAGTTCGTTCAGAATATTCAAGATCTGCGTTTTGTCCGAGCTGTCAAATTCAAGGACTATTCTGGTAGCCTTGTCTCCCGATACCAGGCTTTTGTTTTGAATCGATTTTATCATAGCTTCGAAGGCTACCTTTAATTGCGGCGATACCCCTATGTTTGATTTCATTTTGACAGCCCATTCACCTTAGTTTCTACTCTGGCCAGCCTTTCTCTGATGTCGTCAAGGCTTCCGAATATCCGGTCATGGTCAGAGTGGTTATTCTTTTCAAGCTGAAAGTATTTTTCCTCAAGCGTTTTCAATCTCTGTTCATTTGAGGCGCACCGCTCCGGATTGTTTTTTAGCCCGAGCTTTTTAGTCAGGCTTTTTTCCTTCCACCTCGACCAAGCTATGAAAGCCGCCAGAAAGATTACCGCTAAGCCGTTGATGAGTTCTACTAGGCTGATTTTTTCCATATTCTATTTCCCTATCAATGCCCCAAGGCCAAAGCCTATCAGGCCGGCCCCTATTGAGCCGTATATCTTTTTTCGTTTCTCAGAGTTGACAAGTTTCTGATATTCAGCCAGAAGACCGTTCAGGGTATTCTTTTCTTCCAGCCAAACCGTATTTTTCTGCCGCCACAACCTGTCTGTTTCCTTCCAGATGAAAACCTGATTTTCGAGATTCAATATTTCTTTTTCCTGAATCCTGACCTTCTCTTCTAGTGTCGGAATCTTGACAAGGCTGAATTCTCTCCACTCCATCAGGCGGGCGGTGTTCTTTTGAAAGGCGGCCAGGCTGAAGCGGGCTCCGGCGTCTATTTTTTCAACCCCTGAATCGTTCAGGATCGCCCTGGTCACCTGGACCAACTCGTCTGGAGTCATAGCCTCAACCTGGCCCTGAATGGCTGCCAGATTTTTCTCTGCCTGTTTTAGTTTCTCTGATATAATTGACTTTTCTGCCTCAAGGACTTGATACTTTTTCTCAAGCTCCTGGTTGAGTGAGACCATCTGTTTTATTCGGCCGTCGAGTTCTGTTGAGATCTTTTCAAGCTCTGCTATTTTCTCCTTTGATTCGGCTGTTTTCCCCTGAAGCTTAGTATTCGTTTGTTTCTCATGGTTATAGAGGCCGGCCATAATCAAGGCAAAGATTATTATGGCGATGATAATCATTTTGCCCCCCTTAGACATCACTGCCCCCCATTTTTCTGGTGAGTGAAATCATATATACCCGAGGCTGCTAACCAAATCGGAATTGACTCCAAAACAGCTAAACTAATTCGGAATTGGTTCGTCAGTAGAAGGAAAAGTGCGGTCACCACAAAGGAGACAATGGCTGAATTGATATAGTTCAGAATCTTTTTAAGCCGGCTGTCAGCATTCCGGTAGAACCACTTCAGCTTTTCAACGATGCCCAGGACGGCAGGAATCCCGCCTATCCAGGTAAGGATGAGTGTCTGAAGATTAGGGTCGTAGTTTACCATTTTTTGAAAGCGGCCTTCAGGTTATCAAAACCATCAATAAAAACGCCAAAAAGAAAAATAGCAACCTGCTTCCAGATTGATATTTCGACATCATTCCTGTTTAGCAGAACCAAAAGAGAGCAGTTGAAGAAAAGGTAACCAAAGAAAACAAGGCCAAGAATAAGGTCTAAAAGCATGTTTCCCTCCTTCGTGATATAAAAATAGCGGGAGCTGGGTTTGAACCAGCGGCCTCCTGGTTATGAGCCAGGCGAGCTTCCATCTGCTCTATCCCGCAATCCCGCTTCATTTTAAATGGCTCCTAAATCCAGGCTAAATCAATAATTTCTTGTGGCAGGTCGTCTGCGATGTCGACGTGAATATGTTTGTTTGTAATCTCGAACCGCTTAATGCCGAGAGAAAAGAAAATTGAGACCAAAAGGAATCTCGTCCGGCAGTCCTGGCACTTGATATCAACGGCCTTCGAATAGCCATCAGGCCGGACCAGGTGAGCAGAGTTTGGCTTTCCACCGACTTCTTTGTTGTGTTTCAAACAGCGAGTGCCTGACGTAATAATTATTGGCCGGCCCAATCTCTCCCTGGCCTCGTCAAGAATCTGGACAAGCCTCGGGTCAACGCTAGACAGGTAGCAGTCTGGACAGGCGAACTCCGACGGTTTGAAATATTTTGCCACGATTATATGATGAGCTGGAAAAATGAAATGTCAAGATGTTTGCCCGTTTTAGACAGGTTTAGGGGTGGTAAATAACTTTGAAGCCTTCCCTCGAATGCTGTTTGACCCAGATTTCCTGAACAATGTTCCAGGGAAGAAAATCATCAGTTATGTTTTGAAGCCTTTCGGTTTCGAGACAAATATAGATTATCCTTACTAGGCCAGAAAATCTGCCGATTGAAACCAATACGGGATGCTTTTTTCTGTCCGTAGCCTCGAAAACTATATTGTCATTAGCTTCAAGAATTTTTTTTGCCGCCTTCCTCGCCCGCCTTAATGCCAGCTTGTAGTTTTCAGGCTTCATCCTTTGCCTCGGTGATAACTTTGCCTTTTGGCCAGGCCTTCCCAAATATTGATTCGAGTTTTTCAAAACAGATCGGAAAATATTTCCCATCTCTTGCCTCATACACAGAGAAAATCCATTTGCCTGATTTTTTCTTGGCATGAAAGATAAGACATAGCCAGCTCGGGCCATAGGGGAATTTAGAGAATTCCTTTGCTTTCCTGCCAAGTCCTGAATCGGCGGTCACCTGAATGGCCAAATTCACATGGCCGGCCTTGATAGCCAGAATATCAGCACCCCAGATGTCTTGGGGTTTCGAAATCCAACGGCCGCCAAATTCTTTTTGGTATTTCTTTTCCTCTGCCAGCATTTTTTCTTTTAGCTTCTTTGAATACTTGTAATTCGGGATATATATCATTTTCGGCTGGACTAACCAGGCCTTCCAGCCAGCATCAGCCAAAAAATCCCTAACCTTCTTTTCGAGAGAACGTCCGAGTTCTTTCTTATTCATTTTTTACCCCTCAATGCTTCCAGCCGTCTGATTATTTTTTCCTGAGTATCGGGCGAAATATACATCAGATCATCTGAGATATAATCTTCAAGCTCTGGGAAAACCATTGATACCAGGCTCCAAAATGGCTCCCAGGTAGAAATGCTTTCCTTGGTATCTTCAAACTGCCAGCGTGTCTCCTTAGACTTGAACCAGATATTTGTCGGGTCTTCCTGGTCTCCTACCCCATACTCAATGTCTGGGATTATATCCTTGGCCGCCCCACAGATAGCCTCTCCAATTTTCTGGGCAGATGAAGCTATCTTTTCTCTCGACTTCAGGTATTCAGATATATCGTCCATGATATCTTGAACATTCAGTGACTCCAAAAGCAGTGTCAGATTGTAGAAGACCGGAATTTTCAGCTCGTCCGCCTTTTCTTTCTCTGTCCTGGCCCCTTCGCTTCTTTCCCAGCCAGGGAGAGCCAAGGCAACGTCGCAGTGGCTTAGCTTATCAAGCGATTTTTCTTTTGCCATCTTTTCGGAAAATCTGTCCTGGCCGATTAGAAGGGCGAAAATATCGTTGGCCGGATTAACAACCGCTACTCCCTCGTTTATCAATGCGGCCTCGGCTGTGAAAAACTGCTTGAGATTAGAAATCAGTTCCCAGACAGGGCTCGTTCCAAACCTGCCCGTCGGTGTGATAGGTCCCAAGAGAAAAACCAAAGCATTTTTCTTTTTCATTGGTTTCCACCGTCTTGTTTCTGAGCAAAAAAAGAGCGGACATGGCCCAATATTGTATTTCCAACAATTGGCATGTCTGGATATAGTCGGTTATGTTTTTCTACTGCCATTCGTTTAGCGGTTTCCATTTCATTTCCAAGCGAATCCGTAATTAGTGTTCCTATGCAGTAGAGATAATTTCTATC
>DAOLNQ010000026.1:0-12501 GCA_035416665.1 Candidatus Saccharicenans sp. | reverse complement strand
TAGCTCCGCTTGAGGACAAGAGCCTTCATTACATTACCTCACCCATGGTAGGAACTTTTTATCGAGCACCATCTCCCACTTCTGCTCCTTTTGTTGAGATAGGAGACACGGTAAAAAAGGGTCAGACCCTGTGCATTATTGAAGCTATGAAGCTTATGAACGAGATTGAAAGCGATGTCAGCGGGGTGGTGACCGATATTCTGGTAGAAAACGGCAAACCAGTTGAATATGGTCAACGTCTGTTCGTCATCAAAGCAGGTGCTTGAGTATGTTTTCCAAAGTTTTAGTTGCCAATCGAGGCGAGATTGCCCTGAGAATTATCAGGTCCTGTAAAGAACTCGGCATAAAGACTGTGGCTGTCTATTCAGAGGCTGATCGCCGGTCTTTGCATGTTATGCTGGCTGACGAAGCTATTTGTATTGGACCGCCTAAAGCCTCCGAAAGCTATCTTAATATCCCTAACATAATAAGTGCAGCCGAGCTGACCAAAGCTGAAGCCATTCACCCCGGCTATGGCTTTCTAGCTGAAAATGCCAAATTTGCTGAAATCTGTGAAAATTCAGGTTTCGTTTTTATCGGTCCACCACCTGATATCATCCGCTTGATGGGCGACAAGAATCGGGCCCGCCAGGCAATGAAAAAAGCTGGTTTGCCAGTAGTCCCTGGCAGCGATATTGTCCTGGAAGACATCTCTGAAGCCAAGAAAGTGGCCCAGAAAACAGGCTATCCGGTCATCATTAAAGCTGCGGCCGGTGGCGGCGGGAAAGGCATGAGAATCTGCCGTACCCCATCTGACCTTGAAGAAATGTTTCCGATGGCCCAGAATGAAGCCAAGTCGGCTTTTGGTGACCCCTCCCTCTATATTGAAAAATATATTACTGGCGCTCACCATATCGAAATTCAGGTCATTGGCGACAAGGCAGACCAGGTTATTGTTTTCGGAGAAAGAGAATGCAGCGCCCAGCGTAAATACCAGAAAATAATCGAGGAAAGCCCTTCACCCTTTATCGATGAAAAAACCAGACGAAAAATGATGAAGGCTACTCAGGAAGCAGCCGAAAAAATCCATTATAAAAGTCTTGGCACCTTTGAATTTCTGGTGGATGAAAAGAAAAGGTTTTATTTTATGGAGGCCAATACTCGGGTACAGGTTGAGCATCCGATTACCGAAATGGTTTATGGCATAAATCTGATCAAGGCTCAAATCAGAGCCGCAGCTGGCGAGAAAGTCAGTTTCCCCATCGGCCTCGAGATGCGCGGTCATGCCATCGAGTGCCGGATTAATGCCGAAGATCCGGAAACTTTTATTCCTTCTCCGGGCAAAATAGATTTTCTGGTTTTTCCCGGGGGCGAAGGCATCAGAGTTGATTCGGCTGCTTATGCCGGCTGGGAAATCCCTCCTTATTATGATTCTTTAATTGCCAAAATCATCGCCTATGCCCCATCTCGAGTTCTGGCCATCTCCAAAATGAAAGCGGCCCTGGAAACCACGACTATTGTCGGTATCAAGACCAATATTCCGCTTCTCCTCAATATTTTATCCAGCACAGACTTCGTCAATGGCAACTATACAACCCAGTTTGTGGAAAAGTTCCTGAGCCAGAAGCCACCGGCCGAAACTCAGTAACCATTTCGTCACTGCTTTTTAATTGTTCAGGTAACTAGAGGGCGGTTTTTCCTCTATTTTTTGAAAATGCTAACGTTGAATTTCCCATCATTATCGGCATAAACGCTGTCATTGACTCCCAGGTAAAGCTTGCCAGCTAGTGGTATCTCAACCTCCGAGTGAGGACCTATAAAAAATAATCGGACCACTTCTTCCCTAATTTCCTCTCCCCTGTCTTCATCTTTTCTGACGGCAATCAATTTGACCACTTTACCCACCAGAGCTCCCAGGTTATGGTCGGGCAGAGGCTGTTGGACTGTCTGTAAATCCAGTCCCTCTGGCCCGCAGATCGCGACCGGGTTGCCCTGCTGACAGGAAATGCTGCCGCTGGCTATAAATTCATATTTCTCCCCTTCCATGACCTCCAATCCGGTATCCACCCAGCCGGCTGAGCCTGGCACCTCAACTTGCTTGACGGCCGGGACAGACTCGGTATTCTGCCCCCAAACAAGATGATTAAAAATGGCAGGTAACAAGTACAATAGACAGATAAGAGGCAAAAGAGAAGCCTGGCCCACTTTCCTCCAGGATAATCTGGCTACAGTCATCTTCAGGACCTTTATCATAATCATTTTATCCGGTCATCCGGCTTAGCCTGATGACCTCCAGCATGGCCTGATGAATAAGGCCGTTGCTGGCCACAATGTCCGGGCTGGCCAGGTCAAATTCTCTGCCTTCCAGGTCGGTGGTCAGGCCTCCCGCTTCTTTGACCAGAAGAGAGCCAGCAGCCAGGTCCCAGGGTTTAAGTTTTATTTCCCAGAAACCATCAAAACGACCACAAGCAGTATAACACAGGTCAAGAGCAGCTGAGCCACATCTTCTTATAGCCTGGGCTCTCAAAGCAAAGTGGCTGAAATAATTAAGATTATTATCAGGGTTGGTTCTAACGTCATAGGGGAAGCCGGTAGCCAGAAGGCTTTTATCGAGCTCTTCGGTCAAAGAAACCCTTAGCTGCCTGCCATTTAAAGCAGCTCCTCCACCTTTTATGGCCGAAAAAAGCTCAGCCCGGGTCGGGTCATAAACGACGCCAACTACCACCTCCCCTTTAAAAGCAAGAGCAATTGATACGCAGAAAATGGGAAGACCGTGGGCAAAATTGGTGGTGCCATCGAGTGGATCAACAATCCAGCTAAAATCCGAATGATTGTCCTGTCTGATATTCTCTTCGGCCAAAAAATTATAAGCCGGGAATTGAGCACTTAGTTCGCGAAAAATCATCTCCTCTGATTGGCGATCAAAAGTAGTAACCAGGTCAACTTCGCCTTTAAAGTCAACTTTTTTGGCCTGCGCCAGGCCACTCAGAAGGAAATCCCCTGCCTGGCGAGCAGCTTTAGTAGCTGCCGCTTGAAAACGCGCATAATCTGTTTTCTCCATAGCTGCATCTTAACAGCTTCCCCGGTCCTTGGCAATGAGCTAAACTTATTGAGCTGACTTAATAAAAATAAGGTATAATAACAAAATCAGAAATTTCGGGAAGGATAAAAGATGCCAGGAAAAAAAGGTTCGGCCAGGAAGAAGCGCCATTTTTTGTTTGCCGGGATCATATTTCTCATAGCACTGATTATTTTCTTAAATCTCCAGACCACCAGAGAAAAAGCGGTTAAGGTCACAACAGAAAAAGTCCAAAAACAGGATATTACCTCTATAATTTCCGCTTCGGGCGAAGTTAAACCTAAAAAGAATATTAATATCAGTGCGCTGGTAGCCGGAAGGGTAGTAAAAATCGGGGTGCGGGAAGGAGACGAGGTTAAAACGGGAGATTTTCTGCTGCTAATTGACCCAACCTACTTTGAGGCCCAGGTTGACCGCTATCGGGCCACGATCAATCAGCTAAAAGCCGAACTTATAAAAGTTGAGGCTCAGTATCGCCGGGACAAAAGCTATTACGAACGCCAGAAAGCACTTTATGATAGCGCCTTAATCTCCAAGGACCAGCTGGAAGCAGCCCGGGCTCAATATGAGGTTTCTTCTGCTTCTTTACAATCGCTTAACTATCAGATTAAAGAATCAGAGGCTGGCTTGAAAAGTGCTCTGGAAGATTTGAAAAAAACCACCTATGCCTCACCCATTGATGGAGTGGTAACCAGCTTGAGAGTGGAAGAAGGCGAAGTAGCCATCGTCGGGACAATGAACAATCCAGGGACGGTGCTGATGAGCATAGCTGACCTATCAGTCATGGAAGTGGAGGTAGAAGTGGATGAAACCGACGTAATCAACGTCAGACTGGGCCAGGAAGCCAGGGTTAAGATTGACGCTTTTCCTGAGCGGGTTTTTAAAGGGCAGGTGACTGAAATCGGAAGTTCGGCGCTGGATAAAAGCTCATTGGGAGCCGAGGAATCCAGAGATTTTAAGGTAGTAATAACTCTTGAAAATACTGGAGAGCATTTAAAACCAGGTCTATCAGCTTCAGCCGATATTATTGTGGCTGAGAAAAAACAGGTTTTAACCGTTCCTATTGCCGCTCTGGTGATCAGAGAAACAAGTAATAAGAGCGGGGAAAACTCCGCTATTAGCAACGGGCAGAAAAAGGAAATGGAAGGAGTTTTCATCATTGAGGCTGGCCGGGCAAAATTTCAGCCGGTAAAAAAAGGCATCATGGGCGGCATGATGGTAGAAATAGAATCAGGGCTGACAGAAGGCCAGGAAATAGTTAGCGGCCCCTATTCTGCACTGAGAGACCTGAAGGACGGGACCCTGCTTAAAGTGGAGAAAAAATAACATGTCCCCCACTCCTGATGACCATCAAATCATCCTGGCCGTCGATTTGACCAAGATTTATGAACTTGGTCAACAGCAAGTTCAGGCTTTAAAAGGAGTCAGCCTGACCATCATAAAAAATGAGTTCGTAGCCATCATGGGCCCATCCGGTTCAGGCAAATCAACTCTGATGAATATTCTGGGCTGTCTGGATACCCCCACCTCAGGTGATTATTTTCTCAACGGGAAGCTGGTCAGCACCATGAGTGAAGACGAGCTGGCCTATATCAGGAACAAAGAGATTGGCTTTGTTTTTCAGGTTTTTAATCTTTTGCCGCGGGCCAATGCCTTTAAAAATGTGGAATTGCCTATGATTTATGCCGGAGCCAGCCGGGAAGAAAGAGAGGAGAAAGCCAGACGAGCCCTGGAAATGGTCGAGATGAAGGACAGGATGCACCATCTTCCATCTGAACTTTCTGGCGGAGAAAGGCAAAGGGTGGCTATTGCCCGGGCCCTGGTCAATGATCCCTCTCTGCTCTTAGCTGACGAGCCAACCGGCAACCTTGATACCAGGACGGGTGAAGAAATTTTAAAGCTGTTTCATAAGATTCATGACGGCGGTAACACTATCATCATGGTCACCCATGATCGTGAAGTAGCCAATCATGCCCGGAGAATCATCCATATCAGGGATGGTCAGATAGAAAAAGAAGAAAGAACAGGAGGCTGGTTATGAAAACAGGAGAAAGACTGATCGGGGTATTTATAAAACCAAAGGAGACGTTTGAAAGCGTGGCTGAAAAGCCAATCTGGGTTGATGCTCTGATTATCGTTTTAATTGCCCTGGCCATTTACAGCTATCTTATTGCCCCTTTTGCTGCCCGAGATTCATATAACCTATTTCAGCAAAGCACGAAATTGAAGCAGCAATTGGGTGAAGAAAGATTCCAGACTTTCCTGGAAGAAGCAAGAAAAAAGGCTGAGGGGATGACCACCACAACCAGGTTGACTCAAGCTTTGACTGGAAGCCTGGTCGGGATTATCGGCCTGTTATTTCAAGCCCTGCTTCTCTTCGTTCTGGCCAGGTTTTTCTCTTCCCATGGGACTTATAAACAAGTTATGGCAGCTCTCTTCCACGCTAATTTTATAAATGCCATCCTGGGCAACGGCTTGAGATCTCTGTTGATCTCAGCCAAGCAATCTGTTTATAACGTCTCGACTGGCCTGGCTGTTTTTTTCCCAGGACTTGATCCAACTTCCAGCAGCTATATGATTCTGACCAGTATTGACTTTTTCCAGCTCTGGATGTTCGGAGTCCTGGCCTATGGGCTGGCAGCGATTTTTAAGATTGATATGAAGAAAGCGCTGATTATTTCTTATCTTTTCTGGGGACTCAAAACTCTGGTCAATATAGTTACGGGTATCTGGGGAATGAGCCGTATTTAAAGCCTGGGGTTTGGTTGACAACCAGTTTCAGGCTCTATAAATTAAGCTTATGGCTACAGATATTGAGAGAAGTAAGCTATTTTCCTATCTACCCGAGATGCTATTTGAATTATGGGAAGACCGCCGGACAGGCTTACTTCAAATTGACCAAAACGGGAGCATAAAGACTTTTTGCCTGGTCAAAGGTGAAATTTCTGCCATTAATCAGTACTTTCCAGAAAAAGAATTTTTTGACTGGTTAATTGAAACAGGAAAAATCCATCCGCCTCTACGCCTTAATCATAATCTGATGGGTACAGAGAGAGCCAGTTCAGTCGTGGCTATCTTAATCGAACAGGGTTTTATACAATCCGACGAAGCCTTTAAGCTGATGGCTGATTTTTTGGAAGCCAGGCTATTAGAATTTTTTGTCCTGCCTGACTGGTCTGCAGCTTTTATTGAAGAAAAATTTGTTGCTGAAGATGTTGTTTTTACGGGATTAGCTATCCCGCCTTTAATCTTAAAAGGGCTGAAAAAGGTTTCTAAACTGGACGTTTACCGCCGCTGGCTACCGGCAGAAAATAGTTTTCTTTTCCGTCAGGTTCCCGCCTATGTTTCCAGGTTGGGTCTGACCCCGGCGGACCTTTATGTCTGGAATTTACTCCAGACTCCGCGGACCTTTAGCTGGTTAATCCAGAATTCCTGGCTGGGCCCGACCGAAACCAGAAAAACTGTTTTAATTTTGACCTGCCTCAGGCTTTTAGACTTTAACCGCCAGGAGGCTGGTGAGATAGATAGAGGGCAACCGGCCGGCCTTGATCTGGAAAAATGTCTACTTCAGTTCAATGAAAAAGCTAACCTGATTCAACGCTATATCGCCAAGCAACTGGGCCCGGTGGCCTTTAATCTTCTGGAAAAATCTTACCGGGAAACTCAAGATTCACTTGACCCGATTTTTCGCAACTTAGAAATCAAGCCCGATGGAAGCTTTGAGCCAAGAGCTATGTTGAAAATAAGCCTGAACAGCCTTGACCAGCGGGAAAAGAAAATTATCCTGAGGGGTTTTGATGAGATCCTGACCGCAGAGTTATTGCTGGTTAAAAAAACTCTCGGCAATCAACACGAGGAAAGCCTGGTCAAGCTCCTGGCTCAGGAGAGATAGGTTGAAGAGAAAGCAACTGCTTGGTTTGTTGATCATCCTGACCCTGCTGGTAGCTTTGATTGTTCTCAGGATTAAAATTGGGCAATAGTCAGAAAAAAATCCTGTTTATCGTTGGCCCGACGGCGGTAGGGAAAAGTTCCTTAGCTGTTGATCTGGCTAAAAAATTCAGGGGAGAAATTATCAGTTGTGATTCAAGGCAGATCTACCGTGGTTTTGACCTCGGGACTGACAAACCACCTGCTTCTATCAGACAGGCTATTCCTCATCACCTGATCGACGTGGTAGATCCTGAAGAAACTTTTTCAGCGGCTGATTTTGCCCGGTTGGCCCTGGAAAAAATAAATGAAATTCTGGACCGTGGGAACCTGCCGCTGGTAGTTGGTGGGACAGGCCTCTACCATCGAGCCCTGGTGCAGGGGCTCTTCCCCGGTCCCGGACGAGATGAGAACCTCAGAGACAGGTTAAAAGAAGAAGCTAAAAATAGGGGACTGGCAAGCCTGTACAACCGGCTCCGGCAGATTGATCCCTCCTATGCCGAAAAAATCAGCCCAGCAGACGCGGTTAGAATAATAAGAGCCCTGGAGATTTTCTATCTAACGGGTCAGCCAATTTCTGAGCATTTTGCCCGGACCGCCTCTCCTCTCAGGGACAAGGGTTTTATTCTCTTTCAGATTGGGTTAAAATTAGATAGAAAGTTGCTTTATCAGCGTATTGATGAGCGAGTTCGAAGAATGTTTGCTGAGGGCTTAATAGAAGAAACAAAACAGCTTCTGGCCAGGGGAATATCTGAGCAGGCTACCCCTTTTAAGGGACTTGGCTACAGTCAGGTATTACGCTACCTGAAAGGAGAAATAAGTCTGGAAGAAGCTATTGCCCTGACTCAGATAGAGACCAGGCATTATGCCAAGCGCCAGTTGACCTGGTTTAAAAAAACAGAAGGAATTACCTGGTTTGAGACTGATGACAGAGAAAAAATCGAAAATAAGGTGCGAGAGTATCTTTTAGATTAAAAATGGAAAAAGCCATTCTTGTCAATTTAGCCACCACCCAGAGGGAAAAAGAAGAAGCCAGAGAATCAATGGCCGAGCTGGCCGGGCTGGCCTCCTCCGCTGGAGCGACAGTTATAGAAGAGATTTATCAGTACCGGGCAGGGCACTCTCCAAAATTCTTTATCGGAGAAGGCAAAGTTCAGGAATTATCACAGAAGGTGAAGGAATCAGGAGCTGATCTGGTCATTTTTGACCATAACCTGAGTCCGATTCAACAGAGAAGTCTGGAAGAAGCCATTAAAGTTAAAGTCCTGGATAGAACGCAAATCATTCTTGATATTTTTGCTCAAAGAGCCAGAACAAACGAGGGCAAGCTACAGGTTGAACTGGCCCAGCTGACCTATCTTCTGCCCAGGCTTAAGGGCAAAGGACAGGCTCTCTCCCGCCTGGGCAGTGGAATTGGTACCCGTGGCCCGGGTGAAAAAAAACTGGAAGAAGACCGCCGAAGAATCACCGACCGGATGTCCAGAATCAAGAGGGAAATAGACAGTGTATCTAAAAGACGAGCCAGACAGCGCGAAGGTCGCAGAAAATCGCCAGTCCCTACCGTCTCTCTGGTTGGCTATACCAGCGCCGGCAAATCGACTCTTTTTAATGCCCTGGCAGGTGAGAACCGCTATACTTCTCCTCATCTGTTTGCCACTCTTGATCCCATGGTCAGGCGGGTTACCTTGCCTGACGGATCTTATTTCTTTCTATCTGATACTGTTGGCTTTATAAAAAAATTGCCCGTTGAACTGATCTCTTCTTTCCGAGCCACTCTGGAAGAAATTAGAGAGGCAGATTGTCTGCTGGAGGTGATAGATATCACTTCGCCCGGAGCACTGGAACAGGCAGAAGCCGCTGAAGAAATACTTTCCAGACTGGAAGTGACTGGAATCCCGCTGATTAAGGTCTTTAATAAAATTGACCTGCTGCCAGAAGAGGAGAAAAAATCTCTCCTTGAGCGTCAGCCACAGGAAGAAGCTTCTCCAGTTTATGTCTCGGCCAGAAGCGGGGAGGGCCTGGAAAACCTGAAAGCCAGGTTGCGCCAGGTCATATTTAAAAACTCCCAAATTTACCATCTGCACATCCCAAAAGAACGAATGGATCTGACTGCTTCCCTGGTCAGACAATTGTTGGTCATCAGGAAAACTGAAACAGCGGAGGGCTGGGAATATCAGGTTTTAACTCAAAGAAATAAACTGTTTCCCTACCTTCCCTATCTCCGGAAAGGAGAAATTCTATGAAAAAGATAAGCTGGTTGGTGCTGGCTTTAGTCCTGCTGGCAGGTTGCGTAACCTTTCAAAAAACCTATGTACCTCCTTCTTTCTATTTAGAGGCACCGCCTTCTCTGGACCTGGCCAAACTTTCTCTCAATGAGCGGTTGGCCTTCGAACAGGGCTGGGCTGATCTTAAAAAAGGTAATATCGAAGGAGCCAGAAAGGAATTCTTAAAACTTGGACAGAATCATCCCTATTTTAATCTGGGTGAAGGCTATTGCCGGCTGTATGAGCAGGACATCGAAGCGGCAGAGGCTTTTTTTCTAAAGGCTATCGAACTTAATCCGGATTTAACTCCGGCCCGCATCGGACTGGCCACTATCTATGAAGAAAAAAAAGATGAAGACAAACTTTTTGTTCAGCTCCGGGAAATTTTAAAAAGAGAACCAGAAAACTCCTGGGCCAGGCCCAAATATGAAGAGCTCCAAAAGGACCTCACCCAGAATTTAATTAAGGAAGCTACTGAATTTTTAAACCAGAACAAAAAAGAAGAAGCCAAACAGCTGCTGCTCAAGGCCCTGTTCTATTCGCCCCAATCACAGGAGGCCCACTTAAAACTGGCTCGCCTTTACCGGAGCGAAAAAAAATACGATCAGGCAATCAATCACTATCAGACCTTGAGCCAGCTGGCACCTCGCGACCGACAGATTCTCAGAGAATATGCTGAAACTCTTCTCGAACACGATGATTTAAGCCAGAGTCTTGATATCTATACGAAGCTCAAAGAGCTGACCCCGGAGGACAAAGAAGTTCAAAAGAAGATTGAATATTTAAGAAATCAACTGGGTATTGTTACCCTGCCCAGCCTTTATAATGAAATACCTAAATCCCAGGCTATTACCCGCCAGGAACTGGCTGCTATTCTGGCCGTCAAGTTTAATAAATACCTGCCAGAACCAAAGAGGCCACCTATTATTGTTGATATTTCGACCAGCTGGGCAGCGAATTATATTGTCAGAGTGGCAGCCGTCCCTCTGATGGATACCTATGAAAATCATACCTTTGAACCTAACCGGATCGTTACCAGAGCCGAGCTGGCCGAAACCTTTTTCCGACTGATTAATTTTCTGAAAGGCAAAGGCCTCAAACTCATTCCTCAAATCCCGCCAGAAAAGATTCAGATCAGCGATATTCCAACTGAAAATATTTACTATTTGCCGGCGGTTCAGATGGTCGCTTATCAACTGATGGAACTGTCTGCCCAGAAACGTTTTCAACCTGATCGGCCTGTTTCCGGCGCGGAGGCTTTAAGGATAGCCGACCTTCTGCTAAACTTAATAAAATAAGCCAGAGAGGATATATGGCCAACGTCGACAATCAGACCGGCGAGCTCAAATCAACTTTTGGCACACTACCTAATTACCTGACTTTGCTCAGGATAATTCTGGTTCCGGTTTTCGTTTTCTTCTTATTAAACCAGCAAGTCTCAAGAGCATTTCTAATTTTTCTTCTGGCTGGCCTGACCGACGTACTGGATGGGCTTATCGCCAGAATCTGGCACCAAAAGTCAACCGCTGGACTCTGGCTTGATCCACTGGCTGATAAGCTGCTGATGTTTACCAGCTTTTTGCTCCTGAGCTTCCCTGAATATGCTTCCCCTAATAAAATTCCCTGGGCTGTTTTCTGGATAGTTCTGGGCCGTGATTTGTTGATTGTTCTTGGGGCTGCCCTGCTGGCTCTACTCAAACAGAAACGCGATTTCCTTCCGACTCTCATCGGAAAAACCAGTACAGTCTGCCAGGTGTTGACAGCCGGAGCGGTGCTCTTTTTTAACTGGCTAAAGATTAAAAGCGGGCTTCTTGACTGGCTCTATGATCTAACCATTCTGGCCACTATTATCTCGGGCCTGCAGTATATCTGGCTCGGCCTGTTTGGCTGGCGGAAAAGCCAGCAATAATCCGCCAGGGCTTTGTTTCTGGGAGGGTCAGCCTTTTCCCTTGCATCAAAATCTCGATTAATGCTATTATCGGGCCGAGATCAACAATAAAAAGAAGGAGAGACTAATGCCTGACAAAAGAGTTTTTTCCCGCCTGGCCAAAAGACTTGATTCATTCCGAGATGAGATGATTGACTTGCAAACCAGACTATGTGCTATACCAGCTATTGCCCCCTCGAGCGGAGGCGAAGGAGAAGCTAAAAAAGCTGAGTTTCTGCAATCATATCTAAGAAAATCAGGAATAAACGACATAACGGTGATCAAAGCCCCTGATCACGATGCGCCAGCTGGTTACCGACCGAATTTGCTGACCTTTTTCCCCGGGAAAAGCTCAAAGAAAACCATCTGGATTATGACTCACCTGGATGTAGTCCCACCTGGTGAACTGGCTGTCTGGCGCGGGGACCCATTCAGGGCCTGGGTTGAGGGCGGCAAGATTTATGGACGTGGGGTCGAAGATAATCAGCAGGATTTAGTTGCCTCGATTTTTGCCCTTAAAGCCTGTCTGGCTGAAAATATTAAACCAAGTTATGACGTCGGGCTGGCCCTGGTAGCAGATGAAGAGACAGGCAGCCAGAAGGGAATTGAATATGTTCTCAATCAGACAGAAGTTTTTAAAAAGAATGATTTAATTATTGTCCCCGATGCTGGCAATGAAAAAGGTACAATGATTGAAGTGGCTGAAAAATCAATTCTCTGGCTGAGATTTAAGACAGTCGGCAAACAAACTCACGGCTCAACTCCCCAGAAGGGAATTAACAGTTTCAAAGCAGCCAGTTTCCTCATTACCGAACTTCAAAAACTTTACCGCTTCTACGATCTACAGGACAGATTATTCAGTCCAGGCATTTCCACTTTTGAGCCGACTAAGAAAGAGCCCAACGTCCCCAATATCAATACTATTCCAGGCGAAGATATTTTTTATATGGACTGCCGGATTCTACCCGACTACCCGGTTGAAAAGATCGAAAAGACCATCAGGAAAATGGCTGATTCCATTGAAAAAAAGTTTAAAGTTAAAATAGAAATCAGCCTGGCTCAAAAAGCACCGGCCGCTCCACCCACCTCTACCCGGTCGGCGGTTGTTCAAGCCCTGAAGAAAGCCGTCAGAGAAGTTTATGGGCAAGAAGCCCGCCCGATGGGCATTGGCGGCGGGACAGTTGCTGCCATTTTTCGCCGCGCTGGGTTTGAGGCAGCTTGCTGGTCAAAACTGGATGAGACCTGTCACATGCCGAATGAATACTGCTTGATTGATAACATGGTCGGTGATGCCAAGGTTTTCGCCCACGTTTTTATGCAGGAAT
>DAOLNQ010000025.1:0-15151 GCA_035416665.1 Candidatus Saccharicenans sp. | reverse complement strand
TTTTCCTGTTCTTATTATGTCAACAGAGAGCTATTTCAAAAGATAATTTTTCAAGCTGCTCTGCAGGCTGGCCGCCGGGTCAGAATTCTATCCCATCATCGTCAGTCCTTCGATCATCCGGTCAGTGTCTTCCACCCCGAAAGCGATTATTTGAAGGGCTTCCTGCTCTATATCAGTTAAGAGCCTGGAGTCAGAGCCAAGAAGCAGGTCAGGCGTAAAGGGCAGTATGACTGCTGCTGTCCTGTCCAGCTGCAGCCAGAACCAGCCTCTCCAAAATAAAATTTGCCCGGCTGAGGCAAAAACAATATAATCACAAAGGGAGAAGTAGATGAATCTCGAAGAAGCCATTAAAAAAACGCATCATCTGGCTGCGGCCATTGGTTATTCGGTTTTCGGTGCGCTGATTTTATACTTTGTTCTGGAGGAGTTGATCAGACATAATCTGGCTCCATTTTACGGCTTTTCTCATCTCTCCAATCATCAGACTCTGCGCTATATCTTTTATGGCTTAGCAGCCGTTTCTATCATTCTGGCCAGATTACTGCAATCATTGCTGTTAAAGAAAAAACCTGGAGATACACCTGAAACCCTGTTGAATAAGCTTCATCGCACATCAATTATTATGGTCATAATGAGTGAACTGCCAGCTCTGTTTGGCCTTTTATTATTTTTACTGGCCGGTCTTAACCGCGATTTTTATGTTCTCCTGATTATTTCAGTAGCTATTTTGTTTATCTTCTTTCCCCGGCGCCGTGCCTGGGAAGAATGGCTAACCAGCCAGATCTAAGAATAAAGAAGGTGCTGGCTTCAATCCTGGATTCTTCAAGTCTTAAACTGGAGCCGGGATTTTATTGACAGCAGTCTTTATCGGTATTTTAAATCTTAAAGAGAGGTTGGAATGAAGAAAACAATCTGGCCAGGAGCCCTAACCAGCTATTTAATTCTGGTAATAAGCATCAGCCTTTTACCGGCAATTCCCTGCCCGGCTCAACCGAGGCCTGTAAATTACAAGCTGGAAGTGGAACTTTTACCGCCAGCTGCCAGCCTGCTGGCTAAGGAAACCTTAGTCTGGACTAACCTCAGCCAGGATTATATACCCGATATGTATTTTCACCTCTACTGGAACGCCTTTAAGAATGAACTATCGACCCTGGCCAGAGAAGCCAGGCAGGAAAAATATTTTAAAAGATACCGAACAAAAGAGGAGGCATGGGGCTGGATTAAAATAACTTCGCTGACGACAGCTGACGGGCATGATCTCCTGGCGTCGGCTACTTTTATCAGTCCCGATGAGCCGCCCAATCCTCATGACCAGACTGTCCTGCGGATCATCCTGCCCGAGCCTCTGGGGCCAGGACAATCCATCAAACTCAATATCGAATTCCAGGCCAAGGTACCGCGGAACGGACTTCGGACCGGCCATTATAAGGATGGGTTTTTTATTTCTCAATGGTTTCCCAAACCTGGTGTTTACGAAGAAGGCAAAGGCTGGAACTGTCATGAATACCACCTAAATTCTGAATTTTTTGCTGATTTCGCCGATTTTGAGGTCAGGATTACCGTTCCATCTGAGCTGGTAGTAGGAGCCTGCGGAGAAGAGATAAAAAAGGCAGAAGACCGGTCGGCCGGGAAAACCACCTATACCTATGCTCAGGAAAACATTCACGATTTTGCCTGGACTGCCTCACCTAGATTTATAAAAGTTGAGCGGTGGTTTAAAGGAGAAGAGGAGGTCAGTCCGGAAGAATATCAGCAGATGGCAGAACTGCTCGGAGTTGATATTAGAGACATCAAACTGCCTGATGTCAGGATGATTCTGCTCATTGAAAAACAGCACCGACATCAAGTTGATCGTCACTTCCGGGCTTTAAAGGCAGCCTTAAAATATTATGGCCTCTGGTATGGGCCTTATCCTTACCGGACAATCACCATGGTTGATCCTCCCTTCAGGACCGGTAGCGGTGGTATGGAATACCCAACTCTTTTTACCGCTGGTACTTCCGTTCTGCTGGAAAAAGATGTTCTCACTCCGGAAGGAGTCATTATCCATGAGTTCGGTCATAATTACTGGTACGGGATGGTGGCCAATAACGAATTTGAAGAAGCCTGGCTGGATGAAGGGATAAATACCTATTCAACGGGCAAGGTCTCAGCCGTAGCCTACGGTCCTGGCAGAATACCCGCCAGGTTTAATGGCCTGCCTTTAAGCCAGCTGTTTAAATTGCCAGCTGTCTATGACTGGCAGCTGGGCAGAGTTATTTCCAGTCCTGTGGCCAAACTTGATTCGGTTCTCACTTCCTCCTGGAACTTTTACAATTCAGGTAGTTATTCTCTCAATGTTTATTACCGAGCTGCCACCTCCCTTTTTACTCTGGAAAGACTGCTGGGGGAGAAGACCTGGGCGCGGATTATGCGTACCTATCATCAGAGATATCGGTTCAAGCATCCGCGAACAGAAGATTTTATCCAGGTAGTCAATGAGGTCTCCGGTCAGGATTTAAACTGGTTCTTTCAGGAATTTTTCTATGCAGCTAAGGATTTTGATTATGCCATCAGCTCTGTAGAAACAAGAATTAAGCCAGAGAAATACCGGGGAATATTTGATGATCTGCCGACTGTAAGTCCAGAACATGATAGGGAAACCACTAACCAGACTGCCGTTTCGAAAAAAGACAAATCCAGGCAAAAGATATATGAAACCATTATTACGCTGAGGCGTTATGGCGAAATAATGCTTGCTCCTGGTTATAACCTCAAACTCAAAGTTGAATTCGAAGATGGTAGCATCGACTGGAAAGAATGGGATGGTCAGAGCCGCTGGGTGCGCTTTTATTTTGAAAAACCGGTCCGGGTCAAGAGGGCCGTTCTTGATCCTGACGGCCTCTGGCTGGTAGATACCAATTTATCTAACAATAGCTATGCCAGAAGAGGGCCGACGACGAAAATTATGAGTGTAACGACCGGTTTATTCTGGCTGGTGCAAAACATGCTGATTACCATGTCCAGCTGGTTATAAGGCAAAGGAGAAGTCAATGGCTGCTATTAGTTTCCTTAAGTCGGGATTTAATCGGGCTGGCCAAAAATTTAAGTTATCTGTTTATCTCTGGTTGATTATAATGGTCGTTTGTCTAATCTTAGTCCTGCCGGTAAATTCCCAGATCAGAACTTCTCTGGGACATCTGTCCTGGCCAGAACATTCGCTAATGCCCTTTGAGCTTAATCTCGTCGAGATTTTTCTGGTTAATCAAAATTTGCTGGCCTCTTATTTCATTTTTTTCCTGGTAACCATTTTGCTTTCGGCTCTGCTGGCTGTCTTTCTTAGCGGCGGGCTCTTTGGTCAGATGATTGACCCGGTGGATAGAGTCTCTTTCTCCCATTTCCTGGCTGCTGGCTGTCGGTATTTTGGCCGGTTCTTACTGTCTCTTGTTCTTTTTATACCATTCCTGGCGGTTTTTTTTATTGTTTTTAAATTATTGTCTGCTCCTCTTAACCTCTGGTCTGCCCGGGCGGTTAGTGAACGACCGGTTATCCTGGCCGGTTGGCTGTCTTTAGTTCTTCTGGCTCTTCTCTGGCCAGCCTTTAAAGTTATACTCGACCTGGTCAGAATTTTTATAGTAACCGAGGCCAAAAAGGTTACTGCCTCCTATGCCTCAGCCCTTAAGTTTCTAGAGCGCCATTTTTTCCAGCTGTGGGGTCTGTATCTGCTGGTCACCCTGGCAGTTGTTGTTATCTCAGGTATCTGGCTGGCTATCTGCCGGCTATTATCTCCTGCCCGGCCTGGCAGTCTTTTGGTCCTTATTCTTTTGGGCCAGGCCTTTGTTCTGTTCAGACTGCTGGCCAGACAGGTTTTAATCGGTGTCGAATATAGTTACTTTTCTATCAGAAAGGATAGTTAATGATTAAAATTAAATTCCTGGGCGCAGCTTCGCAGGTAACAGGCTCCTGTTACCATCTTTCTGCCAACGGTTTAAACTTTTTGGTTGATTGTGGTCTTTATCAAGAAAGAGAATTTCAAAGTCGCAACTGGCAGCCATTCCCGGTTCCTCCAGACAGAATTGATTATCTGCTTTTAACCCATGCTCATCTTGATCACAGTGGCTTAATTCCCAAACTGGTCAAAGAAGGGTTTAAAGGAAAAATTGTCTGCACCCGGCCTACCGCCGAGCTTCTCCCCATCGTCCTTTACGATGCAGCCAAACTGCAAGAAGAAGATGCTGAAATAAAAAGAAAGCGTCATGAGAGGGAAGGGCGTCGGGGTCCTTATCCGGAAATTCCTCTGTATACAGCTGCCGATGTCGACCGAGCCCTGCCACTGGTAGAGGCGATTGATTATCATCAGGAAATCAATCTGAATTCAGAAGTCAAAGCAAGATTTTATGAGGCCGGTCACATCATTGGCTCGGCTATAGTCGAGATTTTAACCAGGGACAACGGTTCAAAGCGGCGTCTGATTTATTCCGGTGATCTGGGACAATGGAATAAGCCACTGGTTCGCGATCCAGAAACTTTTGAGCAGGCCGAGTATATCTTCCTTGAATCCACCTATGGGGACCGTGATCATGAAGAATCAGGTGCTATCCCGGAAAGGCTGGCCCAGGTCATCAACCAAACCGTTAGCCGCCAGGGAAATCTGGTCATTCCGACTTTCGCTATCGAGCGCGCCCAGGAGTTAATGTATCATTTAAATAACCTGGTCAGAAGAAGAAAAATACCGGCAGTACCGGTTTTTCTCGACAGCCCGATGGCAGTTAACGTAACTGATGTTTTCAGCCATCATCTGGACTGCCTGGATGCTGAGGCCAGGCAGCTTTTTGCCTCCGGGCAAAATCCTTTTGAATTTCCTGGGCTGCAGTTAATCCGGGATTTCAGGGATTCTCAGTCCATTGCCAAATTGAAGAAACCTGCTCTCATCATGGCCGGCTCGGGGATGTGTACGGGTGGACGTATTAAGCAACACCTGGTCAATAATATCACCAGACCTGAATCAACTATTCTTTTTGTCGGGTATCAGGCCAGAGGAACCCTGGGTCGGCAAATTCTTGATGGTCAATCTCCAGTCCGCATTTATGGTCAGTATTATCCGGTCAAAGCCTCCATTGAACAGATTCAGGGATTCTCCGCCCATGCTGACCGCCGGCAGTTATTCAGATGGCTTGGTTATCTAAAGACACCACCCCGTGAACTTTTTCTCGTGCATGGTGAACGAGAAGTCATAGAGAACTTATCCCATGAGATTAACGACAAAATTAACTGGTCAACCACCCTCCCTGATTATCTGGACGAGGTTTCCCTGGATTAAGAGTCTTCAATTAAGTTGCTGGTAAAAACCACCACGCTCAGGGTTATTAATAATTCAGCTTGACCTGCAACCAGAGATAGGCTAAAAGGAAGGGTGATTAAAAAGGCTTATAAGGCTTTCCAGAAAGTGATGGTGATTTTTAGCTGAAAATAAAAATAAAAGCGGAGACAAGCATGACAAACTTTTTCCCGGAATCAAAACCTATGGGGCGAAGGAAATTTATGACTCTGGGCCTCCAGGGGGCGGTAGCCATGGCTTTAACCCCAGCCATGGTCAAAACTCTTCTGGCCGGTGGGAACCAGGCTAAACTGGAAGTCCCGCCAGAGTTACTTCAAAAGGTTATTACCAGTGCTTTAAAAAGGGGAGGGGATCTGGCTGAGGTCTACGTGGAAAACAGAATATCGCGCACCATCCTGTTAGAAGAAGGAAAATTCAAGAGTGCTGTTTTCGGTCTGGTAGGAGGAGCAGGAGTTCGGGTAATTGATGGAGATAAAACTGGCTATGCCTATAGCGACGAAGTGACCGAAGAAAAACTCCTGCGGGCGGCAGAGGTTGCTTCATTTATTGCCTCGTCCGGTAAAAAAATCAAGCCGGTAAATATCAAGGAACAGAAACGGCCATCTTATGTTACCGTTAAGATTCCTCTGGAAGAAGTGGCCGAGGCCCAGAGAATGGAAATTATGAAAAGAGCAGAAGATGCGGCTTTGAGTTATGATCCCAGAATCAAGATGGCTTCGATTGATTATTATGATGAGACCAGAGACCGCCTGATCGCTAACAGTGAAGGGCTGCTGGTCAAGAGCAGCCTGCCGCTTATTTTCTTTATTGTGCAGACACTGGCCGCAGGTAATGGCTCTTCCCATATGGGAAGAGAAAGGCTCAGCCGGCATGCCGGGCTGGAGATGTTTGAAGAAGAATCCCCCGAGAAAGCAGCTAAAGAAGCAGCCAGAGAATCAATAGCCATGCTGGAAGCAAAAGAAGCACCGGCTGGAAAAATGGATGTGGTCATTCAAAATGGCTGGGGCGGCGTCCTGGTGCATGAAGCAGTTGGTCATCCACTGGAAGCTGATAATATCGCCAGGCAAACAGGTGCTTTTGTCGGCAAACTGGGGAAAAAAGTGGCAGCCGATATCTTCACCATGGTAGATGATGGCAGCCTGCCCGGTTTTCGCGGGACAACGGATTTTGATGATGAAGGCACCCAGATGAAGAGAAACGTTTTGATTCAAAATGGGGTACTGGTCAAATTTATGACTGATATTCTTTCGGCCAGGCAACTCAACATGGAGAGGACGGGCAACGGACGTCGGGAGAGTTTCCGCTATTATCCGATACCACGCATGACCAATACTTTTATTGAGAAAGGCCAGGATAAACCAGAAGATATAATCGCCACAACTAAAAGCGGTCTGTATGTTCAAAGCTTGAGCGGCGGCAGTGTTGATCCAACGACCGGAGTCTTCAATTTTACCTGCCGGGAGGCTTACCTGATTGAGGATGGCAAAAAGACTGTTCCAGTCAAAGGAGCTACATTAATCGGCAGCTGTCTGGATATAATCACCAGGATAGACGCCATTGGCAATGATCTGGCCTTTGGGCCCGGAATTTGTGGTAAAGGGCAGTCAGCTGAAGTCACCGCTGGCCAGCCTACGGTCAGGATCAGGGGAATTAACGTCGGTGGTACCAGGCAAAGAGGCTAGGAGGAAAGCATGGATTATCGAGCATTAGCTGAACAGGTCATAAAAGATTGTCTGAACAGAGGTGCTGAGCAAGCTGAGGTTTATCTTGAAGACAATCGCCAGCTCAATCTGGAAGTTAGAAATGGACAGGTAGAAAGTATTCAGGAGGCTCAGAGCTATGGGCTGGGCATCAGGGTGGTGGCTGGAAAAAGGCTGGGGTTTGCCTTTGTCAATGATTTA
The DNA here is from genome assembly GCA_035416665.1 of Candidatus Saccharicenans sp. GTDB lineage: Bacteria > Acidobacteriota > Aminicenantia > Aminicenantales > Saccharicenantaceae > Saccharicenans. The sequence goes on along the minus strand of DAOLNQ010000025.1, from coordinate 7,933 downwards.
AAAACAGAAAGTCTAAAGAAGACAGTTGACCGGGCTCTGCAGCTGGCCAGGGCAGTCAGCCCTGATGAAAACAATCAGCTGCCCGTTGAGGCTGGCGAAACAGAAGTCAAAGGACTCTATGACCCGCAGCTCCAAACAGTGCCGTTGGAACGTAAGCTCTCTTTAATCAAGGAGGTGGAAGGTCTGGCCTTAAAAAAGCCGGGTATAACCAGAAGTGCCGGTGCCAGTTATGGCGAAAGCGAGAGTCTGATTTTAATTGCCAGCTCCTCAGGCTGGGTCAAAAGCTACAAATCAACCGGCTGTGGTTATGGACTCGGTGTTATCGCTGAAAAAGGAGAGCAAAAATCAAGTGGCTATGAATCATGCAGCAGGCGTTATTTCTCTGACCTTAAGCCGGCCGAAGAAGTAGCGAGCAATGCCGCCCGCAAAGCAGTTGAAATGCTTGACCCCAGACCAATAAAAACTCAGAGGGCAGCTGTCATTCTTGATCCAGAGGTGGCCTATGCCATTCTTGGTGGTATAATCCAGGCTATTAATGGTGAAAGAGTTTTGCAGGGAGCCAGCTTCCTGGGGAAGAAGATGGGGCAAAAAATTGGCTCAGAGCTCATGACTGTTATTGATGATGGAACAAGGGAAAAAGGGCTGGCCAGCGCCCCGTTCGATGGAGAAGGCGTTCCCACTCAGACCAGAACCATTATCGATAGGGGAGTCCTCAGAGGGTTTTTATACAACGCTTATGCGGCCAGAAGAGCCGGCGTTAAGAGCACCGGCAACGCCAGCCGGGGCAGCTTTTCGGAATTACCTGGTATTGGACCGCATAATTTTTATTTGGCAGCAGGTAAGACCAGTCCGGAGGAAATTATTAAAAGTACCAGTCGAGGAGTACTGGTCAAAGAAGTTACTGGCTACGGAATCAATCCGGTTAATGGAAACTTCAGTGGCGGTGCCGCTGGCTTTTTTATTGAAAATGGGAAGATCGCCTTTCCGGTAAAAGGAATTACCATCGCCGGTAGCGCTGACGAAATATTTAATGGCCTCGACCTGGTTGGGAATGACCTGGATCTTAACCGAACAATAACAGCCCCAACTATCAGGATTAAGAGCTTGCAGATTGGCGGGGAATAAGAATTTTATTCGGTTGGCAGCCAAAATATCGCTTTCCGGTCCGAACTGGAACCTGACTTCTGGGCGGGTAAGAAATAGAATGGCTCAGGTCAGGACGTTACTGATAATAAGTATTAACATGGCCCCAGCAGGACGGTCTTGTCAGTTGCTCTGAAGGCGGCCAGCTAAATTCCAAAAAAACTATGAATAAGGTACTAACCCGATTCAGCCAGCCAGAAATTCCGTCTGAGTTAAAGAAGAAATAAGCGCGATACAGGTTTCTGCAGGATAAAAACGACTATTAAGCTGGCTATTTCAGGCTGACTTTCTTTTCCAGATAACCACCCTTAAGCGAATCATAGATCAAATTTATCTCACCCGAACCATCGACCAGCAGTCTGAAATCGACATAGCCAAAACCAGGAATACCATTTTCGACCAGAAAATAGTCCTCCCTGACCTTCACTGGCTCGGTTAGTTCGCGGAAGCGATCGGCCAGAATCCCGGCTGAAATTATTCTGGCTTTTCCTTTAACTCTTATCATATCCGGTCGATGCAATTTTTTCTGAGCAGCTAAAGCCGAGATGGAGGGAGTAACCTGCTTGTTCCCAACTCTAACATCAATCTGGAAAAGGCCACTATCCAGCCTTTTGACTTTAACCTCTTCCAGATTTAGCCGGGGAAGCTGGTCGGCATGATAGAGGCAAAAGGCGGTATTTCGATGGCAGGTTTCAGGCAGCTGAAACGAAGCCGGTACCCGGCGTCCCATTTTTTTGACTCCGCCGATTTCAATCTCGCCATAGAGTGGGTGTTTATATGACTTCCATTCCACCAGTTGCTCGCCCATCAAGACCAGCTGGTGATAAATAATTTCCTCCGGATTGCCGACAGGGCTGAATCTCCTTCTGGCACTCGATTCTTCCGCCTCCGCAGTCCTTGTTCGCTCAGCCCGGCTGGTCCCAACATATTGTTCCAAATCAAGTTCATTAGAGAAGGTGAAAATGCCAAGAAGATTGTAGATGAAATCAACACTGCCGCCGTAGACAGTGTACATATCCTTATATATGACTATATAACGGTAACCGGGAAGAATCATCTCGCCCTTTTTCCCGATAAAATCATAAACCTGGCGATCAGCTGGCAGGGTATCACCCAGATTCCTGGCTCCTGGACCGCGGAGAATCAGGCCACCATTGTTATGGAAAGTCTGAGCGCCCATGATATTTGGATGCTCCATGATAAAATCCCTGATGGCCCTGGTCTCAGGCCAGGCAAAAGGATAGGGACCAGAACCGCGCTGGACATAATTAGGCTGCCAGTTAAAGCCGAAATTCCGGTTCATGTCATATCCACCTGGACCGTCTTCATTAAGCAAACCGTCTCCGTCCTTGTCAATCCCTTCTGAACCAAGAAAAATAAATTCACCTTTTTCTCCCGGCAGGCAGGGCTCCATAATCATAGGGTTATCAGGATTGCTCCGGTAGTTTCCTTTAGGATCCCTTTTCCTCATATAAGTTATGTTGCCATCTCCATCCAGGTCATCGGGCCCATCTTCGTCCAGCTGGCCATCCCGATCATCATCATAGGGTGCCAGGCCACCACGTGGTGAGTTAGAATCGGTGGCCAGATGGAGGAAATAATCACGGCTATCAGGGTTCATGGTAGGCACTATGTAAAAAACCCGGTCAGAAAGCAGCCGGTCCACAGCTTCCAGTTTTCCTGCCTTTGTCAGGAGATAATAAATTGTATAGAGAGCGACTTCCGTCCCCTGGATTTCATTGCCGTGAACATTTCCATCGATGTAAAAGCCAGGTTTTCTCTCGGCCGGGCCAGTCTTTTTATTGTTGATAATGGCAGCCCAGATATCACGTCCCTGATAAGACTTACCGATCGAAATAAGCTCCATCAGCTCGGGGTAGGCAGTTTGAAGCTGCTTCAGGGCTGAAGTCAGCTCAGCATGGTCATAGAAGTGGTCAAAACTGAGCTTGACGGCTGGTCTATCTTGTCCGCTTTGGGCCATCAAAACCAGGCCTGAGCTGGTGGCCGCTAGCAGAATGCAGGCCAGACAGATAATTATTTTTATGGTTTTGTTCATAATTTCTCTCCTAATCAAGCTTAATTGTCACTTCGACAGGATTAATCCTGTTACCCCAGACTATCACCTTGAGATTAGAACCTTTTTTAGCCTGAACAGTCCATTCGAGTTTTTTACTTTCACCACTCTGAAGAACAGGAATCATTTCCACCGGGCGGCCGGCAAAAAGCCTTTGCTGCTCATTAAGTTTCAGGCTGGCTCTAAGCGGGTAAGCAGTCAGGGAACGCCGTGCCTGGGCTAAAGAGGTCGGCAACCAGCCTTCATTCTGGAGGTAGACAGTTACCCGATAAAGTCCTGTCCCCAGTTTTTCTGCTTTTGTCTCTTTAACAGACAGTACTGGCAATTTCTGCATTAGTTTCTGGCTGAACTGGATATGAAATTTAAGGCTACTTTGAAGCTCTTCGAGGGGAGGAACCTGCCTAAGATAGGGAACAAAACCGCCTATCTCAACCTGGCCCAGATCCTGGTGGTTAAAGGCTTTCCAGCCCACAAAACCTTTGCCCTTCAGGACAGTGTCAGAATAGTTCAAAAGATAAGCTTCAGGATTTTCTTTTTCTGGCCCTGCGCTGACCCCGGGTCTTTTTGCCATCATTTCAGCTATTCTAACCGGGGTCAACTGGCCGGACTCAACCATTTTGATCAGCCTTCCGGCATTTAAATTGGGAGGCGCTCCTTGTTCTTTGAGAAAAGCAGCTATTTTTTCCTCACCCAGAGTCAGAAACTCCTCTGAAGACATAGATTTTATTCTGTCGGGCGTCAACCCCTCTCTTTTCTCACTCTTTTTTGTTTCAGGAACCTGCCACAGATCAAAGGAAAATACAGGTACTCCATACTGGTAATAGCAGAAAGCAGGGAAGGAGCCCTGACCAACTCCGCGGGCATTCTTTTCCAGATAATCAAGCCCGATCTCTTTCAAGCCAATTTTGTACTCTTTCTGAAGTTCTTCATAGATAGCCTGATCTGAACGATCAAGGGTCATAGCCGGTCCCAGACCAAGAAAGGTAGCAACCAGGTTTTCGTCTATTTCCACTTCTGCTCCCACCATTCCAGAACTTTTCATCGCTTCAGCTATTTCTTTCAGGCCGTATTCAGTATCTGGCTCTAGTCCAAGAAAGGCAGCATACCGGCTTGGTACCCTGACTCTATCAGTTCCAGCTCTGGCCCTTCCAGTTTGCTGCAGATTAAGAAGATTGTTTTCGGTAGAAAAGTTGATGATCCCGGATAGATGGTTGTGGTCGAACATAAACTGGAGAAGAGCCTGCGTCTCAGGCTCAGAGGCCGGATAAAGCCCGGCTCTCTTATCATAGTACTCAAAATCGTGGAGAAAATTCCTGTTGATCTCCACTCCTCCCGGCCCGTCTTCATTAATCTCCCCATCAGCATCATTGTCATATCCTTCAATATAAAGAAGATATTCACCCTTTTCTCCCTTTTTGGGGCCAGCTGGCCTCATCAACCTTGGCTCATTCGGATCAATAATCCAGTGGCCCTCAGGCGATTTAACTCTCATCCTGGTTATAAGGCCATCACCATTCAGGTCCTCCGGACCGTCTTCATCCACCAAACCATCATTATCGTCGTCCACTGGACGCCCGTTACAGGATCTTTCCTGCCGGGGGCTGACAAAATAAGCCGTGGCAGCGTCAGGGTTGAGGAGGGGGACAATGTAAATGGTTCGGTCGTTTAAAAAGCCGGTCCAGTAATTGTCCTTTCCATAGGCTGAAAGTATGGTCTCAGCCAGGCCTAAAGCGGCTTCAGTTCCAGGAAGATGTAATCCTTCTGAATTGGCGACAACCAGAACTGCTGGTCGCTGGTCTGGCTTTGTTTTGTTTCGGCCAGCTGCAATTTCCAGAAGGTAGATATCCAGCCCACCATAAGACTTGCCAATTGACGATAACTGGCACAAATCAGCATAACTCCTGGCCAGCTTTTTCAGGTTTTCGGCTACTGCTGGCGGCGATTGATACTGGCTATCAGGCTTTGGCTGGCCAGAAAAATGTTCAGGAATCACCAGGCCGGTGACAATGATCAGGAGAAATATTAATGAAATAATTTTAAGTTTTGACATGCCTCCTCCTTCTATCCTTAATAAATCCGTATCAATCATTATCAGTGAAATAAGTCTCTCAAGTATTCAATAATAGTCCCGGAAAATGAGTATAAATCCTTATTTAAACTCTGCCTATCTTATGATATCGCCGACCTCAAAGCAATAAAGAACTTACATCTTCGTCAGGCGAAATATTTTGATACCTTCTAGGCTAAATTATGTAAATCCTATGATAAGTGCCTTTTCTCGCCATCCAGAGGCCATCGCTGCATAAGTCTATCTTATTTGTTTTCAATCACTTACATAGTCCATCAATTCTGGCTGTCAGCTGTTTCGCGACTGATATCACCCAACAGGCCCTTTTATCAGCCCATAATATTTACCAAAGGCTTAAGGCTTAAGCTAAAAAACCTTCCGAGCGACCAATAAAACACAGCAAAAAAGCTAGATGCAATCTTCGCTCATATCAGTATTCTTTTATCTCCATTGGCCCCATTTTTAGACCTTTTTGACCTTTTTGGACTTAACCTGGCCCCGGCTATTTTGACTGTAACCACTCTTTTGATGACAATCAGAATCATTTGATCATATTTCTCTCGAACCACAATCAGTTTCCGAACTTTCTCCAACCTTAACTCAAAAAATAAAATATGATTCTAAAAATATTAACCACGGCCGTATCTTATTTGTTATCAATCATTTAGCTGAATGTCGGCCGGCCGACATAATTTTGTGAAATTATAAAACCAGGCTTGTATTTTTTTCCTCTTTAATGTATATATTTTTTTAAGAGAAAAGTAAGCCGGAGGGCAGTTTGATAATCGCTGTCACTAACCAGAAAGGCGGAGTTGGTAAAACGACGACCTGCATTAATCTGTCTGCAGCTCTGGCCTTTATGGGTGAAAGAGTCTTGCTGGTTGATATGGACCCACAAGCCCACAGCACAATCTCTATCGTCAGAAATCCGGCCCAAACAGATAAATCATTATATGATGTCTTGATGGACAAAAAGGTACCCATATCAGAGGTAATTGTCAGATCAACAGTCCCTGGCCTGGATGTGGCAATATCAAGAATATCTATGGCCAAGCTTGAGCCATCATTAATAGGGGAGTTTGACGGCCACTATCGATTAAGGGATGCTTTAAGTGAAGTAAAAGAAAATTACGATTTTATCCTTATTGATACGCCGCCCACTCTCGGCCTGATAACATTAAACGCTTTGGTGGCGGCTACCCATATTTTGATACCTATCCAATCTTCCTATCTGTGTCTGGAAGGCACTGATGATTTATTAGAAACCATTGATAAGGTAAAAAAGATAGCCAATCCGTCCCTCGATATTATAGGAGTCATAATCACTCTTCACGATAGAAGGACCAATCTCTCCAGGGACGTTGTAGAAAGGATAAATCAGGTCTTTGGTGACAAGGTTTTTAAGACTTATGTTTCTAAAAGTGTTAAACTGGAGGAGAGCCCGGCTTATAAAGAAAGTATTTTTACTTTTGCTCCTGAATCAATCGGAGCAAGTCAGTATAGAGAAGTTGCCGAGGAGTTATTGGAACGTGGAAAAAACTAAAAAGAGTGGCCTACCGGACTCACTGACCATGAGGCATGATCCTCATTTTGTAGAGCTGATCTCTCAAAAATCGGCTGGCCCAGTGGTCCGCCTTATACCAATTGACCTTATTGACCCCAATCCAAGGCAACCAAGAAGCGAGCTGGGCGATATAAAAGAACTGATGGACTCTATAAGGACCAAAGGAGTACTTGAACCCATCCTGGTTCGTTCAAGAGGTGGAAGATTTGAAATAATAGCCGGAGAGAGACGGTATTTTGCGTCTAAAAATCTAGGCTTGAAGGAGATTCCTTGCCTTGAAATGGAAGTAAATGACCAGGAAGCAATGGAAATATCCCTTATAGAGAATCTCCAAAGAAAAGACCTGGATATATTCGAAGAGGCTGACGGTTTAAAAGCTCTGATAGATCTTTATAATTACAGCCACCAGGAAATTGCCAGCAGAATTGGTAAATCGAGATCCACAATAACCGAAATTTTATCCGTGGCGAGAATACCGAGCCATCTGCGCGACAAAATTAAAGCTGCTGGTTTAACCAGCCGCAGTACAATCATCGAAATAGCTAAAATCGAAGATCCCGCAGCCATGCATAAGGCTGTCGAAGCCATCATCGAGCGAAAATTGACCAGGTCAGATACCAGAGATTTAACGAGACTATTTAGAGAAAAAGAACAAAAATCTGAAGCAAAGACAAAACCATACGTTTTTAATTATATACCACCTGAAAGCAAGGCCTATAAGCTAAGAATAGAATTTAAAAAACAGGTCGTCACCAGGAACGAACTTATTTCTATCCTTGAAGACCTCCTCAACAAACTAAAATCAGAAAGCGAAAAAAAGCCCCGGCCTGACAATACAGACGCATAAAAATGGCGCCTTATCCAAAAACTTTTAAATTTCTTTTTAAGACACAGACCTCCCTTAAGAGATAATTTTAAAGCCCTATAACGGGTATGACGGGCGTATAAACTATTTTAATTTAAAAGGCTATTATTAATTAATTCATCAGCTACCATAATTATTAGGAACGAATAAGCGAAGCCCGCGGTCAGAAATCTACCTTAAATTTATATGATAGTTTACATAATATAACTTATGCGACAC
>DAOLNQ010000024.1:0-15233 GCA_035416665.1 Candidatus Saccharicenans sp. | reverse complement strand
GCAAGAAAATTAATAAGCTTGCGCCTCACCTGAGAGCTGTCTGTCTCTGCCTCCTATTAGCAGATTATGGACTTGAGATTAAGGAGACAATGGTCGCCGGGGGTGATTTTAGGGGTGATTTTAGATGGGGTCGGGCCAACAATTTTGTCGGCCCGACCCCATCTTATGTCCTTACCTGTTAAGGATTAAATTTTCAATGAAAAATTCCATCATCCGGTCCTGGCGAACGCTGGTATGACCCATATCTGGTCCAACCTGAACCTCAAAACTCTTCCCGGCTTTCTGCAGGGCTTGAATAAACTGCATGGCATTATTCGGGTGAACATTATTATCCGCGGTTCCATAATATATCAATAACCGCCCCTTTAGATTGTTCACATAGGTCAGGGCACTGCCGTTCTTATAGCCTTCCTTATTCTCTTCTGGAATCCACATATAACGCTCGGTGTAAATGCTGTCATAATGTTCCCAGCCGGTTACCGGGGAAGAAGCACTGGCTGCAGTGAAAACATCCGGATGCCGTAAGATCGACATGATGGAAGCATAACCGCCATAAGAAGTTCCAAAAATCCCGGTCCGGCTGCCATCAACATATGGTCTTTGACTGAGAGCTTTAACTCCGGCTGCCTGGTCGTCTATTTCAACTGTTCCCAGCTTCAAATAAATGGAGTCGAGGGATTTCTTACCCACCCCAGCCGCACTGCGGGAATCAAGGCTGGCCACCAGAAAGCCAAGCTCAGTGATCGGACTTGGCACAGTAAATGTTTCACGGGCGCCATTAGTGGCTGGACCGGCATAGACACTGACCAGCAAGGGATATTTTTTGCCCGGATCGAAGTTAGAGGGGAATTGCAGCAGTCCATATAAATCGGTCTGCCCGTCAGCCGCTTTAAAGGTGAAAAGTTCAGCCTTCTTCAAACCAAGGGTTTCAAACCGGCTGAGGTCGGATTTAGCCAGTTCGGCAATCATTTTACCCGACACCGAGTAGAGCCTGGTTACTGGCGGAATATCATGCGTTTGGGCAATATCAACATAATACTTGCAGTCAGGCGACATATCGATCATATGATTAAAAGCCGGGTCAGTCAGCCGCCGGTCATTTTTGCCGGCCAGGGAGACGCGGTGAAGCTGAAGCTTCATCGGATTATCGCCGCTTCTGGCCGTATAATAAACCAGCCCTGCTTTCTCATCGACGGCCAAAACGCTGCCAACCTCAAAGGGATGGCTGGTCAGAGTGGCCAGCAGTTTTCCACTCAAATCATACAGATAAAGGTTTTTATAGCCAGTTCTTTCTGAAACCAGGATAAAGCGCCGTCCATCTTTGAGCCAGGTAATGGCTGGCGAATTTTCTGCCCAGCCTGTTGGCCATTCTTCTCTAACAACCACCCTGGTTTTCCCAGTAGCCGGATCGGCCGCTGCCAGTTCGGTTATATTTTGCCGACGGTTTGCCCGGAAGAAAAGAAGCTCGCGGCCATCTTTGGTCCAGTTAATCCCGTAAATATAATGGCCGACAACTTCGTTGGAAAATGGCTGTCCCTGACGGACATCAAGAGTCGTTATCTTTTTACTCCTCAGGTCATAAACCATTAGGTCAACCACTGGATTGGGCTGGCCAGATTTGGGGTAAGGCTCAATGTCCATCTTGCTGTAGAGCTTGGTCTGGTCAAGCTGTAGGTAGTAATCTGGTACTTCCTTTTCGTCAAAACGGTAAAAGGCAATTTGCTGACTGTCAGGTGACCACCACATGGCAGTTATCTGGTCCAGTTCTTCGCCATAAACCCAGGAAGCGGTGCCATATTTAACTCTGGTCTTATCTGAACCATCGGTCGTTATGGCTATTTCTTCTTTGGTGGTTTGGTCAACTAAGTAGAGATTCCGGTCGCGATAGACCGCCTTGTATTTTTTATCGGGAGATTCGGCACTGGTAAATTGTCGGCCGCGTTCCGGCATCCCCGCCCGGCGGGCAAAAGCCATCGGCGGCTGTTCCTTGGCCTCGCCGATTTTAGTCAGTTTTCTTGTCCTGAGGTCATAACGCCATTGCTGACCATCCCGCACAAATTCCAGAGCCTGACCTTCGTCTTTCCAGGTAACTCGGACAGAGCCGAGTTTGGCCACCTCCCGCATTTCTTTCAGTAACTTCTCATACCGGTCATAATTCGGATAAGTTTTCAGTCTGTCTTGAGAAAGTAGTAATGATGGCAGGAAAGCCAGTTGCAAGAAAAAGAGCAAGCCAGCCAGAATTATCAAGGAGCTAAGATTCTTCTGACTTTGTTTAATTATTTTGGGCATCTTTCCTCCAGATTAAAAATGGTTATTTTAAGATGATGATTATACTCATTAAAGAAAAAAATTCAGCAATTAATTAAAATCAATCTGATTTGTTTAAAATTCTTTCTAAAAGGCTGGCAATATACTTATAATATGCCCATGCCAGAGTCTAACGCTTTAAGTATTTCTGTTTGTCCGCTAATTTACAAGCTGCACCAGGTTCCGGTCCTACCTTACATTACCGGCAATGCAGTCAAAGTGTCTATGAGTAATTTCTTTTTCAAGGAGGGCGTCAGTCCTGTGAGCAGAAGAGAACAAGAGGTAGTTGGTGCGGTCTTGATAGTGGTTGGCATTCTTGCCTATTTTATTTGGAAAGGTCGTGGTCAGGCTCCGGCTGACCAAGCTTAAAATAAAGGATAGACCATGTTGCATCTTAACCTTATTGATACGGTGGCTTTTGCCGGTATCATTCTTTTTCTTGGCTATGGGCTATGCCGATGGATCAAGCCTTTGTCACGGTATAACATTCCAGCGCCTGTGGTCGGAGGCTTATTGGTAGCTTTAGCCACCCTTATCGCCCGGCATTATGGACTCAGCCTGTTTACCTTTGATACAACCCTGCAGGAACCATTGATGATCGCTTTTTTCACCACCATCGGTTTCGGAGCCAGTCTGCGGCTTCTCAAAGTTGGAGGCCCTCAGGTTTTGCTTTTTTTCATCATTGCCACTGTGGCCGCCATTTTCCAGAATGTCCTGGGTGCAGGTCTGGCTATCCTGCTGGGCTTAAAGCCTCTGTTCGGGGTGCTGGCAGGCTCAGTAACCTTAACCGGCGGTCCGGCAACGGGGCTGGCCTTTGCCCCCCTGTTTGAAAAAGCCGGGGTGACGGGGGCAGCCACCATCGCGGTGGCGGCGGCCATGTTCGGAATCATTAGCGGTGGATTAATCGGTGGGCCGCTTGGCACCTTCTTGATCGAGAGACACAAGCTGCGTAAGCCAGCTGCCAAACCCCGGGACATTTCCGTCCCCACTACTGATGACATAGTTGAAGCCGCTACCCTTGAGCCGAAGGAAACTGTGTCTTCTGGAGAAGATGACAGGGAAGCCTACATTCTTCTTAAGAATACAGTCGTGCTGCTGGTGGCTATGTGGATAGGATCCTGGCTAAGCCAGGGCTTCGCCGCCCTCCACTTTACCCTTCCTGCCTATATCGGGGCGATGTTTGTGGCGGCCATTATCCGCAACCTGGATGATCTGACCGGCCTCATCGGTCTTTCTCAGAAGACGATGGACGAACTTGGTCACGTGTCGCTCTCACTCTTCCTGGTTATGGCCCTGATGACGCTCAAACTCTGGGAACTGGCCGGTCTTGTTCTGCCACTGATCATTGTTCTGGTGGGGCAGGTCATCTTAATAGCTTTGCTCTGCCTTGGACCGGTGTTCAGACTGATGGGGCGGGATTATGAGTCGGCTGTCATGAGCAGCGGCTTTTGCGGCTTTATGATGGGGACGACTGCCAACGCCATGGCCAATATGAAAGTCCTGGTGGATAAATTTGGACGAGCACCACGGGCTTTCCTGGTCGTGCCGATGGTTGGCGCCTTCTTTATTGATTTTACCAATGCTCTTTTGATCACAGTTTTCCTGAACATTTTTGGTTGAGGTTGTTGGTTTGGTTGACAATTAAGTAGCTCTAATCTAAACTTAAAAATAATTTTGGCCCGTTAGCTCAATTGGTAGAGCAGCGGACTCTTAATCCGCGGGTTGAAGGTTCGAGTCCTTCACGGGTCAATTTTTTCTAGAGGTGGAAATGAAAGGAAAAGGCGCTCTGGCTATCCTTCTTCTTGCTCTGATGATCATCTTTTTTTCCTATTTTCTGCGAACTGAAAAGAAAGCGCCCATCGAAGAAGACATCCAGCACTTTAATCAGGCCAGGATCGAACTGACCACGGTCAATCTCGAGTCGCTGTCACGGGCCATTATCGAATGGATGGCAGAAAGCGGTCGGGAAGCACCAGAATCACTAAAGGAATGGCAGAGAGCGAGATCATATGGCTTGAGTCTGACCGACGGCTGGGGACACGAAATAAAATACGAAAGAGTTTCTGACAGTACGTTCAGTCTTTGCTCAGCTGGCCCTGATGGCCTTTTTGAAACTGAGGACGATATTATTAAGGAATACTGACTGTTTGCTGTTCACCTGCCAGGCTTTTAATGATTTTATTGACCTGGATGCCGTCCGGCTGGGGGGCTGGATCCAGGGAAAATGGGAGACCTGGAACATGATGACCCTGGACTAAAAGATTCTGTTAGCAAAATGGCGGTCAACGTGTCTGGCTTTCACTTCGATACTTCGTATAAAAGCGTCCACGAAGAAGGCAAAAAAATATGCAGATAGTACCCGGTACTATTCTAAGAGATTGGGATAACGTTTCTTCATTTCTTTAACTTTTCGTGCCAGTACGCCTGACAGCAAGAGGAGACCTATCAGGTTCGGCAAAGCCATAAAGGCGTTGGCGATATCACCCATAAAGAAAACGATTTCAATCGAGACTACTGCACCGATAAATGTCAGGGCGATAAAAATTATCCGGTAAGGCATTGTAACCTTGAGGCCAAACAGGTATTTAAGGCATTGCTCGCCATAATAGCACCAGCCAACAATGGTCGTATAGCCAAATAGAAAGGAACAGAGAGAGACAACGATCCCGCCGACATGGGGCAAAGTTTTCGAAAAAGCCGAAACTGTCATAGCTGAACCTGATACTCCGCTTGTCCAGACACCAGAAGACAGATTAATCAGAGCAGTAAAAGTACAGACGATAATCGTATCAATAAATACTTCCATGACGCCGATCAGGCCCTGGTGAAGCGGACTGGGAGTCTGAGCCGCAGCATGGGCAATAGGAGCACTTCCCAGGCCAGCCTCATTGGAGAGAATGCCACGCCTGGCGCCAAACTGAATTCCCTGTTTGATAGCAGCGCCAATAAAACCACCGGTGGCTGCCGCCGGTGTGAAAGCATATTGGAAAATTAACCCGAAGGCCTTAGGTAAGGCGCCGGCATTGTCTATAAGAACAATGATTCCTGCCGCGAGGTAGAGAACAATCATGGCGGGAACCAGTCTCTCGGCTACGGCGCTAATCCGTTTAATTCCTCCGATAACCACCAGGCCAACAAAAAAAGTGATTACTGCTCCCGTTATGATCGGAGAAATGCCGAACTGAGTTTTAATGGCCAGGGACATCTGGTTGCTTTGCATCATGTTGCCGGTGCCGAAGAGAGCAGCAAAGGTCCCACAAACGGCAAAAAAACCAGCCAGAAAAATAGCAAATTTAGTTTTATTCAGGCCGTTTTTGATGTAATACATCGGGCCGCCGGCAATTGTTCCATCCGGATGTTTTTCCCGGAAGAGAACTCCCAGAAAGGCTTCAGAGAATTTAGTCGCCATCCCCAGGAAACCACAAATCCACATCCAGAAGATAGCCCCTGGCCCTCCCCAGTAGAGGGCCGTGGCCACGCCGGCAATATTTCCATTGCCCACCGTGGCGGCCAGAGCAGTAGAAACTGCTGCAAATGGGGAGACATCTCCTTCTCCGCCGCCTTTTCTTGATCGGCGGCTGAACATTACTTTGAAAGCCGTTCCCAGTTTCCCAAATTGAATGAAGCCAAGTCTGATGCTTAAAATCAAACCAACCCCGAATAATATCGGGACCATAATCGTCCAGATGTTAGAGGCTGTTTTATCCAGCCAGCTCGCCAGATTGTTCAGGAAAAGTTCCATCGCAGCTTCTCCTCTATTAGATGAGTCAGTCTTTTCAGGCTGCCAATTTTTATCAAAATAATCTTTCTTTCTCTAACACAGGTTAACCAGGCTGTCAATAAAAAATTTCGGAGTGTTATTTACAGTTGAAAAGTGAACTCTTTACGCTTGAAAAGTGAACTATTGATGAGGCATTCCATGTATACAAGGACCGTCTGGAACAGTAAATAGTCTTAGCCTCGCCCACCAGAAACCCGGCAGAAAGGAGGAAGAAGATAGAAGCTTTATAACCACTGCGCGTGAAAAACAGGGTTGAAGATCGAAATTAACCATGTTAAAAAACAGGAAGTTTGCCAATCTAAAGGCTGTTCTCAGGGGGGCTGGCTTGATATTTTGAGAAAAATCTGCTAATTTATAAGCCACCTTGATAGATGACAGAAGAAGGAGAAAACCAGCCTTGGAACAAAATACCTTTGATAGCAAGTTTCGCTTTGTCATTGTGGCCGCGCAGAGGGCCAAACAGCTGCTTAAAGGAGAAAGACCCAGGATAAAATTTAAATATAAGAACCCGATTCGGATTGCGCAGGAAGAAGTTAGAACAGGCGCTGTCCAGTATGAAATCCTTCCTTATCAGCCTGAAGAAACGGGGGAAGAGGAAGTTATTCTGACTGAGGCTCTGCCGCTGGAGGCGGTTGAAACTGAAACGGAAGCTACAGTCGAAGAACATGACCATGAGCTAATCGAGCCTGAAGAAGAAATTGGAGAAGAAGATCTCGAAGGGCTGAGCGAGGATTTCGAGGTTGAAGAAGAGGAAGAAGAAGTAGAGGACGAAGATCAGTCAGACGAAGAGGAATGATCTTTCTGGCGTTTAGCCATAATCATCTGGACATAATCTGACTTAATAAAATCTTGGCGGCTATATCCCAGTTTTTCAGCCAGTTTAACGATATCGCTTCTTTTACCTTCCAATTCCAGAAAGTAGCCAACTTCTGATTCATCCAGAGTAATTTTTACCCGGCCATAACGCAAGAGCATTCTCTTTTTACGGTATTCGAAAATCGGTCTCAGCCCGAGTTTTTGAAGAATTTTTTTGAAGTCTTTAATATTCTTTATTTCGGATTCGAATTCTTCCCTTATTTTAAAAGACCGTGATTTCTGTGGCTGACCCTTATAGGTAAGGAAGGCCTTCTTGCCGGCCAGTCTTAACCGCAAGGCTTCCTGCCGGCTGGTCAAGCGGCCATCTGGAAAATCATAAAGTGCGTTCCATTCACGATAAAAATCACGAACAATCTTACAGCCTGCATCCAGTAGTTTCTGCCTGGTCGTTTTGAGGTCAGGCATCTTGATTTTCACTTCGATTTCTATCATCTCTTCGACCTCATTTTTGACTGGTATTACTGTTATTATTTTTTTCTTTTTAACACAAACTCGGTGAGCTTAATTAATGATTCCTGATAGGAGTCAGGCTCGAGTTTAGCCAGACAGGCCCTGGCTCGCTCAGCCAGTTTTTCGGCCGTCTTTAGACTTGAAGCCAGGGCTCCTCCCGTCTCCAGTTCAAGCAGAAAATCGTTAAAGCTAACCACCGGCTCCGGCCACTCTCCGTGTCTCTTTTTCAGCCAGCCAGCCACCTTCTTTTTTTGTTCTTCGGGCCAGGTCTTTATAGCTCTGATGAGGGGTAGAGTAATGCGGCCTTCTCGCAGGTCAGAAAATCGCGACTTACCTGTGTCCCGCGTTTCACCCTTAAGATCCAGAAGATCATCTACTATTTGAAAGACCAGGCCCAGGTTGAAACCATAGATTTCTAGCTCCGATTTTATTTCGGCCGGGGCACCAGCCAGCTCAGACGCCAGGCGACAGCTGGCTTGAAAAAGACTGGCTGTTTTTTTGCCGATTATTTTAAAGTAAGCCTTTTCGGTTAATTCTAAATTGAAACTCTGAGCCAGTTCTTCCATTTCGCCTTCGATCATCTGCCCGCTGGCTTCGGCCAGAATCTTAGCTATCTTATTGTTTTTGAACTCCAGAGCTCTGCCTATTGATTTTATGAATAAGTAATCTCCAAATAGCAAGCTAAACTCCGGGCCAAAGGCTTTGAAGGCAGTGGCCCGACCGCGGCGTAGAGTTGAGCTATCGATGATATCGTCATGTATAAGACTGGCAGAGTGAATGGCTTCGATCGTCGCTGCTATTTTTATTTTGTCTTTATTGTTATAGCCAAAATAACCCGTTATTAACAAAAAGAGTCCGGGCCGAATTAGCTTTCCTGGCCTGGAAACAGTCTGTCTGGCTATCTCTCTTAGAGCGGGACTCGAAGCCCTCACCCAGTTTAATAACTGCCTTTCGACCTGGGCTAACTCGGTCTGGATCGGAGCGAAAATCAGTGAAAGTGAAAGCCCTGGCTGAGGCCGGTCAACTGAGGGAAGCGAAAGACTTCTGTTCATCTTTATTATTTAGCCTAAAATTTGGCTAAATCTTAACATCTCAACAGTTGTTTTTCAATCGGAAGAAACGGAAGAAGTTTTTGGTGGTCGCTTCGGCTACCTGATTGATGTCGATATTTTTTAAACTGGCCAATTTTCTGGCCGTGGTTACGACGAAGGAAGGTTCATTTCGCCTGTGGTTTTTTTTCTCAGGATAAGGAGTTAGATAGGGTGAATCGGTCTCAACCAGCAGGACGTCAAGCGGCAAACGACGGGCAGCTTCCTGAACGTTAGTAGCTCGTTCATAAGTTAGAATGCCTGAAAAAGAGACCAGAAAGCCAAGATCAACCATTGCCTTAGCCAGTGACCAGCTTTCGCTGAAGCAGTGGAGGATGCCTCCCAGCTGGTAACGGACTGATTTGATTATCTCTATTATTTTGTCGGCTGCTTCCCGGCTATGAATAATAACCGGCAGCTTTAATTCTGCCGCCAGTTCGAGTTGCTGTCTGAAAGCTTCGAGCTGTTTTTCAAGGGGAGAAAAGTTGTAATGAAAATCAAGACCAATTTCTCCGATAGCTAAAATCTGGTCGGCTGCGGCCAATTTCCGGATTTGGGCGAAATGGGCTGGAGCCAGTCGATGGGCATCGTGAGGATGGAGTCCGGCTGCTAAATAGATATAATCTTTTTCTTCTCTTAGTTTAGAACCCTGACTCAAGCTTTCGCCGGAAGAAACATCAAGGGGACAAAGGATGAATTTTACCCCATTTTTTATAGCCCTCTGGATGACTTCTTCTCGGTCAGCTTTAAAATCTGGCAGGTCGAGATGGGCGTGGGAATCAACTAAGGTTGAAACTACATCCTCAGACATCAAATAGTCTCCTTCTTTTACTGCTTACTGCATCTTTTTTTCCCGGCCCTGGCAGTCAGGGTAACGGCCGGGCTCAATTGAAATAAAAAAGGGGAGAGAAAAATTTTTTCTCTCCCCTTGAAAGTTATCCGCTTACTGGGTGACCAGGTTTCTCAGTAGAGAAGGCGGCAGAGCTGAATTAGAAATCAGTTTGGTGATAAATTCAAGCCGGTCAAAGGCCTGTCCTTTAGCCATTTGAGCTTCTTTTTCCAGGTCAAGTATTTCCTGGAGTCCAATATAGGGAAGTGCGCCCATGCCGGGATTAAGGACTAAATAATCCCACTTTCTTTCGGCCTCAGCTTCACTCTGAAAGCCGGTTACAGTCAAATATCTCATCACCTGATCCTTGGTCATTCCACCCTGGTGGATATTCAGATCAATGATGAAATCTATCACGTTTTTAAGCATTAGCTTGAGCTGGGCCAGCCTGAGTCTCAGATCGTAATCACCATAGCCAGCGCTGATCAGATTTCTTTCCACATACAGTGGCCAGCCGAGTGTCAAAGCCATATTCGGGAAGAGTTTGGTCATCAGGCTGCCCGCCTTTCTGGTCGTTGCCAGAGGAACAAAGGTTCCAGGAAAAACATTTTGAGCGGCCATCATATCGATCAGGAAATTATTATGTTCTTCCAGAAAACCCTGAACTTTTTCTGGTGACCAATCAGAAGGAATTGGCATAACTTCCAGTGAATAGCTTCCATTGTTATCATAAGCTCCTGGGCCAACCAGCCTGGTCAAACCAGAGTTGGCAAAATAAGGTGGCATGGGTTTTATACTCAGGTTTTCGGCTGGGACCGGAAAGAATTTGGTGTCCTGACCAAACTTTTTCAAACGGTCAGCGGAAGCGGCAACAGCAGGAATGAAATTATCAGCGGTTGGGTGAAAAGTCTTGATCTTATCAAAGATGTCCTTAACTATCCTGTTGATAATAGTGTCCTGGTCCCCCTGTAATTTGTCGATATCGACCTCAGGATACATCATCTTGTGAAGGGGATAGCAAACCAGGAGCATTTCCATTCGGATTGCTTTGACTTCGCTGGTTGCCCGGCTGATCAATTCTTCCTGGCTGATGGCCGCACCGGATAACCTTTGAATCATACGGCGGTGAGCATCCTGGAGACGGAAATTGCCAGTCGATTTAGGCAGAAGCTCGCTTTTAAGGTACTGCCGGTAGTCTTCCAGTGCCGGAATCATCTTGTTAACTTCAGCCAGAAAAAGTTGCTTGTTAGCGTCAGAAGCACTGGCTACCAGTCCGGCCACATCATTTCTGTAAAAATCAATGATATAGCCAATTTGTTTGATCGCTGCCTCGGTATAGGCCTGGGCCGGCGTTTTTAGATCACTTTTAGCCCTCTTGATGAGGCCCGGAATAAGCTTTACCCTCTCGGTGGCACTCTTAATTCTGGTATCAATTGGAGCAAAATCTTTGGTCAGTAAAGCATGAACGCTGTTAATAATGATGTCATTGTAAAAAAGAGGGTTATATTCCCAGGGCAGGGTATTTTCCAGCTTGACAAATTCAAGATCAAGCTGATCGAACAGGATATTTAGGGCCTGTTGATTTTCTACTGAAAGCTTCGAGCGATCGATTTTAATCATATCGCCATTAAACTTCTTCAAAGTTTCATCTCTTTTGTCGATATTGCCAGAACTGGGGTCTTCTAGCCTATCATTATATTTGTAATAACCGGCCAGAGTGGCAGCTGTCGGATAAAATTTCCAGTATTCATCGAGATAACTTTCAAGAAGCTTCTGAAATTTGCTGTCCTCGGCACTCTGAGCAAACAGGTTACCCAGTCCAAGGAACAGAAAGAGAACAATCGTGCCGGCGACGGCCAGTCTTGCTTTCTTCATTATCCTTACCTCCTAATTTTTGAAAAAATATGTCTGTTTCAACCAAAAATCCTATCATAATAAGGATTCTGATATCAATTATAAATTGAAATTTTTATTTTTTAAAATACTTTTTTTTACCACCTGATAAAAGCTGACCCCCAGGTAAAGCCAGAACCGAACGCGGTCAAAGCCAGTAGATGACCCTTTTTAATCAGGCCATTCTGGACGGCTTCAGCTAAAGCAATGGGAATAGAAGCTGCTGTCGTATTGCCATAGTGCTGAATATTGCGAATGACTTTTTCTTCTGGCAGCTTAAGGGCCCGGCCGACCATCTGAGAAATACGGTCATTGGCCTGATGTGGAATCAAATAATCTATATCTGATATGGATAAGCCGAGCTGATGGAGGCCATGGAGGACCGCCTGCGGCATTCTTTCGCAGGCATTCTTAAAAACTGTCCGGCCGTTCATCCGTGGATAAAACTTTCCCTGCTGAAAAAATTCAACCTGAAAGGTTGGATTATCGCAGGAAGAGGGTTTATCCATCCAGAGTTCGCTAACAAAGCGGCCATCAGAAAAAAGATAGGAGCCCAGAACTCCTCGTCCGTCGCCCGAATCATTGGCTTCCAGTATCAAAGCAGCTCCACCATCCCCGAACAGGACCGACATATCTCTGCCTTCATCAGAAAAATCGAGGTTAGCTGATTGAAGCTCAGCCGCTACCAGCAAGATTTTTTTGTAGGTCCCGGTTCGAATATATTGATCAGCAACTGATAAAGCATAGAGAAAGCCTGAACACTGGTCACGGACGTCCAGCGCCCCGATTTCCTTTAGCCCCAGTTTGGCCTGGACCATCAAGCCAATGCCAGGAAAGTAATGGTCAGGCGAGAGAGTAGCAGCAACGATGAAATCAATCTCATTTTTGTCAATACCGGCGTTTTCTATAGCTTTTACTGCAGCCTCATAACCGAGATCAGAAGTGCCTATTCCAGGCTCTGCCCAGTGACGTTCTATAATGCCGGTTCGCTCCCTGATCCAGTCATCTGAAGTATTCATCATTTTTTCCAGATCAAAATTGGTTACGACCCTGGGCGGAACATAAAATCCCAGGCCGGATACAACAGTTCTTCTGTCCATTATGTTCTTTCCTTTGATTTGATTTTGTTATCGAACATTCATTGTCAATACAATATGATAAGTTAAGACAAGCTGAAAGGTTTTTAAGTGAACTTGCCTACAGCCAGCCATTAGCCTTATACCAGTTGATTGTGACTTCCAGTGCCTGGCTAAACGGCCAGGCTGTTTCAAAGCCTAATTCATTTTTGATTTTAGCAGGATCTGCTACCCAGGACAGCTTTTCCATATCACGATACTTGCTCAAATTCAATGGACTTGGTTTACCAGACAGCTTCGAGCCCATTTCTGATAGGCCAGCTGCTGTTCTGGTCAGCCATAGCGGTACTTTTACCTTTTTTACTTTTTTGTTAAGGATTCTGGCCGCTTCCTCGCCAATCTCTTCCCAGGTTCTTGGCACAGGATCAGCTACGTTATATATCTCTCCCTGTCCGGCGCTCTTTTCAGCACATAGTTCCAGAGCCCTGACCAGATCATCCACGTAGCACAGGCTCATGGTTATTACCTGGCTGAAAGTGAACATCCAACCACGATTTATTAATTCGAAAAATTGCAGAAAATCTTTGTCTCTTGGTCCATAGATGGCAGCTGCTCTGATAATGGTAGCCGGTAAAATCTGTCTGTGTTTTAGAACTTCCTGTTCGGCCAGAAGTTTACTCTCTCCATAAGGAGAAGCAGGTTCGGGCGGTTCATCCTCTTTGACCGGCTGGCCGTCTGTGGCCGGCCGCCCGGCAGCCAGACTGCTCAGATAGATAAATTTCGGGCTTAAACCGTGTTGAAGTAGATGATCAACCAGCCTTGCTGTTCCTTGCTGGTTTACAGTATAATAGTCGGAGCGGTTGGCAGCTTTAGTCAAACCGGCCAGATGAAATACTACCTCCAGATTCTTCGGGAGGTCTGGTAGGGTAAGGAGATCGCCACGGAGCAGATGAAGAGCCGGATTATCTGGAAGCCACGAGAGCTTGGCCGGGTTCCTTACCAGGGCATAAATTTGGCTATCACCTCTGCCCAGCAGATGTTCAACCAGACGGCTGCCGATAAAGCCAGTAGCCCCGGTGATGAAGACAATCATGGCTTGATTTTAAACTAAACAGTCTGGAGCGGTCAATTTTTATTGAATTTTTATTGAAAAAAATTGACTGAAAAGGTAAAAAATAAAGCTGTCAGACAGACAGACAAAAAGAAGGTATAATAAGCAGGTTTACTAAAGAGGAATTAGAGGAGGAAAATAAATGGACATTTTTGAAAAATGTTATGAGTTCAGCCGGGCAGAAGAAGTCATGGCGGCCGGGAATTATCCTTATTTTACACCTATTTCTGAAGCCAGAGGGAATAGAGTTAAAGTTCATGGTCGCGAGATGATCTTAATTGGCTCGAATAATTATCTGGGACTGATCGATCATCCCAAAGTTAAAGAAGCAGCCAAAGAGGCCATTGACCGTTATGGTGTGGCAACCTGCGGTTCGAGATTTTTGACCGGGACAATCGATCTGCATGAAAAGCTGGAAGAGCGGCTGGCCAGATTTATGAATAAAGAAACAGCGGTTAGCTTTTCTACCGGCTACCAGACAAATCTTGGGATTATTTCTTCAGTCGCCGGTAAAAATGATTATGTCATCACCGATAGAATGGACCATGCCAGCATTATTGATGCTTGCCGCTTGTCCTTTGCTGAAGTTAAGAAATTCAAGCATAACGATATGAAGGACCTGGAGAAAGTCCTGTCTGAAATTCCACCCGATAAAGGCAAGATGATTGTCGTTGATGGTGTGTTCAGTATGGAGGGTGATATTGCCGATCTGCCGGGCATAGTCAAGCTGGCTAAGAAGTACGGAGCCCGGGTGATGGTAGATGAAGCTCATGGGATTGGAGTCCTGGGCGAACATGGACGGGGGACAGTTGAGCACTTTGGTCTGGAGGCGGACGTTGATCTGATAATGGGCACCTTTAGCAAGTCTCTTGTTTCTATAGGTGGCTTTGTGGTTGGCGAAAAGAAGGTGGTGAATTATATCAAGCATTTTGCCCGTTCCTTAATCTTTAGTGCGGCAGCTACACCCGCTTCGGTGGCGGCAGTTCTGGCTGCTCTCGACATTATCGAATCAGAGCCGGAGAGAAGGGAAAGACTCTGGCAGATCACCCATTATATGAGGGAGAGTTTCCAGAAGATGGGTTATAATACCGGCTCGAGCCAGACCCCGATCATTCCAATTCACATTGGCGATGATGACCTGTGCTTTGCCTTATGGAAAACCATAAGAGAGGAAGGAATTTTTACCACACCGGTCATTTATCCTGCTGTTCCTAAAGGCCAGGCTCTGGTTAGAACCAGTTATTCGGCTAATCATACCGATGAGGAACTCAATCTGGTTCTGGCTGCTTTTGAAAAAGCTGGTCGGGCTCTGGGTCTTATTCCTTAAAATCAGTTATTAATATTTCGATAAATAAGAAAAGGTACCATCAAGATGTTTTGCCCAAGACAATTGAGTCCCAGAAAGCATCATGTTTCCTTTCTTTTGGTGCTTTTATTAAGTTTGTGGCTGGTTGAGCCGCTTCTGGCCGGGCCGGCTATTATGCCTCTTTCTCAGGTCAAACCAGGTATGAAAGGTATCGGTAAGAGTGTTTTTGCCGGTCAGAAAATCCAGGAATTCAATGTCGAGATAATCGGTATTTTAGAAAATGTTCAGCCGAAGCAAAACTGGATTCTGGCCAGGCTGAGCGGTCAGGGACTGGAAAATACCGGAGTAGTAGCAGGCATGAGCGGTAGCCCGGTCTATATTGACGGTAAAATTGTTGGTTCTGTCTCTTTCAGTTATGCTTTTTCTAAGGAAGCTATTGCTGGTATTACCCCGATTGAAGAAATGCTTGCCATTGGTGGGCAGAAAATTCCTCCCCGAACCGGGGTTAGTCAGCCC
>DAOLNQ010000023.1:0-19456 GCA_035416665.1 Candidatus Saccharicenans sp. | reverse complement strand
TATATCTTAATTTAAAGCCAGGTTGAAATCAACCTGACCAGAAATGTTGACTATAATTTCATCTGGATTCTCTCCTCAGGTAAGGAGCCTGGCTGAAATCAATCTTTTTCTCTTCTTTTTCCCTTTGCTCACTTGAATCAAAAATTTATAAAACCCGAATCATAGAGAACTAAAGTAGCTCAATTTTTTATCCCGATAAAATTTATGAGACGCGCTGGGTCGGCTGGCTGCCGGCGGTGAGACAGGAGTTGAGGCCTGCAGAAAGTACATAACTCCAGGGAAAAAATGTTTTCAGCAGGAAGCCCGATAACTCTGCTCAGAAGCCAGCGGTTAGCAGCCTGGAGATCAAGGTAAAAATGGCCAGGCTTATCTACAGATAAAAATATGCCGTCTGCAGGAAAGCCCTGCCTCAGAAAAAAATCATAGACTTCTTGCCCAACTTCATAGCATCTGGCTTCAATGGCAGGGCCAAGAGCAGCTAAAGTCCGCTCAGGACGAGTCGAAAACGACTTTCTCATTAACTCAAAGGCAGCTTCAACAATTCGACCACCTGTTCCTCGCCAGCCGCCATGGACAGCAGCGATCACCCGCTGTTCTATATCAACCAGGAAAAGAGGCAGGCAATCAGCCGTTTTGACGATTAATAACAGTCCCGGCCTGGAGGTGATCAGCCCGTCAGCTGAGACCTTTGACTCCGGTGGTTGCTCGATCACCAGAACTCTGGTTGAATGCTCCTGATTCATCTCAACAGGCTGAAAGGAAGCTAACTCTGGATGAACCTTAAGATCTTCCAGCTTAAAGTCGGCCAGACCAAAACCGTGAATCAACCAGGGAAGACAGTTTAGCCCTCCGAGGCTCAAATATTTTATTTCATTGGCCATTTTATTGTTTCCCTTCTAGTTCAGCGCTTTCTATCCGGTTATATCTTTTCCGTTAGATTATCTTAAATGATTAAAAGAGCCCGGTTCCATAATTTCACTTGGTTTCTGTGCCCTTCATCAAATTCTGCCAGGGCTTTGACCATTGATCTCCTGATTCATTTTTATAGTCCTCAAGCGTCCAGATATCAAGAAAAAAATTCGGCTGGTGACCTTGAATACGACCTAGAACTGTGGCCAGAAATGATGAAAAAGAGATGACAGAAGGGATTTAACCAGGTTAGAGAAAAAGTTAAAATAAAACAGAAGTTATTCTGGCTGAGCGGACACTGGCCGCTGATAGAAAATTAAATAGAAGATTAAATATAGAATGAATAAAGTGATTAAGGTTGAAAGGAAAATTGGTCAGGATGACGGTGAATGGCAGAAATAAAAACAAATTGACCTATGAAAAAATCAAACAAACTCCAAGGAGAAACGATGAAATTTATTCCTGTTTTAATTTTGATCTCTCAGGGTTTACTCTTTTCCAGTCTAAACGGCCAGGAGGTTCGGCCTCGAGCTCGTGACTTAGGGTTAAAGATAGGGGTACTGGAAACGGGGCCGCTCAATGCCATTACCGATGTGGCTGGAGTCAGGGTCGGTCACCAGACAATTATCAAAGGTTCTGACATTAGAACGGGGGTCACGGTCATCCTTCCTCACGAAGGTAATATTTTCCAGGAAAAAGTACCGGCCGCCATCAGTGTGGCCAACGGCTTTGGCAAATTGACCGGTTCAACTCAGGTAGAAGAACTGGGTTATCTCGAAACCCCTATCGTTCTGACCAATACTCTCAGTGTACCGGTCGCCTGTCAGGCGATTCTTGATTACATTCTAAACCTGCCCGGCAATGAACAGGTAGAATCAGTTAACCCGGTAGTTGGAGAAACAAACGACGGCTGGCTCAATGATATTAGAGCGCTGGCTATCACTAAACAAGACGTGCTGGCCGCCATTAAAGCGGCGACATCTGGTCAGGTGGAAGAGGGTTCGGTGGGAGCAGGAACCGGCACCACCTGTTTTGATTTTAAGGGAGGCATCGGCACCGCCTCCAGAAAACTTCCGGTCCAGAAGGGCGGTTATACCGTTGGTGTCCTGGTTCAGACCAACTTCGGCGGTGTGCTGCAGATAAATGGGATTCCCGTTGATAAGATACTGGGTCAAAAAGTCAGCCTGAGTCAGATGGAAGGTAACGGCCAGGTTGATGGTTCCTGTCTGGTGGTGGTGGCAACCGATGCTCCCCTGGATAGCCGCAACTTAAAACGGCTGGCCAAAAGAGCGCTGGCTGGTCTGGCCAGGACGGGCAGTTATTATTCCAATGGGAGTGGCGATTATGCGATTGCTTTTTCCACAGCTGCCGAGCTAAGGTTAAAACCAAATCGACCAGGACCGGCCGGCCTGACCATGAAGATAGAAGTTCTTCGCAACGAAGCGATGTCTGCTCTTTTCCAGGCTGCCGTGGAGGCCTCGGAAGAAGCTATTTTGAATTCACTTTTTAAAGCTACCACTGTCCAGGGCCAGAAAGGACGAGTCGCTTACGCTCTGCCTGTTGAAAAAATAGCAGCTTATCTGGAGAAAACAAAAGATGAATAAAAACAGAAATACTACTAAAACAGTAGGGATTCTGGGTGGCCTGGGGCCCGAGGCTACCGCCAGATTTTTTAAACTAATTATCGACAACACCGCCGCCAGAAAAGATCAGGAGCATCTAAAGATTATTATTCTGGATAACCCATCCATTCCGGATCGGACTGCTGCTATTCTCTACCATGGTCAGAGCCCTCTGCCGGCTCTGCGGGATGGATTAAAATTTCTGGAAAAAGCCGGTGCTGACCTGGCCGTCATTCCCTGCCTGACCGCTCATTATTATTTTGACCAGTTGAAAGCGGCGACCAGGCTAAAGCTGGTCAATCTGATCGAAGAGACTGCTTCTTATCTGAAAACTTTTAACCCCGAGGTGAAAAAAGTCGGGCTGCTGGCCACTGAAGGAACGATCGCCACCGGCATCTTTTTCCCGCCTTTCAAAAAGAAAAAAATAGAAGTTCTTAATCCTTCAGAAAAAAGCCAGAAAAAAATCATGGAAGCTATCTATGGGCAGGAAGGCATAAAGGCCGGGGGCAAAGGGCGGAAGCCGAAAAAGCTGCTGGTTGAAGCTGCAGATGAACTAATAGAGGCCGGAGCCCAGGCCATTATTGCTGGTTGTACAGAAATTCCCCTCGTCCTCAGCCCCGAAGACCTGCCCGTTCCTCTCATTGATCCTCTGGTCATCGGAGCCAGGGCTGTCATCAGAAAAGCTGGCGGGCGATTGAAAGAAAGCCAGCTTCGATAACAGGCTATTTTTCTTGACAATTGACCGATAATCGGGTATAAAATTACCGACTTTCCACATGTAAGGAGGTGACAGTTAGTGGCTTTTGTCGTTGTTGAAGACGGAGAAAGTTTAGAATCAGCTCTCAGGCGGTTTAAAAGAAGAGTTCAGCAGGAAGCAATTATCAAAGAAATCAAGAAGCATTCTGTCTATTTGAAACCTGGAGAAAAACGCCGGCTAAAAGATGCCCAGGCCAGAAAAAGAATGCGCCGGCGGTTAAAAAGAGAACGAGATTTCGAATACTGAACCCTTACACGCGGGAAGGTCTGTCTAATTTTCCAAAAAGTTTAAAAATCGGGTCAAAAGGTTGGACTATTCCAGAAAACCTGACTGGCTAAAAGCCAGGCTACCCTCTCAATCTTCCTATTTCCAGGTAGCTGGACTTTTAAAAAAAGGCAGGCTTCATACTATCTGCGAAAGCGGACGCTGTCCTAATATCGGAGAATGCTGGGAAAGGAAGACTGCTACTTTTTTGATCCTGGGAAATATCTGTACGAGAAACTGTGCTTTCTGCGCGGTTGATAAGGGACGGCCGCAACCGTTAGATGAAACTGAACCACAACAGGTGCTGGCAGCAGTCGGGGCCATGGGCCTGCGTTATGTGGTCATAACTTCGGTCACCAGAGATGACCTGCCTGATGGTGGAGCCGAAGTTTTTTACAGAACGATAAAATTAATTAAGGACAACTATCCTCAGGTCAAGGTAGAGGTTCTTGTTCCTGATTTTAAAGGAGAGCAAGGCCCCTTATTGAACGTCCTGGCCGCTGGGCCGGAAGTGGTCAGCCACAACCTGGAAACAACAGCCAATCTCTATCCAGAGATAAACAGGCCGGTTACCAACTATTACCGGTCACTTAGTTTGCTCCAGCTGGCCCATGAGCACGGGGCTCTGACCAAATCCGGCCTGATGGTTGGACTGGGCGAAAGCCTGGCTGATCTGAAGCAGGCCTTCCTTGACCTGCGAGAAAATGGCTGTGAGTTGTTGACCATTGGCCAGTATCTTCAGCCTACCAGACAGCAGGCCCCCGTCAGACGCTATTATCCGCCAACAGAATTCGAAGAGCTTCGACAACTGGCCCTTGAACTTGGGTTTAAAGAAGTGGCCAGCGGACCTCTGGTTAGAAGTTCATATTTTGCTGATAAACTATACGAAGCCAGCAGGAGTTAAGACTGATGCGCTATTTAGTTTTTTCTGACATTCATGGCAATCTGGAAGCTCTGGAAGCGGTCTTGAAGGATGCCAGGAAAAAAAGGATTGATCACTATCTTTTTCTTGGCGATCTGGTTGGATATGGGGCCTCTCCTAATGAGGTGATTCAGCAGGTCCAGGCTCTGGCTCACCTTTCTCTGGTTAGAGGTAATCACGACAAAGCTGTGGCCGGTCTGGATTCTATTCAGACCTTTAATCCAATAGCTGCGGCCGGTATAGAATGGACCAGGAAGTCCTTGAATAAAAGATATCTCCATTTCCTGGCCAGCCTGGCTAAAAGTCCGCTCATTGTTCACGACAACATTACCATCTGTCACGGTGCGCCTTTCGACGAAGATTATTATATCTTTGGAGAATTTGATGCGGCTGAAGCCTTCGGTTATATCAGCACACCGGTCTGTTTTTTCGGCCATACTCATTTCCCCTTTGTTTATGTGGAAAGGGAAGAAATGGTAGAAGGGACATTCATCGAAAAATTCCCGGCTGAAATTAAATTAGAAAAGGGAGCCCGCTATCTGATTAACCCTGGTTCCGTCGGCCAACCACGCGACCGCGATCCACGGGCTGCTTATGCCGTTTATGATTCAAAAAATAACCGTCTTAAGTTTAACCGTGTTGAATATAATATCGCCGAATCACAAAGGAAAATTCTCGCTACTGACCTGCCTGCCGCTTTAGCTGAAAGATTATCTCTGGGAATTTAAAGCCCGATATCTAAATCAAAGTTCAGTCTTCATTCTCGCGGAAGAGGCGATCGCCAAGGGTTTCTCCAATAAAGAAATAAAACAAGAAGAAATAAATAGAAACCAGAATGAGGAGGAAGACAAGCAAGCTGGTGGTGGCTCCACCAAGCAATTTAAAGATAGTCACCTGCATGGAGCGAGCGGCCAGCCAGATGGTTAGAAGCCAGAGTAGAACAATAAACAGCAAATCGAACACCTTAGCTTTAATAAACGCACCCGGAGCCAAAGGTGTTATCCCCCGGGCAGCAGGAGCCGACAAACTCCGGTTTTCCTCTTCTCCCAGGCAGACCGTGTCTGTTTTTGGTTCATACAGGAACTCTGTTTCCTCTTCTTCCTCTTCTATTTCCATCTCTAAATCTCGACTTTCTTCGAGCTCCAGCTCACTCCTGGTCACCTTTTCCGGAAAACCCATTGTTGGCTGGGAAGGCAATTCTTCTCCAGGCAATTCTTCATCCGTATAAAGCTCATCTGTCGCCTTTTCCCCGGGGCGTGAAATATCCTGGTCTTTCTCCAGCCACTCAGTTGAAGCATCTTTAATATCAGAAACCCAGAGAGGTATATTATCGGTTTCTTCCGCCTCTTTTTTATCTTGATTGATCTTTATTCTTTCCTTTTCTTTTTCTTCCAGAATTTTAAGAAAGTCTTCAACCTGTCTTTGACCCATTTCTACCGTCGGACCGATTGCTTCCAGCTCGGCCGTGCTGAAGGCATCTGCCATTTTTTGTCCTTCACTTTTTTCTTTTTCGCCGCCTTTGTTTTCCTCTTTATTCTGAGTGTCAGTCTCAGCTTCCAGCTCCTGAACTAATTGAGTTACCAGACCCGGGCCTGGCCTTTCAGCGGTTGAAGTCTCTTCAGTCTTTATCTCTTTTTGAAGTTCCTCCACCATTCTGGTCACCAGACCGGGTTCCATCTTTTCTTTCTGTTCTTCCGGGAAGGGCAGTTCCTCTTCCACCTGAGTAAAAATCAGCTCTTCTGCAGACTTTTTGGATTCCTTTCTTTCAGCCGACTCCCTGGCAGTGTCGGTCGGAGTTTTCTGGCCATGGGCTGCTTCTTCATCAACTATGATGACTTCTTCGAGTTCTTCTTCCGTCACCAGCTCTTCTTCCAGCTCTCCCTCTTCACCGAATCGAGCATCTTTTTCGCCTGGAAAAATCTCGGTCGATTCAGATTCACTCCCGACTTCAGACTCTTCTTCCTCCCCTTCCGGCGGGCGGTCATCTTCGATTATTTTATCGCCTGGAATTGGCTCTTCTATTTCTTCATCTTCAGGAAAAAGTAGTCTGGTACCACAGTTTTTACAGAACTCATCCTGGTCGCTGATTAAAGCCCGGCAATAGGGACAGCGCTTTATACCCATTCTCTTTTAGCCCTTTTTATTTATAAAACTAAAAAAAATCCCTGTCAAATGAATTTTTTGACTGGCTATTTATGTTACGTCGACAATTAGATCACCTTATCTGATTATTTTTTCTTAAATGAGATATTTTGAAAAAGCCCGCAATTTTTTTCAGGTTGACAGCAGGAGTTTTTTTAATAAAATTAAAAAGGCAATGGAAACGGGCGATTAGCTCAGAGGCAGAGCGCTACCTTCACACGGTAGAAGTCAGAGGTTCGAATCCTCTATCGCCCACCAGCTGGCTAGACAGGTGATAGCCAATAAAACGTTGGGTTTTTCCAAAATAGCTTTTATCCAATATTTTGGATTTTTATCCAAATCCATGAACAGGCGGCTTCGGTGCTGATGTTAAGTTATTGATAATACATGTCTTACATATTTATTTTTTCTGGCATAAAAGTTGCACTTCATATAAGTGAAATGAAAAGTAATTTTATGTTTGAGGAGGTGATAGAAGCAAGAAGGAAAAGGATAATCATCTTTAAAAGGTTGGGTTGGGATGATTTAATTCTAAATCATTCCAGGGCAAAGGAAACAAAAATCATTCGAAAGGAGATGTAATTCGAATGAAGAAAAAAGCTTTAGTTTTTATGCTGGCTCTCGTTCTCATCGCCGGCAGCACTGCTTTCGCTCAAATCATGCCTGAAGGGAAGATTACTGGTAAGGTGGTCGATGACCAGGGCAATCCACTCCCGGGCGTTACAGTTGAGGCCACCAGCCCGAGACTGGTTGGTAAAGCAGCCACTGTGACCGATGCTACCGGCGCTTACCGTTTGATGGCTCTGCCATCCGGAACTTATCAGTTAACTTATAGTCTGCCCGGTTTCAAGACTCTGGTCAGAAAGGACATTGTCCTCCAGTTATCTCAAACTCTGGTGATCAATGTTACCATGGAACCGGCGGCTATTGAAGAACAGGTTACCGTTGTTGGCCAGAGCCCATTAGTTGACGTCAAAAGCACCGTCAAGGGCCAGGTCATGACGAAAGAGGTCTTTATGAGCCTGCCTCGTGGTCGTACCTTTGATACATTAATCAGTACGATGCCTGGCGTTACCAGCGAAGGGATTACAGGTGGTCTTTCAGTTGACGGGGCTACTGGTACTGAGAATATGTGGTATATTGATGGGGCAAACATCACCAATATACACCTCGGAACAAGAGGTCAAAATGTTGTTCTCGAGCTGGTAGATGAAGTTAAAGTTACCGCTTCCGGTTACAATGCTGAATTTGGTGGCTCAATGGGCGGTGTGGTTAACGTTATCAGCCGTTCTGGTGGAAACACCTTCCATGGCGACCTTATGGGTTACTATAATAACAACAAGCTCTGGATGCAAGGAAAAGACCGCCAATATTTACGCCAGAATCCATATGTATATGGCCAGTACGAATATGTAAGTGATGATGACCTTTATTTTGACGGCGGTAAAAAACGAGACAAATACAACCGGCTCGAAGGAATCGTTAGCCTTGGTGGTTATATTTTGAAAGATAGGTTGTGGTTCTTCGCTTCATTCGACCCGATTTACATTCAGACCAAGGCTCTCAGAGATTTCAATAATAGACAGGGCCCGTGGTATGAATTCAAGCAAACAAATAAGTATTATAACGGTTCGGTAAAATTGACAGCGGCCCCAGCCAGGGGGTTAAGAGTCTCGCTGAGTTATGTCAATAATTTCTATACTTATAAGGGGACTATTCCCAGTGTTAACGGAACCGATAACCCTGCTACAGATTATGCCAACTATGGATATGACTATCCAAACTGGAATGCGGCTTATTCGATTGATTATACCGCCAGCAATAACCTGTTGTTAAGTCTACGGGGAGGCTATCATCTGCAGAACCAGACTAACCCCGGGGTAAAGGCACCTGATCATACCATGTACGCTTTCAGTTCTGGCAATGCGAACTACACAAAATATTTAAACGATCCTTTCTACATTGCTAATCCGGATCTTCTCCATTATTCTGGCTGGACAAATTACTCTACTGCCTGGGATTACAAGAAGAGACTTTACGACAACTTTAGTACTAACCTTGACGTAACTTATTATGTTAACTTTGCTGGTGAGCATGCCTTCAAAGCCGGTCTTCAGTGGATTTACCTCCATGAAAATGTTGATCAGATAATTCCTCATCCCCTGGTTAACCTCTACTTCGGCCGAACCTATACCGGGCTGGGCTTCCCTGTTGGGGCAGGTGCTCCTCCGTTTCTTGAAGATGGTGTAACTCCCAATCCATATTACGGTTATTATGGTTATTATATGGTCAGAAGCAGTTTTACTTCAGTTTATGGTTATCAGTGGAATGTACACAGCAATAACTGGGCTCTTTATATTCAGGACTCCTGGACAATAGGCAACAGATTAACCATTAACTACGGCTTAAGAACTGAATCTGAATATGTTCCTTCTTTTGCCACTAATAATCCAGAATTGGCCAACGTCAAGCCCATTAAATTCAGTTTTGGCGACAAGCTGGCTCCAAGAATCGGGGCAGTTTATGATGTTTTTGGTGACTCCAGCCTGAAAATATTTGCCCACTTCGGCATTTACTATGATGTTATGAAGCTCTACATGGCTGAGGGCGCATTTGGTGGTTTTAAGTGGGTATCTGATTATTATGCCTTACAGGATCCTGACTGGACCAAAATTGCAGCCAGCGGGGAGATTGATGATTTTGCCAGTCAGAAAAATGGCAACACCTATGCCGGAAGCATTAATTACCGTCAAGTTTCATTTGATACTGTTGATCCTAACCTGAAGCCCGTAGCCCAGAGGAATCTTTCCTTCGGAATCGAAAAGAAACTGACAGAAGATGTTTCATTGTCTCTGCGTTTTGTCCAGAATCATCTGATCAGAACAATTGAAGATGTAGGAGTATATGTAAAAGATCCAGAAACTGGCATGAACAGTGAAGTTTATTACATTTCCAATCCTGGTTATGGCTATACAAAACCTGGTTCTGAAGGTGGGAAATTTGCCGATTTACTGCTGAAGATCAATCCTGAGTGGATGGCCAATCCAGCCGGGTGGATAGCAGAGCATCCAGACGAAAATCCCATTAATTATTACTGGTATTGGGCTGAGCCAAAAGCCAGAAGAGAATATTATGGGCTGAACGTCTCCTTAGAAAAGAGATTCAGCC
Organism: Candidatus Saccharicenans sp.; assembly: GCA_035416665.1. Taxonomy (GTDB): domain Bacteria; phylum Acidobacteriota; class Aminicenantia; order Aminicenantales; family Saccharicenantaceae; genus Saccharicenans. Next base: position 9,672 of record DAOLNQ010000023.1, on the reverse strand, counting down.
ATCACTGGCAGGGCGGTATTAACTATACTTTAAGCCGGGTTGAAGGCAACTATGGCGGTTTAAGCTCTCCCGATGAAAGCGGACGTAATTCACCCAACGTAGAAAGATACTTTGATTACTGGTTCATGCATTATAAAATCGATGGCAGACCTCTCGATGGGCCGCTCCCACAGGATAGAACCCACTACTTCAAAGCTTATGGTTCTTATGCTTTCCCGTTTGGTTTGACTGTTGGTTTAACCGCTTATTGTAGAAGTGGCCTTCCACGGAGTAGCTTGCTCAATATTAACAATACCTATATGTATCCTTACGGTTATGGAGATCTTGGTCGTCTACCCTGGGCCGCCTGGGCTGACCTGTATCTGGAATACACATTGCGTTTTGCCCACCGCTATTCCTTCTCTATTAACGCCCAGATTAACAATGTAACCAATACCAAATCAATAACCGCTAAGAGTAACACCCTTAACCGAGTCTCAATATGGGCAGATGATGTGGAATTTCTTGATGGAACATTAGCCCAAGATCTTAATAACAGAATTGCGACGAGCGATCCTGGTTATCCACCGAACCCAGCTTTCAATATGTGGACCACCAGAATGGAAGCCTGGTCAGCCAGACTGGGCTTCAAATTTTCCTTCTAAGTTAGCTCAGACCTCAATTCAAGACCCGTCCCCCCGCCGGGGGGACGGGTTTTTTATTTAGAGCGGGATTTTTGACCAGCCTTTATGTTTTAGCTCTCTGTTTTCAGGGAGCTAAATAAGGTGGACAAATAGAAAGTTGAGCATGGCCAAATTGCCAATTAAATTTAACACGGCCGTGCACTCCAAAAGGTCAATCACCCTGTGGGCCTGGGCAGGAAAAAGCTAATTACAGGCAGAAGCTAACCAGACGGCTGGAATATTATCTCTATTGGGGGGTTTCGGGGTTCCAAAGTCCAAAAAAATTCTAATTAACCTGTCCTGCCTGCTTTTCTAGCCGGCTAAGCTCAGCTTTTGCCTGAGCAATACTTCCCGGATCATCTCCGGTCGAATTTTCGAGATAAAGGCGGAGATATTTTATGGCATTTGCCACATCTCCAGCCTTTTCATAAGCTACAGCCAGATTAAAGTAGCCGGATCTGGTAGGCATGATGGCCAGAGCCTGTCTCAAATAAAATAGAGCCTGGTCATGTTCCCCAAGGTAAGAATAAGCAATACCAATAAGTTGATAAAAGGACTGATCTCCCGGATAATCCTCTATAAGCTTCTTGTAGATTTCAATAGCTTCTTTGAGCTTACCGCTCGAAGCCAGATTGCCAGCGTAAGACATTCTTAGAAACTTGCTCTCCGGTTCGACAGCCAGAGCCTGTTCATAATACTTCCTGGCTTCTTCCTTCCGGCCCAGGGTATCGAGAATACCAGCACAAACGGTCAGAGCATCAACATTTCTCGGGTTTAACTGCAGCACCTTATTCATGGTAGAAAAAGCTTCAGCCACCTTCCCGCTGACCAGATACGTATGGCCCAGCCGAACGAGAACTATTTCAGAATCAGGTAATCTGGCCAGGCCTTTTTTCAATGTCTCCACAGCTTCTTCCATTTTCCTCTGACGGGCTTGAACAATAGCCAGATTGACATAGCTGGCTGGCGAATCGGGTATTTCATCCATAATCTTAAAATAAATTTGCTCGGCTTCGGCATATCTTTCTTCATATTCAGCCATCTGGGCTTGCTGAATTAAATTCAAAAGATCAATTTTTTCTTTTGGATCAGGAAGGACAGAAGCTACCCTGGCCGGTGCAAAACTCAAGTAGCCAAGAGAACGAAGCTTTTCAGTATCAGCAGCAGTCGGGCCACTGCCAGAAGGCTTGGTCATCTCCTGGCCCCCAGCCATCAGCAGCTCAGCCTCCAATTGCTTTCTCAGCTTGGTGGTAATGTCTGGTGAGGAATCGAAAAGATTTTTCCTTTCCTCCGGGTCAGTCTTAAGATCATAAAGTTCAGGTCGCGGGCACTGAATGTATTTCCATCTGTCAGCTACCAGAGCAACCAGCTCTGACCAGCCAAAGTTTTCTCGAGGATAAAAGGTTTCGATGAGGGCTATTCTGTCTTTCTTTTCTTTTCCTTCCATTAGCGGTAACAAGCTTTTCCCCTGAACAGGCAAGGAGCTGGCCCCAGCACCGCTCAGCTCCAGAACAGTCGGTGCAATATCCAGTAACCTGACAGTCTGATTTACCACCCCTTTCTTTGGAAATATTTTTTTATTCCAGATAATTAACGGGACGCGCACTGTCTCTTCATACAGGAATAAGCCATGGCCTCTTTCCACCTTATCCCCCAGGCCTTCTCCGTGGTCCCCGGCTATGATAATAATCGTTTTATCCAGCAATCCTTTCGACTTCAGTGCTTCCAGAATTTTGCCGAAATAAAAATCCATATAGGCAATTTCGCCGTCGTAGGGATGGTCAGCATAATCTTCTTTATAAGGAGAAGGGGGATCATAAGGCAAATGAGGGTCAAAATAATGTATCCAGCTAAAAAACTTATCCCTATAATTATTTTCCAGCCAGGCAGAAAAGCGAGCAAAAGTGGCTTCAGCCCGCCGCTCGGCATTATTGGTTTTAAAAGGGAGATCTGCCTCGAAGGTATCATCATAGTCTTCAAATCCGCGGTCCAGGCCGAATCTCGAGTCAACAGAAAAGGAGGAAACAAAGGCCGCTGTCTTGTAACCCCTGGCCGCCAGAACTTCGGTAATGGTTTTAATTCCGGCTGCTAAGTAGTGTCCGTTGTTGTGAACACCATGAGCCACAGGTTCAAGACCGGTTAACATTGTGACATGAGAAGGAAGGGTGAGCGGAGCTGAGCAATAGACCCGATTAAAACGCCAGCCTTCAGTTGCCAGTCGATCAAGGTTAGGTGTCGCTGCCTTCTTATACCCATAGCAGCCGAGATGGTCAGCCCTGGTAGTATCAAGTGTAATTAACAGTAGATTAAAAGTAGAAGCCCGCTCCCGGTCGGCCGATGGCGTTCTGAACTTGAGAAGGGCCATCACACCGACCACGGCCAGGATTAGGCCCACGGTCAACCAGATCAGAGCCTGTTTTTTTTTAGCTCGACTTTCTTCTGATTGCTCTTCTGCCTTTTTTAATCTCCCGCCTTCATCTTCTTTCGGACCATAGTCGCGCTGGCCAGCCTTATTTTCAGACTGCCTGGCCTTTTTGGTCCGCTTTTTTTTCTTGCTCATCCTGCGGTCATTCTTCCAATCGGTTTCAGGCCAGAGGTGGAACTATTTTTTTATGGCCTGAAGAATCTGCTGGACCAGAGCCACTCGCGGCGAATCCTGCGGTTCTAATTTTAAGAATTTTTCAAAATATTCTATCGCCCTGGGAATATCATTTTTGTTCAGAAAAACATAGCCAAGTTTGAGGATAGGATCCGGCCAGTCGGGCTTAATCTTCGATGCCAGTTCATAGTATTTCTGGGCTTCATCCAGCTGTTGGTTGTTGAAACAGACTTCGGCTACATTAAAAGCTACAACCTCATCCTGGGGAGCAGTATCAACTGATTGCTTGAAATACTTGGTAGCTTCTTCCAGGTTATTTTGTTTGAGATAAACCAGTCCCATGGCTGCCAGAGCCTTGGCCTTCATACTGACGCCCATAGCCCGATCATCTTTGGCTTTTTCAATCACTTCCTGGTAGATTTGCATAGCTTTATCTATTTCACCTTTTTCCCGGTAACAATCGCCAATGTTAAGCAATACCTGATAAGCAGCAGGATTCTTTTCCAGAAACTCCTGATAAAGGGCTAAGGCCGCATCATATTTGCCGTCCTTAAAAAACTCATTACCTTCATCCAGAAGTTTAAGCGAAGATTCATCTTCAATAATTGACATACCTGTGCTCGCTTTTTTCAATTTAATAATTAGTCTTGGATTTTTTTCCAGCTGACTAACCGTCACTTCTTGAGTATATGGGGCATAACCATCAGCTGAGGCCATTAGCGACCACTTTCCGGAACCAAGACCAATAAAAGACCATTCTCCCTTTTTATTGGTTGTTGCCTCCAGCTTCAGGCCACCGGCTGCTTCCTGAATGAAACTCATTACCACCTTGGCCCCAACAATGGGTTGATCATTTTCGTCCAGAACCAGACCGCCCAGTCGGCCCACGCCCCGGCCGGCTTGAGCCAGAAGCAACGATTCTCCTAGAAAAAGAAAAAATAGTATGACAGCCATCGAGATAAATCGTCGGTTTAACCTTTTCATCATTACCTCCATTCTCATAATTAAGCCGAGCCGATCGCGGCCCGCCCAAGGACATTTATTAATTTTTTCTTTTTTCTTTCAAAGCTTTAACCTGGGCTTTTACATTTTCCTGATTTGGCTCAAGCTGTAAAGATCTTTCCCAGGCATAAAGAGCTTCATCTATATCGCCCAGTGTCAAATAGCATTCACCAATAGCATTCAGAATATTGATATTCGTTCCAAAGTGGGCCAGGTATTGTTTGTAGTAATTTATGGCCTGTTCATGCTGACCAAGGGCTTGAGCTGCTTTGCCCAGAACCTCCAGAAAATCATAGTTTTGTTGTTGACTGACAAAAGGAGCAGCTATTTCTATTACTTCCTGATATTTTTTCAAGTCCAAAAGAAGACGGCAGTAATCAAGAGCATAAGAGACCTCACCAGGATTCCGACGATAAGCAGCTTCTAAGTATTTGGCTGCCCTGGCCTCGTCCTGGCGATTCCAATACTGGACCCCGAGAGCATGCTGAACTTCAGCCGAGCTGTCGCCTCCTGCCGGTTGAGTCATCACCCAGGAACGAGAAAGAGCTGGAAGATGGCTGATAAAGAAATTTGCTTTCTGAGTAAGCAAAATATTGTTATCATTATCAGTTAGAATCACGGTGAGCAGATAGTTGGCCGGTGTCCAGTTTTCCAGAGAAATTTCTTCATAAAAAACACCTGGCGTCTGATAATCGGAGAGCTTTCTGGAGAAAGACTTAACCTTATCCCCATTTTCTCTCATGATTTCATAGTTAAGCCTTCCGCTCTGTTTTAATTCTGGAGTCAGGCCCCACAACTGGAAGACAACATAAAGAGTATCTCCCACCACAAAATCATTCCTCGGAGAAGGTACAAATTGCATATCATTAAGCAGGAAGGCTTTATTAAGTCCACGATATTGATTGTTCCTGGTCAGACGGTTAGCCAGCACGAGGGGACTCATCTGTAATCCCCCCTCTGGAATATCCAAAGAAGCTTCAAACGAAGTAAATTCCTTGGAAACATAATTCTTTAGAAGAATACTCAGTTCGTATTTGCCAGGCACTATGGGGAAGACATCTTGAAAGCTCATCAATCTGTCTTTTATTTTATCCAGCTGGTCACCCCGTAGATCAAGCAGCAGGCGGCGATCAAATTGATAGACCTGACGCCCATTTTCATCAGTCACAATCCCGTTGATGACGATCGTTGCCTGGTAATTGTTTCCATTTTTCTCCAGAGATAGTTTCTTGGGCTCGATAAGATAATGGACATAATAAATCCCGGTCTCAGATTTATAGACGCTAACCAAGGCATCGCTATCAACATAATTGGCAGAGTATTCAACCTCAATAATATCTTTATATTTAATCAGCTTATCAGCATAAGCATCTTTGACCTTAAAAATGGGAGCATAGGGAATTTTCTGGTAGAGAAGAACATCAGAAGCGATGGAAGGTCTGATGTCTATCAGTGTTTCGCCCTCAATTAAGGAGAGAGAAATATTAGCCACATTAGGCTCTATATTTACCAGCTTCCGAAAGGCCTCGGTATAATCGGTCATATCACCACTATAGTGAGGCATAAGCTTTTGAGGCCCATCTTTGACAGGAGAATACAGAATATATTCATTGGTGCTATCAGGTTTATAAAAAACAACTGAAAAAGCATTAGGCAGGCCATAATCCCCCATCCCCTGGTAAAACCAGATTATAGTCGGATATAAATCATACCGGTTCTCATATTTTTCAATATAATGCGGTTCTCCAAGCATTATATAGATCCGTCCCATATCCGATCGCCAGCCCGCACCTGGCGTTTCTTTACCAAAATGCTGGTTAGCATATTTAATCCGGCGATAGTGTTCCTCCTTAAACTCATTTTCAGGTGTATCCGGATTGGGATCCCGCTGTTTCCAGAAAGCTTCGATAAACATATCCCGCTGTCGGTCGTTCTCCAGACTAAGAAAGACTTCTTTCTCCTTGGGAGAAATAATATATACTACTTCTTCTTCGATCCATTTTTTATATTTCTCGGGCAAGGCCTTAATGAGCTCTTTGGTTGAGGGGGCTTTAGCCTTATTCTGGGCAAAACCAGCTGAGGTAAAGCCAATTAAGAGACAGGTCACCAGGGCTAAAATCAGCAGGCTTTTTCTTCTCATTGAGTCTCCTAAGATATTATATTATAATATATAACTCGTTGGTTCAAGATAAGATGCATGAAAAACAACTTGACAAAAAAAGGGTGGTGACTTATCTATTATAGAGAATTTTGCTGAGACATAAATTGATTTAGTTATGCCTTCCTTGAGCCCCAGGCTTGGGGACGACATTTAATTGGGGTAAAAAGTGACCAAGCAAGTAAAAAAAGACGGAGTGAAGTCTAAAAAAAGTCGTGATAAAACCAGATCTGAAAAGATCGAGTTTATGAGTCCGGAACAGACTCTACCGACCGAATTGCTGGACGCCACTCTCAATCCCCTTTTTATATCAAGGGCGATTGAACCAGAAATTACTTCCTCTAACAAGCTGAAAACTATAGCAGAAGATTTAGATGAATTAGAACTACAGGATATACTGCCCAAAACTGTCAGAGAGGAAGTACCGGCAGCGGCAGAAGTGGTTGAGTCTGATCATGATCCGGTAAAAATTTATTTCCGAGAAATGGGCAAGATCTCCTTGCTATCCCAACAGGACGAGGTTGACCTGGCCCGTCAAATGGAAAGAGGCAGGAAAATCCAGCTCAGAGCTCTCCTCAAAACCCGATTGGCTATAAAGGACATCCTGGCCCTACGTGAGATATCAGAAACAGAGCCCGATAAATTTTTGCGGATTTTTGATGAAGCCGAAGATTTTGAAGATGATGCTGCTAAAAAGAAGGTTAAAGAACTGCGTCAGACACTGGAAAAATTTTCCAGGCTGTCCGAGCAGCTTAACACTATTAAGCCCACTGCCCGCTCTGCCTTTCAAAGAGGACGATTGATAGTCGAAATGTACAGGATTCTGGAAGAGCTCCACCTATCCCCGGAAAAAATGGCTGGCACCATCGAAAGATTGAGAGAAATTTTACGCCTGATGAATGAACTCGAAGAGAAACGCGAGGAGATCGAGCTGGCCTGGCCCAAAAATAAGGCCAAATCAGTGCCGGCGACTCTACAGGAGAAGTTAAAATCAGTTAAGGCCGAAGAAAAAAACTTACGGCAGGAAGCCGGGTTAAAGGCTCCTGAGCTGAGGAAAATCCTGATGGATGTCAGCCGAGGCGAGAGAATTCAGAAGCATGCCGAAAACAAGTTGATCGAAGCCAATCTCAGGCTGGTAGTCTCCATCGCCAAAAATTATGTTAACCGTGGGCTCAGTCTGTCTGATCTTATTCAAGAAGGTAACCTGGGTTTAATGAGAGCGGTTCAGAAATTTGATTATCACCGTGGGTTTAAGTTCTCAACCTATGCCACCTGGTGGATAAAACAGTCCATTACCAGGGCCATTGCCGATCAGGCCAGAACAATTCGCATCCCGGTTCATATGGTCGAGACCATTAACCGGCTGAAAAAAGTTCACCAGGAACTGGTGCAGAAAACCGGTCGCGAGCCAACCGTTCAGGAAATTGCTGAAGCGGTCAAAATGCCTGTCCAGAAGGTGACCAAAATTCTGCAGGATAGCCAGGAACTTCTTTCTCTCGACTCGCCAATTGGTGATGATGAAGAGAGTTTCCTGCGCGATTTTGTTCAGGATGTCTATAACCCCTCTCCGGCAGATATTGTCATCCGGGCTAATTTAAAAGAACAGATCACCCGAGCTATCAATACCCTGACCGAAAGAGAAGCAACTGTAATTAAGATGAGATTCGGGATAGGAGATGGGCAGGAACACACTCTGGAGGAGATCGGTCAGAAGCTAAAGGTCACCAGAGAAAGAGTACGCCAGATAGAAACTAAAGCTTTGCGTAAACTGGCTGAATCGGCCCTGAGGGATAAATTAAAGTCTTTTTCTGATTCACCTACCAATACCAATCAGGCTTAAATTATTTTAACTCGGATTTTAGCTTTGCGGTTATTTACGATCCGGGAAATTTATGCCCATTTTTTCCAGGGCCTGATCCCCTCTCGATTGGGAAGGAGCTTCGCCCGGTAAATAAAGCAAAACCCCGCCTTTGATTGGCCTGATTTCGATCTTTTTTTCTTCAGCCAGTTTATTGGTCGCCTGGACCGGGTCCTGGCCGAAATACTTTTTAAAAGCCTCATTGAATCCGCTGTAAACCGAATGGATCCCTTTAAAGTCTCCCATCCTCAAGGACCTGATGGCCAGAATCACAAATTCTTCCACACTCAATTTACCGTCGGGATGTGGATTAAAACGTTTTTCACTCATAGCTGTTCTCCTTTCTATCTTATCTATCTTAATGACGGACAATTCCCGTTTTTTTACTCATTTTTTAAAAACCAGATTAATGCTGTATAATTGGGTTTTTGATCGCCATGGAAGGTATAAAAAGTTGTCTGATTTATTGATTAATCTAACAGGCTGGTCAGGAGCATTACTATTGCTGCTGGCCTATTTTTTGGTTTCCAATCGAAAGCTAAACGGAGATTCATTGACTTATCAACTTTTAAATCTAATAGGCAGTCTCTGCCTGCTATTAAATGCTTATCACTTTGGCGCCTGGCCATCAGTTAGCGTGAATGCTGTCTGGATTGGCATCGCTCTGCTGACTGTAAGCAAAAGCAGGGCAGGAAGCAAAAAGGAGGAATAAACTTATGGGGAAAAAAGTCTTAATTTTCTCTGGCAGCCCCCGGGAAAATGGCTACGGGGCCAATCTGGCTCAAAGTGTTTCGCGCGGAGTAAAAAAAGCTGGCGGAGAGCCTGCCATCATTAACCTTGGCCAGCTAAAAATCAATCCCTGTCAGGCCTGTGATCGCTGCCGTCAGAGAGGTCCAGGTCAGTGTGTCCAGGAAGATGATATGATTAAACTTTACCCGTTACTCAAAAATTCCAGAGCCATTGTTCTGGTGCATCCAATTTACTGGTTTACCATCAACGCTCAGATGAAATTATTCATTGATCGCTGGTACGCTTTTGGCGGTGATGATTATGCCTGCTTTAAAAACAAAAAAATAGGTTTAATTTTCACTTTCGCCGATCGTGATCTGGCCAGCTCTGGCGCCGTTAATGCCATTCAGGCTTATAAGGATATGTTCAATTATCTCGAATCTGAGCTGGTTGGAATAATCGGGGCCAGCTGGCAGGACAGAGGGCAGGCTAAAAAAGAAGCCGACTGCCGCCGCCAGGCTTTTGAACTTGGTAAGAAAATAGCTGGCTGAGATAGCAGAGCCAAAAGCTAATTTGATAAAAAATGAGCTTGGCTGACGTCATATAATAAATGGAGGTTTTTATGAAAAAGTTCAAGCAGAGAATTTCTCTTCTAGCTGGCAAC
>DAOLNQ010000022.1:0-19681 GCA_035416665.1 Candidatus Saccharicenans sp. | reverse complement strand
CTCTGGCCTTTTACGCCAAAAAGGCTGGAGCAGAAACAACCACCTATTTGATGACAGAGACTCTACGGCCAATTACCGGCCCAACCAGGCTCTTCAAACTTCTGACCGAAAAAGCACAGGCTATAGCTTATTTACTTGAGAGCAGGATAGAGGAGAAGCCGTTTCGCAGTTTTATGGTCAGTCAGGGAAGAAAATACAGCCGAATTTGTATGATGCCTGGTATTACCAGAGACATGATGGAAAGGCTGGTCAATATTGACTTTGCTAAAATGAATGAATTCACCAATAAAGTCATCCGGACCATGAAAGATGCCGAACGGGTGATAATAGAAAATGAGGCCGGGACTCAGATTAGCTTCAGTGTTAAGGGGCGAAAATGGGAAAATGATAATGGCGATATCAGTAAAAAGGGCAAGCATGGAAATTTACCGGCCGGTGAGGCCTACACCTGCCCGGTGGAAGAAACCTTTAGTGGGAAGCTGGTCATCAGTCTGATTGACGATAAGGTTGGGCACGGGGAAATGGAGTTTAAAGAAGGCAGACTTGTCCGATATAAAGGCAAAGGAATTGAGGCTATCGTCAAAAATATCGGTTCTGACCAGACAGGCTTGATGATCGGCGAGTTTGGTATCGGGACTAATCCTGGTGCGCAGATCTGCCCCAACATGTTAGAAGCTGAAAAGGCCTTCGGAACGGTCCATTTTGCTATTGGCGACTCTTATGGTATTGGTAAAAATAAAAGTCAACATCACTATGATGCTTTAATAGACAAAGCAACAATTATCGCCAAAGGCAAATACATCGCCAAAAACGGGAAGTACCTGATCTAACCTGATCTAAAAGGTAAACGGTTCTTGCCAGCTGGGTTGTCTGACGTCAATAAAAGTTAACTTTTAGAACAGTGGATAATCGCCAAGGGGGGTTAAGTGAGACATTTTTTTATAAACTACGTCTTTAGATATTGATGCTTTACTTTTATCTATTTCGTCTATTATTTATTTTCCTGTTATTTCTTTCAGGAATTAATCCATTATGTAGATTGTTTCTTTCGATTATGCAATTACATAGACCCCCGGCAGCAGCTGGCATGGTTCTTGCTTATTTATGGAGTGAAAGGAGATGGCCATGAAAAAACTCACTTCTCTGACACTGTCGCTTATTTTTATCCTGTCTATTTTCCTGTTTCTGCCTCAAGCTTCACAAGCTAGAATTCCAGCTGACCAATGCTGGGATAACTGGGAAAGATGCCGGGCCAGGGCTTTCCAGTCTGACCTGGAAACTGCCAGGACAACATTGGCTTTGACCTCCTGTGATATAGGTCTGGGTAGATGCTTAATCTTAGGTAAGTGAGGCAAGGTGGAGCCCCGGTTCCCTGAGGCCGGGGCTCTTTCTTATTCAGTCGAATAAAATAAGGAGGTAAGTTTCATGAAAAAATTAGTTACAAGACTTTTGCTGATGGCCAGCTTGACTTTCAGTACTGGCGGGATCTGGCTCGGAGCTCAAAATATAACTCATTCCACTGCTATCGAATCAGAACTAAAAGGAGTTAAAGACCGGCCATTTTTTTACCGCCCAGTAGCTATGGTTCTTAACGGACAGGAGCTTTACCTGCTGGAAAGCGGAGATAATAGAATCAGGGTCTTCAGTCTGGAAGGCACCCAGTTGAGAGAGATTGGCCGGAAAGGCAATGGTCCAGGTGAATTCGATTCTCCTTCCTGCCTGGATGTTAACCATGGGGAAATTTATGTGGCTGATACCTTTAATAGTCGGATCCAAATATTCAGCAAGGAAGGGAAAAATCTGGCAGCTTTTAAGCTTCCAGCCTTCCCTGAAAATATTGTCTCTCTCAGTGGTGGGGCTCTGGTCGTCTCTTTTCCGGTCAGAAATTTAGATGGCCCTGAAAAATTGCTCTATGGTTATAAAACTGATGGTACCAGACTGTGGGCCATCCTGGATTCACAGGCCTCCGGTGACCGGGTATATGATTCATTTTGTAACCAGATATTTTTAAAGAAAGGAGAAGCAGATACTTTTTATGTTATCTGGAGATATAACAATAGATATATTTTCAAAATAGATAGCCGGGGCCAGATCGTAAAGAAGATAAAAATCGACGCAGATTATCCGGTCAAAACTATTAACTTGCCAGGAAAGGGAAAAAGAGTCCTGGAAGGTGTCTGCTGGAACGTCGATATTGCCAATCATAACTTTTATCTGATTTCCATGGAAGAGATGGCCGATAAAGATGTTGGGCCGGGCAAAAAAGTTATAGTGCTTAACGAAGAAGGAAACATTACCGGTATAATTGATTTCCCTCTGGCTGTTAAAAAGCTGGCTGTTAATGGAAATCAAATCTATGCTCTTGATACCGAAGATGAACTTCATCTCTTTAAGCTAAATATAAAATGAATAATATAATAGGCCGCTTAATTTTAGCTTTTATCCTGTGCCGGCCTGGAGGTTTACTGCTATCTTCAGACTTCTTTTATGGACAGCAAACAGCGGACCAACATCTTTCTCGCCCAGCCGTCAGAATTTACTCTTCCCTGGAAGAAGTCAGCGGGAATTCATCACAGCCGGTACTGCTGGTTTTCTTTTCAGTTGTCTGTCATGTTTGCTGGGATGAGCTGTTTGAAATGAAGGAGTTTTTAGAAGATTTTTCTTTGCCGGTTCAGCTGGTAGGTGTTTCCACCGATGAGAAAGAAGAGCTGGAAAAGTTCGCTGTCCGTTATTCTTTCCCATATCCGATTATTCACGATCTGGAGAAAAAATTGTACAGGCGATACAAAGTCCGGCTTGAACCGTTCCTGGTAATCCTGGTTGGGAACGAAGCGGTCTATTATGATAATACCCTTCTCGATTATTCTTTAAGAAGAGAAAAAGCCAAGCAGTTTCTTTTTAGTTTATCTTCGCCTGATAAAAATTGAAGGTCTGGAGCTGAGGCTCTGCTGCAATTAAGCTTAACGTAACATACGAGCCTGGTCCGACCATCGAAACCGTTAGGCTTTAAATTTTTAAATTAAAATTTGAAAGCAGGTTTCTGACTACCGGTTGGTTAAGATCTCAAAAAGTCTTTTCTTTGGCGGTCAGTGGTTGATTTTTTGCTTAAAGTGTATTATAAGAACTTCTACTCCGAGCCCACCAGGCTAAAGCCAAAGGCCAGGCCGGCGGGCCGTTAGGGTAAAGCCGGAAACGGCTTTGCCTCCCATTAGGAAAGGAGAAGTAAGATGCTCGCCTCTAAAAAGTTTCCTAAATTTTTATTGACTTTTTTCATTTTCGTCCTATCAATCTCGCTGGTGACTGCTATCTCTTTTGCTCAGGAAAATACAGACCAGGAGAAGAAGAAGGAAAAAGAAGAGAAGCCGGTCAGAGTAAAAACAGAAGAAATTATGGTCACGGCCAGCGCTCCTCAGGAAAAACCCCTGGCCACTGTGTCTACCATCGAACCACAGACCATTCAGCTGCTTAAAACCAAAAATATCTCTGAGGTTCTGTCTTTTGTCCCCGGGACCCATGTCACCGTTGGGGCTAAGTCAGAATCCCACATCAAGATAAGAGGGCTCGATAATGACAAATCAACGCTCTTACTTGATGGTATACCAGTCTATGAACCCTATTATAATATGTATGATCTAAAGACCATTCCCAGTGAGGATATCGATACCATCCAGGTCACCAAGGGTTCTTCTTCTATTCTTTACGGGGCAAATACTATGGGCGGAATAGTGGAAGTTTTAACTCGGCGGCCGGAAAAGACCGGTCTGGAGCTTAACTCCCGTTTCAGCCAGAATTCTACCTTCGATTTCTCCGGCACAGGCACTTTTTATAGTCCAAAATTTGCCTTTAAGTTATCAGCTCTTCATAACGAATCGCAGGGTTATAAATACCGCCAATCTGATACGGATATTCTTCTTCCCAATTCCGACTATAAAAACGACTTTTTTAACGGCAAATTTTATTTTTACCCTACCCAGAAAAGCGAAATATTATTACAGGCTTCTTATTATGATTCTTCCTATGGTATTCCGCCTGCGACCGCATATTATTCTCCTCGCTACTGGCGCTTTAAAGACTGGGAAAGAACCGTGCTGGGTCTGGGTGGAACTTTTCCTCTGTTTAAGACCGGAACAATCAAGATAAGAACCTATTATGTAAAATTTTATAATGTTCTTGATGCTTATACTAATTCCTCTATGACTACTCTCGACTGGGAATCTATCTATGATAACTATGAGACTGGAGCTTTCATCTTAGGGGCGATACCTCTGGCCAAAAACAACGATTTGCGCTTCAGTTTGAATGGTCGCTATGAGCATGTTGAACAGCAAGGTTCGGCCACTTCCCCCTGGGAACTATACAAGCATCATGTTTATTCAGCAGGAATTGAGGACGAATGGCGGCTGACTTCCAGATGGAGTTTAATTGGCGGACTGAGCTTTGATTATTTAAAAAAGCAGGGAGGCAAAGAAAGTAGTTCCGTTAACCCCATCGCCGGTTTAAAATTTAAAGTCACTGATGAGGCCAATCTCCATTTCTCTTTCTCCCGCAAATCACGTTTCCCCTCAATGCGTTCACTATACAGTACAACCAGCGGCAACCCCGATCTTAAAGACGAAGTCGGTACGTCTTTTGAGCTCGGAGCTGATTATTCTGGCTGGTTAAACGGCAGTTTGACCGGTTTTACTTCTGATTATAAAGACCTGATTTATGTTATTCGCCAGCCCAATGGAACAAAATTATATATTAATGTCGGCGAAGCCCGGATTAGAGGTCTGGAAGCCTATGTCTCCAAAAGCCTGAAGAATTTTAATTTCCAGGTTAATTATACTTACCTGGATGCTAAAAACCTGACTGATGACCGACCTCTTGATCTCGTTCCTGAGTCTGAAGCCAGTTTTCTGGCCAGTTACCTCCTGCCTGAAAACTTTAGTTTAACCCTCTGGGTCTTAATGACTTCCAGGTCAGAAATTTTGATCAGCTCAAATTCAGTTTCCGTTCCCGGCTATACAGTAGCCAACCTGTCCTTTGAGAAATATTTAAGAGGCGGATCACTGTTTTTTAGAGTAGAAAACCTGTTTAATAAAGCTTATTACACCGAGCCCGGTTATCCCTGCGCTTGTCGCCGGCTGGAAGCAGGATTTACATTCAGGGTTGGCCCAGCAGACTGAATAAACCAGAAATTAGGAGGAGCTAAATGAAAAAACGTCACATTAAGATATCTGTCCTGATTGTTCTGACCCTTATAGGGCTTGGCCTGTCCTGGCCAGCAGCTGCTCAAAATATAAAACCGGCTGAGAATAACGATTTCTATGATAATGTACCATTCAAAGAACTACCGTTTGATAGTATTGAAATCGCGGGTGAAGTAACTTCTCCTGGCAGATTGAGCTTGAAAGGCCTGCCACTGCACCAGGTTATGGTTCGCGAAGCCGTTTTAAATGGTACTGAGACAAAGTTTATTGGTGCCTATGTGTACCAGGGTTATTCCCTGTTTGATATCCTCAAGGATCAAATCCTGGCCAAAAAAAATAAAGACCAGTTCAGCTCGCCCATTGATTTGATGGTCATAGTGGAAAATAAAAAGGGTGAGAAGGTAATTTTTAGCTGGGGTGAAATATTTTATCCGACGGTTCTTCATCGCCAGATAATTGGAGTGAAAGTAGCTCCGATTATACCCTCTTCCACTGGCGAGACCTGGCCACTCCCGACCAACCCCAAAATTGTGGCTGCTAACGACCTTTTTTCTGAACGCAACCTGGATAGCCCGGTTAAGATCACTGTCAAATCTTTTCCGCTGGCGATGGCCACAGAAAAAGGCAAAAAACCCTTGTTTTCTCCTCAGATTAAGATTTACATCAAAGGCGAAGAAAAAGGCAGTCTGGACAAATTGCCTCAGGATCTTCTGATTTTAAATCTACCGGCCGTCTTTTTTGGGCGCGGTCAGGGCTTTCACGGAGTCAATTATTTTCAAGGGGTACCCCTGCGATTAGTGCTTGAAAAATACCTTGGCTCTCAGCCTATAAATTACAGAACCGCTCATCTGATTATAATCGGAGATGACGGCTATCGGGCAGTCTATACAGCTTCGGAAATATTTAACAGAAATGATAACCAGGAAACTATTATCTGCGATCGAGGCCAGCAGAATGGAGGACGTTTTTCTCTCTTCTCGATCGGCGATTTTTTCTCTGACCGGGCCGTTAAAGCTATTAAAGAAATCAGATTCATCGAGTAAACCGGGCTTTTATATATAAGCAATTTGTTTGATATTAAACCCAAATCAGAACTCTGCCCCTCTATTTCCATGATTTAGCCTGATAAGTAAAAAGTAGTAGTCAATATTTCTCTGAGAGGAAAGTATTCTTTACTCTTGTCTTTCAGACCTCATGGGTGTTTAGATATCGCTTTTTTGTCTGTAAAGCTTACTCACCTGACGTGATTACCAGCCATTCTCAAGCAGACTCCAAAATTTGATCCTTTTATATCTCCGGCATAAAACTTGCTCCGAGTTAAACTGAAAGGAGATTAAAATGAATAAGAAAAATGGTTTAATTGTTCTTTTTTTATTAATCCTGACTGTTTCTTTTTTCTTGTTTGATCCAGCCCCAGGAGAAGCCAGTGCTCCCCTTGAACCCTATCGCCGTATTCTCGAGATATGTATTGCTCGAACTCTTACCGCTGACCTGAACGTAATCGAAACGGCCGTAGCCATCAAGGCCTGTTCAGCTCTTTATGAAGCTCTGTATCTCCTGAATTCTGCCTACCCGTGGATCTAAAGCTAAAAACGTCTTAAAGCTTTTTCAGGAGGTAAACTGAATATGGTTCAGTGGAAAAGGTAACAGCTTGATTTTTTAAGGTAAATTCAACAGCGCCCGGAACAGCATTTTTATCGCCGGTAAAATAACTGTTTATCTGGCCGAGCCTGACTATTTCCAGTTTTTGCCAGTCAGCCGGTAAGTGAACAACGGCGGGCCAGGATGCACCTGTCGGGTTGATGATCCTTATCTGGCTGCTGCTGTCTGATATTTCCTGA
Source organism: Candidatus Saccharicenans sp. (assembly GCA_035416665.1). Classification (GTDB taxonomy): domain Bacteria; phylum Acidobacteriota; class Aminicenantia; order Aminicenantales; family Saccharicenantaceae; genus Saccharicenans. The sequence continues at coordinate 12,648 of DAOLNQ010000022.1, read as the reverse complement.
AGATCAAAATGTTCAACCCTTATTCCCTGCTCAAAGACCTTTAGATAAGGCATTTCATACAGGTTAGAGACGATAACCAGGCCGTCATCATCTTCATAAAATTGCCTCTTGTAAGTATTGAAATGGCCGCAAAATTCAAACTTGCCGCCGGTGGCTGCCTTCATTTTCTTATTTGCTTCAAGCGTATGCCATAAGAGCTGATGGATGTAATCAAGATACATCTGTTTCCCGGTGTGTTTGTAACCAGCAACGAGAGCTTCCATGATCCAGGGAATATAGGTAGGAGCAGTTGCCACTGAGGAATCGGTACCTGTAGTCGGTTCGCCGAACTGGCCTGTCCAATCGCCATCTTTTCTGGCTACTCCCCCTTTAAGCCAGCTGTCTTCTCCCTGATATTTATCCATGTGGATAAAGGACATTAACATGGCATCAAGAATTTTCGAGGCGTCTTCCTGCCATTTCTCCTGGCCAGTATAATCAAAAAGGCGGTAGAGCTCTTTAGCGGCAAAAGCATAGACATTAACCGATGGTTCGCCAGCATGATCCTCCAGCAACAAGCCATAATTGTCCAGAACCTGAAGCTGATTATTCATGGCCTCAACCGCCCGGTCTAAATATTTTTTGTCACCGGTAAAAGCATAGGCATTGAGCATAACATCAAGACCGAACTCGCAGGCATCAAAAGTATTCAGATCATCTTTCCAGATTAGCCTGGGTGGCTTGGTTTGAGGATCAACTACACCCCGCCAGTACCAACGGCCAGCCTGGTCATTCCACATCAGACCTGAATATACTTTTTCAAAGTTCAGTAGCAAAGCCTCTTTAACCATCTCGTCACCGGTTAGTGGATATTCAGCCAGCAGCGATTCAACATTATAGGGTTGAGACCAGAGAAAACACTGTCGCTGTTTTCCTTCAACGGTTTGATCCATAAAATAGCCATAAAAAGGATGCTCGGGCGAATTCCAGCGCATCTTCTCCAGATAAAAGCGATTAGCTCTAATGGTATAGTCCAGCCAGGTTTTATCACCAGTCGCATAGAACATCGTCATGAAGGCTTTGCCGGTCATTTCATTGTGCCAGTCATGAGTCGGCCATTCATAGGCATGATAGACCCAGCCCTCTCTGGTAATGGTTCTGGGAACGTTTTGGACCAGATAGTCTTCAACTTCTTGAGGCTTTATTTTTTCAAAGGTAATTCCATTTTTCTTTAGATAGCTCTGGTAGCGGGAGTAAATATCCTCGTTGGAAAAAGTAGCTGTCAGATTAAACCTGGCTTCTTCTTGGGGCTTTATTCTGGCCGTTTTCCAGACAAAAAGGCCATGCTGATGAAGAAGCCACCAGCCTCCGGTGAAATAGTTAGTTTTTGTATCGCGTTTGATTTTCCAGGGCAGCATCCCGGAACCAGCCAGACCATCGCCGTCAACAGTAAAAGTAAAATGGTCAGAAAACCCCAGTGGCTCAATCTTTCGGCAGGACAGAAGCTCTTTTGGTCCAAAATTCGTATCAATAATTCTATTGGCTGGCAAAGTGAGTAAATTTATGTGCTCAATTTCCTCCCGGCTCTTATTTATCACCCTGTGGTCAAAAAATATCTGTTTTCCTTTCAAACTGATATGCAGCTGATGACTAAGCCTTCCTCCCTTATCAGCTATGAGCACCAGCACCTGCCCCTGGCCCTTTTCTTCCTGTAACTCATGCCGTTCAAAATAGACATACCATTTATAAGATGGCTTTGTTTCCGATTCTTTAGCATTCCACATGGACAGAAAGGGATTGTCGGGATAATTTTCTGGCTGACCTACCAGCCCGATAACATCGTTTGAGCTGAGAGTTGGATAGATCTCTCTGGCCTTTTCCCAGCCCAGGTAACGGTAACAGATTTCATTTCGGTAGCGTAGCTCTTGCAGGTAATAACCGTTCCAGCGGGGATCAAGGTCACGTTTTTCAGGAGGCGTTTCAAAAGGATTTAAAGCTTCGTGCCCCTGCCAGACATCAACATAATCAAGCCGGAGATAAATCAAACTGTTAGAAATTTCTATGGTGTCACCAGGCGAATCCTGTCCATTGCGATCATGGTCATTCCAGACAATTCTGGCTGTGTCGGCTTTGCTCAAAGGAGATAAAAGTAAGTAAAGTAGCAAAGAAATAAAAATCAGGACCAGAATAAAAATTAGACTGAACCACAGCCCTCTTTCCTGCCTGATATTCATTTAAACCTCCTCCTGAAAGGCTAAAGATTTATCAGCGCTTTTGACTTTGAAATGCCTGGTCCCATTTTTTTCAGGCCGCTCTCCTTTTTAGCTGACAGGCCGACAGCCATAGCCTTGGTTCTTTTAGGGAAATGTTCAACTCGGGACATGTTCAGTGTAATTAACTGCCCCAGTCAAAGTCAAGGAATATCGCTGGCCTTTTGCCTTCCAGCTTGGGAACCGGATGTTTACCGCCTTGAGAAAACCAAAACTAATTAAAACTAATTAAAAAGACTGCTTTTTTCTCTATCTTTATTTTTCTATCAATCTTTCTTTCAAGTCTTATTCAAGCGCCTCTTGAGGGCTCTGGTTAGGGCCGGAACAACAGTAAATAGATCTCCGACAATCCCATAATCGGCAATCTGGAAAATAGGGGCCTCCGGGTCCTTATTAATGGCTACGATAACCTTGCTGGTTCTCATCCCGGCCTGATGCTGAATAGCACCGCTGATGCCGCAGGCGATGTAAAGATCAGGCCTGACTGTTCTTCCTGTTTGTCCGACCTGATGAGCATAAGAAATCCAGCCGGCATCAACCGCCGCCCTGGACGCACCAACTGCGCCGCCCAGGACATCAGCCAGCTCATGTAAAATAGTAAATCCCTCTGGCCCCTTTAAGCCCCGCCCGCCGGAAACGATAATCTTGGCATCAGCCAGGTTAACCTCGTTCTTTTCAACTATGAGGTCAAGAACCTTGCTGGCTATTCTGTCTTCGGGCAAAACAGGCGTTTCCCGGATAATCTGTCCTTCTCGTGACTCGTCCGGTACTGGCATCTCGAAAACATGATGTCTGACTGTGGCCATTTGCGGTCGGTTATCAGGGCATTTAATGGTCGCCATTATATTTCCACCAAAGGCTGGACGGATCTGCAGCAAAAGATTGGTCCCTTCTTCAATTTCCAGACCGGTACAGTCGGCTGTCAGTCCGGTATAGATGTATGTAGCCACTGCTCCGGCCAGATCTCTGCCCCTGGTACTCGCACCGAGGAGGAAGATCTCTGGTTTGTATTTCTTAACAAGCTCCACCAGAATACGGGCATAGGGATCAGTCCGGTAAACCTCTAGAGTTGGATCATCTACCAGGAAAACTCTGTCTGCCCCATAGGCAATAGCCTGTCTGGCAATTGGCTCTGCTTGATATCCAAGGACACAGGCCGACAGTGTTGTTTCTCTTCTATCAGCCAATTTTCTTCCTTCACCCATCATTTCCCAGGAAATAGACCCCGCCTGATGATTATATTGTTCAACCCATACCCAGACTCCGCTGTATTCATCGGTTGGGATCTGTTCCTTTTTCTCTACCTCCGGCAAACTCAAAGCCTCAACCGGGCACTCGGGCAAACAGGCACCACAACCTGTGCAGGCCTCACTTACAATAGCTATGTTTTCACTATCGAGACTCAGGGCTCCGAAAGGACAAACCTGGAGGCACGCTCCACAGCCTGTGCAAGTTTCTCTATTTATCTCCAATAAGGACATTCTTCTTTCTCCTCAGATAATAATTTTTTCAGCCAGCAATTTTTCAGCCAGTATCTCAGCCTGTTGTTCGGCTGATTCCCCTTCAATTATCTGACACTCGCCGGCCCGCGGTGGCGGCGTCGAAATTTTCACCACTCGCGTCGGTGAACCCTTTAATCCGATTAAATCAGGGTTAACATCCAAATCCTTCGAGGTCCAGACCGGGATTTGAACCTTTTGAGAGCGTCTGATACCGAGAATTGTCGGGTATCTTGGTTGGTTGATATCTTTGACGACAGTAATTAAACAGGGCAGAGTAGATTTGACCACCTCTCGGCCCTCTTCCACCAGTCTTTCCACTTCAATTGTCTTATTATCAAAATCGAGGCTGGCCACCCGACAAACATAAGTCAACTGGCTTATCTGGAGCTGAGTAGCTATCCCCGGCCCGGTTTGACCTGTATCACCATCAATCGCCTGTCGTCCACAGAAAATCAAATCAAATTCGCCAATTTTCTTTATCGCTCTCGAGAGAGTATAAGCCGTTGCCCATGTATCAGCACCGGCGAATTCCCTGTCATTTAAAAGAATAGCTTCATCAGCCCCCATGGCGATGGCCTCTTTTAGAGCACTGAGGGCCTGGGAAGGGCCCATGGTTATGACCGTTACCTTACCGCCAAATTTTTCTCTAATTCGCAAAGCTTCTTCAATGGCATAAGTGTCAAAAGGATTAATAATGCTTGGGACTCCTTCTCTAATAAGAGTCCCTCTTTCAGGATCAATTTTAACCTCGGTAGTATCCGGGACCTGCTTGATACAGACAATAGCGTGCACTTTATTCCTCCGTTTTAAAGTCTTAAAAGTTCCCTGACCGGCAAAATCATACTCTAACTTATATCACTATCGATTAATTTTCTATTTCCAAAAACATAAACTTCCAGCTAGTGGCCAGCTTAAAATTTAAGCCAAACAAGTTTAACTGATCAGTGTAATTAAAAACCAGGCTTCTGCCTGCCAGAGTCAAAAAAATATAATTCAGATTTGAAAATAAGTCAAGATGAGTCTCATTCAGGTTAAGATATCTTATCCAGCGATGACCGAAAGGCCTCTGAAGCCAACAAAGCAGTCTTCAAAGGAACTAAGTACCTTCTGCTGAAAATCAAGGACGCAAGCTAAACATGGTCAATTTTATGAATAACATGGGTTGCCTGATAATCTCTAAATATTTGGACATATTCAAATATATGGATTCAATAATTTGAAGATCTTGTTAAAAGACCAAACCCTTAGCCTGATAAAGGGGCAAATTAAGCTGGCACAATTCTTGCTAGCATCATTGTAGGGTGAATTTTAAAGGAGGTTTATATGAGAAAAGCTTTACTTTCTTTTCTCGCCATGATTTTTTTAGTTTCGTTTGGATTTTCCCAAACTGGACAGGTTGGGACCATCCAGGGCACAGTAGTCGATGAAGCTAATATGCCTCTTCCTGGTGTGACTGTTACTATCTCGTCTCCGGCTTTGATTGTTCCTCAAATGAGCAGAGTTACCAGCACCAACGGTACCTTCCGTTTCCCTTCGCTTCCCCCAGGTGAATATGAAGTTAAATTCGAATTGCAGGGTTTCAAGACTGTTATAAGAAAAGGCATTATAGTCACTGCTGGAGCTACTACAACCCTGGATATTACTATGCCCATGGCTACTCTCGAAGAAGAAGTCGTTGTTGAAGGAGTTTCGCCAGTCATTGACCGGGTAAAGACGACCAAGACTGTAGTAATTGATCATACCTTTATAGCTTCTATCCCAGCAGTCAGGACACTTGGTAACTATTTCAATATGACTCCGGGTGTTACTAGTGACACAGCTCATGGAAGTAGCGTAAGAGACAATACTTATAACATTGATGGTGTTAACACTGCTGACCCTGTTGTTGGCACAGAAGCTCTTTTCTTTAGTGTGGATACTGTCGAGGAAATTGGTGTTGAGACTGGCGGTCTGTCAGCAGAATACGGCCAGGTGCAAGGAGCAGTTATAAACGTGGTTAGCAAGTCGGGCGGAAATGAATTTCATGGGGCCGCGACTATGTATTACAGAGGTGAGGGCTTCCAATCAAATAATACTCGTGGAACTCCTCTGGCTGGCCAAAAAAGCGGTTTTAAATACGAGATGGAGCCAGGAATTAATTTTGGTGGTCCGATTATCAAAGACAAACTCTGGTTTTTCCTGAATGCCAGTTTCTGGAAACAGGAAGCGATTGTTTCTGGGTATCCTTATGATAGGCCTGGAGATGAAATTGGGGTTGACCAGATGAGACCATATCCCTATGTGAAGTTAACCTTTCAGCCCAATCAGGATAACAAGTTGGTGCTGACATACAGGTATTCTGACATAATAAGGCACCATCGTGGAGCCAGCAGATATATGTTAGAAGAGACTACCTGGGAACAGAAGACAGCCACCCATGTTATGAGCCTTGACTACACCAGATTCTTTGGGTCCAATTTCTTTATGGACATTAAGGGCTTTGCCTATCTATCTCAATTTGACCTTCTGGCGAAAAATGAGAAGCCTATGTTTTGGGATTCGCTGACAGGCCGTTACAGCGGAAGTTATGGCTATGATGACCTTAATCCACGGGACAGATATTCAGCCCAGGTTAAAGGGACGCTGTTTTTAGACAATTTAATGGGAAGTCACGAAATCAAGGGTGGAGTCGAATACATGGAAGGTGTCGGAGGCCGGGAGATGGTTTGGAGAGATGATCCTAGAAACCCATACGACTATTATGATCTATATTTTATTGGGACATATTATTTCGGTGGTGAGCCTTATTTATATGGAGAATGGTATGCTCCTTATAATGTTAAAGAAAAGAGCCGGAATCTGGGAGTATTTTTCCAGGATACCTGGACTCCCAGCAGGAGACTTACCTTCAACTTAGGACTCAGATATGAAATGATGAAAGGAGTCATTCCTCCGCAGATGCAAGATGAAGGTGAACAAACGCTTCCTCTCCCCGAGCCCTACAATCTTACCTTTAACAGAGCGGTAACTGAGACTATTACCACATATACCTGGCATACTTTTTCTCCTCGGCTTGGCCTCGTTTTTGATCTAACTGGTGACGGGAAAACTACTTTTAAAGCAAGCTTTTCCAGATATTATCTTGCCAATCTGACTCAGTGGATCAGCCGCGGAAATCCCAACGGTTTTGTTTCCTTTGGTGGTTGGCTTACCTATAACGAAGAAACAGAGAAATTTAATCCTCTAACCGTAAACGACCTTGATTACTTTAGTGCAGCTGGCCCAGAATATGTCCCAAAATATGGCTACAAAGACCACAAATTCAAAACTCCGTATACTGATGAGTTTGTTGTGGGTATTGAAAGGGAAATCGTCAGAGACACCTCTTTTGGAGTCCGCTATATCAGGAAATGGTCCAGAAATAACATCGAAGATGCCAATGCCACCTACCTTGATTTGGACAGGCTCTTTTCTCAGGGGGAATTAGATGAGGCTTGCTGGCTTTATTATGTTCCTGTCACTGTTACAGACCCATATGATGGCTCTACTCAAACATTCTATAACCGAACTCAACTTATTCCTGTTGAAGAATGGTACATGATAAATCCTCCTGATGCCAACCGAGATTATGATGGTGTCGAGGTTACTGTGAATAAAAGGTACTCTCACGGCTGGCAGATGCAAGCTTCTTATGTCTACCAGAAGTCAAGAGGTATGATTGCCACTGATTTTAATTCAACCTGGAGCGGCTCATCACTTTACGACCACCCCAATGCTCATATTAATATTTTCGGCAGGTTTCCCGATGAAAGAACTCACCAGATAAAACTTCAGGGAATGGTTCAGTTACCCTGGGGTGTAACCTTAGGAGGATATGCCAGGTTCCTGTCAGGCAACAGATATACCAGAGGGATAAGAAGTCAAGATTTGGGGGTTTCGCTGGGGCAGGGCCCAACGACAATTTATGCAGAACAGAGAGGTTCAAGACGACTCCCAGAAGTATCTATACTCGATTTGCGACTTGAAAAGAAATTCCGGATATCTCGGACTTCTCTCGGTGTGTTTGTTGACCTATTCAATGTCTTTAATGACAATAAAGCCACCAGTGTTTACACCATTTCCAGTAATCCAGGTATTAAATTTGAAACTATGCAGTCGATTATAGACCCCAGAATTCTCCGTATTGGTGCCCGCTTTGAATGGTAAGCCTTAAAGGCTGAAATGAAAAAGAGGGGAGGCACTTTTTGAGGTGCCTCCCTTTTTCTCTCTTTATTATCAAGCCAGGAAGACAGCAATGAAAAAACTAATCCAGTCTGTATTAATAGCTTTTCTTTTATGTCTGTTAATTTTGCCGGGTGTCTCCAAGAGCAAGCCGAAAAATATCATGCTTCTTTTTGATCTTAAAAATTACAATAACGAAATAGATAAAACTGTTGATCATTTTTTCAATAAGGTAATCAGTGCAGATGACCAGCTAATAGTTATGACCCCGGGCAGAAAGATGCTCAGCTATTCAAGTAAAACTATTTCTGCCTCACCACAGAAGGTTTCCAGCGAAATCAAAGATGCCCTGAAGAAGCATACTTCAGTCACCAGCTCTGATTACCAGAATATCTATAACCAGATGATGAGCATTGTAAATGATATCAGAGACGGATATGGTCTGGAGGATACTAAAAATCTAATTGCCGCCTATGAAAATAATCGTAAAGAGCTCAAGATGACCAGAAGAATTAATGAGGCTATGCTTCTGCAATTTTCTGAAGTTTTCAAAAGGTCTAGGCAGGTTACCGGTGATACCGATAATCAGATTTACCTTTTCTTCCAGGAGGAAATTAGACCCATCCCCGACAAGAACACCATGAACAACATCAGAGAAAACCCCCAATTATCCTTTGATGCCGCCAGAGTATTCTTTGAAGAAAAAACTGAAGAAGACTTTAATGTGGATAAAATTGCCGAAGAATTTAAGAAGGCCGGGGTGACTTTTAATTTTGTCTATATTATTCCCAAGGATTTACCGACTCAGAGATATCAGTTGGTTGATAACTCCGGAGATTTTTACAGTGCCATGTCGATTATTGCTGACAAAACCGGTGGAAAAGTTGTCACTACCACCCAACCGCAGGAAATCTTTAAAGATTGATACCTGGTAAAAAATATAAAACTAAACTACTATTTTTCAAGCTGCTTTATGATGTTTTTTGCTATCTCTACCTGAGGGTCATCCTCCGGACTTAAGTCAACAAATTTCTTAAAATAGTTGATAGCTGTCTCCATTTCAGCTTTGTTCAGATAACAGTATCCCAGTTTGAGATATGATTTTGGCCACTTAGGATTAATCTCAATAGCTATTTTGTAATAGGTAATCGCTTCATCAATCTTGCCAGAATTAAAAAGAATTTCACCTATATTGTAAGGAAGGGCAGGATCAGAGCGGTCTAGGCTGATGGACATGTCAAAATACTTTCGTGCCTCTTCCAATTTCCCTTGATCCATACATAACTCACCGAGGCTGGCATAAATTGAAGCCGCCATCTTATTTCCGGTTAAATCAGGATATTTTTGGTTCAGCTTTTCCAGGACAAGTTCGAATTCCTTAATAGCTTTATCATATTCCTTCAACCTAACATAGCAATTTCCAATATTAACCCTGGCCTCATAGAGATCCGGCTGTAGTTCAAGAAATCTCTCGAACATAGCTATTGCTTCTTCATATTCTCCTTGTTCATAGAGGCTGATTCCTTTCTCATACACAGCTCTGGGATCATTTTCATCAAATCCTGTTGTCGCAGTTTTTTTAATCAGTTTGATTTCCTGTTCAGGGTTTTTTATGGCGCTTATCTGAAGCTGAGGGATTATGGTTGGATCATAGCCTTCCTTGGTGACAGTTATTCTGGCTACGGTTTTCCCGAGGCCCAGAAATGACCAGGCCCCCTTGGCGTCGGTTGTAGTGGTCATAGTTAGATTGTGAATTAAAGATTCGAGGGTAACTGTAGCACCTTCCACCGGGTTGCCGTCCTGGTCTACTACCACCCCGTTTAATCTGGCCTGACCTCTACCTTCCTGAGCAGACAGCAAAACAGCTGAAAAGGACAGCAGTGGCAATAAGATCAATATTAACAAAACTTCTTTATTTCTCATTTTTTACTCCATCCTATTAATATTTTTACACTTTTGCCCACCCTGATGCAAGTTCCTGTTTCGGTGGAGCCCGAGCTGCTGGCGGCTTGCTATTTATTTATGACTTGTCTAAAATTTAAATTCATTTTGGCCGAAGACAGCTGGTTTCCAGGTTAAGAATAAAGCCTTTCTTCCCGACCAGCCAACCGGGAAGCAGCTTGAAGAGAAAGATAATATAAGGCCGAGAAAAAAATCTGTAATAAGAAACAGGAGAAAAGCAAGTGAATGCCAGGAAATATGATTTTGACCAACCACTTGACAGACGGAATACCTGTTCTCTTAAATGGGACTTCTGTCAGAAGGTGCTGGGAGTACCTGACGTGATACCAATGTGGGTGGCCGATATGGATTTCCCTGCTCCTCCAGAGGTGGTAGAAGCCATTAAAAAGAGGGCCGAGCACGGAGCTTATGGTTATCCACTTGTTCCCGATTCGTTCTGGACCTCCATTATTAACTGGATGAAAAATCGTCACAACTGGGAAATAAAGAGAGACTGGTTAACCAGAGCACCTGGCGTAGTGCCTTCGCTCAATATTTGTGTTCAGACCTACACCTCTCCTGGAGATAAAATTATTGTTCAAAGTCCGGTTTATTATCCATTTTTTTCTGCCGTCGAAAATAATGGCCGCCGGATTGTTAAGAATCCTCTTATTTATAAGGACAATCGCTGGCAGATGGATCTGGCCGATCTGAGAAGAAAAATCGACGGGCGAACCAGAATGTTGATTCTATGCAGTCCACATAATCCGGTTGGTCGGGTCTGGAGCCGGGAAGAACTGGAAGACCTGGCCGAAATAATCATAGAACATGATCTGTTGCTTGTCTCTGATGAGATCCATGAAGAACACGTTTATCGAGGCTTCAAACATCTTCCTATCTCTTCCCTTTCCCCAGAGATAGCTGACAGGACAATTACCCTGACCGCGGCCAGTAAAGCTTTCAACATCGCCGGACTGACCACTTCCATCGCTATTATCCCCAACGAGAAGCTGCTGAACCTTTATAATATCCAGACTGAAAACCTGGGTTTAACGACCGGCAATATATTCGGGCTGGTTGCTCTGGAAGCAGCTTATACCCATGGTCAGGCCTGGATTGAACAACTGGTCGAATATCTTGAGGGTAATATGGAATTTGCCCGACGCTTTTTTGAGGAACGGCTGCCAGAAATAAAATTCCTTAAACCGGAAGGTACTTATCTGGCCCTGCTTGATTGCCGTTCGCTCGGCCTCCCTCAACCAGAACTCAACGACTTTTTCCTGAAAAAGGCCCGAGTCTATTTTGATCAAGGGCCAATTTTTGGGGAGGAACTGGAGGGTTTCGAGCGGATGAATCTGGCCTGCCCCCGCCAGTTATTAACAGAGGCACTGCAGCGGATAGAAAAGGCAGTAACCGAACTCCGAACCAGCTAATCAGCTATAATTTAATTATGAAATTGCCTTATAAAACTACCTCTGATTCACTTAACCGCTCTCGCTTTTCGATCATCCTGGTTAATCCCCAGAATCAGGAAAACATCGGGCTGGTCGCCAGAGCCATGAAAAATACAGGTTTTTCTGAGTTAAGACTGGTTGGCCTCGAGAAGTTTGAACAGGAAGCCTTTCGCCCGGCAGTTCATGCCAAAGATATATTGAAAAAAGCAATTTTCTACCAGAGTCTGCCGGAGGCTGTAGCCGATCTCAATCTGGTACTGGCTTCAACTGCCCGGCAGAGAAAGGCTTTTCGGGTGATCACCATTGACGAAGCAGCCGAGAAAATAAGGCTTTTCCCCGACCATATCAAGATTGGTCTCGTTTTCGGAAATGAGCGAACCGGGTTGAGCGACCTTGAACTAAGGCAGGCTAATTTTGTCTATTTCATCCCTCAAGCCGGCCGTCAGCCTTCCTACAACCTGGCTGCTGCTGTTCTGATTACACTTTATACACTTTTCCGCCAGTCAGCTTCAGAACTGGTAGCTGAATTACCGCCTCCAGTCTCCCACAAAGAACAGGCTGACTGCCTCCAGATCGTTTTAGCCAAGTTGGAAAAAAATGGCTTTGTCCACGACACCAATCGTGAGCATGTTACCAATTTACTTTATGACCTTTTCGGCCGAATGACGCTGTCTGACCGTGACCAGCGGTTTCTCGCCGCCATCTTCAACAAAGGCCTCAATAAAAAGTAGTCCTGGCTCTGGCGGCAGATAAGAAGCTAACGAATTTTTTACACCTGTTCTGTTCTGATGTATTTTATAGGTAGAGGTTATTATGAACAAAGAAAAAAGATTCGTACTGGGGCTGGTTATCATTGCCGTTATTGACCTGTTTGCGGGTTTGATGACCATTTCCTTCTGGATTGGGCATCTGGTTGGCAACCGTTTTCCTAAGACTCTGCCGGTGCCAGATAATCTCTATAATGCCTTTGCTCTACCAGACCTGGTTCTGGCTGCCTTTCTGTTAATCGCTTCTGTCGGTCTTCTTCGCTTCAAAAAAACAGGCTATATCTTTGCTCTGATGGCCAGCGGCATGTGGCTATTTGATTCACTGCTGGTTAGTGGCCTGACCGGTTTTTTTAAATTATCTCTGGTTCTGCCCAGTTTGTTATTCTGTCTCTGGTCAATTTACTACCTGTGGAAGAAGCGGGAAATTTTTCAGCTCTTTGCCTGAAATCAATAGCCAGAAATCGAGACAGACTGATGATTAAAGCCAGTCTTAATACTTTTGACGTCACCATGATCGTGGTCAGCCTGGTCATCG
>DAOLNQ010000021.1:0-19882 GCA_035416665.1 Candidatus Saccharicenans sp. | reverse complement strand
AGTCAGCCCGTTAACTGGCTGAATATGCCAGCTACACTGGAACAACTGGGAGGTGCTTATTTAAACTGGAGCCAGCAGGTGGGAGAAACTGCCTCTTACCACCGGCCTCTTGTTCCCATTAAAGTTCCACTGGTTTTTTCCGGATTTTCTACCAGGGCTTTTAATAGTTTTAAGTCTATATTGGCTGGTGATAATTTTCAGCCGGTACTGGGATCGAGAATGGCTGCCGGCCAGACTTTAAATCTAAGCATCCCTCCGCCTCCCGCTATCAGTGAGGGGCAGGCAGTTGGCGTTCAACTGATGGGTGGAGACCTGGACCTGACGGCAGTTGGGACTGTAACTTATGTCGATGGGGAGAAGATTCTGGCTTTCGGCCACTCTTTTTATAATTTGGGTACAGTTGATTATGGTCTGACCAGAGCTGAGATCCTGACAGTCGTGCCCAGTCTGGAAAGCTCTTTTAAACTGGCTACTACCGGGGAGATCATCGGGCGGATTTCTCAGGACAGAACAACCGGTGTCCTGGGAGAGATTGGCAGGTACCCACGCTATGTCCCCGTTAATATCGAAATTCAGGATAATCTCATCAGGAAAAAGCAATTCAAATTAAAAGTGGTAAATGACCCCATCCTGACTCCAGCTCTGCTCAACGCCGGATTATCAACTCTGATCGGGGCTGAAGAAAGATCTTACGGTAACCTGTCACTTGATTTTGAAGCCAGTTTTGTCCTGGAGCGCGGGCAGATTGTCCATTTAGAAGATCTATTCAGTGGAAATTTCGATAATCCAACTACCAGCCTGTCAAGTTTGGTTGCTGCTGTTTCCTACCTTTTAAATAATAATGAATTTCAGCCAGTCAAAATCTCTCAGATTGACCTTAAAATAAGGTCAGTGGAGGAAATCAGACAGGCCAGTCTGGAAAAAGTTTTGCTTGATAAATATGCTGTTGCTCCCGGTGAGCTGGTTACGGCCAGAGTCTATTTCCGGACTTTTAACAACGAAGTCAAAACAGAGGAAGTGGAATTCACCGTGCCGCCACTGCCTGCCGGCTCGGAAGTAGAACTGGTGGTAGCTGAGGCAGCCTACATGCAGCAACTGGAAAGAAGCCTTTACCGTGTCCAGGATTTCACTCCCAGGAATATAGATCAGTTGCTCCGTTTGCTCAGTAATCTCAGAAAAAATAACCGGATTTATTTTAAGCTGCTGGCTTCGAGGCCCGGTCTGTTTCTTAAAGGCGAAGAGTGGCCTGATGTTCCTCCTGGCTACAAAGCTATGTTGACTTCGCCCCGGGCGGCCACGGCTAATTTAACTGAAATTAACCGCTCGACTTTGAGTGAATATCAATTGCCCGTTCCGTATGTTTTTAAGGGAGCCATCACTGTTCCCATTAAAATAAAAAAATAAAAGAGGAAAACCAGACATGAAAAAAGTAATAAATTCTGTTGTCAGTTTGATGGCTGTCCTGATCCTCATCAGCCAGTTGCAGGCCGTAACCCCGAAAAAATGGGAGATCAGGTCAAAAGAAGACTTCCTTAAAGGCAAATTTTCTGGAGTGACTTTATCGTCAGAAGGAATATTGTCAATAGGCCCTAAAATTGACCGGATTGATTTGCCACCGGAGGAATTTTATCTCTCTCTGGCCTTTGGCCCGGGAGGAGTAATCTACCTGGGAACAGGTCATAATGGGCGAATTTACCGTCTGGGCGAAGACCGAAAGGCCGAACTCTATTATCAGGTGGCTGAAGTGGACGTTACCTGTCTGGCCGTTGATCAAAAAGGTAACCTGCTGGCAGGAACATCGCCTAACGGGAAAGTGTACAAAATAAGTGCTAAGGGTAAGGGCGATGAGTTCTTCAACCCTCAGGAAAAATATATCTGGGATTTAAAGTTTAACAGTAAAGGAAATCTGCTGGTAGCGGTAGGAGAAAATGCCGGTATCTACGAGGTCACTCCGACCGGTGAAGGAAAGCAGATCTTTAAGACCAAAGATAATCATGTCCTTTGCTTAAAGCTGACCTCAAAGGGTGATATCCTGGCTGGTAGCGGAGGCCGTGGGCTTCTTTATAAAATCTCTGGCAGTAAAAGCAGCGTCCTCTTTGAATCTCCTTATGATGAGATCAGATCAATTGAGTTTGATGCTGAAGGCAATATTTATTTGACAACCTCCGGTCAGCCATCGAAGTCGGTGCCGGCGGCAGTTAGTTCGGCTCCTGCTTCCAGGACAAAGTCTGATAGTGAGGTGTCAATTGTGGTTACAGCCGGTCAGGTAACAGTCAGTGGCAGCGAGGCCAGTTCAAGCCGGACAACCGAGAGCAGGCCAGAACGTATCTCCGGGGCAGTTTACCAGGTGTCACCAGAAGGGTTGAGCCGGAAACTCTGGAGCTCCAGCGAGGAAATGCCCTATAGTTTGATCTTTGATAAAAATCGGGAGCGGATAATTTTCGCTACCGGGAATCAAGGAAGGCTTTATGCGGTCAATAAGAATGGCGATTATGAACTTTTGACTCAGGAAACATCCGAACAACTTTATGCTCTATATGAGCTGAATGGCAAATACTATGTGATTGGCAACAATCCGGCCTTAGTGGGTATACTTCTCCCCGAAGGTAATTTTTCCGGTAGCTATCTCAGTTCAGTGCTAGAGGCTGGTGGAACTTCTATCTGGGGGAGGATAAGCTGGGAGGCTGACCTGCCGGCCGGCGCGACTATTCAGGTTCAATCCAGGAGCGGTAACAGCGGCGAACCGGATGATACCTGGAGCGACTGGTCACCGCCTTATGCCCGTCCGGACGAAAAAATACTCAGTCCGGCTGGTCGGTATCTTCAGCTTAGAGTTAACTTAAAAGCCCAGACCGGTCAGAAATTTCCAGCTGTTCAGAAACTGGTAGTTTTTTATCAGCAACTGAATCTGGCCCCGGTTATTGAAAAAGTGGAGGTTTTGCCGGCTAATCAGGTTTATCTCAAACCGCCTGAACAAGACGAAGTAATACTTGGGCTGGAAAAAGCGTCGGCTGAAAGTGCTGGCAAAAAGGAAGATGGGGGGTTCTTTTTGAATCCCAAAAAATCAGAGAGGCAGGGCTTTAGAACCATTACCTGGGAAGCCAGTGATGAGAATGATGATAAACTTAGCTTTAACGTCTATATCCGTTCGGAAAAAGACAAAAGCTGGCATCTGATGGCTGACGAATTGTCTGATAAAGTTTTTTCTTTTGATACCAGACATTATCCAGATGGGACCTATTTTATCAAAATCGAGGCTTCAGATCTGCCTGCTAATCCGCCCGGAACGGAAAAGAAGGCAGAAAAAATATCAAGGCCACTGGTTATTGATAATTCTTTGCCCGAGGTCAAAAATTTTGTAGCAGCTAAAACCAGCCGCGGCCTGGAAGTTTCATTCTCGGCTGAAGATAAGTATTCATATATCGAAGAGGTTAAAGTCCTGGTTAAGCCTGATGACTGGCAGCTGGTCTTTCCGGTTGATGGACTGTGTGATTCAACGGTGGAGAACTTCAAATTTAGTCTCAATTTAAAGCCTGGTTCGGATAATTTGATGATCGTCAGGGTAAAAGACAGTTTTGGCAATATCGGGGTTTATCAATATAATTTTTAAGCAGAGGCGTGAGACTCACTGGATTAACTTTTTCCCGGCCAGGGCAGTTGCTATTTTGTTTTGACTCTTTCCAGGTACTTATCTTCTCTGGTGTCAACTTTGATTACGTCGCCTTCTTTTATGAACTGTGGTACCTGGATGATCAGGCCGGTTTCCAGCCTGGCTGGTTTAGAGCTGGCACTCTGAGTTGCCCCCTTTAGCATTGGTTCTGTTTCGACCACAGTCAGATTGACCGTCGTCGGCAGCTTTATGCCGACCGGCTGCCCTTCATAAGTCTCGATGGTTATGACCAGATCAGGAATAAGATAATTAGCACTGTCGCCCACAGCTTCAGCGTCGAGTTTTATCTGTTCATAAGTTTGAAGATTCATAAAGTAGAATTCGTCTCCGCTTCGGTAAAGAAAAACCATCTCCATTTCTTCCAGATAAGCCTGCTCTACCCGGTCTTCAGAGCGGAACCGGTACTCAAGCTGAGAACCATCTTTAATATTTCTCAGCTTTGTCTGCATCATGGCCTTCCAGCGGCCTGGAGTTATTAGCTGGCAGTCAAGTACACGGTACAGCCCGCCATCGAGCTTGATAATCATTCCTCTTCTTATTTTAGTGGCATCAATCATCCTTCCTCCTCAAGACTAAAGACAACCTTATTGCCATTAGAATTCAGCTTTTATTCAAAACTAAGAGTCTGAAAACAAATGTTTATTTTACAATAAAAAATTTTTTTGTCTATTAGGATTCTCAGTAGAATTCTTTCTCCAAACTTAATCCTGAGTCTACGGTGATAATATAGGGCTTTCCGCCTGATTCTTCGATAGCTCTGGCTACCTTTTCCGGCTCATAGGGAGTATAGACAAACAGACACCCCCCGCCGCCCGAACCATTAATCTTGCCGCCAAGAGCACCCTGCTTAAGAGCAGTTTTCAGCAGGTAGTCAATCTTGGGAGTGGAAATTCCAAGGAGATCCCGCAAAATGTCCTGCTCAGCCAGAAGCAGCCGCCCGAATTCCTTCTCATCAAAAGGGCTGGCTGTTAAAACTTTCAGTCCTTCTTCGGTCAGATCTCGGTTCAAAACTGCGCCCAGCAAAGGTTGTCCCAGTTCTGGTGGCAATGTTTTTATCGACTCCCTGATTTCATTTTCAGATATTTTTTTCAAATCAAATAAGGGATTTTCTTTTTTGATTATTTCCAGACCCTGCTTCACCCTTTGGCGAACTGAACCCAGTGTACCGGTTGTGTCTTTTTTTGTTAGCGAATCAGCAAGAACAAAAGTCCCGAAAGGAGATTGAAGGCTGGTCAGTTTGAGTTCTGGTTCGAATCTGATCCAGAGCAGTCCACCTCTGGCCGAAGTAAAATGGTCCATTTGCCCGCCGGGTTCGTTAAATTCCAGCACTTCTGCCCCGTGAGCCAGCTCAGCCACTTTTTCGGGGGTAGGAGCCAGCTGATGGCAGTCGCTGGCCTCTAATAAAAATTTCATCCAGGCGACGACCATGGCGGATGAACTGGAAGTCCCGGCGTTTATTGGTATCTGGCCTGTCAGGCGAACATCCCAGCCAGTATCAAAATGGCAGCCCAGCCGAAGAAGGATATTGACCGAGCTCCTTAAATAATCTCTTGGCTTGAGATAGGGTAGTTGACTTTCAGGTAGAAAGCAGTCCTTTTCGTTAGTATCAGGCAGGTCCAGGTAAAAATAATGATCCCCTCTTGGTCGCCCCTCAACAAAAGTTCTGAGGTTGATAGCTGCTGCTATAACATCCAGCCCCAGATAGTCCTGATGTTCTCCAAAAAGGCAAATTCTACCGGGTGACGAGACTTTTAGGTGTGATAGCTTCATATTTACCTATTAATTTTTAAAATCAAAGACGGCCAATAGCTAGAAAGTTAGCTTAGATAATCAGGCTTGTCAATTGAAGATGGAGAAAAAGGTTCATCTGGTCTAGACCGGGATTGATTTTTAAAAGCAAATCATATATAAAGAAATTTAATAGCGTTTCGCTTATCCTCAATTAGAAATCCTCAGGCAGAATAAGCTACACAGGAGCTCAAGATTGACAGGAATATCATCAATATTCAGAATAAAGGTAGCGGGACAACCAGAACTTTCTGTCCGAATACTATCTGTCCTGATCATAATAGCTTGTTTATTAGCTATTGACTGTCAGTCGAAAGGAGGAACCATGGCTGATCTGGTCTTGCTTAATGGTCAGGTCTGGACAATTAATCCAGATAGGCCAGAAGTTTCAGCCCTGGCTATAGGTCACAATAGAATTATGGCCATTGGCCATGATTCAGAAATAAAAAAATTTATCGGACCTCAGTCGAAAGTTATCGATCTAAAAGGAGCTTTTGTTCTTCCGGGCTTCATAGACGCTCATACCCATTTTTTAACTGGTGGTTTTGCTCTGCAGTCCATCAAACTGCGGGATTGTCGCAGCCGGGAAGAATTTGTCAGCCGGATAGCAGCCAAAGCAGCGGAACTTCCAGCTGGTAGCTGGATACTCAACGGAGACTGGGATCATGAACAATTTGAGCCACCAGAGCTTCCGCGGAAGGAATGGATAGATGCGGTCAGCCCGGACAACCCGGTTTGTGTTAATCGCTTTGATGGACACATGGTTCTGGTTAACAGCCTGGCTTTGAAGCTGGCCAGAATTGGGAAAGATACTGTTTCTCCACCCGGGGGTGAGATTGTCAAAGATCCGGTGAGCGGTGAACCAACCGGCATTTTGAAAGACGCTGCTTGCCAGCTGGTCTATGCCATTATTCCCGAACCTTCGATGGAAGAAAAACTGGCTGCTGTTCGGGCTGCTCTGAACGAAGCCGCATCCCACGGAGTCACGTCTATTCATGACATGTCGGATCTGGACAGTTATGAAGTTTACGATGTCCTGCTCCAGCGGGGAGAACTGACTGCCCGACTTTATGTCTATGATCAAATCTCGGATGTTGATAACTTTCTTAAAATGAAAGAAAAAATTGGGGCCGGGGACCCGTTTTTAAGACTGGCCGGTTTGAAAGGTTTCGTTGATGGCTCACTTGGCTCCAGCACAGCTTATTTTTTTGAGCCTTATGTTGATCAGCCAAGAACCTGCGGCCTGCTGGCCAGCCATATGTATCCAGAAGGAGTTATGGAAAAAAGGTTATTTCAGGCTGATCGGGCTGGTTGCCAGGTGGCTGTCCATGCCATCGGTGACCGGGCCAATGCCCTGCTCCTTGACCTTTATCAGAAGGTGTTTGACGAGGACGGGCCAGGAGACAGACGCTGGCGGGTAGAGCATGCCCAGCACTTGCGAAAAGAAGATATTGGCCGTTTTGGCCAGCTGGGTGTCATCGCCTCTGTTCAACCCTACCATGCGATTGATGATGGCTGCTGGGCTGAGAAAAAAATCGGACCAGAAAGAATCAAAACGACCTATGCCTTTAACTCTCTTCTAAAATCCGGCGCAACACTGGTTTTTGGTTCTGACTGGACAGTTGCCCCGCTCGATCCTCTAAGCGGGATTTATGCGGCCGTTACCCGAAGGACTCTGGATGGTCAAAATCCGGACGGCTGGATACCCGAAGAAAAGATACCGGTGGAAGAAGCCATCAAAGGCTACACTATAAATGCAGCTTATGCCGAGTTTACTGAAAAAGAAAAGGGTTCAATTGAGCCCGGAAAACTGGCTGATCTGGTGGTTATCGACAGGAATATCCTTAAAATAAAACCGGAGGAAATAATCTCGGCCAGCGTATTAATGACTATAGTTGATGGCAGGATAATTTTTGACCGGCTGGGCAAAGAAGGCCAAAATCAATGAAAAATTATAAAGATGGCGGCCTACTGGCCCTAAAAGTCGCTGAAAGTCTGCAGAAAAGTATTCCTCCCCATCGGAAAAACTTGATTTTTTTCCTTCATGAGGTTCAGAAAGAACTGGGTTATTTTCCAGCAGAGGTCGTTTTGCAGGCTGCTCACTATTTTTCCGTCTCTCCGGCCGAAATATTTGGCATATTGACCTTTTATTCGGCTTTTAGGTTAAACCAGAGCTGTATTCATCATATTAAAGTCTGTCAGGGGACTGCCTGTCACGTGCGTGGTTCAGAAGCGATAATGAAGGAATTTTCGAGGCTTCTTGGTCTCAAACCAGGGGAGCTTGATAGCCAGAAAGGTGTTTGCCTGGAAGCTGTCAACTGCCTCGGTTGTTGCGCTATTGGCCCGGTGGTCGTCGTTGACGGGAAATATTATGCGCAGGTCAATCTCAAGGAAGTAGAAAAAATTATAGCTAGCTTCTCTGCCAGGGAAAATTCTCATGGAACCGCTGAAATTTAATCTGCTGAAAGATCTAAAGACTGCTGGTAAGGGAAGCCAGAACGGATCCGGCCCCAGGATTATCAGTTTATCAGCAGCCAGCTGTGGCCAGGCTTCAGGTGCTCTGGAGGTGGCTTCTGCTTTTGAATCGGCCATAAAAGAGCTGGGTCTCGAGGATAAAGTCGAATTTAAATTAACGGGCTGCCATGGATTTTGTCAGCTGGAACCCGATATTATCATTTTCCCTGAAAAATATTTTTATCCCCGGGTCAAAGTCGAGGATGCCAAGAGAATCTTACTGGAAAGCGGCCTTAACGGCCGGTTTATTCCGGAGCTGGGTTTTAAAGACGAGGGCACTCCCAACGGCGTATCCCGATTAGAAGAATTACCTTTTTACCAAAATCAGCTGCGCTGGCTTATTGACCAGCAGCTCGATTTAGACCCGCTTAGCCTTGAGGATTATTTGAAGCATGGCGGCTTTCAGGCCCTGGAGGCAGTTCTGAGCGAGCTAACCCCGCCAGAAGTCATAGGAGAAATAGTGGCTTCTGGCTTGAGAGGAAGAGGAGGAGCTGGCTTTTCAACGGGGTTAAAGTGGAAGCTGGCCAGAGAGGTAGTCGCTCAACCAAAATATTTAGTCTGCAATGGAGATGAAGGTGATCCCGGAGCTTATATGGATCGCGGAATTTTAGAGAGTAATCCATATAGTGTCCTGGAGGGAATGCTGATTGGCGGCTATGCGGTTGGAGCGACAAGGGGCTTTATTTATGTCCGCCAGGAATATCCACTAGCTATAGAGAGGTTGGATAAAACCATATCTTCACTTTATCAGGCTGGCTTGCTGGGCGAAAAGATTCTGGGTAGCGATTTTTCTTTTGAACTGGAACTGGTCAGAGGAGCTGGTGCTTTTGTTTCTGGTGAGGAGACCGCTCTCATTGCTTCTATCGAGGGACGGCGAGCCAATCCGCGTCAGAGGCCACCGTTTCCGGTGGTGAGTGGCTTATGGGGAAAACCGACGGTCATTAATAACGTTGAGACCTGGGCTAATATCCCTTTGATTGTTAAAAATGGGGCAGCCTGGTTCTCAAAAACCGGTACAGATAAGAGTAAAGGAACAAAAATTTTTTCACTTGTTGGCCAGGTGAAATACAGCGGACTGATTGAAGTTCCACTGGGAATTAGCCTGAATGAGATTATTTATAAAATAGGTGGCGGTGCCAGGTCAGGTAAAAAAATAAAAGCTGTTCAGATTGGCGGTCCATCGGGGGGTTGCTTACCGGCTGAGCTATTTAACCTCAGAGTTGATTATGAGTCTTTGCCGGCGGCCGGGGCAATTATGGGTTCGGGTGGACTGATAGCTCTTGATGAAGATACCTGTCTGGTCAACCTGGCTCTTTATTTTTTGAAATTTGCCTGTGACGAATCCTGTGGCCAGTGTGTCCCCTGCCGGATTGGAACCCAGCAGATGGTTAGTATTCTGGAAAAGATTACCAAGGGCCAGGGCGAACTGGCTGACCTTGATCTTCTGGAAAAAATCGGCTCAACGATGCAGCAGGCTTCTCTTTGCGGGCTGGGCCGCACCGCTCCCAATCCTGTGCTGACCGCTCTCCGTTATTTTCACCACGAATTTGAGGAGCATATTGTCGAAAAAAAGTGCCGGGCTCTGGTTTGTTCAGATCTTATTTCCTATGTCATTGATGAAGATAAATGCTCCGGTTGTCTGCTTTGCCTGAATTCCTGTCCGTATGGAGCAATAGAAATCGCCTCTTCAGGTCTGCCCCAAATCAAATTGTCCAGCTGCGAAGCCTGCGGCCTCTGTTCTTCGGTTTGCCCGGAAGAATTTCAGGCGGTGAAAAAAATCAGCGGCAAGGACAGACAGCAGGTCCAGCTTAGACCCGATGGGATGAGTTAAATGAAAGATAAAACTATCAGGCTGAAAATAAATGACCAGCTGGTTGAGGCCCGAACCGGGGTGTCTGTCCTGCAGGCAGCCCGGAAAGCAGGAATTTATATTCCCTCTCTGTGTGAGCTGGAGGAGCTGCCCGCTACCACCAGCTGCCGCCTTTGCCTTATTGAAATTAAAGGTCATCTGTCACTTGTCCCGGCCTGTTCTACCAGGGCTGAAGATGGGATGGAAGTTGTGACCTCATCTGACAGACTGGAAAGTCTGAGGCTGGCCACGCTGGAAATGATTTTAAGTGAGCATCCCTATTTTTGCCTGATATGTGGAGAAAAGGCTACCTGCGATGACCTGAAAGTTACCATGGCGAAAGCTTTTGAACCGGGGGGATGCGTTTTCTGTCCAAAAGATAGCCAGTGTGATTTGCAGCGAGTTGCCTCTTACCTCAATATTAAAAAAGTCAGCTTTAAGTTCAGGGAGCGAAGTCGTTGTCAGTGGTTAAAGGATCCATTTATCAGCCATAATCCCAACCTGTGCATTTTATGTGGTCGCTGTGTCAATGTTTGCGCTGGGATAAGAGGAGAAAATGTACTAACGGTCGTTAACCGAGGAGAAACAACGGCTATTGGTACATTTTATAACCGTCCTCTTAAGGAAAGTAATTGTAGCTTTTGTGGTGCTTGCCTGGATGTCTGTCCGACCGGGGCCATGTCCGAAAAGGGTTTGTTGGCTGCCAGAGGTGAGAAATTAAGTTCTCAGAAGCTGCTCTGTTCCCTTTGTGGCTGTGGCTGTGAGCTGGAAATAGAATCAAGAGAAGATGGATCCTGCCGCCGAATTTTCCCCTCAAGCCAGGATCAGCCTGCTTTTATGTCCGGCTGTCTACGTGGGCGTTTTGGTTTAAAAGAGCTTCTGGCTGGCAATAAACCCGGAGTATCTTCTTATCTACGGACAAAAGGTGAGCTGGAAAAGGTTTCCCTGGAAGAGGCTTTATCTACTGTGGCAGCCCGATTGAAAGAAGCCAGGGCAGAAGAAACTGCTTTTGTTTTTAGCGAGTCAGCTCCGGTCGAAGATTTGCTGGCCTTTATTTCTCTCGGGCAGGAGGTTAGTCGGGAAGATGTCTTCTGGTATTATCCTGAAAATTTTCTTAGCAGGCTCAAAGGGTTTGAGGAGCAAAACGGGTTGGAATTCGACTATTGTTCTATATCTTCAGGTCAATGGCCAGACCAGCCGTGCTTTTTTGTCCTTGATTCTGACCTTAAATCTGAGGCTGTCACTCTGTGGCTAAAAATCAAAAAGCAGCTAAGGGCAGGAGCCAGACTGATCACTCTGGATAGTGGCTTTAATTCGGTCGAGAGCCAGGCTGATCTCAAAATTAAACCATTTCCTGGAAAAGAATATCTGGCTCTGGTGGCTATCTTTAAGCTCTGGCTGGATAAACAGCCGGGTGGCCTTAAATTTTATCCTGGCCTGGAAGAGCTGACTGGAAAACTCAGCCATTATCAGGTGGAAGAACTGGCTGGGGCCAGCGGCCTGGATTTAACATCAGTTGAGACTGCTGTCAACCTGTTAGCCGGGAATAATCACTGGACCTTTATTTTAGGTGAGCGGTTTTTAAGGCAGGCTAACTGGCAGGAAAATTTGCTGGCCGTCTGGAATTTGAGCCTGGGCCTCAATGGACAGATTTTGCCGGTATGTTCAAGAATAAACGAAGTTTTTCTGGCTCAACTGGCTCGCCGGGGAAAGATAAAAATAATAACCGAGGTCAGAAAACTGGAAGATTTGATCAAAGAAAAAAAGATCAGGAATCTCTATGTTTATGGAGATCTTCCTCTCGATGAAAAGCCGGAGTTTTTGGTTGTTCACAATCACTTTTTCGGCCGGCTTGGTGAGCGGGGTGATGTTTTTCTTCCAGCCAGTTTTTCTCCTGAGCAGGGGAGCCATTTTGTCGACAATAGTGGACGGCTGAGAGAAACTTCTTTCTGTCAAAAAAAAGAAGAGAAACCAACCTCTGGGCGGTGGGTTTTTAATAAACTCAGAGAAAATCTGGAGATGGCCGAAGGGTCTGATTCCGTTAACTTTACTGCTGATAATCAGCCAGAAAGTCTGGCAGTTGCAGATTTCAAAATTGAGTTTAAGTCAGGATCAAAAAGATATCTTCTTCCGGAAGAGATGACACTTAAGATTCAAAGCGATCTAACTGAAGTCCAGGGTACGGTATCGGCTGGGGAATTTATGATCGTTGTCGAGCAGAATCTTGATCTCTATTCTGGCTGCGACCTTCCAACAGAAGTTTCCGGCTATAACCAGGCTAGAAATCCGAACCTGATTCTGATAAATCCAGAAGATGCCGGCTGCCTGGAGCTGGCGGCTGGCCAGGCGGTGAAGATCAATCTGGGAAAATATGCTCTGAGGGGAGTAATAAAACCAGATTTTGGAATTATACCTGGAGTGCTGGTAATCAGACCGCTTATAACTGATTCAATTCTATCAGATCTCTATCAGCAGGGCCTGATCAGGGGTACAGTGGAGCTAAAAAATGACTAGGGTACTTTTATCGGAACGGCTGGTGCCCAATATATTTCATCTCGTAATTGAGGCTCCAGAAATAGCCAGGTCAGCCCGTCCCGGGCAATTCGTCATGGTCATTCCGGATGAGAAAGGAGAACGGGTGCCTATTAATCTTGCTGACTGGGATAAGGAACAGGGCACCATTGATCTGGTTTTCATGAATTTGGGCTTAAGCACCAGGAAACTGGCCAGATTCAAACCGGGCGATTATCTTCAGACGGTGTCAGGACCTCTGGGGTGTCCAGCTGAGATGGGCAATTTTGGCCATGTTCTTCTGGTCGGTGGATGTTATGGGCTGGGGGGGCTTTATCCTCTGGCCCGAGAATTTAAACAACTGGCTAACAGAGTGACCTGTCTGGCTG
This sequence comes from Candidatus Saccharicenans sp., assembly GCA_035416665.1. GTDB lineage: Bacteria > Acidobacteriota > Aminicenantia > Aminicenantales > Saccharicenantaceae > Saccharicenans. The sequence goes on along the minus strand of DAOLNQ010000021.1, from coordinate 7,161 downwards.
AGGCCCGGGATGAAAACTATATTTTCTGGGAGGAGAAAACAAGGAAAGTAAGTGACAATTACAGGAAGGCTTTAAGAGCTGACTGCTTTGCTTCTGGTGAGGAGCTGGGAGAAATTATCAAAGAACTAAGAGACAATAGTCCCGATCTCTCCAGAGTAGTGGTTATGGGATGCAGTTATCTGCTGTTTATTGTCTCCAAGATTACCAGAGAGTTGAATTTAAAAACGATGGTCAACCTAAATCCGATTATGGTTGATGGAACCGGCATGTGCGGTGCCTGCCGGGTCAGCGTTAATGGCCAAACCTATTTTGCCTGTGTGGATGGACCCGAATTCGATGGCCATGCAGTCGATTGGGTAGAATATTTTAATCGAAGAAGAGCCTTCCTCCGACAGGAAGAACTGGCTCTGGCTCTATATCTGAACAGGACGCTCGATTAAGGTTCAAAAGATGAGTAAAGAGGACAGTCTGGAATCAGGATTAAAAGAAAAATTGGCTGCAAGGCGCCAGCAGGAATGGAGAAAAGCCCTGCGCCAGGAAGTTTCGGGCCGAATCCGCCTGCAGATCCCAAGGCATAAAATGCCTGAGCAGCCGCCAGCTCGGAGAGCCGGGAATTTTCTGGAAGTAAATCTTGGCTATTCGCTGGAGGTGGCCAGGGAGGAAGCCCGACGCTGCCTGGACTGCGGTGAGCCTGGCTGCGTTTCTGGCTGTCCTGTAGCTATCGATATTCCGACATTTATTAAATATATTGAAGCGGGCGAAATTGATCTGGCTCTGTCGACGATCAGGGAAACCAACTCTCTGCCGGCCATTTGCGGCCGGGTCTGCCCCCAGGAAGTTCAGTGTGAAAAGAACTGCAACCTGGTGAAAGCTCGCCAGGAATCGGTGGCCATCGGCCATCTGGAAAGGTTTGCCGCCGATTATGTCCGCCAGCAAGAGGAGCCATTTACTGTTTCACCATGCGGAAAACCGGGGAACGAGAAAATAGCCGTTATTGGCTCTGGTCCAGCCGGGCTAACGGTAGCAGCCGACCTGGCGCAGCTGGGTTATCAGGTGACTGTCTTTGAAGGGCTACATCTTCCTGGTGGTGTTCTGACCTATGGTATTCCTGAGTTCCGCTTGCCACGCTTTATTCTTAATCAGGAAATTAAACTCATTTCCGATCTAGGGGTTGAAATCAAAACCAATTTTCTGGTTGGCCGAACAGCAACTTTGAATGATCTCTGTCAGGCTGGCTACCGGGCCTTTTTTATGGGAACGGGGGCGGGCCTGCCATCCTTTATGAATATCCCCGGAGAGAATCTCGCTGGAGTTTGCTCGGCCAATGAATATTTAACCAGGGTTAACCTGATGAAAGCAGCCAGATTTCCTGAATATGATACACCGGTGCCAGTAGTCAAAAAAGCGGCTGTTATCGGTGGAGGCAATGTAGCCATGGATGCGGTCCGGACAGCTCTCCGGCTGGGAGCCACAGAGGCCTCTATCTACTATCGCCGGTCGCGAGCAGAAATGCCAGCCAGAGTGGAAGAAGTAAAGCATGCTGAGGAGGAGGGGATCAAGTTCAATTTTTTAACTGTACCAGTACGCTACATCGGAGATGATAAAGGACGACTTACGGGGATGGTTCTTCAGAGGTTAACACTGGGTGAGCCCGACGCTTCGGGAAGAAGGAGGCCCGTTCCGATACCCGGTTCAGAATTCGAAGTAGAAACGGAGCTGGCCGTAGTAGCTATCGGGCAAAGTCCTAATCCTCTTTTGATACGTCAGGTGGAAGGATTACAACTCGGCCGCTGGGGGAATGTCGAGGTTGATCCTTTGACGATGGCTACCAGCCTGGAGGGAATTTACGCCGGTGGAGATGCGGTTCGCGGAGGAGCTACTGTTATACTGGCTATGGGAGATGGGCGAAAGGCAGCCAGGGCCATAGATCGATGGCTCGGGAGATGCTAAAATAGCCATCAGATCCAGGACAGAAGCCGAGGAATAAACATGAGGCATAACTCAGGCAACAGGTTATAATAATGGAACAAACTGAGCTGTTTTCGGCCGAGCCAGGTCACATCGGAACGGATGAATCAGGCAAAGGGGATTATTTTGGACCATTGGTCATAGCCGGGTTTTTTCTGCCCGATAATCAGACGGAGGTGTTGATTGAGCTCGGCGTCAAAGACTGCAAGAAACTGTCTGACCGGCGAGTGCTGGACCTGGCCAGAGAATTGAAAAAGGGCTATATATTCTCGGTAGTTGCTATTGGTCCTCAACGTTACAATGATCTTTATCGTCGTTTTAATAACCTGAATCGGCTGCTGGCCTGGGGACACGCTCGGGCTATCGAAAATATTCTGGAGAAGGTAAACTGCCGGGAGGCTTTAACAGATCAATTTGGCGATGAAAGATTTGTCCGTCAGGCTCTTCTTAAAAATGGCAAGGAAATCAACTTAATACAGAAAACTCAGGCTGAAACTGACCTGGCGGTAGCTGCCGCTTCCATTCTGGCCAGAGCCGAATTTTTAAGCCGGTTGCAGGAACTTTCTCGAAAAATTGGTCTTCAGCTGCCCAAAGGAGCCTCAGCTCTGGTGGAAGAGGCTGGTTGCCAGCTGGTAAAAAAATATGGCCCTGATATACTTGAACAGGTAGCCAAATGCCACTTCAAGACAACGGAAAGGGTTATAAAAGCTGCAGGCTTCGTAGATGAGCGGCCCGAATCGGATATTAAGAAAGCTTGACGGCTTGATCTTGATCAGATAATCGTGCCCGGTGAAAATTTAAAAAGAGCTATTAAAGCAATAAAGCTTTCCTTGCCTGTCAGGCTTTATAATAGCATTGAGATATTCAGATTAAGTATTGGTAAGGGAGACAGTTATGGCTGAAGAAATAAGTGGTTATCCACCAACTGAAAAGCTCTATTTTAAAAATGCCTATCTTAAAGAGTTTACAGCCAGGGTGATCGGTCAGGAAGTCAGGGACGGACAGAGGCTGGTTGTTCTGGACAGAACAGCCTTTTACCCCGAATCCGGTGGGCAGCCTCATGATATCGGGTTTTTAAATGGGGTTAAAGTGAACAGGGTTGAAGAAGAAGACAGCGTAATTTTTCATTATGTGCAGAGTGAGTTGAGCGGGGAAGAAGTCCATGGTCAGATTGACTGGGAACGGCGGTTCGATCACATGCAGCAGCATACTGGTCAGCATATTCTCTCTCAGGCCTTTTATCAGGTGGTTAAAGGAGAAACCTTAGCTTTTCATCTCGGTCAGGTAGAGTCAACGGTTGAGATTGATATCCAATCCATAAAGGATGAGACCTTATTTCAGGTTGAACGTCTGGCTAATGACATTATATTTTCAGATGTGGAAATTAAGACCTATTTTTTATCGGAAGACAAAATTGCCTCCGTTCCGTTGAGGAAGGCCCCAAAGGTGAGCGGGCTCATCAGAATTGTGGAAGTCAGCGGCTTTGATTATTCGGCCTGTGGCGGAACTCACTGTGAGCGAAGTGGGCAGGTAGGTCTGGTCAAAGTCATAAGACAGGAAAGGATCAGGGGCCATGTCCGTTTTTCATTTGTCTGTGGTTTCAGGGCCCTGACCGAGTTTAAACATCGGCTGGACTGGCTTCAAGCCGCTGCCCGCCTTTTTTCCTCTGAAGAAAGAGAAGTGCCGGCTGCCGCCGAAAGAACCCTGGCTGAACTCAGAAGTCTTAAAAAGAAACAACAGAGACTCGAGGAAAACCTGGCTATTTTTGAAGCTACCGAAATGCTGGCCCGAAGTCAGTCCAAGATTATTTCAGGCTTATTTTCAGACAAATCTGCGGATGAGCTAAAATTCTTAGCTCTACAACTTATTCACCGGGCAGAGGTGATGGCAGTTCTGGCCGGTCTGGCTGAGAATTCATTTTACCTGGTGATAGCTGCTGCTGAAAACTTAAGAACCGATGTTCGTCAGGTTGTTCCGGTTTTGCAGGCTGAGATCAAGCTTAAAGGGGGAGGAAGTCCAACGCTGGTTCAACTGTTCAGTGAGGAAAAGAATAAAGCCGAAGCAGCTCTGAAGCTGGCTATTGATCTTCTTAAAAAGCAAAGTGGGCTCAGCTAATTTCCAAAAGTTTTATTCATATCTCAAGCAGGCAATCGGATCAAGCCGGGCAGCTTTATGAGCAGGGAAGATACCAAAGAACAGTCCTACCGCCATCGAAACGGCCAAACCGACTGCTGCTGACCACCAGGAAACGGCAGCAGGCAGGGGAGTGGCCAGCTTAATGATAAGAGCTATAACCACACCAGCCAGGATGCCAATAATCCCGCCTATTCCAGTTAAAACCACAGCTTCTATCAAAAATTGCTTGACGATATCGGTTGATCTGGCGCCAATTGCTTTTCTGATGCCGATCTCTCGGGTCCTTTCCTTGACCGCCACCAGCATGATATTCATCACGCCGATTCCTCCGACCAGAAGTCCGATGGAGGAAACGATGATCATAACAATAAAGGCTGCCCCTGTGATCTGGTTATACAGGCTGAGTAAACTCTCCTGAGTGAAAATGGCAAAATCATTAGGCTTGTTGGGAGGAACCTTCCTTCTTAACCGTAAGAAATTGGTCACCTGTTCGATCGTTTCGTTAATCTGTGAGGCTTCTCTGGGGACAATGGTGATAGAAAGAGAGGCTGGATCATAAGGAAAATATTTCATCAGGGCAGTATAGGGGATAGCGACAATGTTATCCTGAGACTGGCCGAACATCTGCCCTCTCTTACTCATCACACCAATAACGGTGAATTTTTCCCGGCCAACTTTGATCTCCTTTCCTACAGGAGACATATGGGGGAAGAGAACATCGGCCACCTCCGTCCCGATGAGACAAACACGCGCACTATGCCTGATCTCGGCTTCGGTGAAATCACGGCCTTCCTTAGGCAGATAAACGGCAAAAACACTGTTGAAGCTCTCATCGGTGCCATAAATTATGGCATTGTCAGACTTGATATTTTGATATTTAACTTCCGGCAATTTCATAAAATCGGGTGTTAGCTGAATGGTTAAAGACTTGACCAGAGGGCAGGCTTCTTTTATAGCCTCTACATCTTCGATTTGCAAATCCTTACGCTGCCTTTCTTCCTCTGTCCTCTCTCCGACCATTACCGGCTCGAACTTCTGAATAATGATCAGGTTGCTGCCAATTCTTTCAATTTCTCCGGCGATGCTGGCGTTCAGACCTTCTATCACCGAGACCATGCCGATGACAGTCATAACCCCGATGACAATGCCCAGAGCGGTCAGGAAAGAGCGCATTTTGTGCGTTTTGATAGAATCAAGTGACATGGAGAAAATTTCCAGCCAGAGCTGTGTCCTGACCTTCATTGTTCTGACCTCAGAGCTTCAACTGGATTGAGCTTGGCTGCCCGGTTGGCCGGATAAAGGCCAAAAAACAGGCCGACGACAGCCGACATCAAAATGGCCACAATCACTGAGGCCGGGTCTATTCTGGATGGAATGGAAGTGGTCAGAGTAACCACTCTGGCAATAATATAGCCCAGAATAATTCCGATCAATCCACCCAGCCCGGAGAGAATGGCCGCTTCAATTAAAAATTGCATCAGAATATCACGCCGACGGGCACCAACCGCCATCCGGATGCCAATTTCTTTGGTTCTTTCCGTGACCGAGACCAGCATAATGTTCATAATGACTATGCCACCTACCAGCAAGGCAATGGAAGAAATGGCGATCATAGCAAAATAAACACCAGAAGTTGCTGAACGGTAGAGTTGTATAAAAGTTTCTGAAGTCTGAAAGGCAAAATCATCAGGTTGATTGAAGGTTCTTTTCCGCAGCGAACGCAGGACGGTTCTGACTTCTTCCATCGCCTGGTTCATTTTTTCTTGAGATGAAGTATGAACGTTAATGGTAATTGTTCGGCGGCTGCCATAGATTTTCATAAAAGTACTGATGGGAATCCAGACATAATTATCCTGGCTGAAACCGAGTATCTTACCTTTTTTCTGCCCCAGACCTACGACTTCAAAATTTTGCCGGCCGATTTTTATCCAGCGGCCCAGCGGGTCAAGACCTGGAAACAAGTTTTCGGCCACATCAGCTCCAATGATACAGACAAACCTCGAGCGCTCTTCGTCATCCAGTGTCAGATAACGTCCGCGCTCAAGTTCAAGGACAGAACCGATTAGATGATCAACAGCGGTGACTCCCCGCACCTCGACATTTTTGATGCTCTTCGAGCCATATTTAACCGGCTGACTCGCATTGACCGAGGCTCCGATCAGTTCGCAGGAGGAACACAGCTTTCTCAGGGCAGCCAGGTCATCGAGAGTCAGGTCTTTTCTTTTGAGCTGCTCCTGGTAATCCTGGATAGAAGAAATGACAGGCGAGAATTTGGAGACAGCAAAATCATTGGCTCCATAAAAAGACATTTTGGTATAAACATAGCTATTTAATCCCTGAATAACCGAAACTACAGCAATGATGGTCAGAACACCTATGATCACTCCTAAGAGAGTCAGGAAAGTTCTTAATTTATTTGACCGCAGCGAAGTTAGAGCCATACTCAAGGATTCATGAAAATAAATGCTGCCTTTTCTCATTTTACTGTTCTTCTGTCTGGCCTATTGCCCTGGTTTACCTTTCAGCTATCAAGTTTACCTTATTTTATGTCAGGAAATAAGTCCTGGCTATCTGATTTTAAAAAATCGGTCCACCGAACCGATCTTGACTCGACTGAAGGTTAGACTGATAATTTGCTAAAATTAGCCATGGGCAGGAGAAAATGATGTGCAACTTGAATCTCGAAGCAAGAGGACAACAGGTAACGGCCCTATACTTTGAGGAGCCAGGGGCGGCTAACAGTGAAGCTACTTTGAAAAGGGCAGCCATCAGAGCCGATGAACTTAAGATCAGGCAGGTGGTTCTGCCGTCGGTAACTGGTGAGACGGCTAAGAAAGCGCTCGGCCTATTTCAGAGCTGCCAGCCGGTGGTAGTTACTCACTCGACAGGGTTTTTAAAACCCAACGATCAGGAAATGCCAGAGGCTGTCCGACAGGAACTGCAGGCAGCGGGGGCAAAAGTCCTGACTGCTCAGCATGCTTTTGGCGGCGTCAACCGGGCCGTCAGGAAAAAGTTTGGCACCTATGAGCTTGACGAAATCATAGCTTATACCCTGAG
>DAOLNQ010000020.1:4340-20276 GCA_035416665.1 Candidatus Saccharicenans sp. | reverse complement strand
AATTGTCCGGTCTCATCAAAGATGGTGAGCTGCAGCTTGAGGTTAAAACCGGACGTCTGCTCAACCTGACTGTGCCCGAATTTGAAACTAAAAGATTCGAACCAGGCAACTACGACTTTATCCGGACAGAAAGTGAGCTGGAAGTAGCTCTGAAGCATTTTCAGCAGCTCTGGCCGAAGCTTCAGGAATATGCCAGTCTGTGGAAAAAGCTGGAACTCCTGACAACAGAAATAGAAGTGACCAGAAGAAGAGTCAATGCCCTTGAGTATATTTTGATACCAAACCTAAAAGAAACAATTCAGGCTATCTCCTCCCGGCTGGAAGAAATGGAACGTTCTTACCAGGTTCAGCTGATGAGAGTCAAGGAAATCGTTCGAAAACATTAATTCGACACCACTAGTAGTGCCTTTTCATCAAAAAAATACAAAAAAAAGTATATAAATATAGATAAAACTATTGACATGATTAAAAATTGTTGTATATATACAGATGAAAATGAAAGTCGCATTACTCTACAGTTCAAAACAGGGCATGGCCCAAGCGCTAAATTCCTACCTTTTTGACGAAAAAATAGACGAGGGCGAAGAACCTCCACCTGATTTGCTGGCTGAATGTGACAGCGACGAAACGATCAAAGCCGTCGAGCAAGCACTCGAAAGATTTCACCAGGTAATCCCGATTGAAGCTGATGAGTACGCCTATATCCGCCTTCTCGAAGAAAAACCGGATTTAGTTTTTAATATGGCCGAAAGGCTATTCGGCCCGAATCGTGAATCGCATATTCCAACTATTTGCGAGATTTTAAATATTCCTTACACCGGCTCAGATCCTTTGACTCTTGGCCTGTGTCTCGACAAAGCCAGAGCGAAGGAAATCATGGCTTATCATCGAATTCCCACTCCGTCCTTCTGGGTTATAGACGACGAACAGGAGCTGCCGGCAGCTATTACTTATCCCTGCATAGTCAAGCCTTTGTATGAGGGTTCGAGCAAGGGCATAAAAAACGATTCGGTGGTTACCAATCGCCGCGAGTTGAGAAAAAAAGTTAGCGAGATAAAAGACCTCTACGAGCAGCCGGCTATTATCGAAAAATTTTTGACCGGTCGGGAATTCACGGTCGGTGTGCTGGGCAATTATCCCGAACTCGAAATTTTACCCATTGTTGAAATTGATCACAGTCAGCTGCCAGCTGGCGCCAGACCGATTTATTCTTATGAAGCTAAATGGGTCTGGGACACACCTGAGAAACCTCTGAATATTTTCCGCTGCCCGGCCGAGATCTCTTCAGAGCTCAAGAAAAAAATAGAACAGGTCATCGTTAAAACCTGTCGGCTCTTTCGGATAAGAGATTGGGCACGAATAGATGTCAGACTGGATGAGAAAGGCGAACCCAATATCATTGAAATCAATCCACTGCCTGGTATCTTGCCCAGGCCTGAAGATAATTCCTGTCTGCCCAAGGCGGCTCGAGCAGCTGGTTATAGCTATGAACAGCTTATCAACCGGGTGGTTTTCGAGGCTTCAAGGCGCTATGGTTTGTTCCAGAAGTTAGCTGGTAGCGAGTCGTATGATTTTGCCGGCGACGGTGGGGGAAATCATGGCGGCTGATAGTCTTAAAGTCGGCGTGGCTTTTAATACCCACGAGCCATTTATTTACCGGCGCGAAAAAGTCTCGGAAGATTCAGTCGCCAAGGTAGCCGAAATCGTCTGCGAGACCCTTAATCAATCGGGTGTGGAAGCTGTTCTGATTCCGCTGCAGCGCAGCATGTTTAATTTCCTGCGCAGGATTAAGGAACTGAATGTTCAGGTAATTGTTAATCTGTGTGAAGGTTTTTTTGGCAATCCCCACTGGGAATCAAATGTAGCGGCGGTCATGGAAGTTCTTCATATTCCCTTTACCGGCAATGGGGCCAGAACCTTAGCTCTCTGTCAGGATAAACATCAGGCCAAAGCTATTCTGAGTTCTTTTAATCTGCCGGTTGCTCCCAGTCAGTTAATTACTTCAGCTGATGAAATTGTTGAGCTGCGGTTTCCGATGTTAATCAAACCTAATTCAGAAGACGCCAGCCTCGGTGTCCATCCGGAATCAGTTGTTTATGATCGGCAGTCTCTGGCTGAGCAGATAAAAAAAGTAATTGAAACTTATGATCAGCCGGCCATAGTAGAAGAATATATTGAAGGCCGGGAGTTTAACGTGGCTATTCTGGATGATGGCGAGCCGAAAGCTCTACCTGTCTCAGAGATAGATTTTTCTACCATGCCTCCCGGTTATCCTCATATCTGCTGTTACGAAGCAAAATGGTATCCAGAGCATGTCCTGTATCAGACGACCAGGCCGGTCTGCCCGGCGAAGATCGAACCAGAGCTGGAGGCCCGTTTGCAGACTATAGCAGTCAATGCTTTTAAGGTTATGGGTTGCCGGGATTATGCCAGGATAGATATCAGGATGAATGAGGCTGGGGAGTTGTTCATTCTGGAAGTGAATCCCAATCCGGATACCAGCCTTGATGCCGGCTATGCTCGCGCTCTTAAGGCGGCCGGCATAGATTATGCCGATTTCTGGAAACTAATGATCAGTAATGCTTTGAAAAGGAAGGAAGGCGATGGTTCGGCCAATGACAAACGGTGACCGTGAACGGGTCATGGAAATAATCAGGGCTACCCGCTTTTTCCTTCCGGAAGAAATAAAGGTAGCGGAAGAGCTAATTGATATCTATCTCTGCCAGCCTGACCAGCAGGATTATCAGATTGTGGTAGCGGAGGACGAGCAGGGAGAAGTTGTCGGGTATATGACCTATGGCCCGACCCCTCTGACCGAAGGCACCTGGGATCTTTACTGGATAGCAGTTTCGCCCGAAGTTCAGGGTCAGGGTTGCGGTCATCTTCTGGTTCGCTATCTCGAGAATAAGGTTAAAAAGAACCATGGCCGGCTGATTATGATTGAAACTTCTTCTCAACCCAAATATCTACCAACCAGAAAATTTTATGAAAAATTAGGCTACCGGGAAATGGCTCGCATTCCTGACTTTTACCGGCCAGGAGATGATCGGGTCATTTTCGGGAAATATCTCGGGGAAAAGGAGTGAAAAAAGGAGAAAATGGACGACTGGCAACAAATTCTGCAGCACAGTTTAAGGACTCCAGAAGAGATAGCTGAGCGTTTTGGCCTGGAGGTGGAAGCAGTCAGGAAAATAGCCCGAGCTTTTAAGATTCAGATTACTCCTTATTACGCCAGCCTGATCAAAAGGAAAGGCGATCCAATTTATCGGCAGGTGGTGCCTGACCTGGCTGAGCTGGCTGAAAACTCGGGAGAAGATGATCCCCTGGAAGAAGATCTTGATTCTCCGGTGCCGAGCATTGTGCATCGCTATCCTGATCGGGTTCTTTTTCTGGTAGCTCACAGCTGCGCTTCTTACTGCCGTTTCTGCACCAGAAAAAGGAAAGTGGGCGATATTTCGAAAATTAACCCGCGTTACATCGAAGACGGAATAAATTACATAAAAGAACACCCGGAGGTCCGTGATGTCATCGTTTCGGGTGGCGATCCGCTCATTCTGAGCGATGATCGGCTGGAAAGTATCCTGAGCCAGCTGCGCTCGATCCCCCATGTTGAAATTATCAGAATCGGGACCAGAATGCCCTGTTATCTTCCACAGAGGATAACCGAAGAACTGGTCTCAATGCTCAAAAAATATCACCCGCTCTATATGAATGTTCATTTCAATCACCCGGACGAAATTACAGCCGAGGCAGCCAGAGCTCTCAACCTGCTGGCTGATGCCGGTATTCCTCTCGGCAACCAGACCGTTCTGCTTAAAGGCGTCAATGATGACGTCGAGACGATGAGGAGGCTCATGCAGAAGATCCTGACGGTCAGGGTCAGGCCCTACTACATCTATCAGGCCGATTATGTGCGCGGCACCGAACATTTTCGGACTACCGTGGAGAAAGGGTTGGAAATTTATCAGGGTCTGAGAGGCTGGACATCCGGGCTGGCTGTGCCGCAATATGTAATTGATGCCCCTGGCGGCGGTGGTAAGATTCCGCTTATTCCTGAATATGTTCAGTCAATTTCTGAGGAGAAAGTTGTGCTCAGAAACTATGCTGGTGAACTTTTTGTCTATCCGCAGGTGAAGACGCCAAAACGGAGAAGAAGCCGTCCGCAGCCTCCTTGTTTTGTATCTAATAGCCAGCGGGTTTAAAACACGCCTCAATCTATCGCGGCCAGGTAGTTAGCCAGACCCCGCTGCTGAACGAGGGCCAGAGCTTCATCGTTAGTTATCCCTCTTTTCTGGCGCAGCGATTCGAGGATTCTGATGATCGACAGAGCAACTTCTGCTGTCTGACCGGCCACATCTTCTTTGTCCTTAAGATAGGCAATTGAATCGAACAGAACAGCATTAGCTTCGCCATAACTTATCGGCTCGCGGCGTCCATACTTTTTGATCCAGCCCGGCCTTTTCAGACAATCGTTGACATGGGACTGAATTAAATAGGTGGCCCGCCCGATTAATTTTAAATTACTCGGACTGACATTGGTCATGGTATTGCCAATGACCCGACCGAGTTTGGCCATGACTGCCGTCGAGTGGGCATTAAGTACCATTTTTAAAGCCATATTCTGCCGCAGCTGGAAAGGATCATTGGCCATATCCACCGACAACCAGACCTGATGGAGTTTTTGCTCCGAGGATAAAGACTTTGTCTGATAAAAGCTCTCGATGTCTTTCTTTGCTCGGGCTATATTTTTCTCTTCGAGATCGGTGACATTGACCATCACCAGCGAGGCTTTATTTTCGAGAAACAAACGCCCGAAACGGCTGAAGGGTGAATTGCTATCAAGAAGGTAATTTTCTTCGGGTGTCAGCCCGACTGTGACCCCTAAATCGCCTGGCTTTGGTCCTCTTTTTTTAATATTAAATTCCGAGAAAGAAAAATCATACAAATCCTGCTGCGTCTGACCGGCCTTTTTGAGGCTGTCGAGAGCTGCCTTTTTTAAATAAGGATCATCTATCTCTTTTTCAAAGGCCGGGCGATAGAACTCCTCATCGAGACCGCGGAAAGGTCGGCCCAGAAAAGACAGCCAGGCTTCCCGGCTGCTGCCGGCCGGCGTCCAGACCTGAATCCAGCAGCGTCGCTCAGGTGAATCAACCGTATCAAGCGGGTAGAGCCTGAAAGTTGGGCTCCTCTCCGTGCTGTCAATAAAGACGGTAATCAAAGCTTTTTGAGCGAAATAGGTAGAAAAATGCCCTCCGGCGTAAGTGCTTGCTTCGAGTTCAGTCCAGGAGGCGATGGCTGGAACAGCCTGTTTTATCCGGTTGAGGATAGGAGCAAAAGCCTTGAGATTATCTGCAATAAGGTAAGGCTGCCTGAAGCCGGCTTTCTGCAATTCTTTTGGACTTAGAAAATCCCTGAGCAAATCATAGACGGCAGCCTGCAGGGCGACTCCCAGTACATAGGTTTCAATCGTCGTGGCCTGCATTCGGGTCGAACCGGTGATGGCCATCGGTCCGGTGGTTAGATTGATTTTGGTAATGCCTGGCTCATCAATGACGGCCCGACTGCGTTCAAAAGGACGGAGTTTATCATCCGGGTTGTTATAGACAAAGTAGAGTTTTTTCCGGCTCTCAGCCGGGGAATAAGACGCAGCCTGGCGCCAGTCATCCAGCGCAGCCAGGATGGTGCCGATAACCGAGGAGGTCTCGCCGCCTTCGGTGACGGCCAGGACCAGGTCTCCTTTTTCAATCCCCCGGTCTTTTAACTGCAGCCGGCCGATAAGCTGAAGATCTTCGAACCCTTCGAGAGAAGAAATCAGGGCCCGGTCACCGCCGGTCATTTCCCCGATGAGCCTGTCGCTTATTCCCGGGCCGAGGTTCTTTTCTATTTTTGGCCAGAGCTCTTTGTCTGCCTTTAATGAAGACCAGAATGGCCGCCAGAAAGTGCTTTCCATTTGCTTGGCCAGGCGCCCGGTTGCCCCGCAGCCATAAACATATATTTTGTGCCCGCTGAGAATGGTCTTTTTAATTTCTGTGGCTAATTGCTCAATAAGGGTGGGTGAAGCTGCCAGCTGGTCGAGTTTTGCCACGATGTCTTCATCCACCGAGAAGAGCAGATGCAGGCCGGCGGCTGTATCTGTCTTTATTTTTTCGCTCAGGTTCCAGGTCTTCGGATGACGTTGCTCGGTTAGAAGGGTATGAAGCTGAAACTGGGTTTTATTTTGAAGGTAATCGAGGGATTCAGGTGAGACTTCAATCCCCAGCAGCTCCAGCAGGCTGCCAGCCTGGCTGCCAGTTGTTTCCTGCTGCTGGCTCCCGGCGGCCGCCATAATTCCTAGTAAAATAATAGGAAATAAGGCCAGCCAGGCTACCTTTTCTGACATTTTCCGACCAGTAGATTTTTTACTCATGCTGTCCCCCGTTGGTTTTTCCATATTGGTGTGTATCATCGAGGATATCATTTTCACGCCAGTCACGGGCCCAGTCATCAACAGAAAATACTGTCCACTTACCATCGGCTGTTGAGCACACCACCCGGTTGAGCCCGGCATTAATAATCATTTTTTTACAGATAAAGCAGGGGAAAGCATCAATCGGCTGCCCGGTTTTTGAGTCACTGCCAAAAATGAACATATCGCCGCCCAGCAGGCTGACCCCGGCTCTGGCTGCATTGATAATGGCGTTCTGCTCGGCATGAACCGAGCGGCAGAGCTCATATCTCTGGCCGTGGGGAATATGCAGGCGGTCGCGCAGGCAAAAACCATGCTGAAGGCTATCTTTGGTTTTTCGCGGCGCCCCAACATAGCCCGTCGAAATAATCTGATCGTCGCGAACAATAATAGCTCCGATGGTCCGACGGAAACAGGTGCTTCGCCTCGATACCTCGCGGGCTATGCCCAGATAATATTCATCTTTGGAAATTCTTATGTCCTGTCGGTTAGAATGATTTTGAGTTTCACTCATCCCAGTTTCTCCAGTTTTTGCTGCAGTTCCTCCAGGCTGCCGTCATTGATGATCATGAGGTCAGCCAGAGCCAAACAGCGGTCAAGCTGTTGATTATTTCCGCCGCTTCCTTTTTCTCTGTTTTCTTGCTTGATAAATTCTTCAAGAGTTGAAGCCGATTCATCCCGACCCCGCTTTTTGGCCCGCTCAAACCTTATTTCGACCGGGGCATCAACTGCCAGCAAAATAAAACTGCCCAGGCTCCGCAGATACTCTATTTCGGCCGGATGGCGGATACTGTCAATGATTGTCTTCCCCGAAATTCTGGCCGCCGCTCTTCGAGCCAGAATGTCAGGGCCAGATTTTTCCCGAAGTTCATTGCCAACGGCAATAAGATTTTCTCTTGAGACAGGAAGAGAACGGCTCCTGAGTTCTTCTCGAATGATATCGGACAGTGAGATATAGTCATAACCCTTTTTCCGGTAAAACGAGGCCACTTCTCCCTTGCCAGCAGCATTGGTGCCGGTCAGTCCAATCAGACAAAAATCAGTAACTTTAATGTCTTCGGTCATGATCAACCGCCACTAAGGAATAATCAGTTTAACCCTCTCCGGCTACTAAACTTAATAAGGCTGCCGCCTGAAAATTAACTGTTCTAAAATATATCCCAACTTGAAGGAAAAACAAAATAATAGCTGAAAGCCGGTCAGCCGGCCAGATCGTCATCTTCACCGTCAGTAACCGGTTCTAAGGCCGTTTCCTGCTTCCGTTTTTCTCTGTTTCGTCCGACAACGAGAGCAATGAGAATGCTCAAGCCATAAAGAATAATCATCGGGACAGCCACCGCACTCTGGGTAATAATATCTGGAGTTGGAGTGATAATGGCTGAAATAACAAAGGCGGCTAAAACCGCATAAGGAAAACTTTTGGTCATCCATCTGGCGGTAACCAGGCCCATTTTAGCCAGAAAATAAATCAGAGTAGGGAGTTCAAAAATCAAGGCAATGCCAAGCAGGACTTTGATGGAAAAATTGAAATACTGGTCAACGGTAATAACCGGCTGAAAGTCCGCGGCGAGATTGACAAAGAAGCGACAGGCCCAGGGAAAAACAACAAAATATCCGAAGAGTGCCCCCAGGATAAAGAAAAAAGAAGTGAAGAAGACAAAGGGAATAACATATTTCTTTTCCTTTTGATACAGACCGGGAGCGACAAACAACCAGAGCTGGTAAAAGACAAAAGGCGAAGTGAAAAAGAAGGCAGCCAGAAAGGCAACTTTCATATAGAGCATAAAGGGAGCGGTCAGGGTGGTATAGGCCAGCTTGGTTCCTTCAGGCAAATACTGTGTAACTGGCCTGGCCAGAATTTCATACAACTGGCGGCTGAAAATCCAGCCTGGGATAACCGCCACCAGAATAGCGATAGCAGAATAGAAAAGTCTTTTTCTCAGGTCTTCCAGATGCTCCAGGAAGGTCATTTCATCAGGAGATTTTCTGGCCTTCCCGCGGCTCATCGCCTTTTATGTCCTTTTTTATCGAGTTTTGAAGTTCGTTGAGATCGGAGTTCACGCTGTTTAAATCTTTCTGGACTTCCTTGATTTCGGTCTTGATTTCGCTGGCGTTTATTTCGTCTTCGACTTTAGTTCGAAGCTCGTCAGAAGCCTTTTTGAATTCCCTGATGGCTTTTCCCACTGATTTTCCAACTTCGGGCAGCTTTTTTGGTCCAAAAACGAGCAGGGCTATGATAAAGATGACTATTAGTTCAGGTAAGCCAATACTGCCAAACATGGTTTCTTTACCTATCTCCCCTAAACTATAATCTTAAGGGCAGGGTGAGTCAAGTTAGATTCGACTTTACTTTGGCCAACCCCTCTGGTAAGATTTAACCTGATTATAGCTTGACCTTAGAGAAACAAATGACGGCCAGATCAAAAATTACGGCGCCTTTAGTGCTGTTTTTTTTGGGTTTTTTCCTGGTTGGCCAGGCTTCGATTGCCATCGATCCCTGGGAACAGGGCTTAAATAAAGTTGTTTTGATCAGTTCTCTGGTCAAACAAAATTATTACGAAGATAAGGACTCTCAAAAACTGTCCTTCGCTGCTATTCGGGGGATGCTGGACACGCTCGATCCTCATTCCTATTTTTTAGATCCCGAATCTTCAATGCGCTTTAATGAGGATTATACGGGTAAATACTACGGTCTTGGTATTCAGATTCAAAAACAGGAAGACAGACTGGTGGTTATTGCCCCGATTGAAGGTACACCCGCCTGGCGGCTGGGGATTCAGCCAGGAGACGTCATTACCCATATTGATGGCGTAAGCACCAAACCGATGAGCAGCGTTGAAGCTATGCAAAAACTGCGCGGGGAAAAAGACACTAAGGTAACTATTAGGATTCAGCGGGAAGGCCTCGAAGAGCCTTTTGATCTGACCATTACCAGGGAAGAGATTCCTCTGGCCACTGTTCCTTATGCCTTTATGATCGATGAGTCAAAAAAGATCGGCTATATTTTTGTGCGGTCGTTCGGGCGCAATACGGTGGATGAGCTGGAAGCCAAGCTTAAATCCCTCTCGCTGGCCGGGATGACCAGCCTCATTCTAGATCTCAGAGGTAACACCGGTGGACCTGTTTTCCAGGCGGTAGATATGGCCGATGAGTTTCTGCCCAAAGGGGCTTTAATTGTCTCGATGCGGGGCCGCAACCCGGCTTATAATCGCGATTTTTATGCCAGCCGCAACGGCCAGTATGAAAATTTGCCGCTGGTTATCCTGATCAATCAGGGTACAGCCAGCGCCTCAGAAATCGTAGCCGGAGCGGTCATGGACCATGACCGCGGGCTCATTGTCGGTGAAGATTCCTGGGGGAAGGGCCTGGTTCAGACCGTTTTCCCGCTCTCAGCCGACATGGCTTTAGCCCTGACTACCGCCCGCTATCTCACGCCGAGCGGTCGTTTGATTCAGCGTGATTTTTCTCATCTAGAAGATTATTATCTGGCCAAAAAAGCTCCCGACAGCCAGCGGGATGTAAAATACACCCTGAAGAAAGGTCGCAAGGTTCTGGGTGAAGGCGGCATCAGTCCTGATTATGAGGTCAAGTCCACCTATAAGATATTCACCGTTGAACTTATGTTTAAAGGCGCCTACTTTGGCTATGGCCGTCGCTTTAGCCAGCATCAGACGCCGCTGTCTAAAAAATATGTTTTCCCGCAGGAGCTAAAGACTGGTGATGCCCCACCTGCCGGTATGAAGGTCTTTGGTGCCGGATTTGAAGTGACAGAGGAAGTTATTGAAGACTTCAAGGCTTATCTTGACCAGGCTAAAATCACCTACGATCCCGCCAGATTTAACGAAGCTCTGGATGAAATCAAAGGTGAAATCAAGCGGGAAATCTTCTCATCGGTGGTCAGCCCGGAAGAAGGCGTGAAAGTTTCACGCCAGGTTGACCCGGTGGTGCTTAAAGCCATTGAGGTTATGCCGGAAGCGGCCGCTTTTTTAAAATGAGGGAACCGGACCGTTTGACCTGACTATCTGGCAGACGGAGAGGAGATGGAAATGAAAATAGCCCTGGCTTCTGACCACGCCGGTTATGATTTAAAAATGGTTATTGCCCGTTATCTTACTCAGAAGGGAATTGACTTCTTTGATTTTGGCTGCGGGGCGGGAGAGAGCGTTGACTATGTTGATTACGGGGCGAAGGCTATCAGGCAAGTAGTCGGCGGTGAATTTGATCGGGCCATACTTTTTTGTGGAACTGGGCTGGGCATGGCTATTGTCGCCAATAAATTTCCCGGCATAATTGCCACCCCTTGCTGGAATGAATTTACAGCTAAAGCCAGCCGCACCCACAATAATTCCAACTGCCTTTGCCTTGGTGGCCGGGTGTTGAGTGAGGAACTGGCTCTGGCCATAGTCAAAATCTGGCTGGAAAACGAATTTGAAGGTGGCCGGCATGAGCGCCGGATTAATAAAATAAAAGAGCTGGAAAAAGAAAACTTCAAGAAGACTTAGCTGAGCTGTGAAAAGAAGTCGAGCTGGCTGGTAAGTGGCCTGAAGCCGGCTCAGATAAAATCAAACAAGGAGAAGCTTGATGACCCGACTCAAGGAAAAATTGACTTTCTGGTCAGAGCAAATTGAAAAGAATAATCGCTGGCGGCAGCAGGAATGCTTTAACCTGATCCCTTCCGAAAACACGCCTTCTCTTCTGGTCAAACTGGCTGAAATTGCCGATCCCTGCGGGCGCTATGCCGAACACCGGACAATGAAGGGTCAGGAAGTCTATTTTTACCAGGGAACTGATTTTATCCGTGACGTCGAACTGGAGGCCAGAAAAGAGCTGAAGGCCTATTTCGGCTGCCAGGATATCGAATTGCGTCCGATTTCCGGTCAGATGGCCAACGAGGTTGTCTTTAAAGGACTGGTTAAGTTTGTCAACCGGAAAAGACAGAAGGGAGAACCCTTCCGGCGGCTTCGTCTCGTCATGAACAATGACCTTAACAAGGGTGGACACTTAAGCTCTCAACCGATGGGTGCCTTATTCAACCTGGTGGAAGAAGATCCCGCCACGGGCAAGGAGAACGTCGTCAATATCCCTGTTCGGGAGGATAATCCCTATAAAGCTGATCTGGATCGGCTGGCTGCTGTTCTTCAGGACTACCGGCCTGAACTGGTCGTTTTTGGCAAGAGCATGTTCATTTATCCCGAGCCGGTCAGGTTTGTTTATGAGCTGGTCAAGGACTGGCCGGATCGTCCGCTTCTGATGTATGACATGGCCCATGTGCTCGGCCTCTATGGAGCTTTTCAGGCTCCTTTTGAAGAAGGTGCCGATATTGTCACGGGCAGCACTCATAAAACCTTTTTTGGCAGCCAGCGGGGACTTATTGCCGGCAACATCGCCCAGGACAGTCCCTGGCCGCAGCTCTGGACCGATATTCAAACCAGAGCTTTCCCCGGCTCAACCTCCAATCATCACTTAGGAACTTTGCTTGGACTTCTTCTGGCCACCTATGAAATGAATGAATTCAAGGAAGCCTATCAGACCCAGGTCAGGAAAAATGCTAAAGCCCTGGCCCGTTTTCTGAAAGAGACCGGAATCCCGGTCGAAGGTGATGAAACTGATGGTTTTACTGAAACTCACCAGGTGCTGATCAGAGTCAAACAATTTGGTAATGGCCAGGAATTAGCCCGGCGGCTGGAAGACAATAATATCATCACCAATTATCAGGCTCTGCCTGACGATACAACTTTCCTCGAATCATCCGGCCTCAGACTGGGGGTGCAGGAAATGACCAGATTCGGCCTGAAAGAAAAGGATTTTGAGATTCTGGCCGGCCTCATAGCTGAAGTTATCAGGAAAAACAAGCCGGTCCGGGATGAGGTTAAACGTTACCGTCAGAATTTTCTGGAAATGCAGTACTGCCTGCCAGAAAAGGAGGCGGTCGAGCTGGCCTCAAATTTATTTTTAAGCCTTTTCCCCTCCAGAGGAATAGGTCAAAAGCTGGTGGAAAATCTGGCCAGCAAGATCAAGGAAGAAGGGAATTAAAAAGCTTAGCCGGCTGGCAAAGGAGAAAAGATGAAGATTCTCATCATAGGCTCAGGGGGACGTGAACATGCTCTTGCCTGGAAAATAAAGCAAAGCCCTCACTGCGAAAAGCTCTATGCGGCACCGGGCAATGGCGGTCTGGCCCAGATCGCCGAAATAGTACCAATCGAGGAGACCCAGATCATGGAGCTGGCCGACTGGGCTATGGACAACAAAATCGGCCTGACCGTAGTTGGACCCGAGCTGCCCCTGGCTATGGGGATTGTGGATGAATTTGAAGCCCGGGGACTTAAAATCTATGGACCAAATAAAAAAGCAGCGGAGATAGAAAAAAGCAAGATCTTTGCCAAGGAGTTTATGAGCCGGCACCGTATTCCAACCGGCAGTTTTAAAGTGGCTGATAGCCCTGAGCAGGCCTTAAAAATTCTTAACTCCGGTCAGTTCTCTTTTCCGGTGGTCATCAAGGCTGATGGCCTGGCCGCCGGCAAAGGTGTTTCGATCTGTGCTAATATCAAACGGGCTGAAGATACCATTAACGATATGATGGTCAAAAAGAAATTTGGCCCGGCCGGCGAGAGGGTTATTATCGAAGAGCATCTCAATGGACGGGAATTGTCTTTCATCGTCTTTACTGACGGTGTCCGGGTTCAGCCACTGGTCACAACGATGGACCACAAAGCAGCTTATGATGGCGATAAAGGGCCCAATACCGGTGGAATGGGCGCTGTTTCGCCCTCACCTTTTGTTTCGGAGAAACTTTTCAGCCAGATTATGGACGAGATTATTTTCCCAACGATCACCCGCCTGCTGGAGGAGGGCCGCCGCTTTAAAGGCACACTTTATGCCGGTCTGATGATAACTGACGAAGGGCCGAAAGTGCTCGAGTATAACTGCCGCTTCGGTGATCCGGAAACTCAGGCCCAGGTGCTGCGGCTGGAATCTGATCTGGTGGAAATTTTGATGTCAGTAATTGAGGAAGATTTGCTTCGCGAAGAAATCAAATGGAGCACGAGACCATCAGGTTGTGTGGTTCTCGCTTCCGGTGGTTATCCTTTAAAATATGAGACCGGAAAATTGATTGCAGGACTGGAGGAAGTGGCCAAAGTGCCGGGCCTGGTTGTTTTCCATGCTGGCACAAAATTAGTTGATGGCCATTTTTATACCAGCGGCGGCCGGGTACTGAATGTCTGTGCGTCGGAGCTAAGCCTGACCCAGACGATGAAAAAGATTTATGACCATATCCCAACCATTTATTTTGAAGGCATGTTTTACCGCAAGGATATTGGGGCTGTAAAGGAGGCCAGATGACCGTCACGATTTTTTTAGGCAGCGATTCTGATTTCGATATTATTAAAGAAGGTCTGGAAATTTTTAAGGAATTTGGAGTTTCTTATAATCTGGAGGTGACTTCAGCTCACCGCTCACCGGAGAGAACCAGCCGTCTCATAAAAGAAGCCGAGAAAAGCGGAACAAAAGTTTTTATGGCTGTAGCCGGTAAAGCTGCCCATCTCCCCGGAGTAGTGGCTGCCCAGACTGTTCTGCCGGTCATAGGGGTACCGGTGGAAAGTCAGGCTCTGGCCGGACTGGATGCTCTCCTGTCGATCGTTCAGATGCCCAAAGGGATTCCCGTGGCCACAGTGGCGCTGGGCAAAACCGGTGGAGCCAATGCCGCTCTGCTGGCCATTTCGATTCTGGCGCTGTCTGATGATGGGTTGAAGGCCAGGCTTATCTCTTATCGTCAGAAGATGGCTGAAAAAGTTGAGGAGAGCTCGAGGAGGCTCAAAGAAAAATTATGACCCGGGTCTTCATTCATAATTTCGGCTGCCGGGTAAATCAAGCCGAAGCCTTTGACTGGTCCGAGAAACTGGCCGAAGCCGGATTGATCGTTGATAAGGACTGGCGGGCGTCAGATCTGGTTGTGGTTAATACCTGCGGTCTGACCGGCCGGGCCGAGGCCGATGTCAGACAGTTTCTGCGAAAACTCCACCGCGAAAAGCCTTCTACCCGGGTGGTAGTGACCGGCTGTCTGGCTGAAAAAAACCGGGAAGAATTCAGCCAGTATGGAAATGTCTCGGCGATTGTCCCCAACTCAGCCAAAGAGAATCTGGTCAGGGAAGTGGTCAACCTGACCGGAGAAACCCGAGAAACTCAGGATAAAATTCAGCCCGTTAATTACCGTTCGCGGGCCCTGGTTAAAATTCAGGACGGCTGCAATGCCCGCTGCACTTTCTGCCTCATACCTTATCTCCGGGGACCAGCTCGGAGTGTTCCGGTTGAGGCGATTATCACTCAGATAGAAAAAACTGTTGCCCGTGGTTTTAAGGAAGTTGTCCTGGCCGGGATTCACCTTTGTGCCTACGGAGAAGGCCTCACCCCGTCGGTGACTCTTCTCAACCTGCTTCAGGAAATAGTTAAAATTGAAGGACTCGAGCGCCTGCGCCTGAGCTCGCTTGACCCGCGGCTTCTGCCCGAAAGCTGGCTTGAATTTATAGCCGGCGAAGAGAAAATCTGTCCTCATTTTCATCTATCCCTCCAGCATGCCTCACCTGAGGTATTAAAGAAAATGGGACGGCGGAGCCGACCGGAAGAATATACGGCGATTCTGGATTACCTCCACCGGCATCGCCCCGAAGCCAGCCTGGGAGCAGACATCATTGTCGGCTTCCCCGGCGAGGAAGAGGAAGACTATCTATTTTTAAAAAGCTTTCTCGAACAATCGCCGCTGACTTACTTCCATGTTTTCTCCTATTCGCCGCGTCCCGGGACCCCGGCTGCGCGCTGGGCAGGTGTCTCTGAGAAAATAAAAAAAGAAAGAGCTACTGAACTCAGGAAAATTTCAAGAGAAAAAAATCTGGCTTTTAAGATGAAATTTTTAAACGAGGAACGACCGGCGGTGGTTGTCAGAAAAAAAGGGACAAGGGCCGAAGCCCTGACTGATAACTATATCAAGGTCTCCTTGAATGATTCGTCAGGAGTCGAGGTCAGGGAGCTGGTTAAAGTTAGAATCAAGGAAGTCTCACCGCTTGAAACTAGGGGTGAGGTAATTTAAATGGCCAGAATAAAAGTCCTGCCAGCGGAGGTGGCCCAGAAAATTGCGGCCGGAGAGGTGGTTGAGCGGCCGGTCTCGGTCGTCAAAGAGCTAATCGAAAATTCCCTGGATGCCGGTGCGACCGAGATTAAAATCGAACTGGAGGAAGGCGGGAAAAAATTAATCCGCCTTCAGGATAACGGCTGCGGTCTTAGCCAGGAAGACGCTGTTCTCTGCTTTAAACGCCATGCCACCAGCAAACTGGAAAAAGAGGAAGACCTCGAGCACATAGCCACCCTGGGTTTTAGAGGCGAAGCGCTGGCCAGCATTTCGGCTGTTTCCAGGCTAACTCTTAAGACCTATAACGGTGAGGGTGACCGTGGTTATCAGGTGGAAAGGGAAGGCGATCGCTTAATCCGTTTTTTGGAAA
>DAOLNQ010000020.1:0-4240 GCA_035416665.1 Candidatus Saccharicenans sp. | reverse complement strand
GACCGTGGTTATCAGGTGGAAAGGGAAGGCGATCGCTTAATCCGTTTTTTGGAAATAGCTTTCCCGCCGGGAACCATGGTTGAGGTCAGAGACCTTTTCTTTAATCTTCCGGCCAGGCGCAAATTTTTGCGAGGTGAACGTTCCGAGCTCAATCTGATTACGAGTTATGTGACCCAGGTTGCCCTGGCTTTTCCTGGGGTAAAATTTCTTTTGATTCATAATAACCGGCAGCTTTTAAACTGTCCGGCTGTCTCCAGACTGGAGGAGAGGGTTTATCAGCTTTATGGGCGGCAGCTCCTTGATGGTCTGATGACGGTTGACTATGAAGAGGGCGGTTACCGGCTGAGCGGCCTGAGCTCGAGACCTTTTGCCGGGCGAGCTGACCGTCAGCATCAGTTCTTCTTTGTCAATCGCCGGCCGATAAAAGACAGGGTTCTCAGTGCCGCCCTGACTCAGGCTTATCTGGGTATGCTGGACAGGCAAAAGAGCCCTGAATGTTTTCTCTTCCTTGATCTGCCCTACGAACTGGTTGATGTCAATGTTCATCCGGCCAAAGCAGAAATCAGATTTAAAGAACCACAGGCAGTTTTCCGGGTGATTTTACACGGGATTGAACTGGCGGCCAGAAGTGAAAGCCTGATCAAACCGGTCATGGTAGGCGAGGCCGGGCGGGTAGAAAACAGACAGCCGGCGAAGGAAACAAAAGAGGCCGAACTCAATCTTCAGGAAAAAGAAGAGCAAAAAGAGAATGAATCGGAGGTTGAGAAAGAGCCGCAGGAAGAGATTCAGGCTCCAGAGTGGTCAAGGCAGGCCAGCCCGACCTGGCGGCAGCCAGGCGATGCTCAGCAGGTAGCAGAAAACTCAGCTACCTCCAGGGCTGGGCGCCGGGTGCTGGGTCAGTATCTAAATGCCTATCTGGTGGTGACCTCGGAAGAAGGGCTGATGATTGTTGATCAGCACAATGCTCATGAACGCCTTCTGTTTGAAAAGTTTAAAAAACTTGATGAGGAGAAAGGCTGGGCCAGCCGTCAGATGCTTTTCCCTCAGGTTCTGGAACTGAGCCCGGAGGAAGTTTTGCATCTCGAGGAGCTGCAGGAGGAACTGGCCGGATTGGGTTTTGAACTGGAGCCCCTCGGAGAGAGAAGTTATTCTCTGCGGGCTTTTCCCGATGTTTTCGATGAGGCCAGGGCGACAGAAATTCTTCGAGGAATTCTGGCCGGGGGTGGGCCGGAGCGGCTCAAAAGCAAAAGAGATAAAATGCTGGCCACCATGGCCTGTAAAGCGGCCATTAAAGCCGGTCAGCCGCTGAGTCAGGCCGAGATGGAATTTTTAGCGGCCGAGCTTTTTCAAACCACACAACCCGGCGTTTGCCCGCATGGCCGTCCGATTATCGTTGAAATTTCTCGTGATAAAATTGAAAAGACGCTGGGTCGCCAGCCGGGACGGACCGGCTAAATTGACAATCTGCCGGGCTTTCTGTTAAGATTTTAATCCAAAATAGACTCCTTGTTCATATGAACTGGAATTAAAAAACGGGGAGTGGCGCAGCCTGGTTTAGCGCGCCTGCCTTGGGAGCAGGAGGTCGTCGGTTCAAATCCGATCTCCCCGATTTTTTTACTTGAGAAACTGATGCGCCTGTAGCTCAGTAGGATAGAGCAGCTGCCTTCTAAGCAGCGGGTCGGGGGTTCGAATCCCTCCAGGCGCGTTTTTCTTTTTCTGAAGAGACCCGATTAAGTTAAGCCAGGCTGGAAGTCGGCAGGTTATACCTTTCCTGGATAATGTCGGTGCAGGCTCTGACGGCTGAGGGCTCAAAGAGCGTTCCGGCATCGGCGTTTATCTCCTGGAGGACCAGGTCAGGAGCCAGAGCCGAGCGGTAAGGACGGTGCGACAGCATCGCCTCGACTACGTCGGCCACAGCCAGAATTTTCGCCATGGGGTGAATCTGGTCATCCTTGAGTCCTAATGGATAGCCACTGCCATCGAGTCTTTCATGATGCTGATAGACGATATCGGCCACCGGCCAGGGAAACTCAATGGTCTTTAAAATTTCATAGCCGACCCGGGGATGATCTTTAATCATTTCATATTCGTTGGCATTGAGCCGGCCGGGCTTGTTAAGAATCTCAGCCGGAATGGAAATTTTTCCCAGGTCATGAACCTGTGCAGCCAGACGGATTTCGTCAATTTCCTCCGCCGGGAAAGCCAGCCTGGTCGCAATTGAGCGGGCCAGATCTGAGACCCGCCGCTGATGTCCAGCTGTGTAAGGATCGCGAGATTCAATGGTGAGGGAAATAGCCTCAATTGTAGCGCGCATAGTCTTCCTTAGCTTGGCCAGAGTTTCCACCAGCTGGGTTTCAGTTTTTTTCCTGGAGGTGATATCTCTTAAAATGACCAGGGTATAACCGGGCTTCGTTTCAAGAGGGGAGGTGCTGGCTTCAACGTACCTGACCTCACCCTTAAGATTAACCAGCCTGAACTCCACCAGGCCTGTTCCGCCGGGCAGATTGGGTTTGGAAAAGGACCTGGTAGTGGTAGAAAAAAGATGACGATCATCGGGGTGGACGAGACGCAGGAAATTAAAAGTTTTCGAGTAAATCTCTTCTTTCTTAAACCCGGTAAGCTTTTCAAAGGCCGGGTTAACAAATTCGAAACCAGCCGGCGAAATAACGTAAATACCCTCGCGCGTATTGTTTATAATCGCCTTGACTATTTCCTGGTTGCTTTCTTTAAGATCTTCAACAGTCATCGGAGGACACCTCTACTTCCTCGCTTCCAAATGGTTAGTCGCTCCAGGCGGTCAAAAATTGAAAAAAAATAATAGCTAAAGGTACTTGAAATATCTTTCGTTTTGGTTTATTAAATAGCATCAGGCAAATTGAGGCAGAATGAACAGTCAACATCGCTAACCCTAATCGGGAGACTCTCCATCGTGACCAATCTTCGTCGTTTACAGGTGTGAAGCTAACCTTTGCGGGTGAGACAAAAAATGTTAATTTCACCCCCGGGTTAGCCGGAGTTGAGTATTGACGCTATAAGAGAGAAAGAAGAAATTGAGGGAGATATTGGAAGGCGAGAAAGATTTCTTTTGACAAATTTTGCTCAGAATGTTAGAAAGGCCTTAAAAGATGTCTTCTAAACTTGGCGAGTTGCTCTTAAGGGAAAAAATTATCGATTCGGAAAAGCTGCGCCAGGCAATCGACTATCAAAAAAAGAATAACCTGCCAATAAGCTCCGCCCTGGTGGCTCTTGGCTTTCTGACTGAAGAAGAGATTGCTCAGGCTCTGAGTCGGCAGCTCGGTTATCCCTATATTGACCTTGATCAGTTTGAAGTTTTTCCGGAAGTGATCAGCCTTATTCCAGCTGAGACAGCCAAAAGAAATCTGGTCATGCCCATCCACAAGATTAAATCTTTCCTGACTCTGGCTATGGTTGACCCCACCGACTTAGAGGTGATTGAAGATATCAGATTCAGGACCGGTCTGAGTGTCCAGCCGGTTATCTCCACCGAAACCGGTGTGACCAATGCCATCAACAAGTATTATGGAACCAGTGATGCCCTTAAAGTTAAGAAACTCATCGAAGATATTGAGCTGGCTGATGAGAGCCGGGTGAATATCATTGATGAAAAGGAAATTGCTGAAGGCTCTGACTACGATGTAGCCGAAATGGAGCAGGCCAGTAACGAGGCTCCCATTATCACCCTGGTCAACCAGACATTTATTGATGCCATTAAGAAGGGGGCCAGCGATGTTCATTTTGAGCCATATGAGCAGCAATTCCGTATTCGCTACCGGATAGACGGCGATCTCTATGAGGTGGCTGATCTGCCTTTAAAATTCAGGAGCCCGGTTTTGTCGAGAGTCAAAATTCTGGCCAATATGGATATTGCTGAAAAGCGTCTCCCTCAGGATGGAAGAATTAAGCTGCGGGTCAAGCTGGATAACGGGAAGAGAAAAGAAGTTGATATGCGGGTCTCCTCGCTGCCGACCATGTTTGGCGAGAAGATTGTGGCTCGTATCCTCGATAAAGAGATGCTCAAGCTCGACCTGACCCAGCTGGGCTTTGAGTCAGAATCGCTGGAAATTTTTCAGGAAGCCATCCACCGACCGTGGGGCATTGTCCTGGTCACCGGACCAACCGGCAGCGGCAAAACCAACACCCTTTATTCGGCCATCTCGACACTCAACACCATTGATGTCAATATCATGACGGCTGAAGACCCGGTGGAGTTTTATATTCC
>DAOLNQ010000019.1:0-22173 GCA_035416665.1 Candidatus Saccharicenans sp. | reverse complement strand
CATTTCCCTACCAGATGGAAAATCTCGAGCAAGCTGGCCTGCGAAGTTATAAAAAAAATTATTAAACCACCATCGTTGATCAGAGTTGAATGATTTATCTGAGCTAATCATCCTTCTTAAGTAAATTGCTCTTAACACCAATACCAGGCAATGATAAAGAATTTTGCGGCGCATAAATTTTTGGTGCCTGGGTAGTATAAGGATTATTCACGCTATAAACTGAGTAGGGACTGCCATAAAGGCTAGATGGATTATTGATACTCACCGGCGAGTGCTTGCTTCCATAGATACCATAAGGATTGGACACTGATTCAGGATCATACTTGTTTGAATTAAGACGGCCAAGATACTGGCCATCCTCACCGACCAGAATTGGAGAGCCTGCTCCAGAAAGATAAGGGTTATTAATGCTTGACGGTGAATATGGTGAGCCATACGGTGAATATGGATTATTGACGCTCTCGGGCGAATACTTACTTCCATATCGCCCGTACTTATTAGAAATTGATTCTGGATCATATTTATTAGCTGAATGTTTTCCCAGGTATTTATATTTCTGGTTTGTTGTGCTGCTGGTCTGTCCATAAACCAGAGTAAATGAAATTAGCATGACAAAGAAAATGGCGAAAACTTTTTTCATGATTTGCTCCTTTTCCTTCTGGCTTAGCAATATTATAAGCCGCAATCAGATTTAAAGACAAGCAAAGCCCGTTGCTTGACCCCAAATAATTAAGGCCGGAGACTGGAAGCTTGACATGAAATCAGCCAGGTTTTATATTTCACGGCGATGAATGAAATTAGCTTTAGCTCTTGCCTGCGCGGTATTATTTTGAGAGCTGGGGAGGGCCGAAGGGGCATTTCGCGGCATGTGATTTCTACGCTCCTGGCTGCTTCAATTCTCTGGCTGCTGTCACCGGTTCTTGAAGCAAAAACCACCAGCACCTGGCCACAGCCATATTCAGTCCGCCAGGATAAAGCCCGCGGTCTGCTCATCCTGAGCACACCTTATTACACCATTGAACATGACTTGAAACGAGGTGGCACCATCTCGCGACTCATCCTCCGGAATGGCCAGGCCGGTAATCTTCTGGTAAGCCCGTTGAGCGCCCGGGTCCGGACCGAAGATGGCGTCGTCTGGACAGATCTTCTTGACCGCACACCCCAAGTTTCATATAAGCGCCGTGGCTTAAATGTCATGGTCACTGTGGATAGTGCCATGTGCAGCCCCGATGGCCGCCCTTCAGGCCTGCGGCTTCGCACGACCTTCGAATATCGCTGGGGATATATCAAAATCCACAGAGAATTTACCGGGCAGGCCGCCACTCTTCGTCTGCTTGAGCTGTGTCCACTATCAGCTATCCTCTCTCCAGGCCTTACAAATTATGGCTACCGACCAGGCATCACAGAAGACGAAAGTGCTCCGCCCTTTGATTTCGGAAGCAACATCTGGGGTAAACTTCGCTCCGAGGCACCAGATGACCATCCTCTCGAAACCCAGTTTGTGCCCCGTTCGATAATCCTGGTCAATCCCGGTGTTGAAGGTCTGGAATGGTTTGCTGGAGACGATCTGGCCCAGTGGGAGCTCGGGCCGGCCGGACAGCGCGGGCACGGGCGTTGTTCTCTTTCCCTCAGTCAAAACCCACCTGGCCTGGCTTTAACCATTTCGCCCTATTGGGCCGATGACCAGGCGACTGCCATTGTCCCACCGGCAGCTTCTGCCTCATCCTGTAGTTTCGATTTTTACCTCGCCTTCCCTCTCCTCGAAGGTCACGCCTTTAAGCCCTGGCTCCATCGGTCTTTTAACCGCAACCGCGGCGACTGGGTCTCGACGGAGGAAATCAAGCAGTGGGCAGCCCAGGGCTACCAGACCGTCCATTGCCACCACGATGGCGATTATTATGGCGATGGTCTCTTCTGGCGCGATGGCTCTTATCCGCCCTATCCTGATATGGACCGCTATGACAAGGTTCTGCTGGACTGCCGCCAGGCTGGTATCAGGACTGCCACCTATTTTTCAAACAAGGAGCTTCACCCCAGCACGCCGGCCTATAAAGAGCACGGGGAAGAGTGGGGACGAAAAGACCGGGCTGGAAACCTCCGGCATAATTTTTACCGGCCAGATATCGAGTTCGGCGCTCAGATGTGTCTGCGCTCTGGCTGGCTCGATTACCTGAAGTTTTCAATTGACCGGGTGCTCAAAAACCACCCACTTGACGGCGTCTACTACGATTGGAACGTCGCCCTCCTCTGCCAGAACCCGCTCCACGAAGGCAAGCAGGCGGGCGAGAAAGCCACCGGTCACTGGGATATAGATGAACTTCTCGATCTCATGGAATGGACGCGTCAGCGGGTCGGGCCGGATGGACTTATCATCATTCATAACACCACCGTTCCCATGTTCGCCACGGAGAACTTTGCCGATTATGTGGTCGCTACCGAGTGGGGTTATGGGAAATGGACCGATCGAGCTCCTGAGCCGGATGATCTTCCTCTGGAATGGAATCTGGCTGGCGCCCGTCCCCGCGGTGTTATCAGTTATGGAACAATTCCAGAAAATGCGCCTCGCCGGCTTCATAAGCTTTTTGCCTTAGAAGCATTTCTGGGTGGGGTGACACCCTGGCCGGCCAGTCCGGAGACTTTCGAGTTACTGCCGCTATTAAAGCCTCTGGGTAACATCGAATCATACCAATTTGCTGACTGGCGTAATAAGGCCGTTAGTCTCTCCGATAAACTTTGCGCTTCGGCTGTCTATAGCCGGCCCGGCGAAGCCTATCTCTTGCTTGTTAACCTGGGCCAGGAGAAACAGGAAGTGACCTGCGTTTTACACCCAGAGAAACTTCCCTGCCCGCTGGGGAAAGTGACCGGTGCTGAGATTGTCGCGATTAACGGAGCTGCATCGGAGGGCCCAGAAGATCAGGCAAACGTCTCTTTAACTCGTAGTTCCGTCCTCCAGGTTTCTGTCCCTCTCGATGCCGCCGCCCTGGTCACGACAGGAATAAAAGTGACCATACCGGGTGATGGAGCCATCGTCATCCATATCAAACAATCTGAATAGACCCTGGGGCAGAAGCTTTAACAGTTCCCTGTGACTTAGCTTCTGTGAGAAGAGATCTCGCCCCTCTAAGAGGAAAACACGACAGGCCGTACGGCACTCACAAAGTTAGCCCAATCCCAAATTGAAAACGGCTGGAATACACCAGTCCCTGCTCATCGACTGCCGCTAATGGCAACCGGGCCGAGGCTCCGATCTGAAACTTTTTGAGCTCAAGGCCGAGACCAAAAGTAAGATAATCATTAGCCACGCGATTTCCCTGCAGGGAGCGATAAATCTGAGGATCATGAATGTAGCCAGCAAGAATATGAAGCCTGTTTTCAAGGTTTGACTTAAGCTTCAGGGCATAATCCAGACCGCCGGAAAACTTAACTATATCCTTTTCCGGGCTTACAACATAAATTTCGCTTAAAAGTTCAGGAGCACGACCGGTCTGAGAAGAAGACCAGTTCCAGTAAGAGACGTCCGAGAAAAAGTTAAGATTATTCAAGACTTTTATCTGGCTGCTGGCAGTGAGAACAACTGGAAACTTATAGGAACTTTTCAGCCTGACAGGATAGATTATATCGCCAGTTTCCAGAAGCTGTTCATAGCTATAATATTTGACCGTCATTTTATAAGGAGGTCTGATAGCCAGGCCAAGAGTAACATTTTGATTGACCTCCCAGAGGAGGCCAAAATCAAAGACGAGAGAGTGAATATCTATATCCCAGTATTTATTTTCCTGGGATGAATCGTAATACTGGGTATGATTTATCTGTCCGGTACGATAAGCAGCACTCAGGCCAATTGAAACTTTATCATTGATCTTCCGAGCCACAGACAGCCCAAAATTATGGAGCTTCCCATCCTGCTCCTCAAAATTATTATAATTGAATATTTTCGGCCGGTCATATTCTTCAACCAGGGAATAAGCGACCGCGATTCTCCATTCTCCATTACCTGCCATCAACCCCGCAAATTCGGGATAAAAGGTTGTCCGTTTGTAGCTCGCCAACTGGTCATCATAATTGTAAGCATTTCTGGTATAAGCATGAGACAGCCTGCTTGAAACAGCCAGATTAAATCCGGAGGTTAAAGTCATACTGGCCGGGTTTAAAAAGGCGGCTTGTGGACCTGGAAAGCTCAGAATTGTCTCGCCCGCCGCTGAAGCCAATGGAGAATATATACCCAGAATATTGGTGCTGCCCAGTGGATAGCCGAAGTACGCATCTGATTGCGCCCATAAATTACTGGCTGACCAAAAGATTAAGCCGAAAGCCAGGATCATTAAAAGAGAAACTCTCCGACTTCTTTTTTCCTTCATCTAAAACCTCCCCGCAAAATTTTTTGCAAGCTTGTTCGATTATATTTCAATCCAGCTCATCCCGTCAATTTTTCTAATTGTCCCATAAGAGACTTTAAACAAACGAATTAAGCCAGATTTAGAAAAATCATCTTATGTCCCCTCTTTTCTTATCAAGGATAATCAAAAATTTTATGAGCAGCTCAGTTTTATGCATAATGCAGGTTAATTGATTTCTTCCGTTCTTTAAAAATCACAGCCTTAAAATTGTCATCTGAAAAATCCTCCGTTAGTATAAAAAGGTCCCGTTTTGAAATACTCCTGTAAAGCTGGACACAGATCGAAGGTGCATTGACACCGACCTTTTTCTCGAAGGAGTAATGGGGTCCACGACGGGGGGCTTTTACAAAAAAACCAAATTCAAAGACCGGAGAGAATCCGGTAAATCCGGCAGCCTTCTAGTCAGAGCGATTGAGAACAAGTTCAACTTTAAGCTCTGGCAGCGACTTAATATCAGGAAGCACCGGCGAAGACTCCCGGCGACAGGTAAGAGTCAATCCCGATATGATTAAAATCAAAGCCATCAGAAAACAGAGTTTTTTGATTCTCATTCTGACCGCTCTTTTTTTTGGATTATACTTCATTCTGACCCCGACAATAAAATAATTAAGAAGCACAAGCAGCCGGGCTGAACCTTTAAGCTGAATTTAAAATAGCAAGATTTAAGATAAAAATATATAATAAAAAAGG
Organism: Candidatus Saccharicenans sp.; assembly: GCA_035416665.1. Taxonomy (GTDB): domain Bacteria; phylum Acidobacteriota; class Aminicenantia; order Aminicenantales; family Saccharicenantaceae; genus Saccharicenans. Next base: position 17,086 of record DAOLNQ010000019.1, on the reverse strand, counting down.
CGGAGCTATTCAGGAGGATTTTCAAAGGTGAGATTCAGGCTAACTCACTAAATTTAGCCAGGGTTAATCAGAATGTATGAAACGCTTTTCAAGAGTGCCATACTGTCCATTTCTAATTATGCTTTTACTCCCTTCGCCCTGGCTGTCTTTCTGACTGGCTGGATAGCCCTGGCCATTGGCATCCTGGTTTTAATCAGGGAGAAAGCCTCCAGGGAGAGCCTTCTCTTTTTCCTTATTACCTTAGCCATATTAATCTGGTTAGGTCCTAATTCCTTTATGTACGCTTCCCCCAACGAGGAAATGGCTCTCAGCTGGTCGAGGTTATCATTCATCGGAGTGTCTTTTATCCCTTCCACCTTTTTCCAGTTTACCATTTTTGCGCTTCGAACCTCCCGTTCAAACCAGAAAAAGGCCTGGTTGGGCTGGATTGTTTCTTTCTTTTTCGCTATCCTGGCTCTGACCAGCGACAGGTTCTACTCAGGTATGGAACAATATGCCTGGGGATATTATCCTCACTATACCTGGCTGGGTATTCCCTTTCTAATTTTCTTCTTCTTTATGCTTCTTTCCAGTTTCTGGCAATACCATCAAAAAAGCAGGCAAGCAGCTTCTTACCTGGTGAAGCTCAGAACCAGGCTCTTTTTCCGCGCTTTTTCAATAGCTGGCCTGGCCGTAATTGATTTCTTACCAGCCACAGGAATTAATATTCCACCTCTGGGTTTTATACCTATTCTTTCTTTTGCCTTTCTCGGGGCCCCGGTTATCTGGCGGTATCACCTGGTGGACATTACCCCGGCTTTTGCCAGTCAGGAAATCATAAATAACATGAGCGATGCTCTCCTGGTCTTCGACCGCGAAGGACTGGTTCAACTGGTCAACCCTGCTTTTTGCCAGCTGCTGGAGAAAAAAGAAGAGGAGTTAAAAGGTTTCCCGGCCCGAACTATCTTACCGAGCCTTTTTAGCTCTGAAGAAATTCAATTTGCACTGGAAAATGGTTCAAGAGCCAAATACTCTTTTACTTTCACTTTAAAAGATAATAGAGAGCTTTTTCTTGAAGCCTCTCTTTCCCCTATCCAAAAGGCATCGAGCGAAGTCTTAGCCTGGGTAGTTTTAATAAGAGATATTACCGAATTAAAAAAGGCTCAGGAAAGACTTTCCCAATCCGAAATACGCTATCGGACTATTTTCGAAAATACCGGTTCAGCTACAATTTTAATTGAAGAAGATATGACCATCTCCCTGGCCAACCGTGAGTTTGAAAAATTAGTTGGCCTGCCCAAGGAAGAAATTGAAGGCAGAAGAAAATTTACTCAATTCTTTATACCTCCTGATGTCTTCCGGATGGTTGAGTATCATCAGAAGAGGCGGATAGATCATAATACCGTTCCCAAAAAATATGCTTCTCACCTCATAGATCAAGAAGGAAAGATCAGGGAAGTTCTGATCAGCGTAGATGTTATCCCTCAAACCAGGCAGTCAGTAGCCTCTTTGATGGATATGACTGACCTTAAATTGGCTGAAGAACAGATAGCCTTTCAGCTTGATATGCTAAGCCGGCTTTATCAAGGAGCCCGCACACTAGCTGAAACTCTCGATTTAGAGAAACTGGCCGGATTGGCTGTCCGCTATTCGGTTCAGGATTTCGGCGCCAGGGCAGCCTTTCTCCTTGTTCAAAATGAGGAAAAAGAATGGCAGACTCTTTCTGTTTTTCCTGACTCATTTTCCCAGGTACTTCAGGACTGGCTCAAGACTGGAGAAAAAAACCGGTTCTTAACGGATTTGATGCACAGAGATTCTCCTCTGGAAGTTAATCTCACCGAGCCATCCCCTTATCCCCGGTTAGAAGAAACAGTTAAAAAACTACCGGTAAAAGGGGTAAAGGCCTTCCTTCTCGGAAAATCTTCAGAACCATGGGGAGCATTAATCTGGCTGGCGGATGAACCGGGCTTTCTATCTTCTGACCTGGCCGCCTTCGTCCGGACTTTTGTTCAGCAGATAATTACCTCGGGTGAGCAGGCCAGACTCTTTTCCAGACTCCAGAAGTACATCGAGGTGATGAGGAGCCTGTACTCTATCGAGCGAACCATTGCCTCCAGTCTGGACCTACAAATGGTCCTTGATTTTACACTGCAGGAGGCCATGCATCACCTAAAAGTTGAGGCCAGCTGTGTTTATTTAATTGATTCTACCTCTTCAGTGCTGCATTACAAAGCCGGTCTGGGATTTCTTCATCCCGAAGCTATACCGGTCCGACTTAGACTCGGCAATGGAACGCTGGATTCTGTAGTTATGGACAAAAAGCAGCTGTTTATTGCCGATTTAAGAAAAGAACCCCTGGCTTCTTTTCTGCCTCTTGTTAAGCAGGAACAATTCCAGTCTCTTCTCGCCATTCCCCTGGAAGCCAAAGGTAAAACTCAGGGAGTATTGATCGTTTTTAACCGCTCACCGCTTTATCCCTCCCCAGATCTGAATGAATTTTTGACCAACATAGGAGGACAGCTGGCCATTGCCATTGATAATATCGGCATGTTTGAAGAACTGAACCGATCGCATCTGGAATTGACCATGGCTTATGATACGACGATCGAAGGCTGGGCTCAGGCTCTCGAACTTCGAGATCAGGAAACTGAGGGGCACGCCAGGAGAGTAGCTGATCTAACCATCAGATTGGCCAGGGCGCTGGATGTTCCGGCTGAGCAACTGGTTCATATCCGACGGGGTGCTATCCTGCATGACATCGGGAAGATGGGGATTCCTGATCAAATTTTACTAAAACCTGGACCTCTGACTATGGAAGAACGGGAAATTATGAAAAAGCATCCAATTTATGCCCGTCAGCTCCTTCTTCCAATCAAATATCTTCACCCGGCAATTGATATTCCTTATTGCCACCATGAACGCTGGGACGGCACCGGCTATCCTCAAGGATTAAAGGGCGAGCAAATCCCTCTCGCTGCCCGGATATTTGCGGTCATTGATGTCTGGGATGCCCTGATCTCTGACCGGCCTTATCGCTCAGCCTGGCCAGAGGAAAAAGCTCTTAATTATATCAGGGAACAGGCCGGGCATCACTTTGATCCACGAGTTGTGGAAAAATTTTTAGAACTTCTGCTTGAACTGGAAAAAGAATAAGAAAACTGGGGCACAAACTATATTTCCTATTTTTTCCCTGAAAAACCCCTAGAGAAAAAGAATTTTCTGGGACTGTGGTGCCCCTGGCAACAACTTTGGCCGGACTGTCGAGCCAGGTTGAAAGATGTCAGGCTGACTTTTTGGTTTGCTCTTCAATTCTACCTTTAGCCAGCACTAAAAACTTAGATAAATAAACGAGAGTTGCCTCTCCAATCCTTAGCACACTTCTCGCCGGAGATCGGTAAAGAAAATACTTGACAGACTGGTCTCTCGGGTCTATACATATAACTGGCATCAGGAGAGGCTCTCGGTGAGAGCCCGGCAACCTGGGAAGGACACCCAAGGTGCCAGCTCGCTAAGAGGCGAGGATGTGGCCGTGGCTGGTCGTAAGGCCGGCTGAGAGAAACGGCAATTAATTGTCCTGAGCAGAGCGACCCGCTCACCTGATGCCAGGTGAAGCGGGTTTTTTTGTGCCTTAACTCAGGCACAGCTGAAGCCCTCAAGCCCGCCGCTGTTTCTCTCCTCATCCTCCACTCAGAGTTAACTGGCACCAGGTTTCTTCCCAAATTTAAAAAAAGGAGGTGCCAATGTATTCCAATCTTGTTTCAGGCGAGCTGGTAAGCGTAGAAGGAGTTGAGGTTTTTAACGGCTTCCCCTATCTTATGACTTACCTGGTCAGAAGCTTCTATCATTTAATTTTACTTCCAGGCACCTGGTCCAGAGATTTTCTTTTTAAACTGGCCAAACTACAGGCTGCTCAAAACAAGCTGGACACTTTTCTGGTCTTAAATGAAACGACCTTCATCTATTTCCCTGGCCGTAACAGTGATAATCACCGGTTTTTAAAAAAACCGCCAGCCTGGAGTAAGATGATTTCCAGACGGCTACAGCCTGTTTATCCGATACCAGAAGACCTGGACCTCAAGGCGCGAACCGATAAGTGGCAAAAAATAGAAGAGGATTCAATTCACGACGGTTTTATCTATGGCGACCCAACCAAAGGCGGACGTCAGGCCACACCACAAGCTCTGGAGCAACTCAAAGGATTCAATGACGATGGCGTGCCAACGGGACTTTATAAATGCAATCAATGCGGATTTTATAAAGGTGCCTGTCTTGACCCCTCGCCCTGCTTTCCGGGTTTGAAGGTGAAAGTTCACTGCCGGTGTGAGAACGACAATAAATGCGCGCGCTGCGGCCAGCCACTAAGCCAATTCAGGCTAAATGCTAATTATTATGACCAAAAAACCAGAAGTATCTGGTATGTACCAGGCTTTACTGCCCTGAACCATGTCTGCCCCGATCTGGCCAAAAAAAGAACCGATCAAAATATCACAACTAAATAAGGAGTTAAAGATGAAGACTAATATGGATCGCAAAAAGGACAAGCTTGACTTTATGGCCACTCACCGCTCTTATCTCCTTGCCGCCGAATCAGTAACTGAAGGCCATCCTGATAAGTTAGCCGATCAGATTTCAGATGCTGTTCTGGATGAAGCTCTGGCCCAGGATCCTTACTCCAGAGTGGCCTGCGAGACCCTGGTCAGTCATAACCTGATAGTAGTAGCAGGAGAAATAACCACCAGGGCCCGGTTGGATATTCCTGAGATAGTCAGAAGAGTTTTCAAAAAAACTGGCTATACAAATCAGGAAGAAGGTTTTGATCTTTCCGGCTGGAATATTGTCCTTAACATCAAAGAGCAATCTCAAGAGATAGCCCAGGCTGTCGGCGAAAAGTCCGGGGAAATTTCAATGGGGAGAGGAAAAAGTGAAGTAGCAGATGATAATATTCGAGCCGGCGACCAGGGTCAGATGTTTGGTTATGCCACTGATGAAACGCCTGAGCTCATGCCTTTGCCTCTTATGCTGGCTCACCGGCTGGTCATGAAAACTGATGAGCTGAGGCACGCCGGGAAAATTCCCTGGCTTCGCCCCGACGGTAAATCCCAGGTGACTGTCCGCTACGAAGGGGAAAAGCCGGTGGCCGTGGAGTCGGTGGTGCTCAGCCTCCAGCACCAAAAAGGAGTGAGATACAATGAGCTGATTGAAGCATTGAAAAAGGAAATTATTGAAAAAGTCATTCCTCTGGAACTGCTCTCCTCAACTACAGAATTTATCATTAACCCCTCAGAAGAGTTCGCTACTGGTGGGCCTGAGGCTGATACCGGCTTGACCGGCAGAAAAACCATAGTTGATACCTATGGTGCAGCCTGTCCCCACGGCGGCGGCTGCTTTTCAGGAAAGGACCCGACTAAGGTGGACCGCTCTGGTGCTTATGCTGCTCGCTACATAGCTAAAAACATAGTGGCGGCCGGGCTGGCCCGCCGCTGCACTGTCCAGCTCAGCTATGCCATTGGCCGCAGCGAACCAACTTCACTCACGGTCAATACCCAGGGGACTGGAAATATTCCCGACCGGGAAATAGAAGAGGCGGTAAGAAAAATCTTTCCTCTGACTCCCGGCAGGATAATCAAGGAACTTAAACTCAGACGGCCGGTTTATAGCCTGACGTCAGTTTATGGGCATTTTGGCCGCAATTTGCCGGAATTCACCTGGGAGTACACCGATCGGGTGAAAGCTTTAAGGTTGTATTTTAAATAATGAATATTTCAATCCTATTAAAGGGAGGGCTAATATGAAAAAACACAAGGATAAAGCTGAGAAAAAGGCGAATTATTCGATTCATTTTATTCACCCCTTTAGTAAGGAAGCCCTGTCGTCTTCCAGATTCACGCAGGTTAACCCCTTAACCTACGGGCAGGAGATAAGAGAACGTTTTAAACAGGTTTCAGACTTCGAACTGGTTGAAATCTTCAACCAGCAAACTCTTTGCTATGGCTGGGGCAGCAACCGCGCAACTTATCTATCTGAACTCAGGCAGGAATTCCTCCGCCGCGGGATTGATATCTCAGAAATTACCAATAAAACCGGCGGGTTCAATTTCGGAGAAAGCAATCTGGCTATTCTCGACGGGAAAAAAGTGGTCAGAGTCGGCCGAAGGTACTACTGGAATGAATATGAGTATGACCACGACAATGGGATGGAGTTTTTACCGGTCAAGCCAGAATCGTGTGCTTCGATCAGCGAATGGAGGCTAAGATGCGAGTCGGCCGGCCTGGTCTTTCCGAAAGAACTGGTTCAAGCTTGCACCGAGCTGGAGGAAAAGCAGGGGTTGACCTGGCCTGATTCCTTCTACCTCCTCCGCCAGCATTATTTTGTTGAATTCTTACTTCCTAACAAGCTGTTAGTTAGACCGGGCTGGGCCAGATTGGGTAAAAAAAATAGCCTGGCCAGAGCCTCCGCTGGAGAAAGGGATGATGAAAGCTCGAAGTCTTAAATTTTAAAAGCATCAAAGGAGGAACAAAAATGATTGATCTTAAAAATGAAAGCCGTGAAAACAGGCTCGGAAAATCATTCGCCGAGCTGATAAATACAATTATGTTTGACGATGAGTGCTATCCCGAGCCCGAATTATTAGAGGGAGGAATTCGCCTGACCGGTACAACTGTTCTTATTCGCCTCAAGAGTCTGGAGCGAGTCTATCTGAAATGCCCACAAAGGGTCGAAGCCTATCTTAAAAGCAATAATTTTACCCGCAGCCGGGATGGCCTGCTTTCTACCTGGCCCCACGGTGGCGGTCGCTCTGAAGGATACGGCCTTTTTAACTCTAAGCATCTTCGACCAAACAGAGACTATTTCGTCGCCGACGGAGATTGCTTCCTGGGTTATACTGAAGAAGAAGCCAGAAAAAGGTTTAAGGAAAAATTCGGGTTGAATGCCCTGTTCTTTGATTTTGTCAGGCTTTACTTGTATACCCCGGTAATAAAACTCAAGCCCGGCGTAGAAGAACTTCTTGATGATGACCAGTGGTACCGAAAATTCTATGCCCAATTCTATTTTTTCCCCCGGAGCCTTAAGGAGGCGAAGGTTTATTCAGCTAAATAAATTACTCTTCGTTTAAAACGACCGGTGCCTTTGTTGTCCTCAAAACAGAGCAAAAGCTGCAATTTCTTCAGGCAGGAAACCATTTAAAGGGTGAAATTAAATGTGATTCGGCCCTTGCCTTTTGAGCGGTTTGAATTAAGGATGAGTTTTCCTTAGAATAAAGATAATTCATTCTCTACGGGCATTGAGCAAACATCATGAATTTTAAAAACTATCGGAAACCGGATTTTACCTTAAGAGAAGCCAGAGCTCTGGCTGCTAAGACCTTTGCCCTGGCACCGAAGGAAATCAGGGCCCTTCCCGGTGACCGCTCACAGAATTTTCTGATACAAACCGAGTCCGGCCAGAAATATGTTTTAAAGATTTCATCTTCATTTGACCACCTGGAAGAACTGGATTTTGAAAATCAGGTCATCTTGAGGCTAAGTCAAAAGCTTCCAGATTACCGTTTTCCGCTTCCCAGGCCTGATATTAGCGGCCAGTATATCAGCACCCAAAAGCACCAGAATGAGATCTTCTATCTGCGGCTATTTGATTATGTGGAGGGCTTGAGCCTGGCCGATTTAGAGTCTGTGCCGCTATCACTCTGGTCGGAAATCGGCAGCCTGCTGGCTCTAATTGATCTGACTCTTCAGAATTTTTACCATGCCGGAAGCAAACGGGAACTGCCCTGGGACGTGAAACATGTTCTGTGGTCAAAAAATAGGTTGAAATATGTAGCTGACCCGGTCAAAAGAAGGCAGCTTGATTATGCTCTTCTTCAGATTGAGACTTACCTCCTCCCCGTCTCGAGGCAGCTTCGCCACCAGGTTATCTACGGCGATGGGAATGAGCATAATTTTATCCTGCAACCGAAGAAAAATTCTTACCAGCTGAAGGGTCTGATAGATTTTGGGGACATGAGTGACAGTTTTCTGGCCGCCGAGCCGGCCATTGCCCTGACCTATGCCCTGATGAAAACTGGAGAACCGGAAAAGACAGTCAGGACACTTCTCGCCGCCTATCATAAAATCAATCCTCTTCACCCCGCCGAACTCGATATTCTGTATTACCTGATTCTAGCGCGTCTGGTTATCAGCTTGACCATGGCCGCCTGGAGACGTCGGGCGGAGCCTAAAAACAAGTATATGACGGTGTCAGAAGAGCCGGGCTGGAAACTGCTAAATATTCTGCTCACTTCCAACCCGGAAAAATGGCGGCGCCTTTTTTATAAAAGCTGCAAATTCGAGCCGGCTCGTCTCTGGCTCGAAAGCGAGAAGCTTCTCAAATTCAGGAACGAGCATATCTCCGAGGCCATGAGTCTGACCTACCGCCAGCCATTGCACATAACCAGAGGCACCGGCCAGTATCTTTTTGATGACCGCGGTGGAGCTTATCTGGATTGTGTTAATAATGTTTGCCACCTGGGACACTGCCACCCGCGCGTCGCCCGAGCTGTTGCCCGCCAGATGGCCATACTCAACACCAATACCCGCTATCTTTACGACGTGCTAACCCTTTATGTGGAAAAGCTTTTGTCCAAGTTTCCGGCGAAGTTTCAGTACTGCTTTCTGGTTAACTCCGGTAGCGAAGCCAATGACCTGGCTCTACGTCTGGCCAGAAATTATACTGGCGGAAGTGAAATGCTGGTTCTCGATGGGGCCTATCACGGAAATCTGACTTCGCTCATTGAAATCAGTCCATATAAATTTGACGGGCCGGGAGGAAAAGGTGCTCCACCCTTTGTGCATAAGCTGGACACTCCAGATCCCTATCGCGGGCCGTATCGCGGTCGAAGCGAGGCGACCAGCCTGAAATATGTCGCCGCTGCCAGTCAGGTCGTGGCTGATTTAAAGGCCGCGGGCAAAAAGCTCGTCGGCCTGATCGCCGAACCAATGATGGGCTGTGCCGGTCAGGTCATTCCGCCACCTCGTTATTTAAAGCATCTTTTTGACCTGGTTCACCAGGCCGGTGGAATCTGCATCGCCGATGAAGTCCAGGTTGGCTTCGGGCGCCCCGGACATTTTTTCTGGGGTTTTGAAGCGCAGGAAGCCTCGCCCGATATCGTCACCCTGGGAAAACCTATAGGCAATGGTCATCCCATCGGGGCAGTGGTCACAACCAGGGAGATAGCCGAAGCTTTTGTCACCGGTATGGAATATTTCAACACTTTTGGCGGCAACCCGGTAAGCTGTGCCGCCGGACTGGCCGTTCTCGAAGCCATCGAAGAGGAAAATCTGCAGGAAAATGCACGCCTGGTTGGTGATTATTTCCTGAAGAGCCTCAAAGAGCTCCAGTCAACTCACGAGTTAATTGGTGATGTCCGCGGGCTGGGATTATTTCTCGGCGTAGAGCTGGTCAAAGACAGAAAAACCACACGGCCAGCGACCCGTGAGGCTGAGCTCATTGCCGAGAAGATGAAAAAACATAACATTCTGGTAACAACTGAAGGCCCTTACCATCAGGTGTTAAAGATTAAGCCAGCCATAATCTTCAACAAAGATAACGTGGATTTATTTGTTGAGACTGTGGATAAAATTTTAAAAGAGCTCGCTTAGATTGACTTTTTTAAGAAGCTTTATCAGCCACAGCCAGCTCTGGCTTCAAGCGCTCAAAGACTAAAAAAATTAGAATTTATAACAAACGCCCAGGCTCATCATGTTGGCATCAGACACAATATGAAACATGGCTGACACCTCAAAGTTCTTGCCTAAGCCCAGGCCTGCTCCCAGCCTTAATCCAATATTGGTCTCATTGGCTGTAACTGAGTCAGAAGCCTGGATAACAGCACTTTGGACAACATCCATCACAACATATTCCGTTGTGAGTTTTGCATGCCGGAAATAAGTTCCCAGCCCTCCGACTAAGAATAGCTTTGTTTTCCCGAGGGGGTAAATTGTATCTTCCATCCACGGAGACCACCACGTTTGATACTTTAAGGTCATAGTATTCTTCGCCGCCAGTATTATAAAAAAAGTTCAGACCTGCCTGAATGTCCACCATCTTATAAACCGGATAAAGGACCCCGGCCTGAAGATGGAAGCCCATATCGGCTACATTCGACCAATCACCTAATGGCAATTGAGCTCCAGCTCCAGCGTAAAAGTTAAGTTTTTTCTGATCCTGAGCAGAAAAGCCAAAAATAGCCAGGGTTAAAATAAGACACGCCATACCAACCACAACTTTAACTTTTAAATTTTTCATCACAACCTCCATTAAAATATAACAGGAAATATGACTAAAGTTTTTCTCTGTCGTCCTGCTTCTGGCCGGCAGAGAAGGCACGGTTGCAGCAGTCATTCGGTTAAAGCCAGGCCTGAATCTATTTTGGCCGCAGCTTTAATTAGCTTTTAAAGCTACTGTTTTTTAAACCTGTTGTCAAGACCACAGGCAATCATCTTAGACATGTTTAGACATGGATAGACATTGTGTCGGGCTTTTACTTCACCTGAGGGCGCCTCATCTTTATTTTTTGAAGCGTTAATTCTACGAATTGCCATTTGATGGGAAGACTCTTCTGACGTCCATCAATTTTCTGGCCTGGAGGGATAACATCCTGCTCACAGCTTAATTTACAGCTTAATTTCAGGTCAGGTCCAGGCTTTTTATTTAAACCTCAGGCTTTTCTCCGGCGATTTTTTTATATCGCCGCTGAAAGAAGAAGGCCAACCGTCTCTATCACCTATCCATCGCCTGTACAATACGCGTCCAGGCCTGGCGGCTTTCAGACTATCCGCCGCTCGGCCCGTTAATCAGGTTGAACCGCGGTGCTAAATTTAAATAAAAAAATAAACAATTAGATAAACGCAAATAACAAATAAAACCTGTAAGATAGCTAAAATTAAAATAAACGGCAAAAAATGAGGCAGCGTCTGCGCCTTCCCCTCATCTTATTTTGCCTTCAAACTCGGGAGCAAGAACCGCTTTTGCGGCCGGTTAATTACTGCCAGCCGGTGCGCTACCCGCCTCGTTCCATCTTTGGAGACACGGGGAAGGAACAGACGCTGCCTTCCATACGCCTCAGGAAATAAAACTATTTCCCGGCTATTACTTTTCAGCTAAGAATGGGTACCTGTAATCGGTCGGCGGAACGAAGGTTTCGCTGATCGTCCTGATGCTGGTCCACTTGAGCAGGTTAACCTTGGTACCAGCTTTGTCATTTGTCCCGGAACCGCGGCTACCTCCAAAAGGCTGCTGTCCGACCACAGCTCCGGTCGTCTTGTTGTTGATATAGAAGTTACCAGCAGCATGACGCAGTCTCTGTTCCATCTCAACAATCGCTTTTCTATCTGTGGCGAAGATTGAACCGGTCAAGCCATAAGGAGAGGTTTCATCGCAGAGCTTCAGAGCTGCATCGAGTTCATTATCCTTATAGACATAGATGGTCAGCACAGGTCCAAAGATCTCTTCTTCCATCGTTTTGAATTTCGGATTGGTGGTCACAATAACTGTGGGCTGAATAAAGAAGCCCTGGCTATCATCACAGCCACCGCCACAGATGATCTGAGCTTCGGAGGAATTACGGGCATAATCAATATAGGATTTAATGTTGTTGAAAGCAGCCTGGTCAATGACTGCGCTCATGAAATTAGTAAAGTCTTCGACGTCTCCCATTTTGATCGATGATATCTCGCTCAGCAGTCTGTCTTTTATTTCAGGCCAGAGACTTTCGGGGATATAAGCTCTCGAGGTAGCCGAACATTTCTGTCCCTGATACTCAAAAGCACCTCTAATTATGGCGGCGACAGTGGACTCCAGATCAGCTGACTCGTGGACAAAAGCAAAATCTTTACCACCAGTTTCTCCAACCATTCTCGGATAGGTCCGATATTTTCTTACATTGGATGCCACCGTCTCCCACATACCGTTAAAAACATCATTCGAGCCGGTAAAATGTATCCCGGCCAGCCATTCGCTATTCATAGCCGGGTTTCCAACCTGGCCGCCGCTGCCTGGCAGGAAGTTTATAACTCCGTCGGGCAAACCGGCTGCCTGCAAAATCTTCATTAAATAATAACCGGAATAAATTGCCGATGAGGCTGGCTTCCACAAAACAACATTACCCATTTGTGCCGGGCTGGAAATTAGATTACAGGCAATGGCGGTGAAGTTAAAAGGTGTGACGGCGAAAACAAATCCTTCGAGCGGCCTGTACTCCATTCTGTTCCAGGCATCCGGTGAAGCCAATGGCTGCTCTTTATAGAGCTCGGTCATGTAATAACTGTTGAATCTCAGATAATCTATAACCTCACAGGCTGCATCAATTTCCGATTGATGAACGGTCTTGCTCTGATTAAGCATGGTGGCCGCATTAATCACAGGCCGCCACGGCCCTGAAATCATGTCAGCTGCTTTCAGAAATATAGACATTCTGTGTTCCCAGGGCATATTCTCCCACTCCTGCCTGGCTTTCAAAGCAGCTTCAATCGCCGCTCCGACTTCTTTCTCTCCCGCCTTGTGATAAGTAGCCAGAACATGATTTTTATCATGAGGCAAAATACATTTCCCGGTTCGGCCAGTCCTTACTTCTTTACCACCGATGATCAGCGGGATTTCGATCTCGGTCGCTTTCATTTTTGCCAGCTGTTTTTTTAAGACCTCCTTCTCGACGCTGCCCGGCCTGTAGTCCAGTGTCGGTTCATTCTGAGGTCTTTCCAGGTTAAAAAGCCCGTTAGACATAACAATACCTCCTGTTATTATTTAGGATGCATCCCCCCCACGAGACCGAATCTGGCACAGACTAAGAGCTTGTTTTTACCTACAAGCTGCCAACGAAAAATCGGCGGCACACAAAATTCGCCCCGCCGAACTAGTCGTTCTCTGTACTTCTCTTCTTTCCAAGCGGGAGGCGCAACCGTTTCCAGCTACACCCTATCGGTCTTAAAACCATAGAACCTTTCTTTAGGTTAAAAGACTCGAAGAGAATTAACTTAAATTTTCAAGTAGATATAATAACGGATTTAAGGTAATTGAGTCAAGGAAAAAGAGCTTAATAATTCGCTAAAACAAACCCGCTGACCACCCGCAGAAAAATATTAATATATTAATATGTGAACAGCGGGATTTGTGGACTATTTAGAATCCGTTTCCTTTGTGTCTTCGGCCTGGCTTTTTTGCTCTTCCTCTATTTTTTCTTCTATCTTTTTTTTGACCTTTCCCTTTGCCTCTTTCTTCACGCTTTTCTTCACTTTTAGCTTCTTCTCTTTGGGTTTCTCAGGTAGTCTGATGACTGTCGTGGTGGCTATTCGGTCATGCATGGAAAGACCCTGTCTGTCCCACAGTACCTGCCAGAAGCCAAGGGAAGCGAATAGCCCAGAACAGAAATAACCATGGGCCCGCTCAAAGCACTGATACCAGCCAAGCTGTTGTTTACCTTCCAGGTCAATCACCCTCAAGCCGAATAATCTTTTTCCTGGCGTCCGTCCGCCATACCTGAAAAACAGGACAAAATAGAGCAAAGTAATAATGTATTCTTTGATGATGTTATAAGCGTCATTTCTTTCCCGCTGGCCGGCTTCTATCTCTTCTCTGGCTTTCTCAACGGTGGCTGCCGCTATCTCCTTCGGGTATTTATTTAAAATTTCTTGCTCGGTCATGGCTGCTGCCTTCTGATATTCTTCATCCGGTAGTCTGCCCTTAAGAAGGTCCAGTAAAGCCGTTTTTTTATCCTGGTCGGCCTTTGTTCCTGTTTCAGTGCTTATTGAGATATTGCCCCCTTTGCTCAGAGCCTGTATTGTCTGGCTGAGCGGGGATGCCTCATGCCGGATCCTGGCTTTTAATTCAGCATAGCCAGAGTAAACCAGCATGGAGAGAATTGCTATAATTACCCCATCTACTGTGAAAGCCAGGCCGCGGCGGATAAAGCCCGCCTGATCTGGCCTGATTTTGTTCGCTGGAAAGAGTTTGGCCATAATTCCCCCTCCTTCTTCTCAAGGGACCAGTTCGATTATCTCATCCCCCGGAACTTTTGTTAAGCTCGACTGCTCAATCAGGTTAAGACCTAGTATCCAGGGTGGATGGAGGAGTAGCGGGGTTTGATCACGACGTACTGGACAGCCGGCAGTGGGAACAAGTGCAGAGGAGGCGGAGAGATATATAAGCGTGGCACTTGAAAAAGAAGGGCTCCCTCCATTAAAAGTCTTATTGAAACTCTTAAAGGAAAGGAGATTAGCCCTGGGTGTGAGAATATATATACCCCAGTTTGGACCCTCGAAAAGAACAATTGTTCATAGGGGCCATTTTTCACTTGACAAGTGGCAGGCTGCGACTTATTTATTAACTGAACGGTTAGTTAAGAGGGCAAAGAGACATGAACCTGGGACACAAGGTCCCGCGGAAAGAGAATTACAGGGTAGTTCTCCAGGGTTTTTTCCTTAACCGTAACCGAGGCTCTCTCTCGTTCAGCCGGAACTGGCTTGATTCCCCTAAAAGCCAGCCCGAACTGCATCGCCCTCACCGATCATTGCCTTAGGGGGAAAGAGGAGGTTTTACCATCGGCAGGCAATGACGGCTGCCGTCAATAAATCATGGAGGTAAAGGGATGAATACCGTGTCCAGAAAGGCTGTTAATCTAGCCATAAAATATCTGTCCGAAGACCCGATGAAGAAGATTCCCAAGCTTTTTGCTCTGGCCGAAGCTCTCGATCGTGGCCATCAGCGGACAGCGGATATTCGCAGAATACGGGGCTTCCTTGAGGATGAAAACAATAACTGGCATATTTATGCTAAAAAGCTATCAGAGGAAGTGGACCCCCGCTGCCTGAGAAAGGTCATGGAATGCTTTTTTGTTAATTCCATGCTTGACGGCATCCCCAAGGGCCGGGAAATAGAACAAAAATACGATATCAACGTCCCCTGGGTTATACTTCTCGATCCAACCAGCGCCTGCAACCTGTCCTGTGTTGGCTGCTGGGCGGCCGAGTATGGTCATAAATTCAACCTCTCTTACGAAACGCTTGATTCCATCATCCGTCAGGGCAAGGATCTCGGAATCCATTTCTATATCTTTTCCGGTGGCGAGCCGCTCGTCAGGAAAAAGGATATCATCCGCTTGTGCCGGGCCCATCAGGACTGCTACTTCTTTGCCTTTACCAACGGCACCCTGGTCGATGACGAACTCTGCCGCGAAATGAAGGAGGTTGGCAACTTCTCGCTGGCCTTCTCCATAGAAGGTGATCGCGAAGCAACTGACTTCCGTCGGGGCGAAGGAACTTATCAAAAGGTCATTGACGCCATGAACCGCATGCGTGAGCACCGGCTTCTTTTTGGCTATTCAGCCTGCTATCACCACTACAATACCGAAAATGTCATCTCTGACCAGTTTGTGGATGATATGATTGAGCGGGGCTGCCGCTATGCCTGGTATTTTACCTACATCCCGGTTGGCAAACAGGCCCGGACTGATCTCTTAGCCACCCCCGAGCAGCGAGCCCTGATGTTCAAGCGCATCAACGAAATCAGAGCGACTAAACCACTTTTCGCCATGGATTTCTGGAATGACGGTGAGTATGCCAAAGGCTGTATCGCCGGTGGCAGGCGCTATTTCCATATCACGGCTGCCGGGGATGTCGAGCCGTGTGCCTTCATTCATTACTCAAATGTCAATATCCATGACGTCACTTTACTGGAGGCACTGCAGTCACCTATTTTTAAGGCTTACCGTAAGAGACAGCCCTTCAACGACAACCCGTTACGGCCCTGCCCGCTTCTGGATAATCCTGAGGTCCTTGTGGATATCGTCAAAGAATCTGGAGCCAGATCAACCGATATGGAAGCGCCAGAAGAGGTGGAAGAACTAACTGCCAAGACCAGAGAGGCGGCCAACCACTGGGCACCCATGGCCGAGAAACTGATGGCTGAAGTCTATGCGGCCAGAGCAGCCGCCGGCCAACCGCTTCGACCGTGGGATCAGCCATCGGTTGAGCAGTCTCCACCAGCAGGCTGAACAGCGGAGGCAAATACGGAGAGTAAAGGCCCATCCGGAGCACAGATTAACCGCTGACAAAAAGATAAAACTGATCGAAGATTGCCTTCCAATCTCCACACCAGGAAGCGTTTTATTTATAACATTCTTCAAATTTTTTATGTTATTATCTTGTCTAACTTAAAACTCGAACCGGGAATTTAAATTGTCAGAGGAGAAGAAATATTATGAAGATTGCCCTGACCAGTATTTTTGTGGACGACCCCATTAAAGCCCATACCTTTTATACGGAAGTGCTTGGGTTTCAAACCAAAGAGTACGTCCCCGAAGCCCAGTTGGCTGTTGTTGTCTCCCCGGAAGAGCCAGACGGCACCGCTCTGATGCTGGAGCCTGGCGGTGATTCATTCGGCAAGCTTTATCAGGAAAATGTCTACAAGTCCGGTTTACCAGTAATTGTTTTTAGCACAGAAAACATCGAGAAGGTTCGCCAAGACCTGGAAGTCCGTGGGGTAAAATTTCGTGACGACCTGGCTAAGCCGGAGTGGGGTCTTCTAAATCTGTTTGAGGATACCTGTGGCAATTTGATCATGCTAATTAATGAAAACCAGAAATAACAGCAGTGTGAAAAAAAAGGGGGACACGATAACGTGTCCCCTTTTTTATGTTTATTTTTATTTTTTTAGAGCGAGCGCAGAATTCTGAGGGCTACTACTGGCGAGATTTCGCTGCCCGGGACGGCCTCAAACTTCACCGTGATTTTGTCCTTGCCTTTGACCAGCTTTTCAGGAAGGGCATAGTCCTTTTCGATGAAGCGTGGCGATGGAACACGGGTAATTTCTTCTTGAGCCAGCGGCTCGCCATCAATCAATATCTTAAAGCTCGAGGGCCGCATTCTTTCTTCAGAATAATAGGTGACATGAAGAACAGGGCTCTTAATTCCCTTGATGGGTAGCTCGCAGGAAAACCAGGTGCTACCGCGGCGGCTTCCCCGTCCCATGACCCGCTGAGGGGTAATTCTCTCTCCGGCTTTAAAATTAAATTCCTTTTCACTCCTGGGGTTGCCGAGCTCGACCATAACCACGGTGGCGGCCTCGAGCTTTTTGAGCC
>DAOLNQ010000018.1:0-22987 GCA_035416665.1 Candidatus Saccharicenans sp. | reverse complement strand
TTGTATGGGAAGGGAGAGTTAAAGGAGTCTGGGCGATACAGCGGGCAAAACGCACTCCCTGACCTGCCCAGCGGTTAAGAGCCGGGGTGACATCTTGAGCATAACCGTAACAACCGAGGCGATCAGCCCGGAGTGTATCAATTGTGATCAAAATGACATTGAAATCTTTTCCGGCCTTCAACCGGCTAATTGTTGGCCTTTTAGACAGGAAAATAAAGGCAGCCAGCCCAGCTCCAAGTATAATAATCAGGACGGGTATTAGAACCTTTTTTTTCTTCTTCATGTTTCTTATATATTTAAATTATAACATAGATTTTTTGCCTGGATACGGAGGGGGAAGGTTAGTAAGAAGATTCTCCTGCCCGGCCAACAGCTATCTTAAAAATCGAGCGAGCCAAAATTAGCACTTCTGGGCAGGATTCCGCTGCCGCCCGACTGATTTTTTGTAGATTGATTTTACTCTGAGTTTTTTGGGTTAGGTAACACGTGTATGAAGAAACACGGATTGGTATTGGCCATTGTCCTCAGCTGTCATCTTGTGACAGTATCGGGCCATAAAAAAAGGGCGGTCGACCGAATGGCCCACCGCCCTTGAGCAAGGATCTTAACGACTAAAACATTAAGCGAATACCGAGTCTGGCCTGCCTTGGATTGACAATAGAGTAAAGCTCGTGGCCCGAAGTTGAAGGATAGATACCGGCGTCCCAATCGTAAGTCCACCTGGTTCCCCAGGAAGTGATGGTATCTGAATTGAACAGGTTAAAGACATCGAATATTACACCCAGTCTGTATTTATCGGCAAAGGTAAAGATTTTTTCCAGCCGGATATCCAGCTGATGATCCATTGGATAGTGGTGTGAGCCTCTTTCTTCGATGAAAAAGGTCACTCTTCCCTGATTAAGTCTTGGTGTTCTGTATCTGGCTGTCCAGGAATTGCCGGTCACCCCGTGATAGTAGACATTCACGCTCAGCTCAATTTTCGGAATGATATAGCTGCCCTGTATCTTGATCATATGGGTTGAATCATAAGTGGAATGTCCCTCAGCATTGATCCAGAAATTCGGGTCATAGACATCCCCGCCCCAGCCAATGTCATCAGCCTGGCCGTTATCAGTGGTGCCATAAGCTTTGGACAGGGTATAGGAAGCCAGGAGCTGCCAGCGATTAGAAAATCTTTTGTTGAATAAAAATTCAACTCCCTGATAGCGGCGGTAAGGATTTAATAATATCCATGGATAGCCAGACTTGTAAGCTGTTTCGAGATTGGTGATCAGGTAATCAAAAGTATTAACTGTATCGGCTGTTCTCTGGTAAATTGTATAATCACCATAATCGGGCACGGTTAACGGGTAAGGTTCATAATCAGCATTGCGGTCGATGGGGCCCATGATATTTTTCCAGTTACGGTAAATATAGCTAATGCTGAAAGAGGAATCTTTAAAAAGCTCCCGCTCGAGGCTGACTGTAAACTGCTCCATATAAGGATGCTTGATATTTGGATCCATTTTATACAGGTCTTCATGAACAACTCTTAACCATTCTTCCCATTGGCCTTCGATCCATTCATAACCGATATAGTCACTATAGGCAGAACTGGGATTCATTCGGTCATGGTAGCTGGCCAGCATCGCTTCGGAATAGTGTCCATAATGGGCTTTAAGGACTGTTGTTCTATCTCCCAGCAAATCGAAAGTGAAACCTATACGAGGAGCAATCCGGTTATTGGTATAAACATTTCCAGGGACACCTTTGACCTGGCCCCAATACCAGCTAAAGCGCAGACCGGCATTGATATTCAATCTTTTCATCACCTGCCAGGAATCCTGGGCAAAAGCTTCTAATCTGGTGTAGTAAGTGTTGGTATCATAACCATCATATTGATAGGCTAAATAAGGGTAACCATAATAATCATAGTATTGCACATGATCTCCGAGAGGCCCGTCCCCACCTTCACCCGTAAAGCCATAACGGTTCCGGACCTTTGATCTTTCAAACTCTGCTCCGAATTTGAAATCATGGGAACCGTAGAAATCCTCTACATAGTGGCTTAAGCTGGCATTGGCCTGAACTCTGGTTCTATCTGCATAGTAAAAATAGCCGGAACTACCTGTCTGAAAGTTTTCGTCATAGCTAAAATGCATATAAGGCTCCATGCCAACTTCCGGGTCAAGATAATAGTAACCCCAGAAATAAGCTACTTTTAAATCAAAAAAAGTTTTGGAGCTGATGATTTTGGTCAGATTAAAATTGGCCACTGTTTCCGGTGATTTCTGGTTGACGCAGGCTTCTGGCGAGACAGTCGAGCCAGCTCCTCTGTTTATTCCATTATAGGTATCGATTTCAAGGGAGCCCATGAGGCTTAAACTTGGTGTTGGCTGGGCATTGAGCTTGAGGAAACTACGCGGCTGTTTATAGCGAACAGCCTCAGGAAAGCCCGTGCGATAATCCCAGCTCTTGTAATACTGCAGGCCTAAATAAAACCAGAACTTGTCTTTGATAATTGGCCCGCCCAGATGACCATTAATATCCATTAATTTAGCCAGAGGTGCGGTCAAGTCAGGAAAATCTTCCAGATAGGCTGAATTGTTAGTTGTTCCCCAGAATCCTTTCGGGCTATCTGTCCTTTTTCCCTGAAAATCAAATTCCATATGGCCAGAAAAGTTGTTCCCTCCCGATTTGGTCACCAGGTTAAAAACAACGCCGGTAAAGTTCCCGTATTCAGCCGGTAATCCTACGCCCATCACTTTGGCTTCTTCAATGATATTATGATCAAGAAAAACCCAGGCTGTACCAGCTTCTGGGTCAGCCACATTGACGCCATCCATACTGTAAGCAATGCCAGTGCTGTTGGAGGCTCCATAAGCAGTGTCCCTGGCTACGCCAGGCGCCATATTGACGATATCAGAGGTGAACTGGCTGTAGGGAATATTCCGCAGGATTTCGTTGCTCAGAGTAACTGAGGCTGTTTCTGTTGATTTGACATCAATCGTTGGGGCTTTGGCTACTACTGTCAACTCTTCGGCCAGAGAGGCTTGCTTCATGGTAATATCAATGGTGAGGGTAGTGGTGGTGCTCAATCGAATATTCTCATTAACAACAGTAGTAAAACCCTGAAGCTCAGCTTTAATTGTATAGTTTCCAGGCGGTAAAGCCGGAAATCTATACACTCCTCTGGCATCTGTCACATAGGTTCTGGTGCCCATCAAGCTCGGCCCGGATAGGGTGACGGTAACTCCAGGCAAGGGAGCTCCGGCTTCATCTGTGATTATGCCGGTGATGGCACCGGTTTCCCTTGATTGGGCAAAGGCCAGAGGAGAAAATAGTAGAATTGAGATAAATGCGATCAGGAATTTTTTAGTCAATTTTACTTCTCCTTTTAATTTCATGTTAAGGATACTTTGATACTTTTGAAGACTAACATCCATTTTGTTTCTTATTGCTCATATTCTCTTTTTTCTTTTTTTCACCTCCTGTCATCTCGAGTTTATAATGTGAATTAATGTGAATTATAAATTATTTTTATTGCAAGATCTATGCCAGTCTTTTAATTTTTATAAGTTATTGTTTTTTAATGAGATAAACTGAAGCATAAATGATTCCGGCAAAAAAATCCATTTATTTGAACGAGATAAATCCATTTTATTGGATAGAACTGGGTTTTTATCTGGTATTTATTATTATACAGAAACATTAAGGTGGAATTTCAAGTTATTATAAATGTTTTTAATTCAGGAAGCAGGAAGGCTGTACTCGCCGCCTGTCAGAGATTGAGAGTATGAAAAGCTCTGAATTATGGTAAAATTCAAACCAGATAGGAGTTTGATGTTGAAAATTGATTCCAGGTTTAGGGCGGTTTTGGACCTTATTGTGGTTTTTTGCTTGCTTACCAGCGGAACTTTTTTAGTTGCCAGTGGGGCTGATACCACTTCTTCTCGTCTTCAAAAAGAAAAAGATAATGTCAAAAGCCTTGCCCCGAATTATAGAGAATGGTTGGAAATCGTCACCCCTATAATCACCGAAACTGAAAAGGAGGTCTTTCTCAAACTTAAGAGTGATCGGGAAAGAGACCGTTTTATCAATATGTTCTGGCAGATTCGTGATCCTGATCGAGACACAGCCGAAAACGAGTTTTATCGGGATTATCTGGAAAGAGTCCGTTTTGCTGACCAGAATTTTGGCGTTGGTTCTTCCCGACGAGGTTGCCTGACAGAGCGCGGTTATTATTACCTCCTCCTTGGCAAGCCACTTGAACGGCATATTTATGCCACCCAGTCTGATCTTTGGCCAATGGAACTCTGGTTCTATAAGGGCGAAGAGCAATATGGCCTGCCAGGTTATTTTTACTTGATTTTTTATCAGCCAGAGGGAGTTGGTGATTATCGACTGTATTATCCAGGCGTGGAGGGACCGGAAAAACTGGTTGTACCTTCCCTCGGCAGAGAAACCATGACCAGGGGCAAAGCTCTGGAGGTAATAAAAAGAATCAATGCTGAGCTGGCCAAAGCAGCCATGAGTTATTTACCTGAAGATCAATCAGCTAATCTTAGCTCTCTTTCCTCGCAGACCATAATTGCCGCCATTAAGTCCTTGCCAGAAAAAAAGTTTGCCACAGCCTATGCCAGAAACTACTTGAGTTATAAAGATCTGGTGGAAGTAGATTATTCACATAATTACATAAGTTCGAGTGCCGTTATAAAAATCTTTAACCAGGGTGGCTTGAATTTTGTCCACTGGTCACTCGAACCGGACAGGATAAATTTCGCCGAGAATGAGGGCATTTATTCTGCCATTTATGAATTGACCATAAGAGTTGAGGATAAATCAGGGCAGACTGTCCTGGGCCGAACAGAAGAAGTCCCGCTGAGGCTTAACCGGCAGCAATTTGAAGCTCATGCCCGCCAGAGATTGGCCTTTCAGGATCTTTTCCCGCTTTTACCAGGCGACTATAAGATTCTTTATCTATTGAAAAATAAAACAGCTCGTGATTTTACTTCTTATGAAGCAGCCCTGTCGATTCCTGTAGAATCATCAGCTCCGCTGCTAAGTCCCCTTCTTCTTTACCACAGTTTTTCTACGGTCAGAGATAACCACTTTAAGGCCTTCACTTTTGATGGCCATGAATTCCTGATCAGTGCCCGTAATGAATTTTCTCCAGCTGAGAAATTGTCTGTCTATGCCAGGCTGGAAAAAAAATTTGTTTTGACAGCTGGCCTGGCTGTTAAATTGAGTTTGAAAAACATGGATAGCGCCAGCCAGTCTTCCTTTGAAAAAAGATTTGGACGGGACATTATCAATGATAGAGGTGAAATCTGGTGTGAACCGCTCGATTTAAGTCAGTTTAAACCAGGCTATTATCAGCTCGAAGTCTCTCTGCTGGAAGGGGACATGGTCAGGGCTACCCAGAAAGACAATCTGATTATACTGTCGACTCCCGCCCTGACGGCACCCTGGGTTTATGCCCGTGTTCATCAACCTCCGCCTTCAGCTGAGTGGATGAAGATGCTGGCCAGCCAGCATTTTTTAAAGGGAAATTATTCAGAGGCCCGAAAACTTCTAGAAGACATCCTGGCCAGACAGCCGGATGAGGAAAGTTTGCTTCTTCTGGCCAAGACTTTTTATGCCCTGGGCGATTATCGTCAGTCACTGTCCCTGGCCCTGCCGGTTTATGAAAAAACCAGAAACAGGGAAGCCGGCAAAGTCATTGCCCTCGATTATGCCAGCTTAAAAGACTGGAAACCAGCTTTGATTTACCTGGAAGAACTGCTGTCAGAGGGTACCGAAGTCAGTGTTCTCAATCTGGCGGCTGAAGCCCATTTTAATCTTGGGGAAAAAGATAAGGCGGTGGCTCTATTAGAGAAATCCCTGTCTTTGATACCGGATCAACCGGAGATTAAAGCCAAACTGGATAGCTGGCAGGCGAAGTGATGACTCTGACAGAGATCGACCTGAAAAAATCAAAATGATGCAAAATGATATAATATATTTACGAGAAAAAAATTGATAAAGGAAGCAAGAAATCATTATCTAATTCTGGCCAGACATTATTTTACCGGTTAAGGAGCACCCGATGAAAAAATTAAACTTGATTATAGGTCTCTGGTTGATAGGATTAGGCCTTTTGTGTTGTACCTCGTCTGCTCTGGGGCAAGTTCAGGGGAAACTAAAGGGAAGTGTCGTTGATGCCCAGGGCAATCCAGTGGAAAAAGTTGAAGTCAGCATCGTCTCAGTAGTTACTGCTTCCAAGAGATATGAGACAACGACTGGAAAAGATGGCCGATTTCTTCAGGTTGGTCTCCAGCCAGGCTATTATCAGGTAATTTTAAAAAAGGATGGTTTTGTTCCGCGGACTCAGGAGGTTCATGTGGGCATTGCTTCCGAGACGGAACTGGAGGTGACTCTGATTACTGCCGACGAGACTGCTGCCAGAAGCCTGTCGGCAGCTGATAAAAGCTTTGTCAAAGCAACCAAGCTTTATAATGAGCAAAAATATGAGGAAGCTCTGTCAGTATTTGAAGAGGCCATTGGTCTCAATCCTGATAATTGGGCCTATTATTTTAATATTGGCCTTACTTATAAAAAGCTTAACCGACTGCCAGAGGCCAGGCAGGCTTTCGAGAAGGCGGCTAATCTGAATCCCCAGAGTTTTAGCTCTAATAAAGAGCTGGGAGAGCTCCTGGCGAAAGAGGGCGATTTTGAGCGGGCAGCTGATTACTATCTCAGGGCAGTAGAAATTAACCCGGCTGATCCAGACGGACATTATAATCTGGGGGTTTGTCTGGCCAATCTTGGGAAGGGAGACGAGGCTCTGATTCAATTTCAAAAGACGGTTGAGCTCAAGCCTGACTATTCTGAAGCCTATTTTCAGCTCGGTTCACTTTATATCAGTCAAAATAAAACCCAGGAAGCTATTAGCAGTCTGGAAAAATTTTTGCAACTGGCTCCTCAGAGTGACCAAGCGCCTCTGGCCAGGCAACTGCTTGATTTTTTGAAAAAATAAGAAATCGAAATATTTAGAACCCATATAAAAATCTTATAGAGCCGAATGAGATTAAAAGTCACCAGGCGTGGTTTTCTGTCAGTCCGGACAGGAGTAGTGTTTCTTTTTATCCTGGTCTGGCTGCTTCCCGGTTACGCTCTGGTCCAGTCAGGGACCGGGTTTATTGCTGGTCTGGTCACAGACGAGCACGGGCAGCCCCTGGCTGAGGTCAAGATCAGACTCTATCATCTTGAATCAAAGACTGAAATTAAAATCAGAACGAATAACAAAGGTGAATGGTCAGCCGAGATCACGCCCAGGGGCACCTGGTATCTTGATTTTGAAAAAACCGGCTACGAGCCCAGGAGAGTCTGTGTTCAGGTAGCGGGCAAGCAGGCCAGGCCATCCTGGCTCGAAACCAGATTGAAAAATCTGGAAGGTCTCGTTATGACTGAAGAAATCATCCAGGCTCTGGAAAAAGCCAACACACTTTTCAGTCAGGGCAGCCTGGAGGAGGCTTTCCTCATTTATCAGAATATCCTGACTGAAAGCCCAGATTCTTATGCCATAAATTATTATCTTGGCAACTGTTATCTGGAAAAAGAAAATTATGATCAGGCTATTGATTGTTATCAGAAAGTCATAGATAAGAATCCCCAGTTTGGACCTGGCCTGATTTCATTAGGAAACTGCTATCTCAAGAAGAAAGAGATTGAAAAGGCCATTGCCTGCTACCAGCGGCTTGACATAAATAGAATCGAAGATCCGCAGCTGCTTTATCAGATTGGGATTGTTTTTTTTAACCGCTGGCTTTTTTCGCCAGCTTTAAAATATTTTCAGAAAGCGGTCAGCCTCCAGCCTGATTTTCCTGACGGATACTATCAGCTTGGTTTAACCTGTTTGTTGCTGGGTAGATACAGCCAGGCCCGTCTGGCTTTTCAGAATTACCTCAAATATGATTCAGAAACTGACAGGTCAATCCAGGTGAAAAATTTCCTGGAATTCTTAAAAACCAGAACTTGATTCTGAAAAAATTTAATGGCTAATTAGTCGGTGCCAGGTCGGATTTTTATAAACCAGGAAAAAATCAGCATATCCTCAATCCCAATAAAAAAAGGCAGCAGACCGAAGCCTGCTGCCTTCATTCTTCTGCAGTCTTAACCAGAATCAACTATTCAATTACGAGTTCAAAAGGTATCCTCTTTTCCAGAGTTAAACCAGATTTGTTATCTTTAATATTCAAAACAATTTCGTAGGTTCCTGGCTCTAGAGGTCTATCTTCTATCCTCTCTCCCTGGTCATCTTTGATCTGAACTTTTTTAACAGTCGGAAGAGGAATAGCTTGTTCAATAAAATTGATGTTATATTTCATCGGAGTGAAAGCTACAATCTTGTTGTTATCTTTTCTTATATCGAAGTTAATTTCGAGATCAAAAGTCTGATTTTCATCAGCCTGGGCTCCATAAATCATGAACATTAGATTGGGCTGGTCACCCGGCTTCAATTTATTGTCAGGATAGGGAAAAGCTCTGAAAACAATCCAGCTGAAATAATCCTTATGAAAATTTGGATAATTTTCTTGAGCGTCCATCTGCTGGATATCCTTCAACAGAAAAAGTGAGGATGTCTCCAGCTTATTGTTAGTCTGAGCCAGCTCCTCGTAATTGGGGATTTCAAAATCATAGTAGGTTGTTCCGATTTTCTTGGTGGCCCTTTGGCCAAGAGCAGCAGCCAGGACATATTTGCCGGCCGGCAGAGGATAGCCCAGATAATAATAGCTTTCTCCTTCTGGCTGATATTCAGTTGACGGTATGGTAAAAGAGCTGGATGTCCTTTGCTCAACAATTAACTTCGGGGCCTCACCGCCCAGTTCATAAAACTGCATAAAGAGATCAACATCACTCTGATAGATGTCCTGATTCGCAGCCGATTGAGCATAATCTAAATCACCATTCTTTATCCTGGTGATAAAAATGGCGATATAGGTGCCTTTGGCTGGTAGAATATAAATATCTGAAAACTCGAAAGGCACATCAGCTCTGACCTGTCTGGCCGGTAAACCCTGTTCTAAGAGAGCTTTTATATCCTGCGGGATAACTGACTTAACTTTCTGGTCTTTTTTCTGATCTTTTTTTTGAGGGGCAGCCTCAGAAAAAGAAACGGTTAAGGCTAAAATCAGAACCAGGACCAGAGAAAAAATGAAAATTTTTTTCGTTCGCATTTTTCCTCCTGTCATATCCAATTCACCTTTTTCTTAAACTGCAAGAATTATGCCAGCTAAGAAAAGGTTTTATTTCCCTTAATTTTATTTTTTCTTTTCTTATTCTGTAAAATTTATTTACAATGCCTATCTGGATTGTAAGCCAGTAATTTTACCTCAATTGACGGTGATTTTTCAACTGGAATTTTTTTACAGCCAGCAGATGCTCGGCATAGGACCGATTAAAGACATGGCTGCCATCATTTTTAGAAACAAAATAAAGATAATCAACATCGGCCGGATAAAGTGCGGCTTGAATTGAATTCCGGCCCGGATTGCAGATCGGCCCGGGCGGCAAGCCAGTATATAGATAAGTATTGTAGGGAGAATTAAGATTTTTATCTGCCCGACGTAAATTTCCGTCAAATCTGTTTTGGAGTTTTAAGGCATAAATAATAGTAGGATCGCAATCAAGCTTCATTTTCAGTCTTAATCGATTATGAAAAACGGCCGAAATGAGCGGTTTTTCTTCTGGTTGACCTGTCTCCTTTTCTATAAGCGAGGCCAGAGTTATCACCTGGCGGATACTCATCTTTAAGACCCTGGCCCGCTCCCTTTCTTGTTGACCGAAATTTTTTCTAAATTCCTCAACCATGGTTTTAACCATATCTTCGGCTCTGACCCCGCGGGCAAAATAGTAGGTGTCCGGAAAAAGATAGCCTTCAAGATTAGGGGCCTCTGGATCGAGGTCTGCTATCAGAGAGGTTGCCCGGCAGGCTTCAACAAAAGAACCAGTCAGGGGATAATTCCTGGCGGCTAATAGCTCTGAGATCTCCAGATAGGTGAGTCCTTCCGGGATAGTTAAAGGGTGAAGGAGAACCCGGCCTGAGATGAGATCAAGCATAATTTTTCTGGGTATAGCCGGCAAGGAAAACTGGTATTCTCCGGCTTTTAAAGAATGAGGATAATAATAGAGAGAATAAGCTAGCTCAAAGGTAAATGATTGTCTGATCAGCTGATTATCTTTAAGAAGTCTGGCGATGCCCTTTGGGCTCAGGCCCTTTTCTATGGTGATAACAATAGTTCCAGTTCTGGCCGGCGAAGGGCTATTCATTGCCATAGAAACATAGATAGCCAGGCCTAAGTTGATGATAATCAGCGTTATAAAAAATAAGTTAACTATTTTTTTCAGCGTCGCCTGCCTCGTATCGTTTCTTTTCCAGATAAGTTTCCAGAATAATGACCGCAGCCTGTTCATCTTCCCTTTCTTTTTTTTGTCGGAAGTCGCCCTTAAAGCTATCCAGCCTTTTCAGGGCTTCCTTAGTGGTCAGCCTTTCATCCCAGAGGACAATTGGTTTACCCGTTACAGCTTCTAACCAGCTGGCAAATTTTCTGGTCAACTCAGCCCGGCTGCCTTCAGTTCCATCCATTCTGATAGGCAATCCCAGGACGATTTCTTCTATATTTTTTTCTTTGACCAGCTTCGAAAAAAACTGGCTGTTTTCCTGTTCGCTGGCTTTCAGAATGTAGGTTCCAAAGGGTTGAGCAGTTATCTTGAGAGGATCGCTTAAAGCCAGACCCAGGTGGCGGTCACCATAATCGATAGCTAGAATTCTGCCCATATTTTAGGTTCTTTCCAGACAGCGTTTTTTTCGGCTATGCCGTTCAATGGCCAGTTCTATTAACCGGTCAAGTAATTGATTGAAACTCAACCCGCTGACTTCCCACAGTTTTGGATACATGCTGATTTCTGTAAAACCTGGCATCGTATTTATTTCATTAATGTAAATAGCGTTTGTTTCTTTTTCCAGAAAAAAATCAACCCGAGCCAGACCACAGGCATCAATGGCCTTAAAGGCAGCCAGGGCCAGCTCTCTGATTTTGCGGGTTAAATCGGCCGGAAGTTCGGCTGGTATCCTGAATCTGGTTTTTCCTTCAAGATATTTATCATCATAATCATAAAATTCGCGATAGGGAATGACTTCGCCCGGGAGAGAGGCCTCGGGGCTGTCGTTGCCCAGGACGCTACATTCAATTTCCCGGCCGGCAATGGCCTTTTCTACCAGGATTTTTCGATCGTAACGAAAAGCCAGGTCGAGAGCTGCGGGCAGGGCAGCTCTTTTTTTAACTTTACTAATGCCAACTGATGAGCCCATATTGGCCGGTTTGACAAAAAGAGGATAAGCGAAAACGGAATTAATTTTCCGGATCAGCTTTGAACCCTGATTTTTATAATCCTCTTCGCCAAGCACCAGGTAGGGAGTCACCGGCAGACCCAGATAGCTCAAAAGGTTTTTAAAGATGACTTTATCCATACCAACAGCTGAAGCCAGAACAGGGGATCCAACATAAGGGACGTCGGCCATTTCCAGCAGACCTTGAATTGTTCCATCTTCGCCATAGGGGCCGTGCAGAACCGGAAAGTAAACATCTGCCTTTAATTCTGCTTGCTGGCCGGAAGGTGACCAGGGCAGAAAGGAAAAAGTCTGGCCTTCTTTTAACTCCTGATCGCTCACCAGAGGAGAGCTAACCTGTTTCCAGTGTCCCTCTCTGGTTATATAGATTGAATGAACATGATATCTTTTCTGGCTGAGATGGCAGAAAATGGCGCGAGCTGAGGTGATAGACACCTCGTGTTCAGCCGAGCGGCCACCAAAAATTAAGCCGAGCGATATGGGCTTTTTCATGCTCCAAAATTTTAACCGAATTGAGGCAAAAAAGAAAGATGGCTGCCGGCCGTCCAGCACGTCGCGATGGAACCTCCCTACCTCTCTATCCACCCTGGGTACGTTGTTTAACCTGATTGAGAATTTCTGTTGACAGTCAAGAAAGGACAAAATTATAATAGAAGCAAAGTCGAAGGAAAATTGCCAAGAGGTGCAAAGATGAAAAAGTTTGTTTTTAGTCCGTCGGGATATTTTTTTCTGCTTTTGGCTGGTCTGGCCGTGATCCTCTGGCCGGTCAATCTGGTTGCTCAAGAAGATCAGGTGCAGAAAGCAGGGATCTTTGCTGAAGAATATCCTATGCTTTCTGATTCTGATATGTATTGCTCCCCTCTTATCTGGGACCAAAATCTGCCAGAACTCATGATCGTTGGTTCTGAACGGGAAGAGGAAAGAGCCATGATGACTGATTCTGATACTTTTTATATCAATAAGGGTAGAGAAGAGGGATTGGAGATCGGCCAGATGTTTCTGGCCATTGATATCGGTCAGCCTCTGGCCAAGCTGGGTTATCTTGCCCAGAAAAAGGGCAGGGTCAGAGTCATTCGGTTAGAAGATCATATGAGCGTAGGTAAAGTCGAAAAGGGATGCGGAGATATAAGAGTTGGCAATTATCTCATTCCTTTTGAAGAAAAGACCAATGTCATCGGGAAAGATGTTGGTTACGACAACAATCTCAAACCCGGTGAAAGCCTGGAAGCCCAGGTAATTTATCTGGATACTGACTTTAACATTGTCGGCTCAGGCCACTGGGCTCTCATCAACGCCGGGGAAGAACAGGGCATAAGGCCTGGTCAGCAGCTGACCGTCTTTCGTCAGAAAAAGGCTGGCTTCCCGCGTGAAGCTCTAGGAAATGTGGTTGTTGTTGACGTTCAGAAGAAAACGGCCACAGTCAAGATTTTATCCTGTCGGGAAGCTGTTGAAAAAGGAGATATCGTTCAGGTCAAGTAGATTTATTTAATCTCTTCTTCCTTTCTGTTGACAGAAATGCCGATTTTTGTTAGTTTTTCTATACCTGTTGATTAGCCTGAGCGGGCGTAGTTCAGTGGTAGAACGTCTGCTTGCCAAGCAGAAGGCCGTGGGTTCAAGTCCCATCGCCCGCTCCATTATTTTAGAGGGAAATGATTAGTAATGAAAAGCGGCGCGGTACCCAAGCGGCTAAGGGAGAGGTCTGCAAAACCTCGATTCGTCGGTTCGAGTCCGACCCGCGCCTCCAGTCCTTTTTCCATAAATTAACTTTATAGGCCAACTTGAGGTCAGCCAGCCCAACCTGCCGTTACTCTCCTGTCTCTTTTTTCTTGAAGCTAGAAAATAGATTGACTCTGGCTTTTTGGTTCTTATATACTCAGGCGGTAGGGAGGAAGCATGAATCTAATGGTTCGGATTCAGGGGATTATTCTTAAACCAGCGGAAGAGTGGCCAAAGATAAAAGGAGAACCAGTCTCATCCATAGCCGAGCTGTACAAGTCTTATATTATGATTGTAGCCGCCATTCCGGCCATAGCCCAATTTCTCGGTTTCTGGCTTATTGGCATTTCTCTGCCCTTTCGGGGTTTTGTCCGATTCAGTCTGGCTGGGGCCTTAGGCCGGGCACTGGTTTCTTATGTCTTTTCTCTGGTTATGGTCTATGTTCTGGCCTTGATTATAGATGCTCTGGCTCCAACCTTTTCTTCTCAGCCCAATCAAATTAATGCTCTAAAGCTGGTTGCTTACTCCATGACTCCATATTTTGTGGCCGGGATTTTAAATATTATCCCCGTTTTGAATCTGGTCATTTTTTTAGCTGGACTCTGGGGTATTAATATCCTTTATATCGGTTTGAAACAAGGGATAATGTCCACTCCTCCGGATAAGGTGGTGGGATATCTTATTATAATAATTATTGTTGGCCTTGTTCTCTGGCTGGCAGTCAGCCTGATTCTAGCTGCTATATTTTCACTGAGTATCTTTTATGGCGGTCTCTAATTCTTCAACTACCCGGGCAAAAGCTTCAGCCGGGCTGACCGCTTGAGTTATTGGCCGCCCGATAACCATATAGTCAGCGCCTTTTATAAGAGCTTCAGCCGGAGTCATAATTCTTTTTTGATCCTGAGCTTCAGCCCAGACCGGCCTGATACCAGGCGTAATGATTTTGAGCTCAGGTCCCAGTTCTGTTCGCAGTAGTTCGATTTCCTGTGGAGAGCAAACAACAGCTTTGAGACCCGCTTGCCAGGCCAACTGAGCCAGGCGTAAGACTTGCGCCTGAGAGCCAGAGCTAAAACCAATCTCGTCCAGATCTTTATCTTTGAGGCTGGTCAGAATGGTCACACCCAGAAGAAGGGGCATGTTGAGGTTAGACTTTTCTGACTCTTCCCTGGCCGCTTCCATTGCCCGGCTCATCATTTCTTTCCCTCCAGAGGTATGAAGAGTAAGCATAGACACCCCGTGCCGGACAGCGGCTCTGACTGCCCCGGCGACAGTATTGGGAATATCATGAAATTTTAGGTCTAAGAAAACCAGACGGCCATGGTTCCTGACCAGTTCTATCACGGCTGGCCCTTCGGCTGTGAATAACTCCAGCCCGACTTTAAATATTCTGGCCTCTGGCAGGCATGCCAGAATTTTTAGGACTTCAGCCTGGTTTTTGACATCCAGGGCAATTATTATTTTTTCCTTAATGTCTTTGGAGGCAATCTTGGTGGTCATTTAAATTCCTTTTCATTGAAACTGGCTTAAAAAGCCATATATTTAGATTTAAATCTCCAGACTTTTTAGACTTTCAAGCTGCCAACAATTTCACTCAAGCGATTGAGGCCCTGGCTTTCAGCCCAGTCTTCCATTCCCTTTATAATTTCAGGGCAGGCTAAGGGATTAACGAAATTGGCTGTCCCCACTTCGACCGCCGAAGCTCCTGCCACCATAAACTCCAGAGCATCCTGAGAGCTGAAAATTCCCCCCAGACCAATAACCGGAATTTTCACCTTCCTGGCAACTTCAAAAACCATTCTCAGAGCCAGAGGTTTAATGGCAGGGCCGCTCAGTCCACCCAGGACATTTCCCAGTTTTGGTTTCCTTGATTCGAGATCCAGGGCCAGGGCCAGAAAGGTATTTACTAAGGAAACTGCCTGGCTGCCAGCTTCCTCAGCGGCCAGGGCTACTGCCGTTATATCAGTGACGTTGGGAGAAAGCTTCGTGATCAGGGGTAACGACGAAACCTGTTTGACTCTTTTCACCGTCCGGTAAGTAGCCTCGGGATCTTGAGCCGGACACATCCCTCCTTCCCTTACATTGGGACAGGAAATATTGAGTTCTAAAGCGGCCAGCCCCCGGTGCCGGCTTAAATATTCGGCCACCCGGGCATACTCTTCTTCTTCCTCGCCACAGACATTGGCGATAACAGCTGTTTGCAGACCAGCCAGTCTGGGCAGAATTTCACGACAGAAGGCCTCGACCCCAATTCCCTGTAATCCGATCGAATTAATCAATCCACAGGGGGTTTCAGCCAGGCGTGGCGGGCGGTTGCCTTCTCTGGGCTTAAAATAGAGTCCCTTAACCACCAGGCCGCCCAGCAGATTTAAATCATACAAAGGCTCGAATTCAAGGCCATAGCCAAAAGTCCCACTGGCGGCGATGACTGGATTTTTTAGTTTTAAAAAACCCAGATCAACTGACAGGTCAACCATCGTTAATCTCCAGACCAGACAATTTCTTCTGCCTGGAAAACAGGGCCATCCTGACAGATTCTGTGATATTTTATTTCGCTGCCCTTTTTAATTTTCCTGACACAGCCCCAACAGGCGCCAAGCCCACAACCCATAATTGATTCGAGTGAAAATTCAGCTCCCAGATTTGACAACTGACAGATGTCAGCCAGGCGAGCCATCATGCCTTCCGGCCCGCAGCCAAAAAGGAAAGCTGGTTTCCTTTTTCTTAGTTCCTGCTCAACCAGCTGAGTTACCAGGCCTGTGAAGCCATAACTCCCATCATCGGTAGAAAAATTGATTTCCCAGCCAGCTTCTTCGAGGCGGTTTTTCAAAGGCAGGTCGCTCAGTGTCTGGCCACCATAAAAGATGACCGGCCTGGCTCCGGCCGCCTGCAACTCTCTGGCCAGGAAGAAAAGTGGAGCCAGACCTCGTCCTCCTCCAACACAGAATATTTCCCGGTCTTTGAATTCAGGCTTCAACGAAAAGCCACAACCGCAGGGACCCATGACATCCAGCTCTTCGCCGGTATTTTTTTTACTGAGGAGTCTGGTTCCTTCTCCTGTTACCTGGAAAAAAATTTCTATTTCAGTCGCGGTGCAGTTATGAATGCTCAGTGGACGCCGCAGAAGAGGATTGAGGCTGGAAGAAACCCTGATCATCAAAAACTGACCAGGCCTGGCCTCCCGGGCAATTTGAGGCGCAGACATCCTGAGCAAAAAATAATTTCCCCAGTTTCTGGTTTCAGTGATCCGGGCGTTTTTATCCTGGAACATTAGCTCACAGTCGCAGTTAGTTCTTGAAATTAATATCAGAAATAGAATTTAATAGCAAATTTTAATCGGAGGGAGGAGGAGCCCTCAGGCAAGTTCAGTTCACCTGATCATCATCTCCGTCTTAATTGCTGGCTTTTAATCCCTCGTCATCAGGCCGTTATTATTGTATAAAAGTGTCTCTTTTCTTATAATAATCCCTAATAATAAATAAGGAGGACTTATCAATGTCTATATCGCGTCGAGCGCAAGAGATTCAGGCTTCTCCGATCCGCAAACTTAAGCCCCTGGCTGATGACGCCAAAAAGAGGGGAATTCATATTTTCCATCTTAATATTGGTGATCCTGATATACCCACTCCCCAGCCAGTCATAGAAGCTTTTCGGGCTTACCATGATCCGATTCTGGGGTATGGCCCTTCTCAGGGGTTCGATGAACTCCGTCAGGCCATCGCTGACTATTTCCGCGGTTATGGCATCGAACTGACGGCTGATAATGTGTTGATCACGATCGGTGGATCAGAAGCTATTCATTTTTCTTTTTCAGTAGTAGCCGATCCTGGTGAAGAAATAATCATTCCGGAACCCTTTTATACCAATTACAACGGTTTTGCCACTTTTGCTGATGTTAAAATTGTTCCGTTGCCCCTTAAAGTCGAAGATGGCTTCCGGCTGCCCCCCACAGAAGAGATTGAAGCGTTGATTACTCCCAAAACCAGAGCTATCCTGCTCTGCTCACCCAATAATCCGACCGGCACGGTGTATACTGAAGAAGAATTGCAGCGTGTGGTTGCTCTGGTCAGAAAGCATAATTTGTTTTTGATCGGCGATGAAGTTTACAAGGAATTTGTTTATGACGGATTAAAGCACAAAAGTCTGCTGGAATTTAAGGAGGTTGAGGACCAGGTCATTGTTGTTGATAGTATTTCTAAGAGATTTAGCTGCTGCGGGGCCAGAATTGGGGCAGTTATTACCAGAAATCAAGAAGTTTATCAGGCAATTTTGAAGTTTGCCCAGGCCAGACTCTGCCCGCCTTCGGTCGAGCAATATGCCGCCATTGCTGCTTATAAGATGGGGATGGGCTATTTTGAGCCAATCCGTCAGGAATATCAAAGACGCCGCGATGTGCTCTATAAGGGGCTGACTTCTATCCCTGGCGTTGTCTTGCGCCAGCCCAGGGGAGCTTTTTATGCCTTTTGCCGCTTACCCATCAAGGATTCTGAAAACTTTGTTCGATGGATGCTAACTGACTTTTCAGTCAATCAGAAGACGGTCATGGTCGCACCCGGGCCAGGTTTTTATGCCTCACCGGGGCGAGGTCAGGATGAAGTGAGAATTGCCTACGTCCTTAAAGAAGAGGACCTGATAGAAGCTATAGAAATATTGCGCCTTGGCCTCGAGAAATACGGGAGGCAATTGGCCTAGAGTCTCAATGGGCTTAAAGAAAATCTTAGCTGATAAGGAAACATGGGTGGGGCTGGGCTTAATCTTCGGGCTGTCCCTGGTCGGCGGCCTGGTCAGCCATCCTGGCCTCATCAAGAGGTTTCTGGCCGGAGAATTCCAGCACGCCTTTATTTTAAAAGAAGATTTTCCACAGGTTGTCTTTATCTCATTACCCGAGGCTGAGGCGGCCTGGGCAGAACAGAAGGCGGTTTTTATAGATAGCCGCAACTTAGAGGAGTATCAACGCGGGCATATTCCAGGGGCCATTTCCGTCCCGCTTGAAGACCTGAAGAGCGGGCGTGAAGATTTGTTGCTCCGGATTCCAGATGCACTGGAAATTATAATTTATTGTGAAGGTGGAGATTGTCAGGCCAGTTTAAATCTGGCTCGTTGGCTTGAATCACGTGGTTTTAAAAACCTCAGGATATTTTCTGGCGGCTGGGCAGAGTGGACCCAGAACGGCCTGCCGGTGGAAGCCAATGTTGCAGAATAAGAATGTTCTGTTAATTTTCAGATTGATTGTTGGTGGGGTTTTTATCTGGGCTGGAGTCAGCAAAATAGCTGATCCTCTGAGTTTTGCTCAGGATGTCAGGAACTATCAGCTGGTGGGGCCAGCACTGTCTTTTCTTACAGCTATCTTTTTACCCTGGATAGAATTAATTGCCGGGCTGTGGCTCATCGTTGGTATCTATCCGAAATCATCGGCCCTGTTGATCAGCAGCCTGCTGCTGTTTTTCATAGTTCTGGTACTGATTACTATGGCTCGCGGCTTAGATGTCGATTGCGGCTGCTTTGGGACCTTCAGCCGGCAGGCTGACTGGCGGCTTATAGCTGAAGATTCTCTATGGCTGGCTCTTTCCCTGGCTCTTTTATTTTCTCCGGCTAATGATTTCTGCCTGTTAAGAAAAAAATCATCTAAGGCCTGATATTTCACATACTTAATACCCTGCTCTCTTGAAATTTAAAACGGTGGAGTGTATATTTTCTTGAACACTGATTATAAAAGAAGGAGTTTAAGATGCCCAAAAAATACGTATATTTTTTTATGGCAGGAGCAGCTGATGGCAATAAAGATAT
Organism: Candidatus Saccharicenans sp.; assembly: GCA_035416665.1. Taxonomy (GTDB): domain Bacteria; phylum Acidobacteriota; class Aminicenantia; order Aminicenantales; family Saccharicenantaceae; genus Saccharicenans. The sequence continues at coordinate 4,116 of DAOLNQ010000018.1, read as the reverse complement.
GAAGGATATTCTCGGTGGCAAAGGGGCCAACCTGGCCGAAATGGCCAGCATAGGCCTGCCTGTCCCACCTGGTTTTACCATTTCGACTGAGGTTTGTGCCTTGTTTTTTAAAGCTGGAAATAAACTGCCCGCTCAAGTGGAGAAAGAGATTATAGCCAACCTCAGACGGTTGGAAAAAGTCTCGGGTCAAAAGTTTGGCGATGAAGAGAATCCTTTGCTGGTTTCAGTCAGATCAGGAGCCAAATTCTCTATGCCAGGGATGATGGATACCATTCTCAATCTTGGCCTCAACGACCGAACGGTGGAAGGCCTGGCCAGAAAGACAGGTAACCGGCGGTTTGCCCTCGATTGCTATCGACGTTTAATCCATATGTTCGGCGACGTCGTCCTGGAAATCCCGAAAAAGAAGTTTGAAGAGATTTTGCGAGCCAAAAAGGAAGCCAGCGGTCTTAATTATGATTATGAATTGAATGAATCTATCCTCGAAGAAGTTATTGCTGAGTATAAGAAGCTGGTCAAAGCGGAAACCGGTCAGGAATTTCCACTGGATGTCTTCAAGCAACTGAAACTGGCTATCAGTGCTGTTTTCAAATCATGGAATAATCCCCGGGCAATAACTTATCGCCGTCAGTATCATATTCCCGATGATCTGGGAACAGCAGTCAATATTCAACAGATGGTCTTCGGCAATTATGGTCCAGCCTCGGCTACCGGTGTTGGCTTTACCAGAAATCCTGCTACAGGCGAAAAAGAGCTTTACGGTGAATATCTGATTAATGCTCAGGGTGAAGATGTGGTGGCCGGCATCAGAACTCCCTCTCCTTTAAAGGATCTTGAGAAGGCTATGCCTGGAGTTTACAAACAGCTACTGGCCGTGGTTAAAAAGCTGGAAAAACATTATGGCGATGTCCAGGATTTTGAGTTCACGATTCAAGAAGGAAAGCTATATATGCTGCAAACCAGGAATGCTAAAAGAACCGGTATGGCCGCCGTTAAAATTGCAGTCGATCTGGTGAAAGAAAGACTGACCACGGTCGAGGAAGCTTTACTCAAAGTCGAACCAGAAGCTTTAAATCAATTGCTTCATCCGGTCTTCGATCAGGAGGAAAAGAAAAAGCATCCTGTTCTGGCCAGAGGGCTGGCTGCTTCACCCGGAGCAGCTACCGGTCAGGTGGTCTTTACCGCTAACGAGGCTGTGGTCTGGGCTAACCAGGGCAAAAAGGTGATTCTGGTCCGCGAAGAAACATCACCAGATGATATCCACGGAATGAGTGCTGCCCAGGGTGTTTTGACCGCGACTGGAGGTATGACTTCACATGCCGCTGTTGTCGGCCGGCAGATGGGTAAACCGGCTGTGGTCGGTTGCGGAGCAATAAAAGTTCATGAAGACATTAAAGTTTTCTTTGTTGGTGATAAAAAATTTGTAGAGGGCGACTGGATTTCAATTGATGGTACCACCGGTGAGGTGCTGGAAGGCCAGGTCTTAACCAGGCCTTCAGAGATTATTCAGGTTATCAAAGGTGAGAAAAAGCCGGAAGAATCCAGGCTCTATCTATATTTTACCCAGCTCTTATCCTGGGCTGATAAGTTCCGCCAGCTCGGAGTGAGAGCCAACTCGGATACACCGCCTGATGCCCGGGTAGCCTTTGCTTTTGGAGCCGAGGGCATCGGTCTGGCCAGGACCGAGCATATGTTTTTTGGACCCGAACGGTTACCACATGTGAGGGAGATGATTCTGGCTGAGACTGAGACACAGAGGCGGCAGGCTCTGGCTAAATTGCTGCCTTTTCAAAAACAGGACTTTCTTGAATTTTTCCAGGAAATGAAAGGCCGACCGGTTACGATCAGAACCATTGACCCACCACTTCACGAGTTTTTACCTAAGAAAGAAGATTTGATGGTGGAAGTGGCAGTGCTCAAGGCTACCAACGGGTCGCCAGAAAAAATTGCTGAACTGGAAAAATTATTGGCCAGAGTCAGGTCTCTATCAGAATTTAATCCGATGCTAGGCCATCGTGGGTGCCGCCTGGGTATAACTTATCCGGAAATAACTGAAATGCAGGCTCAGGCCATTCTGGAGGCAGCTTGTGAGCTGGTTTCTCAGGGTCAAAAAGTTTTGCCCGAAATCATGATTCCTCTGGTTGGTAATGTCACCGAACTGGCCAATCAAAAAGAAATTATCAATCGGGTGGCTGGAGAGGTGATGAAAAAGTATAAAGTCAGAATCAAATATAAAGTTGGTACCATGGTCGAAATACCAAGAGCGGCTCTGACCGCTGATGAAATAGCCAGGGAAGCTGAATTCTTTTCCTTTGGCACTAATGATCTGACCCAGACCACCTTTGGAATTTCTAGAGATGATAGCGCTAAGTTCCTCAACTATTATCTGACCCACGGTATCTGGAGTGATGATCCGTTTGAAACTCTTGATCAGAAAGGTGTCGGCCTGCTGATGAAATGGGCCGTGGAAAAAGGCCGGGAAACGAAGCCAGACCTCAAGGTCGGAATTTGCGGCGTCCATGGTGGTGATCCCAGATCTATCACCTATTGCCATAAAATTGGTTTGAATTATGTAAGTTGCTCCGCCTATCAGATTCCAATTGCCAGGCTGGCCGCGGCCCAGATTGCCATTCAGGAAAAGAAGGTCAGCCTCGAAGAGAAGGGCAAGAAAACCCTGGTAGCCAGAAAATCGGCCAGCTCAACTGCCAAAAAATCCAGGCGGGCGCGAAAATAAGTAAAAAAACAGCTCAAAGATAACCGGCGATTGAATTTTAGCCCGGGTCGGACGAAACCCGGGCTTTTTTTTATATCCCCCCCGGCGTTCAAATGTCCTGAACAAAGGATCGGGTTCCCTGGAAAAGATGAGGAAACAGTTGAGTCTTTTAATCTTCTTGATTTTCTGCTAAGTTAGATATTAAACATCCATGGCTCCACTGGTTGATTCGATTCTTTCCTTATTTAATGCCAGACTTCCTCTTAAATTCATCTATGCCAATGAATACTGGATGGTGGACATGGGGCCTCACATCTTTCCTGTTAAAAAATACAGAATGCTTTATGAAAAGTTAATAGCCCGTGGATTACGCCCTGAGGATTTTATCAGGCCCGAGCCGGCTTCAGACGACGATTTGCGTCTGGTTCATACTGCAGATTATGTAAATAAAGTTCTGACCGGGACTCTGTCTTCTCTTGAAGTTCAAGCTCTGGAAATGCCGTTTTCCTCTCAGGTGGTCCAGTATTTTTTGTTGATGACAGGGGGGACAATCAAAGCGGCAGAAGAAGCTTTAAGGACAGGCCTGTCGGTTCATCTTGGTGGCGGCTTTCATCATGCTTTCCCCGATCATGGAGAAGGCTTTTGTCTCTTTAATGATGTTGCTATTGCTCTTGAAAAAATGAAAAAAGAGGGGCGGATCAACCGGGCCATGATTGTTGATGGTGATCTGCACCAGGGGAATGGAACAGCTTATTTTTTCGGGAAAAAAAGCTATGTCTTTACGTTTTCTATCCATCAAATGGACAATTATCCATCCTGTAAACAAGTCAGTAGCCTTGATATCGAGCTGCGGTCGGGCGATAATGATGATGCTTATCTGGCCGCTTTGCAGCCGCATTTTCCCCGACTCTATGAGGAATATAAGCCGGATCTGGTCATCTATATTGCCGGGGCTGATCCTTACCAGAACGACCTGTTGAGCGGCCTGGATATTTCGTCAGCCGGATTGAAAAAGCGGGATAGATTGATTATCGATCATGCCCGCCGGCTGAAAATTCCCCTGGCTATCGTTTTAGGCGGTGGCTATGCTGACCGGATTGAAGAAACAGTCGAGATTCATTTTAATACGATTAAAGAAGCGATTAGAACCAGCCGGGAAGGTCCTTAGTGATTAATCGCCTCCTTCATTTCGCAAAAGTAATAACTTATCTGGATCCAGCGTCTACTGATGATGCTCGTTGGAAGTCTATCCCTTTAAATTGAGTTCGGAAGCTCCTCTTAATATTTAATTAATTGCCTGTCAATTGCCATCCTGTTGATTTTATTCTGTTTCTTCTTTTTATACCTCATTCCTGCATAAAAACGTGGGCGAAAACCTTGGCATCACCGACCATGTTATCAAT
>DAOLNQ010000017.1:4349-23898 GCA_035416665.1 Candidatus Saccharicenans sp. | reverse complement strand
TTAAAGGAGTGAGCCATCGTAGAATCTCCTTTTAAAGAAGTTAATCTCAAGAAAGGAGGAGTTTACATACGATGGCTCGAAGAGATTATAAGGCATTACTGGAAAGATTGCTAACAGGATTTTTAACCGGGCATGATCCGGTGAAGGCGAGGCTGGAGTGATTATTAACGGAGCTGATGAAGATAGAGGCCGAGGCCAGGGTAGGAGCACCGCGAGGAAAACACAGATCTTTGTTCTGAAACTCAGTACCCACCTCTCTAAAAAACTTCTAACCAAATAGCTGAGCTAGCCATTTTCTATCAATGGTTAAGGCACCGCCTGGCCAGCCTTTCCCTTTCCAATCGGTTGTTGAGAGCAAAACTCCAGGTGCGGAGTACTATACTTAAAGCTCATAGATAAAAAAAAAGGCTGGCTGGTGAGGAGCCAAGGTTTCAAAGGAAAAGGAAGCGGGGCTAAGGAGGATCCCTCTCCAGCCAGCAAATCGATTATAATCAATAAATTTTGAGGCTGTCAATACGGCCAACCGGCTTATCTAAAATCAGGGCAAAAATGTTTCAGCGGTCCACCAGCCATCTCTGGGGCCAGAAATTCCATGGCTTTCCTCCAGCCTTTCATCCCTGAGCTTCTTGAACTATCTTCCCCAGAACAGTTAATAGCTCTTCGGCCTGGCTGACCCTGAAATCAGCTAGCACCTGCTGGTTAAATTGATGTTCAAACAGAATAAAGACGACTTTCTTGTTTTCTTCCTTTTCAAAATTTTCCACCATCGAGCGGTCAGCTTCGGTATCACCAATATGGCAAACGGGAGACTGGAACCCGGTTTGAGCTAAAAGATACCTTAGTGGATAAGGGGCTGGTTTGCGGGCGTCAACCGCCGGCAGGTCATCTTCAGTTATAAAATAATCAAAATAGCGATGGAGCTTATGCCGTTCAAAAGTCAGATCTAAATCTTCTCGCGTCCGGCCAGTGATAACGGCCATAATTCCGGCCATTTTTCTTATCTCAGCTAGAATTTGATGGCCAACTCTCAGCTCTTCCTGCGTCTGGTAGCGGTGATATATATTTTCAAAGACCGCCTTTACTTCTTGATATTCCGGCAATTTGATCTCCAGTTGCCGGGCCAGATGATAAAATTTCCGATAGTCAGGCGGACCGGGTAAAGCCAGCTCAAGAAACTCATCTAAAGCTAACCTGCTCTGATAGTAAGCCAGGCTGGCCACGGTTGCATCCCAGTCATTATTTAACTTCAAGGCAGCCTTCAGGTTAAGAATCTCCTTTTGAGAAACCGGTTGATCTAAAAATTTGTCAACTGTCTCAGCCAGAGCCCGGTGATAGGTCTGGCTGACTTCCACCAGAACACCATCAACGTCAAAAGAAACAATCACCTTTTCCTCCTCGGCCGGAGTGCCAATCAATCGCTCAATCGGGCTAAATCAAGCCAGCAGAAGACTGATAACAGTCAACAGCCAGACATAATTTCGGCCATGGTTAACATCTGAAGACTAGAAGGTTATAATAGCCACCGTCTGAAGACAAGATGGACCTCAATAAAATTTTATACCCGGTGGATCTGGCCGGAGCCAGACATATTCAGGAGGAACTCCTCAGCCAGCTGAAGATTCAACCCCTTCAGAAAAAGCCTTCCTTACTGGCAGCCGCTGATGCTACTTTCAGCCAGCAGGAGGTTCTGGCTGCTATTCTTCTTTTTACTTTCCCTGACCTGAAACTCCTCGAGACCCAAATTGTCCGACAACCAATTTCGTTTCCCTATCGTCCAGGCTATCTGTCTTTCAGAGAAGGACCAGCTATTCTCCGCGGTCTATCCAGGCTGTCGCCGCGACCGGATCTTATTCTGCTTGATGGTCAGGGAATTGCACATCCCAAAAAAATGGGTCTCGCCACTTTTGTAGGGATTATTGCCGGCCTGCCCTCGGTCGGTTGCGCTAAATCTCACCTGGTTGGGAACTACCAGGAACCTGGCCGGGAAAAAGGCTGCCTCAGCCCGATCGAGTTAAGAAGCGAAACTGTCGGCTATTGCTTCCGAAGCAGGACAGGTGTTAAGCCACTTTTTATTTCGCCTGGCCATCTGATCGATCTCGAAGACAGTTTGAAAATAATCAAAGCCTGTCTCGGACCATTTCGCCTGCCCGAGCCTTTAAGGCAGGCTCACCAGGTAACGGCTGAACTGCGTCAGGGTACCTGATCAAGTTAGAAAACAGGAACCAGGAACAGAACTCTGACCCCAGTTTTAATCTCACTTTAAAAACTACTTGATTTTTCCCGGGAATTGCTTATATTTATAGTAATCCTATAGGATTAATAGGATATAAGGAGAACAAAATGATTGAACCTGAAATTAATACAGAACTAAAACTGATCAAGAGACAGAACTGGCCAGATGGCACTGAAGCCGAGCAGCCTGGTCTGGAGGAGCTGAGCATTTTCCAGGCCTTCCCACCCGCCACTGAGTCAGCCGGGAGGCCAGCTGAAGACCGGCCAGAAAAAGGCTCTGCCTCTGATCTGGTTAAAGTCTATCTTCAGGACATGGGTCAGATTTCGCTCCTGTCGAAGGAAAATGAAGTTGAATTGGCCAGGAAAATAGAAAGAGCAGAAATGGCCCTGATCACGGCTTTACTGAAGACTGATTTAAGTCTGGATGAGGTCGAATTTCTTTACCAGGAGATAAAAAATAACCCGCAGGAGGTTGGCCGCTGGTTTAACCTGCCCGAAAATGACTACAGTCCGACCAGCCTCAACCGGGCAGCTCAGCAGGCACTGGTCAGACTGGCCTCAATCAGAAAACTGGCTCTCCAGCTTAAATCTTTGCCGGCTAATAAGAAGACTCAAGTCACCCGGGCCAGACTGGCCGTAAAAATCAGGCGGCAAGCCTTAAAACTGGACCTGCGCTGGGACAAAAAATATGAGCTGGTGGACAGGATTAAACAGAATTTAAAAGATAAAGCCAGCACCTCTCCAGCGGCCGAACAGCTTAAATGGCAAAGAATTGAAGAGCAAATTGACCGGGCTGCCTGGCTCAGGCGCGAAGCTCTCAATCAGCTGGTGACCGCTAATTTGAGATTGGTCGTTTCTATCGCCAAAAAATTTCAGAATCATGGACTGAGCCTTCTGGATCTTATTCAGGAAGGGAATCTCGGTTTGATCAGGGCAGCCGAAAAATTTGACTATCACCGCGGACATAAATTCTCCACTTACGCTACCTGGTGGATCCGCCAGTCCATTACCAGAGCTATCGCCGATCAGGCCAGAACCGTCCGCATGCCAGTTCACCTGGTAGAGACCATCCAGCGGATGAAAAAGGTTGCCCAGAAGCATTTTCAAAACGAAGGCCAGGAGCCGACGGAAAAAGAGCTGGCCAGCCAGATGAGTCTCAGTGAGGAGCAGATTGTTGACCTGATCGGTCTTTCTCAGGAAGAAGTATCACTGGAAACACCGGTTAATGATCAGGGTGATTCTGTTCTGGCTGATTTTATCGAAGACAGCCGCACAGCTAACCCAATCGAATCTTATATCAGAGCCAGTTTAAGGGAAAACCTGAACCAGGCCATTGAAAGTCTATCCGAGAGGGAAAAGGAAATCATTATCAGGCGTTATGGCCTGAAAGACGGGCATGAATATACTCTATCAGAGATCGGCCAGCATTTTCATCTGACCAGGGAAAGAATCAGACAGATTGAACTGCGGGCTTTAAGGAAAATAAGGGAATCGCAACTCGGGGAGATTCTCAAATCTTTTCAACCGGCCTAATTAATTTATTATCTGCAACTTAGCCAATCTTTTAAACCTATAGGTTGCTGGCCGACAGGCTGTCTTCCTTGCTAAAGGCGGCTTTTTCTGTTAGTCTTATAAAACTAACTTAATCTTTTGATGGATACTGCTCGAGATGACCGGGGTTCAAATAAAAAGAGTCAGCTTAATTGCTCCCTCTACCTGTCTGCCCAGATCTGAGAAAAGCCTGGTCAAACAGACTATCCGCCGCCTGACCACTATTCTCGGTCAGGTTGAAATTGATGTTAGCCCTTACCTTTTTTCCAGCGACGAACTGATTGACCACGTCACCGCTCCCCTCGAAGACCGGGCTGAAAACTTCAAAGAAGCTATCAGAAAATCAGACCTGATTATCTCGGTAACCGGGGGCACTGGAGCTGAAGACATTCTGTTTAAAATCGACAAAAAAGACTACCGTATACTGAGGGAAAGAAAACCATTGCTTATCGGTTTTTCTGATTTTACTTTTCTTTTGAACGAAATTTATTACAATTCCCGTATTCCTGCCGTTTACTTCCCAACCCTTCGTCTTGGACAGGGAAACTTAAAAAAAATAGAAGACCTGTTTTTCGATCGACCAATTCAATATCACGGAAGGGCCTGGCTGACTGAACCACCCAGAAGAAGATTAACCGGGATTCCCCTGGGCGGCAATTTATCCACCTTCGTCAATTTCTTAAACAGAAAAGAGCCTCCGGCCTTCAACTGGAAAAGACATATTCTCTTCTTTGAGGATATTCAGATCGATGTCGAAGATCTCCACCGCCTGCTGGCTGCTCTCCGCCGCCATAAAGTCTTTAAGGAAATAAAGGGACTGGTCATAGGCTCGCTGGCCAGCTACGGCAAAAATGGCAACTACCATGCTGTCCAGAAAGAAAATCTGCGTTTCATCACGAATTATCTGGGTGATATCATTGAAAAAAGAAAGGAGAGAGAGAATCCTCTGCCTATTCTTTCCGTGTCTAACTTTGGACATAATGTCCCCGGAGATATGATGGCTGTCCCGATCGGCGGCCAGGTGGTCATTGACCGCCATAAAAATATCACCTTCTGGCTCCACCGCCAGAAGAAAACCAGTCAGGCTTAATTATTACCTGTGTTTTTCTCTTTCCAGCTGATGAAGATATAGTTTGACCCCATGAGCAGCCAGAGCGCCATCTCCGACGGCGGTGGCAATCTGCCTTAAATTTTTTGACCTGACATCACCAGCCACATAAACACCGGGCAGGTTGGTCTTAAGGGTCCTATCTTCGGCCAGGATAAAACCATGGCGGTCTTTTTCAATCCCTTCAAATAGCTCAGAATTTGGAGTTAAGCTGGCAAAAATAAAGACGCCATCAACCCTGATATCTCTGACTTCTCCGGTTTCCAGGTCTTCGATCTTAACCCCTTTGACAGACCGCTCCCCATATATTTCCAGCAACCGGTGGTGTAAAAGCAAGGTGATATTTTTTTGATCTTTTATCTTTTCCAGAAGATAGGGCTCGGCTGCCTGCTGCGGCGGAAATCCAATCAGGATTACCGAATTGACAAACTTCAGAAGACGAAGGCCTTCCTGAATTCCTGAGCTGCCGCTGGCGACCACAGCCACATCCTTCCCACGGAACAAAGGGGCATCACAGGTAGCACAGTACGATACTCCCTTTCCCTTATACTCATTTTCACCTTTGATCCCGATCTCTTTGTATCGTCTGCCGGTGGCAATTATAATCGTTTTTGATCTGAATGTTCCGCGGTCAGTCACCACTTCTTTTTCCTCACCGGCAAGCCTGACGGCGTTGACCGGTGTGATCTCAATTATTTCTGCCTTAAACTTTTCGGCCTGGCGCCGAAAAGCAGCCATCAACTGTGGGCCAGGAATTCCATCGGGGAAACCCGGGTAATTCTCAATAAGCTCAGTTGTCAAAGCCAGCCCACCAGCCGGTGCCGGGTCAATAACCAGCGTTTTAAGCAACGACCGTGAGGCATAAATAGCAGCCGTCAGCCCGGCCGACCCTGCTCCCAGAATGATAACATCATACAAAACATCGGTTTTTACTTCTTCAGGCAGCCCGAAATTTATCATCACTACCTCCTTAGGCAGACAAAAGCCCTGACCTGCTCCCTGGCCGGCCAGGGTTGTTCACCGCTATCAGATTTTCATTTTACCATATTGGTCGATATTTCCGACTGAAGGCTAAGATTTTTAAGATTTTATTGCTTTAGTCTTTAATAAGAATGAAAATTAGATGGTCTCAAGAAAAATCCTGGACTAGACTGGATTGGAAAGGGAAGGGCGATGCGTCTTAAAAATTTTATAAAACAAAAGCCATTATTCCTCTGCTTTTTTCTTTCTTTCTCAGCCTGGCTGACTGCTTTCCCCCTGATGGGCCAGGACAATTCTATGGCTATTGCCAGTCTGGACTCATTCGAATTAAAACTATCAGAGACGACCGGCTTAGTCCTGAATAAAATCGGGTTAACTGATAACAGTTGGGTCCAGTTGCCCTCTCCCCCACCCCTTTTCAGTCTCCTCATTAATGATAAGCTGGTTTCTTCCAGTCAATTTCAGCCAGTAACCGGCCGGTTATCCATAATTTTAACCGCAGACAGACCGGGAAATAACCTGCTGGAGTTTGATATTAATCAGACCATTAAAGGCACCCTGACCGGGAAAACTTCTCTATATCCAGGATTGACAATTGTTCTTCGATTAAAAAACATAACCGGTGAAAAAGTTAAACTGGAAAACCTGGTTCCTGCCGGGCAGGGAACTGACAGAGTTTATATAACCGCCGGGCTGCCCGACAGCTGGCCGCATTATCTTAGCCGGACTCTTCTATATCGGCCAGGAAAAACACCGGTTGGCGTGCTTTTACCCGATAATGCCTGGCATCTTGGTTTTTGTCATCTTGAAATAAGCCCTGGACTTTTCCTGACCGGGCTGGCCCGCCGAACCGGTCGGGAAAGAGCTGAATTCAGTCGGTGGGCAGCTACTCTGGAACCGGGTGGAACAGTAGATTATGAGCTTTATTTTGATGTGCAGACTACGCCCTCGCTTCCCCCGGGGCTGGCTTCAGATCTTCTTTTTCCTCCCGAGCCCTGGCTGGCAGGACTCAAAATGATGTTTCAGGAGCGGTATCTTTACGATCTCAGGCCCTTCGATAACACCCTTTTTGAGCGCTCTGACCTGCAGTGGATAAGAAAAACCTATTTAATGCTTCTTCAATTTGCCTGGGACCATACCTATTATGATTGGGCAGAGCAAAAATCCAACTTTTATCAGCATCTTTCGGCCTGGGATAAATTGGTGGGGAAAATTGATATTTACGCTCTCTGGCCGACCTGGCCGAGGCTCGGCCTGGATGAGAGAAATCAATTCGATCTTTACCGAGATCTCCCCGGTGGACTGGCCGAACTCCGGCGTCAGGTAGCTTATGCCCATCAAAATGGGAAAAAGTACTTTCTAGCTTACAATCCATGGGATGAAGGCACCCGTCACGAAGGACATCTCCAGGCTATGGAAAATCTTCTGCGAGAAATCCAGGCTGATGGAGTGATTCTTGATACCCGTGGGGAATCCAGCCGCGAATTTCAGGCTATGGCCGACCGGGTTAAGCCTGGTATCATCTTGTATCCAGAGGGAATGGCCATTCCAAAAAATATGCCAGGAGTAGTAGCCGGCCGGGTTCACGACGCTCTTTATCTTCCGCCGCTGCTTAATTTAAATAAATTTATAAAGCCCGATTTTGCCATTTTCCGGGTTATCCAGCCCGGCGAAGGAAGGTTCAGGCGGGAAGCCTCAGTGGCTTTTTTTAACGGCTATGGAACAGAAATAAACACCATGCGCCCGGCCAGGCCTGAAACTCTGGAAGACGATTTAAGACATCTGGGGCGGACTCTTAAAATTCTTCGCGAAAACAACTCGGCTTTCTTGAGTCATGACTGGATTCCCCTGTATCCTTCTCTTGAGGATGGAATTTCAGTTAACTGCTGGCCGACCGCCGGGAAAATTATTTTTACGATTTTCAGCTTGAAGCCTGAAGGTTATAAGGGAGCACTGATTCCAATAAAAGACAAACCAGGGTTTCATGCCGTTAGCCTCTGGCGGCAGGAAGAAATCAGACCGGAAAAATTTAAGGACCTCCCCTACCTGCCGGTGGAAATTGAGGCTTTCGCCCGTCACGAACTGGAAACCAGAATGGAAGGCAGCCTGGAATGCCTGGCTATCTTTCCCGAATTAATAGAGGCCAGGAGAATAGAAGACAGGATAATTATTAAATTGAACGAAAAACCAGCCGGTGGCCGCCTCGTGCTGACCGCCGGGAATCCCGATTATGACTCGAAGCCGCTTATTCTGCCTTCAGTTGAGACCGAGTTTGGTCTGTGGGAAAAATTTGGCAGGCAAGGAAATAAGTTAGTCATTCAGCTTTTCGAGTCCGGAGGAGAGCTGCTGGATGAAAGAGTCCTCAACTTACCACCTGCTCTTCCCCGCTTGATAAGCCAGGTTAAGATGACCGAGCCAGCCTCCAGGCCGCCGGCTCAAATGGTTGAAATCCCGGCCGGAGAATATCTTTTCAAGACTGAACCTGACCCTGATGATCCAAATCCCATCATTCCTTATCCCGACCGCTCGATAGCCGAGCTGGTGAAGATTAGAAGATTTTTTATCGACCGCTATCCAGTAACAAATGCCCAATTTGCTGAATTTCTCAAGGACTCAGGTTACCGGCCGGCTGATCCGACCAATTTTTTAAAGCACTGGTCAAATGGTCGTCCACCCGCCGACCAGAAAAATCACCCGGTGGTCTGGGTCAGTTTAAAAGACGCTGAAGCTTATGCTATCTGGGCCGGGAAACGGTTGCCGACTGAAACCGAATGGCAGTACGCTGCTCAAGGACCGGATGGGAGGATCTATCCCTGGGGAAACGATTTTGACCCCGCTCGCTGCAATAACAAACGAGGGAAAACAGAAAGCGTGACCGCTCATCCATCAGGAGCCAGCCCCTTCGGAGTTGAAGACCTCGTCGGCAATGTCTGGCAGCTGACCTCGGATGTCTATGATAACGGCGCTTATAATTTTGTCATCATAAAAGGTGGTAGCTACTATTCACCCGAATCAAGTGTCTGGTATCCGAAAAGCGGACCATTGCCTCTAAACCGGCAACAAATGCTCTTGCTTCTGGCTCCCGCTCTTGACCGCTGTGCCACGGTTGGCTTTCGCTGTGTCCGCGATGCTACCCAGCTCTAGGATCTGGCGGTCAGGATTTTTTTATCAGATCAAAGTTTTTAAGGCCGTTTTCTTCGACTTCCCGTTCATAAATTCTCAAAAATTTATTCTTTTTCTCCAGAAATTCATCAAGATCGATTTTATCCAGGGGCAGGTTGCCAAACTCTTTCATAGCTTCTCTTTCTGCCAGCCGGTTAAGCAATTCCTCCCAGAAGCAACAACTGTCATATTCACTGATGTAATCAGACAGGCTTTCCTCAAAATCAAACGAAGGCAAATACCTGTCCGCTAGCTGGTCTTTAACTGCTTTACCTTCCAGTCCGGCTTTTTCTGCTTGGGAGAAAATGAGCGAAACGATCTCGGCATAGTCTTCAAGATAATCATCAGTCCGATAGGCATTGATCAGCCAGTTACCTAAATAAACCAGTTCTAAAAGTTTTTCATATTGCTCACGGCTTAAATTCAGTTCCATCGATTTCTCCTTTTAACCGATTTAAAACTGAGCTAAAAAGACCCGGCCACAGTATAAAGCAAATGCTGGCTAAAAAAAACAATCTGTTAGAATTATTCATAAAATTTATGGGTTTGACCGCCGGGCAGAAGCTTGAGAAAAATTGGCTTTTTTTACTGTCTATTATTTTATTGTCTTTAAAATTGCTTTAATCTTTCCCTTGAATTTAAGCCAGTAACAGGCAAAAATGTTAAAGATGAGTTATCAAAGGCCAGATAGCCCGCCACCACAGCTCGAATTTACACCGCAGTTTGAGAAGACCTTAAGGCTACTGGAAAATACAGACTGCTCTCTTTTTATTACCGGTCGGGCTGGAACAGGCAAAAGTACGCTACTTAATTATTTCAGGCAAACGACCAAAAAGAAACTGGTAGTGCTGGCTCCAACCGGCGTGGCGGCTCTCAATGTTCAAGGGCAGACCATCCACTCCTTTTTTTCTTTCCGCCCGGATATTACCCCTGATAAGGTGAAAAGACTTCAGCCCTCAAAACAAAAATTGATCAGATCACTTGACGCCATAATCATTGATGAGATTTCCATGGTCAGGGCTGACCTCCTGGACTGTGTCGATCTGGCTCTGAGGCTCAACCGTGATTATGAAAATGTACCTTTTGGCGGTCTGCAGATGATTTTAATCGGCGATCTTTATCAACTGCCGCCGGTGGTCACCCCGCGCGAGGAGAAGGTTTTTTCTCTTCATTATGAATCGCCCTATTTTTTCTCGGCTAATGTTTTCCGTGATAAAAATTTCAGGCTGGAATATGTTGAGCTGGATAAAGTCTTCCGCCAGAAAGACCAGGGCTTCCTGGAGTTGCTTAATGCCATCCGCAATCGTTCTATAAGTGAGGAGCAACTGACCCGGCTGAATGCCCGCTACCTGCCCGATTTTCAGCCGGAGGAGGATGAATTTTATGTAACCCTGACCAGCACCAATGAAGCAGCCGATGCCATTAATCAGGAAAAACTCGCTCACCTGCCCGGTAAGAACAGATATTATCAGGGAGAGATCGAGGGTGAATTTGAGGAAGCTTATCTCCCGACCTCCAAAGTCCTGGCCCTCAAAGAAGGCGCTCAGGTCATGCTTTTGACCAATGATCCTTACGGGCGCTGGGTTAATGGCTCGATAGGTCGGATAGAAGAAATCATCAAACCTGAAACCGGAGCGGAGGTCGTTATGGTCAGGTTGTCATCAGGCGAGCTGGTTGATATCTTACCCCACCAGTGGGAAATTTTTCATTTCGAACTAGATCAGAAGAAAAATAAAATAATCAGCCGGGTAGTTGGGACTTTTAATCAGTATCCCTTGCGCCTGTCCTGGGCAGTAACCATTCACAAGAGCCAGGGTAAAACTTTTGACCGGGTAGTCGTGGATATCGGGCGAGGAACATTTGCCCACGGCCAGGTCTATGTAGCCTTAAGCCGCTGCACCAGCTTTGAGGGCCTGGTTCTTAAAAAGCCGATTAAAAAAGGGCATATTCTGATGGATTACCGGGTTGTCCGCTTTTTAACCAGATTTCAATATGAACAGGCTTCAGAAAAACTGCCAGTAGAAGTTAAAAGAAAAAGAATCAAAGAAGCCATTAAAAACAACCAGTGGCTCGAAATGATTTATCTAAAGCCTGACGATAGCAAGAGCCAGCGAGTGGTCAAACCTCTCTCTTTAAGCAGGATGGAGTACGGCGGAAAAAACTTCGAGGGTCTGAGAGCCTATTGTTTTTTAAGGCAGGAAGAGCGCACATTCCGGCTAGACCGCATTCTTGACCTTAAAATTATTGAACCGGAGAAAAAAGCCAGGAAGAAGCGGCCCGGCCATTGACGCCTGATAGTCATCACTTTAAAATAACCTCTCATGAATTACCAGGGCTTAATTTTTGATCTGGACGGAACCCTTCTGGACACCATTGAGGATATCACCGCTGCCCTTAATGCTGTCATGTCGAAGCATGGTTTCAATCAGTATTCAATTGAAGAAAGCAAAAAAATGGTCGGCGATGGGATGAGAGAATTGATAGTCAGAGCCAGGCCTGAGCTGGCTGGTCAGGAAGAGATGATAGATTCACTGGTCAATGAATTCCGGCAGGAATATGACAGAGTCTGGAGAGATCATTCCCGTCCTTATCCTGGTATACCGGAAATGCTGACCGAATTGAGCCAGAAAGGCTTAAAATTAGCAGTTTTATCCAATAAAGCTCATCCTTTTACCGAAGTAATGGTTAGAGAACTTCTGCCGGTGTCTTTTCAAGTGGTACGTGGCTCTAAACCGGGGATACCGCTTAAACCGGATCCAACGGCGGCCAAACTGGTCCTGCAAGAATTAAACCTCAAACCTGATGAGGTTCTTTATGTTGGCGATACAGCGGTAGATATGAAAACCGCCCTGGCGGCCGGGCTGACTCCGGTTGGCGTACTGTGGGGTTTCCGTGAGGCCAGAGAACTTCTGGATAGCGGCGCCCGGGCTTTGCTTTTAAAGCCAGCCGATTTACTGCCTCTTGTCTTTGATGAGAAGAGAGACTGATGGATGGAATGGATAAGGGAACTCAGGCTTTTCCTGACTCTTCCTGTTTGTTGTCCTTCCCCATATCTGCTGCCTTCTGATTTTTATCTTTTTCTGCTGGCTCGTCTCCAACTGCTTCGGAAATCAGCTCCGCTTCTTTTTTTAACAGATAAAATCTCTCAGGCAGAATGAGCCTGCCACGTTCGGCGGCTCTTTCTCCTCCTTCAGGCGAGATCTCGCCGAAAATTGCCCCCTCTTCCTTCTGGTGATCAAATTTAAAATAAGCTTCAAACTGGGAACGGCTTAAATAATTCATCTGCCGCAATGTCCTGAGCATGGCCACCGTACTGACACCGAAATATCTTTTCAAAAACAGGACATCGGCATAACTCAGCCGTCTGGTTCGGATATCTCTGTCAATCAATTCCCTGACCTTAGATGGGGGAATTAGAAATTTAGAAGCGAAAGCCTGAGCAAATTGTTCTCGAGGTGAATAAAGGGTGACATATTCATCAACCAGAACATCAAGGTTATCTATAATCGGCGATTCATTCCGGTCCTTTAAATAGTGACCGTAAAGATGCGCAGCAGCCACCAGCTGCTGATCATAGGGCAAAGCTGAATTAATCAACACAAAGGCAGCATTCTTTTCTTCCAGAAAAACCAGCAGTCCTGAGATTTTGGACTCCTCCGGCAGGGCCATTCTGATCAGATGGCAGCCATTAATCTCGCAGAGCCTGAAGATATCCCGAATGGGCTCGTTGCCCAGACCAATTCTTCTTCGTTCTTCTTCGGCCAGATTTTCTGGCGACAGACTGCCGGTGTAGAGGGGCCCTGGATTGGCCGGACGACCGGTCATTTTTTCGAGCCCCAGATATTTTTCACAGCAGGAATGAAATTCATTCAGAACTTCCTTAATAGCCGGACTTAGTTTTTCATCGGACATAAGAATCTCAAATGGATCAGTCTGGACTTCAAGAAAGTAAGAAACATTCTTCTGAAAATAGCGTGAAATACGGCTCAGGGCGATAATGGAAGGCGTTCTTTTCCCCGCTTCCAGCAAGGAAATATATTCTGACGACAGGCCGACCGCCGCTCCCAGTTCTTCCTGAGTCAGCCCCATATCTTCCCTTAGCTTTTTAAGCCGGGCGGAGAAAAGCTCGTTCATGGAGATTCTCCCCTCCTATCTTTTCTGCCTTATATTTAACAATTTGTTAACCTACTGTCAAGTTTAAATTTAAGCCTTGCCACCGGTTAGCTTTTATAATAACCCTGCCACAGATCATAGTAATCTCGAGCATTTTTGATTATATGCTCCTTTTCAGCTTCAGTCAGCGTTCGAACAACAGTGGCAGGGCTACCCAGAATTAAGCTGCCATCAGGGAAAGTTTTGCCTGGGGGGACAAGAGAGCCGGCAGCTACCAGGCAATTGTTACCGATAATAGCTCGGTCCAGAATTACCGCCCCCATGCCGACGAGAGTATTGTTGCCAATCTTACAGGCATGAAGAATTGCCCCATGACCGATGGTCACATAATCACCAACAATCACTGGCACATCATAATCAACATGAATGACACTGTTGTCCTGAACATTGGAATATTCACCGACGACAATGTCAGCGATATCGGCCCTGAGAACAGCATTAAACCAGACGCTGGCCCCCTTTTTGAGGACCACCCGGCCAATAACCGTCGCGTTTTCAGCGACAAACGTTTCAGGATCGAGCAGAGGATTCCTCATTTTTTCTCGATCGATCATAAGACACCTCTTCTTTTTAAAACGAGTAAGGGCTGATTTTAACATTCCTGGCAGCCAGGAAGCAATGTTTCAACACTTATCAATGGCCGGTAAAAAAAATATCAAAAAATTTAAAGATATCGATAGTAACAAGTTATATTTTTTTAATTTATTAAATATGGCTTATAATTATATATAGAAAAGTTATCCTTGGCACACATGATTAAAAGGGCAGGAAGGAGCTTCAATAGTCGGCTGCAAGCAGCTTATCTGGGTTGTGACCTCACCAATATCAGTACGGTGGCCCATCAGAAAGGTCCTCTGGTCAAAAACCGGGTAAGTATCTTTTTCGGGCGCTTGCTTAAAGATATTTTTGGCGAAAAATTTGTTTTCAGATTAAAAACCAGAGCTTATCAATTATCCAGAATATTTAGCCGGAAAGCGACTTTTTCTTCCAAATCGACTGCTCCTCTAGCCTCAAAGGACAAGCCGGTTTTTAAGGCGGGAGATCTGGTCAGAGTTCGCTCTTTAGAAGAAATAGAAGCTACCTTTGACTATGACCATAGCTACAAGGGTTGTGTTTTTTTACCAGAAATGGCTGAATATTGCAACACTATTCAGCGAGTCCTGATACCAGTTGAACGTTTTCTAGATGAGCGGGAATTCAGGATAAAACACCCGAAGGGAATTGTTTTGCTGGATGGGTTAATCTGTCATGGGACTGCGCGCCTTGGTCGGTGTGATCGGCATTGCTTTTATTTCTGGCGGGTGGAATGGCTGGAAAAAATCGAGCCAGAAAAAGGACAGGGTAAAGGACAAGGTGCCTGAACAGTCCTGACCTGCACAGCTTCGAGTAAAATCGTCAGGCTTATTTTTCTTCCATGATAAGTGGCGGCAGGCGTAAATACTCATTAGCCAGACGGCGGTGAGCAATCTGTTTATAAACCAGCCTGATCTTTTCTTCAGCCAGACCGGTGGCCCTGGCTACTGACTCAGGCGGAATTGCGTTTTTCTGGCCATAGAGACAGGCATCCATTTCTTTATAAGGAAGGAGAAAGAAAAATTCATCCTGCCCCTGAGCCAACGGATGGATATCGGCTGTCGGCTGTCGGCTGGTGATGGCTTCAGGCAATCCCAGATACTCCCCCAGTTGATAAACCTGCGTTTTATAAAGATGAGCCAGAGGTTTGAAATCACCCGTTCCATCTCCCAGCTTGACGAAAAAACCCTGGTCAATTTCCAGTAAATTGGAAGTCCCGGCCACAGCATAATTAAAACGGTCTGCATAATGGTACTCCAGCATTTTTCTTACTCGTTGTCTGAAGTTGGACAGAGCAACTATTCGCCTGAAAGTGTCGGCCGCCAATCTTCTTTTTATAATTACTCCCAGAGGCGATTGGACGACCAACCAGAAAAAGGTGAAAATGCGCTCTTCGGTTAGCTCAGAGGCTGAAATTTTCCATTTCCAGTTTTCAGCATATTCAGGGACGAGTTCTTGAAGGCAGGAGGTCATTTCTTCGTAGAAATTCAGTCCAGTCAAGATGGGGGTAATTTCTCTTAAAATTGTCCTGATTTTAAGAGTTTCTCCAACCAGCTGGCTTAACTTTAGAGTATCCTGATGAGAAGCTTTCTCTGGCATGAGCAGACCGATCACTCGCTTTGGTCCAAGAGCTCTGACACAGAGAGCGGCGGTGACGCTGCTATCTATGCCTCCAGATAAGCCAACCACCACTCCCTGCCGGTGCAAGCGACCGGGTAGAATTTCAGAGATAAAAGCAGTAAGACGGGCTGTCTCCTGCTGGCAGTCGAGGTTAAGAAGTTTATAAGAAAATTCTTTAGCGCCAGTAACTTCTGACATTGGTTTACCCCTTTCCCGATGCGCCAGGACAGTGGCCCCCAGTGTTAAAATGAAACTTTTTAGACTCTTTAACAGGGAGAGAACCGGCATTAATAGCGGCTATCTCTTTTTGACCAGCTTTCTGACCGGTTTCCGAGTTTTTAAGAGAGTCCAGAAGCTTCTTATAGTCAATCTTGCCGTTGGCCGTCTTCGGTAAAGACTTAAGCTGCCAGATTCGACGGGGAATTTTATATGGTTCAAGATATTGCCGGCAGAATTGCCTTATTTGATCCTCAGTTATTTTCTTCCCTTTCTTCGCCACTAGGCAAACTCCGATCACTTCTCCGCCGATTTCATCCGGAATGGGAACAGCAGCGACTTCCATAAGCCCATCGAGGCCAGCAATTACCCGTTCAATTTCAGACGGGTTAATTCTGTGCCCGAAAGATTTAATCTGCCGATCCCGGCGACCAACATAATAAAGCAGGCCGTTTTCATCCTGGCGGAAAATATCTCCGGTCTGAAGCCAGCGTTCTTCCGGATATCTGCCAGGTCTGAAGACTTTTCTGGTTAGCTTCTCATCCCGCCAGTAGCCTTGCATCACCGTTGGACCCCGGACAATAAGCTGGCCCCGTTTTCCGGCTGGCAACAGGCGGCCGCGGCGGTCAACGATCGCTACTTCGAGATTTGGCATGGGGACACCGACTGAATCAGGATGTTTATCTATCAATTCAGGCGGAAGATAACTGACCCTTTTGCACTCACTCAAGCCATACATTGAATAGAGTTTGACCTGAGGCAAATGTCGCCTGAAATGACGGATATGAGAAACAGGCCAGGCCGCCCCGGTATTGGTAATGTAACGCAGGGATTTCAGCTGGACAGCCGGAAATTTCTTCAGTTTAAGAAGCATGGCGGAAATCGACGGAATAAGCGGGAAGCCGGTGACTTTTTCTTTTTCTATGGCAGCCAGAATGTCCTGGATATAAGCAAAGGATGATTCGAGAACAACCGTCCCGCCAAACATAAAACACATGAGGACCTGATAGAGACCGTAGTCAAAAGACAGAGGCAGGACATCAAGAATGACATCATCCCTGGTATTTTCCAGATACTGGATGATGCTTCTGGCAGCCGCGACCATATTGTGATGGGTGCAGATTATGCCTTTAGGCCTGCCGGTTGAGCCCGAGGTATAAATCAAACAGGCCAGGTCGTTTTCCAGGAGGCGCGGAAGAGTGATCGAAGCATCTAATTTCTCGACAAGACCCTCAAAAAGCAGAGCCTCTGGATAATGGCGGGGAGAAGATTTATAACCATCAACTATGATTAGCTGCGAATCGGCGGCACAAAAATGTGGGCCAGCCCCCTCATAAAGTTTTCGCCTGACAGTGATGAGTAGCCGGGCTTCTGAGTCGGCTATTATAGAATTAATAACAGGCCAGGGGCTTTTGGGATCGATAACAGTAAAGACCCCGCCGGCCTTCATAATCCCGTAGATAGAAATCACAGCTTCTGGCGAGTTGTCCAGGCAGATTACCGCCCGGTCACCTTTTTTAAAACCAAGGAGGATAAGAGCGGAAGCTAAGTTGGTAGATTTTTCATCGACTTGATGATAGGTCAGACGCTGGCCCCTGGAAATAAGGGCGGCTTTGTCCGGGAAACGGCGGGCGGTCCGGCTCAGCCAGTCAGGAACAAGCACCGGATCAAACTCCATTTACCTTAACCCTGTTAACCCCGCTTTTTCTCAATGAAGTTGGCAATTCTATTGATGCTGTCCAGATTGGCGGCAGTTAGTTCTTCGTCTTCGACTTTGATCTTAAAGTGGCTTTCCAGAAAGGCAACAATTTCCAGAATGCCAACCGAATCAACGATATTTGTTTCCAGCAGGGAGACGTCGTCGCCAGGTGGATCATCAGAATTAAAAAGAAATTTCTCAGTAATGAACTGCTTTATTTCATCTTTAATCATCGTCTTCGTTTTTCCTTCTTATCGGCCTCAAACCCCGGGTGAATTCCTGGTAAGAATGCTCGGGGGTCAGTGGGACTGTTACCTTGCCCAGAGCTATAGCAGGAGCATGCCCAAAAAATGTCCCGGCTGGAACATTTCTGGAGACAACAGTTCCAGCCTGAATTACCGAACCCTGACCAATTGTAACACCGGGCAGTATAACACAATGGGGTCCGATAAAGACATCAGATTCAATGACGATCGGTTTTACCACGGCCTCTTTTGACTTTGTCCAGTAAAGATGGGTAATAATGGAGGTACCAATGCCAATGGTCACATTGTCGCCGATTTTGATCACCTCGGGATGAAGCTCATCAATATAAACATACTGGCTGATCCAGACATTCTGCCCTATCCTGACACCGCGCAGGCGGTGCAGACCAGGACGAATTCTGGCGCCACCAGGGCTCAGATAGGCTAATCGCCTTAAAATCCTTTGAAAAAGCTTCAAAATGTTTTGCCGCCTTAATATACGTTATAGCCACTTTATACGGTCTTTTTCTATCACAAATAGATTTTTTAAGTCAATTAAAACCCGGGAGTAGCCTTAAATAAGATCTTTTAAGAACATATTTACCCGTAAAAAGGCAATTATCTTCTAAACATTCTTCTAATAGCAGTCTTTGGAAACCCAGTTGCTTTTTTTAATTCTCAGCTGGCCGGCTCGCTAGCCATTAGTATTTTCTGACTCTTTCCTAATTTCATCCTTGATATATCGAAAAGGCGAAGATGGGTTCTCATCCCTGTGGCCATTGGTATAAATCCCTTATTTATCTTCATTTCTGCGCCTTCAGGCGGAGCCGATTGGTTTATGAATATTGTCCAGCCCCTTTTAAGCCTGGTCATTGACCTAAACTTTGCCATAAATTATATTATTGGCAGCTCATGAAAAAACCGACAGGTCGGCCACCATTAATTAAATGGATGTAAAAATCGTTGATCCTTGCCTTGTGCCAGACTGGGATAAGATCGTCAGCCAGTTTATGGCTGCTGATATTTTCCACACCGCCGAGTGGTGCCAGGTTCTTAAGGCAAGTTATAATTATAAACCACTCTATTTCGCCGCCATAAAAAATAAACACTGCCAGGCAGTCATACCTCTTGTCGAGGTAAAAAGTTTTATGACCGGCAACAGGGCCATCAGTCTGCCTTTTTCCGATTATTGCAATTTTCTTGGGGCTGACAATGATAGCCTCAGAGCATTAATAGACCGCATTTATGATTGTGGCCAGAAGAAAAAATGGAAATACATCGAGTTTCGCAGCATCCATTTCATAGAAGACGCCTTACCCTTTGAAATCTTTTTCACCCATGACTTAGACCTGACCAGATTATCAAGCGAATTATGGTCAGGCTTAAAAGACAGCTGCAGAAGAAATATAAAAAAGGCAACAAGAGAAGGAGTAAAAATAAAATTTGAAACAAACTGGTCGAGCCTCGAGCAGTTTTATAGACTTCAGGTGATGACAAGAAAACGGCACGGCCTGCCGCCTCAGCCTCTCAAGTTTTTTAAAAGCCTTTATGAAAACATCATCTCCAAGAATCTAGGAATTATCGCTTCTGCTCACTATCAGCATAAAATAATTGCAGCTTCTGTGTATTTTAATTTTAATCACAAAGCCCTGTTCAAATATGGCGCCTCAGATGAGCATTATCATCATTTAAGACCTAATAACCTGATCATGTGGGAGACCATCAACTGGCACCGGGAGAATGGTTGCCAGATTTTAAACCTCGGCCGGACAGAAAGCGATAACGCTGGCCTGCTCAACTACAAAAGGACATGGGGAGGAAAGGAGAGTCTTATACATTATCACAGGTTCATTCTTAGACGAACTAACTTCTCAGAACGTTCAAGAGTGACTGCTGGCAGGTCAGTTCAAAAGGCTATCAAATGGATGCCACGAGTCTTGCTCGAAGTGATGGGAAAAGCTCTTTACAGACATCTGGGTTAATAAGGGC
>DAOLNQ010000017.1:0-4249 GCA_035416665.1 Candidatus Saccharicenans sp. | reverse complement strand
GTCTTGCTCGAAGTGATGGGAAAAGCTCTTTACAGACATCTGGGTTAATAAGGGCCTCGACTAAAAGAGAGCATGAAGCTTGAATCAGGTTGCCTGATTTTCGCTGAAAGTTTATAATACTTTTCAGAAAGAATGTCCTTAACAGGCAAGAAGGTAATTAAAATTCAAGAAATAAAATTTAGAAACAATATTCTGAACATCAAAGAATCTACCTCTTCTATCGATGACGAGTGGGATTCTTTTCTGGCCAGGTCATCCTATGGGCAGCTGGAACAAACCAGCCTCTGGGCTGAAGCTAAAAAGCCATCCGGTTGGAGACCTTACCGTATAGTCTTCAGAAGAGACGAGGAGATCATCGGAGGGTTCCAGATTCTATGGCAGCAAAAAGCCGGTGTTTTAAAGCTGGGACTGTTAATGAAAGGGCCAGTCGTCGAAACAGATGATAGCCTTGTTCTAAATGCAGTCATCGACTGCCTTAAGATGGTCGTCAAAAAAAAGTTTACAGCTCTTCTTGTCCAGACACCTGATAAGGACACGAGACTTACTTCACGACTGCTGAGCTCCGGTTTCCTTCCCAACCGGCTCAGTGGGATTATCAAGAGTGCCAATGTGGTGATTAACCTTTGTCAGGATGAGGAACACCTTCTAAAAAGCCTGAAAAGGCAGAAAAGGCAGAATATTCGCATAGCCAGAGAAGCAGGCATAACTGTAAGGCAGGGAGAGTATCGAGAGTTACCTATCTTTTTTGATCTGATGAGAACGACCTGCCAGCGCCGGGGAGTTGCTCCTAATCCACCAACAGCAGAGATCTGCGAAATTCTCTGGAAAGTTTTCTCTCCAAAAAATCAGATCAAGCTCTTCTTAGCCGAGTTTCAGGGTGAGATAATTTCCGCTGTCCTGGTTTTAACTCTTGGCCATCACGCCTCCTTATGGAAGTTTGGTTGGTCAGGTAAATTCGGTCAATACCGACCTAACGAGCTTCTCTTCTGGGAAATATTTAACTGGGCCAGAATCCAGGGTTATCTAACTGCTGATCTCGGCCCCTTTGGCTCATTTGCGGCTGATGGTTTAACGGCTGTAACTGATCTTGGTTCACCTGAGGAGAGTTCTGATGTTCGCTTTAAGACAGGTTTTGGAGGTGAAATTATCAAACTGCAACCGGGCTTGCTTTATATCCCGAATTCAGTTTATCGCTTAATTTACAACTCTCTTTTTCCTCATCTACTAAGCATCCCGGCGTTTCAAAAATATATTTCCGGAATGCTATAACACATTTAGCAGATGAAAAAAGTCATCCTCTTACCAGAAAGCGAGGCGTCCAGGTGGGATGGTTTTGTGGAGAAACATGCTTTTGGCTGGTTGACTAGTTTTTCTTCGTGGTCGGTGCTTCTTACCCGCCTTCATAAAGATATAAAGACTTATAGATTAGCGGTTATCGGAGAAAAGGGAGAGATACTGGCTGGACTTCCTCTTTATCTGGTAAGGTCTTTGCCAGGGGGGAAAAAATTAATTGGTGCTCCTCTGGGCACTTTCTTTGATCCCCTGGTAACGACTAAGGAGGAGCTCTGCTTATTATTGAATGCCGCTGCCAAACTAAAAGATAGAACTGGAAGTTCTTTGGTTAAAATCAAAGCCTTTAAATCAAAGGAAATGTTTTCCGGAACTGACTTTGGTCAGGATAGACTTTTTCTTACACATCTTCTACCTCTTACCAAAAGTCTTCCTGCGCTCTGGGAAAGCTTTCCTAAGAAAGGGATCCGGCAAAACGTAAAAAAGGCGGAGTGTTATCATCCTGAATTTTCTGAGGCTAGTAACCTGGCTGCTTATGGTTCTTTCTACCGGCTATATACGCTGACCAGAAGGCGGCTTGGTTTGCCGGCTCTGCCTTTTTCTTTTTTTAAAGCCGTCCATGACATTTACGTCCCAGAGAACAAAGCTCACCTTTTCCTCTTAAGTTTTAAACAAAAGCCAATCGCTGGACTTCTCGTCTTCAGTTACAAGGGAAGGTGGTCTGCCGAAGCACTGGGCTGGGACATAAATTATAAATTTCTGAGCCCTAGCGTGGTCATATACTGGGAGGCAATCAAGACAGCTATAGGCGCTGGCGCTTCGGTCTTTGACTTCGGAAGAACTTCAGTTGACAATAAAGGATTGTTGACTTTCAAACGCCACTGGGGAACAGAAGAAAGGCAGCTACCGATCTTTACTTTCTCCTCGGCCAGATCAGAAAATTTCTCGTTGCCTCTAAGGGCCAGACTGGAAGGAATCGCTCATAATATTTTTAGTCTGGCTCCTTCTCCTGCTTATCTTACTCTGAGCAAAATTTTCTACAGGATATTCATCGAATAGAAGATGAACAAATTCTATCACACAAGTGCCAACTAGGAGAAAAAATAGCAAGTGATCAGGCTCAATAAAAAGGAACTTGGTGCCTCGAGCTGCAGCTAGCTTGCAAAAAAAGAGGGATTAAATTAGAATTTTTTTAAAGTGAATATCAGCTATTACTATTATTATTTTAAGCCACTTGTCCCGCGTAATCTCCAGATCTTTTTAAGAAGGAAAATCGCTCTGGCCAAGAAAAAAATACGTGCGGACAGCTGGCCGATACACCCGGAAGCAGCCGATAAGCCCGAGGGCTGGGCAGGTTGGCCGGAAGGCAAAAAATTTGCTCTGGTGCTTTCCCACGATGTTGATTCAATCAAGGGCTATAAAAAAAGTCTCGAGCTGATGAAGCTTGAACAGGAAGTCGGCTTTAAGTCTACCTTTAATTTTGTGCCGGAAGGCTACGACTGTTCACCTTATATCCGGCAAACCCTCTGTAAAAACGGGTTCGGGGTTGGCCTTCATGGTCTGACTCATGATGGCCGTATTTTTCAGAATAGAAAGAAATTTGACCGGGCTGTGCCTAAAATCAATGCTTATCTTCATGACTGGCAGATAAAAGGCTTCTCTTCGCCTTCCATGCTCGGCAATCTGGATTGGATTTCTCAGCTTGACATTGAATATGATTGTTCGACGTTTGATACTGATCCTTTTGAACCGCAGGCTAATGACGTCGAAACTATCTTCCCTTTTATTGTCGTGAACAGCAGCCGGACAAAAAGCTTCGTCGAATTGCCCTATACACTTCCCCAGGACCACTGTCTCTTTATTATCCTCAAAGAGAAAGATATCTCCCTCTGGCAGAAAAAGCTGGACTGGATTGTCAGCCAGGAGGGCATGGCCTTACTCAATACCCATCCAGACTATATGAGTTTTAACCGCGAACGGACAGAACCTGAAGTCTATCCAGCTGATTACTATCGCGATTTCCTTTTGTACATAAAAGAAAGATATGAGGGCCAGTACTGGAATGCCACCCACGCGGAGGTAGCATCATTCTGGAAAGAAACTATGGGCCACCATAAATTTTTCATTTCCGGTCCATATAAGCAATCTGCTCTCAGCCATCTGAAAAAGACCGTCTGGATTGACCTTGATAATACTCCACATGTTCCCTTTTTTATTCCAATTAAAAACGAACTGAAAAGGCGTGGCTATCGGGTGATTCTAACCGCCAGAGATGCCTATCAGGTAAAAGAGCTGGCCCAGCAAAATGGGCTGTTTTTTAAAACAATTGGTCGCCATTATGGCAAAAATAAAATAAAGAAACTGATCGGCTGGTTTTATAGATCTCTACAGCTTATGCCGTTTGTGATAACTAACAAGCCCGATGTGGCTCTTTCTCATGGTTCGCGCTCTCAAATTTTTATTGCCAATCTTTTTAGCATCCCAACTATTTTGATCGCTGATTATGAGTACAGTCGTCCTGCTCCATTTTCCCGCCCGCGCTGGATGATTGTGCCTGAAATGATACAAACAGCTGATTTACCTTCGAAAAAGGTGATGACTTACAGTGGGCTCAAAGAGGATGTCTATGTTCCATTTTTTGAGCCAGATGAATCTATTTTAAAAGAATTGGAAATTTCGGATAATGAGTTGATAATTTCTGTTCGGCCGCCAGCCATAGAA
Source organism: Candidatus Saccharicenans sp. (assembly GCA_035416665.1). Lineage (GTDB taxonomy): Bacteria > Acidobacteriota > Aminicenantia > Aminicenantales > Saccharicenantaceae > Saccharicenans. Next base: position 238 of record DAOLNQ010000017.1, on the reverse strand, counting down.
GCGCATTATCATAATCCAGAAGGTGACAAGTTGTTTTATGAGTTTGTCGATTGGATTCTATCCGCCTCAGCAGCAAAAATCATCCTTCTACCTCGAAATAAACGCCAGGAAAGCGAAATCAGACATAAAAGACCACAGTGGTTTAAAGATGGGCGGGTAAAAATTCCAACTCGGGTTTTAAACGGCCTTGACCTCCTTTATTTTTCTGATCTGGTGGTGAGTGGTGGCGGAACCATGA
>DAOLNQ010000016.1:0-26142 GCA_035416665.1 Candidatus Saccharicenans sp. | reverse complement strand
TGATCATGAGATCAGCCCCACCTTCTTCTTCGGCGGGAGCGCCTTCCTCTGCCGGCTGGAAAATAAATTTTATCTTGCCCCGAATTTTATCTTTAAAGTTGCTGAGAACCATAGCTGTTCCCAGAGCAATGGAGGTATGGACATCATGACCGCAGGCATGCATGACCCCGGGATTGAGTGATTTATAGGGAAAGGTATTCTGCTCCTCAACCGGCAGGGCATCCATGTCGGCTCTGATGGCCACGGTAGGGCCGGGCAGGGCGCCGGTTAAAAGACCGACCACGCCGGTGCTGGCCACACCTGTTTTTACTTCCATTCCAAGAGCGGTCAGCTTATTCGCCACCAGTTTGCTGGTCTCATACTCGCGATTGCTAAGCTCTGGATTCATATGCAGAAAACGGCGTATTTTTATTATCTCAGCCCGGTTTTTTTCGATTTCCTGGTCAATAGCAGCTGCAGTTTTAAGATCGATAGCTTTCAGCTGAACCGGACCGGTCAGAAGTCCCACCAGTATTGCTGATATAAAGATAGAGTTAGATAGATGCTTGCCCATGCCCATCCTCATTTTAGTCAAAGTCTATAAAGATCCCCTTTATTATAGCCGGCTTGACCAGAAGTAAAAAATTTGACTCGTTATTTTTCTGTTTCCAGGTCCTCTGGAAATTCTGGATTCTCTTCTGTTACTTCGCTTTTTTTCTTTTCCAGAAATTCTTTTATGGCTTCGATTCCTTCCTCAGCTTTTTCCTTGACTACTTTGGCTCCTTTTTCTGCTTCTTTAGCTACCTTGGTATAACCCTGAACAGCCAATTCCTGACCTTTTTTCGCCTGTTCCTTAATTTTCTTTCTGGTTTCCTTTCCGCTGGAAGGAGCAAATAATATGCCGACAATAAAACCCGCGGCTGCGCCCGCCAGAAATGTGAATAGATAATCAGTGAAATGGGAACCTTCGTTATCTGCCATTTTTTTTCTCCTTTCTTTTTTTTATCATTTGCCAGCCAAAACGTACCAGAGGAAAAAGGACTGGCCAGTATCTGGAGGCCGGCCTGATAACCCTGGTCGTTAAGAAAAGGGAAAGCTCCGATAGACCCGAGACTGTCTTCTTGGCCGATTCAATTACTTTTCCGGTTTCATCGAGACGATGGTCGAGTTTATCCTCAATTTTTTTGAGCTTATCAAGTGTGACCTGCAATTCCTGAAAAGATTTTTCAGCCTCTCTGGCTGTCCGTCGGAGCTGAATCAGGAAGAGAACCAGAAAAACAGCTATAACGACGGCGGCCACAGTCAAAATCAGAAAAAGGGTCTGGTTAAAGGTTAGCAGCATGATAAGATTACATTAAGCCAAAAGAGGGCCGGTTGTCAATCATATTACTCAATCTGGTTAAGAGATAGTATCCAGGGTGAATGGAGGAATAAACAGGTTTGGTTTCGATGAGCTGTGCGGGCCGACGGTGAGCGGTGGCATGAGAGGTCAGGGTGAACGGCAAGCAGAGTTAATCTTGAGGGAGGAAACTGTCTGACCAGGGCCAGTTTCACCAGGCAAAAGAGAGCGGCTCTCAGGAGTGTTTCTTTCCCGGCCAGTTTAAAAGATAAATGAAAAAAGGTGCTCCGAGCGCGGCAGTGATGACTCCGATGGGAATTTCAGATGGCGAAAAGGCTGTTCTGGCTACCAGATCACACCAAACCAGCATCGCTCCGCCGGTTAAAGCCGAATAGAAGAAAAGAGGGCGATGATCCGGTCCAACGATCAACCTTACTGAATGAGGAACAATCAACCCGACAAAACCAATGATGCCAGCGACTGCTACCGAAAACGAAGCCAGGAGAGTAGCCAGGAAAAGAAAAAGTCTTCTCGTCGCCCTGACCGGACAGCCCAGGGACTGGGCAACCTCATCGCCGAGAGCCAGTAGATTCATCTCGGTGGCAAAATATTCAGAGACAATTAAAGCCAGAAGAAAATAGGGAAAGATGAGCCAGACTTCCTTCCAGCCCGAGAGAGAGAAACTCCCCAATAGCCAGAAGACCGCCTGCTCATAGGCATCTGCTCGTCGGAAAAGTAAAAAAGAAGTTAAAGCTGAGGCCATCGCTCCGGCAGCAATGCCGGTGAGCAGCAGGCTTTCGCCCTGGCGAAGGCGGCGTCTCTCGGAGATTAGATAGACGGTAGCAACCAGCAGCAGGCTGGTCAGGAAAGCCAGCCAGCTCTGACTGGAAAAGCCAAAGACTGTCCAGGTCAGGCCAATCTCAAGGCTTAGTACCGCACCGAGAGAGGCCCCGGAGGATACACCCAGAATAAAAGGATCGGCTAAAGAATTGCGAAAGTAACCCTGAAGAATCGCCCCAGAGAGAGCCAGAGAGGCTCCTACCAGATAAGCTAAAATGGCTCTCGGCAGCCGAAGATGAAGGATTATGTCCCTGTACTGACCGCCAAAGAAAAGTCCAGCCCGGACTTCCTGCCAGCTCATCCTGACTGCACCAATTTTAACTGACAGAAGAAGGGCGGCCACAGTCAGAAGAGCCAGGATAGCTGGAAAGAGCCAGGGTTTCCTCTGGCTACTCATTTTGCCTCCGAATCAGAAGCGGAATAGACAGCCTTAATCAGCCATTCGTAGGCCTCAACCAGTCTTGGGCCGAAGCGGCTGAACAGATTTTCATCAAGGAAAATGAAATTCTTATTTTTGATGGCCGTGATAGCTCGAAGAGCAGTCAGACTTTCCAGCCAATTGGTAGCCTGGCTGAAAGCCTGCCGGTTACGAGCCATAATCAGGATAAAATCAGGATTATCGGCAATGAGTTTTTCGGGATTGTAAGCCAGCCAGTGACCTTTAAAGTCAGCTGCCACATTCTGCAGACCAGCCCGACCGAGTAGATAATTAAGATAACTGTTTTGCCCGCAGGTCCACAGCTCCTGTCCCTGGCCATAAAGGGTCAGAAAAACTTTTGCCCCCACCCCGGGTCGTGGTATCCTGGCCTCGATGAATTTGATTCTTTCTCTTAAGCTGGAGATTAATTCCCGCCCCCTGGCCTCGGTGCAGGTTAAACCTGAAATCCGGTCGATAAGTGAGAAAAGATCCTCAAAGGTTGTCCCGATTTCAAATGCCTGGAGCGGCAGTTTTTCTTCATACAGTTTGTCCAGAAAGCGGCGTGGATTGCCTCTGAAACCTAAGATCAAATCAGGCTGGAGAACTTTGATCTTTTCCAGGTTGGGATCAACGAGGCCACCAATAATCTCTTTTTGCCTGGCCTCCTCGGGGTAGTCGCAAAAGCTGGTTACTCCAACCAGCTGCTGACTGAGGCCCAGAGCAAAAATGATCTCGGTCAGATTAGGGGCCAGGGAAATTATCCTCCGGGGACAAGCCTCAAGTTCCAGCCGGTAGCCGAAATCGTCACTGAAAATTCTGGACTGCGACCAGGCACTGGAGACAGTGAGGAAAAGAGCAATTATAAAAATCAGACTGAAGTCTGATCGCCGTTTTCTTTTGTCTGACGGTTGATTATTAAATCGATGGCTGACCGTCGGGCAGCCTGAGACTGGTGGCTCAGCTGAAGTAAGAAGTCTCTTATTTGTAATTTTTTTATCTCCTGTCTGTTATTTCAGGTTCAGACTGGACTGTTCTCTGGCCAAGAGAATGGATAAAGGATATCTCAAGAAGGCCGGAGGAGGTATTTTCTCGCAGCTCCACTTCGAGGTCAAAAACCTGTCGGATTATTTCCTTGTTAATTATTTCCAGGGGAGAGCCGGCTGCTACTATCCTGCCTTCTTTTAAAAAAATCAGGTGCTGACAGTAAGGCAGACAAAGATTGAGGTTATGCTCGGCGACCAGAATAGTTTTATTTTTTTCCAGCTGAAGTTTTCGAAGAAGATGATAGATTTGAAGCTGAAAATTTATGTCCAGGTGGGAACTGGGCTCGTCCAGAAGGAGAACAGGCGTTTCCTGAGCTAAAGCTCTGGCCAGCAGCACCCGCTGCCTTTCTCCGCCGCTTAACTGGCTGAGGCTCTTATTTCTCAGGCCAGTCACCCCGGTTAATTTCATGGCTTCCTCAATTGCCAGCCGGTCTTTGACAGATTCGCCGGCCAGTCTATTTTTCTGATGGACATAGCGGCCCATAGCCACGGTTTCTTCAACAGTGAAATCAAAAACGGCTTCTGATACCTGAGGAACATAGGCCAGAGAGGAGGCTATCTCTCTGGGTTTAAGCTGGAAAAGGCTTTTTCCATCGAGCCTGACTGTACCGCGAAGCAAAGGAGTTAACCTCTGGAGGGCTTTAATCAGAGTACTCTTGCCCGAGCCATTGGGGCCGCAGACAGCCAGAAATTCTCCACGGTCAAGTTCAAAGGAAAGCCCGTGCAGAACGGGCTGACGGTTATAGCCTGCTTCCAGATTTTCTACTTCAATAATTTTCATTAGAATCGATTCATTCTTTATAAACTAAACACCGGCTGAAAATTTTATTATAAATTTAATTGGCCGAATAAGCTATAACTGGCTGCCGGGTCGGTTGACTTTTAGCCACCAGAAACTTATCATTTTAAGCTGATTGAGCTGATTGGATATCTGGCTCGCATTATCGGGACTTGATTCCCTGATCAGAGGTAGCAACCATGAAGGAAGCCTATAATTTTGAAGAAATTGAAACCAGGTGGCAGAAGGTCTGGGAAGAACGCCAGGTCTTTGAGGTAGTTGAGGATCCAGCTAAGCCCAAGTTTTACTGCCTGGAAATGTATCCTTATCCTTCTGGCCGGATTCACATGGGGCATGTCCGCAATTATTCCATAGGTGATGTCATAGCTCGCTTTAAAAAGATGAGGGGCTTTAATGTGCTCCATCCGATAGGCTGGGATGCCCTGGGCTTGCCGGCTGAAAATGCAGCTATTAAACACGGCATTCATCCTCAGAAATGGACACTCGATAATATTAATTATATGCGGTCTCAGCTGAAAAGACTGGGCTTCAGCTATGCCTGGTCGAGAGAGGTTAACTCGTGCCTACCAGAATATTACCGCTGGAATCAATGGATTTTTCTCAAGATGCTGGAACAGGGACTGGCCTATCGCCGGTTGAGCTGGGTTAACTGGTGTCCTCAGTGCCGGACAGTTCTGGCCAATGAACAGGTGGTGGCCGGGCGCTGCTGGCGCTGTGACAGCGAGGTCAGTCAGAAGAAGATGGAACAGTGGTCCCTGAGAATCACGGCTTATGCCGAGGAACTGCTGAGCGGCCACGAAAAACTTGCCAACTGGCCTGAGCATGTTCTACAGATGCAAAAGAACTGGATAGGTAAGAGCGAAGGGGCGCTGGTTAATTTTAAAGTCCCGGCCATAAATAAAGATATTGAGGTCTTTACTACCAGAATCGACACCATCTATGGAGCAACTTTTCTTGTTCTATCGGTTGAACATCCACTGACGGCTGAACTTATTGCTGGCCATCCGGAAAAAGAACAACTTCAGACCTGGATTAAAAAGACCATCGCCGAGACTAGAGCCAGAAAAGAAATAAAGGAAGAAGAAAAGGTTGGTTATGATACCGGTCTTAAGGCGATTAATCCCTTTACCGGCCAGCCCGTTCCAATTTTTCTGGCAAATTACGTCCTGATGGATTATGGCACAGGGGCGGTGATGGGGGTTCCTGCTCATGATCAGAGAGATTATGAATTTGCTACCAAATACAATCTGCCCATTGTACCGGTGATAAAGCCGGCTTCACCTGAATTTGAGCCGGAGTCAGGTCGTGCCTTCGAGGAGTATGGAATCCTTATTAATTCGGGGGAATTCAGCGGTCTGAGCTCAGTCGAAGCCATGGAGAAAATGGCCGCCCTGGCCCAGGCTAAAGGCTTCGGCCGTAAAAGCGTTACCTACCGCCTCCGTGATTGGGGTATTTCCCGTCAGCGCTACTGGGGAACACCGATTCCGGTTATTTATTGTGAAAAATGTGGACTGCAGCCTGTCCCCTATGAACAGCTGCCTGTGGAGATCCCATATAAAGCCGAGTTTACCGGTGAGGAGGGCTCGCCGCTGGAGAAGATTCCTGAGTTTGTCAATACGACCTGTCCTCGGTGTGGCGGTCCGGCCCGGCGCGAGACTGATACCATGGATACTTTTGTTGATTCTTCCTGGTATTTTTTCCGCTATTGTTCACCCCGGGAAACCAGGCTACCTTTTGATCCGGAAAAGGCTGCTTACTGGTTGCCAGTTGATCTTTATATTGGCGGTGTTGAACACGCTATACTCCATTTGATCTATTCCCGGTTTTTCACCAAATATCTCCGGGATCTTGGTCTGACCAGCATTGATGAGCCTTTCCCTCATTACCTGGCTCAGGGCATGGTCACCAAGGATGGCTCAGCCATGTCTAAATCCAGAGGCAATGTGGTTGATCCGGACGAAATGATTAAAACCTATGGGGCTGATGCACTTCGTATATTTATTCTCTTTGCCTCGCCGCCGGAAAAAGAATTTGCCTGGTCAGAGGAAGGGCTGGAAGGCTGCTATCGCTTCATCCTTAGAATCTGGAATCTGGCGGAAGAAAATCTGGACCTCTTCCAGGAGAAAGAAGCGACTGTCGGCGGGCAATTTGACCCGGCCAGCTACCAACGGCTCAATAAGAAGCTGCACCAGACCATAAAAAAAGTCACTGATGATATAGAACAGCGTTTTCATTTGAATACAGCTATTTCTGCTCTGATGGAACTTACCAACAGCCTGAAAAAGGAAAAGGACGCTTTGAGAGCAAGCCAGAAAGGAAGGGAGCTTCTCAAGGAAGCTCTGAGTGATTTGATTCTTCTCCTGGGACCTTTTGCTCCTCATCTAGCAGAAGAACTGTGGCAGAAGACGGGCAGAACGACACTGGTGGCGGAGAGCAGCTGGCCTGCTTATGATCCAGAACTGGCCAGAGAGGAGCTGGTTACGATCGTCGTTCAGGTTAATGGCAAACTTCGCGATAAATTTGAAGCTGAAATTGATACAGACGAGGAGATCCTGAAAGAAAAGGCCCTGAGTCTGCCGCGAATTCAAGAACTGCTGGGAGGCCGGCCGCCCAGAAAAATCATCTGTGTTAAAAATAAGCTGGTCAGCCTGGTGGTCTGACCTCTGAAGTTAGATGCGGTTTTTCAAGAAATATATTGCCAGTTGCCTGTGCACAGTGCTGGCTATAATTTCTCTCGCCAGCTGTGGTTATCAGCTGCGTGGCCGGGGCAGTGTCTGGCCGCCTGACATGAAACGTGTCTGTGTCCCGGTCTTTAGAAACACTTCTGGCAGATTTGAGCTGGATGTCAAATTGACCAGAAGTGTCATCAATGAACTGATTACCAGGGCTCGGGTCAGCATTGAGCCGGATCAGGATAAAGCCCAGGGGCTGCTGGTCGGGGAGATTACCTCTTTTAAGGTTCAGCCCATTGCCTTTAGTTCGGAAGGGGCTGCCAGCCGATATAAAATAACAGTAGTGACCAGTGTCGTTTTTACCGATCTTTTGACTGATCAGATACTTTTTGCTGATGATAATTTTACCTATGTGGACGAATACGAGGTGCCGGCTGGCCTTGATTATGAAACGATGGAAAATCAGGCTCTTGACCGCCTGGTCGAGAAATATGCCAGACAGCTGGTGGTCAGCCTGCTCGAAGGGTTTTAAATGGCTTCAAAAGAGATCTTTTACCGGACACTGGAGAGAGTTTTCAGCCCTCAAAATTTGAAAGCAGGCACTTTTATTTATGGCGAACAGGCCCTGGCTACCAGGCTTTATCTTGACCGCTGGAAAAAAGCCAGTCAGGGGACAGGGAATGGGCCTGAGTTCCGGACTTATTTTCTCTTTGACACTGACTGGTCTGAGATCCTCGATGAGGCTTCGAGCCTTGATATTTTTTCTTCAGGACGTGACAGAATCTTTATAATTTATTTTCCGGAAGACGACCACGATGACTGGCAGGCTGGCGATAAAGCTTACCGGCAGCTTCTGGCCCCGGCCGAGGATCGGCTGATTCGTTATTTTCAGCAACCACCAGACCGGGTGTTCTTGATCATTATCTTTGATGGCAAACTTAAGCGCGGACAGAAGCTTCTGAATTTTTTCGAGCGGCTCGAAAACCAGCATAAGAATATATTTCAGACAATTGAGATCAAGACTCCCAGGGATAACGAACTTCTGGCCTGGATAAATGATGAAATGAAATCAAAGGGTAAAAAGATAGAGGTGGCTGCTGCCCGAAGATTGCTGGAGATCTGCGGTCCGGATCTTGTCCTTTTGAGTCAGGAGATGGAAAAGCTCAGCCTCTATCCTCAGGAGAAAGACGAAATAACTGAAGCCGATGTGCTGGAAACGGGAACAGTTCGCCAGGGCTATGACCGTTTTGCTCTGGAAGAGGCTCTGGAGTCGGGGAGCCTCCAGCAGGCCTTAATGATTAATCGTAGCTTTTTCGTCGGTGAGCCAGCTGTCATTGATATACTCAATTATTTTTCTGCTATCAGTCGGTACATAATTTCCTTAAATCAGGCTAAGGTTCAGGTAGGAAGGTGGAAAAAACCGATCAGGGAAATATTTAAAAAATCGCATCCGCAACTGGTCGAAGGCTGGAGTCTTTTTGACCGCAAGCTTCAGGCTTTTACCGCCTGCCTGGAGGCTTTTAGCCAGGAAGAGCTGGACAATTTAGTTCATGAACTGGCCCGGCTCGATTTAGACTTGAAAAGCAGCGACCTTAAACCCGAAATTCTGATAGAGACTTTCCTTATTAAATATTTTGCTTTAAGGGATAAAAAACTCGGTTAAGATCAGCTGGCTTTCGGTTTGAGAGCCAGAACCTGTTTTGAAAGGCGTGATTTATAGCGGGAACCGGTGTTCTGGTGAATAGCTCCCTTGGCCACTGTTTTATCGATGGCTTTGATAGCTTTTGGCAGGAGTTCCAGGGCTGCTTCCCGGTCGCCTCTGGCCACGGCTTCTCTTACTTTTTTGATGTGGGTTTTCATCATAGATTTATTTCTCTGGTTTGTTGCCCGTCGCTTGAGGCTTTGGCGATGCTGCTTAATAGCTGATTTGTGTCTCAGTGCCATCTGTATCTCCTTTGAAGGGCATTATGATAGAATATTCGAAGTTTAAAGTCAACTGGAGGCGGTTTGATTGGAAGGAGTCGGCGTGAAGATAGTTTTACAGAGAGTAAAAAAAGCTAAAGTCCTGGTCGAAGGGAAAACTGCAGGGGAAATCGGGACCGGGGTTTGTCTTCTGGTCGGGATAGAAAAAGGCGACCGGGAAGTTGAGGCCGACTACCTGGCCGACAAGGTTATCGGGCTGCGGATTTTCCCGGACGAACAGGGCAAGATGAATCTGTCTTTAATGGAAACAGGTGGGAGCATTCTGGCTGTATCCCAGTTTACATTAGCTGCTTCGATTAAGAAGGGTCGCCGACCGAGTTTTGACCAGGCTGAATCGCCAGAGCAGGCCGCCCGTCTTTTTAATTATTTTGTCGAGCGGCTGAAAACCAGTGGGCTCAAAGTGGAAACAGGTGTCTTTCAGGCTATGATGGATGTTTATCTCATTAATGACGGGCCGGTTACTTTTATTCTGGATTCAAAAATGAAACATCTTTGATCTGGATAGGCAGAAGAAGATTCTGTTTTAGCCCCTGGGCTCTCAGGTAATGTCCAGCAGATGGCCCATCTTTTCTTTTTTGGTTTTTAAGTAATCCATGTTTTCTTCATTGGGTGGGATCTGGATGGGTACTCGTTCGACAATCTCCAGCCCATAGCCGCTCAGGCCGCGAAACTTGCGGGGGTTATTGGTCAGCAACCTGATTTTCCTTATACCCAGGGCGGCCATAATCTGAGCGCCAATACCATAATCGCGCTGATCGGGTTTAAAACCAAGCCGGCAGTTGGCTTCAACTGTGTCCGCTCCTTCATCCTGAAGAGCATAGGCTTTGATTTTATTAGCCAGACCGATGCCCCGGCCTTCATGGTTGAGCATATAGAGAACCAGGCCCCGGCCTTCTTTCTCGATCATTTCCATCGACAGGTGAAGCTGATCACCGCAGTCGCAGCGCAAAGAGCCAAAGGCGTCGCCGGTCAGACATTGAGAGTGAGCCCTGACCAGCACCGGTTCGTCCCGGGCTATGTCACCCTTGATGAGAGCCACATGGTGATCGCCGTGAATAATGTCTTCAAAAACAGCCAGACGAAAATGGCCATAGCGAGTGGGGAGATCAGCCTCAGCAATTTTTTTGACCAGTGTTTCAGTGCGCATCCGATAGCGGATAAGATCAGCAATGGTCAAAATCGGCACAGCGTGTTCTTCGGCAAACTTTTCGAGGTCTGGCATTCTGGCCATGGTGCCGTCTTCCTTCATCACCTCGCAAATGACCCCGGCCGGATAAAGCCCGGCCATTCTGGTCAGATCAACTGCCGCCTCTGTCTGGCCAGCCCTGGCCAGGACTCCACCCTCTCGGGCGATGAGCGGAAAAACATGTCCAGGGCGAGCCAGATCTTCCGGTCTGGCAGCTGGGTTGATGGCGGTCAGGATGGTTTTAGCCCGATCATAGGCAGATATGCCAGTCGTGACACCTTCTCGGGCATCAATCGAAACAGTAAAAGCTGTGCCAAATCTGGCGGTATTTTCGCTCACCATCGGGGGTAACTTTAGCTCCTCCGCTCTTTCTTTCGTCAGAGAGAGACAGATGAGCCCTCGCCCGTATTTGGACATGAAGTTTATTATTTCCGGGGTGACCTTTTCGGCCGCCACCATCAGGTCCCCTTCATTCTCGCGATCTTCATCATCAACAATGATGATCATCCGGCCAGCTCGGATATAGTCCAGAGCCTGGTCAACGCTTATAACTTTTGATTGGTTTTCCATTGTTGTTTTAAAGATGCGGTTAAAATTTTTTTGATAAGAAATTATACACGTATTTGCCGATGATGTCACCTTCGAGGTTAACCCGGTCTCCCGGCCGCAGGTCATTTAGATTGGTGGCCTGAAGGGTGGCCGGTATCAACTCAACTTCCAGCCAGTCAGGCCCAAGGGCGGCGACGGTCAGACTGACTCCATTTACTGCCACTGATCCCTTGTCCACCAGATATTTTCTGCTCTCCGCCGGCACTTTTATTTTAAGTCTTTTTCCTGGTGGCCTGCTCTTAACCTCAATCACCTGACCGGTACTATCAACGTGGCCGGTGACCAGATGACCTCCTAAAAAATCAGCCAGCCGGAGTGGCAGCTCGAGATTGACAGTTTTCCCGGGCCGGTAGTCTTTCAGATTAGTTCGGTCGAGGGTTTCCCTGGATAGAGTAAAAAGCAATTGATTTTTTTCCTGGCGACTTAAGGTCAGGCAGACGCCATCGACAGCCAGGCTCTGACCTGGCTCCAGCTGGCCAGCCAGTTCCTCCGGCACTTCCAGCAGCAGTTCGGTTCGGTTTTTTCTCCAGCCCCCGAATTTTCCCTGATAACGCACAAGCCCGGTAAACACTTAAAAATATCCTTCCATGATAAGGTCATCATTTAGTCTGAAAGTTCTGATGTTCTTCAATCTCGCTGCTCTCGGCAGACGACTGACTCCCTGTCCCTCAAACACGGTCGGAGCCTTTTCTCCACCAATAAGCAAGGGCGAAATGAAAATGATGGCCTTGTCGGCCAGCTTTTCCTCCAGAAATGAGGTCAGCAGGCTGGCTCCGCCTTCTACCAGAACTGAGGTTATTTCTCTTTTACCAAGTTGTTTAAGGACAGCCGCCAGCGACAGGTAGCCTTTTCGGTCAGGAACGCGAATCACTTCGGCTCCTCTATCCTCCAGCCTTTTAGCTTTTTCATCAGAACTATTATAGCTGGTAAAAATCAGAACCTGTCCCTTGTCCGGGCTTTTTAGAAGGCGGGCGGTAAGAGGGAGACGGAGGCTTGAATCAAGTAGAATCCGAAACCATCTTTTCTTGACAAAGTTTTCTACCCTGACAGACAGTTCGGGATCATCAGCCAGAGCAGTCTTGATACCGACCATAATTCCATCCTGCTCGGCCCTCAGTCTCTGGGTGAACTGTCTGGATTCTTCTGAGGTTATCCAGTGGGACTGGCCGGTTGAGGTGGCCATTTTACCGTCAAGGCTGACGGCCGCTTTAAGGGTAATGTAAGGAATCCTGCTGACAATATATTTATGATAGGCTTCATTCAATCTGGTCTGTTTTTCAGCCAGTATCCCGGTTACCACTTCCACTCCGGCCGCTTTCAACCTGGCCACTCCCTGGCGGTAAACAATCGGATTCGGATCGTAAGTCGAAATAACTGCCCTCTTTAAGCCGGCCACAGCCAGCCGATCCACACAGGGAGGGGTTTTGCCCCAGTGCACACACGGCTCAAGTGTCAGATAAAGGGTTGAACCCTGAGCTTCTTTCCCGGCTCTCTCCAGAGCGATAATCTCGGCATGGGGTGACCCGGCCGCCTGATGATAGCCCCAGCCCACAATTTTTCCCTGTTTGACAATCAGTGCGCCGACACAGGGATTGGGACTCGTCTGGCCTCTGGCTTTTTCCGCTAAGGAATAAGCCATCTCCATGAGACTGATATCCAGGGCTGACTTCATCATGAAAGAAGAGCCTCAACAAAAGCTTCTGGCTCAAACTCCATTATATCTTTTTCTGTCTCGCCCAGGCCAACAAATTTTATGGGAAGCTGCAATTCCTCCACCACCGCCAGGACGCTTCCACCCCGGGCAGTTCCGTCCAGTTTGGTCAGGAAGACACCCGTCAGACCGGAAAAGCGGTTAAACTCTCTGGCCTGAACGATAGCGTTTTGTCCTATGGTCGAGTCCAGGACGAGAAGAATTTCCTGTGGAGCTCCAGGGATTTCGCGGCTGATTACCTTTTTTATTTTTTCCAGCTCGACCATCAGGTTAGCATAAGTGTGCAGGCGGCCAGCCGTATCAATAATTAACAGATCATAGTTTTTAGCCTTAAAAGACTGGAGAGCATCATAGACAACCGAAGCCGGGTCGGCGCCTGGCTGTCCCTGAACGACGGACAGATTAAGTTTCTTGCCCCACAGAGCTAATTGTTCCTGGGCAGCGGCCCGGAAAGTATCGGCTGCGGCCAGCATAACTTTTCGTCCCTGGCTTTGATATTTGTAAGCCAGCTTGGCTGCCGAGGTGGTCTTACCTCCGCCGTTTACCCCGACCAGCAGCCAGACTGCGGGGAAAGTTTCTTTGACGGCAGCTGGCCTGGCCGCTAGAATTTCAATTAGTTCCTGTTTTAGTAAAAGTTTAAGATCTGCCTGATTAGATTTTCTGGCCTTTTCTTTCAGATCGTTGATAATTTTCTGACTGGTAGCTACTCCGACATCAGCCAGAATGAGCAGCTCAAAAAGTTCATCCAGAATTTCTTCCTGTGACTGGCCACGGGAGAAGAGTTGTCCAATGGGTGTAAAGAGCTTTCTGGTCTTTGATAATGTTTCTTTAAGTTTTTCCAGCACAGCCTCAAAATTATATTTTTGCCTCTGCCTGATGTCAACCAGGCTAGCGGACTGGCCGGTTGTCGAAGGAAGCCAGTTGTGTTAAATTTAAAAAGATGAAAGCTAATTATCTCTGGCAGATCAGACCCGAAAATCCAGAGGCCTGGCTTCTGGCTCAGGAGCTTAATCTGCCTGATGAGATAGCGGCTATTCTGGTCAACCGGGGGATAAAAGGTAGTGAGGAAGCTTCTTTTTTTCTTTATGGCCAGCTAACTGATCTTCATAATCCATTTTTAATGCGGGGCATGAAAGAGGCTGTCAATCGCCTCGAGCAAGCCCTGGCCAGAAAAGAGAAGATTGTAGTCTTTGGCGACTATGATGTTGATGGCATACTGTCGGTGGTCATGCTGGTTAAGGCCCTGCGTTCACTGGGTGGTGATGTTGCTTATTTTATTCCAGATAGAATGAAAGATGGCTATGGTTTAAAGGTTCATCATCTGCCCCATATTCTGGAGATGAAAGCTAATCTCCTCATCAGTGTTGACTGCGGAATAAAAGCGGTTGATTTTGTGGAAGAAGCTAAGAGAAACGGACTGGAGGTCATCATTACTGATCACCATCATCCGGGAGAAGAATTGCCCCGAGCGGTGGCGGTCCTCAATCCAGTGATAGAATCATCTGGTTACCCTGATAAAAATCTGGCCGGGGTGGGGGTGGTTTTTAAACTCATTCAGGCCCTTTTCCTTGATCGTGGGGTCAATCAGGACATGACTCTTTTTCTGAAGCTGGCCAGTATTGGAACGGTAGCCGATGTGGCCAGTCTGCAGGGGGAAAACCGTATTCTGGTCAGGCAGGGTCTGGGCAGATTAAAAGAGGTTAAGACACCCGGACTGAAAAGTTTGCTGGAAATATCGGGCATTGGCAGTCGGGAGATTAATGAAGTTGATCTGGGCTTCAGGGTCGGGCCAAGAATCAATGCGGCTGGCCGGCTGGGTGAAACCGAACTGGCTCTGAAGCTTTTCTTTTCTGATTCTGAAGAGGAATGCGCCGAACTGGTTAAGAAGTTAAATGAATTAAACAATACCAGGCAGAGAATTGAAGAAAAAATTTTAAAAGAAGCAGTCCAGAAGATAAAAAATAGAAAGCTCGACGAGAGATATCGTCTGCTAGTTCTGGGCAGCGAAAACTGGCACCGGGGAGTGATCGGTATTGTGGCCTCTAAAATCAAAGAGTTGTTTTACCGGCCGGTAATTCTCTTTGCCTATGAAAATGGCCAGGCCTTTGGCTCTGGCCGCAGTCTGCCGGACCTGTCCCTTATTGATCTTATAGACCAGTGCAGCTCATTACTGATAAATTTTGGCGGACATGAACAGGCTATTGGTTGCACACTCAACCAATCAGAGCTTCAGGCTTTTAAAGAAAAAATAAACAGCCTGGCCGCTGAAAAAATAACCGACGACATTTTGCAGAAAAAACTGCTGATTGATAGCCGGCTTAGCTTCTCGGCGATTACCCCCTCCTTTCTGGAATTTTACACGCGTCTTTTACCTTTTGGAGTCGGCAATAAGCGCCCGGTTTTTGTGGCGGAAGAAGTAGACGTTCTGGGAGAGCCAGTTATTCTAAAAAACCGACACCTTAAGTTCTGGGCCAGGCAGGGTGGTCGGGTTTTTGAAGTCCTGGCCTGGGACAGGGCAGGAAGCCGAGCTGAATTAAAGCGAGGCGAAAAACTGGACCTGGCCTATTCGCTCCAGGTCTCAGACTACCGGGGGAAAAAGCAAGTTCATCTTAACCTGGAGGATGCCAGGACTCACCTGATGTGATGTCAAATAAATCAGAGTCATACACCTGGCCGCTTCTTCTGAGAAAAATCAGCCTGGTGGCCTTGATCATCTTTCTGCTCGTTCTGACTCTCGTTATTTTTTTTGCCGCTAAAGAAAAGAAGATTCCTCTGGCGGGAACCGAACCAGCGGCAGCCGACAATGTCCGCAGCCTCGAGGAAAACTTGACTGCGGTGGAGTTCAGAGCGGAGGGCGGGAAAATAAAAATCAGAGCAGATCTGGCCTCCATAGATCAGAAAGGCAATCAACTCCTTAGCGGGAATGTTGAGTTTGTCCAGGATAGGTCGGATTTCAATTTAAGGCTGAAAGCCAGGGAGGCAACCATCGGGTCGGATAAAGAAGAGTTATCGGCCAGGGGAACGGTTGAGGTGGAAAGCGGAGAGGTAAGGCTTTCCGCCACCAATCTGACATATCAAATGAAATCTGGTCTCCTTCAAGTAGAGAATTTAAAACTGACCATTGGTCCTCTGGAAATATCAGCTCCTCAAGCGGATTATTACTCTGTGGGCAGAAAAGGCAGCTGCCCGCAGGGAGCAGTTCTGACCCTGGTCGGATTGAAGCCTCCTCTTGTGGTGAAAGGTGAAAGGCTGAGGTTTGATCTCGACTCCGGGCAGGTTGAGGCTGACGGGTTTATGTTCGAAAATGGCTCGTGGTCAGGCCTGGCTTCAGTCGGAACCTTGCTTCTTGCTCAAGCCAATTTTGAGCCGATGAAAATTGAACTGGCGGGGAAAGCTTTCTTCAAGCTGAGACAGGAGGAGGATAGCTCGACTTTTAATCATCTTGACCTTAAGTCAGACCGGATAATTTTAACCCGGCAACAGGTTGACTGGACTCTCCTGGTGCCTGACGGCTGGGAAATGAGGGCTGAAGATAGTCAGCAGAAGGTCGAAGGCAACGGAGAAAAGATCGAGCTGACTTTCAAACCTGGAGGACAGGCTACTTACTTTCTAGCTCAAGCAGCTACCCTGATTGTCTTTAAAGATGGGAAAAAGGAAGTAGAACTTCAGGCTGACCGCTTAAAGGAAGACCTGTTAAGCGGGCTGATCAGTCTTGACGCTTCAGCCCGATTAATCTCTAACGAGTTCAGGCTTGAGGCCAGCTGGCTGCAATTTGACCTGGCCAGCTCTGGCTTCAGGGCCGAGCAGGCCCAACTTGAAATAAGTCCAATATTTTTTAAATCAGCCGGGCCTTTTTTTAAAACAGACCGACCGCTCCTGGCCTACGGACAGGAAGCCAGGAGCAGCAGCCAGAGAATTGAGCTCAGCGGCCAGGTAACTATCTGGCAGGAAGAGAATGTTTTTGGCTGCGACCAGGCTTTTTTTGATAAAGAAACGGGGGAAATAAATCTGGCGGGTGGGATTAAAGCCAATCTGGCTTATGGTAGCCCGGCGGGTTCGAGGGTAAAAGGAGCTGAAATAAGAGCTGGCCAGTTAAGCCTTCAACCGGTTGACCGGACCATTCGGGCCTGGGAGAAAGCTGCTTTTTCCGGAGGTGGGGTTAAAATTCAGGCCCAACAGTTGACATTCTATTTTGAAGGAGAAAAGTCGGATGAACTAACCAGCCTGAAAATGAGCGGTGTGGTAAGACTGGTCTGGAAGGATTATGAATTTCAAGCAACAGAGGGTCTTTATTTTCCGGCCGAAGAAATTTTTGTTTTTAGCGGTCAGGCTACTTTTAAAGATACAGAAGGGAACCTGGTCGAGGCTGATAAATTGACTTTGTTTACCCTCGATGATAGAATCACGGTAGAAAATAAGGGAAAAAAGAGAGCAATGACCGTCCTTCGCAGGGCAAAATGAACCTGTTAGAGGTCAAAAACCTGGTCAAAAGGTATGGTCAGCGAGTCATTCTAGACGACGTTTCTTTTCGTGTCACCCCAGCTGAAATTGTCGGGCTGCTTGGTCCAAATGGGGCTGGTAAGACGACAGCCTTTTCGACCATTATCGGGCTCGTCCGCCAGGATAGCGGTGAGATCTGGCTGGACGGCGAAGAATTGACACCTTATCCGGTTTATATGAGAGCCAGGAAAGGGCTTGGCTTTCTGCCTCAGGAAAATTCAATCTTCCGTCGTCTGACAGTGGAAGAAAATCTCTGGCTGGCGGCGGAAGCCAGAAATGGAAGGGAAAAAACCAGAGACAGTTGCGAAATGATCCACCAGCAGCTCCAGGAATTCGGACTGCTGCCGCTAGCCGGCCAGCCAGCCGGACAGCTGTCGGGAGGTGAGCGTCGTAAGCTGGAAATAGTCAGGGCGATGATTCTCGGACCTGAGTTTCTCCTGCTGGATGAACCGTTTTCCGAGCTGGATCCCAGATCAGTAGCTGAACTGCAACAGGTTATTCTCAGGTTAAAAGAAAAAGGAGTCGGGCTGCTTCTCACCGATCACCGGGCCAGAGAAGCGCTGAAAATTTTGGATAAAACCTATATAATAAATGAAGGGAAGATTTTGTTTGAAGGAAGTCCGGAGGAAGTTTTAAAAGAAAGTGAGATTAAAAAGATATATTTTGGCCTTGACTTCCGTCTTTAATATAAACTAACTCATGAATTCAGGCCCATGTTAAAGCAAAAGTTAAACCAGAAACAAACGCAGAAATTGATTCTGGCCCCGGCCCTCCAGCAGGCGATTAAACTTCTCCAGTTGACCAATCTGGAATTGCAACAGGTGGTTTACGATGAGCTGGCTGAAAATCCGCTGCTGGAAATAGAGGGTGAATCGGGACAAGCTCTGGCCGGAGAATCTGCTGCTGCGGAGGGCGGGACAGAGCCAGAAAATGCTCAGCCAGATAGCAGCGGGCAGGATTACGACGAGGTCATCTTTTCCAGCGGGTTTGAGGACTATCTGGATGAATCTATTCCGACTCTGGCCGAGCCCGATCAGGATGAGACCGGCTTCGAAAATCAGGTTTCAGAAAGCCCTTCTCTGTGGGATCATCTGAACTGGCAGGCCGGTCTGGCTTTTTCTGAGCCCCGAGAATTAGAAATAGCAGAATATATTATCGGCAACATTAACGAAGATGGCTATTTAACGGTCAGTCCAGAAGAAATAGCCGCCAGATTAGAAGAAGACCTGCCGAAGGTAGAAGAAGTTCGGTCGAAGATTAAAATGTTTGATCCGCCTGGCTGTGGGAGCCTGACTTTAAAGGAATCATTGCTGGCCCAGATGGATTCGCTTAATCTGCAGGATGAAGTGGCCAGGAAGATAATCAATGACTACCTGCCCTGGCTGGAAAAGGCAGCCCATCAAGAGCTGGCCAGCGTGCTGAACATCTCGCTCTCTGAATTGCGCCTTCATCTTGATGTAATTAAGAATCTAGATCCAGCTCCTGGACGGAAATACAGTGGAGATAAAACGATTTATGTAGTTCCCGACATTTATGTGGTGAAGGAACATGGCCAGTGGAAGGTTTATCTTAATGAAGAAGAGCTGCCCAGGTTAAGGCTGAATCGTTATTACCGCCAGCTGGCTCAGGCCGGGATGGCAACCGATGAGGCAACAGCCAGGTTTATAAAGGACAGAATGAAAAGAGCTCTGTGGTTTATTAAAAGTATCAATCAGAGGAACAGAACAATTTACAGGGTAGCAGAATATATCGTCAAAAAACAGAAAGATTTTCTGGAGAGTGGACTGGAGGCTTTAAAGCCAATGACTTTGATGGAGATCGGGCAGGAACTGGGGCTGCACGAATCAACCGTTGGTCGGGTAGTCGCCAATAAATATATGATGACTCCGCTAGGCCTATTTCCTTTAAAATTTTTCTTTCATAAGTCCCTCAATGGGGTTTATGGAGAAGAAGTTTCATCCTTGAAAATAAAAGACAGAATAAGGAAGCTCGTCCAGAACGAGGACAAAGCCAATCCCTTGAGTGATGAAGAAATAGTTGATATATTAAGGCGGGAAAATGTTCAGATTGCTCGCCGGACGGTGGCTAAATACCGTGGCCAGCTGGGCATTCCCCCAGCTAACATTAGAAAAAAGAAATTTTTACTGGAGGAGGTCGAATGATCGTTAATTTTACGGCCAGACGTACGGAGTTGACTGAGGATATCAGAGATTATTGCGAAAAAAGACTCAAAAGAATGGGTAAAATTCTCGACGAAGTACAGCAAATTGAAGTCATCCTGACCGAAGAGAAGAGCCGGAAGAGAGCAGATCTGCTGGTTAAAAGGCGGGGAGAAGATTTTGCTCTGTCAGAAGAAACGACAGATATGTTCAATTCGCTGAACAAGGTTTTTGACAGTCTCGAAAGAAAGATAGTTAAAGAAAGAAGAAAGCTGATTCAGAAACGTCGACGGGCAGCTGCTCGGCAGCCTGCCGTTGTTTCCATAGCTGGAGCAGAAGTTGAGCCCGGTTTAGCCAGGTTTCCCTATTATTCTGATCAGCCCCTTACTCTGGAGGAGGCTATCATCCGGTTAGAAGATGGCCAGAAAGAGGCTTTTATGTTTAGAAAAAAAGGCAGCGACGGCTGGGCTGTAGTTTTTCGCCGCCAGAATGGTAGCATCGGGCTGGTTGACCCGGAAGGCTGAAAAGGGTAACCTAGCTGGAGATTGGCTGGAAGTCGGTGTTACCGGTAAGGAGCAGTTAAACTTGAGGTTATCCAATATTATTAGCGATAAAACTATTCTTCTCGGTATTAAGGCTCAGAGCAAGTCAGAGGCTTTGCAGGAGATGGTTAGTTTTCTGGAAAAAAACAAACTGATCAATCGAGCTGATGAGGTAATAGAAAAGCTGGAACAACGTGAATCACTGGGGACAACTGCTCTGGGTGAAGGTGTGGCTATCCCTCACTGCAAAGTCAAATGGGTGACAAATCCTATTGTTTTAGTAGGAATTGCCAGGCAGGGCGTCCCTTTTGGGGCTCCTGATGGGCACCTGGTTAATATCTTTTTCCTGCTTATCACCTCGCTGGAGGATCCGACTCTAAATCTTCAGATTCTGGCTATGATTGCCCAGTTGATTAAGAAGTCACCCGAGTTAAAAGAAAAGCTGCTGCAGGCCAAAAGCCCGGCCGAAGTCAGAGAAATTATAAAAAGGCAGGAAGAGAAACAAAGTGAATAAAACTAAAAAGAGGCAGGCTGTCCGGCGGGCCAGCAGTCAGAAAAAGTTGGTATCTTCTTCTGAGCCATCCTGTCAGATTGTCATCTCAGCCGGACTGCTGAAAATATTTGGAGTGGGAACGCTGATCATTGGTGACAGCGGTATCGGCAAAAGCGAGAGTTCTCTGGAATTAATTGCTCGCGGGCATAAATTTGTTTCGGATGATGTGGTTGAGATTTTTGAAGACAAGCATGGTCAGCTTCAGGGTCGCTCGCCTCAGCTGACCAGGAATTTTATGGAGATCAGAGGACTGGGGATTATCAATATTAAAGAAATTTTCGGGCCGCGGTCCCTGCAGGAAAAAGCGCCGATCAATCTGGTCATCAGGCTGAAAAAATGGAGCAAAAAAATGGAAGTGGATCGCCTGGGCCTTAAATTTCCGGAAGATTACCTGCTGGCCGGGAGAAGGGTTCCGCAGCTACATATTCCGGTGGCTCCCGGTCGCAATATTGCCACTTTGATTGAAGTTGCCTGTCGCGTTTTTCTGCTGAGGCAAAGAGGCTATGAGGCTGCTCAGGATGTTATCCGGCAGCTGGAAAAGAGGCTTTCTGCCAAGAGGGATTAATGGCCAGAGACAGAGGAAACGGTGATTTCGTTATCATCACCGGTTTATCTGGCTCCGGCAAGACGGTGGTCAGCCATTTCCTGGAGGACCTGGGCTATTATTGCGTTGATAACCTCCCGGCCAAACTGATTCCAGGGCTGGTTGATCTCTGGCAGAAAGGCAAAGTTGAAATTGACCGCATGGCACTGGTCATAGATATTCGCGAGCCCAATTTTTTAAGTGATTTTCCTGAGATTCTCAAACAGCTCAAGGCTAAACCCAGGCTGATCTTTCTGGAAGCTTCGGATGAAGCTCTGGTTAAAAGGTTTAGTGAAAGCCGACGACCTCATCCCTTAATGAAGAAGGGTTCCATACTGGACGGAGTCAGGCTGGAAAGAAAAAAACTGGCGCCAATTAAAGCTATGGCTGACGAAGTCATAGATACTACCGGACTCAGCATTTCCCAGCTGAAGGACCTGGTCGCTGGACGGGTCCTGAAAGAAAAGAAGAAGCATCTACTGATAAACATAATTAGCTTCGGCTATAAATATGGTCTGCCTCTTGACTCTGATCTGGTTTTTGATACCAGATTTTTGCCCAACCCTTTTTATGTTGATAAGCTGAGAAATCTCAATGGCAAATCAAAAAAAGTTCGCGAGTTTGTGCTGAAATCGGCGGAGACGATTGAATATCTTCGCCATCTCGAGGATTTTATCGACAGCCAGCTGCCCGGCTTCTTAAAAGAGGGGAAGAGTACTCTAACCATTTCGATTGGCTGTACCGGCGGCAAACATCGGTCAGTGGTTATCGCTGACGCTTTGAGGAATCATCTTCGACAGAAGAAGCAGGAAGTAAAAATTATTCATCGTGATATTTATAAATAGGAAAAAATTGGTTACAATATCAGCGATTTAGCTACTGGCGGTTTTTTCATGATAGGTGGAGTGATAGTTTCACACGGCAAGCTGGCTGAAGAACTGCTTAATGCCGTCATGATTATCCTGGGTGAAGCTCCAAATATTGAGGCTATTTCCATTGGCTGGTACGATGATGTGGAGGAGTCAAAGAAAAAAATCAGCCAGAGTATAAAAAAAGTTGACCAGAAAAACGGTGTGATCATTTTTACTGATATGTTTGGCGGTACCCCTTCTAATCTAAGCTTCAGTTTTCTGGCTGAGAATAAGGTGGAAATTATTACCGGAGTCAATATGCCGATGCTGATCAAGTTTGTCTCTTTACAGAGGAATAACAACCTGAAAGAGGTGGCCAAAAAGGTAGTTGATCAGGGGAAAAAGAACATTCATCTGGTCAGCAGCCTCCTTAATACCAGGTCGAAATAATATAATCTTATGCTCGAAAAAAAAGTAATCATCAAAAACAAACTCGGTTTACACGCCAGAGCGGCGGTTAAATTTGTTAACCTGGCCAATCGTTTCGCTTCTTCCGTGCGTCTGGTCAAAGACAGCAGTGAAGTTGATGGCAAAAGCATTCTTGGTATTTTAACCCTGGCTGCCGGCCAGGGCACTCAGCTCAAACTGGTTGTCTCTGGCCGTGACGAGGAGCAGGCGATGAGGGCCTTGACGGAATTAATCAACAACCGCTTTGGCGAGGACGAGTAAGCATGGAAGTTGTCCGATTACGCGGTCTGGCCGTCTCTCCCGGCATAGGTCTGGGAGAAGCTCGGCTATCGGAAAGTGTCGTTTTTACTTCCCGGCGGGAAACTATTTCTGATAACCAGGTGCCAGATGAGTTAAAACGATTACATCGGGCTTTTGAGCGAACCAAAGAAGAACTGCAGAAGCTTAAGGCCTATATAGAAAAGCAGATGGGGAAAGATCAGGCTTTTATCTTTGATGCTCATCTGATGATTCTTGATGACCCGATGCTCATATCGAATCTGGAAAAGGTTATAACTGATGAAAAGGTCAAAGCTGAATGGGCCATTACCACGGTTAACAACCAGTTTGTCAGTCTGTTTGAATCACTTTCTGATGAATATTTCCAGGAGAGAAAAACTGACATTTCTGACGTTCTGGCCAGGGTTTATCGCCATTTAGAAAGAAAAAGGGAAAAAAAGGAAGACCTGGACAAGCCGGTTATTCTCGTTGCCCGCGAGCTTCTTCCTTCAGAAGCAGCTGTCTATCTCAGCCAGAAAAATGTCATGGGTGTAGTTCTTGATATGGGAGGGATGACCTCGCACACGGCTATTCTGGCCAGATCTCTGGGGATTCCGGCCGTGGTCGGCCTGCATGATGCCAGTCTCAAGGTCAAGACAGGTGATTTCATTATTGTTGATGGCACCGACGGAGAAGTAATTATTAATCCTTCTCGAGCAATTAAAAGAGAGTTCAACAGCAAAAAAGAGAGATATCAGAATTACAAGAAAGAGCTGAAAAAAATTGCCAGGTTGAAGTCTCTAACTATGGATGGAGTCGATTTTGTTCCGCTGGCCAATATTGAACTGCCGGAAGAACTGGAGACAGCTTTTTCTTTTGGAGCCGAAGGAGTGGGACTGTTTCGTTCAGAATTTATTTATCTCCGACGGCCGACTCTGCCTTCTGAAGAAGATCATCTGTCAATTTACCGTCAGATGGCCAGAAAGACCTATCCCCGGCCAGTTTATATCAGAACAATTGATATAGGCGGGGAAAAAAGTTTGCCCTGGCTCAATATCGAAAAGGAACCAAATCCCGCTCTGGGCTTAAGAGCTATCCGCTTTTCTTTGAGAAACCGAGAGCTTTTCCGGACACAAATCAGGGCCATACTCAAAGCCAGTGATCACCACAACGTTCGACTGATGGTACCAATGATTACTGAATTAGAAGAAGTGGTTGAACTGAAGACGATCGTGGAAGAGGTTAAGGATGAGCTGAGGCAGAACAAGATTCCTTTTGATGAAGAAATTCCAATTGGAGTGATGATTGAGGTGCCAGGAGCAGCTGTGTTGATCGATAGTATCATCCAGGAAGTTGATTATGTCAGCATTGGCACCAATGATTTGATTCAATATTATCTGGCAGTTGATCGGGGCAATGAGGCTGTCTCCTACCTTTTCAAGCCTCACCATCCGGCTGTTCTCCAGCTGCTGGCTCATGTAATCAAAACAGTCAATAAAGCCGGGAAGGAGGTTACGGTCTGCGGCGAAATGGCTGCAGACCCGCTCTCGGCCATTATCCTGCTGGGAATGGGCTTAAGGCATTTCAGCATGAACCCGATTTTTATTCCCCGGGTTAAAAAGGCCTTGCAAGAGGTGGAAACCAGGACAGTTCAGGAAGCGGTCAAACAGGCCCTCAAATTAAAAACAGCCACTGCGGTTGAAGAATTTATGATAGAGGCCATTATCAGAAAATATCCACAGGCCTTTTTCTTGAGTCGTTTTGGCTCCTGATAACCAGATAACCAGCGCAGGTCGGAAAATCAATCCCGGCCGTAAATATCCTCGAGTCGGACGATATCATTTTCATCAGAGGAACCGAGCCAGAGTTCCAGGACGCGGGCAGGCTGTAAGCCAGTGCCTTTCAGGCGATGAGGTGTTTCGGCCGGAATGAAAATTTCTTCACCCGGCTGCGGTTGCCAGCACTGAGTGCCCAGGGTAACCTCCAGACCCTCATCCAGCACCACCCAGTATTCGCTCCGGTGGCGATGATACTGGAGAGAGAGTAAACCTCCTGGATTAACCGTGATAATTTTAAGGCTGGAAGCCAGCTGATGGGGATAACTGCGAAATTTACCCCAGGGCCTGACTTCTTCGTAAATCAGTTTTTTGATAGTTTCCAGGGTAACAGGCTCACTCATTGACCTTGCCTTCTTGCCTCATAAATTTCGGTTGTCGGGTGCGTTTTACCCGGAGGTTCATTAGAAAGGAATATCGTCTTCCCCCCCGCCTTCAGGCCCACCTTCCCCCGGGAATTCATCACCTGCTGGTTCTGAAATATCCGGGAAATCAGTCGGTGAATAATCGGCGGCTTCCACACCAGCCGGCATTTCTTCAGCAGCTGCTGGCCGGCGGCCAAGAAGAACAACATTTTGAGCTTCAACCTCAGTCGTATATCTTTTGTTACCATCCCGACCTGCCCAGCTCCGGTTGCGCAGCTTGCCCTCGATGAGCACCTGACGACCCTGCTCCAGATATCTCTCGCAGAATTCAGCCAGTTTACCCCAGGCCACCACGCGGTGAAACTCTGTTTTCTGGGAAGTTTGTTTGGTATCTGGATAATAGACACTTTCGTTGGTCGCTACCTGAAAAGAGGCCACTGCCCGGTTGTTTTTAGGTAGATATCTCAGCTCTGGCTTTTTTACCAGATTGCCGACCAGAATCACCCGATTTAAACTGTTTAAATCTCTCATTTTCCCACCAGTTCGTTAATTTTTTGCTGGGCCAGTCTGGCTTCTTCCTGCTGTGGATATTTGCTGACCAGAAGCTTGAAGGTGGCCAGGGCTTCATCTTTCTTTCCCTGCTGGATAAAGCTCATACCTTTCTTTAGATAGGCAGCCGGGACCTTATCGCCGTTGGGGTAATTGAGCAGCAGGTCATTAAAGCTTTCGATAGCTTCTGTATATTTTCCCTGACTGTAATAGCATTCTCCTATCCAGTAAAGAGCATTATCGGCCAGTGGAGTGGCCGGGTACTGCTGGAGGAAAAGCTTGAAGCTCTCTATAGCCAGATCATAATTTCCCTTGAGATAATCACTGTAAGCATTGTTATACATTTCCTGGGCCGGAATAGTCACTACCGCTGTCTGGGGAGGCTGGCTGGCCGCTGGCTCTGGCTTTTTCGTCGCCGGCTGCTTGCTGCTTTTTTGCCCTGCTTTAAGTTCTTCACTTAGAGACTGTACAGCCTGGAGGATGTCCTGCAGGGTGGAGAGCTGAAACTGCAGCTCTTCCAGACTGGAGTTAACTTTCTGATATTGAAGGGGCAGATTATTTATTTCAGTGCGAAGAGATTCATCCGCGGCCTGACTTTTCCGCAACAGGTCATTGAGAATCTTGACCTGATCCTTGACTTCTTTGAGTTCAGCCGTATTCTGCTTGACCATTGAGGCCAGCTCAGCGACCTGCAGTTTTAAGGCCTGAATGTCCTGGTACATCAGTTCATAGGTCTTCTTGCTCTGATCGTCAGATCCTGTTCCAGCTGATAAAAAAGCCAGGCTGAACAATAATAAAGAAAAAAAAGCAATGACTGGATGACGGTTTTTCACCTGCTTATTTCTCAATTATCAAGAATTGAGCCCTCCTGTTTTTGGCCCAGGCAGTTTCATCATGACC
>DAOLNQ010000015.1:0-28441 GCA_035416665.1 Candidatus Saccharicenans sp. | reverse complement strand
CGGGCCGGGTGCGTTGCTATCTGGTAAATAGCCGTGTCGCCACCTCCGCCGACCTCCTATCCCTCTTTTAATTGGGGACGTGATACTCTGTCCCCACTTTTTCAAATCCTATCTCCTTTATTTTCAAGTATTTATCAAGATAGGGACGTGATACTCTGTCCCGGGGACAGAGTATCACGTCCCCATGATAACCTTCTTAACCCTGGTCTGATAATCCAAAGGATTGCCGCTGAAGATAACCAGGTCGGCTTGTTTGCCGGGCTCCAGGCTACCAATTTTGTCGCCCGCACCGATAATTTCGGCGGCATTAATCGTTATAGCTTTTAACGCTTCCTCTTCGCCCAGCCCGCCTCTTACCGCCAGGGCAGCCACCAGCGGCAACTCCTCCAGGGCAGCCAGACCATATTGAGTTTCACTTTCCAATGCTATTTTCACCCCGGCTTTATGGAGACGTGCGGCATTGCTTATTGCTACGTTTTCTGTTTCAGTCCTTTTCGGCCCAATCCCCATCGGCCCAACAATAACTGGAATCCCGCGCTTGCTTATTTCACCGGCCACAAGATAACCTTCGGCACAGCCTATAAAAACTGCTTTCAGTTTGAACTCATCCACCAGCCTGATAGCGCCACTGATATCATCCATCCGGTAGCATTCGATAAAAGCTGGGAGCTCCCCTCTCACCACTTTGGCCAGAGCCTCAAGCTTTAAGTCCCGGCGTGGAGGCTGAATGGTGGTCGCACTCTTTTTTTCCTTTTTGGCTTTGGCTAGACTGTCATTATAAGCAGCCCATTGGTCGGCATATTCTCTGGCTTCAAGCAAGGCCTGTCGAATCACATAAATATTCCCCATTCTGGTTGATGGCAACCGCCCTTTACTGCCGAAAGCCTGCTTTGGCCCTTCGCCTATGGAAAACTTGACCCCAGCCGGCGCCAGCATTTTCATTTCGTCCACAGTCTGGCCTTTGAGCCGGACCACAGCCGCTTGCCCCCCGATGACCGACCTGCGCCCGGGACAGATAAGCGCCGCCGTAATCCCCGACGCCCTCGCCTGAGCTATTCTCCTGTCAAAAGGATAAAATCCATCAAGAACATCAAGCTGGGCAACGTTCGGCTCGGACAGCTCTTCATTCTCGCTTTGTCCACGCTCGTCCACCAGGCCAAGCGATGAGTGGACGTCAATCAGCCCGGGCAGCACCCATCCCTCTGGTTCCTCTATGATTTCAGCTCCTTCCGGGATGGTAAGCTCCTGTCCGACGGCTTTTATTTTGTCTCCCTCAACAATGATAACCCCCTGTTCAATAGGCGGGCCAGCCATAGTCAGAATCTTCCCGGCTTTGATTACCAGCAGTTTTGGATTCTCCACCTGGGGGTTGAAGCGGCGCCCCGCAGTGGGAGCAGCCTGCAATTCTGGATTTAGCAGACCCAGCAACGCTGACCCTGACAGGCCTGTCCTGGTCGCCAGGTTAACCACCATCACCATCGTCCCAATGAAAAAAGCCAGAACCCCCGCTGATTTTCCTGCTCTCTTTAAATAAGACTGAACTTTGGATTTCAGTTTTACTCCATTTCGCAGCCGTCCTTCATCCCAGCTTGGGCCCTGACCAACCTGCCCGCTTTCTTTTTTGCCTCCGCTCCCGATGGCAATTGACGTCTTCGCTTCTATTTCTGCCCCTGCCTTCCCTTTCGTCAGCATTTTCGTCTTCATCTTTATATTCAGCATCATCCTGTCTCCCTCAACTTCAATCTTTTCCTGATTCATTTTCTGATTCTGATTTATTCGATTTATTTCATAATCTAATTGATCTTTCCTGGTCTCGCTCATTTTTCCTCCAGAGTGTTTTAAATCCCGAAAATACCTTAAAATCAAGCCCTCCGGGCCCCTGGCCTTTATATTGCTTGATCGCGTCTGACCCTCGCCTTTCATCATTTCTTCACGCCGCCATCAACCCGCGCACTTCGGTAAATTTCCACACCGTCAATAAAAACGTGAAGCGCTTCCTGCCGGACATCAAACAGATCTCCACTCCAGACGACAAGATCAGCGTCTTTGCCTGGCTCGAGGCTGCCTATCCTCTTCTCGAGCCCGATTAACCTGGCCGGATTAACGGTGATAGCCCGCAGAGCTTCTTCCGGCGCCAGGCCATACTTGACGGCGATGGCAGCCTGACTCCTGAGAAATGGTTGCTGAACAACATCCGCATCGGTCATGATGCAGATTTCAACGCCGTGCCGGTGCAAATAATCTGCCAGGTTGACAGCACGGTTGTCATCATCGTAAACAATCATTCGCGGACCAACAACGACCGTCACTTTCTCACGAGCCAGTTCATCGGCCACCTTATAACTTTCCTCAGCGTGGGCCAGCGATAACTTTGAAAAACCGAATTCTTTAGCCAGCCGGACAGCGGTCATGATATCGTCGGCCTGGTCAACATGAATATGCACCGGTATTTTTCGCTCGAGAACCAGCAGCAGGGCTTCCTTTTTCAGGTCGCGGGGCGGCGGGGCGGTAGCGGTTGCCGGATTCTTCTTTTTTTCATTTTCATACCTGTCCAGAGCGGCACGATAGTCGGCAGCTTCGAGCATGGCCTGCCTCACCAGATAGGCTGTACCCATTTTGGTCATCGGCATCTGACCCTTCTGAGCATAGGCCGCTTTCCTCCCGAGCGCCATCTTCATATCAGCCGGGAAGAGGATGCACATGTTGTCCACCGTTCCACCTCGAAGTTTGAGAACCGCTGACTGCCCACCGATAACATTGCCGGAGCCAGGTCGGACTACGGCCGTTGTGACGCCTTCGGCTACCGCTTGCAGGAACTGATTTTTGTCGGGCGCGACCCCCTCCGGGTGAATCGAATCAATAATCCGAAGCTGGGGTGTAACCGGATCGCCCATCTCATTGTCCTCGGTCACACCACCGCTCGGCCCGAGCCCGAGGTGCGAGTGAGCATCAATCAGACCAGGGGTGATAAGACAGCCAGTAACATCAATAACTTCTGCGCCAGCCGGAATCTGCAGATTTACACCAATCTCAGAAATCTTACCGCCTTTGATGACAATCGTGCCGTGCTCATAATTCTGGTTGGCTGAAGTTAAAATCCTGGCTCCCCTGAGAACGAGAACTTTGCCGCTGCCAGCGTCAACCGGGGCGCCTGCCTGAGCAACTTCTACCAAAAAGAGAAGGGGCGAGGACAGTAGAAGCAAGATCAGCATAAGGCAGAAAATCCAATGAACGGACAACCGGCCTGAGGACCCCGCCAGAGGTGACAGGCTTTCTGGTCGCAAGCGCATCGGCTCCCTTTTTTTAATTCCTTTTAACTTCATATGTTTATCACTCCTTATTAATTCTCTACTTACCATTCTCGCCTGATTATAACCTCAGACTCGTCCAATTCTATTAAATTCCCGTCAAGCAGGCAATCTGCAGTTGGGGACGCAGTTGGGGACGTGATACTCTGTCCCCGGGACAGAGTATCACGTCCCCATCTTGTAAGTCATTGCGCCACAATAGGATAGAAAATAGAAAAGAGGGACAGAGTATCACGTCCCTATCTGGGTAAAGACATGGGAGAGGAGGGCGGGAATGTCGGCCACGGTCTTGCCGGCCGTCTCGACCGGCGGATGGAAAATCACTTTTATTTTTCCCTGCCGCACAAATATACTTCCTCTCGGCATCAGTTCAAACGTCCCTTTAATTGTGATAGGAATAATCGGCACCTGAGCCGTAACCGCCAGAACAAATCCTCCTCGCTTGAATTGATGCAGCCGCCCGTCGTGGCTCCTCGTCCCTTCCGGAAAAATCAAAAAAGAATAGCCCTTCTCCTTTATGGCCTGAACAGCCTCATCAATGCTTCTTTTCCTCCTGCTGATGCTTTTTCTGTCAACCGGCACAAAGCCGATAAAGCGCATCGCTTGCCCGGCCACCGGAATTCTGAAGATGCTTTTTTTGAGAATCACTCTCACCCGTTGCGGTATGACATAAAACAAAAGCGGCCCATCCAGGAAGCTCACATGATTGGCCATAAAAACATAGGTCCGGTGCGGATCCACATTTTCCAGTCCCTCGACCTCTACTTTTAGCCCAAGTATCCACCGGCTCACTCCCATTGCCCACTTGCCAATGTCCAGAACCGAGTCCTTTTTCCCCAGCGCCCACAAGACTACCAGAACCGGACTTACCATGATGATCGTTATCACATAAAAAGCAAGCAAGATTACTGTTCGCATTTTTCCGCTTTTAATCATAGCTAAAGATTTCTTTTTTTAATAGTTCTTATTCTCTAAGGCCCAACCGGTTATAATTCCGTATATCCGTATAATTATATGAAGATTTTAAAAAAGGCTGTGTTTGCTGATATTTTCAACCTCATAGCTTTTTAGCACGAATATTTATGTCTATCTTAGACAACTCTTTTGATATGAAAGAAGTGACAGGAGAATATCAGGAGAATATAATGAAGAACATAGGCAGCGATGCCTCATCGCGTAATAGCCACCTTCGAAGTAGCTGCCTGTCTAGATGGTTCTGGTTTTCAGCCTGGGCCTCAAAAACGGTCAGCTTAAAAAAGCGAAGATCCTTATCATCAAATCGCAGCGGCGACTTGAACTCTGGGTTAGGAAGAAGATGGTTAAGGCCTACCGGATTCAGCTCGGGCAAAACCCGGTCGGGCCGAAAATGAAGCAAGGGGACAGCCGAACCCCGGAAGGAGAATATTTCATCTGTGAGCACCGGCCATCAACTTACCATCGCGGTCTGCTGATTTCCTATCCGAATGTTCAGGACGCCAGGAGAGGGCTGGAAGCCAGCTTAATCAGCCAGAAAGAATTCGATGAGATTAAAGCTGCTATCAAAGAGGGAAGATGCCCACCACAGAATACCAAACTGGGTGGACTGATTTTGATCCACGGTCAGCTCCCGGAGTACACAGCAGATTTCGCGCGGTGCCAGAGAGCGAAACCTGGCTCGCTTCGCCCCGGGCTCGAACCCGGCGATGCCAATCCGGCCGAAATCCACGAATTCCATGATTGGACCAACGGCTGCATCGCCCTCTTTAATCCGGATATCCGGGAGCTCTATGAGTTTATTCCGGACCGAACCCCGGTGACCATTGTGGCTAACGGTCCAGTCACCGCCCCTCGAAAATAGGGACACATTCTATATTTCCTAATTTTGGCTATATTTTCTGTTGCATAAATTGGACATATTTGGTATATTATTGCCATGAAATGGGAACGGCTTCTTGATCTGGCCGGTGACGAGCCAGCTTTCTCTTCTTCGCTACTAAAGACAGCCGGCATTAGTCCCGCTGAGGCCGGCAAGCAGCTCTCCCGGTGGGTTAAGTCTGGAAAGCTCGTCCAGCTTCGCCGCGGGCTTTATGTCCTATCCGAGCCATACAGAAAAACACAGCCCCATCCTTTCTATCTCGCTAACAAGCTCCAGAGAGGTTCCTACGTCAGTCTGCAGTCTGCCCTGGAATACTACGGCCTTATCCCGGAATATGTGCCGGCCGTCACCAGCGTTACTACCAGACGCTCCCAGACCTTGGCCACTCCCCTTGGCAATTTCATTTTCCGTCATGTCAAAAGTGAGCTTTTCTCCGATTATGTTCAAATTGACATGGG
The DNA here is from genome assembly GCA_035416665.1 of Candidatus Saccharicenans sp. GTDB lineage: Bacteria > Acidobacteriota > Aminicenantia > Aminicenantales > Saccharicenantaceae > Saccharicenans. The sequence goes on along the minus strand of DAOLNQ010000015.1, from coordinate 22,820 downwards.
AGAAGAGCAACTGGCTTTTGTGGCCACACCGGAAAAGTCGCTCCTCGATCTTTTATATCTTACTCCCGGCTCAGACAATCCTTCTTATCTCCGTGAGCTAAGACTTCAAAATCTCGAAAATCTAAATATTGAGCGTCTCAAATCTCTGGCCAACCAGACACGCAGCCGCAAGCTTATCCGGGCCACAGGAATTCTTGAAGATCTGTTAAGGGAGCTTTAAAGAGGAATAAAAAATGAAAGAGCAGATCAAACCTATTATTCAGAAGGCAGCGACACCTCTTCAAGCTAAAAACCTTTTGCGTGAGTATCTTCAGGCTCGGATTCTGGAGTTCATTCAAGAGCGCGGGCTGTTCCATACCTGGATCTTCCAAGGGGGAACAGCCTTAAGATTTCTCTACGGTCTTCCCCGCTATTCTCAGGATCTGGATTTCTCTTTGGCTCGTCCGGATGCCTCTTACAATTTAAACCAGGCTATTGCCCGGATCCGTCCGTGGTTTGAGGCTGAGGCTTATGAGGTCGATTTAATAATTAAAAGCGAAAAAAATGTAAAGTCAGCCTTCGTCCGCTTTCCTTCGCTCCTTTTTGAACTCGGCCTCTCTGCGCACCAGTCCCAGGTTTTCTCGGTTAAAATCGAGCTGGACAGCCAACCTCCAGCTGGCGGTAAAACCGATACTACCCTTATCCGCCGTCCTGTCCTTTTGAACATTCATCACTATGATCAGGCAACACTTCTCAGCGGAAAATTGCATGCCCTGCTCGCCAGAAATTATACCAAGGGGCGCGATATCTACGACCTTTTCTGGTATCTTTCGGATCAATCATGGCCGGGACCAAATTTCGATTACCTTAACGAGGCGCTGAAGCAAACTGGCTGGAGCGGTCCTCAGCTTGACCAGAATAACTGGACCGACCTCGTGGCCGAAAAGCTCCAGGCTGTTGAGTGGCGGCAAGTCATTGAAGATGTCCGGCCTTTTTTAGAAAGGGCATCTGATCTTAACCTTTTGACTAAAGACAATGTCATCAAGCTGCTGGCGACTCGTACCAGGGCGGCGAGGAAACCTGACTAAACCGGCTGAAGTGGCTGAGTCGCTGAATCCCTAAATCCCTGAATCCCGGGAAATTTGGCGCTGTCCACCTTTTAGCTTTTTGCTCTAAGAAGCGGATATATCTCCTCTGAAAAATTTGGAAATATAGATTATGTCCGCATTTTTACATTTTTATAAAATTGACAATCATTTCGGCCATCCTCTATAATCAAGGTGGTCATAAAAAGGCAAGAATAAGGCAAGGCAGGATTTTAATGGCTGATGAAATAATTTTTTTAGTTACAGAATCATTGGAAGGTGGTTACGAAGCTAAAGCCTTAGGGTATCCCATCTTTACCCAGGCAGAAACCATAGAGGAACTTAAAGAGGCTGTCAAGGACGCCACCCGCTGTCATTTTGACCAGGCCGAAATGCCCCGGATTATCAGATTCCACCAGGTCAAAGAAGAAGTCCTTTCATTATGAAGCTACCCAGAGATATTCAGGGCATTGAACTGGCCAATTCACTTAGCAAATTTGGCTATAAAATTACCAGGCAAACAGGAAGCCACCTGCGTCTAACAAGAATCTCAGAGGATGTACATCATATTACAATCCCTAAACATAAAACTCTGAAAATTGGGACGTTGAATAACATTCTCAATGAGCTGGCTGGACACCTCGGCAAGACAAAAGAAGAAATAGCCAAAGAACTCTGGGAGAAGAATTAGTCCTGAGCCACACCGTATTTATAGGGCGTATCATGTCTTTTTTGCTTTTCTTTAAGCAAGCCATCTTCTCTTCCCCCAAAAATAGGAAATACAGATTGTGGCACCCATAGTTTTCCCCATCTCTTAAGTCTTCTGCCTATCTGGCCTGCAATATTTTTTCAACTTCTTTAAGTACATTCTCAAAATGACAGATGTCATCTGCATCTCTCTGGGTCAAAATTTCGTTCCTTAGATCATCAATCCTTCTCTTCAAATCTGATAAAGACAAGCTCCTGGTCCTTATGGTTTCGGCTAACAGTTCTGAAGTCCTTTTTAATCTGTGTTCAGTTATTATTCTTCTCACTTCTCTCATAAAAGCCCTGTCATTCTCGTCTGATAACAAGTAACAGTTATGATAACGGGCATAAGCAAGCGAGGTTGCCTCCCACCTATTTAAGTGGTGCGCCTGGCTTCAGAAATGGCATAAATGTCTTCATTCTGTATGCCGGCCAGCTTAAGCAATTCAATCAGCTTGTTCCTGCTGACGAGCCCTTTCCTGGCCGCTTCAATTGCCAGATAGAAAAGATGCTCCGTAGCGTTCTGGAAAATAGCCCCTTGCTCACCATCCAAACCGGCATCTTTCTTCCTGAGAATATCCTTAATTGCCCTGCCAACAGGACTCTCATCCTCGGCCAAAAGTAAATCTTTCTCTTTTTCACTTATAAAATTCAGGTCACCGAGTCTCCAGATAGAAGCCTCGACGCTAACTCCAAAATATCTGGCCATCTGTACCACGTCCAGATAGTTAATCGTGGACTGCTTCTCGCTGCGTCTGGCTTCATAGCTTACAACTTTATCTTTGATCATTAATGGTGCCTGAATCCTCGATGGAATCGCTTTGCCCTGCCTCTTCAAGAACTCTCTTACGACGTTTTCCGGCATAAGAAAACAGGCAGCAAAAACATCTGCTCTTACTTCCCGAAGATCTTTTTTGCCTTCTTTTCGGGAAACTATGGCTGGCAAATCTTTGAGGTCACACAGTGCATGGCAGTATTCATGAATAACGGAATATCTCTGGCGAACAAGAGGATCGGTGCTATTTATTACACAGACAGTAGCCTCACCAGAGCGAAAAGTAAAACCCGAAAGTCCGGATGGTAATTCCATCCCGAGGACTAAAACCCCCTGCGCATCGAGCAAAGAAGCCGGATCGCCTACCGGAGCAACTCCCAGACCGAGCCTGTTTCTCTCCTGAGCAGCTATTTCCTGTCCTTGCTCAATCGCCTCCCACTTGGTGCGAATATTTCGGGCATATATACAAGGAGGTCCAGAACTAAGGCGGTTGATGCCCAATTTATTTTCAAGGTCAAGGATAGCATTGATAATTTCCAGCCCTCTGTTCATGGCTTTCTGTATTTCTGGATTGCCATGAGCCTCAGGAACCGCTCTTAAAACGTAAGAGATCCCATCAGCTTCAAAGGCCTCATCAAAGAAGCTGTGAATTGGACGTCCGTATAAGCGGGCTAAAGCCGCCAGCTCCAGGCTCGAAACCTTTCTCTTGCCCGCCTCAATCTGAGCAATTACGGGCCTAACAAGGCCCACGGCACTCGCCACCTGTTCCTGGGTAAATCCAGCTCTTTCCCTGGCTTCCTTTAGCCTTTGAGCCAGTTCTTCCTGGGTTATAGTCATTTTTGCCACCTTTAATTAAGGAAATAAGCTAACAAGCTCAAGCAAGAGGCGATATCATTATTAATCATTAACTGAGCCCGCTTCGGATTGGGATTTCGCCTCCTCCCTTTTAAAATATAGAAACTATTACATCATTTGTCAAGCTATGGCTATCTATGTAATTAAATAATACAACGGTCAAGAAAGAGGTCAACTATGCTTGGCGTCAGTTGAGCGGGGCAAGCTCCTCAGGACCCAGATCCAAAAAAATTAAGATTTTACCCGCTAGCCCCTTCGCCGCCATAGGAAAAAATAGGAAATATAGCCTGTGTCCCCATTTTTCCCCTCCCATCTTTTCCCTGTTTCTTTTTCTTGACATTCCTGGCTCCAGTAATTCATAATTGATATATATCTTACATAACTTTCTTAATATGAAAGAAATGAAAGAATTATATAAACAAGGGCTCGGGGAAAAAGAGGCCTTCCTTCTATCCGAGCTGGCCCGGCTTGATAAAAGATTGTTTACGGCCGATGATGCCAGAAACATCGTCGGGCACAGTCCCTATCTTATCCTCCACCGGCTGAAAAAGAAAAAATGGATTCTACAGCTGAAACGCGGCTTTTATGCTATCGTCCCTTTAGAAATAGGTCCTAAAGGAGCTGACAGCTACATTATCCACGAATTTGTCATTGCTTCTTATCTGGCCGATCCATACTATATAGGTTTCTGGTCAGCTCTTAATTACCACGGCCTGTCCGATCAAATTCCGGCAACCGTATTTGTAGCCACCACAGTTCCCAAGCCCAATATGGTTATAATGAATTCAAAATATGTTTTCGTCCAGTTAAAGAAAGACAAATTTTTTGGCCTTGACGAAATTGAAATTGAGACTCGTAAAGTCAACATCTCCAACAAAAATAAAACCATCGTGGATTGCCTGGAACACCCGGAACACGCCGGGGGAATAGATGAAGTGGCCAGAGCCATTTATTTCGGTCATCAGGAACTCGATTTTGCCCTGATTAAAGAGTACGGCCTTAAAATAAAGAATGCGGCGGTCTTCAAGCGCCTTGGATATATTCTTGAAGCCACAGGACTGTTTGAAAAATACGCAGCCACCTTCCAGGACGTCCCTTTAACCAGCGGCTATTCCTGGCTCGACCCGCTTGGCCCGCGCCAGGGCAAGCATCTGCATAAATGGAAGCTTTTAGTTAACGTTGATATCAATCCAGAAAGGTGGACCTATTGATAGACCGGCGGGAACTTCTGGAAAAAGCGAGGCAAAAACATCTTAACCTGATGTTAGCCTAGTCCGCTGCCGGAGATGAAAACAGTTATTAGCGATCTAAAAGATTTGATGGCCGGCCTTAATCTTTAGGGCTTTTATTGTAGCTAATTGATATCTATCTTACATAACTTTCCTAATATGAAAGAACCTTAAGATATATATCAATACAGATAGCCCATGGGAAAAATTGCTCTGGTACCAGCAGTATAAGGACACAGAAAGCCGCCCCGTAAAAAATAAGAAATATAGCCTGTGTCCCCAGTTTTCTCTACCCCATTTTCTTTTCTATCCGAATGGGGGAATATCAACAGGCAGTCCGACTCTCATAAAAAATCTGGCAAAAGCTTGAGACAAATGTTCCCTATAAGGAGGTAATAAACGAAGTCTCTTACCTCTTTGCTCTGCTAATGTCTCCAGAAAATTGAACGAGACACTAAAAACGCTTCTAAAATCTACTACTGAATATTCTTTTCTAAATCCATCTAGTTCACACCTATTTAAAAGATGATATCCAGGCAAGCTTCCCCGTCTTAATGATTCCTTCATCTTTGAATCCTTATAAGATGGATTCTTCACTTCAAACTCGCTTAATCCCCAAATCGGGCAAACAAGAACCAGCTCGAGTTTATTCTGAATGAGATCAAATGACTGGCTCATGACAATTACATCATATTCAATAACATCAACATCGACCTTAATTCCAGCCTCAATAGCAGGTGGAGGCAGTATGAGGGGACAGGATGTTAAGATATCTCCTTGGTAAAGTTCTCTACCTTCAACTATTTCATACCAGGGATAGTCTTTCATAGTAATCTGCTATTCTATAACTGAAAAATCATCAGATTCGACTGATCTCGGTTCTCCTTTTTTTATACTCTTGACGTGCACTTGAATTTTATATCTTTTTTTCGGCGGCATTTTTACTATATAGTCATGTTCTAACATTTCAAGTGCCAGTTCTTCTTCAGAAAGCGGCTCTATTTCTTGCTCCGATATTAACCCCACAACTAGCGATGTTTCATTTCTTATTTCAAAATGCGGTTTAATTGAGGACACATCAACTTCAAACCGGGGGCAAAAATTGCTACAAAAATGCCTACCTGGCTGCTTCCGTGTCCGAAAAGATAACAATCGCTCCAACACATCTAAAAAATCCATTCCCGCCATGCCTATATCCATGCGGGATGAGCATTCTATAAGATAACCCGGATAGGTCAGTTCGTTTAAGGTTTGTGCCAACATCATTCAAACCTCCTTAATAATTCACCTTCTATCATCTTAAAGAACCAGCTATCTGTTAGTTTATGTGCTTCAACTCCCCAATCAACAATTTGCTCTTTTCCCTGGGTTAGGCTGTCACCAACCGATTGAACCTGCGTTTCCCATATCAAGGCATCTTCTTCCTTTTTTTTACCTCTTACAAATCTTAAATGAACGGCACTCTTAGGTTTTGTAGCTGGAAAGGAAAATCTTAAATCAAAACCCAAAGGCAAATCGCTAACTCCCGTCTCCTCGAAAAGTTTTTCATATATGTCTATGTTTACTTTAAAATTCTCTCGCAAAAACGAGAATATATTTTCTTCTTGATAGTTAAAGTTAATAGCATCGATATATCTTAAGAGTAGCTGATTAATTTTCAGATTGTTTTCAGCATCTGGATAGGCCTCGAATAGTATAGCCACCATTTCCCGCATTCTTTTTTCAAAGTCTTCCCAGGTATATCCTTCTGTATCATTTAAAGTAATAATCCCTGGACCTATTTGAATAAGAGGCCATTGGTCCTTATCTTTACGGAATTGATGTTGAACAACATAGGCTGCTATTTCATCCGGCAAGGCTATGGTCGGTAACTGAGTATGAAAAGGATATTCATCTTTCACCCTATCATATATTCGGCCAATAAGTATTTTGTAATGTGGATCTATTTTCATGCCTGGCACGGGTCCTTGAAGCTCCCACCTCACCTCGAAGATCGCTTCTACCAGAGGCTTATTCTTCAATATTTTTCTTTCCATTTTCTATACCTCATACCTGAAACTGCCTTTTAAATGAATGCCAAGTCTCGGTTCTTTAATGTTATCTACCTACCCGCCGCAGCACTGTTTTTAGTTTACGGCAATCAAAGAAAATCTTCAAGAAAAAGAAACGCGATCTCTTTAATACTAATCATGATTTGATTGAATTAGCATTTCTCACTCGGAAAATAAGAAACATAGGCTGCGTCCCCATTTATCTGGTCAATCTTTCTGCCGCTTGGCCTTTTAACCTATGTTAAATAATTATTGACAAACCGGTTAGTGTGGTATATTATTACCACATACGGGAGAAAAAAAGAAATGATTACCTTTGGTGAATTTATCAGAGAGCTCAGGTTAAAGGCGGGGCTGACACTAAGGCATTTCTGTCAGCTAACCGGCTTCGACCCGAGCAATTGGAGCAAAATTGAGCGGGGGCTACTATCACCCCCAAAAAGCAAGACAGTGCTGATAGAAATAGCCCGTGCCCTCAACCTGAGCGAAGAATCTGAAGACTACAAGACTTTATTCGATCTGGCTGCTATCGGTCAGATTCCTGCTGACTTAGTCTCCAGCCCTCGGGTTATGGAAGAATTGCCGGTTTTCTTTAGAACAATAAGAGGCGAAAAGCCCACCCGCCAGGAACTTGAAGATTTGATTAAACTTCTCGGCGAAGAATAAATGCCAGCTCCTAAAAAACCTACCGCCACAATTACCCCGCCACGGCTAAGCTTTGACTATATAAGACAGCAAGCAGACCGCTTCAGACAGCAATATGTAAAACCCCCGAACCTTGTGCCAGTTCCCATCGAAGAAATAGTTGAGCTCGATTTGAAGATTCAAATAATCCCAATACATGGGTTGCAAGACAGGATAGATGTTGATGGCTTCTTAACTAATAGCTTAAACGCCATCTGTATTGATTATGATGTATATATGGACGAACGCAGATCGCCACGGTTACGATCCACCCTGGCTCATGAAGTCGGCCATTTTGTCCTGCATAAAGAACAAATACAACAATGCAAATTTAGAACCCCAGAAGATTGGATCCATTTCAGAGAAGACTTCCTCGAAGATGATTTAGATTGGTTCGAATTCCAAGCTTATGAATTTGCAGGAAGACTCCTTGTCCCAAAAGAAGAACTTGAAAAGCAAATAAAATCATGTAGTGATAAGATAAAATATTTTAAAAAATACTTTCCTGAAGGTCCCGATCTCGTCGAGGCTGTTTCTCGAGTCATCTGCGGTCATTTTGGTGTCTCGGATCAGGTAATTGGCAAAAGAATTGCGAAAGAGAAAATCCGCTTATGAATAGGTCAGATCGATAAGATGACTGAAGAAGAATTAATCAAAGAAGTTTATGCCCAGTTTGGCCTTGCCTATTATTTTAGTGAATGTCTACACAAAAGCCTTTGCATTAGCTATGCTTTCGAAAGCTTTCAACAACCTCAAGACATTACTCGTCCAGGGCTTGAAGAAAAACTGACAGAAGCCTTTCGTTTAACTCTGGGCAAGCTAATTGAAAAAACGAGAGATTTGCTTCCGCCGAACGTCCAGAACCGGCTCGAATTGGCGTTAGGTAAACGGAACTATTTAGCTCATCATTTTTGGTTTAAACGATGTCATTTGATGGTCAGTGAAGAAGGTTTACTTGAGTTAATCCAGGAGCTGCAGGAAATGACCGATTTGTTTAGCGAATTAGATAGACTCATAGAAGAACACTTGTGGCCAAAGTTACAGACTGTAGGTATTACTGAAGAGTTAATTCAATGCTCGCTTGAAAAGATAATCGCAGGTGAACAAGATGAAATCTCTTCCCCGCCAAGGAAGCTTAAAAAACAAGAGAGAATAATAAGGATCTGGGATGTCAAAGCAGAGCAAAATCTTTCCGCACTCATCTTTGAGGCGGATGACGGCTGTTTCTGGCAGCTTTGTGATGTAGGGCTCGGATGGACAAAGCTGAAAACCCCTGGACCAGATTGGAGCGTTAACCAAAACCTTCAACAATATCTTCCTGCTACCGTCAACTCCCGGCCAGCAGCGACTGGACCATGGAACTATGAGTTTTCCTTAGCAAAAGGAGCAATCTTATGGGTGAAACGAGAAGCAGGAGAAAAACATTATGTTTGGGGCATCAAGACACCAAAACATTAGTCTTATTTTCAAAGCTTTGCTATTAGGGAATCTCTGTTTATATTCATAAATTATATGCAAAACGGAAGCCGGTTCCTGAGTAATAAAAGGAGGTATCATGGGTAAGTATAATGGTCTTTATCAATTCCTTAAAAATCTGCCGCCAGAAATAACTGAAAGAACATTAACTTTCGAAGAAATCAAAAGAATTATCGGCAATGAGTTGCCACCTAGTGCTTTCCGGCGTCCACAATGGTGGTCCAACTGCCCTCAACGACATTATCAAGCCAAGGCCTGGCTGGACGCAGGCTGGAATGTAGATCATGTCGATTGGAAGGGTAAGTCTGTCTGTTTCCAGAGAGGTTCGGCAGACTAATTAATAAAAACCATGAACAGTATTCCTATAAACAAAATTAAGTTTCAAAACATAGCAGCTGAGCTTCTTTCAGATTATTTCAAAGTAGAGTTCAAGCTAGAATACCCCGTCGCAATCGGTCATCCACCAAAAAACCATAAATTCGACCTGGTATCTACTGATAAGAGATATATTGGCGAGTGTAAGGACTATTCATGGACAGGAACAGGCAATATTCCTAGCGGCAAATTAGCACATACAAACGAGGCCGTTTTATTTTTATCTAAGCTACCCCCAGATATCGTGCGATTCATTGTGATGCGGAAAGCTGCGTGTCCCACAAAGCAAGAAACTCTTGCCGAGTATTATTACCGTACTTACGGTCATCTGTTAAATGAAATCCTGCTTATCGAGCTGGACATAGAGCAAAATAATATAAAAATGATTGGATAAGACAACGATTAAAGCATTTTTACCATTGTCAATTGAGCTATGTTTTAGTACCACCAACCAATTTTGGGAATACCATTATTTCGGTTCTTCAGTGCGAACACTAATTACAGAATCGCTATGACTCCGATCCACTGAACTCAACCTTACTTATATTATTCAGCTTTATTCCTTAGATCCGGGATAATTAAATATCCTTCCTCATCGTTGCCTATGGCTTCATACATTTCGATCAGATAAAAATAGCCAACCAAGGCCGAGGTGAGGGCATCAATTTCATCATGGATTATCGGCTCCTCACCCGGGCAGAGTTCTATCCCCATATTCATTAAATCTATCTTCAGCCCCTCTAAATCAAGCTGCTTTCGCGGGAAGCGCAGGATATCCTGAGCCGCACCAGGATAGCTCTCTATTACTTTAAACCCCTTTTCCCGGAAAATTTGAGATAACCTGATGCCTCTGGCCGTGAGTTTTTGCATACTTTTAATCAGACAGGGATAAACAGGCACGCCCCTTTTCATCAAAATCCTTTCGCACTCTCTCAAAATGCCATATTTCCTGCATTGGCATGAATCGCTGGTGCAACATCTGCCCCGGGGTAGACTGAGTGGAGAATCGATTGATATTATGGTGGGCTCGGCAGCGATCGCGGCTGAGATAATTTCTTCGTCCGTCCTGGCTGTCTTCAAATATGCTTTCCCTTCTTCCAGGATACAAATACCTGAAGCTTTGTTTTCAGAACCTGTCAAATCTATTCCAACCGATAGCGGCTTGTAGCCACTATTCTTTATCTGATTTATTAAGTTGCCCACTTTGATTTCCGTGCTTTTTATTTGGCTTCTATCAATGCGAAGCATAGTTTCATTACCCGCACGAATTTCCAGCCTGTTATCCTCCCTGCTTATCCTGATCTCAGGCACAGCAGTGGTGGAAGGGACAAGATGATACCCGAATTCTTTTCTTCCGGAGTCATCGAATGGCTTTTCTTGACCGATGCCATTCTCCATTTTCATTTCAGGCAGGATATTTTTCTCCATCTTCTTCTCTGCCTTCTTCAGGTAGCAGAATTGCATAAGTTTCTCTAAGTTGACCGTGTCATAAATGTTATACAGAACTAACTTGCGCAGCGCTTCATCGTCCCCTTTCACAAACCTGGTCCATAATACTGCTGCTTCCCCGCCCCTGATATTCTCTACATCGCTATCTCTTTTCAGGCCCAGCATTCTTTCTATATCTTTAAGAGAACCATTAACCCCGAGCGACCTGAGCAAATACCTTAAATCAATATGAACAGGCGGCATCTTGATCCCGGGGAAGGCTTTTTTAATAAATCGCAAATCAAATAATTTCCCGTTAAAAGTAACAACAATCTGAAAATTCTGCAGGTAGTCCACTATCTCACTCAGATTATTATCCCTTAAAAAAATCTTGATATTATGGCCATCAGACGTGCCTATGAGGGTTATCACATCATAGTATCGTGATAAACCTGTAGTCTCTATATCGAGAAATAAAGTCTCGTCGCGGAAATCTTTATATAATCTCCAGTATTCTTCTTGCGGTAAATTCTCGGCAAAAAATGAGGAATCCTTTCTATCAAGGGCGTCTCTCCCCAGCTTCAGGTAACCTTCAATGGTTCTTTTTTTAGTTTCATTCAGAAAAGGGACATCAGCCTTTTTAAAATCATCCCAGGTTAAAATGCCACTTTTCCACAAACGTTCTTCCGTCTTTTCGCCGATTCCCGGAATGAAAATGAAACTACTGGTAATCATACTATCGCTCCTTGCTCCTTGCCGCTTGCTGCTTTCATAACGTGATGATTCGTGACGTCAGTGCCCATGATCACGTTTTAATGATCATCACCAAATCGCCTGCTTCCATCAGAACACGTGCCCGGACCTTATAAAACCACATTTATTATAAACTAAACTAGCTTTCCGACCGAAAATTACGAAAATATAAACTGCGTCTCCATTTTCGGCACTCCTTTTTCGCCTCCCCACACCCTTCTTTCGCTCCCTTTTTTCCTTTTGACTTTCATTCTGTTAAAGAGTTATCCTTATTTATCAATGAAGTGACGGGGAACTGTGGTTAAAACTCTCTTGGGTTCGCAACACAGCAGAAACTGCTGTTCGCCGCTATCAATATGTTTCTTTATGATAAGGCAAGTCTTAAGCTGGAGCCCACTGGCCTGGGACGGCCTAAAAAAATCCCTTTCGTTAACTGTCCACCGTCCTCCGACACCCAAAATCCTAAAGGAGGTTTAAGTCATGCCAGACGATACACGATCTGAAATTTGGCGGGTATTATCAGAAAAAATTGGTCATATTGAGGGGTTCTCATCCGAACGGGACATGGAATCCTTTCTTATGAACAATCCGTCTGTTATCGGCTGTTCTGTCGCTGATGCTCAAAGTAATGAACCACTGGTGAGAGCTCAAGTCATAATCAAATCAGATCAGGCTGGCATGGGGCGGATAGACGTTATTGGTCTCGCGCCACGTGAAGATAGTGGCTTTGAACTTCGCATTTTCGAGCTAAAAAATGGAGAAATAGATGTAGCTGCCGTCGAGCAACTTATCCACTATCTTAAAAACTGGCAACCTAACTCCAGTGCCAGAAAACAGGTTAGAGACTGGGCCTTAAGATTAAGCCTCAAGGGTGTTGATGAAACCACTATTGATGACATTCTTGACCAGCCGATTGGCGTCTTAATAGGGACAGGTTTCAAGGCGGAAGCGATCAGGGCAGCCCTGGATTCGGACTTAAGGCAGCAAATACGCGGCCTAAGATTGGCCCGATTCAGAGGGACATCAAAATCGGAATATTATGTCATTGCCGAAGACCAGATTGGAACTATTAGAACTAAAAAAAGATACTGGAGTTGGGGTGCGCTCATTAAGGCAGGACTTATTGATAAAGACGATACATTTATTTTGAAGGAAACGGGACTTATTGTCAGGCCTGACCCAGAGCGCCTTGATTATAACTGGATTATGGTAATTTTTGATGAGCCTTCAACGCAACTTCTACTATCAAAGGAAGAGGAAATTTTGGCCAAGGCTGAGGCTCAAAGTGATGCCTATGTAAAGAGATGGGTGCCAAGGGCTTTAGACGCCCTGAGAAACAGAAAAAGCATGGCTATAACCCTGGCGACGGGCTTGAGCTTTTTTGCCTTTGGATCACCGACAACTTATTGGGGTCCAGCTGATTACTGGATCCACCAAAAATCAGGCAAATTTTTAACCGAACTCAAAGGAAGCCTTTTTAAGAAAAAATGAAACGTTGTTAGCAAAGTCATTCTGTTTATTCCAGTTTTAGTGAAAAAAATAACTGAGATCGTACCCAATTTACCAGATTATATCCCTGTCAGGTTGGACTACGTGCAATCAGCGAGGAATCTCTAAAAAACCAGACACAGCAGAAGCGAATATGGAGGGATAGAAACGGCGAAAAGGCCGAAGTATTTCTAAAGGATTTTAAGGAAATTATTTGCCTCAATTGCGGCAGTGTATATCTAGACAAAATAAAAACAGCTTTTCCTCTTGCTTCAATAATAAGCACTTGGCTTTTATAGCATCACCTTTATTTTAAGCCTCCCTTAGCTTTTTACCAGAAAAATAGGAAATATAGAATGTGTTCCCACTTTCCGTGGCGCCTGTCAATTTTTTTTGTTGAATATTCGCCCAGAAAAATGATAATAAAGGATAATAAAATAAATAGTTGAAAGGCGGCTGAAAGAGTTCTGTAAGGGTTTAGAAGGGTTCCGTGCAGTGATGAAAAGCCCTAAAAGCCCATAAAAGCTCTTGAAAAGCCCCTTAAACCATGGCAGCCAGCGAGATTATTAAGACACTCCGCCCCAAGCAGTGGATTAAAAACCTGTTTGTCTTCGCTCCCCTTGTTTTCTCTGTCCAGTTTTTAAATCCCCCCGCCGTCCTCGCCGCGATCCAGGCCTTCCTCAGCTTTTGCCTCGTCTCAGGTGCCCTTTATACCTTAAACGACCTTTTCGATATTGAGGAAGACCGCCGCCACCCCATAAAGAGCAATCGCCCTCTCGCCTCTGGCCGCCTCAAGAAGCAGACCGCCATCATTACCCTGATTATTTCCGGTCTGGCTGGCCTCGCCCTCGCCTTCACCCTTAACCTGCCTTTTCTTCTGATAATTCTTGGCTACATCATTCTTCAGTTGCTATATTCTCCCTGGCTCAAGCATGTGGTCATCATCGACATCTTTGTGGTCGCCGCCGGCTTTTTGCTCCGTGTCATTGCCGGAGCCGTAGCTATCCGGGTGGCTATCTCATCCTGGCTCCTCATCTGCACGACTCTCCTCGCCCTCTTCCTGAGCATGACCAAGAGGCGGCACGAATACTTCCTCCTACCCGGCGAGGCGGCTGCCCATCGCCCCGTCCTCAATGAATACAGCCCTTATCTTCTCGACCAGATGATATCAGTGGTTACCGCTTCTACCCTGATTGCCTACTGCCTTTATACCGTGTCGGAAGAAACAATCGCCAAATTCCAGACACGCAACCTGATATTGACGACCCCCTTTGTCCTTTATGGCATATTCCGTTATTTGTACCTGGTCCACCAGAAGAATCAGGGTAGCACGCCAGAGGAACTGGTCATCAAGGATAAACCGCTCCTCTTTGATATAATTCTCTGGATAATCTCAGTCGCTGTGATTTTGTATTTCAGATGATTTAGAATTTATTTGAAACTGGCTTATAATTAGCCTTTTACCTGGAGGAAGAACAGAATGGCACGCTCCAAAGTGGCCGTGATTAAAACTTCGCCTGCCACCGTCCTTGAAGACTATGCCCGTCTGATGCACCTGGCCGACTATCAAAGCTACATTCCGAAAGACACCCAGATTGGCCTCAAAATCAACATCTCCTGGCACTTCTATTATCCGGCCTGTTCTACCCCTCCCTGGCAGCTCGAGGGCGTGATCAAAACTCTCCTCGATGATGGCTACCCGCGTGAGAATCTCTATGCCTGCCACAACCGGACCGTAGTTGTCTCGGCTAAACGCGGCGAGCGCAATAACAAACAGCTTCCTGTTGTTCAAAAATATGGCCTGCGCAATATCCACCTCTACGAAAATGAAGAGTGGATCCCTTATGAGCCAAAAGGCAAGATCCGGGTGCTCTACGATATTTTCCCTGAGGGCATAAAAATCCCGAAGTGCTTTTTGGGTAGCAGCATTATTCACCTCCCGACGATGAAAACTCACGTCTTTACCACCATGACCGGCGCCATGAAAAACGCCTTCGGCGGGCTGCTCAACGAAAAACGTCATTACACCCATTCGGTCATCCATGAAACCCTGGTTGATCTCCTGACTATTCAAAAAGAAATTCACCCCGGCCTCTTCGCTGTTACAGACGGCACAATTGCCGGTGATGGCCCCGGGCCAAGATGCATGATCCCTCACATCACCAATTATATTCTCGCCTCAGCTGACCAGGTGGCCATTGATGCCATTGCCGCCAAAATGATGGGCTTCGAGCCGCTCGATCTCAAGTTTATCCGTCTGGCTCACGAGGCTGGCCTTGGCTGTGGGGATCCTAAAGAAATAGACATAGTTGGTGAAGACATTTCAGAAGTTAATTTTCATTTTCAAAAAGACAAAAACACCTTAGCCAGCAAGGGTCAGAAGCTAATCTACTGGGGCCCGCTCAAACCTTTAGAGAAAGTCCTGCTGCGTTCTTTCATCACCCCCTGGTCTTATATCGCCTCGGTCATTTTCCATGACTATATGTGGCATCCATTTATCGGCCGCCGAAGGACTAAACAAATCCTTAAAACCGATTGGGGACAGTTATTCAGGCAGTATTAGTCCGGAGACTTTTACCAAAACCTATATTCGCTGTTAAAAGTGTCTGACATGAATCGATGGAAATTGTTGTGTTCCCAGTATCTTTTTTACATCCTAATTGCTTTTTCAGTCGCTAAGCTGCGCAAAGCTAAGAGAAACTGCATCATCCGTGAATCTTTTTCTTAGCATAAAAATATGACCAAACAACAATGACCGAAAATAGAGAAAGCAAGCCAATAATACAACCTAGAATAAAACTATCCGGCCAGTACCTTAGCCTCACGAGATGCTCTCCTGGCGGCACAGCCAGCCCTTTAGAAAAAAGGTTGGCCTCAAAAACGTCAACTCTTTTCCCATCTATCCACGCTTTCCAGCCTTTCGCCCAGTTGCTGGGGAAAATGGCCAGACCAGCCGCCGGAAGATTTATTTTATACCGGCCATAGCCCGCTTTTTCTTCCAGAATATCAAGAGAATAATCTTTCCTCTGTGCACCGTGAATCTCTTCACCTATTTTTTCTGGGAGTTTGATACCTTGCCCGATAATCACGGTTTTTTGCGGATCAAATTCGGCACTGGTAAAAATATCAAGCCTCTCCTGCTCTGTTTCAGCTCGCACAAAATCGTAGACCACTGTCGGCCTCGCTGGCTCGTCAGCTATTTTCTCCAGATATTGAGTAAAGCCCTCAGCTACAATTTTCTTCGATTTCTCCATAGAGAAAAACGGTTTATTGCCAATATAATACTGACACCCCAGATATTTAAGAATCTTTATCTGCTCTCCCTGTTTGAGGCTTTTTATGCTCTTTGTTAGTTCTTCCTGTTTATGAGGGTAGGTAGCCATAAAGCCGGGGTTAAATACATAACGAACACCATAAGGCAGCCCGGAATAAGGGAAAAGGGTCTGGCGATAAAATGACATGATCCTGAGTTTTGGTGTTTCCTCTACTCCTAAAACAAAGGGCAGCATTTCTCCCCGATAAAGGCTAACCGGTGTCTTTATTTCATTTAAAATTGCTGGAGGCTGAAAAAAAGACTCCTCTACGGTTGGGTTAATGTACCGATTGTGATAAACAGGATCAATAAGGCAAATAGCTATTAAAACCGCTATGAAAGAAGCCCGACCCCTATTGAATTTATCTAAAACAATAAAATAGACAGCATAGAAAGCAAGAATAATCAATCCGTATAGAATTGAGCCATAAAGGGCTTGTTTTAGACCCGGGTTCTCCATGACGAATAACTGGCTCAGCACCGAAATAATTTTCCCCTTAAAAACCATATAGCCAAGCAGCGATAAAATCGAAAACGTCGCCAGGACTTTTTTAAAGGCGGAAGGCAAGTCATTCTCGCGAAGCCAATCCAGGCCATAGCCAGCCATTAGACTCAGGCAAAATATCGAGCCGATAAAAAATTTTACCGGAAATCTTATAGAAGACAGAACTGGTATGTGTTGATAAATAAAAAAGAAAGGTGAATATTTACCGCAAGACATTAAGAAGAATAATACTCCTACTATTAGCCACAGTTTTATCCTTCTATCTTTCAGGCGAAAAAGTGATACTAAGGAAAGGAGCAAAGCGCCAAAGCCGATGTATAAACTATAATAAAGCGGATACCAGGTGTTAAAAAGATGGCCGCCCCAGAAAAGGTTATGCCCTGGTTGCCGGTCATCACCGAAAATCCCATGAAAAGTCAGATTGTTGAGCTGGATGAGTTCCAGTGGCCAGAGTACAGATTGTGGTGAACGTTCGGCCTGAGAAAGCATCTCAAAAGAAGGGATTAATTGGACCGCACAAATCAGGGCCGCTAGAAAAAATGCCGCAAATAGTTTTAATATGTAGCTCTTGAATCTTTCCCCAGTGATAAAAGCCTGGGTAAGAACCAGAATCCCTGCTATTATTATAAACTCAGGTGCCCCGGACAGGATCAAAAGAGCCCAAACCAGAATATTAAAAAGGAAGGTTGAGGACTTTATGGGCCTACTTAGCCTGGCCAGGAAAAGGGCCCACATCATCCAGGCTATAGCTGCAATATGGTTATAAAACTCAAAAGAAGAAAGATACATCCCGCTAAAAAAGAAAAGACTGCTGGCCAGAAAGGAAGCTTTTTGGGAAAAGCCATAGGATTTCCCGAGAAGATACATACCAATCCAGCCAATTATCGGATGAATTAAATAATGAATTTTAAAGGCTACAAAGAAGGGAAGAAATAAATAAAGCCAGGTAGACGGATAGAAGACAGCTGTTTTCATATTAGCCAGCAAGGGCTGGCCCTGGCCGTGCGAATCAGTCCAGAGAGCAAAATTCCCCTCTTCTAATAGCTGAATCACATGCAGCCTGACCGGCGTTTCTAATAAAGTTGAATCCCGCTCATAAAAGGTCTGGCTCTGAAAAAAGAAGCTATGGAAAATTGCTAAAAACAAGGCTACGAAAAGCAAAAGATATAGATAGTCAGTTTTGTTGAAGCTCGTTTTCATCTAAGTTTCGACAATTTAAATCTGCCAGAAAGTATAGAAGAATATTCTAAATGGCTTAACATAAAAGAATCAGTATCACTCACCCTTCCCATCAGCCGTCTCTTTTGCCTCGCCTGGGTGAATTCTAAGATTAGTCAGAAATACCAGGTCCTCTTCCTTCTGGTCCCTGTTTTGTTTGATAGGAATATATTCTCCTCTTTTTATATCTAAAATTCCAAAATAGACAGCGACTTCCCCCTCTGGCCAATCATCTGGGACAACGAAAATTGATTCGGCCGAAGTATGCTCCCCTGGCTTTAGTTTTTCGAGGATAACTCTGGGCGAAAGAGTCTGTATCGCTTCCTGTCCATTCCCTTTATGCTTAAAAACAGTCATTAACCTTAGTGGTTTTTTTATCTTATTCTCTATCCTGAACCCGACTCTTACTGAGACAGTCCTGTTAGGCTCGACATCTTCTGGAAAAATGCCGAACCCATAAGCAGAGACAAGGTCAGAAAAATTGGCTTCAATTGTCTTGATATAGTCTTCTTTCTGGTCGAGCTCTAAGTTCTGTTCTGCTTTCTTTCTCCAGTCTTTATATTGCTGGCATTGCACCAGGGCCCACCTTTCCAATTCCTGGCGGTGATTTTGCAGCTCAATTTGTTCAAACTTATTCAACTTGGACAAATTCTCTTTGTCCTCAGGATCATTATAATTGTCATAAATTTCCGGTAGGGAATTCATTTTCATAAAAATATATTTGTATCGCGCCTCCCTCATTCCCAGACACATGTTCTTCGACCACCCAGAAAAATATAATTTTCTGTTCTCATCAACTGGCCTGAGAAAACTCTCCCCGATAAAGCTGCCCTCCTTAACTTTAAGCCCGAGAAGGTCACAGACAGTTGGCGGCACATCGAGGGTTGACCTCAATCCCTTAATAACACCAGGTTGTTTTATCAGGGCCGGAGCATAGACCAGCCCGGCTACTCTCATTCCTTCTTCCCATAAAGTAAAATTATGTCCTTCCTTTCCATGTTCGCCAAAAGCCTCTCCATGATCTCCCAGGATAATGAAGACCGTCTTTTCAAGCAATCCGCGCTTTCTGAATTCTTCAAATAGCTGGCTTAAGAAGTAATCAGTATATTTTACCGCATTAAGATAACGGTTTTGATTTTCTTTTCCTACTTTATAATCTTTTTCTGGGAAGCTCGGAGGAAAGCCATATTCGTGATGGCTGCTCAAGGTTAGATAGGTCAGAAAAAAAGGTTTATCAGGCTCGGCTTCAATCCACTTCAAGCTTGGCTTGAGCATCATCATCTCTTCTTTACCAAAATAGTTAACATTGGCGAAACCTTCATCAGGAAGCTCAAAAAGGCCAAAATAATCATCATATCCAAGATTAGCCACGACGGATGGTCTCTCCTCATAATTGTTGGCCGTCTGGAAAAAGGCTGTGCGATAGCCAAATTGTTTTAAGAGATAGGGCAAGGTCTTGGGTGGAATAATCCCGGGAATTGCTTCATAGACATCAGGTTGAAGATAGGGATAAATCCCAGCCACAATCGGAATAAGGGCCTTAGTAGTATGGGGCACAACTGAATAAAGCCTTTCTACTGTGAGACTTTTTTTAGATAAATCTTTCAGAAAAGGCGTTACCCCCCATTTGGGGTTATAGACATCACAATATTTATAGCTCAAAGATTCAAAGATAATTAAGACAACGTTCAGTCGGTTAAAGGAAGGACCGGCTTCCAGAACAATAGGGGCATCAGTTCTTTCTTCAAGCTTAATATTAATCAAATCGGGCTTTTCTTTCTCGGGGAGGAAACTTTTGACCAGCTCTATCACAGGAACTTCTGTAATTGAAGTATTAACTGCCCCGGTCAGAGGGCTCATGACACTAGCTTCCAGAAAAATTAATAATATTACCATGAGGGCAATAGCCACTCTTTTTAAGTTATGATGATTGGATAATGGCAGTTTCCTTAAAATCTTATCCCAGGGTAAAAAGGTAAAAGCTAAGAATAAACCTATAATAATAACAACGATTATGGCCTTTGGATCTTTGAGCACCGTCAAAATCATCTGGTTAACTTCAGCAGGATTTTTCAGATAATTCTGGATGTAATCACGATTAAGGCCAAAGCCGGTTATGCTGAACAAGACTGATTGGGCAATAATCGCTAAGGACGCAATAATCGCAGATAGAGCATAAATGATATTAAGAGTTTTCCAAAAGGTCTTACTGCTCACAAGGTAAGGTAAGACAATGAATGAAAAGGAGATGATAATCAGCCATAAAATATCAGTTCGGGAAACGCGAAGGACATCCAGAAAAGATTCATACGAACCAGCCTGCCTAAGCATAAAATATTTGGAGGCAAGAGTCACTAGAAACAACAGGCTGGAAATTCCGATAACCGGAATAATCTCAGTCAGAGATATTTTATCTATGCCCTTCTCGATTTTCATTGTTAGCCTATTATAACCATAGACGATGAACCACATGAATTTTTTTAAATTAAAAAACCACGATAAACCAAGTCAAATAAACAAATTCAGTTAAGAAAATCATCTTGTCTTGATTTCCCTTTTGACACCGCTTCTAGGCCTCACAAAATATTGGGTAAATAATATTGGATCTGCCTTTTTCTCGTGAATCATTTCTCCCAGTTTTTCCCATATCTAACCTTTTTTTAACTTATAGTTGCTCTATCCTATAGAGATAAAAAAAGGGCGGCCGAAGCCGCCCTTTGGCATAAATTGAATTCTCTTAGCTTGTTATCAAGTGGTACCACCAGCGGTGCGGGGACCGATGACCAGGTTGCCGTTCCAGTTAGCTATCTCCTTGTTAAAATCAGCCATGGTATTAACCTCATAAAGGTTAAGAGAAAGGTCGCTGGTTTGCCAGGTATGATCTCCAGATGTTCCATTTCTGCCAAGAGAGCCAACTATGAATTCATCATTACCCCAATCATCTTGCCCCGATGGTAGCTGAATATCAAATTCATTACCCTCGCAGTTGCCGCCTCCGTATATATAAAATGGATTTCCCCACTGGTCTCTAATCGGCAAAATTTTGACATAAAAGCCTTGCAGTGCTTGAACAGTAGTATCATTTGGCGCTATATCTCCGTTCGCGGATGTTGGAGCATAACCCTTATCAGTCACATATTCCATCAAGGCGGTGGCAATGGTGTTGATGTCCTTAACGGTGCCTTTCTGTTTGGCTTTCTGCAGGGCGGACATGGCATTGGGGATTAATAAGGCGGCCAGAATTCCGATAATGGCCACGACGATGAGCATTTCGATGAGGGTGAATCCTCTCATCTTTCTTAACATTTTAATACCTCCTGATTTCTCGCCGACTATCCGCCGGCTGAGATGTTATTAATTTTCTTTCACTAATCTAAGTTGCAAGTTATGTGCCAGCTTTGTTTCTGTTGCTAAGTTATTGTTTTTCAAGCACTTACCAATCATGTCCATTCCCACCAGCCTCAATTCTGACACAATTTGTCAGAAATTCCTGCCAAAATTTGGCACTCAGGCCTCCAGCATTATTAAGTATCGCTCCCGTTTCAGAGTAAACTTCCGCTAAGGTTATCATAAAAGGAGAGAAAAGTCGACAATTCATCTGCCTCTTCCCCGCTCCGGCTCTTTGACCGCCGCTCTTCCGTTATTCATCAGGGGAACAGGCGGTTCTTCGCCTGCCAGCCCGTTTGCGCCCAGCTCCTCGCCTTCTTCCTCGCCGTTTAAGTCACTCACCCGGGGCTTTAAGCCATATTTATTGATCAAATAGCGCAGCGTCCGGTAGCTTACGCCGAGCCTTGGGGCAGCGTCTTTTATCTTCCCGCCGCTCAGCTCCAGGGCTTTGATAATATATCTCTTAGCAATATCGTCGAGGTACTCATTTAAATTAAAGCCGGCTCTGAGGTCAACCTGCCGGCCATTATGATTGGCCTGGCTGATCATCTCCGGCGGCAAACAGGCCGGTGTTACTGTCTCCCGGTCCTCAATAGCCACAATTCTTTCAATCACATTCTCGAGCTCCCGGATATTTCCCGGCCAGCTATAAGACTCAAACAGACTGATAACATCGGGGGCCAGCCGCTTCATCTTTTTCCCCATCTGCTGGCAGTATTTCTGGAGAAAATGCTGAACCAGAAGCGGGATATCTTCGGTTCTTTTCCGGAGAGGCGGCATCTCGAACGAAATCACATTCAGCCGGTAATAAAGGTCTTCCCGGAATTTTCCTTCTTCAATCCGGCGCTTTAAATCCTGATTGGTGGCAGCAATTAAGCGCACATCAACCGGAATCTCATCCGTTCCGCCGACCCGCCTGATCTTTCTTTCCTGAAGGGCCCGCAGCAGCTTGACCTGGGTCCAGGGGGACATTTCGGCTATTTCATCGAGGAAAAGCGTCCCTTTGTGGGCGACTTCAAACATGCCTTTCTTATCGGAGATAGCCCCGGTAAACGACCCCTTGGTGTGACCGAAAAGCTCGCTTTCCAGGAGATTCTCGGGCAGGGCAGCGCAGTTAATGGTAACAAAGGGCTTGTCTTTCCGCCGGCTTAAATTATGAATCGCCCGGGCAGCCATTTCCTTACCGGTGCCGCTTTCTCCAGTAATCAGTACGGTGCTGTCGGTGCCAGCCACCTTATCGATTAAGACATAGATTTCCTGCATCAGGCGGCTCTTACCGATCATATTTTCGAATTTGTATTTCTCTTTGAGGTCTTTCTTAAGGAGGATATTCTCAAGCTCTAAGTGCTTCCGCTCGAGGCCCCGGGCGACCAGAATCTTAAGTTCCTCAATATCAAAGGGCTTAACGATATAATCAAGGGCCCCGGCCTTGAGGGCTTCCACCGCCTGCTGAATGCTGCCGTAAGCCGTAA
>DAOLNQ010000014.1:0-32659 GCA_035416665.1 Candidatus Saccharicenans sp. | reverse complement strand
CGAAGGCATTGAACTGATAACGGTTAGAATAATACCAGGTGTAGTTATAATAGGCGTTATGATACATGTTACGATAGACATCATTACGGATGCGGATAGCCGGTTGACTCATATCGACGCCGGGTTGGGGCCCAGTCTGGTACCACATATCATTTATTCCCAGTTTGAAATTCAGAATGAGGTTGTTATTCACTGTCCAGGTATCTTCCAGGTGATAAAAATAGGATGGAGACTTCTGGTAAAAAGTGGTTTCAGGTGGTCTGGTTGTACCAGCTCCGCGGTTCGGCTGGTATTTGTTATCATAATAGAACCAGCCAGCCAGTCTGTTTTTGTCATTCATCTGGTAGGTCAGTTTGAAGGTAGTATGGGTTAGAGATGAATAGTCAGTTTGAGGCACGCCGTCCAGTTCATAGCCGATAATATAACGACTTATAGCTGTCTTACGAAATGAACCGTAGAACCATAGCTTATCTTTAATAATTGGACCACCGAAATCGCCGCCATATTCATAGTAATAGTCCAAGGGATTACCTGAGCCAACGTCCGCATATTGAGGATGAGTCGCAGGGTCGGGAATATTGTTCGATTGCAGGTCTTTAGTTTCTCCATAGAAGCTTAAGCCACCGCTGAATTTGTTACCGCCTGACTTGGTTATCATATTGACGACTATTCCCCCGGGCTGAATATCGGCGCTATGAGCACCGGTTTCGACTTGAATTTCCTCGATAGCATCAAAGTCATAATACATGGCTGAAGCGCCGTTAGCGGCGGCATCGGTCATGTTAACACCGTCCATATTATAAACAGTCTGGCTTCTGTAGCTGCCATAAGCATAACCGCTGCTCTGGTTACCGGAGGTGCTGCCGCCGACATTCTGCCGATCCATCACCACGCCGGGTGTCATTTCCATAATGACCCAGGGATCGCGGCTACTGGGGAGCTTTTGTAATACCTCTTTGGTAAAGTTAGTCGAGACTGTATAGGTTTTTAAATCAACTACTGGTGATTCACCCAGAACGGTGACTGTTTCTTCAACAGGTGAGACCTCCATAGTGATTCTGACCAGTGTGGTTTTTCTTAAGGTAACCTCCACATTTTTGGAAATGGTTGTCTTAAAACCGGGTAAAGTAAAGGTCAGGTCATATTTACCCACTGGCAAAAAGGAGAATCTAAACTCACCATTAGCGGAGGTGGTGGTGGAAAGATTCTTCTTAATGAGAGCCTCGCCAGAAATAGTCACCGCTACTCCAGGCAGGCCGGATCCGCTGGTATCTACCACAACTCCTTCAATGCTGCCAGTCTGTAAGGTATCCTGGGCCATCAAGGGAACAATTAAAACAACCAGACCAAGAAACAAAATTCCTAGTCTTTTTTTCATTTTCCCCTCCTCATGGGTTTGGCGACGTTATGAAAATAATTATTCATCTTTATAAGGTGATGAAACATTATTTACATAGGCAAAATAAACTTTAGATAGCTATTTGTCAAGCTATTTTTTTTAGGTAAAACCTAGGATTCAGGCAAGAAAACCATTTTTTTCCAGCTGATTGAGCAGGTCAAGATGAAGAACAACTTTTTTCTTGTTCAAGAAAGCGATGTCGGTGGCAATAGCGTTGAGCAATACTACTACTGCGCCGATCGAATTGGTGAACATTATATTCTTAGTACTGACCGTCATGAAGCTATGGGAATATTTTATGATAGGGGCGGGGGGTTTATCAGAGATAGAAAGACAGGTCAGGCCGCGTTCATAACAAAATTTTACAGCCGAAATGGTTTCTTTTGAGTAGGGTGGAAAAGAAAAAGCCAGGATAGCCTCCTTTTTATTGAGGTTGATCAGCTTTTCCTCAAAGTAGTGTTCTTCTTTTTGTAAAAATTGAGTTTTCAATCCAGCTTGATTCAGGAGGTAGGCTGCCAGGCGCGCCAGAATCGAGCTGATGCCAATCCCCAGGGTGTTGACACAGCTGCTTTGTCTGAGTTTTTCTATAAATTCTTTAAAGTTCTGAGGGACGATATTGTCAATAGTCAGGTTTATATTTTTTACTTCGTTTTCAGCTACTTTAATAACTGTCTCCACAACATTGTTGTCTGGCAATAAAAGTTTGAAACGTTCTTCTGGATTTATTTCCTCCTTAACCTCTTCGATAATCTGGCTTTTTAGCTCTTGAAAACCGGAGAAACCGAGGTGCTGTGAAAAACGGACGATAGTAGCAGAACTGACTTCTGCCTGTTCGGCCAGGCTATTGATGGGGAGAGCAAAGGCAACATGCGAATTTTGCAGGATATAATCAGCAACTTTTTTTTCTTTACCAGAAAAAGATGAATACCGACTTAGTATGAGTTCCTTTAGGGGAGTCTTTGTATTTTTATTCATATTGGCGTAACACTTCGCCTCTAATATTGCCCTTTTACGGATTTCAAGTCAAGGATAGTTAATGAGGTCAGGAAGAAAGGGGGTGGTGTGAAAAACGCAATCAAAGACAAAATGCAGCCGGGAAGTGCATTATAAAAGGGGACGTGATACTCTGTCCCTCCTTTTGATAAGGCTAACCTATTGATAAACGACATGTTATAAAGTTGGGGACGTGATACTCTGTCCCCGGGACAGAGTATCACGTCCCCCTCCTGTAAAACAAAAATCGTGACAAAAAAGAGTACATCTGACAAATTTTGCCCGGGCTGTGGCCTGTGTTTTGAATGTCCTTTTGTTGTATTTGGATTTGACGGAGGAAATTTATAAGATAATCCTAGATAAATTTATATGTCTAAGGCGCTGCCGGATGAGGTTATTTATATGCGAGGGAGAGCTCCGGGAGTATAACTTTTAAAGATATGAGCAAGGGAGCCCGCTGAATAGGAAAGCATAAAAATAACCGAGATTGATGTCGAGTAAGAGAAGCGAACAGTGGAACTAATAGTGTAAGGCATAATCAATTCAGCGGATTTAGCCTGACAGCCTGGTGGTGCGGAGTTGAATAATCGAAATAAAGAAAGCAAATTAAAGAGCCTTCAGGCCAAGATGGAAATCAAGCCGGAGGAGGTGGCAGTATCTTTAGAAACTTTTATCCGGCAATATGTGGAAGAGTTAGAAAGGGAAGGAGTGGTGCTGGGTCTAAGCGGGGGAGTTGATTCGGCGGTGGTCGCTGCTTTATGTAAGGGAGCGGTTGGGCCGGAGAAAACCCTGGCTCTCATCATGCCGGAGAAGGATTCTAATAAAGAGCAGGCGGAAGATGCCTTAGTGCTGGCTCAAGAATTGGGGATAAAGGCCCGGCTGATTGATATTACGCCTTATCTTAAAAAGCTTGGCGTCTATAAATTATTTCCACTCAATAAGCCACTCCTGCCGAAAAAACTAAAAGAGATCATGGTAAGGAGGGCTTATAAATATTATCAAAGGAAAACCGGCGAAACTCCTTTTGCCGCCAGCCTGGGTGGCTTGAAAGATAAGGGCTTTAGCGCCTACTTAAAGATGAGCAATGCCTATTACCGGGCAAAACATAGGTTGCGGATGCTGTTGCTCTATATGGAGGGCGAAAAGGAAAACAGATTGGTGGTGGGAGCGGCTAATAAAAGCGAATGGCTGATTGGGTTTTTTGTTAAATATGGGTGCGATGCAGCGGCTGATATCATGCCTCTTATAAATCTATATAAAACACAGGTCAGGGAGCTGGCCAGGTATCTAAATGTTCCGGGGCCGATCATAGATAAGCCTCCGTCGCCCGATCTAATTCCCGGTCTTACCGATGAAAGGGCTCTGGCCATTTCTTATGAAAAGTTGGACCTGATTTTAATGGCATTGGAAGAAGGCTGGATAGTATCTGAAATAGCGGAGGCTCTGGTTGAGTTAGATATAAGGGAGGAAAAGATTAACGAGGTAAAAAAATTAGTGGAAAAATCGGCCCATATGCGGAAACTTTATAAACCATGAGTAAATTAGGGACGTGATACTCTGTCCCCGGGACAGAGTATCACGTCCCCCTCTATTGAAACAAAACAGGGGCTTGTTAAGTTTAGCATATAAATGCAATAAGAGGAGAACGTAAATGAAGCCGAGGCAGAGATTTATGACCATACTGGTGGGATTAATTCTGGCCACTGGTTTGATGTTTAAAATTGCTCCACAGCTTGCTGGGCAGAAGGTTGAGATTATAAACGGAGTGAGGGTAGTTCACAATCGAGGAAAGGGTGTCTGGGGCAAAAGGCCGGCGGTCAAGCTTGAGCCTGTGATTAAACTTGGCGATTTAGATTCTCCTGATGAGCATACGGCCTTTTACCTGCCGGCGGCTGTGGCCATTGATAGAGGAGGGAATATTTATGTTCTTGATTCTGGAAACAACCGCATCCAGAAGTTCTCACCTGACGGGAAATTCCTGGCCTCTTTCGGGCGATTTGGTCAGGGACCGGGAGAATTCGTCTATCCAGGCTGGCTGGATATTGATAGCGCCGGCAACCTTTATGTGGCCGATCCTCATAACCAGCGGATTCAGGTTTTAGGCCCTGATGGGAAAGACATAAAAACGATAAAATTTACCGATTTAGAAATTGGTAAGATTTTTGTGGCTACCAATGGCAATCTCATTATGGAAGAACCTGCGATAGGCTTTCGATTTGCTGGCGATGATAAAGAAAGAACAGAGAAGCTACCTGGGCTTATAAAAGTCATGGACCCGACTGGAAAGGTTATTAAGGAAATAGGTGAGAGGCTTGACATGAAAAACGAACTTCTTACTAATACCATCAACAATGCTGTCATAACTCTGGACGAGCACGATAATATCTATCTTGTTTTCCCTTATCAGAACCGAATCGAGAAATACTCAGCAGAAGGTGAATTAGTCTGGCGAGCAGACAGAGAACTCTCTTATAATCTGGAAGTCGAGGAAAAAGGCAGTGTCGAGCGGAAGGGCAGCAGCCTGAGTATCCGTGCACCAAAAATTAACAGATCGTCTTTGAGTGTGGCTGTTGACAGTCAATGCCGAGTCTGGGTTTTGACCCTGGCCAGGCAGCTGAAGAAAGGGGAGCAGGTCGCTATGGGAGTGACTATGAGCAGATCGGCTTCTGGCGGCGATACTATTGGCTACAAAGTTCAGGGCGATACAGACCTGAGGGAAACTGATGCTTTGAAACTTGAGGTTTTTGATGGGGAAGGAGTGTTGCTCGGAGAGATACCACTTAAGATGTTTGTCGACCATATTTTTATCTATGGGGATCGGCTGTTTATGGTGGACAAGTTGCGCGGTGCTTCCGTCTACATCTTTCAGATTAAGGAAATGTAGGCGACAAATATGGGGGACGTGATACTCTGTCTCTGGGACAGAGTATCACGTCCCCAGGCAAATATGGTAGTCTGGCAATCATCAACCAATCATCAACTTGATTTCTTCCAGCCACTTCTCGGCTGCCCGGTTTTCAGACATCAAAGCATGAACTGGATGACCGGGGATAGCCTGTGGCTCGATCTGGGCCTCAAGCGATCCTTCAAAGATTTTTACATGGAAGTCGCACAGCACTCTGACTTCATCTTCAGGCAGGCCTTTCTCAATGAGCTGTTGCTCCAGGCGGGCGATCTCTTGGACCTTATTTGTTTGATCAGAGCAGCAAATCTGTTCTTGAGCTCCTCAACCTGTCTGTCGGCCTGCAGCTCAATTACCTCAGTTACGGAGGCGACTAAATTCTAATTTGAGCAGGTAGGGTGTGCCATCTAGTTCAATAGAAATGAGTGGCTAAAACTCCGATACCCCCAAGAATAAGAACAACAACGAAAAAGTAAAAAGCGCAGACAATCAAAAGCCAGAGGAGGCTGGCTTTGGCCCAGTTAGCTTTGCATGGTTTGGTATTTGAACCAAAGCCCCATACGAACCACATGACGATGTTTACCACGGGTATGGAAGCTATGAGCAACGTCAAAAGCCATTCACCAACACTGATTGGCGTGTCGAGAGTGGATGTCCCTTGTGTTTGCACAGTCCCCGGTTGCATTTCCATTTCTTCTCCCTCCTTCCTACATAAATTTTTTTTTCCAACCCTTAGTTAGATAACAGCTTTTGTGGCTATTACCCGCACAGATTTTATAGGTAATCGGAAAATAATATCAAGAAAAATATTTTGGGGACGTGATACTCTGTCCCCGGGACAGAGTATCACGTCCCCATCTTGAAAACAAAGAGGGGCTGGCTTAAGATAGGTCGGGGTGCGATATGGATGTCTATTTTTATGAAGCTTTTCAGGAAGAAGCGAGCCTGATCCAGAACCTTCTCTGTGGAAAGCTTTTGTTTGACCTGACTGATAAAACGATTCAGGAAAGCGGCCATGTTATTCCTCCGGCCAGGCTGATCAGCGTCAGAACCCAGTCGATGATTCCGATCGACTGGCAGGATAAGCTCGATGGCGTCCTGAGCCGGACGACAGGTTTTGATAATCTTAAAGCTTATAAAAAGGCCGTCAAAACGCCCCTGGCCCTTGGTTATCTTGAAGAATATGCTACCCGAGCAGTCGCTGAACAGGCCATTCTTCTTATGCTCGCCTTAATGAGGCGTCTTCCCCAGCAGATTCAGCAGTTCAAACACTTTCAGCGCGATGGTTTGACCGGTGTCGAGGCCCTTGGCAGGAACCTGCTGGTCGTCGGCGTCGGTCGGATCGGGAGTGAGATCGTCAAAATCGGGCAGGGTCTCGGCCTTAACGTTAAAGGTGTAGACATTGTCAAGCGTCATAACTTTGTTTCTTATGTAGAGCGCGATGAAGGCCTGTCCTGGGCCGATATAATCATCTGTGCCATGAATCTGACCGATGAGAACGTCCATTATTTCTCTTATAACCTTCTTAAAAAAGCTCGCTCCGGCGTTATCTTCATTAACATTGCCCGCGGCGAGCATGCCCCACTTTATGACCTCTTCCGCCTCGTCCAGGAAGGACATCTTGGTGGCCTGGCTCTGGATGTCTTCGATGACGAACCGACAATCGCTACCGCCCTTCGCACCGATCAGGCTCGTCGGTCAGAAAAGGCCAGAATCATTATCGATTTGCTGGCCTATCCCAATGTCATCCTCACTCCCCACAACGCCTTCAACACGGCCGAAGCCCTCAGGCGTAAAGTCCAGTTCAGTCTCGACGAGATTTTTTATTTTCTGGAGCATCGCCAATTCCGCCACCAGGTCTAAGAACCGTAAACACTTATAAACACTTAATAACGTGGATTTCAGGAAATGCCGTTCCTAAGGCTGGCTGGCCAGCAAGTTGAGGCCAGAAATTTTCCCTGGGCTGATTGTTCTGTCTGGGCTTGCCTGCTTTTATGAATTGAAGTTGGTGATAATTAAACTAAATGTTCCAGGCTCTCTGCCGTCTGCCTGACTTCCTGGCACCTGGTCACAAGCTCCTTTCTTGCTTCTCATTTTTTCCTTTTCTTCATCCAAATAATTCGCTTATAATGTTTAGATAATCAAGGAGATTCCTGGTTATTAGAAAATTCTTTTTAACATGTTCTCGGCCATTTTCTCCCAGTTCCCGGCCCAGTTCAGGCTCTTTTAAAAGTTTGATTATTCTCCTGGCAAAACCTTCTAGGTCATCAGGCTCAACCAAAAAACCTGTTTTACCATCTATTATCTGAAGAGGTATTCCTCCGACATTGGAAGCGACCACTGGCCGTCTTTTCCATAAAGCTTCAGTGACAGTCAGTCCAAATCCCTCTCTTAGCGACTTTTGGATGACCACTGAGGCAGTCGATTGCAGGGCATTAACCAGGATATTATTTTCTTCAAGTATCAGGATGACATCTTTCATGTCTCCGGTTTTTTGAACCAATCTTTTATAGATAATCTGGCCCTCAGGATCATCGGTGGCCAAGTTGCCACAGAGAACCAGCCGGCAATCAACTTGCTTCTTGACCAGTTCAAAGACTCTGACCACTCCTTCTGGGTCCTTCCACTTATCAAATCTGGAAATCTGGGTAATAATCGGTTTCCCGTTTGGGATGCCAAATTTGTTGAGATATTTTTTGATGGTGTTTTTGTCAAGAGGCATATTTTTGGGTGAAAAGGGATCAATTGTTGGATAATGAACTCGCTGGGGTACGGGCAGATCCTTTTTCTTGTATTTCTCATTAGAAACAATGACCAGATCATACCTGATGATAAAACTCTTCAGAAAATCCCAGAGCTCAGGATTGGGATTGGAAAGATCAACATGGCACCGCCAGATCCAGGGCTGCCTTTTGCGATAAAATTTTATTAGAGGTAATGGCTGGGGGTCATGGACAATGATCAGGTCGTGATTCAAATGAGTAAATCTGGAAAAATATTCATTTTGATCAGTATAAATTTCGCGCTTCATATTGGTCATGTTGATTGGATCACCTTGAAGTGCATTGTGAAACTTCTTGGTTATGGTAAAGAAATCAGGAGAGCCATGCAGGATTCTCCAGCCGGTGAAGATGCCGACGTCATTCATTAAGGAAACCAGGCTGGCCAGCATTTCTGCTACTCCGCCGCCCTGATAAGTGGAATTGATATGAACAATATGCTTATTAGCAACTTTTCTGGCCTTGTTAAAAATGGTGTGAACAATTTCATCTCCTACCAGTTGACGATAATCATCAATGCTGTTGATCATTTTTAACTTCTCCTAACATTTTTAATAATTTAATAACATCCCGGTAACTATAAAGATTAAACCGGGCATAAGTGCTGCTTATTCCAACCCTTATAGAATAGGCCTTTTCTGGCAGGACTTTAAACATGTCTTCATCTGTCCAATCATCTCCAATGGCCAGAATAAAATCAAATTTATCATTTTTGAGCCAGGCTAGAGCGGCGGTGCCTTTATTGACTCCAGAGCATCTTACCTCTACCACCTTATTTCCGTGGAGAACTTGAAGATTTATGTTAGAGGTGAAATCAACCAGATAGTCGACCAGTTCTTTAGCCCTCAAAGAAGCCAGTTCCGGATCGCAGGGACGATAATGCCAGGCTATAGAAAATTCCTTTTCTTCTATAAAGGAACCTGGAAGACGATCAACATACATTTCCATGAGAGGTAGCAGCTCGGATTTCCAGTTATTGGCCAGTGGAGCAATCATCATCCATCCTTCATTTTTTCTTTTTAACCAGACACCATGCTCAGCCACCAGGCCAACCCCCAGTGAACCAAACCACTTGTCCAATATTTTCCGGTCACGGCCGCTGATTATAACTAGTTCATTACCGGGATCAGACGATAACAACCGAAGCGTTTCTATTAACTCATTAGACGGTTCAGCAGCCTGGGGGGCGTGGTTAAATGGGACCAGAGTTCCGTCATAATCAAACAGCAGCAACCGCCGTCTGGCTGTTTTATAGTCCTGTAGTAAGCTCTCCAGCTGATGGCCAAGTAGCCGGGCTTCAAACCTTCGTTGTTGTGCCTTTAAATTGGAGAGTTCTCCAATAAATTCGTTGCCCCATTTTATAACATCGTATCGTCTCAGACGGTTTCGCATAGCTTGCATTCTCTTTTTTTGTTCATCAACCGGCATTTCCAAAGCTGCCTTCAGAGCCTGCCCGATTTCCTGTCGGTCATTGGGGTTTATAATTATAGCTTCACCCAGTTCCTTGGCTGCGCCGGCCATTTCACTCAAAATGAGAACTCCAGTACCATCATTTCGGGTGGCGACATATTCCTTGGCAATTAGATTCATGCCATCTCTGATCGGCGTGATTAAAGCCACCTCACTGGCACTGTAGAGTGCCACCAGCTGGTTGGACGGCAGAAACTTATATTGATAAATTATTGGTATCCAGGAGATGGTGCCGAATTTACCGTTTATTTTCCCCACCTGTTCATCGATTCTTCTTTTCATTATCCGATAATGTTCGACTCCGATGCGGGAAGGAACTACGACCATCATCAGTACTGCCTTTCCGTGCCAGTGAGGATTGTTAGCCAGAAAATTTTCGTATCCCTCCAGCCGATTGATAATGCCTTTGGTGTAGTCCAGTCTATCAATAGATAGAATGATCTTGAAATCAGACAGGATTTTTTTGAGATTTTTCTGCTCTTTGGCAATCTCATTCGAGGCAGCCAGACTGGAAAACTTTTTGAAATTTATTCCCATCGGGAAGGTTTCAGCCTTGACTATCCGGTCTTCCAGAACTATTACCCCCATGTTGTTTTCATAACCAAGAATAGATAGCACACATCTGAGAAAATATTGAGTATAGTCGTGAGTATGAAAACCAATCAGGTCAGAACCGAGTAGCCCCTCTATAATTTTTAATTGCCATTTCCTGGGAAGCAATCTGAAAATCTCATAAACGGGAAACGGAATATGCAGGAAAAAACCGATAGACAGATCCTTATATTTTTCTCTCAACAATCTGGGCAAAAGCATCAGGTGATAATCATGAATCCAGACTTTATCAGTCGGTTCTATCAGTTCTGACAGGGCTTGAAAAAATAACTCATTTACCTTTATATAAGCCTCCCATTCATCTTCTTCATAACTCGCCTGGGAGGGGTAATAATGAAAAAGGGGCCAGATGGTTTTGTTGCAAAATCCATTATAAAAATTATCAATAAGATTTTGAGCAATGAAAACGGGAGAAGATTTAAAATCTCTGGTCAAAATTTCTTTAACAGCTTGCTTATTCTTCTCGCTAATCGGATTACCAGGCCAGCCCACCCAGAGATGATCAAATTCAGATAAGGAAACATCTTTCATAGAGTCCAGGTAATCACTTAAACCAGAGACCAGCCCTCCGGCACTAGGAAGGAACTTCAGGTGCTGTTTTCCCTCGCTTACCGTTAATGGCAGTCTATTAGAAACCATAATCAGTTTCATTTCTTACTCCTTTATCCAGTTCCGAATTAACCCAAAAATTAATCCAAATGTGCAGCCTGGATTTATTCAATAAAGAGACATGATATCAGGACGAAGAATTTATTGTAATATTTATATATTTTATATGATAAAAAAGCCTGCTTTTTTAATAAAGCTTTTTCTGGTCAGTTCCTGAACTTTAAATCAGGCTGGACTCAGCTTTTGCTGCCGCGTCATTTAGTTATAATTTTGAGGAGCGTACCGGCCGCAACTTTATCACTGAGTTCCAGAGCGTTCATAATGGCTATCTGCTTTTGCTTCTCGGCACTATAGCCATAAGGCTTGAGGATATTGGCCAGGCTATCAGTTTTGCCAGCTTTAATAATTTTTATTCTCTCCGGTTTGACATTGATTTTTGTCTGATCAGTCAGTGGTTTGAAACTGTTCAGGCTATCAGAAATCAGGTCGGAATAAGTCACAAATTTGCTATCCCCGGTATAACCCATAAACATCATCACCTGACCATCTTTTTTAATAAAATTAGCCAGCCCGGCCAGATTACCTTCTTCTGTTTTAATTATAAACTTCAGCCTTCTCGTTTCCAGTCCATTTAAAGTTCTGGTTTCTGAACCCAGAATAGTGGCCTTATTACTATCGACAAAAGCTTTAGTTGCTTCCTCCAGTGTTTTCTGTTCCACCATGGTCAGAATCATGGCTGCATCTTCTTTTGGGGCAATGATCTGAACCTGGGAAGCGGTATTATTGAGTTTCCAATCGGTTGGCACAACGAACTGAAACTTAAGTGCGGGATGATAAAACACCTGGCCCTCCATATAGCCCTGTCTCGGATCATCACCGAAAACCATTCCATCCAGTTTTCGTAAATACTCATCCCGGTTGACAGCCAGCTTGGTGCCAGGATTGGCCGCTTTCCAGTCGGCAGCTGCCTTTCTTACCGATTCAATTCTATTGGGCGGGTCGGGGTGAGTTGACAGCCAGGTTGGTAACCCATCCCGGCCAGAAGATGGATTTAGCCTTTCCAACGTTACAAACATATTGGCCATATGGCTGGCTTCATATCCAGCTTTGGAAGCATAGAGTACCCCGAGATCATCGGCCTGTCTTTCATGCTCCCTGCTAAAACTCAGAAAAAGAACATTCAGGCCGGCTTCGGCCAACCCAGCAAATCTTTGAAAAGTCTTAGACAGGGCTGAACCCAGAGCCAGGCCAATTTGAGCTGCCTGAGCCCGGGTGTAAAGCTGAGCACTGTGGCGGGCAGTGACGTGGCCGATTTCATGACCCATTGTACCGGCCAGCTCGGCTTCGTCGTTGAGATAGGCCAGAATTCCTCGTGTTACATAAACAAAGCCCCCAGGAACAGCAAAGGCGTTGACCACCGCGCTGTCCATAATCTTAAAAGTAAAGGGCAGGTCTGGTTGATGGCTGACCCGGACCAGCTTTTGGCCGACAGAAGAGATATACCCATTCAAGGCTTCATCCTGATAAGCTCCATAGGTGGCAATAATCTCGGCATCCGTTTGTTTACCGAGAGCCAGCTCGTCCTGCTGGCTGAGCAGCATGAATTCTCTTTTCTGAGTGACAGGGTTCACCGCGCAGCTCAGGCTGATTGCAATCAATACAACCAAGCCAAGCCCGGAAATCAAAGGCCAGAAGCCCGCTTTCCGTCTATTTTTTGTCCCTTCATTCATGTTCTCCTCCCTTCTTATCCAGCGGTTTAATTTAAACCTCGAATTAATTATATCAGCAAATTAAAACTAAGTTTAATATAAATAAACATTTTAAGCTAGCTAAGAGATAGCCTTGCTTCTTGCCTTGATACCTCACTATGTTTTTCATTCATCTGAAGAATCTGCTGGAATTCTATTTTGGTAAACCAATTGTTTGGTAAGCAAATATGATTAATTAATATGGTATTTAATAATATGCTATTACCTTTCCGCTTCATTCTCAAAGGGCAAATACAAAAATCAAGAAGCTGGTTTGGACGGAGCCGGGTTGATTATTTTAATTGCCAGGCAATCATAAGCTACCCGGCCTTTTTGATAGGCAGTGGTTGAACGCCGCAGTAACCGCCAGCCCCCGTTTTGATAGCCACCTTCGGTTTCCAGCTTCTCTACCAGATTTGGTATTCCTTCCAGAATTTCAGTCAGGAACGGATTCTGCGAGAGAATAACCGGTTTCAGATCCGGTCCAGCAATAATCGTAACCGGTTCGATAATTAAATTGTTCAGTTCGGGCAGAGGTTGAACCGCTATGGCTGGTTTGGTTTGAAGGCTGATCATTCTGGCTCTGGCATCAGGTGTGGCTGAGCTCTTTGTTGACTCAATCATGTCGAGCAGGTAAAGCCTGACATCATCGAGGTTTTTTGCCTGATAAACTCTTTCCACTTCCTGGTAGGTGGTCAAAACCTTAGCCAGAATGGAGATCTCTTTGAGATAATGGCTGCGCTGGTTGTCAGGGACAACATGCATGACGATGATGGAAACGGGATTTTTATCCGGTGCGCCATAATTAATTCCGGCTGGACTCCAGCCAATGACGCACTTTAAATCACCCTCATAGCGGACGCGAGCGTGAGGACAGGCCCAGCCCCGGCCCAGGCCGGTATTGGCAATTTCTTCCCTCTTCAGCACCAACCCAACCACATCGGTTCCGGCTGGTGTTTCCGGAAAAGCTTCAATGATGTGAGCTAAAAACTGCAGCGCATGGGTTTTGTCATTTTCCGGTAGTTCAAACAAGCGCCCTTCCTGAAGCGCATCGAGTATAGTGTCCATCATACACCTCCAAATTTATTAAAGAACCAGCCTTTTACCTGATGGGCCAGGACAGAGTAGGCCAGCAGGAATCCAGACAGCCACAGCCAGTAACTGGCTGGCAGCGGAACCAGCCCGAGAGTCGGAGCTAAAGCCGAATAAGGCAACCAGGCCCCGATAAACATGATAACCAGTGTGGTCAACAACAGCTGGGAAGAAGGCCGGCTTTGAATAAAAGGGATCTTTTTTGTCCGGATAATATGAACAATCAATGTCTGGGTTAATAGTGATTCCACAAACCAGCCAGTCTGAAAAAGCTTGACCAGGAATTCCTTCTGGCTGGCGGGTAAAGTCGGGTCCAGAAAACCACGACAGTTAAAGACAAACCACATCAGGCCAAAAATGGCATAATCAAAAATTGAGCTGATGGGGCCAAGGGATAACATGAATTTTTTGATCTGTCCGATGTCCCATTGACGGGGGGCGGCAATTTGCTCTTCATCAACCCGGTCGCTGGGGATACTGGTCTGAGAAAAATCATAAAGCAGGTTATTAGTCAGGATCTGGATCGGCTGCATGGGCAGGAAGGGCAATAAATAGCTGGCTCCTACTACACTCAGCATATTGCCGAAGTTAGAACTGGCGGCCATTCTGATATACTTAATAAGATTGGCAAAGACCCGGCGGCCTTCGATAATTCCTTCTTCAAGGACCAGCAGACTTTTGACCAGAAGAATAATATCAGCTGATTCCTTGGCCACATCCACGGCTGAATCAACTGAGATACCCACATCAGCCACCCGTAAAGCCGGGGCATCATTGATGCCGTCGCCAAGGAAGCCCACGACTGAGCCCTGTTTTCTAAGGGTTTCGACAATTTCCTCTTTCTGAGAAGGCGTCAGCTTGACAAAGACATTATTGGCTTTAACTGCCCTGGAAAATTCTTCTGCCTGTAAATCGGCTAAATCATTGCCAGAAATCAGACCTTCAATTTCAATGCCAACCTCGTGGCATATTTTTTCTGTGACCAATCCGTTGTCGCCGGTCAGCACTTTGACCTTAACCCCTGCCTTTTTCAGCAAGCTGATGGCTTCGGCTGCCTGAGTTTTAGGCGGATCAAAAAAGGCGATATAGCCAAGAAGAATTAGCTGGGTTTCGTCCTGAGTGGTAAAGACAGTTTTTGTCTTCGGAAATTCACGATAGGCAATGCCCAGAACACGAAAGCCATCACGGTTCAGCCGTTCGACCTCTTCAAACAGGTCGGCTCTAATCATATCAATTAAAGGATAGACTTCATCACCAATCTGGTAACTGCTGCAGCAAGAATATATTTCTTCAACTGCTCCCTTACAGATAAGGACATGGTTATCTTCGTAATCAACAACCACCGACATGCGGCGGCGTTCGAAATCAAAAGGAAGTTCATCCACCAGGCGGCAATTGGCTTCAACTTCCAGCTCTTTGTATTCCAGAATCGCCCGGTCAATCAGATTTCTGAGACCTGTCTGAAAATAGCTGTTAAGATAGGCATAATTCAAAACATCTTCGCTGGTATTTCCTAGAATATCGACATGTTTCTCGAGGACAACACGATCCTGGGTAAGAGTGCCAGTTTTATCAGTACAGAGCACATTCATCGCCCCAAAATTCTGGATGGCTGGCAGACGCTTGACTATGACCTTTTTCTTAGCCATGGATAGAGCACCCTTGGCCAGATTGACGGTCATGATCATCGGCAGCATTTCCGGGGTTAAGCCGACAGCTACTGACACAGCAAAGAGTAAAGCCTCCAGCCAGTTGCCCTTGGTCAGGCCAACAATCATGAAAACGGCAAAAACCATAATCAGCATGAACCTGATCATTAAAAAGGTAAAATCACGCAGGCCACGGTCAAAACTGGTGGTCGGTGGCGCTTCAGCCAGTTTTTCGGAGATAGCTCCATAGAGTGTCTGTCGCCCGGTATTAATTACCACCCCTCTGGCCGTGCCGCTGGTGACAAATGTTCCAAGAAAACAGGCATTATTAAGTTCTAAGGCAGATTTAACCTGAGAAGCCGGTGGAGCAGCAGTTTTCTCTACTGGCATTGATTCACCGGTCAGAGCTGATTCGCTGACAAAGAAATCTTTGGCTGAGACCACTCTGAGGTCAGCTGGTATCACCGAGCCAGCTTGAAGGATGACCAGATCGCCCGGAACAACCTCTGAGATCTTGATCTCAGTCTCTACCCCGTTTCTTAATACCAGGGTTCTTGACTGGACCCTCTTTCCCAGGGCTTCGACTGCCTCGAATGATCGCCGGTCAAGAACGTAGGAAAGCCCAACGCTCAGCAGAACCATCAGGCTGACCACTGCTGTTGATTTTGCCTCGCCAATCATGGCGGAGATAATAGCAATAGCCAGAAGCTGAATGACCAGCGGACTTTTCAGACGATGCCAGATGTCAGCCCAGAAGCCCAGTTTTTTCCTGCTGGTGAGCTCGTTAGGACCGAATTCATTTAACCTTTCTTCGGCCTGCTCAGTGCTCAGTCCGTGGAGAGAGGTTTCAAGGCGAACCAGGGCCTCACTGAGCGGCAGACAACAAAGCTTAATCAGCCTTTGTTCATAGTGACCAATCTGCCGGATAAGCTCAGTTCTGGGCTGTGATTGATCTTTATTGTTGGCGAGCTTTGACCATAGACCTTTTTTGATTAACGGCATGTGGTCAACCTCTGTTTTGGAGTGGAAAAAAAGATGTCCTCCGACCGGAAAGAAAAAGGTCTTAGCCGGTATTTTTTTATTCTCGATTTTGAATAACCAGATGGACAGAGCTGAGGAAAGTTAAAATTGATCAGGCTGTTTAACCTGGTGGATGGGTGGATTTTAATAATAACCAAAACTCACCTCCGTTTGCCCTGGCCTCTTCTGACCTTCAGGCCGGAGGTGAATCGTCTACGGTCGAAATCTCAAGACCGGCGGACAATCAGCCTTCCGGCTAGACCAGGTCAGTGAGTCATAACTAGTTGCCTGGCTACTACTTGGGCTTCCGTCACTGGCGGTCATGTCATTTTGCCTCTTCCTTCGTTTTTGAACATCTTCTTTATTTAAATTTAAAGTTATACTTGTGAAGATATTCTGTCAAGATAAAGTGGCCAGAATATCAGTAAAAAATTAATTTAAAAAGTTGACTGATAGCAACCCGAATTGTTATGCTACCAATGAAAACAGTTGTTTTCTACTTTTAATGATTCTGGCGGGGGAAAAAATGAGCCCGAGATTCAAGAACTTTAAGATCTTTAAAAGATATTCCTCAGGCTGGAGCAAGGTCGTCCTGACTATCTTTTTAGCTGCAGGTTTTTTTCTGTTAATTAACTCTGGCGGCCAGACTGGCCTGGTTGCCGGGCAGCTGGCTGAGGAGCAGCTAAAATCTGCGGTGCAGGCTGCGTCCAGTCCTCTGGGATTTGAGGGATATCGCCCGTCTTATTTTATTCCCAACCGTGGTCAGATTGATCTCAGGGTAAAATATTATCTCGCCGGACAGGAAAAGAATGTTTATTTCACAGATAATGGTCTGACCATCTTGCTTTTCAGATTTGATCCGGCTGACCCACGGGCTGGCGGGTTACAGGCCAGGCGGCAAACAATCAGACTTGAATTTGTCGGTGCTGGTTCTACCGGGCCGGCTGGTATCGAGGCCGAGAGTGGTCCCATTTATTCTTTCTTTAAGGGAAAACCAGAAAACTGGAAGACAGGGCTTCCGGCCTGCTCGCGCCTTGAATACTGCCAGGTCTGGCCGGGTGTTGATCTGGCTTTCAAGACTGAAGAAGGTCATTTGAAATCAGAATTTGTTATCAGCCCGGGAAAGTCGGTCTCTACGGTCAGATTACAATATTCAGGGGCGACGGACATCAGCCTTAATAAAAATGGTGAACTTGAGATTACCACTGAGGCAGGGAGTTTTATTGACAGTCAGCCCATTGCTTATCAGATAAAGAATGGACAAAAAATCGATGTAGATATTGAATATACAATTGTAGAAAAAAAGGCTGAGTCTTCTGGTCTGGTTACAGTTCTATACGGTTTTAAGACTGGAAATTATGATCATTCACTGCCCTTGATTATAGACCCGGCAATTTTGATCCACAGCGGCTTTCTAGGTGGCTCATCTAACGATCGGGCTCTGGCGGTGACCACCGACAGCCAGGGTAACTGCTATTTAACCGGCTGGACAGCTTCTTTTGATTTCCCGGTAATGATTGGACCGGAGACATTCTTCAATGGCCCGGCTCTCGGGACAGATGCTTTTGTGGCCAAAGTTAATGCTACGGGGAA
This sequence comes from Candidatus Saccharicenans sp., assembly GCA_035416665.1. Taxonomy (GTDB): domain Bacteria; phylum Acidobacteriota; class Aminicenantia; order Aminicenantales; family Saccharicenantaceae; genus Saccharicenans. The sequence goes on along the minus strand of DAOLNQ010000014.1, from coordinate 14,792 downwards.
TCTGGTTTATTGTGGTTATCTGGGTGGAAGCTACAATGACAGTGGAACCGGGGTGGCGGTGGATAGTTCTGGCTGCGCCTATATTTCCGGTTTTACTTATTCCGCTGATTTTCCTGCTTTTATTGGCCCCGATTTAAGCCCGAGTGGAAATATTGCTCAGTTTAGCGATGCTTTCATTACCAAATTAAACGCCAGCGGCAACGCCGTGGTTTACAGCGGCTACCTGGGCGGGCAGGGTTCTGATGTGGCCAGCTCGGTAGCAGTAGATGCTTCTGGTCGGGCCTACCTTGTCGGTACAACCGATAATGCCACTGATTTTCCGGTATACATTGGCCCGGATCAAACCTTCAACGGTGGCCAGGATGCTTTTGTGGCCAGGGTGGCGGCCTCCGGTCTGGCCCTAGAATTTTGCGGATTTATTGGCGGAAGTCAGAATGATAATGGTAGCTGGCTGGCACTGGACAATAATAATAACCTTTATGTTATCGGTTATACAGCCTCTACTCCGGGCCATCAGTTTCCGGTAAAAATCGGGCCAAAATTGACTCATTCCGGTGGGCTGGATGCCTTTGTAGCCAAGGTCAACTCACTGGGTTCGTCCATTGTTTATTGTGGATATATTGGGGGGACAGGAGATGATTATGGAACTGGAATAGCTGTGGACAGTGCCGGCTGTGCTTATCTTACCGGGACGACCTTATCGACTAATGGCTTCCCGGTGGTTGTCGGCCCTGACACCAGTTATAACGGAGGGGGAGACGCCTATGTAGCTAAGGTTAAGGCGGACGGCTCGTCTCTGGAATATAGTGGATTTCTGGGAGGTGTAGCTGGAGATTATGGTTTATCCATCGCTGTCAACACGGCCGGTGAAGCAGTGGTGACCGGTGCCACTGATTCGAGCGATTTCCCGCTCCTTGGTACAAGCTATGCGACTTATGCGGGGGGGCGCGAAGTTTTTCTGACCATGGTCGCCGCCAGCGGTTCAAGTTTAATCTATTCCACCTATCTGGGCGGAAGTGGAAATGAAGAAGCTAATGGGGTGGCTCTGGATCACAATGGGTTAGCTTGCCTGGCTGGTTTTACCACCTCGACTAATTTTCCAGTTCTGGGTGGGCCATTTACCATGCCTGGTGGTGGAAGTGGCTACCTGACTGAAGACGCCTTTATCAGCCGATTGAAATTACCGCCGACCAGGCCGGCCAATTTGAGGACAACTTCCATTTCTCAATCAGAAGTCAGTCTGGCCTGGGATGATCTGTCGGCAATTGAAGATGGCTTTATCGTTGAGAGAAAAACCGGCAGTGGCGGCAGCTGGGTTCAGACGGCCAGTTTGGGCCCCGGAGTAACTACATATACCAATAGCGGTCTGAGTGAAGCAACGGGTTATTATTACCGGGTCAAAGCCTATAACAATGCCGGCTCTTCCGGTTATTCCAATGAACTAAATGTCCTGACGACACCTGCTGCTCCGGCTAATCTGACAGCTGAAGCGATTAACGAAAGAAAGGTGAATTTGGCCTGGCAGGATAGATCGAGCGGAGAGGAAGGGTTCAGGGTGGAGAGAAAAGCCGGCAGTGGCAGCTGGGGAACAGTGGCCACTCTGGCGGCCAACGTGACCCGTTATTCCGATACTACTGTGGTAGAGACTACTACCTATACTTACCGGGTCTTTGCTTTTAATTCCAGCGGAGATTCGTCTTCTTCTAATGAAGCCTCAGTGACCACACCAGCTTTGACCGTGCCAGCGGCGCCTTCCAACCTGCAGGCAGTTGCTCTATCTTATTCTCAGGTTAGATTAACCTGGACAGATAATTCATATAATGAAAGTGGATTTAAAATAGAGAGGAAAGAAGGCAATAGCGGCAGCTATCAGCAGATAGCCACAGTTGGAGAAGAGCAAACGACCTATATTGACAGCGGGCTTTCAGCTCTAACCGCTTATTACTATCGAGTCAGGGCATTTAATACAGCCGGTGATTCAGGTTATTCCAATGAAGCTTCGGTGACTACCCCGGAAAATAAAGCGAAAATAAGGTTGCCCATCGGAGAAATAGTTTTTGGACAGGTAAATGTCTGTGAGCATAAGGATATGACTGTGACCATTTATAACGATGGTGGGACTGACCTGATAATCAGTGCAGTGACTCGAAGCTCGGGTTCAACTGATTTTACTTATGCTGGCCCGGCCTTGCCTTTGACTATTGCTCCTTTTAGCTCCAGACAATTAACTATTAGATTCTCACCACTTAATACTGGAGCTGAGAGTGCCATCTTCAGCCTTAGTTCGAATGATCCCGATAATCCACTGGTCTCTTTTAATGTCTCAGGCACCGGTTTTATTCCAGCTATAACCATCGCCCTTCAGGTCGAAAAGCGAACCGAATCAGCCTGGATCATCAGGCGAGATTACGGCCGGATAGAAGTCGTGGTGAACAAAGAATCTCCCTATCAGGTGGCGAAATATAGATTATGGCGAAGGGTAACCAATGGCAATTATGAACTCAGAAAGGAATTTACCGAAGCTGAATTAAGCTACGATCACCTGGTTTACCTGGATACTTATCTTGATAAAGGTAAGAATTACGTTTACCGCTTCGAGGCGCTGGATTGTTCGGGCCGGGTGATAGCCAGTTCGGCCGAAGCCTCAACCGGGCCAATCTTAGAACCATTGCGTTCTTCACCTCGCACTCAGGGCAAGAAGGCAGGGCAGATACGCCGCTAACTTTCTAAATTAACTGAAAATTGATATTCAGAGTGTTGTTCAGATTCAGAGAACGAAGCAGATCCCGGTTAGCTGCAGCCAGGCTGTTCTGGCTGCTGTTACCAGTACTCGCCGGCGGATTAGAGTTTGCTCAGTCAGCCACTCTCCTGCCAGTAAAACCAGTAAAAGATGAAAAAGACGAATATTGCCCGCTAAGCGATGCCCCCGTGGCTTCTGGCCAGCTTCGGCCAATCAAAGTGCAGCTGGTTGGTGATCGGGAATTATTCCGGCAAAGCCAGGCGGCAGCTCGGGTCGAATCGGCTCTAAAAGAAGTCTCGGCCGAATTCGAGCGACTTTTTAGCTTGAGTTTGGTTTCGGCAGGCTGGTTTTCCTGGAAGGCAGATGATAGGGAGGACCAACTTCAGGAGCTGGCTGAAACACTCAGCCTATCTGCCAAGGGCAGGCGAGCCGAGATTATTCTGGCTGTCACCGGTCGTTCTAATCTCAGATCAGAGTATTCAGGTTCGGCTTTGTTAAAAAGTTCTCTGATAGCCATTATTTATACTCCCGACGAGGAGAAGCTTTGCCGGTTGATCAAGCATGAACTGGGACATATCTTTGGGGCTGTCCACGTCCCGGAGCCAGGATCGGTCATGAGCTGTTTTGGGGGAGGGGACAACTTTGACCGGTACAATCTGGAGATAATCAAGCTGGCCAGAGAGAGGAGCTTTGAGCCCTCTGTTTTCCCGTTCCCTGCTGAAGTTCAAACCAGTCTTGAAAAAGTCTATCTCCAGATTAGAGAGAAGATCCTGGGCGACAGTCGTCTTAAATCTCTGTTCTCTGCTTCGATGACGGCTGAGGCTGGTGAAGAAGTACAATGCCTGAACGACGTTTTTCTGATGCTGGCCCAGCTTGAGTTAGAAAAGAATAATTATGATCGGTCACTAAGTTTCATCGAAGAAGCTCTGATTATTAATCCTGGTGACCTGGACGCCATGAATCTTCAGGCTATCTCCCTGAGGCAAGCTGGCAGAATTCAAGAAGCAGTTAGTATTTATAAAATAATTCTTCAGATCAGGCCTGATTTTTCTGAAGCCCTGTATAACCTGGGCCTTGCTCTCAGTGAACTGGGTCAGCTGGAAGAAGCCGAAAAAGTTTATCTGCGAGCTATAAGAATTAATCCAGAGCTGGCCCCAGCTTATCATAATCTGGGCGACCTCTATTTGAAGCAGGGGCGACTGGATGAAGCTGAAAAACAATTTTTAAAGGCCATTGAGTTTAGGCCCGGCTATGTTTCAGCTTATGTGAACCTGGGAGAAATTTATCGACGGAAGGGAGATAAAGATAGAGCCAGAGAATATGCCGAAAAGGCTCTGTCTTTAAAGCCAGATTCAGGCGAGGCCAGAAATCTTCTGGCTCATATTCTTCGCGATAGTGGAAAAGCGGTTGAGGCTCTTGATGCTTACCAGCAGGTGCTGGCTGGAAATCCCACTTCTGCTCAAGCTTATTATAATCTGGGGGTCAGTCTCACCGACGTTGGCCGGTGGGAAGAAGCAGAAAAATCATTTGAAACTGCACTTAAAATAGATCCCAATCTGGCCGAAGGGTACGGCGGCCTGGGGCTGTGTGCTCTCCAGCGGGGCGAAGTAGATAAAGCTATCCAGTTGTTGGTAAAAGCCAGGAATCTTGGCTTTAAAACTCCAGCGCTCAGTCTGAACTTGAGCTATGCCTATCTGAATAAAAAAGACTGGTTAAGGGCCGAACAAGAGGCCAGACAGGCTGTGGAGGTCGAGCCAGGTTTAGCTACGGGTTACAATAACCTGGGTATTGCGCTGGCCCAGCAGAACAAACTGGAAGAAGCCAGGGTGGCGCTGGAAAAAGCGTTAAAGATCGATCCACGAGACCGCCAGGTGCTCATAAACCTGGCGATGGTAGAGCTATCGCTTCAAAACGAAGGTCGGGCACTTGAGCTTTTCTTGAGGGCGCTGGCCATTGACCCGCAAAACAGTCAAAATGGATTGATTTACAACAATCTGGCAGTAATCTATTTTCATCTGGAGAAATATGAGTTAAGCTGGGAATTTGTCCAGAAGGCATTGCAGGCAGGTTTTAAGGTAGATGAAAGTCTGATTAATAACTTGATTAAAAATTTAAAATAAAAGTTGACACTGACTTTCTGAAAGCTATCAGATTTTCTTGTTTGTGATATTTTTTTCGGTTCAACTGAGTTTTTCAAGCCTGCCCGGTCCTGATGAAAAAAATTATTTATTTTTTGGAAGAAAAGTTGGCTATTGTCGTCGAAAATATAGGGTATCTTTACCCTGGCGATTACAATGGCTCTGGTAAATTATTGAAAATATAACAGATACAAATAACATCAGGAGAGAAATAATGGTCAAAAAGAAGTTTAAGGTAAAATCGGGGCTAATTTATATTCTTTTTTTGTTTATTTTTCTTAGCCCGATTAAGATAACGACCACCCTGATTGCTTCCGCCCAGGAAAAAGACCAGTCAGAATTACGACCGTCGCCGACCAGACTGGAACTGTCTCTTGAAGACTGCTTGCTAAAAGCCCTGCGTAACAATCTAAGCTTGAAAGCCGAGATGATCACACCTCAGATAGCAGACAAAAATGTAACGCTGGCCACCGAAAAGTTTATGCCCTCTCTAAATTTTAATTATAATAAGCAAAGCACAGAAACAGCCTCGTACTCTTTTCTTGATGCTTCTGATATGGTAGTCACCAAGCAGAATGACTATACCGTTCAGCTGACCCAGAATATACCGATCGGGGGCACTTTAACGGCCAGCTTGAACAGCTACGTCAGCGATAGCAACCGCAATTTTCAGACGATTAATCCCCGTTATGGCAGCACCTTGCGCTTGAATTTCAGCCAGTCGTTACTGCGTGATTTCGGCTTGAAATATGGTCGGCGGGACATTATCATAGCCGGCTATAGCCAGGAAATATCCGAGGAGAATTTTCAAAAGACACTCGAGGAAACTATCTATAATGTGGAGCTGGCTTACTGGAATCTCGTTTATGCCAGGGAAAATCTTAAAGTCCGCCAGCAATCATTGAAACTGGCTCAGGAGTTACTGGAAAAAAATAAAATTGAAATTGAGGCTGGGACCCTGCCTCCCATAGAATTACTCACAGCTGAAAGCGAAGTCAGTACCCGCCAGGCTGATATTCTGGAGGCAGAGGCTCTTGTCAAGAATTATGAAGATCAGTTAAAGATGGTAATAAATTTAGGGGCAGAAATGGAAGACGCTAAAAAGGTTCAGATTATTCCTGTCGATTCTCCCTCAGTTGAAAAAAGAGAAATAAGTTATGAGGAAGCTATGGATATAGCTCTACAGAAGCGCCCTGACCTCGAAGCAATTAGAACTGAACTGAAAAGCAGGGAATTTAATTTCAGTTATGCTAAAAATCAACTCATGCCCAATCTGCAATTCACCCTCGGCTATTGGAGCCCGGGAATTTCCGGAGACCAATTACTCTACAAAGATGATAACCCGATGTCAGGGGTTATTATCGGTAAAATACCTGGTAAAAAATCAGATGCTTTAAAAGATGCTTTTAACTTTAAATATAAAAACTGGTCAATAGGCCTGGTTCTGACCTTGCCTCTTAGCAACGTTATCACCAGAGCTAATTATGCTCAGGCCAAACTCAATCTTGAACAATCCAGGTTGAAGCTTAAGAATCAGCAACTTCAGCTTGATCTGGAAATAGCCAACGCAGTCAGAGCCGTGGAAACTAACTATCAGCGAGCTCTGGCTTATCGTACAGCTCGGGAACTGGCTGAACAGAAGCTTACGGCGGAAGAAGAAAAATTTAAAGTTGGTATGAGTACTAATTATCTGGTTCTTCAATATCAGCGAGATCTGGCTAATGCCCAGACAATGGAGTTAAAAGCGCTGATTGATTACAACGTTTCGCTGGCCAACCTGGATCGAGTTATGGGTGCCGGCCGCGATCGGCAGCAGATTTATGTCATGGATCAGGACTGATTTTTATTTCGAAATAAAGACAAACTGGAAGAGGAGACAGGCAGGAAAATGAAATTCTCAGAAAAAGTCAAAACAATGAGTCTTACCCAGAAGTTACTTCTTTTAGTCGGAGGACTGCTGGTTATTCTACTCTTATGGAGAGTCGGTCAGGCTATTTTCAAGGAGGCCAACGCTAAAAATAACCGGCAGCCGGCGGTGGCGGTCATTTTGAGTCCCGTAGAGAATGGGCTGATTCGAGATGTCGGTCGCTTTTCTGGCACGCTGATTCCTAAATCTCAATTTGTGGTAGCCCCAAAAGTCTCGGGTAAGCTTAAAAAACTTTATGTAAATATAGGGGATAAGGTCACCCGCGGGCAGGTGGTAGCCCTGATTGATGATGAAGAATATCAGCAGCAGGTGGCTCAGGCTGAAGCTGATCTGAAGGTGGCTAGAGCCAATTTTGAAGAAGCTAGAAGTGCTCTGGAGCTGGCCAAGAAGGACCTGGAAAGGGCTGTTACTCTTCATCAAAAAGGGATCTATTCTGATGCTCAATTTGATGCTGTTCAGGCCCAGTATGAATCACAGGCGGCCAGATTTAAGGTGGCAGAAGCGCAGGTAGCCAACCGTGAGGCGGCCCTGGAAACAGCCCGGCTTCGGCTTTCTTATACCAGGATTATAGCTACCTGGGAAACGGGCTCCGATATTCGTTATGTGGGAGAACGATATGCTGATGAAGGAGCTTTGCTTTCAGCCAATACACCAATTATTTCTATTGTTGAACTCCAGCCTATAACGGCTGTGATCTATGCCACTGATAAGGAGTATTTCAGGATAAAAGTTGGGCAGGAAGTAAGCATTACTTCAGGTGTTTTCCCTGATCAAGTTTTTCGTGGCCGGGTGACGAGAGTGGCCCCACTTCTTAAGGAGACGACCAGACAGGCCAGGATAGAAATTGATATTGATAACGAAAATAATCTCCTGAAGCCTGGTATGTTTGTTAATGCTCAGATTGAATATGACCGAAGGGAAAACGCCCGGATTATTCCCTACAGCGCCATTGTTACCAGAGGTAATGCCCAGGGCGTGTTTATAGCTGATATCGAAAACAGAAAGGCTTATTTCAAGCCAATTAAGACAGGTATTATAGAAGGAGAAAAAGCAGAAGTGCTAGAACCAGCTGACCTCTCAGGCTATGTCGTTACTCTGGGACAGCATCTTTTGCAGGATGGAATGGGCATAATTCTACCAGAAGAGGGTATGCAGACTGGCGGCCCGGCAGGTAGTAGATATTCCGGTTCGCGGGGCTAACTGGTATGCTATCATCATTTTTTTTATGTAATCCGGAGAGAACATTATGAACATATCTGAATTTTCTATAAAACGGCCGATTTTTGTCAGCATGCTAATTCTGGTTGTGCTGGTACTGGGCTTTGTCGCCTTAAGTCGTCTACCAGTTGATCTGATGCCAGACATTACATATCCCACTCTTAATGTCTCCACTTCCTATCCAAATACTGCCCCTGAAGAAATGGAACAGATCATAACCAGGCCGATTGAGGAAGCTTTAAGTTCTGTTCCCGGGGTAGAAGAAATTTTTTCGGTCTCTTCCCAGGGTGGAAGTACTGTCCGGGTTATGTTTAAGTGGGGAACAAATATTGATGAGGCAGCCAATGAGATCAGAGAAAGGATAGATAGAATAATCGGTAGGTTTCCAGAAGAAGTCCAGCGGCCGACACTGAGAAAGTTCGACCCGGCCCAGAGCCCGATTTTGACACTGGGGATTTTAACTGAGCTTGACCCGATACAGGTTAGAAAAATCATAGATGAGCAGATCTCTTACCGACTGGAAAGAGCCCGAGGCGTAGCCTCGATTGATGTCTGGGGAGGATTACAGAGGGAAATTCAGATTAATATATTTCCTGACAAAGTCAAGGCTCTTGGTTTACCACTGGACTTGATTATCAGCAAGATAAGGCAGGAAAATATTGATATTCCCGCCGGAACAATTGAAAAAGGAAACTATGAAATTACTGTCAGGATTCCCGGAGTTTATACCAGTATTGATCAGATAAGAGAAACCATTGTGGCCGTCAGGGACGGTGGAGTCATTAGAATCAAAGATATTGCCAACGTTGAAGATACCTATCAGCGTGTCACGAGAATAGCCCGAGTTGATGATCTGCCAAGTATATCAATGTCCGTTTACAAGCAATCGGGGGAAAATACAGTCAATGTAGTTGATGCAGTTTATAAAGAACTGGAATTCGTCAAACAAGATTATCCACAGTTCAGATTTATTGTCTTAAGAGATAACGCCAAGTATGTCAGGGACGCCATTAATAATGTCGGGACTTCAGCCTTGTACGGGGGCTTGCTGGCTGTCCTGGTTTTGCTGTTTTTCCTGGTTAATATCAGAAGTACACTGGTCATTGCCCTGTCTATTCCTATTTCAATAATAGGAACTTTTACTTTGATGTACTTTGGCGGCTTCACCCTGAATGTCATGAGTCTGGGGGGCCTGGCCCTGGGCATTGGCATGATGGTTGATAATTCTATTGTGGTCCTGGAAAACATCTTCCGGATGAGGGAAGAAGGTATCCCCTTGCAGAAAGCAGCAGTTGATGGTGCCACAGAAGTTACATCGGCTATCATTGCCAGCACTATAACTACCCTTATTGTTTTTCTGCCAATGCTCTTTGTCCAGGGTGCTGCCGGTATTATGTTCAAACAGCTGGCTTATGTAGTGGCCTTTTCTTTAACCTGTTCGCTGATTGTGGCTCTAACCCTGGTGCCAATGCTGGCCAGCAGGCTTCTTAAGGGGGATCATATCGGTAAGCATAAGGAAGAAAAGAAACTGGCAGTTAGAGCCAAACAATTTTTTTACAATATCGAGAATGCTTATAAAAGGCTCCTTGACTATTGTTTGCATCATCGGCTAAAGGTTTTGTTGATAACAGGAGCTCTGCTCGTTATTTGTATTGGCCTTTTCCGTTTTATCGGCCAGGAGTATATGCCCCAGACAGACGAAGGCGAAGTCAGAATTACAGTTGAGATGGAGGTTGGTACCAGATTGTCAGTTATGGATCAGAAGCTCAGAGAGGTGGTAGGTATGGTCAAACAACTGGTGCCGGAAATTGAATCAATTGAGGAAAGAGCTGGTAGTGGGGGCTGGAGAGGAGGGGCTAACCGCGGAAGTATAACCTTAAAGCTTGTTCCGAAGTCCAAGAGAAGCAGGTCCAGCCTGGACATAGCGGCTGACCTCAGCCGTCAATTGTCAAATGTGCCAGGAGCTATCATCCGGACAAGAGCTACTGGCGGGCAGATGATGATGGGGATGAGGGGCGGCGGTGGCCAAGAAAGGCTACAGATTGAAATTCGAGGTTATGACCTGGAAGTTGGCCAGAGCCTGGCCCAGGAAGTTAAAAGAGTGGTTGAGAAGATAAAAGGGGTAACTGATGTCAGTATCAGCCGGGTGGAAGGAACGCCAGAACAGCGCTTCATCATTGATCGTCAAAAAGCCTCGGAGATGAAATTATCAGTCAACCAGATCGGGAATTTTATCAGTACTATTTTATCTGGATCTCAAGCAAGTCAATTCAGAGAGGCTGGCCGGGAATATAGAATTCTGGTCAAAGTCAAAGATTCAGAACGCCTGGATGTCAATGACCTGCTCGATCTGACCATAACCAACTCTGATGGGGAGCAGGTCAGCCTGCGTAATGTGATTGAAGTGCAAAGTGGTCGTGGACCGCAGCAGATAGAGCGAAGAGATAGAGAAAGAATTATTAATGTCTCGGGTGAAATTGCTGATCGAGACCTCGGTTCGGTTATCAGGGATGCCCAACGAGCTATTCGGACTATTCCTCGTCCGGCTAATTTTTCCATCAGTTTTACCGGCGATTATGAGGAACAACAGAAAGCCAACCGCGAATTGATGATCAGTATCATCCTGGCTCTATTTATGGTTTACATGGTCATGGCGATGCTCTATGAATCTCTCCGGGATCCTCTTATCGTCATGTTTTCTGTGCCCCTGGCTGTAATTGGCGTGGCTTTAATTTTGTTCTTGACCGGCACCAGTATTAATGTTCAGGCTTATATTGGTATGATCATGCTGGGAGGTATCGTGGTCAATAATGCCATATTGCTGGTGGACTATACCAACCTTTTAAGACATCGTGATGGCCTTGAATTGATGGAAGCCATCAAGGAAGCTGGACGGAGAAGACTGCGGCCGATTTTAATGACGGCTTTGACCACCATTCTTGGTATGCTGCCACTGGCTCTTGGTATCGGAGAAGGAAGCGAGGTCCAGACGCCCCTGGCCCGGGTAGTCATCGGCGGTTTGACCAGTTCAACTTTTGTTACTCTGGTAGTTATTCCGGTAGTCTATTCCCTTTTAGAGCAGAGAAGACAAAAAAGAATGCCTAACAATCAGATCTCATGAGAAGGCGATATCAAGAATCATCATTAAAATGAAGCCGGCTATGAGACCGATTGTTGACAGGTCAGAATCGCCTTCTCCCTGTGATTCGGGAATGACTTCTTCTACCACCACAAAGATCATGGCTCCGGCCGCAAAAGACAGAGCATAAGGCAAAATAGTCATTATCCTGGTGACGGCCAGGGCCCCGAGGACGCCAGCCAGAGGCTCGACCAGGCCCGATAGCTGTCCCAGGAAAAAACTCTGGCGGCGGCTGAGACCGGCTGCCCTCAGCGGTCCGGAAACGGCCAGTCCTTCTGGCAGATTCTGCAGACCAATGCCAAGAGCCAGGGCTACCGCACCTCCCAGACTGCCCGAGCCTGGAAGCGATAGAGAAGCAGCTCCGAAGGCCACTCCTACCGCCAGCCCTTCAGGGATATTGTGCAGGGTGATAGCCAGAACCAGCAAGGTCGTCTTTGACCAGTGGGTTTTTAGTCCTTCAGCCAGGTCTTGAGGCAGAAAGAGATGAAGGTGGGGTAAAATCCTGTCCAGGGCAAAAAGCAAGCCAGCCCCCAGCAAAAACCCAGACGCTGCTGGCAACCAGACTGGAAAATTCTTTCCTTTTGACATCTCAATAGCCGGGGCCAGCAGAGACCAGAAACTGGCGGCTATCATGACTCCGCCAGCAAATCCCAGCATCAAGTTAAGAATTTTCCTGCTGACAGTCTTTAACAGAAATACAGAGGCAGCACCAGCGGCAGTCATAAAATAAGTAAATAAAGTGGCTACCAGCGCCTGAAGGACGGGAGACCAGGTGGAAAAACTTTCCATCATTGACTTTAGCCATAAAAATAAATAAAAGTCAAAAAAGAGTCAACTGCCTTAGCTTTAAAGTTCAGAAACGGCCTGAAATCATATCCGAACTTAATACTTGATCGCCACCTTCAGCCAGGTGAGTTTTTTCTTGTAACCTTTAGCCAGCAAAAGATATAATCACCATGATTAACCGAAAGGAGGTTATCATGTCTCATTTTCCCAATAGAAAGCAATCAAATTTGTTTTCTTTGATACTGGCTGTTTGGTTAATCCTGGCCGCCGGGATCCCATACCTACAGGCCGGGGAGGAAGCCAGAGTGCTTCGTTTTCCAGCCATTTATAACGACCTCGTTGTTTTTTCTTATGCTGGCGATCTTTACTCAGTTTCAGTTTCTGGCGGAACTGCCAGAAGATTAACTTCACATCCCGGATATGAAGCTTTTGCTCGGTTTTCGCCTGATGGTAAATACATTGCTTTTACGGGTGAATATGATGGAAACCGCGAAGTTTATCTTATGCCGGCTGAAGGAGGGGCTCCTGTGCGCTTGACCTACAGCCCGGTTCTGGCTCGCGATGACATCTCTGACCGGATGGGTCCAAATAATTTAGTTATGGGCTGGACACCTGATGGTCAGAATATCATCTATCGTTCGCGCCAGGCTGAATGGAATGACTTCAACGGTCAGCTATATCTGGTCTCGAGAGAGGGCGGGTTCCCCGAAGAGCTGCCCTTGCCCCGTGGTGGTTTTTGTTCATTCTCACCGGATGGCTCCAGGCTGGCTTTTAACCGGATTTTTCGTGAATTTCGCACCTGGAAAAGATACCGGGGTGGCATGGCTGATGATGTCTGGATTTATGATTTTAAGAGCAAAAAGACTGAAAATATAACCAATAATCCAGCCCTTGATATTATTCCAATGTGGAGCGGGCAAAAAATCTATTTTCTATCAGATCGTGGGGAAGAAAAGCGTCTGAATATTTATGCCTATGATGTGGGGACAAAAAATACCAGGAAGATAACAGATTTTAGGGACTACGATGTTAAATTTCCTTCAATTGGTCCCGGGGCCATCGTTTTTGAAAATGGTGGCTATCTTTACAGGCTGGAACTGGCCAGCGAGAAAGTCAGCAGAATTCCAGTTTATATTGCTGATGATCAATCAAGATCAAGACCAGAACTGATAAAAGTAGCTGATAAAATTACCGGTTTTGATCTGGCGCCAGATGGAGCCAGGGCTTTATTTGGGGCTCGCGGGGAGGTTTTCACCGTCCCGGCCAAGAATGGTAATACCAGAAATTTGACCAACACTTCCAGTGTCCATGAGCGGGAGGCAACCTGGTCGCCGGATGGGCGCTGGATAGCTTATATTGCTGACCCGACGGGTGGGGATGAAATTTATATCAGGCTACAGGATGGTTCCGGTCAACCGGTTCAGCTGACTTCTAATTCTGACAGTTATAAGTACGCACTTCTCTGGTCGCCAGACAGTAGGAAAATTCTGTGGTCAGACAGGCTCTTTCGCCTGCGCTATATTGATATTGATAAAAAACAAATAGTAGAGGTAGCTAAAGGCAAAACGTGGGAAATCCATGATTACACCTGGTCCCCTGATTCCAACTGGGTAGCTTATTCCCAGCAAGAGCCAAATTCGGTAGAAAAGATTTATCTCTACAACCTGACCGATGGAAAAACCATTGAGGTGACAGATAGCTGGTATTCATCTTATTCGCCCTGTTTTAGCACTAATGGAAAATATCTGTTCTTTGTTTCCGATCGTGATTTTAATCCTGTTTATAGCCGGACAGAATTTAATCATGCCTATTTAGCCATGTCGAGGATTTATCTGGTAACCCTGACTGCTGAAACCAGATCGCCTTTTGAGCCGAAGAGCGATGAAGTTAAGATTACTGCTCAAGGGAGTGAAACAGCTAAGGGCGAGAAAGCTGATAAAGAGAAATCTCCCACGCCAGCTAAGACCGCGGCTGAAAAAGTGGTGGTAAAAGTGGATGAGGCTGGCTTGAAGGATAGAATAGTTGATCTGCCCATTGAAGTGGCCAGTTATTCGTCTTTAACCTCAGTTGGAGATCGTCTCTATTATCTGAAACGAAGCTCAATTGATCGTCAGACCAGCTTTAAATACTATGATCTGGAAAAGAGGGAGGAGAAAGACCTGGGTCAGGTGAGTGCTTATGTCATTTCAGCTGATCAGAAGAAAATGCTGGTTGCTCAGCGGCGGGAGTATGCCATTATTGATTTACCCTCCGCCCCGATTAAAATTGAGGAAAAACTTGATCTGAGTGGCCTGGAAATATGGCTCGACCGTCAGGCTGAATGGGCTCAAATTTTTAATGAATCCTGGCGTCAGATGAGAGATTTTTTCTATGCGCCCAATATGCACGGCGTTGACTGGGAAAAAGTTAGAGCACAGTACGAACCTCTGGCCAGGGCGGTTAATCACCGGGCTGATTTAACTTACGTGATTGGCGAAATGATTGGCGAACTAAATTGTGGTCATACTTACGTTGGTGGTGGCGACCTGCCAGTTGTTCAGAGAGTCAATGTTGGTCAACTTGGAGCGAAACTGGAGAAAGATAAGGCCACGGGTTATTACCGGATTAAAAAGATTCTGGCAGGACAGAACTGGGATAAAGACCTGCGCTCACCATTAACGGAAGTGGGAGTCAAGGTTAAAGAGGGAAACTATATCATTGCCATTAATGGCCAGCCGGTTAATCAGGTTAAAAATATTTATGAGCTGCTGGTCAATACGGCTGGACGTCAGGTGACACTCAAAGTTAATTCTCAGCCAGCTGAAAAGGGAGCCTGGGAAGTGGTTATTGTCCCTGTGGAGAGAG
>DAOLNQ010000013.1:7975-36162 GCA_035416665.1 Candidatus Saccharicenans sp. | reverse complement strand
CGGTTTTAAATGGCCTCAGGATCTGTCCCCCTGAGACCGGGCTGGTTATCATTCACGATGCTGCCCGTCCTTTTTTCCCGGGCGAAAGAGTAAAAGAGGGACTGAAGCTTTTAGAAGACAATCTGTATGATGGGCTGGCCCTGGCCATTCCTGCGGTTGATACTCTGGTGGAGGTAGAAGAGGGGAAAATAATTTCTTTCCCTGATCGCCAGAAGATCTATCAGATTCAGACTCCTCAGCTTTTCCGCTTCGAAGCTATGTTTAAAGCTTACCATCAGCTCGGCAGTCAAATGCCCTTTACTGACGATCTGTCACTGGCTTATGCTGCCGGCCTGCGCTGCGGTCTGGTCAAGGGTAGCCAGCTGAATTTCAAAATAACTACCCACCTCGACTGGGAGCTGGCTGAAAAAATAATTAAGGACAGCTTTTGATTTTATATTTATAGCAGATCTCCCCGGGTCCGGAGATAATCCTCAGCCTGGTGAAAAGCTTTTTCATCATCAACATCTATCCAGAACCTGTTACCAATATCCATGACTCTGGCCTTTCCCCTGGCTGCCAGAACTCTTACTCCTCCGGAGAGAGTAAAATTTTTAGCCTTTTCCTGGCTTTCTTTTAAGGCCTCGAACAGGCCTTCGGTTCCATAGAATATGCCGGTATCAAACGCTTGATAAACGGTCAGGCCCTTACCGATGTTGACAATTCGGTTTCCATCTAACTCTACCCTGGTAACATCATCCAGATCAACATAGGGATGCTGCTTGATCCGGTAATCAACAGCCAGAATCAATCCACCCTCTTCGATGGTCTGCTGCCTCAGGCTGACCAGAATCTCGGGATCAAAGATATGATCAGACATTAAGAGGATAAATCTGTTGCCGACCAGCTCTCTGGCCCGGTAAACAGATAGGCCATTTTCTTTCTGCCAGTCTTCATTGCGCACCCAGCTGACCCTGACCCCAGCTGGATAACTTCGTTCTGCCAGATGCCTTTCCAGCTGCTCGCCCCGGAAGCCGGTGACCACCACCATGTCTTTTAGGCCGGCCTTAGCCAGAGAGTCAATTGATCTGTCTATGAGACGGCGGCCATTAACTTCGAGCAGTGGTTTGAGCGGGCAGAGATTGGAGATTCTTTCTCCTCTGCCAGCCGCTATAATCAATCCTTTTAATTCACTCATTCTGACTCTCTTTCGACCGGTTGCCCGGCATCCCTTGAAACTTGAATTTTATCCGAGCTCAGATTAAAAGTCTATCATCACCACTGTGTCCACTTAGATAGATTTCTATTTATTATGACTGCATTGGTTTCAATCAGAAGCTATCCCCCGGGGCCCTGGGAAATCATTTTTTCCCGGAGTTGAGACCTTTAAATCCAGCCTTCTTTTACTCGCCAGCCTGCCCTTACTCTCACCTTGCCCCGGCCTGAAAGCTCGTCGAGCCAGCGGTTGGTCAGGGAAGAACATCCCAATTTCAAAGAGCAAAAAATTGACATCCTCCTCCCTTTATAGTAGAAAAACTCTGTCAGGGGTGCTGGCGGCTAGAAGCAGCCGGGGCTGAGAATAAACCCTTTGAACCTGACCCGGGTAATGCTGGCGCAGGGAGACGCTCTCTCCAGAGTCAGCCCTCCCGGGCAGTCCCATTCAGGCAGCGGAGGAAGCTTCCATGTTTTCTTCAACCACAGTTATTTCTGATCTGAACAAAATCAGGAGTGAGACGCCCCTTATCCACAATCTTACCAATTATGTCGCCATGAATATCACCGCTAATGCTCTTCTTTCCATCGGGGCTTCGCCGGTCATGGCTCACGCTCTGGAGGAAGTTGAAGAGATGGCCAGGCTGGCTTCGGCCGTGGTCATCAATATCGGGACTCTCAGTCCGCTCTGGGTCGAGGGGATGAAAAAAGCGATCCGGGCAGCAGCTCTTAAAAATATACCGGTGGTTCTTGATCCGGTTGGAGCTGGTGCAACACCCTACCGGACAGAAACCGCCCGTCAGTTACTGGCAGCAGGTCCGGTTGCCATCATCAGGGGCAATGCTTCAGAAATAAGAGCTCTGGCTGAGGCCAGCAGCCAGACCAGAGGAGTGGACAGCCTGGAGACGGCCGAAGCAGCCATCGAAGCTGCCGGCCTTCTTTCCAGACAATTCGGATTGGTGGTAAGTGTCAGTGGTCCGGTTGATTACATAATCAGAGATAGAGACCTGGTCGGGGTGGCCAATGGACATCCTCTCATGCCCCGGGTAACCGGACTGGGTTGCACGGCCAGCGCTTTGACCGCCGCTTTTGCTGCCGTTAATCCCGACTATTTACTGGCTGCAGCCGGAGCAATGGCTATTATGGGTATTGCCGGCGAACTGGCTGGTGAAAACTGTGCCGGCCCGGCCAGCTTTGAGCTGGCTTTTCTGGACTGGCTCTACCGACTATCTGATCAGGAAATCCGTTCGAGACTTAAGATAAAATGAAAAATAATAAACAACTGGATCTGAGTCTTTATCTGGTCACTGATCGTCAACTGATCCGCCAGCGGGAGCTGGTGGAGGTAGTTCAAAAAGCAGTAAGGGGAGGGGTGACTGTTGTCCAGCTGAGAGAAAAGGAGCTCTGTGCCCGTGAATTTTATGAGCTCGGAATCAGGATAAAAGAATTGCTGCCGCCAGACGTGCCGCTCCTGATTGATGACCGCCTCGACCTGGCCCTGGCCAGCGGGGCCGCTGGCCTTCATCTGGGACAGAGAGATCTGCCGGTAGAAATAGCCAGAAAGCTTCTAGGACCGCCAGCGATTATCGGGTTATCTGTTGAGAATCTGAGCCAGCTCCAGGCAGCTAAGCAGCTGCCGGTCGATTACCTGGCTATCAGTCCGGTTTTCTCCACCCCCACCAAAACCGATACCGGTCCGGCCTGGGGGCTGGATGGGCTGAAGGCAGCCAGAAAATTGACCGACCTGCCGCTGGTAGCAATTGGCGGTATTAACGCTAGTAATGCTGCCGCTGTTATCGAGGCTGGTGCAGACGGGATAGCAGTCGTTTCGGCCATCTGCGCTGCACCTGACCCGGAAGAAGCGGCCCGCCAGCTTAAAAAGATCATCCTTGAGACCAGAAAAAGAATAAAATCAAAATAAATGCTTGATAAAGGCGAAGTTGAAAAAAATGAAAACTGAAACCGGACTTAAGCTCAGAGACGTTGGTGAGTTTGGTTTTATTGCTCGCCTGGCCCGAACTTTTAATCAGCACCTACCCGAAGAGATCACCGGCATCGGCGATGATTGCGCTGTTCTCCCCTGGACAGGAGATTGGAAACTGCTGGTAACTACTGATCTTCTGCTGGATGGAGTCCACTTTTTAAAAGAAAAGATGGCACCGGCAGATATCGGGTATAAAGCCCTGGCTGTCAATTTAAGTGACGTGGCAGCGATGGGTGGAAAGCCGCTGTGGGCTTTCCTGTCCATTGCTCTGCCGGCTGAAACCGAGCTGGCCTGGGCTGATCGGTTCTTTTCAGGCTGGAAAAGTCTGAGCGAGAAAACTCAGGTCAAGCTTCTGGGCGGCGATACAACCAGGACAACCGCCTCCATGGTGATTAATGTGGTTGTGCTGGGGAAGGCAAAGGGAGAATATATAAAGTACAGGTCCGGGGCCAGGCCAGGAGACCTGGTGGCGGTTACCGGGGAACTTGGTTCCTCCGAGGGCGGCCTGCGTCTGCTGCTCAATAAAGAGTTAAAAGACCTCAGGGGCCGGGCTGAGAAAATTTTACTCAGACGACATTTCCGCCCGCGACCCCAGCTGCAGGCAGGGTTTTTCCTGGCTCACCAGCCAGAGGTAGGAGCCATGATGGATGTCTCCGATGGTCTGGATTCTGATCTAAGAAGGATCATGGAGCAGTCGGGAACCGGAGCTGAAGTTTATCTGGAAAAGTTGCCGGTTTCCCCCGCCTTAAAAAGATGCAGTCGGCAATATGGCTGGCGTCTGGAAGAAGTGGCGGCAGCCGGTGGCGAAGACTACTGTCTGTTAATTACCATCAGGCCTGAAGGTTATCCTGATCTTAACCGCCGCTACCGACAGAAGTTTGGCAGGAGTCTTTATCCAGTTGGCCGCATTACCAGGAAAAAAGGAAAGCTGGTTTATCTCCAGGCCGGTCAACCGCTAGTTCTTCAAAAAGCTGGTTTTGACCACTTTAAAAGCTGACAGTTAGTTCCTGCCCCGCTGTCGTTAAACTGCTTTTCTGAACAATTGACGGCTGATCCAGCCCTGTTCGTCAATAACTAGTTCTGGCTTTGTTTATTTGAACACATCCTTCAGTACATCGGCTTCTTCGTCCGGAATAATCCTGTCTTTAAAAACTACCCTGACCTCCAGCTTTTCCCCGGTAACTTCAACTAAAAGAAAATGATTAGCTCCACCGTGACTTACATATAAGTTATTGATTCTGGGCCCTCCTCCCCCGCTGATATAGTACTTTATTCCATCCATCTCTTTCGTCGGTCCAAAGCGGTGATAATGACCGGCGAAAACAGCCAGAACCTTATTCTGGAGGAGAAGAGGATGAATTTTGTTCTGCCAGAAATCTTTATCCATTTGAAGAACATACTTACTGGTTTTGGACCAGACCGGAACATGCCCAAAGACCAAAGCTCGACGCCACTGCTCTGAATTTTTAAGGTCAGCCTTTAACCAGTTAAATTGCTGCCGGCTGATATGCCCCAGTCGGTTTTCTTCTACATTCCAGAGAAAAATTAGATGATAGCCATTAATATCAACAGAATAATAAGTTTGCCCGTAGCGCTGCTGATAAGCTTCTAATGATTTCTGACTGTAAATATCGTGGTTACCCGGGACCCGGAAAAAAGGAGCTTTAATTTTTGACACTAATTCGTCAAATTCGCCCCACTGTGATTTGAGCCGGCGGAAGCCATAACCAGCAATCATATCGCCGAGATGAATGACGGCGTCAGGCTGGAGCTCGTTGATTTTGCCTATCATTTCTTTAAAAAAGGGACTTTTTCGACTGAAAAATTCAGGGCTGGTATCACCGATGACCACCAGCCGGAGATCAACCGCCAGCAGTGAACCTGAAAACCAGGTAAGGAAGATGATAAAGATGGTCAGAAAGAGAAAAAACTTCTTGACTCGCTCTCTAATCACTTTATCACTCAGGATATTAAACTTCTGTCCTGCGGTCTGGTTGCAAGATTTAAATCTAAGCTGGTCAGGCTTTCCCGGCTCTTATCTATTGATTTTGTTTCGGAAAACGAATGGCATATTTTTCAGGGAAATCGCCCCAGGCCCAGTCGACTTTTATTTTCTTCCTGGCCACTTCTTCCTCCGCGTAAGCTTCAATCACTTCGCCGATAAATAGAATTTTATCACCGGTTGCCAGTTGATCTTTAACCTGACATTCCAGCTGAGCCGGGCATTCGTTGATAATGGGAACATCGACTTGACGACCTTTAAGAGGAGTTAATCCGGTTGCTTTAAATTTATCAATTTGACGACCGCTATGATAGCCGCAAAAATATATTTTAGCTTTCAAACTGGCAGGAGGAACATTAATTATAAATTCCCGACCGGCTTCAATTAATTCTCGCGAATAAGAACCCAGACCTAAGGCGCAGGCAACAAGGGGTGGATTTTTGGAAACCGGCCAGCAGAAACTAACAGCGGCTATAGTATTTTTACCATCAAATCGGCCAGAAGTGACCAGATAGTGCCTCATTGGCCACATATATTCTAAATATTCAACTTCTATTTTCATTCCTTTTTCTCCTCTGGATTCCGATAATTTCTATTTATCTGGCTTTAACGTTGCTGATTGGCTGAAATCTATTACTATGACCTTTTTGACACTGGCCGGTAAAGAGCTAATTTTCTTCAGTTCCCTCCAGCTGGAAGTTCCTGGTTGCCCGCAGCGAATAGTATAATTTCCAGCCCGGAAAACAGGCGGTCTGAATTGGCTCTCCCGGACTCTTACCGAATAAATAACTTCCTGGCTGGATTCCTCTACAATCTGAACGAGCGGACGATCTGTTCCTTTAAATTTCAAAGTCGGAAGATAAGCGGCCGGCCGCCGGCCATCATTGTCCAGGACAGAAAAAACAACTGGCCAGCCGGGCAGAAGGCCCGCTTCCTGGCCGGAAGTCGAAGGAGCCACTGACCTATTTTCGAAAACGATTGTTCCGTCTGGCCTGAATCTGACCAGCCCAAAACCGGAAGACAAACTGCTACTACCTTGATCAGAGTTAGCTTCTGGATTGGCCACTGCTTTGACCGTCAGACGGTTACCAAAAGCATCGCTGAAATTACCGGTAGGGCTGGGCAGAGTTTTACCCTTGACCCTGGTTCTGGCAGCTGGTAGCCATCTGACCAGCCAGGTGCTGGTGAGTGTCTTAGGAACAAGAGCATAGCCTGCCTCTTCATATCGGTCGAGGCCATATTTAAGACTGGCTGGTGGCCCACCGCTGCCCGCCAGATGAACAGCCAGGGCTTTTCTTAGAATCTTAACTGCCTCCTCTCTGGAGGTCGGTGGCCAGCCACCCGAATTAAAATCAGCTGCTGGCTCATCGGAGGGAGGATATTCCCCGGGAGAAGGCGGTGGGGATTTAAAAAGGGCCTCATCGCCCGCAGCGCCGGCCGGCACAGTTTCGAGGCAGGCCCACAGACTTTGAGAGAGAGCGGCTTTATACTCTGTCTGACCAGACCAGCCCTCAGCCCATCTTTTCATAAAAGCCAGCTGTTCATGACCGTGAAGGCTGGCTCCTCTGGCCTTAGCCTCCCTCGTAGCTATCTCCAGAGCCGGGTTGACCGGCCACCCGTTTCTAATCTGCTCCGGGCCATAAACAGAAGCCGGAGGTGTCTTAAACATCCGGTCATCAAGAACAGCCAGACTCAAGGGGCCATAATTAACCTCACAAAAATAGGGTCTAAAGCTCTTCCCGGGGAGCTGACTGGCCGGTGACTCCGGTAGATGAGAAGTTTGCGTGGTTAGAACCAGCTGGACAAAATCAGCCGGCAGCAAAAATCCGCCCTTATCCTGAGCTTCAAAAGGATTAGCAGCCTTTTCTTCCAGTCCTGTCTGACCTCCATCACCCCATAGTTTAAGCTGAAAATAATCCCGCGCATCGGGGGTAAGGATCGCCGGTCGCTCTTTCAGCAGATCAGAAAAAGCCCAGCCAAACAAAATCCACTGCCGGAGATATTCCCGCTTGAGACGGGTCAGAGTGACTCTTTCCCTCCACCAGCCGACAGGGCGGCCAAAAACCTGATTACCGCCCAGGAAAAGCAAATCTGGATTCAGTTTCCGAAGTTCTGCCACCAGCCGTGAATAAGGATAATCATTTTCACTCCCTTCAGATAAAACAGCCAGCCTGATTTCTTTCGCTTCCTGCGGCTCAGGAGCTATCTGGCCATAAAAAGGAGGAAAATCCGCTTCCTGGCCATTCTCCTTTAAAATTACCAGCCGAAAAGCCACTGTTTCCTGACTTCTCCAATCTTTAATGGAGAAAAGGACTCCTGAATTTTCAGGCTGAATTTTTTCCACAGCAGCTCTGGTCCACTGCTCGCCATTTTTGAGATCAAGGGCGACGAGACTTTTCTCCTCGAGGCTGTCAGGAATAAGTTGAGCCCGAAGCTTAAGCTGTTTATTGCTCTGGGCGTAAAGAGTAAAAGCGACCGGTCCCAGCTGCCTTTCTGGCCGCAGCTGGAGTAGTTCGCCCTGGAACTTAATTTCATTAAACTGGCCGCTGGAAAGATCGGGAGCAGTGATTGTTGCCTCAGGCAGGCTGGCTACCAGGGCCAGACCGCCTTTTATCTTTTCTGGCTCCTGCCCGTTTTCTTCCAGTTCATCCAGAAGCCGACCGCCCTGAGCCTCGAACAGCCTGAATGTCAGGCGATAACCGCTGGAGTCAAGGGCGAGGGTAATCTTAAACTCAACACCTGTTTTTAAAGCAGATTTAATTGTTTCCTGGGTTTCAGTTGAGCTGACACTTTCCAGATCCCCGATAAATAACAGGCCATCCGTGCTCAGGCCCAGATCAATTCCCTGGCCGGAGACGGCTGCCTGCCGGTAGTCCCCATCTTTGCCTTTGATTCCCAGCCGCAAACCAAGATAGTTTCTGAGTCTCGGTCTGGATGGCAAAGAATTAACCCTGGCTTTAAAACTGGCTTCGAAGCGGCCAGACTGTCCTTCTATCTCCCCGCTTAAAAAATAGACATAGCGATTGATGGCCGGGAGGAGACAGTGAAGGCCGCCATCTTTTATCTGCCAGTCCTCAAAATTGCAGGCAAAAAAATCCGGGCCTGGCCAGCGACGTTCAAGGTTGGAGGGTAGCCTGAGCTCAAACTCATCAGCTACCAGCGGCAGCCATAGGCTGGCACCGACCAGCCAGATCATCACCATCACCAAAACCTTTTGCCAGCTGGCTGTTCCCACCAGAGCCTGATTTCTGGCCCTGCCCCTGAATTTTTTCAAGACCAAATAGAAAAAACTAGCAGACTTTTTCATCGTACCTGGCTTAATATATCCTGGATCTATTTTTTTTCTCTGGTTTTATTTTAACATTATCCGGACGGTTCAGGTAGCCAAAAAAGCCAGTCCACGCTTTCTAGCTCGAGTCTTAACTACCAATAATCCAGTTAGAGATTGGGCTGAGTTCTGTTATAATCTTGAGGTAATTATAAACTCCAGGAAAGTTAAAGATTGCTGCGACAGGCCATAATTTTCGCCCTGATTTTTTCTCCGGTAGCTGCCCTGTGTGCCTTTCTCATCACCTATGCTGAGTACCGCAAGCATTTCCCGGAAGATCTGAGACGGGCCAGGAAAATCTCGGCGGAGTTTGCTCTGTCGGCTTTCATCTTTTTTTTTATTTTGATTGTCCTGGCCATAATTTTCATTAATAAATATTTTCCATAAACCTGAGCAGCTCAGGCTAACTGGTTAAAATAAGTTGAGGAGAAATTAACCTGGCGGTCAAAGCCAATCAAACTGCAGTCCAAAGCCAGGAGACCATATTTCTATCCATAGTTATTCCCGCCTATAACGAGACTGGAAGAATTGCTACCACTTTGCAGAAAATCATGGACTACGCCCGAGGCCAGAAATGGCTGACGGAAATTATAGTGGTTGATGACGGCAGTCAGGATGGGACAGCCGATCTGGCCAGAAGTCAACTGGCTGGCTGGCCCTGGTCTAAGGTCATTTCTCTTAAAAAAAACCGAGGCAAAGGAGCAGCAGTCAAAGAAGGGGCTCTCGAGGCCCGGGGTGAACTGATTTTGCTCACCGATGCCGACCTGTCAACGCCGATCGAGGAGCTGGAAAAATTCTGGCCGCTGGTCGCCAGACATTATGATTTAGTCATCGGCTCGAGGGCTCTGCCCGCCTCAGATATCAGAAAAAGGCAGAGCTGCCTGCGCGAAACGATGGGTAAGTCTTTTAACCGCCTGGTTAGATGGCTGGTTCTTCCTGACTTTAAAGATACCCAGTGCGGCTTTAAATTATTTAAAAAAGAAGCTGCCCGTGAAATTTTTGCCAGGATAAAAACCTCCGGTTTTGCTTTTGACGTGGAAGTTCTGCTTCTGGCCAGCCAACTTGGATATAAAGTGGCTGAGGTTCCGATCATCTGGATAAATTCACCGGACTCACGGGTCAAGCTTCTCAGCAGTTCGGTTAAAATGCTCTTTGAGCTTCTGCACCTCAGTTTAAGAAAAAACAGAAATAAATTGACGCCCTGACCTTTATCCTATAATGTAAAGGCAAAAAGGAAAGCGAAGATGACGGCTTTTTATATAAAGAACAGTCGCCGGCTCCAGTCCTGGCTGTTTTTGCTGGTAGCAGCCAGTTTTTTTCTGGCCAGTTCGCCAGCCTGTCAGAACAGGGCTCCGCGCCCTGAACACTGGGCCAAACCTATCAAGCTGGCCGGTGTTCCCAACTTTCATCAGGTAAGTGAGGAACTCTACCGGAGTGCCCAGCCAACAGCCGAGGGCTTTAAGGAACTGGAAAATTTCGGCATTAAATCGGTAATTGATCTTCGCGGCGGAAAGTATGACCAGAAATATATGGCCGGAACGAATTTAAAATATTTTCCCCTCCCTTCTAAGGCCAGCCAGGTCAAAGAAGAAGATCTCCTGAAATTCCTTAAAATTGTCAGCAATCCGGACGATGGGCCCTACCTTGTCCACTGTCATTACGGTGCTGACCGAACAGGACTTTTCGTCGCCGTTTACCGCATCGTCAGGCAAAACTGGTCCAAAGAGGAAGCTATCCGCGAAATGCAGCAGGGCGGCTTTGGCTTTAACAACACTTACACCAATATCGTCAAATACCTGCAGATTTTCGATCCAGAGAAATTCCGTCAGGCTTTAACTTCAAAATAGAACTCTCCATCTACAAAAAATTTCACCAGCTATTTTTAGACATAAAAAAAGCCAGGTACTTTACCTTTTCTGGCTAAAACCAGAATCTGGTTCTAACCAAGGACAAGGCTTAATACCTGGCTCTTTTTTTCGGTTTAAGCTATTAACTGATCTTTAGATTCGATTAATAGCGGCGTCCACCAGAGGAGCTGCGGCCACGTCCTCCACCAAAACCGGAGCGGGGTTTGTCCTGCCTCGGTCTGGCTTCATTGACGGTGGCGGTGCGGCCCTTCAGGTTTTTGCCATTCAGGCCGTTGATCGCAGCCTGAGCTTCTTCCTGATTGGGCATCTCCACGAAGCCGAAGCCTCGTGATTCACCGGTGTAGCGATCCTTGATGATGGAAACGCTGGTGACCACACCAAAAGCTTCGAAGGCTTCCTTCAATTCGCTTTCGGTCAGGTCTCTGGAAAGATTTCCTGCGTAGATGTTCATACTCTACTCTCCTTTTAAAGTTTCCGTTATAAAGGAGAGGAGTATGCCGATAAGGGCCCATGCCCTCTACCTTTATAATCGACGTGCTATTATAGCATATAATTCAAAAACAAGTTATCCCTGCAAAAAAATTTTTTTCAGGCAGTCCACAAGCGGCTGGAAAGAGAGACAAACTCCCTGAGATCTGTAAGAGATGAGCCGGTTGTGCTATAAAATAGACGAGAGACACGATTAAATTTGGTGGACAACAGCCTGCTTCATTTGCCTTTAACAGATAGAAAGGCTTTGTCCGGAAAGGGGAAAAGACCATGGACCGGGGTAAAAACAAAAAACAAAGCAGGAAAGGGTCAGCTGAAGAATTAGTTTTCTTCTGCTTGTCCGTAGCCGCCGTCATTTTGTTAATCGGCTCTTTAACCTGGTCAGACGTTTCAGCCGCCGGGCAACAGGTTGGTAGCCGGATCAGACCGGTGCGCGACGATGTTGGTTTTAGCTGGAATGCCAGTAGCATGAAGATTCTGGTTGACTATCTGGCCGCCAGCGAAAAAGAAAATTTTCGAAGTGAAGGGCTGGTGGCTGCCATTTCACCTCATGACGATTATCTCCTGGCCGGGCGTGTTTATTACCCGCTTTTCAATCTGATCAGAACCAAAGAGGTGGTTATTTTCGGCGTCACTCACGGCACCGTTCGTCAGGAAATTAAAGGTCTCGATAGTGTTTTAATTCTCGACGATTATGATTTATGGCCAGGAGTTTTAAAGCCAGTTCAGATTTCACCGCTGCGTGAATATATTAAAAAGAATTTAAAACCGGACTATTTTGTTGTTAACAGTCACGCTCACCAGCTCGAACATTCGATTGAAGCCCTGCTGCCTTTCCTTCAATATTTCAACCCGGAAGTTAAAATAACACCCATCATGGTGGCGCCCATGCCTCTGGATAAAATGGAAGAGATAAGCAGCGAGCTGGCCCGGGTTATTGCCAATTATATGAAAGAGAAAAAACTCGTGGCAGGCCGTGATATTTTCTTTTTGATTTCAGCCGACGGCAACCATTATGGCCAGGACTTCAATAACCTGGCTTTTGGCGAAGGACAGGAAGCCTGGGAAAAGGCACGTGACTTTGACCAGAAACTGATCTCCAGTTATATGACAGGAATTATAAATGAACAGAAGGTGGCCGGCCTGACCGCTGAGTTCTGGGGTAAGACTTATCTCGACTATAAAAATTCCTACTGGTGTGGTAAATATTCAATTCCTTTCGGGCTGTTAGCTTCGGAAAAGATTATCAAAGAGACGACCGGCCGGAAGCTAAGAGGAGAACTCATCCGCTATTCCGATAGTTACAGCGAAGGTGCTCTGCCCCTGAAAAAAATCGGTCTGGGAACAACCGCACCCTTTTCTCTGCGCCACTGGGTAAGCTATGCGGCTATCGGCTATTATCTCGACCAGGCTGCTGGTCGGCCAGCAGAATAGCCAGGAAGTTTTTGATTCTGGCCAAGGATAGGCAGAGAAAAAAGCTAAAACCAGCTGCGTTTTATCAGCTTATTGGAAAAGGAAAAAATAAGAATTCAGTCGCTTTTCCTCTCGGGAGCAAAATGAGATCTAAAGAAGCACCCGGATTGTCTTTCTTTCCGAGGCACTGGCTGCGAATTCGCACCCACTTTATTTAAAAGGGAAATACCTCGCCTCCTGCTGGCCACAATTTTTATCCGGCTCAAGTCGTCCTGGCCGGCTGACTCCTGGAAATTTTTCAGGCTTTGCCCAGCACCATGGCCAGAAGGGCCATCCTGACATACAGCCCGTACTCCATCTGCCGGAAATAAGCAGCGCGTGGATCTTTATCCACCTCCATGGAAATTTCGTTGACCCGCGGCAGTGGATGCATGATAATCATCCGTTCTCTGGCTTCTGCCAGCGTTTTCGGCGTAATGACATAAGCATCTTTGACCTTTTCATATTCTTCCAGGTTTTCAAACCTTTCTCTTTGCACCCGGGTCACATAAAGAACATCAGTTTCGGGCAAAACGCTTTCCAGCGTACGGTGTTCTTTCTGAGGCAGACCCTTTTCGGCTACCTCCTCAATGACATCAGGCGGCATGCGCAGGGCGTCGGGTGAAACATAATGGAGATTGATGTTTTCAAACCTGGTCAGCAGGCGAGCCAGGGAATGAACTGTTCGGCCGTACTTGAGATCACCGAGCATGGTCACAGTCAGGTTATCCAGGCGTCCGAGTTCCTCTCTGATGGTGAAGACATCCAGGAGGGCCTGAGTGGGATGTTCACCCACGCCGTCTCCAGCGTTAATCACCGGTTTGCCGGCATAGCGGGCAGCCAGAGCAGCCGAACCAACCTCGGGATGCCTGATGACAATCACATCAGCATAGGCAGCCAGTGTGCGCACTGTGTCGGGAAGGCTTTCCCCCTTAGCTACCGAAGAATAACGCACTTCACTGATTGGAATAACCGCCCCTCCCAGGCGCTGCATGGCAGCCATAAAGGAAGCAAACGTTCGGGTTGAGGGCTCATAAAATAAGTTGGCCAGAATTTTCCCCTTGAGTAAATCAAAGGTGCCAATTCTCTCCACCATCACCCGCATCTCGTGAGCGACACTGAAGATATATTCGAGGTCCGGCCGGGTAAATTGCCTGACGGAAAGAATGTCTTTGCCGTACCAGGGAGCAGTTTGCTGGTCGCCAAAGGGCAGATAAGGACTCTTTGGTTTAGTGGGCATAATAACTCCTTTTTATTCTTACCTTAGATTTTAGCCAGTTTTTACCTGTCATAGACGAGCTTTATTTTTCTCTAATATATTCACTCCCACCTTCTCTGTCAATTGATTAAT
This sequence comes from Candidatus Saccharicenans sp., assembly GCA_035416665.1. GTDB lineage: Bacteria > Acidobacteriota > Aminicenantia > Aminicenantales > Saccharicenantaceae > Saccharicenans. The sequence continues at coordinate 22,497 of DAOLNQ010000013.1, read as the reverse complement.
AAGGCCATCAATTGAGTTAAAAACCTGGCTTTAGTCTTAGCCCGTATGATCCATGTATTTTTCTGGCCGCTGTTCAGCTCGACCCGAGTCCTGGCCGAGTGGCTATTAAGGTTTGGACCCGGGGGCCAGGCTTGTCCTTCGCTTATCAGCGATCAAGCCACGGGCCTGGAATTACATATGGACCTGAAGATTCTTCAAATCCAGCTCAATCAGATTTATAATTATCAGTGTAAACAGCTATAAGGACAGAAAGTGGCTTCTTCAGGAAGGAAGTAGCCTGAAGGGCAGATATCAGCTCATAAAGGAGGAAAATAATGAAAATGAACAGGAAATCAAAACAGATAGCCAGCTGGCTCCTTGTTATTATTTTCTTTTTGATTCTGGAAGTTTTCTCAGGACCAGCTCCCCTGTCTGCCCAGAATGTTAATCTGGGTGTATCATTCGCCGATGGCCGGTTGCTTGGCTTTTATTTCTCTATTTCAAAGTATTTTAATGTTCCCTCAGAGACGGTCATTGATATCAGAAGTCGCTACCGCCTGGCCGATGAAGATTTACCGGTGGTCTTCTTTATCGCCAGACAGGCCAGGGTTGAGCCAGCACTCATTATTGATCTGCGGCTTAAAGGCCTGAGCTGGTGGGATATATCGGTACACTTCGGGCTCAGTCCAGAAGTATTTTTCGTTCCGGTCACTGTGGCTAAAATCGGACCTCCTTATGGTAAAGCCTATGGTTATTATCGCCACTACCACGGGCAGAAAAAATGGGGGGAAGTCATATTAAGCGATGAGGATATTATCAATCTGGTCAACCTGAAGTTTCTAGCTGAAACTCATCAGGCAGAGCCGGAGCGGATAATGGAAATGAGGGCTAGAGGACTGGGCTTTGTAGATATCCACGAGGCGATCCAGATGCAAAAAAATAAAGGAGATGGACCGGACAGAGGGAAGGCTGGAGAGCAAAAAGGTAAGTCAGAAAAAAAGGGCAAAGGCAAGAATAAATAAATCAGTGGATTTATTGCCTCCAAAATATTTAAGTTTTAATAAATAAGCAAGCAGGTGAGGGTTTGTTTTCTACTTTTATCTGCTTATCTATTCTTATAACTGTCTTATACCTGTACCTGTTTTATACCCGGTTACAAATTTCTGGTCTGAAAAATTAGTGGCTAAGGAAAGGCCCGGGCTTAAGACGGGCCTGAACTTAAAAGGTCTTAAAGATAAGGTTCCCATTCTTCTTTTTTAAATTTTCTGCTTTGAGCTGGAAGAGGTGAGACAAGAATAACCGCCGCTTCTTCAGCCTGCCGGTAGCGGCTGTATCTTATGGTCAGAAGAGCAGCTTTTTTTAGCAGTGGCTGGTCAAATATTCCGAGTGCCTGACCGGCTTCGACTGCCTGCCTATCTTTTTCCTCCCGCCGCTGACCGACGACAGAGCTATCTTTATCTCTAAATCTGACGACAGTTAGTGGCCCTTTGAAATCAGGCAGGGTCAAAAGGAGATCGCCAGGGAGGGCCAGGCTTTCCAATTTCTTGTTTTCTTCCTCGTCCCGACCGACAATGATCAGCCCCTCATCTTCAAAAAAAACGCGGCCATGTTTGATGAGCTCAATATCTTCCCGCCGCCAGGCGCCTCGCCAGTTCCGGAGCTTCTTGAGCTTCTCCGAAAAAACGGCATCGGTTAAAAGGCACCCTCCAGCGGGAGCAGGATAATCAGTCAGACCATAATGGCGGGCCAGCTCTATCTGCCGCTGGCGACAGCGTCCGGAAAGATCAAGAAGCTTTTGGCGATTGACCAGGCCCAGTTCCTCCGGTCTGGTCGGGGGCAGGAGACGCGCCGAAAGCGGCCGGAGGACAAGCCCTCTGGCTTCACCTGATTTCTCAACCAGCTCGAGAGCCTGTCTGTTTTGAGACATGGGCCTTTCCCCCAGAACTTCGCCCGTTGAGATAAAATCAGCTTCGTAGCGAGGAAGAAGCCCGGCCGCCAGTTTCACCATCTGGCCATGGCAATCAATACAGGGATTGAGATGCCGGCCATAGCCATAACGAGGCTGCTCAACAATCCGAATCTGTTCCTCTGTGATCTCAGCCAGAATTAAGGGCCAGCTTAGTTTTTCAGCCGCCACCACCGCCCGGCTGGCCTCAAAAAAGACACTTTCAAAACTCAGACCAACAATCTCCACTCCCTGCTCTTCCAGGACTTTCCCGGCCAGCAAGCTATCCAGTCCGCCGGACAGAAGCAGCAGGGTCCTGGCCCTTGATTTTTTTTGACCGGGTGGTCTGATTTCTTTGATCTTCATCTTAAACTGCGATCGGCCATCTCTCTTATTTTTTTCTGACGCGAAGCGCGATGGATCAGATTAAATGTCCAGGGACAGCGAAGGAAAAAAGTCATGATTTTATTGATGTTGCCAGGGACAATAATGACCTTATAGCCACGGAGAGCACGAAGAGAAATTCTTACCACTTCTTCCGCGCTCATCCAGAAGATCTCTGGAACGGCGGAGAGATTAAGTCCGGCTCTCTCATGAAATTCCGTATGGGTCAGACCGGGACATAGAGCCTGGACTTTAATACCGCTATCATAGAGTTCAGTCTGGAGATTTTCAGAAAACATCAGCTCGAAAGCTTTGGTCGAGCTATACATCGTCCCGGAAAGCGGAGAGAAAGCAGCGACTGAAGCCACATTGATGATTGCCCCCTGGCGGCGGGCCATCATGGCCGGCAGGGCAGCGCGGGTCAAGATGGTGGTCGCTACCACGTGGACCTTAATCATCTGGTCAGCCTCACCTTTCTCATCGAGGTGAAACTGACCGTGGCCACCGAAACCAGCGTTATTAATCAGGAGATCGAGTTCCGGGGTCTGAGCTATTTTCCTGGCGACACTGTTCAGATCTTCATCCACACTGAGATCAGCTGGAAAAACTTCTGTGCCAACTCGATACCTGGCACTGAGGTCTGCCGCCAGAGCTTCCAGGCGCTCTCGACGCCGGGCAACCAGAATCAGGTCGGTACCGGTCTCAGCCAGCTGGCGGGCATATTCCTGGCCCAGACCAGAAGAAGCACCGGTAATCAACGCCTTGTTAAATTTATAGTTTATCTTTTTCATCCATCTCTCCTCTCAGCAGCAGGGTCAGGTCAACAGATTTCTCTTATTATATTTTTTTTTATTTTTATCGATAGGTTAAAAGGCTAGCCTCAACTCAGGCCAATATATCACCTGCGGCTTCTGTCTTTAACTGGCCCCGACCGGTAACCTCCAGCACCGGTTTTTTATCTTCTACCCCTGGCCCGCTGATCGGCTTTTTCCGCTTTTCTTCTGTTCAGGGACTGAGATAAAAGCCATGAGGTGATAGCTTACCATCCGGCCAATATTTTTTCTATTTTTAGTGATTCAGAAAAAAACAAGCTGTCGACAAGGAGCTGGTCGCCTGCCGCCCGCCGCAACTGATAACTATTTGTTTTTAAGTGTCTCCAGAATTTCTGTCAGAAGCCTGACTTCTTCAGAAGGCGCCGGAGCCGGTTGGACAGCTTTTTTCTTGTCCAGCCTCTGCTGGAGCTTTTGCATCGGGGTAACAATTCCAAAATAAATGACCACGGCCACAATAAAAAAGTTAACCACCGCATTGACAAACTTCCCCAGAAAAATGGGCCCAAGGACAATACCGGAAAAATCAGGCCGACCAAAAATGGCTCCGATCAGCGGGGTCAGCACATCGCCTACCATCGAGTTGACAATCTGATTGAAAGCCGCTCCGATGATGACCGCGACAGCCAGGTCAACCACATTACCCCTCATAATAAAATCTCGAAAGCCCTTAAACATTTTTTGCCTCCAGCCGTCTCTAAATTGCCCTCATTGTAAAAAATAGCTGTAACTTTATCAATAAATTTTATCCTTGCTGTTTGACAGCGGATAGTGATCATGGTAAGGTGTGCCCGCAGGAAAAGAAAGTTGAAGGCAGTCACCCGGTGGCTATCAGTTCAGCCGCTTTTGTTCTCACTTTTATTTTTGTCATTTTCTACCATTGCTTATCCTGCCTCTGCCAACCAGTTTTCTCCTCTGACCGAATTTGGCTCTAGCTGTTTTCCACTGGCTTTCTTATCTGCCCTCACTCCCGACCTTCAGAATGTCACTATTGACTATTATTCTAATCCAGCTAAAGAACTTGATCTGCTGGCCAAAGTTCTCAAGTTTGAGCGCCGGGCCAGTACCAGGACTCGATCAGGGGAATTTTTTATCATCGGGATTGTCAGTCAGAAATCTGACCCGATTTCTTCCTGGCTGACCTCTGATTGGCTGGCCTTCAATAACCGATTGAAACAGCAGCCTATCAGAATTGGCCAGCTGCCGGTGGCCATAGTCGAGATTGACCTTGATTCTTTCCCGCCGCATCTCCTCGAAGAAAAGCTTCGCCAGGAAGCGGTTGATTTCCTTTATTTAGGCACGCTTGGCTCGAAGAAAAACTTGGCTCTGGTCAAGAATATCTGCCGTCTCTGCTCCAGGCTGAAATTAGGTACATTTACTGCCAATCCGGAGCAGCTCGACTCCGGCGTCGCTCTGGCCTTCTCCCTGACCGGGGCTAAACCCCAGATCATCATCAATCTGGAGGCGGCCAGAGCTCAGGGCTTAAATTTTTCTTCCCGACTATTACATCTGGTCAATATAAAGAAAGCGTAAGGAAAGCTGATGGAATCACCAATCAGAAATGAATCTCCAGCCGACCGGGGTCTTCTCTCCACTGCTTCCTCTTCTCTTACCCTGGATTCGCCTGATTCCAATTCTCCTTCTGCCAGCTCTCCAGCTGCTTTAGCCCCACCGCCAGGCCCTCCCGGTCATTATCGCAGTCCAATTGTCCTGAAATTTATGCTGGTTTCACTGCCTCTCCTGATATTAGCCTGCCTGGCCCTCCTCATCCTTGGACCTCGTTTCTACCGGCTCAGTTTATTGAGAAACCTGCAGGATAAAGCCAGCTCTATCGGTCAAATTGCTTCTTATAGCCTGGCTCCAGCCATAATTTTTGATGACCAGGATAATATGACTGAGGTCTTGAACAGCTTAAGCTTGATTCCCGAAATAGACTACCTGCTGGTTTTTGATGCCGCGGGCCGGGAACTGGTTCGCTACCAGCGGCCACTCAACCCACCGGCGACCTCTTCATCCGCCTCAGAATCGGCATCAAAAATTCAGCCCGCTACTTCCACTCACCTGCCCTTGACTTCCCGGGATTCTACTCTTCCTCCTTCAGCTGATTTAAAAAAGACTGCTCTGAGCAGTGATGGTTCGTATTATAACCTTTATACCGGGATTGAACATCAGGGAGAACCAGTCGGCTACCTCGCGGCCGGTTTTTCTTTAAAACTCATCCAGGCCGAGATGGCCCGGATCAACCGGGGGTTTTTGACGAGTTCTCTTCTTATCTTTGCTTTTGGGCTTTTGACCATTTATTTTTTGAGCGTTCTGGTCACCCGACCGCTGCGTCAGATGGCCAGGACAGTCAACGAAATTGCTGCCGGTAATCTCGACTTGAGACTCGAGGTGACTACGTCCGATGAAGTGGGGCAGTTAGCTTCAATTTTTAATTATGGACTGGATGAACTCCAGAAAACCATGAAAAATCTGGAAGAAGCCAAGGAAACCCTGGAAAAAAAGGTGGAAGAAAGAACAGCTGAATTACAGAAGCAGGTGGAAGAAACGGAAGCCATAGCCCGTAAACTCAGAGAGAGTGAAGAACTTTTTCGCCACATGGTAGAGTCGCTGGGCGAAGCAGTGGTTATAATTGATGCCTGTGAACGATTTGTTTTTGCCAATCCAGCTGCCCGGAAAATTTTTAACGATCCAGGGCAAAATCTGGAAGGCCGCAGTTTGAAGGAGTTTACCACTCCTGCCGATTTTGAATATATTCGCCAGCAGACTCTACGCCGTCAACAGGGTTTTAGTGACACTTACGACCTGGAACTGATCTTTCCTGATGGCAGCAAAAAGGCAGTTATTGTCAATGCTGCCCCGCGGGTTGATGCTGACGGCCGCTTTACCGGAGCCCTGGCTGTCCTGACCGAGATTACCGAGAGAAAAAAACAGGAAAAAGCCTTAGCTGAAGCTAAAGACAAACTGGAAAAAGCTATTGCCGAGCTGGAACAAAGAAACAGCGATATCGTTCAGCTGGTGGAAATGGGCGAAGCTATTTCTCTGGCCAGGTCAGAAAAAGAAGCCATAGATATTATCATCAACTATGCCGAAAAACTTTTCTCCGAAGATTCAGGCCTCTTTTATCTCCGGCCAGAAAAAGAAAATTTTCTTGAACTCACCTCCGCCTGGAATCTGTCCCAGAAGGTCGAGCCGATTCTTAATCTTGAGGACTGCTGGGCTCTGAGGAAATCATCTCCACACTTTGTTGACCCCGGTACAGAGGCTTTTCTTTGCCCTCACTTTCACGACATCGTTAAGTTACCAGGCAGGACAGCCTGCCTGCCGCTCATCTCAGGCGGAGAAACAATCGGCCTGCTGGCGGTCATCTGCTGTTCCAGAACAGAGGCCACCGACCTGCTGGAATTTGAAACCAGAAAGTCACTTCTAACTGTCTTTTCCCAGAGAGTAGCCTCCTCCCTGGCTAATATCCGGCTGCGGGAATCACTGCGCCAGCAATCAATCCGTGATCTCCTGACCGGCCTTTATAACCGCCGCTATCTGGAGGAGACATTGGAGAGAGAATTCGCCAGGGCCAGGCGTCTGGACCAACCCCTGTCCATAATCATGTTTGATATTGACCACTTTAAGGCGGTCAATGATTCTTACGGGCATGAAGCTGGTGATCTGGCTCTTCAAACTATTTCCCACCAGTTGCAGAGAACCGTCCGGACTGAAGATATAGTCTGCCGCTTTGGCGGCGAAGAATTTGTGGCGGTCATGCCCGGGACAGATCTTAAAAAAGCGGCCGAGCGGGCCGCCCTGATTCTGCAGGTCACCAGAAACCTGGAGTTTCTGGCCAGCGGGACAAAGCTTATCAGAATCACCATGTCTGCCGGTGTAGCTTCTTTCCCCTTACACGGGAAGACTCCGGCTGAAGTGCTGCCAGCCGCCGATCAGGCTCTTTTCAGGGCGAAAAAACTGGGGCGCGATCAAGTAGCCGAAGCGGAAGGGCCAATTAATTTATAAGGTGAACAAGCTGAAAGCAGGAAAACCAGAGGCAACAGATTTTAAAGAAGATAGCACAAATATAAGTAAGGTGCCTGAAGTGAAGTACAATAATTATTTTCCGAATGGCCGGCATTTTACCTTTTATCAAAGCCGTTAGAGGCGAAAGACCTTCATGGGGCCTGGCATAATTGTCATTAAGGCGCAGGGCTAAAGCCAGCTCACCCAGCTCATCGTTTCTGGCCGTAAGGGAGAAATCGGAAGACAGCCGGTCAAGCCTTTTCTTGCTGCCAGTCTATTTTAATTTTGTTTTAATAATTTTCATAATTTAATATATTAGATATTAGCGATTAGCGAGAGGAGATGCTATGAATTTTTTAAAATTTAATTTAAAGTCAGAAGTATCAAACGGCCACCACCGCTTTCCCGGCCCCGCTTCTCGGTTAGCTGAAAATAAAAACAATAGAAATCCGCTGCTCTTATTGATTATCACCCTGACGGCCCTGCTCTTGGTGGCCATCGGAGTTGAGGCCCGGGTGACCGGTGCTGATTACGAGCGCGCCCTGAGTCTTCGTGAAAAATGGCAATATCTTACCAAAAATGTGGCCGAGCCGGCCGCCTGGATAGGAACCTCTCACCGCTTTTATTACCGAAAAACAATAGCGGGCGGTCATCAGTATATTATGGTTGATGCTGATACACTGAAAAAGGGACCGGCTTTCGATCACGCCCGTCTGGCGGCCGCCCTGTCCAAGGAGCTGGGCGAGCCGGTAGCCGCCAACCGCCTGCCTTTCTCCGCCCTGCGTTTTTCAGACGATGGCAATTCTATCCAGTTTAATGCAGGCACGGTCCCCTGGGAAGGCCAGTGGTGGACCTGCCGCCTGTCAGATTATACCTGTTCCAGGCTCGACCCTCGCCTCCCCTGCCAGCCACGGGGCTTTGGTGTTGTTCGTGATCTGGAAGTGCCGGCAGACCGTAGTCCGCGGCAGTCGCCCGATGGCCAGTGGGAGGTTTTAATCAATAATTTCAATGTGGCTGTGCGACCGACCTCAGGCGGCCCGCTGGTCATACTCAGCACCGATGGCTCAGAAGGCAATTTTTATGACCCCTGCTCGATTGTCTGGGCACCAGACTCTAAAAAATTCGCCGTCTATCGAGTTCGTCCCGGATACCGCCGGCTGGTTCATTATATAGAAAGTGCACCTGACGATCAGATCCAGCCCAAACATCTAACCATGCTCTACCCGAAACCCGGTGACGTCGTTGACCTGGAACAACCTGTAATTTTCGACATCAACCCGGCCCGCCAGATCAACCTGGCTGATGATCTTTTCCCCAATCCCCTGACCCTGTCCAGATTTGAGTGGCGAGCAGACAGCCGCACCCTGACCTTCGAATATAACCAGCGTGGTCATCAAGTTTACCGGGTAATTGAAGTTGAGGCAACCACCGGCCGGACACGAGCTTTAATCTCCGAAGAACCGGAAACGTTCAATGGCGGGCGTCATTTTCGTTACGAAATCGACAACGGTCGCGAAATTATCTGGCTGTCCGAACGGGACGGCTGGCATCATCTGTATTTGATTGATGGCCAGACCGGGAAGGTGAAAAACCAGATAACTAAAGGCGAATGGGTGGTACGCGGCATCCAGCAAGTGGATGAAAAGAAAAGACAGATCTGGTTCAGTGCCAGCGGCCTGTACCCGGGGAAAGATCCTTATTTTGTTCATTATTATCGGATTAACTTTGATGGCTCGGGCCTCACTCACCTGACTGAAGCTGATGCCTATCACGATGTTAGTTACTCAGCCGATATGCGCTTCTATGTCGATACTTACTCCCGGGTTGACCTCCCCACCAGATCAGAACTTCATCGCGCCGAAGACGGATCGCTCTTAGCCGAGCTAGAGCGTGGTGATATCACCGACCTGATCAAGGCGGGATGGAAGGCTCCTGAAGTTTTCACCGCCAAGGGACGAGATGGCAAAACTGATATCTGGGGTATTATTATCCGGCCAACCAACTTTGATCCCTCAAAAAGTTATCCAGTCATCGAAAACATCTACGCTGGACCTCATGGCTCATTTGTCCACAAAAAATTCTGGCCATTTCTGCCTCACTCCTCAGGCGATAGTCTGATCGGCATGCAGGCTCAAGCCGAGGTGGGATTTATCGTCGTCATGATTGACGGTATGGGAACTTTCAATCGATCCAAAGCCTTCCATGATGTAGCCTGGAAGAATCTGGGAGATGCCGGTTTTCCCGACCGGATTTTATGGCACAAGGCGGTGGCTAAGAAATATCCCTATTACGACATCACGCGGGTTGGTATTTATGGAGGGTCGGCCGGAGGACAGAACTCAACTGGAGCTCTTCTGTTTCACCCTGAGTTCTATGATGTGGCTGTTTCCTATGCCGGCTGCCATGACAATCGTATGGATAAAATAGGCTGGAATGAGCAGTGGCTGGGCTGGCCGGTCGATGAGTCCTACTCGCGGGCCTCGAATGTCGACAACGCCTGGCGGCTTCAGGGTAAGTTGCTGCTGGTGGTGGGAGAACTGGATCAGAATGTCGATCCAGCTTCCACCCTCCAGGTAGTGAAAGCTTTGATCAAAGCCAACAAAATGTTTGATCTGCTGGTAGTCCCGAGCGAAGGACACGGTGCCGGCCGGACAACGGGACCAATTACTTATTGCCTGAAAAAACAGTATGACTTCTTTGTTCGGCACCTGCGGGGAGAAGAACCGCCTGATTGGAATAAAGAGGCGGCTCCGCTGCCAGCTAATCCTTCTTTATCCCCTGGCTCAAGAGGTGAATAAGAGAAAGAATTCTGCCTTTTTTCCTGATCTAGCTGGCCAGGTAGAAACTTTCACCGGTCTGGTGGGGATGATTTTTTCCAATCATCCTGGAATTTTCTGGCCAGCTTTGCTTATAGTTTGATTTCTATCCTTTTACCTGAATAGGTAAATGTCTTTTTAGTTCTTTCGGGCAGGAGGAGAACCTGGAAAGTTCTGGTTTCACCCGGGCTTATCTTCATTTTTTCGCCGGGCTCAACTGTTAAGAGACGTTCTCGATCATTCCAGCTGACATGAATCCAGCTTCCCTGGCCTTGCAGGTAGTCGAGCGAAATCCCATCGTCTTCATAAAGAACAAAATCACCATTATCTCCAGTATAAATCTGCCAGGTTAAAGGCTGGTCAGTGGGCTGATCAACATACTGAATAACCGGGCCGAAAGGAATAATAGCTCCGGCTCTGACATAAAGAGGCATAGTGGAAAGGTCAACATAGCGCTTTATGACCTGACCTCCCATTTCCTGGCGGTTTGACCAGAAATCATACCAGATGCCGGTAGGTAGATAAATTGTTCGGCTGGTCGCTCCTTTTTTAACAACAGGAGCAACCAGGATATCTTTCCCCCAGAGATATTCGTCCCCGCACCGGGTGGCTTCTGGATCGTCAGGATAATGTATCCAGAGTGCTCTCATCAGAGGCAGACCTTTATCGACAGCCTCCCGCACCAGGGTATAGTTATAAGGTAGAAGACGATAGCGGAGCTCAAGGTACTGCCGGCAGATTGGTTCAACCTGGTCGTTGCGAAGTTCTTCAGGATCAGGTAATCCTGTCCCTTTATGACCTTCGACCACTTCCATCGGGCCAAAATCTCCAGTATTCCAGCCCCAGGGGCGGTGAAGATACCACTGCCTTCCGTGAGATCGGAACAGGGGACAAAAGCTGGCCAGTTGAAACCAGCGAACATAAAGCTCGCCGGTCAGCTCTCTGGTCGGGGTAAAGCCACCAATGTCTGTGCCCCAGAAAGGTGTAGCGCTCAGAGAAGAATTCAGGCCGACCGCTACATGAGCAGCCAGTGTATCCCAGAGCGAAAATACATCTCCCGACCACAACCAGCCACCGTAGCGCTGCATCCCGGCATAGCCTGTCCGATGAAGGCTAAAGGGACGCTTCCCCGGCTGATCGGATAAAGGCCCCTGGTAGTAAATTAGATGGCGAGAAAGACGTGAATCAACCGGGAGCACATCCCCATCGTCCGGCCACCAGCCATCTATCCCCAGAGACAGCAGCGGCCGGTGTTTTTCCCAATAACTGGCCAGGTGATCGGGAGGTAAACCGGAAGTCTTATCGACGGGAAATTCGCCGTGGAGGGTGACAGGTGGGTTGTTTATGTGGAGAATTACTTTAAAACCAAGCTGGTGAAGCTGATTAATAATTTTTTCTGGTTGGTTGAAGATGGCTGGATTGAATTCAAAAGAGCCATGACCTAAGTTCCAGCCAGCAGGGCAATAACCTGTTCCCAGATAAATCAGCGCATCACAGGGCAATTTCTTTTCTCTAAAAGTAGAAGCAATCTCGGTAATCACCTCAGGACTGGTTATCGTTCGGTGACTCTGCATATATCCAAGGGCCCACTTTGGTGGCAGAGCTGGTTTTCCGGTGAGGCTGGTGTATTCAGATAGAATTCCTTCAGGAGAGGAGGCAGAGATCAGGAATAAATCCAGCGGAATAGCCTTTTCTTTTAGATCTTTTGGGCTCTGACTGGGAACAAACACCCCTGGATTGGCCCGCAGGTCAAAAGCTCCGTTATAGGGACGGTGGAAGAAAAGTGCCCAGCCATCAGTTCCAATTAAAAAAGGAACAGGGAGACGAGAACCATAGATCTGGTATTCGCCGCTTCGATGTCCATTGTCCATAGGATCATATAAACCACGCCTGTCCAGCCCCTGTCCGCCGCCTCCCAGACCCAATAAGGGCTTATCGCCAAGAAGGAAATGAACAGCAGCAGTTGCTTTATCTATCACCAGCTCTTGAATAATCTTTCCTCTGGAATTAGTGACGGTGATAGTCAGAGGTTCAAGCTTGACTTGAATTTTAAGATTATTCCAGTTGAGACCAGGAGCAGCTTTTAGATCGGTCTTAATTAAAAGTGGAGCCGGCCATTCTCGACGAACGAGGACCGGACCATCATTCAAATGGTCAGAATCATCTTGAGCAGAATAAGGCTTAAGGGTAATACGAAGAGTGTGATCACTGACCGGAGTTATAATAAGCTGACAATCAGTATTGGCTACCCTTAATGTTTCGCCGGCTGCAGTCTGGCCACAGAAAGCTGACAGGACTAAAATCAAGGAAAAATTAAATATGAACTTACAAGCTTTTGTCATTTTCTGTCCTCTCCTCTAACTTATTGATTTAAATAGAAATCGGCTGGCCCGACCCCATTCTCACCATAAGATGCTGCGGAGTCCTGGATCAAAATAGATCCGGTAAGTCTGCATTTCTCCAAACCGATAATAAGGCATGAAGTCGTCACGCTGCGAACTCTGTTCCTGCCCCCGGTAACGAAAAATGGTTGGGTTATCTGTCTCTATCAGCCAATCATTCAAAGCTTCATTGTCCGGCGGAATTTTAACCAGGTGCTTATGCACCACCTGCTGGGCATAGACCACCGGTCCTCGCTTGATAGCCACCCGGTCTGGATGCCAGTGATCAACAGGAACGCGGCGAAAAACCAGCGGGATGACCATCTTTATCTGATCGCCATCCTTCCACTCCCGCTTTATTTCTGCCCAGTAACCAGGTCGGATGTCAGCCCTGACCGGAGTTCCATTGACTTCGAGAGTAACTCCCTTCGACCAGGCTGGTATTCTCAGTTTAAGAACAAAAGTGATCGGCCTGCTGGTAGTCAGGCTCATTTTAATTAATTCATTTTCCGGGTAATCGGTTTCCTGCCTCAATTTGACCACTGATCCCCTGTGCTCCCAGCTGACCGAAGAAGGAAGAAAGAGGTTGACATACAGCCCCTCCTGGTCATGAAAATAAACGAGGTTTTGATACTCGACAATATCCTGGAAATAAGTTCCTGAACAACAGGCATAAGTATTGCGGGAGTAAATTTTCATAGCAGCACCCAGCTGATAATTGGCATAATAAAAATGTTTTCCCCTATCAGTAATAGGCAGGGCTGCCCCGACCCCATTGTAAAGCAAGTTCTCCATCCAGTCGCCATAACGGGCCTCAGTCGTGAAGGCCATTAAATATTTAGACAGCTTAAAGGCTGCCCAGGAACAGCAAGGTGCCTCGAAGCTATCCAGGCGAACGGCCAGTGAATCACCTAAGGCCCCGTCATTCAGAACATAACGCTCAGCCGGGCCATAGCCTCCAGTCGCATAACATTGAGAATTCTGGAGGTAATCATAAAAATTTTTCATAATGAGGAGAAGACGCGAGTCCCCTTCCACCAGATAAGCCAGAGCGGCGCCGCTAAAAGAGTTGCAATGAGAATAAGCATGAACACCGTGGGCATCTGGCGGTTGACTGGTTTCAGCAAATTTATTCCAGTAGGCGTCATAACGCCAGACATCAGCGAATTCCTTATATCTGGCCTTTCCAGTAACCAGATAAGCCCGGTAAAGATTCTCGCTTAAAGTGTACCACTCGAGGGGCTTTCCGGAGTGTAACTCCCAGGGAGAGTTAGCGGCTGGGGTTCGGGTTCGGTCCAGGTTAGCCAGTCCCCAGTCAACAATCCTGTCCAGAAGCTGGAGGCTGCCGGTATGACCGGTATACTTATAGAGATCAACCAGCCCTCCTACCATTTTTTCCCAGGGATAATGGCCCATTCGCGGGTTACCGTCCGGGCCGAGGGTTTTAGCCCATTCTTCCACCAGCTTAACCGCTTTGTCCCGCATGGCATTATTACCGAAGCTCCGGGAAGCACGAGCCATAGCTTGAAGCCACTGACCGAAAATAACCGACGAATCGGGATAAGCCCAACCGCCAAGCGGAGCTCCGGGAGCACTCAAGCCGGCAGCTTTTCTAAAGCCATGGAGAATATCATCGTCAGAAACATTCAAATAATAATCGCAGCCTGAGGCAAATTGCTGCTGCCAGCGGCTGGGAAGAAGCAGAACGCCCTCGTAATCAAACGGAGACAGTAAGACCCGGGAATTAATGGTCTTAGCAGGCGATGAGATATTTTGTGGCCTGATCAAGCTCTGGCCAAGCGGCGTAAACATAGCGGTGGCCATGCCCATCTTACCTAGAAATTCACGTCTTTTCATTTTTTGACTCATGCTGATACCTCCTGACCAACGATTGAGCCCAGAAACTCATTCCTCGTTCGTCTGGCAGTCATCCAGTCTTCTGTTCTGCTCTTGATCTCAATTAATAACGATACTGGTTCTGCGGCTTGACTCTGAACAAATCAACCACTACCGGTCCGGGACGAGGCTAATCATTTTTATTTCTTATCCAGACTATCACGATGTTATCGTTAACATCAACCAATTTATTTTCAAAACTTAATTCTGTGCTTTCGCCAGATTTGCTGGAAACTGACAAATATGATAGATATTAGCCGTAAGAAAAGGGTTGGAAGCAAAT
>DAOLNQ010000013.1:6148-7875 GCA_035416665.1 Candidatus Saccharicenans sp. | reverse complement strand
TGGAAACTGACAAATATGATAGATATTAGCCGTAAGAAAAGGGTTGGAAGCAAATATGGCCAATGTCCCAAAAGTTAGGGGAAGGGGAGGACAGCCATGAAACTTTTTAAAGTCGGGGGGACCGAATGGAAGAAAAAGTTTAGCAGCCCGGTCTATTTAATTTCTTATCTGGTCATACTTGTTCTGCTGCTTCTGGGTTTAGCTCTTTATAAGGGCGAGGAAAGAAGAGTTAAAACTGCAATTTATAACCAGCTGTCGACTATTGCCCGTCTTCAGGCTGGAGAAATCAAAGGCTGGCTGGATAAAGCTCGAGCTGATGCCGAAGAGACCGCCGGCAGCAAATTTTTTGCCCGGGCTATTCTCCACTTCCTGCAACAACCGACACCTGAAAACCGGCGGGAGGTGGAAGAACGCCTGAAGCTCACCGCCCGGATCTACGGCTATTCCCGCTTGATGATTCTGGACAGAGACAAAAGGCCGGTCCTGGCCGTTGGAGAAGAAGCCCCGGAGGGAGCTCCGGCTTCTTTTTCGGCTGAGCTGAAGGAAGCCCTGGCTCAGACTGAACAGAGCGGAAAAGTCTCGACGACCGATTTACACTTTCCCCGACCTCACAGCCGCCCACATCTTGATATTGTAGCCCCCATTTATCCTCCAGATACAGGGGCCCAAAAAGAGGAGCAGGTCAGCCCTGAGGCTTATCTCATCCTGACCGCCGAGGCCCAAAGCTCTTTATTTCCATTGATCGAGTCGTGGCCGATGGCCTCCAGGACAGGTGAAACAATTCTGATACGAAAAGAGGGAGACGAGATCGTTTTCCTCAGCGAACTTAAAGATAAAGAAAACGCAGCCCTCACCTACCGCCAGCCGCTCGACCAGCGGCAACTGGCAGCAGTCAGAACAGCTTTCGACCGACCCGGGCCGTTCGAAAGCCTCGATTATCGCGGCCGGAGAGTCATGGCTTCCCTCACTCCTGTTCCCGGTACAACCTGGTATGTCATGTCGAAAATTGACCGACAGGAAGCCCTGTCTGTCTGGCAAACAAGAGCAACCCTGATCATTCTTCTTCTGGTAGCCGTGGCCGTGGCCGGCCTGCTGCTGACCCAGCTCTTCCGGCAGCGGCGGGAAAAAGCCAGCCTGATTAAACTTTATCAGGCTGAAGCTGAAGCCAGGGAAAGCCAGGAACTCTTTCGGGTCCTGACCGAATCCTCTTTAACCGGGGTTTATCTTATTCAGGATGGAGTATTTAAATACGTTAACCAGACTCTGGCTGAATGGTTTGGCTACACAACAGAAGAGCTCATTGATAAATTAGGAAATATCGAACTGACTCATCCGGATGATCGGCCAAGAGTGGCTGAAAATAATCGGCTGCGCCTCGAAAAGAAGGTAAAAAGTGTTCGTTATGATTTTAAAGGATTGAGAAAGGATGGCAGCGTATTTTACGTCGAAGCTCATGGCAGCACCATCGACTATCAGGGCCGGCCGGCGATCATCGGCTCTCTCGTTGATATTACTGAAAGAATGAATTTGCTACAGGAAATTGTGGCCAGGGAAGCCGAGATCAGGGCGACACTTTACAGCATCGGTGATGGTGTCATCGCCACTGACCTCTCGGGTCGGGTTGAGATCATGAACCCGGTAGCCGAGCATCTGACCGGTTGGACTGAAGCGGAGGCTAAAGGTCGGCCCATTCAGGAAGTTTTTCGTCTTATCAATGAATTCAGCCG
>DAOLNQ010000013.1:0-6048 GCA_035416665.1 Candidatus Saccharicenans sp. | reverse complement strand
AGGCTAAAGGTCGGCCCATTCAGGAAGTTTTTCGTCTTATCAATGAATTCAGCCGGCAGCCAGAAGAAAACCCATTCGACCAGGTTATCCGGGAAGGGAGTGTGGTGGCTCTGCCCAATTACTCGGTTTTAATCTCCAGAGACGGTAAAGAATATTCAGTAGCTGACAGCGGCGCACCAATCATTGATAATAACGGCGTCATTCTCGGTGTTATTCTGGTCTTCAGGGATCAAACGGCTGAAAGAAAAATCCAGAAGGAAATAATCGAGACCAGGGAACAACTTAAAGAAAGAAATAGATTTCTGGAGCACCTGATTGCCAGTCTGCCCGGAATGATTTACCGTTGCCGGAATGATCGCCACTGGACAATGGAGTATATTGCCGGGGCCTGTCGGGAGATTACCGGCTACGAACCAGAGGACCTGATTAACAACCGTCGCCTGGCCTATAATGACCTGATTTTTCCCGAGCACCGCGAATTTGTCTGGAAAAGATGGCAGGAAGCCGTGCATCAGAAAGAGACTTTTGAAGACGAGTACAAAATTAGAACAGCTGATGGAAAGATAAAATGGGTCTGGGAAAGAGGGAGCGGCGTCTATGATGAGGACGGGAACCTGCTTTACCTGGAAGGTTTTATTACCGACATTACCGAGAGGAAAAAAGCTGAAGAGGAGCTGGTCAAAAGCGATAAGGAGAAATCAGCGATTTTTGCCACTATCTCCGAGCATGTTCTGGAACTCAGACCGGATCTAACTGTCGTCTGGGCTAACCGGGCGGCAATTGAAGCCCTCGGTGGAAAGGAAAATGAGGTCATCGGCAGGAAGTGTTATGAACTGTGGTTCGGACGGGACGAGCCGTGTCCCATCTGTCCGGTTCTGGCCGCCTGCCAGTCCGGCCACCCGGAGAGAGCCGAGTCAATCACTCCTGATGGACGCTGGTGGCATGTCAGTGCCTACCCGCTGAAGAACGAGCAGGGAGAGACCACTCTTATTATCGAAGTTTCGCTCGATATCACTGGCCGAAAAAAAGCAGAAGAGGCTATGAAGCAATCGCTTCAGGAAAAAGAGATTTTGCTCAAAGAGGTCCACCATCGGGTTAAAAACAACCTGCAGGTTATTTCCAGCATTCTTAATCTGCAATCAACGCTCCTCACTGACCCCCAAGCCCGGGCGGCTATCAGAGAATGTCAGCACCGGATCAAATCGATGGCCCTGGTCCATGAGAAACTTTATCGGGCAGGGGATCTGGCCAGAATTGACCTGGCCGGTTATTTGAGCAGCCTGGCCAAGAGCATTTTTCTTGAGCATCAGGTTAATTCTGACCGGATCAAGCTTCACCTGCAGGTCGAACCGGTTGACCTTGATCTCAATGTGGCTGTGCCTCTCGGGTTGATCCTGAACGAATTGATCACCAATGCCTTTATTCATGCTTTTCCAGACGAGAGAGAAGGCAATATCTGGGTAAGCTTTAGAAAGAGGCCGGATGGTCTGGTGGAGCTGCGGGTTAAAGATGATGGTGTTGGCTTCCCGACCGAGATAGACTTTAAAAAGTCAGAATCGCTGGGGCTGGTCATCGTCAATACCCTGGTCGAGCAGATGGAAGGCCAGCTCGAAATGAAGCCTGGAGAAAAAGAAGAAGCTGGTACCGGTGGCCCGGGCACTGAGTTCTGCCTGACCTTCCAGGCCTGACCAGGCCTGGTCAGAAAAGAGACTGGCTGCTAACCATCAAATGAGACTATTTCTTTATTTCTGGAAGAAATAGTTTTCTCTTTCCGTCAAAATGTTAAAATGCTTTTTTAATTAGAAGATGGAGGTCTTAATGAAAAAGCGTCTCTTACCGGTAATCGTTCTGGTGCTGGTCATGACGACTTTCTCCTTTCTGATGGCTCAAATGCCCCAGCAGATGAAGCCTGAAGAGGTGAAGAGAGCTCTCTGTCTGGTCAGTGAGACCCAGCCAGTTCCAGACAAGTACAAAGTCGGCTTCGATTCCATTACTCCGGCCGATGTCCTTAACATGCTCGGTTATATTTCCTCGGATTGGATGGAAGGACGCGAAACCGGCACCCGCGGTTATGATACTGCAGCTGATTACGTCGTCTCTCTCTTCAAAATGTGGGGCATCAAACCAGGCGGTGGCCCGGCCAGGATGGATATGGGCAGGCTGAGAGGTATGGTGGCCCGCGGAGATCTGTCCGCACCTCCCAGAGAAAGGAGCTATTTTCAGGAATTTGCGCTGAAAGAAATTTCTGATAGCCAGACTTCTCTGACCGTAGAAGTGGCCAGAGGCGGCAGCCTGAAGAGCCGCACCTTCCAGGGCGGTGTTGATTTTATGAGTATGCTTTTCTCTGAAGAAAAAATAGAAGGGCCGGTAGTGTTTGCAGGTTACGGGATCAAAGAGCCCTCTATCGGCTGGGATGAACTTAAAGGTTTGAACCTCAAAGATAAGGTGGTGGTCATCATCAGTGAAGCTCCCGGCAAGGATGATCCCAAGTCGCCTTTCAATCAGAAAAAAGAACTCAAAGACAAATATTTCCCCCAGGCTCAGGCTATGCAGATGATGGCTATGATGCGAGGCCGGGGTGGTCGGATGTTTAATAAACTTGACGAAATTTACAAACAGGAGCCGGCCGCTGTGCTGATTGTTCAGAATGCGGCCAGCGACTCGGACATCTATAATTCGCTGAGCAGCGACCAGAATGCCCTGCCGTCCGATGACCGGCCGATTATTAAGAGACCAAGAGCAAGATTGGTTATTCCTGGAGCGAGGGACATGATGGCCGGGATGATGGGTGGGGGAAGTGGAAGTGCTCCGACGGTTAATATCACGAGGGAAATAGCTAACCTGCTGCTGGAGAATACCGGTAAAACGCTGGCTGAGCTTAAAAACTCAATTGAGAGTACCTATAAGCCAGCCTCACGCGATATACCAGGAGCCAGGGTGATTATTAATTCTACGGCCAGTTCAAAACTGGTCAGAGCTAAAAATGTAATTGGCTATATTGAAGGTTCAGATCCAAAACTTAAAGACGAGTACGTGGTGGTTGGTGCCCACTTTGATCACCTGGGCCGGTGGGAAGATTATGTTTTTAATGGTTCAGATGATAACGGCTCGGGTTCGGTCGGGGTGATAGCTATTGCCCGAGCTATGGCTCTTAATCCAGTTAAGCCCAAGCGCTCGATTGTCTTCTGCCTCTGGACGGGTGAAGAAAAGGGATTGCTGGGCAGCCGCTATTATGTGCAGAATCCGACCTTCCCGATAGAAAAGACAGTTGGCTATCTCAATTACGACATGATCAGCCGAGCCTTTGACGACCAGACTATGGAACGCTACAAGAAAAGGCTGGAAGTGGCAGGAGTGGAAGAGCTGGTCAAAAAGGTTCGTCCTGCTTATTTTGTTTCGGTTAATGCTACCAAGGATTCAGGTTTTTATGAGCTTCAGCAGGAAATGAATAAATATGTCGGGCTGGATCTGTTCATTAACGAACCTGAACTCGGGGCAGGCGGCGGTGGATCTGACCATTCGTCCTTTGCTGCGGTCAAAAAACCCTACGTTTACTACATGACCGCCATGCATCCCGATTATCATCAGACCAGCGACACGGTGGACAAAGCCTCTGGTGATCTTTTCTCCAGGGTGATCAAGCTTGGTTATTTGAGTGTTTTCGGTTTCGCTGACAGATAAAAAAACGGGGGGCACCAGGGTGTGCCCCCTTTTTTCTTATTTTCAGAGCCGGTGATAACTGAGCTCGTAGCTTTTGTTTTTGATATAGAATTTTATTTCCTGCTCAGCTTTTCCGCTTATCTCTGATTCATCTAACTGGTCAGCAGTCAGCTCGGGCGCGGGCAGCTGGCATGAAATCAAATAATAATTCTCCGTCTGTTCGAGAATTTTTTTGAGCTGGGCAGCCGGCGAGGCTGAGGCTTCCACCAGACCACCGGTGGCCTGGGCCAGCTTCGCATAAATATCAAACATATCTACCGATAATTCTCTCATCTTGATATCCGGCCGGCGTTTGGGACCAGCTTTGAAATAAATAAGATTCATGGACATGCTGGCCTGCTTCAAGTCTTCTATAGTAGAATCAACCACCACTGAAATATCGGAAGGTATGGAACGGAAAAGTTCGCTGGCCTGAAACATAATGCCCTGATTGGCCAATAATTGATCCATCGTTTGATCATTGGGAATAGGCAAAAATTCTTGCTGATAGACGACAATATATTTTTTTATGGCTTGCAGCTCGGCAAACCTGACGGCAGCCAGACTGATCGTCTGAGGATTAAATTTCCTGAAACTCTTGAGACTTTCGAGATTCTGCTGATACTGAGTCAAAGTTTCTTTAGCAGATGAACCCTGCTGAAGATCAAGAATCAGCCTGGTTAATTCATCTATGATTTCATTTTCAGTTCGACCGGACACAGACACATCTCTTTTCAGGATGGTCAGACCAGCCTTAATAAGTTCGTCTGGAGTTTTATTCCGCAGGTCGTTAGAAGAAAAGCTATAAATATTAACTGGCGTAACAAGAGAAATTGCGTCGGAGGGATTATAGGGTCGGCGGAAAAGATTTTCCACTACCTCGCCCATCCTCTGGTGAAAATCATAAGCCTTAAATTCGAGAATAATTACCCGGGGAAGTATCGGGGAGGGAATCTCCTGACCTTCAGCTCTTTTGACCTTGAGACCCTTGACCAGAGTCAAACCGGTAATATTCAGCGGCTGGCCTTCGAGAGCAGCAACCAGGTCAGTGAGAGTCAGTGACTCGACAAATTTCCCCTGATCATAAGCCTGAAAATAAAAAAGGCCAGTTGACGTCCTGTCCGGCTGATCCTGACCTTTAAAGTGCAAGGCGGAGATAGCAGGTGGTGAATTCGGATTGGAGCTTAAGGCCAGATCTGACCGGGCGGCAGCCGCGGTGGACCGACCAGAATTACCTTGCGCTAAGCGAAGGACCGAATGCTGGCTGGTCGGAGCAGTTAAAGAAAAATCAACCAGAAAGACCAGCATTAAAGCCAGAATTAAAGTTAAGAAAAATTTAGGCTGCTTCATTTTGCCCCTCTTCATTTTTTTAAGTCACCTTAAATATTAAGTCAAAGTAAAGTCCGGGTCAAATAAAATTAAGATAGGTGACACAAACTACATTTCTTATTTTTTAAGACCCAGCAATTCATCAGTCACCCCTGAGCCCTTATCTCTTTTTCGCTTTTCCGTTGTACACAGGTCGACCATGTTTTTATTTGATACTGATTGCTGGTAATTTAGAAACAAATTTTAATTATTAGTTATGGTTCACCTTTGATTTGACTTTTCAAGCTACTCAACCCGTAAGCCAGTCAAGTAAGAACGGCCCCAAGCGTTGACCGGCGGTGGCTGTTTTTTACCTGAAGGCATTTGTCCCTGAAAGTTCATTCCTCTTTTTCCTGAAAATTTCAGATTAAAAACAGTTAAACGGATTAATCAGGTTAAGTTTGGTTCTGGATCGCTCTGCGGGGGCCAATAGCTCAAAAAAAACAGGAAATGAAATATAGTTGGTGTCTCCTGTTTCACAGGTCGAAGCGGTAGGAGAACTTCAAAAGGAAAATATTGTCGCCCGGAGCAGTTAGTACGTCCCCCAGATCTCGCCATAACGACAGGTCGCCCGGATGACTGTAGTCTGCCCTGTTCTGCGTCCAGACCACGTAGAAAAGCGATCCCGGCCGGTATTCCCATCTCAGCACCGCCGTCCCTCGCCATGACTTATAATTAAAATCCGGATTGCCGATGATAAAAGATGCAGCCGGTCCCTCCGCTCCGTCCGGGTCAATAACGTACCCTCCCTCGACTGGAGTGAGAGTTGAGTTTCCTTCTTCCCCAAAAACCAGATAATCATAGGCACGTGGTCGGTTAAGCTGTTTGAAGCGGTCATATTTACCCACGGCGATAAAAGGCTGAAGATAGACCTGCAGACTGAGCTTGGGGGTAAAGACCCAGTTAACTCTGATCTCGCTGGACACCACCTTCTGATCAATCCGGCCGAAAATATACCTTACTCCATAGGTTTCGGTCATC
>DAOLNQ010000012.1:0-57748 GCA_035416665.1 Candidatus Saccharicenans sp. | reverse complement strand
CAATTATCAAGAATTGAGCCCTCCTGTTTTTGGCCCAGGCAGTTTCATCATGACCTGGATCAAGCGGCTGGCTTTTACCATAAGAAATAATCTTTATTCTGTCAGGCGAAATGCCCAGGCTGATCAGATAATCCATGGTGCTTTTGGCTCTCTTTTCTCCCAGAGCCAGGTTATATTCCTCGGTACCACGCTCATCGCAATGGCCCTCAATGAGGATTTTTACAGTCGGATGGTTTTTAAGCCATTGGGCATTGGCTTCCAGCACTGGCACCGCATCACTTCTTATTTCATAGCGGTCATAATCAAAGAAAATCATACCCAGAGGCTTTTCCTGATTAATTTCTTCCAGTGTTTTTTTCTGGAATATTTCTTCTTCAGAAAGGACTGGCTCTTTGAGCACTGGCTCCTCAACTTTCTCGACTCTGGGTTGTTCCTGGGCCTGAGGTGCGGGCGGTGGGGGCGGGACTTCCTTGACTTTTTTCTTGCAGGAGGTAGATACGGATAAGATCAGGACGAGAGACAATGAAATGACTAACAGCTTTTTCATTACTCCTCCTAAAACATTTTAATCTTTATTCACTTTATACAATGAAGGTTTAAAACTGTCAACCTAAATAGCTGAGAGCTAACTTAGTTAATCCAGTTTGGCAACTTGTTTTCTCCCTGAGAGGTCAGGACCCGCAAGTTAGAACCATCGTAGTCAATCGAGTAAAGTTGAATTGAGCCGGACAGATTGGAAGAAAACACCAGATGCCGTCCATCAGGTGACCAGGAGGGGGATTCATTTCTGGACTTTGTTTCAGTCAGCTTGGTGATCTGATTGGTTTTCAGGTTTAACAGATAGAGGTCGAAAAAGTTATTAACTCTGGAAACAAAGACGATCCGCTCTCCATCTGGCGACCAGGCCGGGGAGTCAAGATAATCACCACCGAAGCTGACCTTGCGCACATTTCCCCCTTCGGCGTCCATGAGATAAATTTGCGGAAATCCAGTCCGGTCAGAAGTAAAAGCAATCTCCCGGCTGGTTGGTGACCAGGAGGGAGCGGTGTCAATAGCTGAATTATAGGTGATGCGCTGAATATTTGATCCGTCTGCCCGGCTAACATAAATTTCAGCATTGCCATCGCGGGTAGAGCAAAAAGCTAATTTTTTTCCGTCCGGAGAAAAGGCTCCTGAGAAGTTAGTCCCTTTGGTGGAAACCGGAACCATTTTGCCCTCATATGGATATAGAATGACGAGATCTGGATTTCCTGCCCGGTAGGAGGTATAAACAATGGCCCGCTGGTCGGGTGACCAGGCCGGCATGTAATCTCTCCATTTGTTAAAGGTCAGTCTGGTCTGATTAGCCCCATCGTAGTCCATCATATAAAGCTCATCATTTCCATCGCGGTTGGAAACAAAAACGATTTTAGTTGTGAAATAGGGTTTTTCCCCATAAATTTTCATCAACTCATCAGCCAGACGGTGGGCGACCAGCCTGAAAGCTTCCGGCTCGGCCTGGTATCTTTTGCCGAGGATCATTCGTTCGCTTTTAACATCATAAATTTTGGCTTCAAAAACGATTTTCTCCTGAGCCTGAGTTATTTCGCCCACCACCAGTATCCTGGTTTGAATGGATTCCCAGTCCTTAAAAAATATTTCTTTTGGATTGAGGGGGCGGATGTAGCTTAGATGCTCTCTGGGCACAAGTGAAAAAACCCGGCTGTAATTGAGGTCAGCCTGCAACACTTGATGTATAGTTTCAGCTGCTTCTTTTGCCCGGGGAATAGAACCGTCATAAATAAAAGGAGGAACAGCTAGCGATATGGCCGGAACTCCTTCTCTGATGGTCAGCACCACTTCTTGCTGACTGCCAGCCGGGATTAACAGGGCTATAACCAGCAATAAAGCCAGAAATAAGCCGGAAAGGATGTGTTTTTTTCTCATTGGCTTCGCTCAAAAATAAGATGTATGACCAGATAGTCATGTTCAAAATCACGGGGCAAAGGAGGAAAAGGTGAGGCCAGCTCAACTGCCCGCCTGGCGGCTAAATCAAGGGCGGGCACATTAGAAGGCTGTTCAATCCTGAGATCAGCTATTTGCCCATTTCTTAAGATTTTAAAATAGATGACTGATTGATATTCTCCACTGAAATTAAGATTGTTGGTGGCAGTAAACCAGTTGCTGGAAACTCGATCGATAATTATTTGAAGATAATAGGTATAAGGAAAAGAGCTGGTAGCCAGGGGATCTCCATAGCCGAAACCGAAGCCACCCCCGGATCCCTCTCCAACTCCAATTCTCAGCCCGGAACCGCCCCCACCACCGCTACTGCCACTACCTGTGCCGCCAACCTGGCCTTCGGTCCCTGCCCCGGTTTCTACCCCAGGCTGGGGAGCGTGAATAGCTGTTTTTTTGGGTGGGGTTTTTTCTCTGGCTTTGGTTTTATCTGTCTTTTCCTCAGGATAACGAAGCGAGCTCTGGCTGCTGGCTTGAGCTTTCTCCGGGACAGTTAACTCCTTCATCGTTTCTTTCCTGGCAGCCGGCTTAACACCAGAACCAGGCTGGTCACCGGAGCCAGAGCCAGCCGACCCCAGGCCACTGCCGCTGCCCCCACCTGCACCACCAGGTCCACCCGGTACACCGACAAAATTCAGATTGACGTAGTGTATCAGGCCTTTGTTTTTCGACCCGTTCAGATAACCGGAAAAGCCCACCAGAGAAAATATAATTAAATGTAAAAAAATTGATATGATCAGGGCTCTTTTGAACTGATTGCTGGCGAGTGGAGAAGATTTCATCATTCTGTCCGCTTCTTAGTCGTCGTCTTTTCCAGCGGTTCAGTGACCAGACCGACGACCTCGATGCCGGCTTTTTTGATTATATCCAGGACCTGAATCAACTGACCATAACTGAGATTCCGGTCTGCTCTTAGATAGACGATTATTTTGGTTTTATTGAAAAAATATTCTTGAAGTCTTCTTTCCAGGAGATTAACATTGATGACCGATTCACCCAGATGGATGTAGCCATCAGCTGTAATGGTTAAGGTCAGACCCTCTTCGGCTGGGGCCGATTCGGTTTCGGCCTGGGGCAGGTTGAGACCGATGCCTGATTGCATCATAGGGGCGGTCACCATAAAAATAATCAGCAGGACCAGCATGACGTCAACCAGGGGGGTGACGTTGATTTCGGACATAGAAGTCCCGATTCTTCTCCGGCCGTTGATGGTCGAACCTGAGTTAAGATTAAGAGCCATAAGCTTTTTCTATTATATTTAAAAATTCAAGATTAAAATCATCCATGGTGGTTATAATTTCTTTGATCCGGCCCAGAAAATGATTGTAGGCAATAACCGCCGGTATAGCTGCAAACAGACCAATAGCGGTGGCGATCAAAGCTTCGGCTATTCCGGGGGCAACTGTCACCAGGCTGGCCGATCTGACCACCCCGATTTTGTGAAAAGCATCCATAATTCCCCAGACTGTGCCGAACAAGCCAATAAAGGGAGTAACACTCCCGCAGGTGGCCAGAAAACTCATCATCTTCTCCAGCCGGTTGATCTCTTCATTGGCTGCCCGGAGAAGGGAGCGGTTGATCAGTTCCAGTTTTTCGCCATTAATTGGATTCTGAGGCTGAGGATTGGATCTGGTCAGGTGAACCAGTTCCTTGAAGCCGGCTTGAAAGATAGTCGACAATGGACTATTCTTATATCTCCTGGCAGCTTCGTTTACCTCATTGAGGGATTTGCTGCGTCGGAAGGTCTCCAGGAACTGACGGGAAGTAACTTCCGCCCGTTTCAGGCTGCGAGCTTTGTAGATGATGATCGCCCAGGAAAAAACGGAAAAAAGAATTAAAACCAGAAGGATGAACTTAACGACTATTGTAGCCTGTGATATTAAACTGAAAATATTCATAACTTTTTCAACTTAACATAGCCTTCTGCTGGTGTCAATTAATCAGCCCAAAGCCGGGGTGGACCTGGCTTGACCGGCAAGCCAATTAGAGTTTAAATAATGAGACATTGTTAACTGGAAATTAGAGGCAACGTGAACACCCTGAAAAAAACCATCATCCATCCCCCCCGACTGCTGGCCATCAGTTTCCTTCTGGCCATTTTGATTGGAGCAGGGCTGCTTTGTCTGCCTGCGGCCAGTCGTTCCGGCCATATTTCTTTCATCAATGCCCTGTTTACCTCTACTTCAGCTATTTGTGTTACCGGCCTGACCGTGGTTGATATAGCCACTTATTTCAGCCTGTTCGGTCAGGTTGTTATTATGTGCCTGATTCAACTTGGTGGTCTGGGTATCATGACTTTTTCCAGTTTTATTCTTCTGACCGCGGGCCGATCGGTAACGCTTACCGGAAAAATGGTGGTAGAAGGCTCTTTCCGGCCTGCGGTGATTTCAGACTTCCGTTCATTGCTCAGAGATGTCTTTGCCTTTACCTTTGGTCTGGAGGCGCTGGGGGCCATTCTCCTGCTGGTCAGGTTCAAAGGCGATTTAGCCCCCGGTCAGGCCATCTTTTCATCTGTTTTCCATGCGATTTCGGCTTTCTGTAATGCCGGTTTCTCGCTCTTTTCTGATAACCTGATGTCATATCGCTCTGACCTGGCCATCAATCTGATCATCATGATTCTGATCATTGCCGGTGGTCTTGGTTTTTTTGTTTTGCAGGAACTGAAGATGGCTGTTAAAAATCTCATAAAAAAGGACAGAACCAAATTTTCTCTTCATACGAAACTGGTTGGCTTGATCACCGCCTCGATTATCATTTTTGGAGCAGTTCTGGTATTTTTAATAGAAAACGGCCAGGGATTTTCCAGTCTACCCCTTAAGGATCGCTGGCTGGCCTCATTTTTCCAGGTAGTTTCGGCCAGGACGGCTGGCTTTAATACTATTGATTTAAATATCTTATCTGTGGCCTCGATTCTGCTGTTGATGCTGATCATGTTTATCGGCGCCTCTCCAGGTTCGACCGGTGGTGGTGTCAAAACGACCACTTTTGGCTTGATATTTGCCTTTTTAAAATCAAAGATTCAAGGCTATGAAATTCCTAGAATCTTCTCCAGAGGCATTAAGGATGAAGATCTGATCAAAGCCTTTACCCTGGTTCTTCTGGCTATGGCCTTGATTTTCACCGCCACTTTTATGGTTTTGCTGCTCGAACCGGAATTGAGCCTGAAAGCCGTGCTATTTGAGGTGATCTCGGCTTTTGGGACGGTCGGCCTGTCTCTGGGAATTACTCCTTCTCTCCTGCCATGGAGCAAATTGATTCTAATCGTTGTTATGTACATTGGCCGGATTGGGCCACTGGTTATTCTGGCTGCTTTCAGCCGGGTCAAGCCAGCCGGTCACTTTCAGTTTGTTGAAGAAAATATCATGGTGGGCTAAAATATAGTAAGCTTTTGACCAATCATTTATGGAGAACAAAATGAAGTTTGCTATCATCGGACTGGGCAGTTTTGGTAGCTATCTGGCCCGGACCCTTTATGACAAGGGCCATGAGGTCATGGTCATAGATAAGGATAAAGATAAAATTGAAGAGGCCAAGGATTTTTCTACTCAGGCTGTCTGGATGGATTCGGCTGATAAGGAAAGCCTGAAGGCCCTCGGTGTTCAGGATATGGACGTGGTAGTGGTCAGCCTTGGCCCGGAAATGGAGCCTTCCATTCTAACTGTCCTTTACCTTCATGAACTCGGTGTTAGCCGCATTATGGCCAAGGCCCTAAGCGGTGACCATGGGAAGATTCTGGAAGCGATCGGAGCCACCGATGTCATCTACCCTGAGAGGGACATGGCCATCAGACTGGCTCAGAAGCTCAGTTCCAGAAATGTCCTCGAGTATTTGCCTCTGGCTGAAAATATCAGTATCCAGGAAATTGTACCACCGGAGAGCTTCATCGGGAAGAAACTGAAAGACCTGAATCTTACCAACAGGTATCATGTGCAGGTCATTGCCATCAAGGAGCTGGTCCCGGAAAAGCTCATTTTCATTCCCGGGGCCGATTTTGTAATTAAAGACAGTGATGTACTGGTCGTTATGGGTGAAGAAGACAACATCGCTGAATTATGTGCCTGTAAGAAGTAAATTTCTTAAAAGTTCTCTGGCCACCTGTTTGGCTTTTTCGCCAGTTTCTCTAACCGGACCGACACAGGATGGACAACCAGCTTCACAGGGGCAGTTATCAATCGTCTGGAGACAGGCCAGCAGTAAATCCTGCCTCATCTCAAATAAAGCAGAAGCCAGCCCGATCCCACCTGGAAAATTATCATAAAGGAAAACGTTGGGTGAGAAATCTGGCGATAAAATGTTTTCCAGCCGTTCATTGTAGGCCACTCTCCGGTTAGGTAAATCTCTGGGTGGGATTGATTCACCAGTAAAATTATCGCCGATAGCCACTCCCAGGTCATGACGGTCGCACATGACGAAAAAGGGGGCTACCTGATGAAGGACATAGGCCAGGCCGAACAGCCCGTTTATCCTCTGTTCGGATGTAAAGGGTAGCTTTTGATAAATCTCAGCTGGAACGGTTAGCCAGAAACCAGCGGTACTCATCTCGTTCTGGGGTAACTGCAGTTCACCTGAGCCAACATTTTCCATCGTGTGAAATTTAATTTTCTTAAAGCCCACCACCTGGGTGGCTACATGGACTTCTCCTCGCGTGGCCGAACCCTGAGGTAGTTCCTCTCGATCAAAAACATCCAGAATTTTCACATTGGTGTAATCTATAGCATCAGTAAAATAATTGACATCGGTTTTTTTCACATAAGCTTTTCTTTCCTCGAAGTCAAATTTTTCCACAAAATATTGCTCGCCCTCACAGATATATATAGCTTTGGGATGAAGCGTGGTCAGGGCTGAAGAAAAATCAACCTCGGCAATGACCCGTGGCTTGTCGGTAGTATCAACCACTACAAAATTATCAGAGCTGATACTGCGCAGGGAAATGGCATCAGCCGGGTAAGCTTCTGATGTCCAGAACCATTTATTCTGGCTGTGGAGGAGCATTTGCTCTTCTTCCAGCAGCTTGAGCAGGTCAGTCACCTCGGCTGTACCAAATTGTTCACCGTCTTCAAATGGCAGTTCAAAAGAGGCGCACTGAACATGACTGAGCAATATGGATGGATTATCCGGGTTGATCAGGGCCATCTCAGGTGAACTGGAGAAAAAATAATCGGGGTGGGCAATGATAAATTGATCAAGCGGAGAGGAAGAGGCAACCAGGACGGCGGCCGATTTTCCTGTTTTGCGGCCGGCTCGCCCTGCTCGCTGCCAGGTGCTGGCAATCGTCCCCGGATAGCCAGCCAGCACGGCTGCGTCCAGAGTGCCGATATCTATGCCCAGTTCGAGAGCGTTGGTAGAAACAACTCCCAGGATTTTGCCCTCACGCAAGCCTTTTTCAATTTCTCTCCTTCTGGCCGGCAAATAGCCGCCGCGATAACCTCGGATCAGTCCTTCGTCTTTGAGGCTTTTTTCGAGTTCTTCCTTCAGGTAGGTGACCAGAACTTCAGTCAGCAACCGACTCTGGGCAAAGACTATCGTCTGCAAGCCCTCTTTGAGAAAGATGGAAGCCAGACGCCTGGCTTCATTGATATAAGAGCGTCTGATGCCAAGTAATGGATTGATGACCGGTGGATTGTAAAAGATAAAATATTTTTCACCGCGCGGAGCGCCATTGTCAGCAATTAGCTCAACGTCTTCTTCGATCATCTTGCTGGCCATCTCCAGGGGGTTGGCAATAGTGGCGGTAGAAAGAATGAATTGTGGCTTCGAGCCATAAAAATTGGCGACCCGTTTAAGCCGTCTGATCACATTGGCCACATGGCTGCCAAAAACACCGCGGTAATTATGAAGTTCATCAATGATAACGTATTTAAGATTCTCAAAAAGCTTGATCCACTTGGTATGGTGAGGGAGAATACCGGAGTGCAGCATGTCGGGATTGGTAATAATGATATGCCCCTGGCCGCGTATGGCCCGCCTGGCATCCTGAGGTGTATCTCCGTCATAAGTAAAAATTTTGACCCCAGCCCCGGCCAGCTCAATGGTTTCATCCAGTTCGGCTAGCTGATCTTGGGAAAGAGCCTTAGTCGGAAAGAGATAAATAGCTCGTGAGGAAGGTTCTTTGATTATTCTGTCCAGAACGGGCAGGTTATAACAGAGAGTCTTGCCGGAAGCGGTCGGAGTTACAATGACCACGTTCTTACCAGCCTGGACTTTATCCCAGGCTTTTTTCTGATGGGAATAGAGATAAGGAAAGCCTTTCTTCTTCAGCCCAGCAACCAGCCCAGGCGAAACTTCAGGAGGATAATCTTCAAGGACTGGACCTTGAGCCGGAAGATACTTGAGGGTAGTAATTGAATTAGAGGAGGCAGCCAGCCTCTTGATTTTATCAATAGCCACTAATAATTTCTGTTCTTTATCGATGTTATCCATGATATTTTTTCGCTTTATTATAGACCAGAAGCGAACGATTATTAATCAAAACCTCTTCTGGAGCTGATTCTGACCTCCCTGTCCCGTTGTTCTTGCCCACCAAAAAGAAAAAATAAAGGCTACTCCAAAAAATCCTATCATGCCCTGTTTCCTTTATCAATGGTCATCTGGGGCTCTCGCCTTTGCTTATTTTTAATTATGAGCCGGATAAATTAACCAGAAGGAGATGGAAAAGTTCTCTTCAGTGCTAAAATATACCTATGCTTCAGGAAATTAAAGTCAGAAAAGCAGCCCAGCACAATTTAAAGAACATTGATCTGGAGCTGCCCAGAAACCGGCTGGTACTTATCACCGGGCCAAGTGGTTCGGGTAAGTCATCGCTGGCTTTTGATACTCTTTTTGCCGAGGGCCAGAGGCGTTATCTTGAGTGCCTTTCGGCTTATGCCCGGCAATTTATCGAACAGCTGGAAAAGCCAGAAGTTGAATCAATCGAAGGGCTGTCACCGGCTGTTTCCGTTGATCAAAAAACCATCGCCTTTAATCCGAGATCAACGGTGGGAACAATTACTGAGATTTATGATTTCTTACGTTTGCTCTATGCCCGGCTGGGAACCATTTACTGCCCGGACTGCGGGGTTAAAGTTACCTCCAGTTCGGAAGAACAGATAATTAAACTTATTACTGACGAGCTTTCCGGCCAGAGGGTAAAAATACTGGCCCCGGTGGTCAGGGGTCGTAAGGGAGAGTACCATCAATTACTGGAGCGTTTCAGGCGCCGGGGTTATCTCAGGGCCAGGGTTGATGGCCGGCTGGTTGACCTCGAAAAGAAAATCAGCCTGAATAAGAATCAGAAGCATAATCTTGAAATTTTGATTGATGAGCTCAGTTTGAAGCCTGAGAATGATCGTCGGCTCAGGGAAGCTTTAGGCCGCAGCCTGGAGCTGGCTGAGGGGGGCGTGGTTGTGGTTAATGAGGGTGGACAGGAATTTTATTTCTCCAGCCGGCTGTCCTGCCCGAACTGCGGTCGAAGCTTTCAGCCGCTTGAACCCCGTGATTTTTCTTTTAACAGCCCTTATGGAGCCTGCAGCCACTGTCATGGTCTGGGATTTATGACCACTAACAACGAGTGGGGGGAAGTTGAGCTCACCGATAAGGTTTGTCCTGTCTGTCAGGGGCAGAGGCTAAAAAGAGATAGCCTGTCGGTAAAGATAGGTCAGCTCAATATCCATGAGCTTTCCTCTGTGGCAGTAAGTCGACTGCTTGGGATTCTGGAAAAGCTGGAATTCGGACCACAGGAAAAGCCGATCGCTGATAAGATTTTAAAGGAGATAAGAGCCCGCTTAAAAACCATGGAAGAACTTGGTCTGGCCTATCTCGATCTCAGCCGGGCGGGGGCGACGCTGTCGGGAGGTGAAGCTCAGAGAATCCGATTGGCTGCTCAGGTGGGTTCAAGGCTGAGAGGTGTGATGTATGTTCTGGACGAGCCGACTATTGGACTTCACCAGCGGGATAATGGACGGCTGATAAGACTTCTACGCGAGCTGCGTGATGCCGGCAATTCGATCATCGTGGTAGAACATGACGAACAAACCATCCGCTCGGCTGATTATCTGGTAGATCTGGGACCTGGAGCAGGAGAAAGAGGTGGCTATGTCGTGGCCTGCGGCCCGTTAAGTGAAGTCCTCAGATCCAATGATTCCCTGACAGCTCAGTATTTAAGAGGGGAAAAGTCCATCAAGATTCCACAAAAAAGACGGGAGCCCAGAGACTGGCTGACCCTGGTCGGAGCCAGAGAGCATAATTTGAAAAATCTTGAGGTGAGATTTCCTCTCGGAGTGATGACCGCGGTCACCGGTGTTTCAGGTTCAGGGAAAAGCAGCCTGGTCTATGACATTCTTTATAAAGCTCTGATCAAAAAATATTACCGGGCGAAAGTTCAGCCTGGCCAGCATGACCGGTTAGAAGGCCTGGAAAATATTGACAAAGTCGTTCTGGTTGACCAGAAGCCCATTGGGCGAACGCCGCGCTCTAATCCGGCCACCTATACCCAGATTTTCGGCCCGCTGAGAGAGCTTCTGGCTATGACGCCGGAAGCCCGACGAAGGGGCTACACTCCTGGCCGCTTTAGCTTTAATGTCCATGGAGGGCGCTGTGAGGAGTGCCAGGGAGCAGGAGTAAAAAAAATTGAGATGCATTTTTTGCCCGACGTTTATGTTACCTGTGACCGCTGCGGGGGGCGCCGTTATAACCGCGAGACTCTGGCTGTAACTTATAAGGGGAAAAACATTTCTGACTATCTGGAAATGACGGTGGATGAGGCTTTCGAGCTCCTTAAGGCTCACCCTGCACTCCGTCGGAAGCTTGGTCTTTTGCAGAAAGTGGGTCTGGGTTATTTGCGGCTGGGCCAGCCCGCTACCCGGCTCTCGGGAGGAGAAGCCCAGAGAATTAAGTTGACCAGGGAACTCGGCCGCCGCCAGACTGGTCGAACTCTCTATCTTCTGGATGAGCCAACGACTGGCCTTCACTTTGATGATGTCTCCAAGCTCCTGGCTGTTCTGTCTGAGCTTGTTTCGCTCGGCAATACGGTGATTGTGATCGAGCATAATCTTGAAGTAATCAAGTTTTGCGATTATGTCATTGATCTCGGCCCGGAGGGCGGGGAGGAAGGTGGTTACCTGGTTGCTCAGGGTACTCCAGAGGAAGTGGCAGCAGTTGATAAGTCTCATACCGGGCGCTACCTTAAACAGGTCTTGTCGGGGAGCTTGGAAGCAGGTATAAAGGGATAGATGGCAATGAGTTTTAAAGATATTGTTGGTAACGAGCAAATAAAAAAGATCTTAAAACTATCTCTGCGAGAAAACCGCCTGCCCGGTTCACTGCTTTTCGCCGGACCACCTGGAGTGGGGAAAACTGCCACTGCCTTGACTGTGGCCAAAGCTCTCAACTGCCAGCAGCTCAAGGATGAGGCCTGCGATCGCTGCCATTCCTGTCGGCTGGTAGATCGAGGTCAGCATCCCAATGTCAGGTTCATTACCAGGGAGAAAAACAGGGAACAAATTGTCAAGGATCAGGTAGATGAAATTAAATATCTGGCCCGTTTGCGACCCTGGCAGGGAGGTCGTTTGGTCTTTATTATTGATCAGGCCGAACGAATGAATGAAACAGCAGCGAATTCCTTGCTGAAAACCCTGGAAGAGCCAGGTGCGTCAGTCTATTTCATTCTTATTACTGAGGATCTTTCGGCCATTCTCCCCACCATCAGGTCTCGCTGCCAGGTGTTGAAGTTCAAAAGAATAAGTCAGGAGGACCTGGAGCGGGCTCTGGAAGCCAGGGGGCTGCCACCTGACCGGGCGGCGCTGGTAGCCAGTACGACTGACGGGAACCTGGAGCTGGCTTTGAATCTTTCCTGGGAGGAGTTCATAGCCGGCCGGAACAGGGCCTGGATGCTTTTTACCAATCTCCTGGAGAAAGGTGAAGCCGAGGATTTTCTTAATCTGGTTTCAGGCGGGGCCAGAAAAGATTCTCTGGATAGTTTTAAGGAAACCTTATCATTCTTTTCTGTATTCTTCCGCGATCTGCTGGCTGCCAGAAAGGGCGGGGTCGCCTCTGTGCTCAACTCGGATCTGCAATCGGAGCTGGAAGGTCTGGCCAGAAAAGTTCCCGAAGACAGAGTAGCAGAAGGGGTTAAGCAGATGGAAGGTTATCTGGGGAGCTTAAAGAAAAATCCTAATTTGGGTATAATAGGTAATGAAATAGTCATTTTTTTCAGGAATATAAACTATGACTGATGTGGTTTTATTATTGTCAGAATCCACTGGTAAAATCATCAGGGGTAGATTGACCCAGGAACCGGTGGAAATCGGCGACTATTGCCTGGTCGAGTCCGAATATGGCGGGGATCTGGCTATGGTTATAGATACCGGTAGCGAACTGGTTCAATGCCCGAAAGCAGCTAAAGAAGCGGTCAAAATTATCAGACGGGCCACACAGGAAGATATTGATAAATTCAAGTGGCTGCGAGAAAAGGAAAAACAGGCTTTTGAATTCTGCTTGCAGAGAATTAAATATCACAATTTACCGATGAAACTGGTAGCTGTTCGCTATTTCTTTAATGAAAAGAAGGGAATTTTTTATTACACTGCCGATGGCCGAATTGACTTTCGTCAACTGGTCAAAGATCTGGCCAAAGAACTCAAGATGAGAATCGAAATGCGTCAGATTGGGGTCAGAGATGAAGCCCGGCTGATTGGTGGGCTGGGTGTCTGCGGTCGTCCTTTGTGCTGTTTTTCTTTTATCAGAAATTTCGAACCAATTACCATTCAGAAGGCGCGACGCCAGCAAATTGTCATTAATCCAATGAAGATCTCCGGCGTCTGCGGTCGCTTGATGTGTTGTCTGGCTTTCGAGGAAGAATCTAAAGGAAGGCTATATATAGACGATTTCGATAACGGGCTGATTGAAGACTGAAAGTGGAAACCGGTTCCCTTATTTTGTTGATACCAGAAACTGGACCCGGCTGGAGACGGCGATCAAACTACCATCGGGGCCAAAAGCTTTAACCTGCCATGAATATCTTTCACCCGGTACCATTTTAGCTTTGACTTCATCCGGTAAAACAACGCGGTTTTCTTTAGTTGTTGTCTTCCACAAGAGCTCGTGGTTGGAAATTGATATCTGATATTCCACATTCTCGCCAAGTTTCTTCCATTCAAAGAAAGAAGGAACTTGATTCATGTCAATGACAGGGGAAATCAAGGTGATTGAAGAACCACGCACCGTTTCGGTATCAGTCAGGGTAAAGTCGGGAAGAAGTGCCTGGCGTTTGGGGACAACAGCTATAATAACGGCCAAAAATATCAGTGAAATAACTCCGGCCATGGCCAGTTGACGAACATTGAAAAAGGCAGCCAGCTCCCGCTTTAATCTGGTTGCCAGCGGAACCTTTAGGCTGGCTTCTTCGCTAACCAGAACTTCAGGATGGTTTTTAATGGTGTTGATAATGAGAGAACGAGCCTGGAGTTCCTCAAAGCAAGCAGGACAGTTGAAATAATGCTCCTCGAAAAGCTCTTTATCCCTTTCGCTCAGCTTGTTAAGCAGGTACCCATCAATCATGTCTTCAAACTTACATTTCCTCATAACTTTCCACCTTCCCTTATTTTCCAATTGTTTAGTCGGGGCACACTGCCAAAAATGGAAAAAATTTTCATATTTTCATCTCTTTTCGGAGAAGCTTCAGGGCATAGTTGACCAGCTCGCTGACCTTCCGGGGGGAAATCCCGAGCCTGGCTGCCGCTTCTTCCCTGCTAAGCTCTTGATAATAATAGAGATAGAGAGCATTGCGGTATTTCGGTTTCAACTTTTCCAGAGCTGCCTGGACTTTTTCGGACATTTCCTTCTGCTCCAGTGTTTCCTGGGGGTCAGGGAATGGCTCAGGTTCTGGCGCAAATTTCATTACCCTGGTTTTTTCTCTTATATAATCAATTATGCGTCTTGAGGTAATGGTGTAGACAAATGTACCTAAAGAGGATTCCCCCCTGAATTCACCTGAGCTAATTTTTTCCACAACCTGGGAAAGGATCTCAGAAACGAGATCGTCGCAATCAGTGTTCTGGGCGCCTATGGCCTTTCTTACCCGAAAAGTAATAATAGGTCGATAGCGGACCATCAATTCTTTGATGTCCTCTTCAACGCGTAGTTTATCCGGTGGTCTATCCCGCACGTCTGACCTCGGCTTTTATTAGCAGAAAATATCACAGGTTAAGGGTATTTTCAATTTTTTATATTTTAAAGCGACTAATATTTTGCCTGAGTAGGAAGCGGAGGCTAAAGTGATTCCGGCTGAAGAAAAAGCAGCTAATATCAAGATTTTCAAGAAAGAGGATGCTTTTTATCAATATATGGACCGCTATCTGACCAGAAATGGTTATGTTTTGCTGATCACCACCCCGCTCAAGAAAAAAGATGAGGACACCCCGACGGTCTTGTCCGGTCGGGTCGACAGGAAAGATTGAAAATGAAAGACGACAGGCTAAAAAAACTTTTAGTGACCGAAAGCAGAAAGAGCCTGAATAACTCTAATCAGGTTGTTAGCCGCCTGTCCAAAATCAAAATCTTCGATTTCGACTGGCTCAAAGCCAACTGGAATCTTCAAGGCTCGGATCGCCTGGCGGCTGTTGCTCTGCCTAATATCAGTATAGGTTCGTTAATCATGCCTAAGGTCGAGTCTTTCCTGCAGGCGAGCCAGATTCTGGAGAAGCTCGACGAAGAAGTTCGGAAAGAAAAATCACTCAAGCTCCCAACCTGGAAGAAGCTTTTCCAGGAAAACCGCTTCTTTAATTCCGAACTAATTTACTTCCTGGCCTCGGCTGATCCCAGCGAGGATAGCCTCGGCCATTCGAGCTATGTAGCTGCTTATACCGTTCTTCTGGCCCGCCATTATGGTCTTCAAGACAGGAAAACACTGATTGATATTGAACGTGGAGCATTACTCCACGATATAGGGAAAATTGGTATTCCCGAGACGATCCTGCAGAAAAAAGAAGCCCTGACTGAAGAAGAAATGGAAATAATTCGTTATCATCCCCTGATTGGCTTCGCTATGGTCGAAGAGTTCAGTTTTCTGCAAGGGGCGGCTGAAATCATTCTTTTCCATCATGAAAGATATGATGGCACCGGCTATCCCTTTGGATTGGTCGGAGAAGAAATTCCCCTGAGTGCCAGATTATTTTCGCTGGCTGATACTCTTGATGCTATCACTTCTGATCGCCCCTATCGGCGGGGCCGGAGCCTGGAAGAAGCTCTGGAAGAAATAGAAAAATGCCGTGGTTCTCAATTCGACCCGCAGCTGGTGGATATCATGCTGAACATCCCGGTTAATCAATGGGAAAAAGCCAGAGAACGGGCCAGGAAAGCTCTCAAAATACCAGCAGTAAACTGATTTTTTCAGCTATCTTCTTTTTGTTTGGCCTTCTGTTTTTCTCTAAAATAGCTTCTGGCATCAACCAGGATTTCTCTTGGTTTGGCTCCCTCAGGCGGGCCGATCAGTCCCTCCTGTTCCATCTGGTCAATTATCCGCGAAGCACGAGCATAGCCGAGCTTTAATTTTCTCTGGAGGTAAGAGGCGGAAGCCTGTCCGGTGGCCAGAACCAGTTCGACTGCTTTATCAAAAAGTTCGTCTTTTTCGCCGGCATCTTCCTCGGCGGGCAGATCTCCGGTTCTCTTCAAGATTTGCAGGATCCGCTCATCATATTCAGGAGAGCCCTGTTCCTTGACATACTTAACGAGGCGCTGAACTTCAGGAATGGAGACGTAAGCACAATGCAGGCGGATCAGGCGGGGAAAATTGGGCGGCATGAAGAGCATATCCCCCAGACCGAGCAACTTCTCAGCTCCAACGGTATCAATTATAACTCTGGAATCAATCTTGGAGGGCACCCTGAAAGCAATCCGGCTGTTAAAATTATTCTTAATCGTGCCGGTAATGACATCAATCGAAGGACGTTGCGTCGCCATGACCAGGTGGATGCCTACAGCTCTGGCCAATTGGGCCAGGCGGCCAAGACAATATTCAACATCCTGAGGACTGGTCATCATCAATTCGGCCAGCTCATCAATAATAATGACAATGTAGGGGAGCGGTTTTAGCTTCTGTTTTTCTTCTTCGGTCAATTTGTCTTTTTTCTCAGCCAGAAGGGTTTTAACCTGCTGGTTATATTGTTCGATATTTCTGACTTTCATCTGGCTGAGTAACCTCAGCCTTTCTTCCATTTTTTTAACCGCATCCATCAGGATAATCCCGGCTTTTTTAGGATCATTAACAACCGGAGCAAAAAGATGAGGGATCCCCTCATAGAGGGTAAACTCGAGCCGCTTGGGATCAATCAGGATGAGCTTGACTTCATCGGGGGTTGCTTTGTAAAGGATGCTGGCTATCAAAGCATTAAGAGCCACACTTTTTCCGGTCCCTGTTGCCCCGGCTATTAGCAGATGAGGCATAATGGCCAGGTCGGTGATATAGACTTCACCATGGACAGTTTTACCGAGAGCAAAAGTCAATTTGGAAGGAGAGTTCTGGAATTTTTCGGATTGAATGATATCTCGCAGTTTAATTATTTCCCGCTTGTTATTCGGGATTTCTATTCCCAGTGAGGACTTACCAGGTATGCGCTGAATTCGGACTGATTCAGCCTCCAGAGCCAGTGATAGTTCCTCGCTGAGACCGGCCACCTGGCTGACTTTAATGCCGGCATCCGGGAAAAACTCATAGGTAGTAATAATGGGGCCAGGATGATATTCCCGGACTTCGCCTGAAACTTTGAATTCCCTGAGTTTTTCTTCGATCCGGCGTTTTTTTTCAAACAGCTCATTGCGATCTATCTTTTCGCTCGGTTTCCCTGGATCAAGCAAACTGAAGGGAGGAAAGTGATAATCTCCAGCCTTTCTAAGATCGGGTAGCAGAAACCGCTGTTCATCAGATTTAGCCAGTGGCGCTGATTGCTCGGCTGGCGGTAGCTTTTCTCCCTTTTTATAGGCACCCCTTTCTGGCCTGGTTACTTTTTTTTCTTCAACCGTTTGAGGTTGAAGTTCCGGAGCTCCGACAGCCGTTGGCGATTTTTCAGCGGCAACCGGCTTAACTTCATTTTCCCTGGCTTTTCTGTATTTTTCCTCGATTTTCTTTTTCATTTTCCCTTTTTTTCTGGTTTGTCCGTACTGTGTTACCCTTATTTTTACTGTTCGGGCGGTTGAATGAAACAGCCTGGAAAAAAAACTGGCTGTGCCGGAAAGTGTCCAGCGGGTGGTAAAAAGAAGAACAAGAGCCAGAAGGCAGAGTAGAACGAAGAACGAGCCAGTGTGATTAAGATAAGTGACAAGAAAGCCAAGTAACAGGTCACCAACCAATCCACCTGCCAGAAATTCTTTCCCCTGCCAGGGAATATATTCGAAAATCAAAATCAACAATGGCGAGAGCACTAACAGGTATAAAACACCGGTGACCAGCCTTCTAACTAACTTCTGGCTCTGGCCAGGGAAAAGTGTCTTGATGCCAATGTAGCCGAATCCGACCGGCAACAGAAAGGCCAGCAAGCCAAAGATCTGAAGCAGGCTTTCTGCCAGATAAGCCCCCAGGCTGCCACCGAAATTATGGGTCTTATGTCCCGGCGAAGGTGTATTGGCCCAGGAGGGGTCAGCCGGGTTATAGCTGATCAGGCTGATTAAAGAAAAAATAGCCAGGAAAATAAAAACAAGAGAAATAATCTCTACGACCGGACTGGTCTTCTGCCCGTTCTTCTTGTTCTTAGCCATTTTTCCTGATTATATCATAGTGGCTGGCGACTTTTCAGCCTATCTCCGGTCCTTCTTTTGGACTTCTTTTAGCGCCCGGAAAACCTGATAAAGAGTCTGTGGTGCAAGTTCTTCGGCTCTGGTTTGTGATTTGAGCTGGAGTTTCTCCAGTACCTGCGAGATTTTTTCCGGGCTATAGCCGGCTTTCTCCAGGTTCTTTTTCAGGGTTTGCCGCCGTCGGGCAAAAGAGGCTTTGAGAAATTCAGTAAAGTCCTGGTCTTGCTCTTCCGGGAAAAATGCTGGCTGGTGGCGCCTGGTGAATTTGACGCAGGCTGAGTCAACCGCCGGTGGCGGGCTAAAAGCTCCGGGTTTGATGTAGAAAAGCAGCTCTGTCTCAAAATAGTTTTGAAGCAGGATTGATAGAGGCGAATATTTTTTTGTTCCTGCCTGAGCTACGAGACGCTGAGCGACCTCTTTCTGGAAGAGGAAGACCGCCTGGGTGAGGCTATTTTTCAGCTCAAGCAGGACAAAAAGTATCTGAGTAGAGATATGATAGGGCAAGTTTCCAGCCATTTTAACTGAGGATAATCCTGACCGCTTTCTCTGTATGGACGGAGCCAGATCAAGTTTGAGAATATCACCGGTTATAATCTCAACATTCGACGCCGCTTTAGCTTCGAGGGCAGGTATCAGAGACGGGTCTTTCTCAACGGCCAGAACAAACCCGGCCTTTTCGGCCAGGGGAAAAGTCAGAGCCCCCGTGCCCGGGCCAATTTCTATGAACAGATCTGATTTTTCTGGTTGATTGGCTTCAACTATTTTTTTAACGATATTCTTATCATGTAGAAAATGCTGCCCGAGAATCTGTCTTCTGGTCTTTTTAGCCATAGAAGAATATCACCTGCTTGACTTCAATTTCACCCGCTTTAATTTTAAAGCAGAGACGGAGAGATGGGAAGCTATGATTGTTGGATAAAATCAGCCTTTTCCTCTGAGCTGTGGATAAAAATAGAAGCAGCCATGTTGCCAATCATATTAACCGTTGTCCTGCACATGTCTATGATTCGATCAACTCCAAGAATCAGAGCCACTCCCTCCAGAGGAATATTCACCTGCTTTAAAACCATGGCCAGCATAATCATGCCAGCCCCAGGTACACCAGCTGTTCCGATTGAAGCCAGCAAAGCCATCAGAATAATGGTGACCTGAGCACCCAGGGTAAGATTGATCCCGTAAATCTGGGCAATGAAGACTGCTGCCACGCCCTGATAAAGAGCAGTTCCATCCATATTAATCGTGGCGCCGAGAGGAATAACGAAACTTGAATATTCTCTTTTGACTTTGAGCTTATCCATACACTCCAGGGCAACCGGAATAGTGGCGTTGGAACTTGAAGTGGAGAAAGCAATCAGCATAGCATCGGCCGTATGTTTAAAGAATTTGGCCGGTTTCATCTTGCCCAGATACCTGACCAGCAGCCCATCCACCACGATGGCATGGACAGACAGGCCTAGAATTACCACCAGTATATATTTGAGCAGAGTAAGGAGAATACCGGCACCAAACTGGCCGATGATGGAAGCGAGTAAGGCCAGAACTCCATATGGAGCAAATTTCATGACGAGATTGATGGCCTGAAGTATGGTATCATTAGCTGCGTCGAAAAGTTGCAGCAGCGGGCGGGATTTTTCTGAATTGATGAAGGTCAGGCAAACGCCAAAAAGCAAAGCTATAAATATGACCTGAAGCATTTCGCCCTCGGCCATAGCCTTGATCGGATTGGTCGGCACAATATTGACCAGAACTGAAATCAATGACGGTTTTTGCTCGATAATTGAGGTTTTACTCCCGGCTGATTGCTGATAATTTTTGAGTAAGTCCTGTTTGACCTGCTCATTAAGTCCGGTGCCAGGTTTCAATAGATTAGCAGCTGCCAGGCCAATGACGATGGCAATGGCAGTGGTCAGAGTAAAATAAATAATTGTTTTCAACCCGATCCGGCCCAGCTTCTTGATATCGCCCAGGCTAGCTGTTCCCAGCGACAGCGAGAAAAAAATCAGAGGAACAACGAGCATGGTAATTAATCTGATAAAAATAGTCCCGATGAATTCAATACTCTTGGCTTTAGGGCCAATAATTAATCCAAGCACTATCCCCAGGAAAAGTCCGATGAAGATTTTCGTATGAAGTGGAACTTTTTTCATAGGTTAATATCTCCGCCGTCTCGATTTCAGCCTAATAATAAAATTAATTTATATGATAAAAGATGGCAGTTTGTAAACCAGTATCTTGTTGACAATCCATAGGAGGTTAAACTACAATTTTTGTGGTTATGCCAGAAAAAAAGATTCTAGTAGTCGATTATGATCAGTCTTCCCTTGAAAGCCTGACCCGCATTTTAAAGGACCTGAAAGTTCAGGTCATACAGGCGACAGATGGAGCCCAGGCCTATGATCTTTTCAAAGAA
The DNA here is from genome assembly GCA_035416665.1 of Candidatus Saccharicenans sp. Classification (GTDB taxonomy): domain Bacteria; phylum Acidobacteriota; class Aminicenantia; order Aminicenantales; family Saccharicenantaceae; genus Saccharicenans. The sequence continues at coordinate 37,581 of DAOLNQ010000012.1, read as the reverse complement.
GAAAAGCCAGACCTGGTTATCCTGGAAGCGATTTTGCCTAAGCTCCACGGTTTTGACCTGACCAAAAAGATTTCTCAGGAATCAAAGGGCACGGTACCCGTTATAATTATCACTGGCTTATATAAAGGTCCGCAGTACAAACACGAGGCTATGACCAACCTGGGAGCGTCCGAATACCTGGAAAAACCGGTCAATCCGGAAGTTTTACTGGAAGCTGTCAATAGACTACTGGCTGCTGAAGAGGACATCGAGGATGTCCTGCCCGATCTGGAGACAGTGATAGCGCTGGTTAGCACCAGGGGAAAATAAAAGGAAGCACGCCCCCAGAATATCAAAGGAGGATGTAATGAATGAAGGCTTATGGTCACGTTGCAATAACTGCCGGAAAATTGTTTATAAGCAGGATATTATAGATAATCTCTATGTCTGTCCTCTGTGTAACTATCATTTCCGCTTGGGAGCGCTGGAACGTCTGAGGCAGTTATTTGATAAAGGACAATTTGAGACTTTTGACGACAATATTTATCCGGTTGATTTCCTTGGCTTTGAGGACCAGTTACCTTACAGCCAACGCCTTGAGGACAGCCAGAAAAAAACCGGTCTGCCTGAAGCTATCGTTTCCGCCCGTGGAACTCTGGACGATCTGCCGGTTATCATCCTGGCCATGGAATTTGGTTTTATGGGGGGAAGCATGGGCTCGGTGGTTGGGGAGAAAGTTGCCCGGGCTGCTGAGCGTGCCCGAGAAGAAAAACTTCCTTTGATCATAGTATCCTGTTCTGGCGGGGCGAGAATGCAGGAAGGCATGATGTCCTTGATGCAGATGATTAAAACCTCGGCTGCTCTGGCCAGGCTGGCTGAGGCCGGTTTGCCTTATATTTCAGTTCTGGCTGATCCGACGACTGGTGGCACAACAGCCAGCTTTGCCATGCTGGGCGACATTAATATCGGTGAACCAAATGCTCTAATTGGCTTTGCCGGACCACGGGTCATCGAGCAAACTATAAAAGAGAAATTGCCCAAGGGTTTTCAGCGGGCCGAATTCCTGCTAGCCCATGGTATGCTGGATGACGTGGTAGAAAGAAAATTTCTGAGAAATTATCTGAGCAAAGCGCTGAGACTTTTCCTGAATAAACCCCGATGATCTCTCCGGCCTGCCAACGCTATCTTGACCAGGCTCAGCTTTTCGGCATCAAACTGGGTCTCGACAATATGAGGGCTATGCTGACCTCTCTGAGCCAGCCTGAAAAAAATTTCCCATCAATCCACGTGGCAGGAACTAACGGCAAGGGTTCGGTCAGTGCCATGCTCGAGCGTATTTTTAGACTTAATGGCTTTAAGACTGGATTATACACTTCGCCGCATCTGGTTGAAGTCAGAGAGAGAATCAGGCTTAACGGTCGGATGATTCCAGAAAAAACTTTTTGTCATTTACTTCTGGATATAAAAAAGAAAGAAAAGAAGCTTAAAAAGACCGGGGAAGTCAACGGTGCCTTGACCTTTTTTGAGATTCTGACTCTTTGCGCTTTTGACTATTTCAGTCAGGAGGCAGTTGATCTGGCCGTCCTGGAAGTTGGTCTGGGTGGAAGATTTGATGCGACTAACGTCGTTATCCCTGAAGTTTCGGTTATTACCTCAATCTCTTATGATCATCAGCAATATCTGGGTAAAACGATATCCAGGATAGCTGCTGAGAAAGCCGGGATTATCAAAAGGGGAGTTCCCTGCCTGGCCGGGGTTCAAAATCAGACCGCCCTTGGAGTCATCAAGAAAAAATGCGAGGACATGGAGTCTCCTTTGATTGAGGTTTTCGGCGATGGCAGGAAATTAACTCATAAGCGAATAAAAGACGAATATATTTTTACCTATGAAACTCCTGTTGGCACCTATCGTTTTAAACCTTCGCTTCCTGGCCTTCATCAGGGAGAGAATGCCGCTATCGCCATTGCTACCGCTGAGGTCATGCAAAACATTGGTTATCAGCTCAGTAAGGACAGGCTGCTGGAAGCCCTGGAGACGGTCGTCTGGCCAGGGCGGCTGGAAATTATCAGCAGAACGCCTCTGGTCATACTGGATGGAGGACATAACGAGGATGGGGCCAGGGCCATCAGTGATTACATCAAGGAAAATGTCGCTCAGCCTGTTATTCTGGTTTTTGCCATTATGAAAGACAAGGATGTAAAAAAAGTCGGCTCGAGGTTATTCCCATTGGCCAGTCGAATCATTTTGACCAGACCTTCCCTGGCCAGGGCGGCTCTCCCCGAAGATATTGCCCGACAATTGCCCGAATTCAGCCCAAAATTCTTCCTGGAAGAGGACGTAGCTTCAGCCTTGAGGCTGGCTTTGACTTTAGCTGAAGGTAAGATTCCAGTCATTGTGGCTGGTTCACTCTATCTGGTTGGTGAAGCCAAGACGTTTTTCTCCGGGTCAGGGGTCAGCCAGAGTCTGGCTTATCTTTGAGTGATTGCTTTTTATAGCTTGTAGTGCTAAATTTTTAACTTATGGGCGAGGTTTAGCCTATGCTCGAAATTGATTGGAATTTTATCATAGTTTTTGTTCTGGTCTGGATTTTAGTCCTGGTCCTGTCCAGGGTTTTCTTTAAGCCAATCCTGGAAGTCAGAGAAAAAAGGAAAAAAATACTTAACGAAAACGAAAAGATATACGAACAGGCTTTGAAAGAGTATGAAGATCACCTGACTCAGGTGGAAAACAGGCTGAGGGAGGCCCGGCAAGAATCTCAGTCTATCCGTCAGAAGATTGTCTCTGAGGCCCTGGCCGAAAAATCAAAAATGACCCAGGATATTCAGATTGAGGTTCAGAGTCAGGTCGAAAAAGTCAAAAAACAGCTTCAAGATGAAGTGGAAAGACTCAAAACTCAGCTTGAACAGCGGGTTGAGTCAATTGCCAAGAAACTAGAGGAAAAATTACTGCAGTGAAATACCGCCCGACTTATTCTCCAGGTATTCTGGTTATTTCTATCATGATTATTCTCTCTGTCCCGGGTCAGCTGCTGGCGGCTGAGGCGGGTGAAGGTTTTGACCTGTCGCTCTTTCTGGGGCAGGTGATAAATTTTGTCTTGCTGTTTGGCGGTCTGGCCTATCTACTGTATAAGCCTTTGATTAAGTACCTTCAGCAAAAATCTGATCAAGTTGCAGAAAATTTAAAAAAGTCCGAAGAACAGCGGGTAAGTTCTCTGCGCCGGCTGGAGGAGTCGAAAGATAGGTTGAGCAAGCTGGACGAGGAAATAGACAAAATCAAAAAAGAAGCCGAAATAGAGGCGACGAGAGAGCGAGAAAGAATAGCTCAGGAAGCCAGGTCGGAAGCCGAAAGATTGAAGAAACTGGCCAGGGAAGAAATTGATTCTCTGGTCAAAATAAGCCAGCGTGAACTGGAGGTTTATACTCTGGATTTGAGTATCTCTCTGGCCGAAGAGAGAATCAGGGAAAAGCTTGGCCCTGAGCTCCATCGAAAAATAATTCATAAGGCTATTGACCAGCTGGAAACATTAGATGAACCAACAATCAGTGATTAGGAAATACGGGCAGGGGCTGGCCTCTGCGGTCAAGACTGATGAAGAATTCTCTCTCTGTTTGCAGCAGCTCCAGTCCTTTTCAGATCTCCTGGAGTCTGATGAGAGAATTTATTATGCTCTGACCTCGCCTTTTGTCGCCAGGAGCCAGCAGCAGTCTGTTCTGGAAAAAGTGCTGGAGGAACTGAACTTTGACCCACGGGTAAGCAAGCTCATCTGGCTCTTAAGTAAAAATGGGCGTCTGGCCTGGTTGAAAATGCTATTAATTGAATTGCCTGAAATCTGGGCCAGAGCACAGGGCATAGAGACTCTGGAAGTTAGTTCAGCGGTAGAGCTAACTGAAGAAGAGAGAAAACAGGTTGAAGAGACTCTTAAAAAGGTCGAGAAAAAGCCAGTCAGATTGACCTTTTCGCTTAAACCTGAAATTCTGGGGGGATTGCTGATCAGGAAGGGAAGTATTTATTATGATGTCTCCCTGAAGGGAAGTCTTTTAAAACTGAAGGACGTTATCAGTCAGAGGTAGAAGCATGGAAATTAAAGCAGAAGAGATTACCAGAATTATCGAGCAGCAGATCAAAGATTTTTCTGGTGGCGTTGATATTAAGGAAACCGGTACAGTTATTTCTGTCGGCGATGGAATTGCCCGGGTCTATGGCCTGGAAAATGCCATGTACAATGAACTGCTGATTTTCGAGAATAATGTTTACGGCCTGGCTCTTAATCTCGAAGAGGATCTGGTGGGAGTGATGCTTCTCGGAGAAACCAAGCTGGTCAAGGAAGGGGACATTGTCAGAAGAAGCAAAAGGATCCTGGAAGTGCCGGCAGGTCCGGCTTTAATCGGTCGGGTTGTTGACCCACTTGGCCAGCCACTTGATAATAAGGGGCCAATTAAAACTGATATAAGCATGCTGGTGGAGAGGTTGGCTCCAGGAGTGGTGGAAAGAATGCCGGTTCGGGAACCTCTTCAGACTGGAATCAAAGCTATAGATTCGATGATTCCAATTGGTCGCGGTCAGAGAGAATTGATCATAGGCGACCGACAAACAGGTAAAACAGCTATCGTCGTTGATACTATCCTGAACCAGAAAAATTCCGGCGTGGTCTGTATTTATGTGGCCATCGGCCAGAAAAATTCAACTGTTGCCCAGGTGGTTAAGAGCCTGGAAGATTTTGGAGCGATGGCTTATACGACGGTGGTTGCAGCTACTGCCTCTGACCCCTCAGCCTTGCAATATCTGGCGCCTTATGCCGGTTGTGCCATGGGCGAATATTACCGCGATCGCGGCGAGCATGCGCTGGTCATCTATGATGATCTCTCCAAGCATGCGGCTGCTTACCGCGAAATCTCACTTTTATTGCGACGGCCGCCTGGCCGGGAAGCCTATCCGGGAGATGTCTTTTACCTTCATTCAAGACTGCTGGAAAGAGCGGCTAAGATGAGCCAGGAACTGGGCGGCGGGTCATTGACCGCTCTGCCAATCATCGAGACTCAAGCTGGCGATGTTTCGGGCTATATCCCGACCAACGTGATATCTATTACTGATGGCCAGATTTACCTGGAGCCAGCCCTTTTTAACGCTGGCATTCGTCCTGCCATCAATGTCGGGATTTCAGTTTCTCGGGTTGGTGGCAATGCTCAGATAAAGGCGATGAAGCAGGTGGCCGGAAAATTGCGGCTTGACCTGGCTCAATACCGTGAACTACAAGCTTTTGCTCAGTTTGGAACCGAGCTGGACAAAGCCAGTCAGGCTCAGCTCGATCGTGGACTGAGGTTGACAGAAATCTTGAAACAGGATCCTTATTTGCCCCTGCCAGTCGAAAAACAGGTTTTGATTATCTATGCTGGCAACCGGGGATTCCTGGATGAAATACCGCTGGCAGCAATCAGTGACTATGAGAAGAGTCTTTATAATTATTTCGAAACCCATTATGCTCATCTGCTGCAGGCCATAGCTACCAGTAAACAGATTGATCTTCATCTTGACCAGGAAATAAATCAAGCTCTGCAAGAGTTTAATCAGGTTTTCAGAGAAGGATTAAAAGTTGAGCACCATAATTGACTTGAGACGGCGGATTCAGAGTGTCCGTAACAGTCAGCAAATTACGCAGGCGATGAAAACGGTGGCCACCTCTCGTTATAGAAGAGCTCAAAAGCAGGTGGTGGCCAGGAGGCCTTTCTGGCATACTTTCCCAGAGTTGGTCATTTCTCTGACCAGAGAATTAAACCTGGCCGAGCATCCTTATCTTCAGGTCAGGCCGGAAAAGAAAATGCTGGTCGTGGTCATAACTTCAGATAAGGGTCTATGCGGAGCATTCAATTCCAGTTTGTTAAACCTGGCTGCCAGCTTTATCAATGAGAAGGGTAACAACAGCCAGTTGGCCCTTATCCCGATTGGCAAAAAAGCGGTTAATTTTTGCCAGCATTTTACCTGGCCGGTAGCGGCTTCTTATTATGATGGTGTTGAAAAAAAAATAACAGCTATTAGTCAGAGTTTAAGCCAGTATTTTGATTATGAGTTTATCCGGCAAAATGTTGATGCCATCTATCTTATCTATAATGAATTCCGTTCGGTTTTGGCCCCCAGGCTGACTGCGACCAGGTTATTGCCTCTGGCCGCTGACTTATCTGGCCGCTCGGCAGAACATCTGGAACCAATCTGGGAGCAAGAAGCCTCGACTATAGTTAACTATTTGCTAAAATTTTATCTTAAAGCCCAGCTGGAGCATGCACTGTTTGAATCGCAGGTGGCAGAACAGGCTGCCCGGATGATGGCTATGGAAAATGCCTCCAGAAATGCTGAGGAACTTATTTCCAGTCTGGTCTTACTGCTTAATAAAATGCGCCAGGCAGCCATAACCAAAGAGCTGCTGGAAATCCAGACGACAGTTGAGGCCCTGCGATAAGAAGGAGTAAGAACTGATGAATGACGCTGCCATAAATCAAATCAAGGATTCACCTGCTGGGGGAATCGGTCGGGTAGTTCAGGTTATTGGCCCGGTGGTCGATGTGGCTTTCCCTGAGGGCCAGCTCCCCGAAATTTATACGGCTATCAGAATAACCAGTGAGGGCTTTGAGGTGCCCATACCAATTGATATTATTGTCGAGGCCGAACAGCATATTGGCGATTTTAAAGTTCGCTGTGTCTCGATGCATCCAACTGAAGGCCTGGCTCGAGGGATGAAGGCCATTAATCTTGGCCGGCCTATTGAGGTCCCGGTGGGTGAAGGTACGCTTGGTCGGGTCATCAACGTTATCGGTCAACCAGTTGATCAGCTTGGCTCCATCGAGGCTACAAAATTTTATTCCATCCATCGTCAGCCACCGCCGCTTGAAGAACAGAGTACTCGCCTGGAAATGTTTGAAACCGGGATAAAAGTTATTGACTTGATGCAGCCCTTTTTAAGGGGAGGCAAAATTGGCCTGTTCGGTGGAGCCGGGGTGGGGAAAACAGTCATCATTATGGAGCTAATTCATAATGTGGCCACCAAGCACGGCGGTTATTCAGTTTTTGCCGGAGTAGGAGAAAGAACCAGGGAAGGTAATGATTTATGGCTGGAGATGAAGGAATCTGGCGTTTTAAATAAGACCGCTTTGATTTTTGGTCAGATGACCGAACCGCCTGGAGCCAGATTACGCGTTGGCCTGACTGCTCTATCTGTGGCTGAATATTTTCGAGATGAACTGGGCCAGGATATCCTGCTTTTTATTGACAATATTTTCCGTTTTGTCCAGGCTGGTTCAGAGGTGTCGGCCCTGCTGGGCCGAATGCCGTCGGCTGTCGGCTACCAGCCCAATCTGGCCAGTGAACTGGGCGAACTGGAAGAGAGGATTACCTCTACTAAAAAAGGTTCGATAACTTCTGTTCAGGCCATTTATGTCCCAGCTGATGACTTTACCGACCCGGCGGCCGCTACCACTTTTACCCATCTGGATGCGACTACCAATCTATCAAGAGCCTTAACCGAAATGGGTATCTATCCGGCAGTTGATCCTCTAACTTCTTTTTCCAGAATTCTAGACCCTCGAATTGTGGGTGAGAAACACTATAAAGTTGCCAGAAGGGTCAAAGAAATCCTGCAGCGCTATAAGGAGCTACAGGATATCATCGCCATTCTGGGTATAGAAGAGCTATCAGATGAAGATAAGCTCATTGTAGCCAGAGCGAGAAAGATACAAAGGTTTCTTTCGCAACCTTTTCATGTGGCTGAGGAGTTTACCGGCCGACCGGGGAAATATGTACCAGTCGAGGAGACAATTAAAGGTTTTGAGGAAATTTGTAACGGCTTACATGATGATAAACCAGAACAGGCTTTCTATATGGCTGGTACCATTGAAGAGGTAGTGGAAAAAGCAGAGGAACTTAAAAAGCTATGAGTCCGGAAAGCTCGGATTTTTTTGAACTGAAAGTTATTTCACCCAGCAGGCTTCTGACTGAAAGCAAGGTGACTGAGCTGCAAGTACCTGGACTTGATGGTTATCTTGGTATCTGGCCAGGGCATCGGCCTTTGAATGCTTGCCTCGGCCGGGGCGAAATTATCTTCAGGACCATCGATAACCGTGAAGAAAGGGTCACGATTAAAGGTGGTGTCATAAAGGTCGAACCTGCTAAAATTTTAATTATGGCGGATCTGGAAGAAAAATGATTGAAGTTAAACCTGCTGAAAGACCTGATGAAACTCTGGATACTTTTTATAAAGGAAAAATTCTGGTTTTACAGAGAAAGAATGGTTTTCGTTTTTCCGTTGACGCACCACTGCTGGCCAGCTTTATTCAGACCAGAAACGGGGATGAGATTCTCGAAATTGGTACTGGCTGTGGAATAATTCCCATGCTGCTCAGTGTGAAGCCTTTTCATCATATCGTCGCTCTGGAGGTCCAGCAGGGGCTGGCTGACCTGGCCCGCCGTAATATTATGCTGAACCATCTGGACGGTCGAATAACCATAGTCGAGAAGGACTTCCGTCAATATAAGCCCTGGCGCCAGTTTGATATTGTCTTTTCCAACCCACCCTATATCCCGAAAGATTCCGGTTATCTCAGCCGGACGGAAGAAAAGAATATCGCCAAGCATGAAATATTAAGTTCGATCGAAGAAATTTTAAAAGCGGCCAAAGACTGGCTGAAGAGTAGCGGATCAGCTTACTTTATTTTGCCTGACAATCGGAGAGAAGAATTTGTAGCAGAACTGCTCCAGGCCGGCCTGAGGGTAAAGCGCTGTCGCCTGGTTTATCCAAGGGAAGGTGAACCTCCCAATTTCTTCCTGGCGGAATGCGGTCAGACAGATAGCGAGGTTGAGACCATGCCGCCGCTCGTTCTTTACGGCCCGGATGGAAAATACACCGAGGAAGCTGAAGCTATATTTTCGGGGGCGTTCAAGAGGTAGATGGGGACAGAAAAGCCATCGCATCTGGCTTTGATGCTTTACTTTTCAGCTGCTATTGACAATCTGAGGGCAAGAGTCTTTTAATAAAGGGAAAAATGATAAAAGGGAGAAAACAGGAAAATGGAAAAAAGTTTAACCCTGAGCAGCCCATGGCTCAGATTCTGGAGCTTTATCACCGGCCTGGGTATGGCGATAGCTTCTTATCTGACCATAGATCATTTTTTCAGAGCTAATTTCCCTGAGACAATCTTTACCGGTTCGTTTTGCGATCTTAGCAGTTTTTTTAATTGCGATAGCTCGGCTTATTCTTCGATTGCCCATTTCCAGGGGGTGCCCCTCGGCTATTGGGGGCTTGTGCTGGGTATTCTGGTGATGCTGGGGGCCTTTTTGCCTTCTCCTCGTTTTGAAAAAGTAAATAAACTCTTATCTCTCCCCAACGCTTTAGGGGTGCTGGCCCTTTTCTTTTATTCGGTTTTTTATCTTAAAAGCCTGTGCCTGCTATGTTCTGGGTATTACCTTTTTTCCCTTATAAACTTTTATTTATTCTGGAAGTTCGGGCTACCCTCTGAGCCGCGAGGACTGGCTGGCTTTTTCCGCGACCTTCTGTTTGGCTCCATCAAGCCGCTGGTGGCTATTGGTATCTTAACAGTCATGGGTGCCTTTGGTTTTCATCTTTTTTATGAGGCTAAAAAGGACGCTCAAGCGGGAGGTGTGGCTTTGAAAATTGTCAAAGAGTTTTACAGTCTCCAACCGGTCAAAGAGCCGAGTTTAATTTCACCTTACTGGACAGCTAAAGCCACCGAGGAATTTGATCAGGCCCCGATCCGCATTATTGAATATGCTGATTTTCTTTGCCCTGACTGTCTTTTCCTCTACCATCAACTGGAAAGAATAAAAAAGGAATATGAAGGAAAGATAAATATCGCTTTTCAGTTCTTCCCGCTGGAAGCCAAATGCAATGATGTAGTAGACAAGGACAAGCATCCAGGAGCCTGCGACCTGGCTTATATTGCTGCCTACGATCCATCCAAATTCCTTCAAATCCATAACGAGCTATTCAGGAATTTTGATAAGGCTAAAGACCCTGAGTGGCGGTTGCAACTGGCCAGGAAATACGGAGTAGAAAAAGCTCTGACCGATGAAAAAACCAAAGAGCTGGTCAAAAGAATTATTGACACCGGCAAGGAATACGAAAAAACCTCTGAACGATTCCCATTCGGGATAAGGTCAACGCCTACTATGATCATTAACAACCGGATGATTATCGGCACCCTGCCCTATGCCCATTTGAAAGCTATCATTGACTCCTTGTTGACCGAGCAGGAACAACCTTCTTCAGGTGAAACTAAGTTTCTGGAAAACTGGGTTGATACAACCAACTTAACGAAAAAAAAATAACAGCAATAAAAAATTATCCGGCTTACTGACTTTAGAGCTTAATCCTTCCTCCTTGACCGAAGGAGAGTCTTAATTCTGGCCTGTTCAGAAACTAAGGGTGCAGACAAGTCTTTTGTCCTGGGGCTTTAAGTTAAGACCGTCAGCCAGCTTCCTTTTTTTCCTTGATAACTATTTCTCTGTCTAGAAGTTCTTTGCGGATAAAATTGAACACTTCTGGTTCCAGGCCTAAGAATTCTGGAGCAATTATTCCAGTTTTCTTAATCAGACCGCGAGCTACTGCTCTGGCGACAGCCGTAGCGGTATAGCCAGTAGTCCTGGCCATACTATGAATCCCGCTTTTCCGATCATAACGATCAAAAAGGTCATAGGTTAATTTGAGTTGTCGACCGTCCTTCTCTCCGCTGACGATAACTCTTAAAATGGTCAGGTCTTCTTCGCCGGCTTTGATATTTAGCCGGGGGAAAAGAATTTTAGCTGCTACGTCAAGTGGCCGGACTCTCTGGCCGGCTATTTCTAGCGGTTGCTCAGAAAAAAAGCCCGCCTGTCTTAAAGCCAGCATCTTTTCGCGGTGGCCGGGATAGCGAAACGTTTTTTCGACCATGTTCGGGACAGTCAGGGTTTCGATCATGGTTCGCAGGCCATCGGTGATAAAAGCTTCAAGAGTTCCCAGGTTTTCAAACTCCATAAACTCAGGTTCAGACAGAGCTGGTTTGATTACGACCCGCCCATTTTCCAGGCACCTGGCCGGCCTCAGATATTCCTCTATGACATCAACTGGAGAGAAAACAGCCTGGTATTCGAAGGGCCACTTTCTGATGACGGGCAGACCGCCGACATAAATATTGATGGAAAAAGTCTGATCCAGCTGGCTGAGTCCGTAACCGGCCAGGATATTGCTTAAGCCAGGGGCGACGCCACAATCAACGGCTGCTGTTATGTTCTGTTCTTTAGCAAGAGAGTCAAGTTCGAAAGGATTTTCCGGGAAAAAAGAAATATCTACCACCTTTCGACCAGCCTCAAGACAGGCTTTTAGGCTTTTAAAGCCGAGGTAGCCAGGCACAGCATTTATAACCAGGTCATAATCACTGACTAAGTCTTTAGTAGCTTCAGGCTGGCTTATATCCTGGCAGATGACCCTGATACCGGCCAGAGCCAGCTCAGCCAGAGCCTCCTGTTTACAATCAACTGAGGTCAGACTGAATTCCGGCTCAGAGGCCAGATCCAGCGCAATGGCTTTGCCCACCAGGCCCGCTCCCAGAACAATGATTTTCATAATTTTTTCTCCTTTTTTGAATTTGTTTTTAGCCAGAACAAAGGTAAAAGAGAAGATGGCAGCAAAGTCAGGTAATTATAGACCACTAAAACGATTAAGATAACAAATTAATGTCCTGAGGCTCACTGTTAAAGATGTCATTTTATTTTTGTTTATCTTAGAGGAGGCGACTCTCCTCTTCTTTCAAGTTCTTTCAAGCCGCCATCTATCCCACCCTGGCAAACAATTCAAACTCGAGCGGGCCGAAAATACCTTACTTCTGGCTGAAGGCCTGCTTGATTTCTTCCAGGCTGACTCCCAGGATTTTCCTGGCTATGGGCTCCAGGTCTTTCTCTTCGCCCTGAAGATGTATAGTCGTATGGACATGGGAAAGTGACTCGCCCGGGTTGAGAGCAGCGGCCGGGGAAGAAGTCTCCAGCTCATAAAAAGGTCCAAGAGGTTTAGCTCCTGGAGCAACCGGCCCGTCATTGTAGGCATTAACCACATCCCCATCATAAGGATCTTTCTGGAATTCCCAGAGAGAGTTGATGTATTCAGCCGGATTTTCAGGCAGGGTGTAGTGAACAATGGTCAACACCTGATGAGTGGCGTCATAACTGCCGGCGAAGGGCAAAGCCCGTCGGGGAGGAATCCCGAGTTTGCTCCGATACTGGCCATCTCCTTTAAAATAAATGACGTTATCGGCAATTTTTAGTCGATCTGGTGGTATAGGTCCAAAATAGGTGTCATGGACTATCGGGCCAAGCTCGGCTTCCGGTCCAGCTTTATAAGGAACAACCACGGTAGTGGTAGGAGAAGGATTGAACATGCCCAGAATCCAGATAGAAACCAGGCCAGTTTCTTTCTTCCAGGGTAAATCACCGGTGTTGGTAATCTGGTTATCTGATTCAAAGGCTACCCAGCTCAGGCGGTCGGACAGAGGCACTCCCAGTGATTCCACCTGGTTTTTATCCAGCAGCCGGATTGTTCGGTCAACTTTTATTTTGAATTCAAAATTAGCATAATTGACCAGGTTCATGTCTTTTTTTAATACGACCTGAGTCTCGTCCTTTGCCACCAGGTCAAAACTACCTTCATTGAGAGGTGGTGGTGTGAACCAGTGATCAAAGTCAAAAGGAGAACCAGCCTTAAAGAAAAGGGCGAACTGACCTCCTTCTGGTCCTAACCAAAAACGGTCTTCGCCGCCAAAAGCATTCATGTGGGGATCGCTCTGGCCAGAAGCAATTAGCTCTTGATTTATCCAGCCGAAGCTCAACCCTTCTGGGCCTTTAGCCGTGCTGGTCATTACCCGACCCTGAATATCAGGATTGATGGCTACCATGGCCTGGCCATCACGAGCAGAGAGAACAATAACTCCCGTCCTGGCCTGAAGGAACTCCAGGTCCTCTTTAAAAAGGCGAGCTTGATCTTTAACCGTCGGCCGGCTGCAGGCCGCCAGCCAGAAACAAGAAATCGCGGTCATGATTACCAGCAGCTTGAAAAAAGTCTTTTTCATTTTATACCTCCTGAGGGGAGTAAAGTTAAGATATCAATTTGAATCTGATTTCTCAAGATATAAATAAAAAGAAAAAATTAATAAGTTTAAAGATGACTGTTTTTTTCCATCATCCGGGCGAACCACTGCCAGATTTTCTGATGAAATTTAAGACTGGGTGGATTGTTTTTGAGGATGTTCCAGTAACTATCTGGTTTATCATCGGGTTTCAGACCAATTTTTAAATTTTCATCCCAGAGCCGATAGCTTTCCGGATGGAATTGAATGCCGAGAACATTGACAAACTTTGTATGATGTATAGCTTCGATAATTTTGCCATCGGAAGAAAGGGCCACGACTTTAAAGCCCTGCCCGAGTTTATCCAGGGCCTGGTGATGCGAGCTCAAAATCCAGGGGTGATCTTTTTCTGAAAAACCGAGAACCTGGACAAAAAATGCTCCGGGGAGAAGATTTAACCGGTGGAAATAATAGCTTGAAATATTCAAATCAGGCCTTAACTTCCTATAAGGATTGTTGTGCCAGCACTCAGGATCGAGAGTGAGGATATCTTCCAGCTGGTTCAGGCCATAGACTTCTGACCAGATATCCTGAATAAGTGTCCCCCCTGTTCCAACATTAAGACTCTGAGCCCCAAGACAGATGCCAAGGATCGGCAGCTCTGGTTTCGAGTTCAGCAGGGGTTTAAAATTCGGGTCCTGGTAGCCTCCTAGAAAATGGAAAATCGCCGAGAGTTCAAAATAATGGCGATAAGGATCTTCAATGACAGTCAGAAGATTGGTCTTTTCTTTAAAGGTTGACGGTGGTATATCAGGGCCACCGAAAAAAATGATCCCGTCGGAATTATTTATGATCTCAACAAATTCAGGTGTGCAGGCGTTTTGATGGAAAATATCCTGCTCGCTGAGCTCGGCCGAGACCGGATGGAAACTAAACCAGTTGAGATTGTTAGCTCTGGCATATTTTATGGCTTCCTCATAATTGGTTAACTCTTTTGTATGATAGACGCCGACCACTTGCAGCTGAGGAATCTCGATAAATCCTTTTTCTCTCAGAGCCTGCAGGTTCTTAATCGTGCCGATAGAGGGATAAAAAACGGTTAACCTGATTGGTTTGGCTGCAGCTATCCCGTCGGACAACCCGGCTAGAAAGACAAAAATCAGAATAAGAACGATTAAACTCTTGTTCTTTTTCATCCAAGTCTCCTTCCATTCGTCAAGATATATTTTGACCATTTAGCCCGACTTGTGCAATCAAAAATTATTGGCTGGTCTGCACCGGCGAAAAAAAGGTTGACATTTGACATTAAAATGGCTTATACATCTTATGTAGTATATAATATATTATCCTGGATAGGAGGTGATAGCTTTTCAAGGTAAAAAATAAAAACTTTCTCTAACTTCTCAATTTAATCCAATCTGCTCTTATCAAATTATTTCATTCTATCTTTGAAAAGAGCTTGTTCATTTAGGAAATTTAGGAGGTAAAATTCGATGGCTAAACTCAAAATGAAGAACCTATTCATGGTGATAGCAATTTTGCTGACCATAGGTTCTGGCTTATCACTTTTCGGACAAATTTCGAGCCGGGAGACTGGCTCAATTCGCGGTGTCATTACCGATGAAGAGGGCGTTCCTCTGCCTGGTGTCAGCATTATCGTTAGCGGCCCCAGCTTGATGGGGAAGGCGACTGATGTAACCAGGGCTGACGGTACTTTCAGGGTTCTGTTGCTGCCGCCCGGTGTTTACACCATGACAGTCGAGCTACCCGGTTTTCAGACATACGTTGAGGAAGGAATCGAAGTCAGGGTTGGTTCGACGATTACCAGAAATATTAAATTGGGCGTAAAGAAGATGGAAGAGCAGGTAACTGTCGTGGGGGCAGCACCTGTCGTTGATGTTAAAGCTTCGAAGACCCAGCAGGTATATAAAGCCGACCTGATTCAGAATCTCCCCATCAGCCGCAACCTTAACTCGATTATTACTCTTACTCCGGGAACAGTTGATGCCAGTAATATCAAAGGAGCGACAGCTTCGGGAAACACCTATCAAATTGATGGTCTTAATGCCAATGATCCGACTAATCAGCAGCTCAGTATTCCGATTGATTTTAATGTTCTGGAAGAGGTTGAGGTTCTGACTGGTGGTGCGCCAGCTGAAGTTGGCTGGACCCTGGGTGGTTTTGTCAATGCTGTTACCAAATCCGGTGGCAATAATTTTTCTGGCATGGTCCAGGGTTACTACACCAATGATGATCTGACCAAATCTGTCTTACCGGATGAACAGTTAAAAGCCATGGGTCTATCTAAACCATCTTCGGCTATTTATGATTATGATCTTTCTGGTGGATTTGGCGGGCCTATTATCAAAGATAAGATCTGGTTTTATCTGGACGGACGTTATGCCAGAAATGCCTATCATTCCAGCTTTATTCCTTTTGTTTCCCCTTATGATGGAACCTATTATGATAACTTTGATCGAAAAAGCGAAACCTGGGCAGTTTTTGGCAAGTTCACCTTTCAGCTGGCCAGAAATGTCAAGCTGGCGGTAATGGGTAACGCTCAGCAAAGCACTGATAATACCGCTGCTTCTGGCTGGAATATACCTTTTGATTGCTTGTATAAAACTGATCCATGGGCCAATTATGCCTTTACGGGAGTTCTGACCTGGATGGTCAACAGCAATACTTTATTTGAAGCTCGGGCCGGCTATGCGACTGTTGATGCTACCCTGCCCCTTATTCGACCGGAGCAGACCAATATTCCCTATATGTGGGATGGCTACACAGGTTATTATTTTGGGACCGGTTATTATGCCGAACAGTGGAATGGTCGCCCGTCAGTTCAGGCTTCAGCTCACCTGACCCGTTTTGTTGATAATTTTCTAGGAGCTGATCACGAATTCAAAGTGGGAGTTGAGATTCAGCGGGGAGCGGCCAAATGGGCCAACTGGAAGACCAATACGATGGAATGGCCCTGGTATAATAACGACCCCTATTACTGGGCAGCTCAGGGCTATCCCCGGGACTCATATGGAGATGGCTATATCGGATTCTGGGCTCTCGGCCAGACCAAAGATGAAAGTATGGTTGAAGGAGATTTCCTGCGTTATGGTGGCTACCTTCAGGATTCTCTGACTATTAAAAATCGCTTAACCATCAACCTCGGCTTACGTTTTGATGGTACTAAAGGCTGGATCCCGGACATTCACAAAGGGGCCACCGGCAGTTTTGCGAGTGAACTCGGTGCTTCATTGATTGAGCCAGCAATCGGCTTTAACCCCTATGGTGAATTTAATATGGAGGGAGTTGATAATCTGGTTGACTGGTTTAATGTTTCACCCCGAATCGGTATTACCTATGATCTTTTTGGCAACGGCAAGACGGCTCTGAAGTTCAACTACGGCTTGTATCGCGAATCAGTCTGGGGTTCAATTATTTACAAATGTCATCCGCTTTATTACAAAGAATACTATTTCAACTGGTGGGATGAAAACGGCAATGGCCAGCCAGACTCCCCCAGCCTGGGCGACTATTATGAAATGTTGTGGTCCTGGTCGAATCCAACAGAGATGCTCAGAGAGAGCTGGATTACCGGTATCTCCACTGATACTAAGGCACCTTATGATGAACAAATTGTAGTTGGGCTTGATCACGAGCTTTTTAAGAATTTTAAGGTTGGCCTGAACTACATGTATAAGGTTAAAAAGAATATTCTTGATGATGCTCTTTATGATCTGGAAACAGGCGAAACCTGGTATAACCCCGAGACTGCGCCTGGCAATCAATACTGGGTACCATTCACCACGACTGTTCCCGCTGTCGGCAATTATCCTGCTCAGGAAGTGACCATGTACTTTATGAGCAATGATGCTCCTCAGAACTGGATTCTTCAGATCAGAAATATCCCTGAGGCCTATCGCAAATATTCTGCTTTTGAGCTGTCTTTCGAGAAACGCTATGCTAATGGCTGGCAACTGGGCGGATCAATTAACTATTCAAAAACCTGGGGCAACATGAACGGCAGCTACACCGATATTCATGGTTACACCTCGGCCGCCAATGATGCTAACTGGTTTGTTTATAGTGATGGCCGAACCTATGAAGATCGCCCGTTGGTTATCAAGCTCTTCGGTTCATTTAATATTCCTTATGGCTTCGTAGCTTCCTTTAACTATCGCTTCAGCAGTGGCACTCCCTGGGCTCGGGCAGTAACTGTTGTTCCACCTGAGGATTGGGCAGCCCAGAACAACGTCAATATTTATAATTCCTACTACGTTAACCTTGAACCGGTTGGGACCAGACGAAATTATGCCTGGAATCTACTTGATGTTCGACTGGAAAAAGTTTTCAGCCTGAAAAAATATGGACGGCTGGGTTTGTTTGTTGATGTCTTTAATGTGCTTGGTCAGCACTATGTCAACATCAATCAGAATCCGGGAGGGACCTGGATGCCGGTTGATAATAACTCCACAGCGGGTACTTATAACCTGAGCGGAACTTATAAGAAGATAACCAGCATTTCCAATCTGACCAGAACTCTCCGCTTCTCTGCTCGTTATAGCTTCTGATCGTCCTTGACAGTTGAATTTAAAGGGGAGGAATCGGTAGATTCCTCCCCTTTTTTTATTGATTCCAGCTGTCTAAAATCAGGTAGTCGGACGATTTTTTATAACCTGAAGACAAAAAATAAAGAAATAATCGGGGCTGGTGGCTTTTTTCAACCTTCCTGGTTAATCTCACCTTTCGGCCTCATTTTGAAATTTGAAGGGGAGGAAGTCTATAATGAAAAGAGCAGGATATTAGCCATGAGAGCGGTGAGGGTTAAAGGGACAAAGTTTGAGCAGGTGGAATATTATGCCGGAGGCTCTGGACAGGAAAGGCCTCTCTCTATTTACAGGGACGGGGAACGCCAGTTAATTGAAAAAGTGATATCAAGAAAGCGGATTATGGACAGCCGAACCGGCCGCCTCAAAGAAGTTTTTGAGTGTGAGCTGGCTGGCGGTGAAAAAATTGAGATAGAGAGAGAGTTTGAACAGAATCAAAATAGTCAGAAAGGATAGACCCGGCGGTTTTTCTCGTCTAAAATATTGATGTGAGCCTTGATTTTCTTCTGGATCTGCCAGAGTTCAGGACCCTGGTAGAAAAGCTAAAAAAGGGGGAGGACTGCCTTCATTTATCGGGTTTAATTCCCGAGGCCAGAGCTTATTTTTATGCTCTGCTGGCAGGCCAGATTGATAGGCCGTTAGTTATTGTAGAACCCCAGGCCTGGGCTCTGGAGGAAATAAAACAGGAAATCGAAAATTTACTGGGGTTTTTCTCAATAAAAAGACAGGTTGAATCACTGCCAGCGCTCAGCGCTGACCCCTATCTCGAGGTGCCTGTGCCTCTGGATATGGTAGCTTCCAGATTAAAAGTCTTATATGGGCTTAACCAGGGGCATCAACCTCTGATCCTGACTAATCTTCCTGGTCTCCTTAAGAAGGTTCCCCGACCAGAGGATCTGACCCGGTCGGTGGTCAGAATAAATCACGGGCAAAGCTTAGACCGGGATCTTTTGCTTCAGCAGCTGGCCGATTATGGTTACACCCAGGAAGATCTTGTGTCTTCAGCCGGAGAATATGCTTTCCGGGGTGGCATTGTTGATATTTATTCAGTCTGGTCAAAAAATCCATTTCGCCTGGAATTTATTGAAAACCAGGTGGCCTCCATCAGAGAATTCGATCCATCGACCCAGAGGTCTATAGGGAGGCTGGAATCTGTGGTCATTCCTTCCCTTAAGGAATACCCGGGAGGGAAGGAATTTCGAGAAGAGTTTAAACGTCAGGCCAGGAAAAGGGAAACCGGGCTGGCTGATCTTGAAAGAAAGATCGAGCTGTGGGAAGAAGGAGAAATTCTGCCTTCTTTTGATTATTATGCACTGGCAGCCAGCGATCATTTCTGCCCGTTGAGTTCCTATCTAACCAATCCGCTCTTTATTCTGGAAGAAAAAGATTTAATCGAAAAGGAATGGGAAGAACAGTTCAGCGATTGGGAAAAAACTTATGATAACCTGGTCAAACAGCGAAGTTTCGTCCTGTCGCCGGCGGAAATTTTTTCACTCGATTTCAGGCAAGAAATAAAAAGCAAGGCAGTCTGCATTCAGGATCTATCGGAAGAAGGTGAGCAGCCTGCTCTCCAGCTTGGTTTTCAATCAGTGCCCAGATTTGATAACCGGATTCCATTTTTTCTTCAATATCTTAAAAAGCGCCAGGAAGAAAGAGACGTCTGCTATATTTTCCTTACGAATCCCGGTAAAAAAGACAGGCTGGCTCATCTCCTCAGAGAGAATGATTTAACAGTCAGAACAGTCTCGGCTGTGACCGAAAAGCCAAGAGGTGAGGAAATCAACCTGGTCGAAGGACGATTGGAAAAAGGTTTCAGCTATCCCCGCCAGAAGATCTATCTATTTGCTGAGAAAGATATTTTTACGGAAGAAAAGGTTCTTACCAGCCGCCCATCGAGAAAAGTTTTCTTTTCCCAGTTTCAGGATCTAAAGCAGGGCGATTATGTAGTTCATACGGAATATGGGGTTGGGCTGTTTAATGGTCTAAAAAAAGTTGACCTCGATGGTCAGCCTCATGATTTTATTGAATTGATTTACCGTGACGATGATCGCTTATTGGTTCCGGTTGAGGATCTGAATCTCGTTCAGAAATTTGCCAGTTCGGCTGGAGCCAACCCTCAGCTGGATAAACTGGGCAGTCAGAGCTGGGTGAAAACTAGAGCCAGGGTGAAAAAGGCAGCCGAAGAAATCGCCCAGGAGTTACTCGAACTTTATGCCAGGCGGAAAACTGCCCGGGGCTTTGCTTTCAGTCCAGAAGGTCAATGGGAGAGAGAATTTGATCAAATTTTTGCCTATGAAGAAACTGAAGACCAGCTGCGGGCCATTCAAGAAGTCAGGAGGGATATGGAAGCTGACCAGCCAATGGACAGATTGTTATGCGGTGATGTTGGTTATGGAAAAACAGAAGTGGCGATGAGAGCGGCCTTCAAGGCAGCTATGGATGGCAAGCAGGTAGCTGTTCTTTGCCCGACGACCGTTCTGGCCAATCAGCATTTGACCACCTTTAGACAGCGGATGTTGCTTTTTCCAGTCAGAATAGAAGGGCTGACCAGACTGCAGAGCAAAAAAGAGCAGCAAAAAATCCTGGAGGATCTAAAAAAGGGCTTTGTGGATATTATCATTGGAACACATCGTTTGCTTTCAGCTGATGTCGGCTTCAAGGATCTTGGTCTCCTGATTATAGATGAGGAGCAGCGATTTGGAGTGAGTCATAAGGAAAAAATAAAGCAATTAAAAGCCAATGTTGATGTGCTGACCTTAACGGCTACGCCGATTCCCAGGACGCTGAATATGGCCTTGAGTGGTTTAAGGGATATCAGTCTGATCGAGACACCGCCCCGGGACAGGTTGGCTGTCCATACGGTGGTTGCTCCTTTCAACAGCCGATTGGTAGCCTCGGCTATAAAGCAGGAATTGGAACGGTCGGGGCAGGTCTATTATATTCATAACCGCATTGAAGACATCGATCGGATGGCCCGTCTGGTGGAGAAGCTGGTTCCTCAAGCCAGGGTTATAACCATTCATGGACAGATGCCGGGCAGGGAACTGGAAAAAAGAATGTCGGCTTTCATCGATCAAAAATATAATGTGCTGGTCTCCACAACCATTATTGAAAATGGCATAGATATCCCTCTGGTCAACACGCTGATTGTCGATCGGGCGGACCTTTATGGCCTGGCCCAATTATATCAGCTGAGGGGCCGGGTGGGACGATCTTCTCGCCAGGCCTATGCCTATTTTCTGGTACCTCCACTGTCAGAACTAACGTTCGAAGCCAGGGAAAGGCTCAAGGCCTTAAAGGAGTTCAGCGAACTGGGCTCTGGTTTTCGTCTGGCGGCCAGAGATCTTGAAATCCGCGGGGCAGGGAATATTCTGGGACACCGCCAGCATGGCTTCATTGAAGCAGTCGGTTATGAGTATTTCTTGCAGTTGCTGGATAAGGCCATCAGGGAACAAAAAGGCGAGAAAATAGAAGAGGTGAAATGCCAGATTAACCTCAAAATTGATTTCAGAATCCCGGAGGATTATTTGCCTCAGGTCAACTTAAGGCTGAACCTCTATAAGAGACTATCTTCTCTGGAGCAGCCAGATGAGGCATTAAGGATTAGAGAAGAAATTGAAGATCGTTTTGGTCCTGTTCCGCCGAGCGTGGAGAATCTTTTCTATTACGCCAGGATCAGGTTTTATGCCCAGAAAATCAGACTCAGTGCCCTGGACCGCAGTGGTCAGCGATTGGTGATTAAGTTCCCGCCAGAAACGAATTTTATCTGGAATCAAGTTCAGGGACTGCTTCGCCGTTATGCAGGTAATGTATCTCCACTGGGGCTGATGTCATTCAATATCAGGGCTGAAGATGAGCAGGGCTTTCTGCGGGAGACGCTGTTTATCTTGCAGGAACTAAGCGGCTATACTATAATTAATTGAGTAATTTATGAAGAAAACCCGTCTTTTGATTTTAATACCGGCAATCATCATCGTGGCTGGCAGTAGCTTCTTTGGTTACAGATACATTGAACAGCGGCAGAAAGAAAAAGCCGAAGAAAAAAAAAGCCAGCTACCTGTTTTAAAAATAGAAGAGATAACCTATTCGCTGTCTGATTTTGAAAATTATGTCAGACAGATTATTCCTCAAGGGCAAGATATAGATAATGGGACTCTAAGCCAGCTGTTTGATCAGTTTGTTGAAGATAAGTTAATACTGTATTCAGCCAAAATGAGGAAAATGGAACTGACCGAGTCTGAGAAGCAGGCCTTCTGGCAACGGCTGATCCGTGATTACCCTCCACAAGAGGGACTTAAGGAACAACTGGCCAGCGATCAGGGACTGGAAGACAGTTTGCTGGTGGCTAAATACAAATATGAAAAAATTAAAGATGTCGTGGTGACTGAAGACGAAATTAAAGCCTATTATCAGGAGCATAAGAAAGATTTTTTAGTCCCGGAACGGGTCATGGTCAGTCACATTCTGGTCAGTTCGAGCGATCTGGCAGTTGGACTACAGCAAAAACTAAGTAAGACCGATGAGACGGCGTTCCGGCAGGCAGCTCGCAATTATTCAGAAGCACCTGACGCTTATAAGGGCGGTTTAATGGGAGTTTTTAAGCCTGGAGACCTTCCTTATGACATGGAAAAGGTGGTCTTTGGCCTGGAAGAGGGCAAGATCTCTCAGGTTTTTCAATCGCCTTATGGCTATCATATCTTTCGACTGGATAAGAGATATGCACCAGCTTTGCTGGAAGAAGAAGAAGTTTCGCGAAAAATTAGAAACATTTTAATGGAAAATAAAGTTAAAGATATAATTGAGAGAGAAGTCGAAGAACTTAAAGCTACTTACCACTGGCAGGTTTTTACTGAAAATTTGCCTTTTAAGAATGAAGGGAAAGAAAATGCTTAAGAAGCAAATCATTCTGGGAGCTTTAGCTCTGCTGGCCCTGTTCAGTCTGGTCCCAGCTGATATCGTGGAAGAAATCGTAGCCATTGTTAACGGAGATGTCATTACCCTGTCCGATTATAAAGAGCAATTTGATATGACGGTTCAAATGCTTCGTCAACAGTTGAGCGGTGAAAGCTATTTCAAGGAATACGAACGCTTGAAGGATAACTTACTGGACATGATGATAACTGATCTGCTGCTTCTACAGAAAGCCAGGGAGCAAGGACTCAATGTCAAAGAACAGGTGAAGGCTACCATCGCTCAGATCAAAACTCAGAATAATATTGAATCGGACGCTGATCTTGTTCGGGCGATGAATGCCCAGGGAATTGACTACGATCAATGGGTCAAGCAGCTTGAAGAGAATATGTTAAGACAGGCTGTTATTTATACTGAAGTTGATCGGACGATTGCCCTTGATGATGCGGAAATCGTCAAATATTATAAACAGCATCAATCTGAATTTATCCTGCCGCCCGAATACCGGATCAAGGCTATCTATCTGTCGAGTACCACTCATACTGCTTCAGAACTAGCTGCCAAGAGAGCAGAAATAAGCGAGAAGCTGAAAAGCGGGCAATCTTTTGAAGACCTGGTGGCGGCCTATTCGGAAGGGCCTAAAGACAACGGCGGGGATCTGGGCTTTTTTAAAAAAGGCGAACTGGAAAAAGCGATTGAGGCCGGTATAGAAAAATTAAAGCCAGGTGAAATCAGTGATTGGATTGAAGCCAAGAATGGCTGGTATTTGATTAAGCTGGAAGAGAAAAAGGAGAGCCATCAGCAAACCTTTGAGGAAGCCAGAAAGGATATCGAAAATAAGCTATTTAATGAAATCAGGTCAAAAAAAATAGAGGAATTTGTTAAAAAGCTAAAAGAGGAAAGCTTCATCAAGATTATTAATCCCAATCCTTTGAATCTCTAAGGCGAGTGTATGGTTTCTAGTTGTTCAGCTGCCTGACAGGCTTCTATTTATCAGCTCAGGTAATCAGGACGGCGGCGGCCACAGTTGTAGTCCACAGACCTTTTGAGCCAGTGGCAATCTGAGATAGGCTCCTGGTTTGAACTGTCAGGCGGTCGTTTAAGCAGTAGTAATTGCTTTTCCCCCGTTTAAAATTTTTAGGCGAATAATCCTGTCCGAGCTTGGTGGCCAGCATTTCAGCTGCCAGTTCTTCTGCTCGGAGGCTGGCTTCTTTTTCAGTTTCTCCAAAGCCTTCATGTTCAGCCAGGTAGCCATAGTGGTCAGGATCCTGGGGAATAGCGAGACCAATAGCTGAAGAAATCAGTCGATGAGCTTCATCGGTAGAATTCTCACTCATGACCAGGAAAACGATCTGGCCAGCCCGCAGCTGCTTCAAACCACTTGTCCGACTGATCACCTGACAGTGCGGGGGGAAGATACTTGAAACCCGCACCAGATTAAAGGGCGAAATGCCGGCTTCCCTCAGAGCCAGCTCGAAGCTCACCAGTTTTTCGCGGTGCTGTCCGTAACCCCTGGTTAAAAAAACCTGCGTCGGCAAAATAGCATCCATTAACTTTATCCTTTCCAGCAGCTAATCTTATCGGGTAAGTACAATCATTTCTTGGTTTGTTCGCTCGGTTCGGTGACTGGAGTTACTGCCTCGTCAGGCTTAAAATCTATAACCTTCGAGACTTCGTATTCTCCCAGAAGCACATAATCTGAGCCTTTGGAGCGAGCGAAAAGTTTGACAACGACTGTTTTCCAATAAGGGTTGTTTTCAAATGATTGAACGGTTTTACCTTCGACTCCGTAGTTGCTTTTAAGGGTAATGACCTCGCTGGTCTGTCCGGGCATAATTGGCTCCTTCCTGATAGCTGCCAGGAAGCTGCTGCCCAGATCTTTGCTCTCGCCCTGAAATCTGAAAATCGCATTAAAATTTATGTAATTCAGTGGCTTATCACTGATGTTTTTGACCCGAAAAGATATGACCGGAACGAGAACCAGCTTGGGGGGCCAGGCTCGATATTCCTTGCTAACCCATTTGGTCTGGATATCAACCACTTCTAGCGATTTTTTGAGTTCTTCTGTTGACATGGATTGGCAGGCTGGAAGAAACAGAAGAGTGGCTACTATAGCCAGCATAAGTACTGATATTGTTATTTTTTTCATTTATTTATCCTCCAGATCATAATCAATTTCTTCTTATAGTATAGCAAAAAAGGCCCAACTATAAACAATTTTAAATGGCCAGAGAAACCGATCAATCGGTCTCAGGGCTTTGTCTGACGGAGATTTCTTGCTGCCTTTTAATGAGCTGAGAGCAAGTAGCCAGCTCGACGCCGTAATTTTTCGCCTCAGGCAGATAGGTTTTGAGGACACGAAGAGTATCTTCAAAGGGATGACCGATACCCAGAGCCTGACCATTTTTTCTGGCCAGGGCAAATAGCTCGAATAACCGATCCTTGATTTTGCCCCGATCTTCATCGGCATCTAAAAAAACCTGCCGGGAGGCAGCCGGTACCTGCCTCTTTTGAGCTAAATCATACGCAATTGATTTCGGGCTGGTTTTGCTGTCAATGAAAAACAGGTTTTTCTGCTTCAAAAACTCCATGATTATTTCCATTACATACTGGCTAGCTGTGCCTTTAGAACCCATGTGGTTATTGAGCCCTCTGGCTACTGGCAGCCGCTCCCAGCTGGCCTCCAGCCTCGCCCAGATTTCTTCCTGACTCATGCCGGTGGTAATCAGGCCATCAGCTCCGCTGCCTGCCATCTGGCCATTGAAAGCCTCGAGAGGCAGGTGAATTATAACCTCAAGCTGATGGCTGACTGCCATTTTAGCTGTGTCTACCGCCTGTCCAGCATCAGGAAGAATGGCTACAGTCAGAGGGACCTTTAGATTCACCAGCTCCCGCATAAAATTTAGGTCCTGTCCCATATCATCAATAATGATCGCCACCAGAGGGAGAGTTTGTTTGTTGGTTCTATCCGAGGGCGATTCTGGAGTTGGCTCCTCCTGCTTGGTTACTTTCTTCTGGCCGGCTCCAGAGGCCTTTTTTTCTGCTTTTTTGGCCAGATGGGCAGGTGATCGATGTTCGATTAATGTCGCCCACGGCAGGTAAGCAGTTCGCTGCTGCTTGAAGCTAAGATAATCGAGTAAAAGCCCTGACAACAGGGCCAGAAAAGCTAAAACCAGGCTTATTTTTAAGAAAAAATGACGGGAATCAAAGGTTAGTCTTTTCGGATCGCTTTTTGCCGGTATCAATGTAGAGTGGTGAGCCTTTCCCTGGTTCTATCGAGGTAGTCACTGTCAATTTTGTCAGAGTAGGTAAGTTTGACATCCACGGGCAGACTCTTGTCCAGCAATCTCAGCCCTGATTTTAGATTAAAGACTGAAGTCACCAGCACAACCAGACTGCCATCGTCCAGAGGGAAATTCTCTCTTTGAGCAACCAGACCAGGAGTTTCGATTCCGATGATGGTTGCTCCTCTTAGTTCGTGTAAACAGCCCGCTATCAGTTCAGCCGGACCCATGGTGGCCATGTTGACCCAGATTATCAGGTTAAGGTTAGGATACAAAGGTTCTTCTTTTAGAACCAGATTTTCTTTCTGGCCCCGTTTTTCGAAATAGCCAGCCTGCTCTGATTTGGCAAACAGGTTGACCAGGTTCCTGGCCTCGTTGTAATCGCCCCCAGAACAATTTCTAAGGTCAAGGATTAAGACCCGGTATTTTGCCTTATTCCTGTTAAAGGAAGAAGCCAGTATTTTTTTAATATCATTGACTACTCCAGGGTAAATCATCGTAGGGTGAAGGCGCAAGCCACCTTCGAGGTTAGTGAAGGTCTGAACTACCTGAGCAGGTACATAGTCTCGTTTGAGCTCAAAGGATAAGGTATCAGTTCCTCTCACGACCCTTAATTTCAAAGGTTCTTCAATCGGGCGATCGCTCGACAGCCAGAGTTCAGTTTCAATCAAGCTCATGAGGAGGGTATTGTTGTCATTTATCGAGCTGATGTTATCTCCAACTTTTAATCCAGCTCTGGCTGCTGGTGAATCTTCGGCTACAGCTACTACCAGTGGAAACAGGCCATATTTTTTATAGACTGTTAGCCCGGTCTGATAACTGCCCATTTTTTTATTTTGATAACTGGCAGCCAGATCCTTATCAAGATAAGCACTGAGTGGGTCAAGAGAGTTAACTATTCCGCGGAAAGCCCCACTGGTTATTCTTGGCGGATTTGGCTCTTCTAAGTAATCGGTCTTTATCAACTGCATCACCATACCAACCAGCTCGGTGCTGCTCCTGGAATACTGGGGTGAACGGCTCTTGCCTGGTAAAAACCTTTCCTCAAGCAATAGAAAGGTCACCAGAGTAATCAAAAGAATAATAAGATAGAGGTTAATTTTGTCTTTTTTCATTGGTCTCGAAAGAATTTTATCATCTTCTGCTTAGCCATGGCAAGGGATCAAGCGCCCTCGTTTTATATCGAAGTTCAAAATAAAGGCATTCTCCCTTCAAGGAATCTGAATCTCCGACCAGGGCAATAGCCTGGCCAGGCTGTATTACGTCCCCTGGTTTAACTAAAAAAGTGGAGCAATGGCCATAGAGAGTGTAATAAGACAGGCCGTGATCAATAATTAAAAGATTTCCATAGCCCTGAAAATAATCGGCATAAACGACTCGGCCACCGTGAACCGCCTTAATAGTCTTGTCCTTGCCGCCGGGAGCAATTTCCAGACCGTTGTTGATTATCGTCGTCTTAAACCTCGGATTTTTTTCCGGTCCGAAGCGGGTAATGACTTTACCGGAAATCGGCCAGGGCAATTTCCCCTTACGTTCGTTCAACGGAATAAAAGGAGAAGGCAGGGCAATTTCTTGATTCTGCAAACGTTTAAGCAAGCGTTGCATCTCATCCGAACTGCTCTTCAATTCGGCCATCATCTGTTCGTGTGCCTTTTTATCTTTTTTTATCTGGGCCAGGAGCTGTTGGCTCATGGTTTCTTGCTGGAGAAGGTCCTGTTGTTTACTGGCTGCTTCCCGGAGTAAGCTATCAATCTCTGCCTGTTTGGCTTTGACTTCCTGCTGGAGTTTTTCCAGCTCTTTGATCGTATTCAAATAAGTGCTGATGGCCTCACCCTGGTATCTGGCCAGAAAAGTCAAATTCTTGCTTTCGCGCAGGAAAACCTCAAGGTCGTTGGCTTTAAGAAAAAAGTGCATAAAATCCAGCCGGCCGAACTTGTATAAAGTAACCAGTGTCTTTTCAACTGCCTCCTTTTCTTTTTGCAGGCTGATCCTGGTGGCTTCGATTTTTTTATTGAGGTCAGATAGCTCCCGCCTGGCCATATTCTGCCTGAGATTGAGGGCGTCAATTTCAGTCTGCAGGACCCGGCGTTTCAGTCTGATCGTTTCCAGGGTTGAGAGCAGCGATTTTTCTTTTCTGGCTTCTTCCTCCAGCCTGGCTTTAAGTTGAGAAATCTGCCGATCGATTAGATTCAGTCTCTTTTGAATATCAGAGGCAGCTGAGTTTTCCTGTTGAGGAAAAAGGGAAAACTGGACTAAAATAAGTAGAGATAGCTGACAGACGGCCAGCTGCCAGCCCCTTTTAAGACTTGATCTTAAAGACGATGATGTTCGGTTTCGGTTATCAAAAGATTTTATTGATAAAAGCATTTCGATTTCTTTATTATTTTTACCATAGACCCGCTCAAAGTGAAAGATTTTAGAGGTTAAAGGAAAAAGGCTGGAGACAGCGATGGATTTAAAGACAATGGCCAGGCGAGCTGCCCGAGCGGCACTCGATTCAGTTCAGCCGGAAAAATTGGTGGCTGAAAACGTTACCAGGGATGGCTCAAGGCTCATTATTAATGGCGAAATATTTGAGCTCGAGGCTTCCTCCAGTATCAGGCTGATCAGTTGTGGGAAAGCCGGATTGCCACTAGCTGCCAATCTTCTTCCATTGATCGAGGATAAACTGGCTGCCGGGGTGGTGACCGGGGTAAAAGAATACAAGGAAAAGGATAGAATTGTCTATTGCCCGGCTGCTCATCCGCTGCCTGACGAGTGGAGCCTTCGAGCCGGACAAAAGGCTTTAGAGCTGGCTCTTATCAGCAGCCACAGGGACCTTCTACTATTGTTGATTTCGGGCGGTGGGTCGGCGCATCTTTGTTTGCCGGCCGATGGCCTTAGCCTGGAAGATAAGCGAACGGTTACCCAGCTCCTCCTCAAGGCCGGGGCCGATATTCATCAACTTAACACGGTAAGAAAGCATATTTCAAAAATTAAAGGAGGCCGGCTTCTTGAGGCCGCCTGGCCGGGCAAGGTGATAAACATTATCATTTCTGATGTGATAGATAACAATATATCTGATATCGCCTCCGGCCCCGCCTGGTATGATTCTTCAACTTATAGAGAAGCTCTAGGAGTGCTGAATAAAATGGGCTTGATATCAGTTGTCCCTATCTCTGTAAAAAATGCTCTGGAAGAGGGGATGGCGGGGTTGCGAAGAGAAACGCCAAAAGAAGATAGTAAAATCCTCGAAAATAGCCGGGCTTTTATCATCGGGGATAATCTTAAAGCCTTGTATGCTGCCAAAGCTGAAGTCAGGGCCAGCGGTCTCCAAACTGTTATTTTAACTTCTTCTGACGCTGGTGAAGCCAGGCAGGTGGCTAGCTCCTATATAGAAAAGATCAGGAGCCAAAGCCATAAGGTGAAAAAGGAGGGCCGGGCCTTTTGCTTTCTGGCGGGTGGGGAATTGACAGTGACAGTTAAGGGTAGCGGCCGTGGCGGGAGGAATACTGAGTTTGCCCTGGCCTGTCTTTTAGAAATGGAGAAAATACGAGACGAGCTTTCCGGTTGTGATTGGTTAATTGTCAGCCTGGCCAGTGATGGGCGAGACGGACCCACCGATTCAGCCGGTGCCTGGATAAATGGCGAGAGCAGTCAGCTGGCGGCTAGAGCAGGTCTTAACCCCCAAAATTTTCTCGATAACAACGATTCTTATAGCTTTTTTCAGAAGATTGGCGGGCTGATTTTTACTGGCCCAACCGGAACCAACATCATGGATCTGAGGTTTTTTTTCATTGTTCCAGCTGAGAAGTAAGATGGAGGGCCAGGTTGAACGGCAAGAGTGACAAGAAGAGGTCAGCTGGCCAGGTCTTTATAATTTATAAAAAGGCAGGGATACCGGCGTCTGGTAATAAGTTTAACCTTAATGCTATAATAAAAAACCAGGTAAAAAGATGAAAGAAGAAAAATGGCAGGAAGAGCTTGAGCATTATTTTCAGGGCCTGAGAATTATTGACAAGGCTCAGGAGGACGCGAGAGAACATTTTGATCAGTTCTGTGAATTTATTGTTGAGCCAGCGGTTGAGGCGGTGGAAGAGAAATTAAAACTGCACGGTATAAAAATAAAATACTGGCGTCAAAAATATAGCTATGGCCATCTTCAGATAAACTTTCCGGGCAGTAGAGTTGACAACTTTCATTATCTTATTATATTGCCGAAAAATTCACTTGATTTAAAATTAACGTTAAAGACTTTTGGCCGAAAAGATAAAAAATCGCCGGTTTCAAAAGCCAAAGAGGAACCTTTTTTGCCCGGCGTGAAACCAGACGCCATTCTTAAACTGAGCAAAGAAGACATAATTCTGGATATCATCAATCACTTAAAGGAATTTAATTACACGGCCCGTACTTCTCCTGAATAAATAGGAAATGGGTGATAACAGCCGGGCGAGGGGGGCGAGAAGACTAATTTTATGTTGACCTGATCTTTCTGTATCCAGATGAGAAAAAATAAGCAGCGATACGTCATTAAAAAGTAATTGACTTAAGATTTGATAAATATTATTAAAATTTAAAGCGGGAAATGGTCAGGACAAAGCCAGGCTTTTTTTTGGGGGTCAGGCCCGGACTGAATTTATTCATCTTTATTTTCCTTTTCTCAACTGTCTTAATGGCAGCAAATGAGACCAAGACACCAATGTCCAGGAGATTGGAAGAAGCCAGGCAGTTGAGGTTGTCCGGGAAATTTGTTGAATCTCTTAAGGTTCTGGAAAGTGAAGTCAGCCAGAAGCCCGGCAGAAAAAACTCATCAGAACTGGCCGAGGGCTGGCTGAATATAGCCCTAAATTACTGGAATCTGGGCGAGGTATCAAGGGCTGAGAATGCTTTTATTTTCGTTCAGGCCCTGGCTGACGAAAAAAATGATCGGGCCATTAAAGACTACGCTCGGACCAGTCTGGAAATTATCAGGCTTTACCAGGAAGCAAAAAGAAAGCGACAGGAGAAAAGTTATCAGGAGGCGGAGGCCATTTTTCTGACAGGCATAAATTTAGCCAGAAAAAATGGCATGAAGGAAATGGAGCTTAAGTGCCTGCGGCAGTTAAACCTTCTTTACTGGGTGATGGGTGAAATGGAGAAGTTCGCCTCAAGCTCAGAAAGCCAGCTGAGTATTGCCCGCCTTTTAAATAACAGACATGAAGAGGTTCGTTCGCTGGACTCAATAGGTGTCTATTATTCAAAAAAAAATAATTTATCCCTGAGTTTTCTCTATTTTAACCGAGCAATAGCTCTGGCTGAAAAAGAAAACCTGCTGGAAATGGTGCCGGAAAGTCTGACCAACGTGGCTGTTGTCTGCTATCAGCTGGGTCTGTATTCACTGACAGTCTACTATTTCGAAAAGGCCTTGAAGATTTATGAAAAACAGGATGACCTGGCTTCCACTATTTCGGTTCTCTATGCTCTTGCTCTTTCGATTTACAGGCAAAAGCAGAACAGTCCCGCCTATTTTGCCAGGGAACAGCCGGAAGCTTTATTGACCACAGCCCTGGAATTAAGCCGGCAGGCCAGAAACGAAACCCTGGAGGCCCGAATTCTCAATAATCTCGGCTATGTTTCTATCGACGACAATCTTGACCGCTCCGAACAATATCTTAATCTGTCCCTGGCTAAAGGATTTAAACTCAAAGATAAAGAAGTTATCAGCTCGGCTTTAAATAACCTGGCTACCATCAATTTGAAGAGGAAAAAAGTGCTGCAGGCGATCAGACTGTATGAGCAGGCCCTGCAGACAGCCAGGGAAATAAACAACTGGGAGGAGGTCTGGCAAGATTATGCCGGTCTGGCTGACTGTTATGAACAGCTGGGTAACCTTTCTCAAGCCTTTAAAAATTATCAGCAGGCCCTGGCTACTTTTGAAAAAATCAGAGACAACATCAATTTTGATTTTTATAAAATTGGTTTTGATCGGGGTAAAAGGAAAGTCTATGAAGGATTGATCAGGATCCTGGTTAAGATTAAAAACAGTAAGAGAGACACTGAGGTTGATGAG
Source organism: Candidatus Saccharicenans sp. (assembly GCA_035416665.1). Classification (GTDB taxonomy): domain Bacteria; phylum Acidobacteriota; class Aminicenantia; order Aminicenantales; family Saccharicenantaceae; genus Saccharicenans. Next base: position 5,681 of record DAOLNQ010000012.1, on the reverse strand, counting down.
CAACTTTTTAAAACTATAAACCAGCTCCAGGCCAGAGTATTTCTGGAGGAGATGGATAACCTTAAGAAAGGTCGAACTTCCAGCGCCTCTTCCAGGGAACTGGCTGAGATGGAGAGTGTCATCAGTGATTTTTTCGATCATGATGAGAATCTGGGTGGGGAGGATTCCTTCGGGGAACTGCTTGAGCTCGAGCACCGCTATTTGCAACTCTGGGTGGCAGAATTAGATGGTGGAAATAAAAAAGAAAGAAAAGACATCTCCTCTCAGCCCTCACTGCTCAGCCTGCAAGAAAATCTTTTAACCGGTGGTAAAGTAATTCTTGATTACCTGTTAGGTCAGAATGAGTCATACTGCTTTCTTTTCAGCCAGACTGAATTTCAGGTTTTCCGCCTGCCGCCAGAAAAGGAAATTGAAAAATCGGTCAAACTCTATATCAAGCTGGTGGCTGATCCGGCCAGTGAAGAAGAAGACTTAAAGAAAGTTGGGGCTGAACTTGGAAGCTGGCTGCTGCCCTCTCTCCTCGATTTACCTGATTTTGTAACCAGTTTAACTATTATCCCCGATGGGATCTTAAATTATCTCCCCTTCGAGACTCTGCGTCTGGGCTGCCAGGAATCGGGTGAGAGGCAGGCTTATTTAATTGAAATGTTTCCAGTTTCTTACGGTCTGTCTCTGGCCTCACTTTATAAATCAACTCAAGAGGTGGACCGGGCCGGCTACAAAAAAGACTTTCTGGGTTTTGGTAATCCTCTCTGCCGGCAAAAAGAAAAAGATCAGATGCTGGCCAGGCTTTATTTCGCTGATAACCGTAGTCTGAGCTTAAGACCACGCTTATCTGAACTACCTTATTCACAGCAGGAAATTAAAAGGATTGCCGCCCTCTTCCCAGCAGAGGCAGGAGATCTGTTTTGCCAAAAAAAGGCGACTGAAGATCAATTTAAAGCTCTGGATCTCACTCAGTACAGGATTATTCACTTAGCCTGCCATGGATTGGTCAGTGAACAATTTCCGCTAAGATCTTCTCTAATTCTGGCTAGCCGAAAAGGCAGCCCGGAAGATGGCTTCTTGACAGTCAGGGAAATATACCAGCTGCGATTGAGAGCTGAATTAACTGTCCTTTCGGCCTGTGAAAGCAGTCGAGGCCTGGTGGAAAGAATAGAAGGTGTTATCGGCCTGCCCAGGATTTTCCTTCTGATTGGTAGCCGGTCGGTTATCTCTTCGCTCTGGGCTGTCAATGATCTGGCCACCCAGGAACTCATGCTGGAATTTTATCGAGGTCTTCTGGCTGGAAAAGGCAAACATGAGGCGTTAAGGTTGGCCAAATTGAAGATGCTCAACTCTCCGAAATCACACCCTTATTATTGGGCGGCTTTTGTTCTGATGGGGGAGGCGGGCAGGGTTTATTGAGGAGTGAGTCTAACTTTTCTGACCGGTGAATCTATAACTCTTTCGTCTGAACAATAAATCAATATCTGCCAGAAAAAGTAACTACTGCCTTTCAGATCAGTGGCTATCTTTGCTGGCAGGTTGAGGCTGGTCTCAGTGGTCGGTGGACTTTGCCAGACAAGATACATATTCTGGTTAAAGACCTCTACTTGATAAAAAAGCGCTTCTTCAGCCGGCTGCCAGCTCAGAGTAATATGAAGAGGTTCGAACTCGACAATCTCTTCAGACATCATCATATTCGAGATTTCCTGTGCTTTTCTTTCGATCTGCAGGTCTTTCTTGGCAGTATCATTCAGATAATAGATGAAACAAAAAGCAATTAATAGAGTGGTAACCACGGCTCCGGCCCATTTCAGAAATAAAGATGGAGAAAAAACCGAACCTGGCTTCAGCTGGAAAGGCCGATGGGGTTTCACTAATTGTTCGTTTATTTCCGCCGCCAGCTTCTCGCCGAGACGAAGAAGCTCAAAGTCCTGTCTGCAGGCTGGGCAGTCAAACAAATGGTCAACGATTTTTGACTTGAATTCCAGACTGGCCTGAGGATCGAAAAATTTAGCGAGCTCTTCAGGAGCAGGGCAACCGGCCCGGGAAGCCGTCTCTTGCGATTCCAGGCCAGGGGTAAATAGTTTTTTAAGATTTTGGTCTTTCTCTTTCATTGGTAAGACCCATTTCTTTTAAAATTTTTTTTAAATCCTCCAGCCCCCGGTAAAGAAGGTTTCTGGTTTTAGCCTGGCTGTAGTTTAAATAATCAGAAATCTCCGGCAGGCTCATGTTCAGAAGATAAAGCTTGACTACAGTTTTCCGAGAATCCAGTAAGCGATCAGCAGCTTTGATCATGAGTTCTTTTAGTGAACCAAATTGCTCGTTGTAAGAACTCCCTCTAGGCTCTATCTCGGAAATTAATTTTTGCCTTTCTGAGTAGAAGACTTCTTCTTCTTTTCTGATCCTTCTTATTTGGTCTATCACCGCTGACTCTATTACCTTCTTTAAATAAGACGGGGGACAGTTGATAGTTTTCTCATCATCGATTATTTTCCAGACTTTTAATTTTATTTCTTGAACCAGATCTTCAGCGTCGAGGCCAAACCGCTGAAGATTGTATTTAAGAATATGGGAACGAATAAAGCCGGAGAAGCTCTCCATTAGCTGATTAAAAATTTCTTCTTTTCTCTCTCTGTCTGTCATCTTAAGTTTTTTCAGCTCTTGTCAATTCTATATAGATGAAAAAGACTGCCCTTTTTTCTCATTGTAGAAAACTTTTCTTCTCGAGCTCACCTTAAAGGAGCGAAAAACTTATTTTATAAAATGGCCTTTCTTTCTGCCAGAAAGATTTTCTCGCTATTTTCAAAATCTATTTCTTGACTGTCAATCTCCCTTTTATTATTATCAAAAGAAAGCCTGATTGATCAGACCTCTCTTTTATCTGAAGGAAGGATGAGAAATATAAAGAAATCCAAGCCAGGTCAGCGGTGGAAAAGTTTGGTCTTCGGGCTGGCCAGTCTGGGCCTGGTAGCTTTGACTGCATATCAGCTGCAAATAATACCTTTTTGGGTAAGCTTTATCGATAGCTCCAGTTTGATCAAAATTATTTCATATCCTTTTCTGGCTTGTTTAATAGTGCTTTTTCTGGGGCTGGCCTTCAGGCTTAGCCTATGGCTAAAATATCGCCCGGAGACATTACAAAAGGTTGATCCTGGTAATTTTCCATCTGTGTCGGTCATCCTGCCTGCCTACAACGAGGAAAAATGGATCAGCCGGGCGGTGGAATCCATTCTGGCCAGTGATTATCCTCAGGATAAACTGGAGCTTATCTGCATAAACGATGGCTCAACTGATAGTACCCTATCTGCGCTGCAAGACCTGCAGCGGCGTGACCCGACCAGGATAAAAGTTATCAGTTTTGATCAAAACCGTGGGAAGAAAGAAGCACTGTTTAGAGGGATAAAGGAAGCCAGCGGTCAGATCATAATTACCACCGATGCTGACAGCCAGCTCCAGCGGCGGGCTATCAAAAATTTAATTTTACCTTTACTGATCGATGAACGCGTCGGGGCAGTGGCTGGTAAAGTGGCTGTACTCAATGAAAATAAGAACTTCATGACTCGAATGCTGGCCATTCGCTATGCTCTGGCCTTTGATTTTGGGCGAGCTTATCAAAGTGTTTATGGTGGCGTTCTGTGCTGCCCGGGAGCCCTCAGTGCTTTCAGAAAAAGAATTCTATTAAAAGTTATTCACAGCTGGAAGAGGCAAAAATTTTTAAAGGCTGCCTGCCAGCATGGAGAAGACCGCTCTCTGACCAATCTGATTCTAAAAAAGGGCTACCTGGTAAAATATCAATCGAATGCCGTGGTTAATACCAGGGTACCGGAAAAGATATCCGAGGCCAACAGGATGTATTTGCGCTGGACCAGGAGCGCTGTCCGTGAGTCCTGGTTTTTTGCCAGGTTTATTTTCCTCCGCGGCCGGCGGAAGTATTATATCCTGCCCGCCATTGACTTCTTTTTCCAGTCAATGCTTCATCCCCTGCACCTGACGGCCCTGGCTCTTCTGACCTGTTCTATTTTTATCCGGCCAGATTTCTTTTTTAATCAACTGATTTTTCTGATTGTCCTGGCTATGGCTCTAAATTTGAATAACTATCGGGTTCAAAAGAATATAAAGTGGCTTTATTATGGCGTTCTACAGGGTCTCTTTGCCTTCTTCTTTCAATGGTGGCTTGTTCCTTACTCGATTATCACAGTCAGAGATCAGAACTGGTTAACCAAGTAGAAAGCGGGTTCGGCCCATTGGTCATTTTGGTGGCCTTTTCAGATTAAAAAGCTTTTTCCTGAAAATGAAAGCAGTCAGAGCGAGACCTGTAAAGGCCGTGGCCAGCCCGATTAAAGCCTTATTGAAGACTGGCTGGAAAACTCGGGTCGAACCGTCGCCACTGAGGATAAAACCGGCCCAATAATAGGGATGAGAAACAATATCTGATTCGATCATTTCCAGCTTTACCTGTCTTAAAGCTTCAGCCAGGTTTTCAGTACCTTTCAAATGATAATAAAACCTCTCCATAAACTGGGCAGAAATCTGGTCATTGATCGTCCAGAGACTCATCACGACTGAAGAAGAGCCAGCATAAAAGAAAGCACGGCTAATGCCTTCAATGCCTTCGCCTTTGATAAACTGCCCCAGGCCGGTTTGACAGGAGGATAAAACCACGAGATCGGCATTAAGCTTTAGATTGAAGACTTCTCGCATCTGTAGAAACCCGTCCTCGGCCGGATCATTATCCAGAGTTAGAATAATAGCTGAACGGGCCGGCTTTTGGTCATCGATCAGTCCATGGGCAGCAAAATGGATAATTTTATAATCTGCCAGATTGGCACTTTTGACCAGATCTTCAGAAGCTTTTTCCCGCTCCAGAACTGTGCTTCTGGGAATGAGGCTTGAAATCCGCCTGACTTCCTCATGAGAATATCTCAATCGATAAAATTTGAGGTCAGTCAAGGAATAGAAATCCTGGAAAATAGCTTTAGTCGAAAGTTCCGGATATTTTTCCTCCAGATCTCCATAATAAGGGTCGCCAACAGCCAGTAAATTGTGCTGCGGTTTAGAACGATTTTTCCTGTTCTGGTGATGGGCCAGCTCTCTAAGTGAGGAAAGAGAGGGGGCATAGTAGACTGTATATTTTTTGATCAGCCAATCGCCGTTTTGGTCAGCAGTAAGAAGTGTTTCAAATGGCAAAAGATTAAGAATGTCGTCGGGGATAATGATCAGATTTTTTATTCCCTCGGTCAGACCAGGTTTGAGCAGCAGCTCATAAAGCTCCTGGCCTGTCCGAAAATCATTATTGTCTATGTCAGAAATCTCCCGGCGGTGGCTGATCACTTTTGATCTTAATTCACTACGAACAGGAACAGGATAAACTTTAAGGCCACGGCCGGTCAAAGCAAAAGCATAGGCACTGTCGTCCCCGATGACAAAAGTAAAAATGGCTGTCTTACCTTTAATAAATTCTTTGCTGGCCTGCTCATAGCTGATGATTTCGGGAAAAGTTAGATTGGCATAAGCGGGATTCTCGGAGCGAATTTGCCTTTTTATATTGTCAAGTTTAGCCTCCAGATTCTTAACTTCCTGGAGAAGATCTCCCCTTTCTTTCTCATTGAGATCAGGGGCGATCAGCCTGGTATAGAGTCTGGACATATCGCTCATGACTTCTTTTTCCTGATTGACCAGCTTGATATCAACCG
>DAOLNQ010000011.1:0-64468 GCA_035416665.1 Candidatus Saccharicenans sp. | reverse complement strand
TTTTCCAGTTATGAAAGTCCACCAGACTGGGTACAAAGACCAGGTCAACTTCCGGGTCGGCCTGAAGAAATTTAATCTGGCCCGAAACTATTTTTATCGGAAGACAGATTTCTGCCGGCTGCTGCCTGAGCCCGGCTTCCAGGATTTCAGAGTTAGTTTCAGGCGACAGCTTGACCCGATAGCCCAGATTCGAAAAGAAAGATATCCAGAAAGGCAAAAACTCTTGCAGGGCCGAACCAGCCGGCAGGCCGATGGTTAGCCCGCCACCAGCACTGGTGGACAGGAGTTCATCCACCAGTTTCTGCCTGAAAATAAGAGGGTTGTGAAAATCAGAAGCTGGATTTTCCCCGGCCAGGGCTGAAGTGTAACGCTCACAGATATCACCGAAAAAGACCTTATCCTGTCCTGTTTCAATTGAAATGACCTGGCAGCGGTTGGAGCAGATCTGACATTCAAAACTTCTGGGTTCAAAAGACTGCTGAAGGATCTGGCGGATATCGTTGAGCTCGGGTGACTTTTTCCCGGCCTTCTTGACGACTTCCCGGGCTTCGAGTGCAGCTCCGATGGCTCCCGATAGCCGCTGATAAGGATGGACTTTGATTGGACGGTCGAGCAGCAGTGAAAACGCTTTAACTACGGCCGGGTTAGAAGCTACCCCTCCTTGAAAAACAATATACTGGCCAATTGGCCGCCGTTCGACCACTTTTTCCAGATAATTTCTGGCTATGGAATAGGCCAGACCAGCCACCAGGTCAGGCAAGGGCTCATTACGGGTCACTGCTTGCAGAAGCTCTGATTCCATAAAAACTGTACAGCGACTGCCCAGATTATAAGGCCGGGTGGAAAGAGAAGCCAGGCGGGCAAAATCGTCTTCAATCTTAAAACCAAGCTGGCTGGCCTGCTCTTCTAAAAAGGAACCAGTACCGGCCGCACAGATTTTATTGAGATTGAAATCAACGACCCGGCCTTGTTCCACCTGGATGAATTTGGAATCCTGTCCGCCGATTTCAAAGATAGTATCAACCTCAGGAAAATAATGGACAGCACTTTTCATCTGGCAGGTGATTTCATTTTTAATGATATCGGCTTTGATGAGGCGCCCGGCTAAGTAGCGGCCGCTGCCGGTAGTTCCGATACCGAGGATTTCAAGACCGCCATGAAATCTTGATAAAATAGTGGACAGGCCTTCCTTAATAACCTCCAGGGGTTGCCCTCTAGTGGGAAGATATACACCACTCAGTATTTCAGCATTTTCAGCCATGACTACCAGATTGGTACTGACCGAGCCAACGTCAATCCCAAGATAACCTTTGACCGGGGTAGTAAACACCTGGTCAGGTTCAGTAGCCGGGACGGCCGATAATTCACCCAGCGGCTGGAGATTGGAAACCTTCATTTCCACCCGCGGCCTGATCTTCTCCCGAAAAGTAGCAGCTGAGATAGGTTTACTTTCTTGTTTTTTAATTTCGGCCAGAATGGCTCCGCCGATAGCAGTCAGGTAAGGTGACAGATCAGAATAAATAAGTTCACCTTTTTTTATTTTGAGGATCTGCTCAAAGGCCCGAATAAGACCCTGATTTCTGATCGTGTTCCCGGCCAGAACAACAGGCAGGGGGCAGGATTTGCTTTTAAGGAGAGAAGAAGTAACTGATCTGACCAGAGCCAGGCAAACTCCATAGGCGATCTCTTCCACCGGTACGCCTTTTTGCTGGAGATGGATCATATCTGATTTAGCAAAGACACTGCAGCGACCGGCCACCGGTGCTCCTTTCCTGGCCCGAGCAGCCAGAGCTGAGAATTCCTCTATGGTCAGATTCAAGCGATAGGCTTGTTTTTCCAGGAAAAGACCGGTGCCAGCAGCGCATCTTTCATTTAGTGAGAAATCGATTATCTCAGGAAATGGTTCTTGCGATGAACCGGGCTTGATTTCCACCCAGCGCGCACTTTCTGCCCCGATATCAAAAACAGATCTGGCCTGAGGGAAAATCAGGCTCGAGCCATAAGCCAGAGCCGAAATTTCATTGACCTTGATAACGTTTTCGGGAAAGATAAAACTATTCTGGCCAGCTCCAGTCACGGCTAGATAGAATTTATCATCTGCGTCCGGGATAAAATTTCTATCAAGAAGAATATTCAGGGCCTGCTGAAGCTGACCTTTAACCGGTTCCAGGTCTTTTTTGATCAGCTGATGGTGATTATCCAGAATGGCCAGCTTCACCGACTGAACGCCGAGATCAAGTCCGACCAGAAACTCTGCCACCTGGTCCTCCATGTCTCACTCCGCCTGCTTTCTGTTTTTCTATTTACTTACCTATTTATTTGCTTCCCTTTGTTCGAATTTTTTAAGAAGCTCGGTATAACGATTCTCAAGGGAGACTTCTTTTCCATCAATAAAAACTTTCTGAATTTTTGTTCCGAGTTCGAGCAGGTCTCCGTCAGCCAGCACAATACTGGCGGTTTTGCCTGGTTCGAGGCTGCCCAGCAATTTGTCCACACCAAAGATTTCTGCCGGGTAAATGGTCACTGCTTTCAGTGCTTCTTCTGGTTTGAGTCCAAAGGCGGCTGCTTTGGCTGCATGATAGGGCAGATCCTTGGCGGCGCTGGCACTGGAGGAGGAAAAAGCAATTTTGACCCCGGCCTGATTGAGGATACCCGGGTTTATGAACAGGGCATCATAGCCATCTTCCCAGACAGGCGGCAGGCTATACAGAGAGCCGATAAGGCAGGGGATGCCTGCTTCTTTTATTTCTTTGGCGACCTTAAAACCCTGCTCAACCCCATAAAAAATGGCTCTTATCTTTTCTTCCTTGACAAATTTAATGGTCTGGAGGATGTCTTTATCGCCATGAACAGAGAAAATGACCGGCAATTCGCCTTTAACCACCGGTAAGAGAAAATGGCTGGACTCATCGAAGTCTGGTGGTGGGAGAAGGAGATTTTTGCGGGCTGCTTCTCTTCTTTTCTCGTACATCCGGGCCTTCTCGAAAATTTGGCGGAGTTCATCCAGGGTTTTCTCGGTAGTGATCTGAGGCTGCTGGCCTCTGAAGCCGGCAAACTCGCCTCGGCCTCTTCTCAGGGAGGGAAGTTCAATGATCATGGCCAGCGATTCTTTGATGACCATTTCCCGGTTGGTCCAGCCATCCAGTTTGACCAGGGTGCTTTGACCCGAAATCAGACCACCGCTGGGGGCAACCACTGCCGCTACAATGCCGTTGGCCCGGGCGATCGGGATGTGCATTGAATCATAGCGGAGGGCTTCAATGGCTTTGACCTGGGGATTAATCCGGCCTGTTTCACGATTATCAACTGTTGCTCGGACACCGCTAATTTCTTCCAGGCCAAGCCAGGAATAACTATCAATCATCCCGGGGTAAGCAGTGAGACCCCTGGCTTCGATGACCTTGGCTCCAGAAGGAATGGAAATATTGGCACCGAGATCAACTATTTTGCCGTCTTTGATTAGAATCGAACCGGAGTCAATGACCGGCCCGGTGACCGGAACTATTTTGGCTCCAACAATGGCTATGACTTCCGTCTTATCTTCGGTCTGAGCAGCAGCCGGAAAAGGGAAAGAATAAATACTCAGTAGAGTCAGACCAAGCAGTGCTGCTATCAAGACCAGCTGATTTTTATTTTTTAATAAAGCAGGTTTCATCCTGTTTACCTTCATGTTTTTTATCTTCATGACAGGCCTCCTTCTTTGGTGGAAGCCGCAGCCCTTTCTTTGAGAAGCGCCTCCCGATCGAAGTAAACGTCACCTTCGATAATTGTCATTTCACAGCGGGTGTAGGCACTCATGGGATGCTGGCTGAAGAGGGCCAGATCGGCCTGTTTGCCAACCTCAATGCTTCCTACCAGGCGGTCAACGCCAAGTTGTTTAGCCGCATTGATGGTGATAAGTTTCAACGCCTCATCCTGAGTCAATCCGTATTTAACCGCTTTTCCAGCTTCATTAAATAGCCTTCTGATTCGCTCGCCGCTATCGGAGTTAATCGAGACCAGGATGCCTTTCTGGGTGCAGTAGGCGGCGTTATAGGCAATGCCCTCGGCTGCTTCCATTTTATAAGCCCAGCTATCAATAAAGACCGAAATACCGACCCCAGCGGCTTTTAGCTCGTTGGTTATCTTATAGGCTTCCCAGGCGTGCTCAAAGGCGCCTATTTTGAAACCAAACTCTCTGGACAGGTTTAAAAACTCAATCATTTCCGGGGCGACATAAGCATGGCAGCGAGCAATGAGCTTGCCGCGCAGAAGGTCGGCCAGAGTCTCCAATCTGAGGTCTTTTCTGGGGGGAAGGAGATTGGCTGGCGGGTTTTTGGATTTTTTAAGCTGCTCATAGCGGTCCCAGGCGGCCATATAGTCTTTCGCCCGCATTAATTCGCTTCTGATCAGAGCATTGGCCCCCATGCGGGTGGCCGGGTAGCGTTGCGGCCGACCAGGAAGCAGCGTCCGGTTCGATTGTTTGACATTTTCGCCCAGGGCAAATTTAAGAGTGGGGTAGGCTTCTTTGACGATTAATTCTTCTGAAGGCTTACCCCATTTGAGCTTCAGGACAACATTGGTCCCCCCGATGACATTGGCGCTGCCGTGCATGGTGTGAACCATGGTCACGCCGCCGGACAGAGCGGTAAAAATCGAAGTATCATCGGCATTAACCACCTCAGCCATGGTAACTTCCGGTGTGACGGCATCAGTGCCTTCATTGGTGCCGGAAAGAGCGATGTGGGTATGGGTATCTATGATGCCCGGCATCAGATATCTGCCGTTAGCTTCAATAATTCTGACTCCGGCCGGGGCGGTGAGATTCTGACCGATTTGTTTTATTACCCCGTTGATAACCAGAACATCGCCATTGGGAATAGTGTTGCCGGTGACGGTCAAAATAGTGGCATTTTTAATCAAGAGATCGCCACCAGCCAGAAGCCAGCTGGCTGAGGACAGAAAGAAAACTAAAAGGGACAGAAGCAGGCCCGTTTTCTTTATCTTTTCTCTCATTGGCCTTTCTCCTCATAGGTGAATAACGTTCCATCAACCATGACTTTAACTATGCTGGTTTTTTCATCGAACAGCTCGCCTTTAGTTAGAATCAGGTTGGCGATTTTACCTGGTTCAAGAGAGCCGAGCTGTTTGTCGAGACCCAGGGTGCGGGCTGGTTCAATAGTCAAGGCCCGCAGAGCTTGATCGGCAGGCAAACCGGCCTTGATGGCTGCCCTGAGGTTTTTTACGAAGTTTGTATCGTTCAGGCCGAAGCTGGTCAGCGAGAAATTTATCTTTTCTTTGGCCAGGTTAGAGGCATTGGCTGGATAAATCTCCTTTTCAGCTTTTTCTCTAATAGCCTGGCCCTGCTGGGCATAGACGCTGCTGGCCGGTGGTCGAAAGTCGAGCGTCACCAGCAGGGGAATACTGGCTGATTTGAGCTGCTGGCTGACCCGCCAGGCTTCATTACAACCGGTGAGAACAGCATTTAACCTGAATTCTTTGATGAGTTTCAGAGCACGCTTTATTTCCTCCAGATTATTGCACTGAAAAACGATCGGCTTTTTGTCAATGACAAAGGGAAGAAGGGCTTCGAGAAAGGGGTCATATTCGGGCCTCTTTAAAAATTGAGGCGACTGGCGGTATTTTTGGAGATGCTGGCTATAGTGCTGTGTATCATAGAATTTCTGTCTGAGGAAGGCCAGGGTACCCATCGGACTGGAAGGATAAACTCCTCTTTCAGTCGTGAAGTTGATATGGAGGGCCCAGGGCTGAGCCAGGACCATCTCACTTACCTGGTCGCTGTTTAAATTGAGGACAACGCTCTGTCCTTGAAAGATGCCTTCATGAGGAGCGACGACCACCGTCGTAATGCCAGCTCGATGATAGGCTTCGACTGTCTGCTTTTTCGGCTTGATTTTTTCAACGATCTGGAGCCAGGGGAATTCTTTGGGTTCAGCTGGTTGACTTAAGGCTTCCAGATATTCTTCAGGGGTGGCTGTTTGAGACTGTTCTTTTGTTTCAAGGAAGAGGTTGGTGTGAGCAGAAATCAAACCGGGGTAGGCATTTAAACCGCTGGCTTCGATGAGTTCAGCATCTTCCGGAATCTGGATTTTCCCGGCTGGCCCAACAGCCTCAATCAAACCGTCCCGGATGACGATTGTGCCTTTTTCTATGACTGGTTGAGCCACTGGAAATATCCGGCAATTAACCAGAGCATAAGCTGGTTTGACCTCCGCCCTACCGGCCTGAGCCAGGCTAAGCGAACTGGCTACCAGGACCAGGATCAAAAAAGCTGTGGTCAGCGGCCGGACTGAAGCTGGCTGTCTTTTTTTAAAATGCTTGTTCATAGGCCTCCTTCCGCCAGAAGATTTGATATTTATAGACAAAAAATAGACAGGCCATTTATTTTCCGTGGTTGTTACGGGATTTTTCTACCAGACTGTTCATTGGAGCCAAAAACCTTTAGAAAATATATCTTAAATCCGGTAGTTTTTTTGTCAACTTAAATATTCATAATATGAAACAAATTGGCAGGCAAAATAATTTAGAGTAGATGCTCCCAACAGCAAGATGAAAGACAGGTTATGATCTTGCCTGATTACCGGGGTAGCCGCCAAGAAGGGTGCTCAAAAGGCTATTGGGGCAGTGGCCAGAGAGCTGGCTGTCATCAGCTTCGCTGTGCTTAGAGACCGAACTGAGTTTAAGGATAGACGAGGGTGAATGGACCGCTACCGGGGACTGACTTTAAAAGTCGTGATTGTGATTGCTGGCCATTTACTCGAATCTATATATTGCCCTGGAAAAGGCGAATAGTTGTCTGACTTTGTTCTTTGAAAATCCATTGTGCTACTGTTGACAGGGGCGCACATAGTTGCCCCCGGTTTTTCTTCCCTGTTTTCTTGACGGACAGGGAGGTTTTCGGTATTATAAAATCACCCGGTGGGGCTGTAGCTCAGTTGGGAGAGTACGTGACTGGCAGTCACGGGGTCGCCGGTTCGAGCCCGGTCAGCTCCACCAATAAATTCTTCAAAATTTTCATTTTACCAGGGGCACGTCCTGGCCTTATCAATTCGAACGTCGAGCCAGACAATTTTCTCTATAAATTACACAGTTAATCCGGTTTCAGCCATGAAGGTCCGTTCACAAATTTTTCTGGCTCATAGAGGATATTCAGGCAGAGGTTAAGGTTCGGTTTCAGGATAAAAACAAGCCAGAATCTGCCTGATTACAGGCTCTGCTTTTTTTCAAGCGAATATTCTGACTGCTTGTGTCTTTTTGAGGCGATGAAAAAGCTTTCCCGCCTTAAAAAGATTTCTGATCGCTGCCTTTGTTCACTTAAGTACCAGGAGTACCAGGCGAGGAGCAGAGATTTTATCGGCCTTTAAAACTGCTGGTTTTGTTTTTTCGTATCTTTGTTAATTCCAGGTCAAAATCCGCCTGGAGTTACCCGCCACAAGAGATCAAAAGTAACCTGCCGGGTATCAAAGATCGAGCTGCCGTCTCTTTTTATGATTCTGGAAGCGGCTTCCTGGTTCTTAATGGTGTTATTTTCTTTTTGCTATGGATTATAATAATAAAGGTTAATAAAACCGATCAAAAAAATGAAGATTAAAAGAGGGAGGTAAAAATGAGTGTCAAAAAGATTCTGATGCTGGTTGGGGATTATGTCGAGGATTATGAGGTCATGGTTCCTTTCCAGATGCTGACCATGGTCGGCCATCAGGTTGATGCTGTCTGCCCCGGCAAGAAAAAAGGCGAGACGGTCAAGACTGCCGTTCATGATTTTGTCGGCGATCAAACCTACAGTGAAAAGCCGGGTCATAATTTTCTCCTGACGGCGACCTTTGATGACGTTGACCCCAGAAATTATGATGCTCTGGTCATCCCTGGCGGACGAGCCCCGGAGTACATCCGTTTGAATGAAAAAGTGATTTCGATCGTCAGGCACTTTGCCGAACACAACAAGCCGCTAGCCGCCATCTGTCATGGCCCGCAGGTGCTCGTGGCGGCTGATGTCCTCCAGGGCAAACTTTGCACCGCCTATCCAGCCTTAAAACCGGATGTGATCAGAGCCGGAGCTAAATGGGGAGAGCTCAACGAGAGTCTTTCCAATGCTTATGTGGATGGCAATCTCGTGACAGCTGCGGCCTGGCCAGCACATCCTGAGTGGATGCGCAAATTCCTGGAGGTGCTGGGCACGAAAATTGAACCATAAGTGGTGAAACATCTAAAGAAGCGATAAAGGCCTTAATCAGGGCGAAATTTACCACAGAAAGTAATCCTGCTCAGTCCTATTAACCCACAGGCTCGCAGCCAGTTTTTCATGTTCTCATGAAAGTTATAAAAAAGCTGAAAGCAGGTTATGTTGTTCAACTGAAAATAAATATATGATGTATTTGCAGGCGAATGAGCTGAGGCAGGCAGACAATCTCAGCTTTTTTGTCGCCAGTTGAGCTCGGGACTTCTTTCTCCCCTGATTACATCCTGATAAGCCCTGAGCATAAGAGGAGCAACCTGGCTAATATCGTATCGTTTTCTGGCTGATTCTTTAGCCTGTCTGGACAGTGTGGCCAGAAGAGTCGGGTCAGTGGCCAGTTTGAGCAGGGCTTTCTCCACTTCCGCTTCCACCGGTTCAACTACCAGTCCAGCCCCATCCTGCTCGATTTCGACCCAGTTGGCTACCCGGTTGGTAATAAGGAGAGGCAGTGAAGCAGCCATCGCTTCGGTCAGAGCCATGCTAACTCCTTCTGCCAGACTGGGCAGAACCATGAGATCGGAAGCTGAATAATAAGCAGGCGTTTCCTGATGCTCGATGAGCCCCACCCAGATAACCTGTTTTTCGAGACCAAGAGTCGAGACGAGATTTTTTAAATTCTGGACATATTCTTCTTTGCCCGGTGGACCGACCAGTAGCAGGAAAACATCCGGCCGGTATTTTAAAACTGCGGGCAGCGCCTTGATTATTAAATCAATTTGCTTTTTGGGGTGAAGCCTGCCCAGAAAGAGCAGAACCAGTGCCTCATCAGGCAGATTCAGTTTTTTTCTGAGTTCCGCTCGAAGCGTTTCGTTTCTTTCATAGCGTTCGGTAAAAATGCCATTAGGGACAATAAAACTGGCCGCACCGCGGGTAAAAGTCTCAGAATCCTGTCGTTCTCCCTCGCTTAGAAAATGAACCGCAGTAGCGTTTTTAATAGCTTTTTTACCGGCTAAATTCCAGTAAAGTTTCTTAGTCCGGAGCGAGCCAACTCCGTAGAAGGAAGCAGCCATCAGACTTGAGTGCGGCGTGATAATGGAGGGAAGCGCCTGTTTTTTTACAATGGAGGAAGCTGCCACGCACAGATATTGCCACAGGCCGGCCAGATGAATGACTTCAAAATCCTTCGCTGTTTTCTTTAGATGGCGGAGAAGACTTCTGGAATAAAAAGCGCGGACCCGGCCCAGTTCATATGGAAAATACCAGACCGTCAGGCCATCCAGGTCAACCGGTTGCTTCAATGGCACATCCAGCTGGCCGCCCAGTCCATCAGCATTACTGGCGTAAACTGTCACTTCGTGACCCAGGCGCTGTAAGGCATGGCAGAGATTGCTGTGAGCGGTGATTGAACCACCAACTGCCCAGGCCGGCTCAAAGGAAGTCAGAACGTGAAGTATTTTCATCAGTCTGGCACCTTTCTCCCGATTTTTTATTTATATTTTTATTTATATTAAGACAGGCTCCTTCTCTCTTTAGCCGGAGCTGTCTGCCAAGAGCTTTTTATTTTTTCTTCTTCAGTCAATTTTTATTTCAGCTGCTGCCTGTTGAACCAGCTTTTTCTGAACATAAAAATGGAAATAAACTGATTCAATGAGCCAGCCAAAGCTTATGATATAAGCGAGAACAGGAGCCTGCTTCAGGGCCAGGAGGACAAAAACCAGAGTGGCAAAAAAGTCACGCCGGACAGTAAAGGCCAGCTTGGCCGCCACTTTATCTATGAAGCTCAGCTTTTTTTCTTTTTCAGGTCTGGTTTCGATTTCTTTGGCTACCAGGAAAATTTTCTTGCCGATACCGGAGCTGCGTGTATAGCGAGCCAGATTGAAATAATACCAGGAAGCAGAAAGAAAAAAGATAACCATAAGAGTAAGGTAGCTACCATCCTGTTTTAGACGATAAAGTCCCAGGTCCAGGCAGCTGAAAAAAATAACGTAGCTCGAAGCATCGAGGATGACATCGGATAGAGCACCTTTATCAGAGGTAGTATAGGTCAGACGGGCGACCTCGCCATCGCAACCATCGAAAATGCTGGCCAGCTCAAAGCACAAACCGGCCAGAAAAAAGCTCCAGTAACCGCTGCCCACTGCCGCCAGCCAGGCCCCAACCAGGCCTACCAGAAAATTTATAAAAGACAGGAGGCTGGGACTGGCTCCCAGTCTTATCAGCCTCTGGCTGAAGAAAAGCGAGATAGGTCGGTTGATGTGTTTGGCGATAAAACCATCCTGCGGCTTGCGGGCCGTGGCCAGAAGGAGTCTGGTTGCTTCCTTCTCGGTCTGTCTGGAATTTACTTTAAGAAAGAAATGCCCGGCGGGCAGAATCTGGTAGCTAAGCGTGGTGGTCGGGGAAAGAACTCTCAATACGTCGTATTCTCCTTCTTTGGCCGAAAGCAGACCAGTCAGAAGCTCAGGTAAGATTTTTCCAGCACCAACGGCCAACCCCGTCCAGTGGGAGTCGGAGGTACTATCAGCTGAGGGCTTAAAGACTATGATTTCTCGTTCCTGAGGTTCATAAAGTTTCAGCTCTTCCAGCAGTAAAGGATCAAAAATCGCCTCGCCATCCAGCAGGAGAAAACTACCCGACCAGGTAAAAAGTTCCCTGGTTTTCATTCTGTCTTCAAAAGAAAGACTCCCGGCCTGAAAGTAGTGCAGGTCATGAGAAAAAGGTAGAACACGCCTGTCTTTCTTGACTCTTTCGACCAGCCTTAGCTCCTCCTGGCTGCCAGAACCGATTAAATAAAAGGTTTTCAAACCGGCTTGGTGGCAGGCCAGAATTGCCCTGAGGAGAAGTGGCAGGCCCAGAATATTTTTGCCCGAACCAGGGCGGAGTATAATGATAGTGTTATCTGGCATGATTAATCTCCGTGGCTAATTTTTCTTTTTTTTTACCGGCGGAGGTCAGAATCACAGTCAGGACAGCAAAGATGATTTTGCGGACTCGCCTCATCAGCCCAACGCTCAGTCCGATGTTCGGCGGATAACCGACGGTGGCAGCAGCCAGCAGACTTCCGCCTTCGGCTGCACCCCACTGACCGGGGATAATAAAAAAGGCAGTGTTGATTATGACGGTAAAGACCGAGATGAAAACAACTTTGACCAGACTGGCCGGCCAGCCCATCGCTCTGATAATTATGTATATTTCCAGCGCTCCAAGACAACGAGCGGCAAAATGAAGCAGAAAAGCTACCAGCAGGCTTGTTTTGGAGTGGCTGAACATCAGGCGCATATTCCTATCGAAATCTTTCAGGCTGGCTTCTTTTCGCTCGAACCAACGCCGGCTACGGCGGGAAATACCGGCCAGCCGCCCGATAATCGAATGAACGCCTTTGAATTGCAGAATGATCATAATTACCAGAACCAGGGTTATAGCTCCCAGGGCCACCAGCGAAGAAATTTTCAGTTTCTGGGGGATTTTAAGATAAACTAAAGACAAAAATAATCCGACTGCTAAATAAGCCAATGAAGCCAGATACTCAATGGTTTTATCAAAAACAATGCCAGGAATCCCTTCGTTTAAAGGAGAATGAGGTTTGATGATGACCGCTCGGGCTGCCTCCCCGCCGATATTGGCTGCTACCGGCACAAGTGTCCCCAGACCATCGGCTATGATTTTCGCCCGGAAAAGGGTCATAACAGGAACTTTCTGAAAGGCCCCCTGGACGATAGACCAGGCAACAGCCTGAAGAAACATCCAGAGAAGTGCTGTTAAGCAAATCAGAGGGAGATAATAACCCGCTTTGACAATATTATCCCAGACAACCTGCGGCCCAGCCCGCCAGATAAGAATGGCCAGGAGCAAGAAGCCGAAGACTGTTAAACTTACTCTGGCTAACTTTTTTTTTCGGCTTTTGCCTTCGGTTTTGTTGGAATTGTTATTTTCCATTGGTTTCTGCTCGGTGCTCGAACAAGTTAAGTTTAGTTTATAACCTCAGTTAGCTTTTTATGCCAAGCTATCTTGAGCCTTGCCCCGGACCTGAAATCGGGCTAAACAACAGGGGACCAAGGTCGGTCAATAAGTCTTGTAAGTATAAATGATACCAGGGATTATGTCAAAAGAGGCCAGCCTGCGGATAGGAGCGTATATTCAGATTGAAGAAATGCAACGCCGGCTCAATCTACCTTCCTTCAACTGGCAGGAAGCCAGACTAATTCTCCGGGATCGCAGACTACAACTCGACTGATAATTTACAGTCGCCTGGTAGACTGCTGAATTTTAAAGACTCAGATTGACCGTGGCCTCGGCAGTTTTATCTGGCTGGCTTTCAGAAGTTGCCTTTAAAACTATGGTCGCTTCTTGGGAAGCGCCTTTCGACGGTAAAACGTAGACGGTTATATCCGAGGTCTGACCGAACTCAACAGAAGCCAGAGCATTTGGTAGTTGAACCTGCCAGCCCTGTCCGTTGATCGAGACCTCCAGCCGGTATAAATCACAGTTAAGATGGCCAGAAGCATCTGAGGGATGAAGCTTTGGATCGACTTCCGCTGGCTGGCCGGTATTTTTGAGCGAAAAAGTTACCGGGGTCAGCCCTGGGGCAGCCTTGATGCTGGCTGAAGGCGAGGTCAACTCCACGCCCCGTACCTGCGGGCCCGGGCCGTCCAGTGACCTGATAGCCAGGGTGTAGGTTAAAATCCCATCCCGGTTTCGATCGACAGACACAACATAAAAATGGAGGCGGTTTGGCTCATCTTGATATTCAAACTGGCTGCCTGAGTTAAGGCCAGCGTGGAACAGAGCATCATTGAGCTGGCGGTAGTCAGCAATGGTCCTCATAACTTTTTCGCCGGATGGGCTGATATAATCAACTACATTTATGTCTTCCGGATGAGCATCTATGACCCAGATATAGCTGTCAAAGGCATTGGGGCCACCATTATTTCCCCAGAGCTTATCTTTGTTTTTGGCCAGGAGAACACCGTTATCCGGGCAGAAAGAATCAAAGCCGATCCGCTGAACAACTTCCAGGGAATAAAAATTATAGTCAGGATTGCCTGAGGAGAAGGGGTCAGTGGCCGGATCTGAAAATGGCGTTCTATCGCCCGGCTCTGAGCCATCGAGCCGGACGTTTATTCCGGTGTAGCTGCCAGGTAAGGGATCAACTTCTCGGGCTGTGACCCTGGCTACCACCAGTCCGGATTTGGCCAGTCCTTCCCGGCTGAGTGTCAGCAATTGGCCCTCTGGAATAAAGTCGCAGGCCATCCTATCTCTTATCATCAATCCGGCTGGCCCGGCCCCGCCGGCTATGGGTGGAACGACCCAGCGCTGGTGAGGACCGCCGGGGCCATTAAAACAGGCTCTATCCATCAAGTCCCACGGCCCGACAGCTGCCCGTCGATAGGGTTGGACATAAGGGTTGTTATTGAGGTCGGGCAGGTGAAAAGCAAAATGTCCCAGCTCATGAGCAATAGTACCTGAGTTTTCTCCCTGGCGCATCGAGGAGAGCCCCCACTGCTGTGAACCAGCCAGCCAACTGGTCCATTCGACATAACGGGTAGGGACCCAGCGTGGCATCTCTGGATTGGGATTACCCCATTCGGGAGGAATGTCATCCTTGCTTTTAAACTTCATCTGGCCAAATTCCATCCAGACTCCAGTCTCATCATATCCAGCATAAATTCTTAAAATGGCATCATAATTTTTTCTGATATCCTGACCAGCACTCTGCATCCACAACTCATCGCAGTCTTTTTCCAGACGTCCTGAAGCCACGCTGCCATCAGGCGTATATTTGTTCTGGTGATATTCGTTGAGGCCATACCACCAGTGAGGTTTAGGCAGCTGGTAAGGTCCAAAAGTGTCAACCTGAGTTAAACCAAATTTTCCCCGCGATTGCCACATCCAGTAGTGATGGATGTCAAGGCCATGGTTAACCGGCAGTGATTTAGTGAAAAAGTCAGCGTAGAATTGAGGTACTTTTTCTCTTGCTATGGGTTCAACCTGCGGGTTGCCGAAGGGGTCGGTGCCCTTGGCTCGGGTGATGACAAAAGGCTGGTTGGGAAAATCAACCGCGACAACAGCTAGCCTGAAACCACGCTCGGGTTTGAGCGACGGATCAGCCCAGTTCGGGCCGGGGAGAGGCCGGTAATCAGCCCAGGTCATCTCGTCTTGATCCTGAACCTTTTGCGGATCGATCGGCGGTGGGAAGGATGAAAGACCAGAGGCAGCGGGTGATTTGGTTCTGTTGTTAATAAAGACTAAAAGAACCGCTGCCACTAAAATCAAGATAAGAATCAGCCAGAAACCGGTTGATAAAGATCTCCGCCTGACCGGAGTTTGGTCGTTAGCCATCGGGCACCTCCTGGAAGACCGAAAAAAATAAATCTATGAAGTAAGGTATATTAGATATCAGACGGAGTCAACAAAAATATTTTTCCTTCTTTATATTATTCATATTGGTTTTTGAGTTTTGAGCAAAAAATGTGAAAAGTAAAAATCTCAGCCGGTTTCTATTGCTTTTTGTAACTGACCGGATGATTTAGGAGCGGTAGCTGTGTATCTTTTAGTTTGAGCAACTCACGGATTTTATCTCTGTCCATACCGGATCTGGGCCTCGTGTTGAGCCCAACGCCTGCGCAAAAAACAGAAATATTCTGCGAAACAATACCGGTATCAAGGGCTGCCCATTCCTTTTTCATCTCGTCGCTACCTCCCCTGAATCTGGAAATATCAGAGACAAGTAGCAGAACAACTGGAGCCATGGTGACCTGTTCCTGGGGACGGGGAGCTCCAGCCGTTGGGGTCGGTGGCTGCTGACCACGTTCTCCCGGCTTTGGTGGCTGCTGTCCCTGTTGTCCTGGTTGTCCGGGACCAGCTGGACGGGGCGGTCTGGGCTGGAAGAACAGCAACCGCTGGTCGCCGGCTACCACTTCTACCAGGCTGTGGCTTTTTGCCTCATACAGGTAAACACCGTCTTTCATGAAAACATAGATATCAACATCCTGAGCATTCATGGCTGAGGGCGCGGTCTTTTTGCCGCTATCCGGGCGGTTAATCCCGTTGGCTGCCCATAGCAAATCAGACAGATCCTGCGCGCTTAAATCCTGACTGGTCCACTCTGTCGCCGAGGCCCTGACGGCCAGAGCTTCCATCACCGTCAAGCCGCGTTTTTTATTCGGCTCATTGAGTTTAATCGTTTTTGGATTCTGAGCACCGAGGAAAAGGGGTGCCAGAAGCAAAGTAGCGACAAGAAATAACATTGACCTCGAAGCTATTGACTTGCCCATGCTGTTTCCTCCTTTCCTGAGTTCAATTTTAAAGCTATCTACCATTTTGATCAACGGTCGCATTAAAAAGTTGCAATGAAAAAGTCAGGTGCAAAATCAGCCCTGACTTTCGGCTACTATATGCGTATCCTATCTCCTTAAAAATAACCGTTTATCTTTGCTATTAAAAGGTTTAATCGCTGACCTTCTCTGGCTTTTCACGACCAACCCCGGCGATCCTGGCCATGACTTCATAAAGAATGGGTACAATGAACAGCCGCAGCAGGATAGCAAAGAAAAAACCACCGATGTAAACCACAGCCAGCGGTTGATGTAATTCCGAGCCGGTCGTTTTAATCAGAGCCAGAGGTAGCACACTGGCGATCATGACCACGTCGGTAATAAATATCGGGCGGAACTTGGTCAGGGCCCCTTCCAGCACGGCCTGCCTTAAGGGTAAACCCTGTTTGATATAATCGTTGGTCTTGCCAACGAGAATAATATCGTTCTGAGCGCAAATGCCGAACAGGGCGATCAAGCCGATGGTGGAAGAAACATTGAGCGACTGTCCTGCTACCAGAAGGCCAAGTATCGCTCCGACGAGGGTTGATGGAATATCCAGGATAATTAGCAGTGCTTGCCAGACTGAACCGAAAGACCAAAACAGAATAACGAAGATAATCAGAAGAACCAGACCCATGAGCAAAGAGAGATGCTTCATGGCGTGCTGCTGGTTCTCATACTGTCCACCAAAAGTTACAAAA
This sequence comes from Candidatus Saccharicenans sp., assembly GCA_035416665.1. Taxonomy (GTDB): domain Bacteria; phylum Acidobacteriota; class Aminicenantia; order Aminicenantales; family Saccharicenantaceae; genus Saccharicenans. Next base: position 48,278 of record DAOLNQ010000011.1, on the reverse strand, counting down.
TAGCCCTGGGGCAGGCTTACCCGTTTTTCTATCAGGCGCCTGGATTCCTCTACGAATCCGGCTATATCGCGTTTGACTACGTTACAAACGACAATTTTCCGGCGCATCATGTTTTCCCGAAAAATCGTCTGCGGGCCTTCATCTCTTTCGACTTCAGCCAGTGAGATGAGAGGTATTTTCTGCCCATCAGGTGTATCAATTAGCAAATTTTTAATTGCTTCTTCGTCCTGGCGGTACTTTTCCGGGAGTCTGATTAGCAGGGAAGTAACTCTGTTTGGTTCATAAACGTCAGTGACTTCGAGTCCGTTGAAAGCAGTTTCGACGACGCTGGCTACCTGGTCCATCGACAAACCATAGCGGGCCAGTTTTTCACGGTTGGGCTTTATAATCAATTGAGGAATGCCCCTCGTCTGTTCGACGTGAACGTCTGCTGCGCCCGGTATTCCGGCTATGATATTCCTGATTTCATCAATTTTTGCATTCAATAGATTCAGATCTGTGCCAAAGAGTTTGACGGACAACTGGCCTTCCGCCCCGGTGGTCATCTCAGCCAGTTTATTGGCGATGGGTTGCTCAATGATAAAAGAAAGGCCGGGATATTTTTCCAGTTCCTGACGTATGGCCTGGCTGAGCTCTTTATATCCTCGTGACCTTTTCTCCTTTGGCAAAAGATCAAGCAGAAAATGGCTATGGTTAACGGGGTGGAGGTGCTCTGAGCTTTCGGCTGAACCGGTGGTCCTGGAAACGGAAACCACTTCTGGAAAGGTCAGGAAAAGTTTCTCCAGCTTCTGGCCAAAGTGGACCGATTCTTCCAGTGAGGTCTCAGGTAACATCGTCGTCGAAACCAGCATCGAACCTTCGTCTAAGGGTGGAGCAAAATCCTTCCCCAGACGCATGTAGGCTACAACCGCTATCAGAATCAGTACTACAAAAATGGTAAGATAAATGGCCTTTTTCTCCAGAGCCCACTTTAAAACAATCTCATACTTATCTTTTATCCAGTTAGTAATTTGCTTCCGGCTGTGAGCTTTTTCTGGTTCCCGGATGAACCTGGTGGCCAGAACGGGTTGGAGAGTCAGGTTAAGAATCAAGGCTCCAAAGAGGGCAGCAGCCACGGCAAAGGCTGTCGGCCGGAACATAGCTCCTTCCAGTCCCTGCAAAGTCAGCATGGGGACAAAAACCAGGATGATAATCAAGCAGGCCGAAAAAAGATGAGGGCCCACATCCTTGGCTGCCTCAGAAATAATTTCAATATAGGAGGCCTGTCCTTTTTTCTCTTTGAGGAGTCTGAGGATGTTTTCAATGAGGATAATTGACCCGTTGGCCATTTTGCCTATGCCGATGGCCAGCCCTCCGATCGACATAACCGTCAGGTTAATACCAAAGATTTGCATGGCTACCAGCGCGATCAAAATGGCAAAAGGTACGGTGAGCGAGGCAATCAGAGCACTGCGCCAATCACCCATAAAAATAATCATGACCAGAACAATGAGGAAAATACCTTCAATTATGGATAGCTCCAGATGACTGATTGATTTGGTAATGAGCACTGACTGGTCATAAACCGGTTTTATTTTAATCCCCTCAGGCAGATCCTTAGCAATCTTATTCAGCCCTTCCTTTATATTTTTGATGGCCTTTAACGTATCCGAGCCATATTGTTTTTCAACCGTCACGTAGACTGCTTCCTTTCCGTTATGGCTGGCGTCTTCCCGCCGGAACTTACTGCCCGCAACCACCGTGGCTACGTCACTTAAGTACACAGGAACATTCTGACGGGAGGCCACAACTATCTGGCTGATGTCACTTAAAGTCTGGATCTGACCCAGTCCTCTGATCAGGATTTCCTCTTTACCCTGGCGAAGAATACCGCCAGAAAAATTGCGGTTACTCATCTCCACCGCTCTTCTGACATCATCAATGGTCAGTTTAAAGTTATGAAGCATCTCAGGTTTGAGGAGAACCTGAAATTGTTTTACTTCTCCCCCCAGGTTAACAATATAGGAAACGCCAGGCAGGCCTTGAAGACGTTGCCGGACAACCCAATCGGCGGCAGATCTTAGTTCTACCGGATTAACTTCCTGGCCGATGACCACGAACTCGAAGATTTCTCCCATCCTGGAGCTAACCGGTCCAAGAACTGGAGGTGTTGTTCCTGCTGGCAGGCGACCGGAGACCAGTTCGAGTTTACTGGAGATGACCTGTCTGGCTTTGTAAATGTCTGTTCCCCAGTTAAACTCTACTGTGACCAGAGAGTTGCCGGTGGTTGATTCTGAGCGAACCCGGGTGATATCCGGTGCGCCGGCCATCAAACTTTCGATAGGAAAAGTAATTAATCTCTCTACATCTTCTGAAGCCATACCCGGATTATTCGTGATCACATTGACCAGAGGGGCATTTAAGTCAGGGTAAATATCCTTGGGTAGCCGGAGGTAAGCCACCACTCCCATAATAGACACCAGCAAAATGAGAAAGACGGTCAACAGCCGATGCTTGATAGCAAAATCTATGAGCTTGTTAATCATATTGTTCTCCTCAAGCTGATGAGCTTTCAGTCATGAATTGATTTCTTCAATTCTTCTTCAAAAAGCTTTGACTTGAGCTCGAAGCTTCCTGTGGTAACCACTTTCTCTCCTGCCGTTAGCCCTTTAAGAACCTGATAATGCCCGTTTAACCTGACTCCAAGACTGATCGGTCTTGGTTCGAATTTGCCTTCCTGAGCGATAAAAACAAACTTTTGACCCAGGTAATCACAGACTGCTGCCTCGGGCACAGCCAGTGTCTTTTCTCCGTCATGGAGATAGATTTTGATGCTGGCAAACATACCTGGTTTCAAAAGCAAGCCCTCATTAACAACTTCAGATCGGACAGTTATGGTCCTTGTCTCGTCTTTAATGACATCAGCGATGTAGGAGATTTTTCCGTGAAACACCCGGTCAGGTAGGGCCTCCACTGCTATTTCGACCTGCTGTCCGGTTTTAACTTTTGGTATGTCTTTTTCGAAAATTTCAGCATCTACCCAGAGGACACCCGGATCAAGGATGGTCATAATCTCTTTACTCTGGTCGATCATCTCGCCAGGTATGACTTTGATCTCAATCACTTTTCCGGCCAGGGGAGAATAAAGAGTTATAACCGGGTTGATTTGATGGGTGGTGGCTATCTTTTTAACATCTTCTTCGGTGAAACCAAGTAAATGCAATCTTTTTTCCATAGCTTCAAGATTGGCTCTGGCGATTTTCATTTCAGCTTCGGCCGTCAGAAAGTCTTTTTGAGCTCCAGCTCCGTGTTCATAAAGTCTTTTCTGCCGTTCATAATTGGCTTGAGCCAGCTCGAAATCGGCCTGAGCTTTAAAGAAGTCGGCTCTGGCCTGACCAACTTCCTGGCTCTGCAGGATGACCAGAGGAGAGGAGACCTTGACCCAATCGCCAACATTGCATTTTATTTCGTAAACTCTGGCCGGGAAAGCATAACTGATCACACTGGTTCTGGTATAAGGAGCCAGTAACTTGCCCATAGCTGTCAGATATGGCTTAAACTCCAGGTAACTGATCTCAGCTGTCTCAATTTTTACTACCTCGCTTTCTGAAGCTGAAAGTGTGATCGGTGCCAGTTGTGATAACCAGGCTCTGGTTTTTTCAGCTCTAGAGAGGTTCTCTGCTGTTGGTTTTGGTTCCTGATTTAAGGCTGCCTGCTGGCTTCCTGGCCGGGTCATGTCCTGTGACTTACTGTTTCCCACCTGCTGCCTGCAGCCTGTGGTGAAGAAACATAGTGATAAAACTAAAGCGGAAATAAAAATTATTAACTTTTTCATTGTTGACCTTTCAATACAATGCCCAGTGCTTTATCGAGCGCTGCCACGGACACAGCATGCTCATAAAGAGTCTCAGCGTAAGATAACCTGGCTTCGAGCCAGGTGCGGCGGGCCTCGATTAGATCCAGACCGCCAATCTGCCCTTCCTGAAAGCTGTATAAAAACATATCGTAGACTTTCTGTGATTGAGATAAAATTTCTCGCTCAATCAAGTCAATCTGTTCCTGAGCCAGCTGGACTTGCTGGTAGGCTTCTTCGACTTCGAGGGAGACCATATTTTGCCAGTAAACCTTTTCTTGCTGGAGAGCCCGGCTCATCACCTCAGCTTCTGCTATTTCTCCTTTTCTGGGCTGCCAGAAGAAAAGCGGTATGGCAAAGCTCAGATTGAAATCCCAGAAATTTGTTCCTTCTACCCGATGCTTGGCCAGGCCAAGATCAAAATCTGGTAAATAGCTGAGATAGGCCTGCTTTTTTATGGTTTGTGATTTAAGAAGTGAATATTCAACTTTTCTTATTTCCGGCCGGGAGGTAAACGCTTTCTCTGCTGCCTCTTCTAAGGAAAGATTCAGCGCCGGCTGCTTTAACTCACCCTGTATTTCCAATGGCTCGGACGATTTACGACCAAGAACAGTATTCAGGCGTGCCCGGGCAATTCTCGTTTTATTTTCAGAAGACTTAACAAGACTGGAAGCTCTGGCCAGCTCAACCTTAGCTCTGAGAACTTCCACCTGGGGAACTTCACCGGTCGAGTTTTTCAGACTGACTATTTCGTCAAAACTTTTCGAGATATCCAGGTTTTGCCGACTGTACTTTAATTCTTCTTCGGCTAACAACAAACCGAAAAAAGCCTCCTTGACATCGTAGGCGACAGAAAGTTTCAATTCTTCCAGGTTTTTCTCGGTTTCCATTGACTCTAAGGCTGCTACCTTTTTTCTAAGATGAAGGCGGCCGGGAAACTCGATGGTCTGGTTTAACCAGAAAAATTGCTCGCCAGAGCGAGCGGTATCAAACAGTTTTGGCTCCAGTTCATAGTCAATGGTCAGGCTTGGTTGGGGCCAGGCTTTAGCTATATTGATCCTTGCCCTGGAAGCCAGATATTTCTGATAGGCAGAGAGAACAAGTGGATTATTGTCAAGGGCAATATTCAAACATTGCTCCAGACTTAATGGCCTGGAAAAAGTTGCCTCCTGGGCGAAAGCAGAAAAAAAAGAAAATAAAAGAAGAAAAACTGCCGTCAGGAAAAACGACAGGTGGTCTCTGAACGATTTTTTTATTGGTTCAGGCTCATTGAATCCAGTTGGCCTGTTTATCATAGTGATCGACCTCCTTTCGGAGTAGTTTCAACTGATAAAAAAGACTTTCCAGGCCGCTGATGGGTCTGGAAGGCAATATAGGGATGTATACAGGGAGGTTAGCAGGCCGGGGGAGACCTGGACAGAAAATGTCTGATAAAAGAATTTTTATAACTAAAACAGGAAACCGAAATAATTATCTCAATTAATAAAAGGCTGGACAGAAAGATTAAAACCTGTGGCAAAAGCGACATAAAAATATGAGCAAAATGACAGGCTGGACAGGAAGGAAGATCTTCTAGAGTCTTATGGTTGTGGAAAAAATCAATAGTGGTATAAACGCAGAGAAATAGAATGACCAGGAAAAGTGTCAGCAGGACCTTTTTTTTCCGCATAAGCGATATTTAATATCATATGAGCTGAGCAACTGTCAATAAAGATGCTCAATCAGGTCAGGAGATGATAGCCAGAGAGCATAGGGGCAAAGCTAATAAAGTAAACTTTTTTCACCTTCCTCGTCATTAATAAAAAAATAAAAAAAGGAGGTTGCTTTGAGCAACCTCCCTGGCCGTCAAGCTTCTTTTGCCCTTGTTTACACTTTTTTGTGGCAGAGCCACCAGTCGAAGCAATTAGCCTGTTTTTTGCGCTCTTTAGCTCCTTTGATATCGGTTGGGGCTGGAATAATAACATGATCCTGAATCAGCTCATTATTGGGCCAGTTGGCTGGCATGGCTACATCATACTGGTCAGAAACCTGAAAGGCCTCGAGTATTCTCAGGATTTCAGAAATATTGCGACCAACTTCTGCCGGATAGTAGAGAATCAGTCTAACGATGGCTTCCGGATCGATGATGAAAACAGCTCTGACCGTCTTGGCACCACCACCTGGATGAATCATGCCAATCTTCATCGAAATTTTGCCCAGATCATCAGCAATGATGGGGAAAGGAATTTCCACTTTGAGCTCATTCTCTATCCATTCTACCCATTTGATGTGGCAGAAAACCTGGTCAACGGACAGGCCAAGAAGCTCAGCATTCAGTTTTTTGAACTTATCGTAGTTCTTGGCAAAGGAGACAAATTCAGTCGTACAGACCGGCGTAAAATCACCCGGGTGGCTGAAGAGTACCAGCCATTTGCCAGCATAGTCATTGGGCAATAGCTTTTTCCCATGGGTCGTCTGGACTTCCATTTCGGGAAACCGGTCGCCGATTAACAGCATGCCTTTTGATTCATTATTTTCCATGAGTTACCTCCTTAATAATTATTTTATGGCTAGAGCAGTCAATAAAATATCAGTTTATGGTCGGCACTGAGGCCACTTCCTACCCCCAACCGAGGGACCAGTTCCGGCGGTTCTTCCCGGCGAGTCTTCTTCCACTATAAATGCTGGACAAAACCTCAGTGTTGGCCTTTCTACCATTAGCCAAACATTCTTCCATTTTTAAGCCGGGCGGGATTCAATTTGTCTAATTTTTGTTTTCCCATAAAAGGTGGATATTGCAATATTCACGCGCCCAGACATGTTCGGCTTCCAGCGGGAATAAAGCTTCCGGCTTATCACCTGGTTTGAGTTCCTGACGATAGACCTTTCCATCAGCTATCAGTTCAATCCACTCGATATAGTGTTTCTCTTCCATCGGATGAGCTACCATCTGCCCAACTTTGACCAGGTAACCGCCGGCCACTTTTTCGATATAGGGCACATGTTTTTCCTGAGTGGTATCGGCTGTTTTAGCTTCCATAAAAACCATGTCCTGACCGCAGCAAACCAGGGTGCCCATCCCCTCGTCCAGGACCTCCACGATATTCCCGCATTTCAAACATTTGTAAATACCATACTTCTTAGCCATTTAAGCCCTCCAGTTGTTTATATTTATTGCTCTGACGACAAGAAGGGCAGAGGCCCTTCAGGTCGAGATGCTTTTCCAATACGTGATAATTGTCCAGCCCGCTCAGCTCGAGTTTTTCAATTCCGACATCATAGATCTGGTCACAGCCGAGACATTTAAAATGCCCGTGCCAGGAAAGAGTGGAATCATAACGTGCTTCATTTTTTTCTAGGTTGATGAGCTGGACAATTTGTTTTTCAAGAAAAAGCCTCAAGGTGTTGTAAACGGTTGCCTTGGAGATAGCCGGGATTTCTTTTTTTAAGACTTCATAAATTTCGTCCGCTGTTGGATGTGTTCGCTCATTAATTAAATATTCGAAGATTTTCAACCGGTGGAAAGACGGGCGGATGCCTTTCTGGCTTAAAAATTGGCTGATCTCATCCAGGTTCCAGGGTTTATCTGGTTTCTCTGTCAATTTAACCTTAGCTGTCATTTTTGTAATCATTATAAATTTAACTTCGTTATAAATTTATACTGATTACTATCTTTTGTCAAGATCTATCAGCTTCTTTTATCAGGCTGTTTTATTAACCCCGCTAAAATATCAGGAGCAATAGTTCGTCCTGAAATCGGCATGATCAACTTCGGACCTACCCCAGGCCTTGAGGACTATCTCTTAAAATCTGGCTCTTGCTTTCTGATAAAGACCTTGAAGCGATGGATATCGACATGGAGACGGCTGGCGGCACAGATCGAGGTCAATTCTCAGAAAAACGGCTATCCCTGTAATCTAAATCAGTGGGAGCTGAGAAAATGGCAGAGAATAAAATGCTCAGGCGGCGAGCCCGGAGCCAGTAAGAATCGCCGCCTTTCCCGCTACCAAGCAGACTATCCTCCGCTGTGCAACCTGAATAAAACAGGGCGACTGCAATTAAGAGGGAAATGATTGCTCCCTGGATTTTTAATTTTCTTAGTTTTTGAGTCCCGTGGCCCCGGCAGTCAAAACAATAAAGCCAATAATCAGACTGCCCCCAGACTGAGCTTATGTAGAGCCATTTACTATTCTGCTGTGATTTATAGCCTCTCTCTTTAGAGCCAGGCTTACCTGGAATAGTAATCAATCATCTGCTGGATGGCTCGCTGGCAAACCCGGCAGAACTCGACCTTCGGGCTGGAAATCATAACACAGTACATCTGCGGGCGATAGAGACCTTTGGAGGCATAACCGGCACCTTCGAAAGCGCCAACTTTATCTTCCAGGTCCTTATATTTTTCGCGGATAGCTTTAATTTTAGCCTCCAGCGGTTTATTTTTTTCCTGAAATCTGGCCGAGATCTGCTTTATTTCAGCTTCTTTCAGATTTTTCTTTTTTGCCTCATCGAGTGCCTTTTGCCTTTCCTGGAAGTTTGCCCTGATCTCGGCCTGCAATTTTTCTATTTCGTCTTTGCCATACTCAGTTGGGATTTTGATGCCGGGTGAAACCAGATCTTTCCATTTTAAGTGCTCGGGGTCAAGAAGGGCCGTGATATTCGGTTCAAGTGGTTCCACTCCGGCCGGATAAAAGTCGTTGTAAGCCACATCAGAGGTGTAGTATTCATCAGCCAGTCCGGCAAAGCTGTGACCGAATTCGTGGATAAAAACACTCAGGCTGGCCTGGTTATCCACGGTCGTAATACAGTAATCATTATAGATACCGCCGCCGCCGTATCTTTTGCTGTTGACCAGGATGACAATCGCATCGTAGGGAACCTGGGCGGCCATTTCCCGCAGGGCGAAACCTTCTTCGGTGAGCATATAGCGATCAAGATCGAAAGCATTGAAAGAGGCTTTAAGGGCAGTGTTTTTATAAGCTTTTTGCCTGGGCTCATCCATGCCTCGTTCGAGTGAAGGACGGAAAACACCGTAGATATTGAATTTATTCTGATTGCTCTTATATGGCTCTTTTTCGAACAGAAAGTCAGAAAATCTTTTGACATCGGCCACAAACTTATCCCTGTCCTCGGCTGTATAGCCTTCAGCCAGAAAAGCCAGATCTACTTTCTGAGAAGCCTCACCATTTTTCACCACCTCGAAAGTATAATCTCCACCTGGCGTGGCTTCTTTGAGCAGGTGATAATCCTCGGGATCAATTGATTCCACCGCCAGCGGATGGAGAAGATTCTGCCTGTCCCGGGCTTCAAAGACAATTCTGACCGGCCGCTTCGGCCAGGGAATTCTTACCGCCCGCTGGAAAACTTTTTTTACCCCGTTGAGGGCAGGTGTGGTCGTTTTATATTCACCAAACTGGCAGTCAAAACCCTTGGCATAGATGAGCTGGTTGGAAGCAACTTCGTAAACTTTAAGAAAATAATGCCCATAGTTAAAGGGATTGGTCAGATTGACCTTGCTTTCCGGCCAGATATCTTCCTGATAAATATCCTGAATAATTATTTTTTCTTCCCTGGCATTGCCTGCCATATAGAAATTGATGCGCATGGCTTTATCCAGGAAAAAATCATCAAATTTAAGCGGTTGTTCATTCTGGGCGAAGAGATTTAAGCTGAAGGCAAACCCCAGGATGAGGCCAAAAATAAATGAGCTTAAAATTCTTCGCCGGCGTTCGTGGCGGTCTGAAAACATATTTTTTTTCTCCTTTCTAGTCGCCGGTGACTCTTGATGCCTCAGACTCTAAGGAGCTTCGTGTCTTCTAAATCTTTACAATCGCTCTCAGGGCTACGTTTCTGTTAACATAAATTTCCTTCTGGGAAGCTACGCCTTCCAGACATCGATTCAAGCCGCTCAGAGTCTTAATCTTTGGCTAAATTATCGATAAGTTGATATCAAATATATCAGAGGTTAGAGTAAATTTTTCGAGCCGTCATGTCAAGCTAAGGGTCCTTTTTGGGTCCTGAAGTTATTCCTGAGTTATTCCTGACGGCGATGAAGGATTAGATAAGCCTGGCCTCGAAGTGGACTGTGACCGGCAGTCGCCGGTCCGAGGAGAAAAGCATCGGGAAAGGAGTAGTTCCCCTGGCTGTCCTGAAAGAACTGCCTGCTTTAAAAAAGATAAAATTGAATTAGACTTTTCTCAGCCAATAGATTATCTGTTATCTGCGCTAAGCGCTGTCGAGGCAGACGAAAGAAGGAGCCATTAAGGGCAGAGCATCTAATCCAACAATGTAGCTAAGTAGCTAACGGGTTTTAAGCACTAAAAGCCAGCCGCCACCTGGCTCAATTGGAATCTCTTCATCCGGCCTAAAAGTTCTAGCTGGCTGAAAATTCTCAATAGCTGGCGCCTCGATTGTCACTTTCTGCGGGTTGAGGCCGAGCTTTTTCCAGTCAACCAGCAGGCGACAGCCGACCGGTTTTTCTGACCAGCTGGCCAGGGCGACCATGGCTCCGCCTTTCTGGCGGTAGACAGTGGCCAGCACCTGAGGCTCACTGCTTTTGACCGGGCATTCAGGCGCCCAGTAGCCAATCATCTCAGCTCGAGTCAATCCAAAATCATCCCAGGCTTTCCACAACGGCCTCGGGTCGCCAGCCCAGGGGAGCCTGGCGGTCATTCCATAAATCATACCGCGCCAGGGATTGCCGCCTTTTTCCAGCATTTCACCCATCAGCCCGAATGGTATCCCCGATATCTCTACCAGCCAGTAATCAGGCTGACTGTTATAGTCAAAATATTCGCCAAACCACAGCCGGTCCAGGTAAGGGAAATGCTCCAGATAAAGATTGGCACTCGAGGCGTAGCCGTCGCGCGGATTGTATTGATTGGCCGAATGAAGGTCAATCAGCCCAGCGGGGCGGTAGGTTTCAAGCACTTTACGCACCCGTTTCATCGTCACCCGGTCGAAGGCCACATCATCAATGTAGAGGCCGTCTATCCCGACATTTTTAGCCAGCCAGGCCAGTCCTTCAATGTAGTAATTGTGCCAGCGCGACATGCCGCTATTGATAATAGCTGCGTCCTTGAGCTCGGGAACAAACCAGCCGGCGATATAGCCGGAGTGAAGATGCTCCTGCAGCCAGGAATAACCGCCTCCCTGACCGTCGGTAAAGATTTCATGCTTGAGGCTCTCCAGGGCGAAGAGCTCGCTCGCCCGGTTGGAGAGTTCCCGAATGGTGTAATAAATTTTGACCCTGAGGCCCTGGCGGTGAGCTTCGTCAATATAAGCCTTCATCTTCTCCGGGCGAAGGAAAGGATAGTTGATAAAAGGATTAATTTCGGTCGCATGGTGGACATTGATGACATTGGCGCCGGTAGCGGCAATCTCCGAGACCGGCTTAAAGGCATGATAATAGCGCTCGGAGAAATGTTTCCCTGGATTTATGGGCTTAAACGGAGTCAGGAGCAAGTTGAAATTAAAGTAAAGGACATCTCCTTTTTTTAACTGCCTGGCTCCGCTTGAGGCGGTGAAGATCACTTCCTTTTTACTGGTTTTGCCTTTACCTTCCGCCTCTTCCACCCGGACCGAGCCGCGACCTTCATTCGACCAGGAAGGAGGCAGGTTGAGTGGTTTTAGCTGGTAGAAGTTAGTATTAAGCGGACGGGAATAATTTTCAGCTCGAAGCTGACACTGAAGACCGGCATTAACTGCCCCGATCCACAGGGCGTCCTGATTTTTGCTTCGGTCCCAGCTCCAGGAGAAAGAGGAGGGCCGCTGGCCACCTTTAAAGCCCAGTCCCATCATGTAGGTCGAGGCTTCCGGGCGTAGCGGTATGAGCAGGGAAATATCATCAACTCCCGTTTCTGAGCCGACTTCCACTTTAACTTTAAATTCCACATAGCCGTCAAATTCCATAGCCCCCTCAATTTTAACCGTCAGGTCGAGGGATGGAATTTTATTGGTTGCCTGCCAGGCCACTTTTCCCGGGGTGATTTTAGTAAAAGCAAACGACTCGTTCTTCCAGCTTGGAGCCGGAGCTCCCGTATTTTTGACCAGAAACTCAAAAGGTCGGCTCAGGAGGTCAGTTGGTATCGAGCTTATGGCGGTTAGTTCTGGCGTAAAAAAGCTCTCGATTCGGGCCGGCAGCCCGTTTTCGCCCAGGGTCAAAGCCCGGCCGAGACACTTTATCGTCCGTCCTTTAACTTCGAGTGGCGTATAGGGTTTGACCACTTCATCGTTGACCGCCAGCTGAGAATTAAGCCAGCGAAGACGAGACTGACGCCAGAGTTCCGAGTCGCCACTGTCAGCGAGAATCCTGTCTTCGACTTTTATTTTTAAAATTATTTTTTGAGCCGGTAAATTCTGGGCTGAGACAGCTACCTCTCCTTCATAGTCGCCGGCAGGTAGGTCTGGCGGTATCTGAATTCCGCACCACATTGGCTGGACTTTTCCCTGAGCCAGGTTCAACTCTTTTTCAAAGGGCTGGCTGTCCCAGCCGATGCCACCCAGGTTAAGGCAGGTTGTATCGCTGGCTTTTATCGCCTGGTCCGAGGTGTGGTTAACCAGATCTGAAAAGACAACTTTTATTTTTTCCAGGCTCTGGCGGTGAGCAAAAAGGCCAAGCTGGAAAACAAAATATTCACCACGAGCAGCACTAGCCTCAAATTTCGTCTGAGGGCCAGTCTCGACCCAGCGCAGGGGAAGATGATCAAACATCCGCACCGGATGCTCCCGGTCTTCAGGGAAAATCAGAAAGGGCTCACTTTTATAGGTTTCATTTATCTTAGCCCTTTCTTCTGTCGTCGCTATAACTTCCATCGGGTAAAAGCGGCTGAAATCATCCACGGCTTCAAAAGCGATGAGTTCAGACCGGGGCAGGGAGGATGGATTGAATTTCGAACCAGGGATAGAATTAAGTTCATTGTGTTCAAGCCAGGTTTTCTCCGGCTGGTAATCAGCAGCCAGGTAGGTTACTACTGGATAATTTTTACCCTCGATTTTATAAGGCAGATAGTAAAAATAATATTCGCCCGGCGCCTCGCTGGCTTCAAAGACAAAGTCTCCGCAGTCATTATTAACTGCCAGTGGCCAGACATTATTTATAAATTTCCCGCTTCTGGCTTCAACTACCAGAACTTTCTTTTTTTCCGGATTGGAATCCGGCCGGCGCCAGGGAAGATGGACAAAAACCGCACTTGAAGCCTCTTTGACTCTGACCACTGCCCGGTGGTTTCCCAGGCCAGAGTCTGGATCCCAGGCAGTGGAAGCCTCACGGTAGGGATATTTTTCTCCACTCTGAGGAGAGAAGACTGCGACTGCTGATGATGAAAAATAGATGAGAGAAAAAAGAATCGCCACCGAAGCTGCCGCTCTGGTTCTAAACCATGAAGTTTTCGACTGAAAATATTTTCCTTTAATCTCGATTTTTTTGGCTCTGAAATTTTTTGACATCTCAATTCCTTAAGTTTTTATTGGTCAGACTGTCGGCTCTGATCATAGTATTTATCTTTGCTAATTAGTTTTCACCCTCAGTTACCTGCCGCCTGAACTGATTTATCTCTGATATTTAACCATTGTTAAGGGCTGGGCTCTGCCTGGCTTCTTACCGGAAGTCTGGTTAAACCTGCTTCCGGACTTACATTGTTTCTCAAAAGGACATCATTTTCAATCCTGGTTTTTTGAGTCAAAAGAATCTGATTGATTAAGAGTCTGATTCTGTGTTAATTTGCTTTTCAATCTGGTGAAGAACAGGGAGGCGTTCTTATGTCTGAAAAATCAAGGATGGTAACTTTGCTCTTTGGCTGGTTTCTGGGGATTTTTGGCGCTCACCGCTTTTATACCGGCAAAACGGGAACTGCTGTGATCTGGCTGCTGACTCTTGGCTGTTTGGGTATAGGCGTCATAGTTGACTTAATTATGATCACCCTTGGCAAATTTCATGACGCTGAGGGGAAACCGGTTCTGGCCTGGTTTAGAACCTGTGACGCCGAAGGTAAAGTTATCAGCTACATTGTCTGATCAACGGAGATTTTTGAGCCAGTTATTGATAAAGACTGACTTTCACTTCAGGCTAGACGAAAATCTGATTTGTATTAATCTGCCTGTTAGATTTGTTAAAAATCCAGATAGTCGAGAGTCCGCGGCCTCTCTTCAAGATGGAAGATAATAATAGCCTGAAATACTTTTCCGAGATTCTTCCAATCCTGAGGTGTGAGGGCAAAATCAGGGGTGGTGAGTGGTGAATTTTTCTTCATCCAGTCAATTAACCGGCGGGCGGCGGGGGTCACTTCCAGTTTTTGGTCGCTGGCACAAGCCGGACAAAGGACACCCTGCCTTTCCGGGGCGAGCCAGCTGCTGGTATTAATCGGTCGCTGACAGTGCTGGCAGCGGTTAAAATCAGGCAAAATGCCGTTAATTTTTAAAAACCAGAATTCAAAATATCTGGTGATATATTCAACGGGCTGGCCGGCTTTAGCGGCTGACCTCACTGCTTGCAGCAGGCGATATAGCAGCTCTTCCTTTTCCCGATAAGGCGAGAATTTTTCAGTTAATTCTGCCAGGTAGGCAAAAGCCCAGGAAGTTTTTAGCTGACTGAAAAGTTCAAAGGATGAATCAATAAGATCGCTGTTACTGATGGTGACAAAGTCATGCTTCTCTTTTTCATAATAAAATAGCCTGACTTGAGAAAAGGGCTCAAGACTGCTGCCAAAGCGGTTATTAAATTTACGGGCTCCTTTGGCCAGACCTCTGACCAGACCCTTTTCCCGGGAAAAAAAGACAACCAGCTTATCCTGTTCACCGAAATTTTCTGTTCTCAGGATAATCGCTTCCGATTGATCAAGAGGCATTACACGCTTATCTTTCTGGCCTTAATTTGAGGCTGGACAAAATCATTCAGGATTATTCTCAGGCTGCAAAAAGTCATTTAAATTATCGAGGGTAATTCTGATGTTTTTGATGACTTCGCCCCTTTTTCCAAAAGGTTTCCCTGCTTTTCCGTTTAAAGTAAAACTCAAACCACCAGCATTGCCCAGATTGATAATTAACTCTGAGCCGGCTTTGACCGAAGTTTTATAGCCTTCCAGCTTTAATCCATCCACCACCAGCTGCCCATCGGCGAAGACCTGGATCCAGCAATCCTCATTAAAGGTCAGATCGAGGTTTAAGCCTTCATAGGTCTTTGCCTCAACCACCGGCCGGGCGGTTTCGGTCAGTGGTAGCTGGGAAGGAGAAGGTTCGGGGAGAATGATGTTGGCAGTTTCTTCGGCCCTGGCTGCACTCTTTCTGGCTTCAACATTTTTTTTGGAGGTTGAAATGGACAGGTAGATTAAAACCACAAAAAGGATCAAAACAAGGATAGAAATGGAAATCCAGAAAACCTTATCCAGCCGGAAGTGACGGCGAGGTTTAGGCTGCTTGCTGCCCGGCCCAACCGGCGTGTCTGATTCGATTAACCCCGCCTCCTGATATTTTGTCAACCAGCCGGCCGGATCTTCTCCGATAGATATCAAATATGTCTTTAGAATCTGCCGGGTGAAAAATCCTCCAGGCAAAAAATCCAGCCGATCATTTTCAATGGCTTCCAGGTGCCGCAGGCCAATCTTGGTTTCAAGAGAAATATCCTTTAAAGATAGACCTTTTTTCTCCCGTATATTTTTTAAGGTTTTACCTAAACTTTCCATTACACTGTTCTAATTCTAAATGAACTGATAGCTGTGAGTCAAATTAAGCGAACCTGGAACTCAGGATAATTTTTCTGGCTGGCTGATAGTTTTGCCTGATTCTGGCTTAGACTCGCAAAAACCTTGAAACCGAGGTCACGCTGCCCAGTGTTCCGGTCAGTGCCCCGCCAACTACCAGCCAGAACATCTGTTTCAGGGTTAAAGGCCTCAAGGCCAGGAGCTGTTCAGCTGCTCCTAGAGCCTGGCCGATATAAAGAGGAAAAATTTTGATCAGCAGGAAAAGAATGAGGATAGATAGCAGGCTCCCGGCCAGGCCCAGGATAAAGCCTTCGACCAGAAAAGGGATTCTGATAAAGGTATTGGTGGCACCGACCAGTCGCTGGATTTCAATCTCGTTTTTGCGGGCGAAGACGTTAAGTCTGACCACATTGGAAATGATAAAGAAAGAAGCCAGAATTAGAATCGCACCCAGAAAGAAACCGACTGCCTTTACTATTCGGCTTAAAGACTCCATTTTTTGCACCCAGTCCTGGTTAAACTGAACATCAATAACTCCGGGCTGGCGCTTGACATGGTCTATAAAAGCGGTAATAGCAGAGAGACTGATGGATTTATCTTTCAGTCTGGCTTCAAGTGAGGGAGGGAATGGATTTGAATCGAGATTGGTCACAATTTCTTGTAGCTCCGGGAAATTGGCAGTAAAGCGACTCAGGGCCTCTTCCTCTGAAACGTAAATCACACTCTCGATTAAGGTCGAATCCATAATGGTATTTTTAATTTCTTCCACCTCTTTGGCCGGTAAATTCTGTTTTAAAAAGAAAGAAATAGCCAGATTATTGGATAGCTGCTGGCCCAGATAGGTCAAATTGTTGGACAGAGCCAGGAAAACCCCAATCACCAGAAAAGAGAAACTTATAATTAAAATCGAAATCAAATTGCGGCCCCGGAAATTCCAGAGATTATGGCCAGCTGCCCGCAGAAGATATTTGAGCTGTCGGAAGATCATGTTTTTACTTCCTGGCCAATAATTTTTCCCTTCTGGAGAAAGAAAATTTTATGTCCGAAATGACGGATTAGTTCCCGATCATGGCTGCCAATGATAACTGTGGCTCCCTGTTCGTTGATTTCTTTGAAAATGGACATGATTTCAAAAGCCAGTTCTGGATCGAGATTGCCCGTTGGCTCATCGGCCAGCAGTATCCTGGGCCGATTGACGATAGCCCGGGCAATGGCCACTCTCTGCTGCTCGCCATAGGACAACCTGTCCGGATATTCCCACATTTTATGATGCAGGTTGACCTGGCGGAGAGAATTAAAAACGCGACGTCTGATTTCTTTGTCAGGCAGCCCGCTGATCTGGAGGGGGATAGCCACATTGGCAAAGACCGATTGATGAAACATCAATCTGAAATCCTGAAAGACAATCCCCATCGTCCGGCGCAGTTTGTATATCTTATGATCCGGTATCTTCAGAACATTAACTCCATCAATTAGAATCTGACCTTCGGTGGGCAGGATTTCCCTGAATATAATTCTCAGCAGAGTGGTTTTGCCTGAACCGCTGGGCCCGGTAATAAAACAAAAATCGCCCGTATTTATTTCGAGAGAAATATCGGAAATAGCCCAGTGTGGCTTCTGGTATTGTTTCCAGATATGATAAAGTTCTATCATCTAAACCGCAAAAATTTTATTTTTTTGCCAGCCGGTCGAGAGCTGCCTGCAGGAGTAAGCGAGCTTTTTCAGGATTGGCCTGGCCCCTGGTGGCTTTCATCACCTGACCGAGTAAAAAGCCCAGCACCTGGGTCTTGCCGCCCAGATATTGCTGGACAGGCAGAGGATTTTCTTCAATAACCTGATTGATAATTGCCAGCAGGGTGTTGTCTTCAGCAATTGGCTTAAGCCCTTTTTCCTCAATGATAGTTCTGGGCTCTTTTCCTGTTTTTATCATCTCGGGGAAAATCTGCTCTTTGGCGATCGTCATGGTAATTTCCCTGGCTTCGACCAGTTTAATTAATTCGGCCAGAGAAGCAGGCTGAAGCGGGAAATCAGTAATTTCCAGATTATTTTCTTTTAGAAACTGCAGGACCTCTCTTTTTATCCAGTTAGCGGCCTGACGGGGAGTGCCGGCAGCACAGGCCAGAGCTTCGAAGTAGTCGGCCAGAGCGCGGCTCGAAACCAGGATCCTGGCTTCATCGGCAGCCAGGCCGTATTCCCTGATAAATCTTTCCATTTTAGCCGGAGGAAGTTCAGGTAGCCCGGCCGCAATTTCTTTGATCCAGCCTTCTGACACAACCAGCGGCGGCAAATCAGGTTCGGGAAAATAGCGGTAATCATGGGCTTCTTCTTTGCTGCGCTGAGCAATGGTCCTGCCTGAAGCTGAGTCCCAGCCTCTGGTCTCCTTGATTATTCTTTCTCCCCTTTCCAGCAGTTCCATCTGACGTTTAGCTTCATAATCGAGAGCTCGAGCCAGAAAGCGAAAAGAATTAATGTTTTTAACCTCGGTTTTCACCCCTGGCTGGTCTGAACCCTCAGGCCTGATAGACAAATTAGCGTCACAGCGCAGACTGCCTTCTTCCATATTGCCATCGCAGATTTCCAGGTACTGAAGGAGAGTCCTCAGATTCTGGACAAATTCAACTGCTTCACCGGCAGTCCTCATCTCCGGCCTGGTAACAATTTCAATCAGCGGGACACCGCACCGGTTAAAATCGAGATAAGTTTTCTCGACAGAATCAGGAAAGCCTTCATGCAGTGATTTGCCTGCATCTTCTTCCAGGTGGAGCCTTTCGAGGTGAATCACTCTGGCCTGCCCTTCGCTTTCAATCAACAGTTCGCCGCCTTCAGCCACCGGCAGTTTATATTGAGTAATCTGGTAGCCCTTGGGCAGATCAGGATAAAAATAATTTTTCCGGCTAAAAATTGATTTCAGGTTGATTTGCGCCTGCAAAGCCAGGGCCAATTTGATGGCCATCCTGACTGCTTCTCGATTAATGACTGGCAGGCTGCCCGGCAGTCCGAGACAAACAGGGCAGGTCTGACTGTTGGGCTGAAGCCCGAACTGAGTGCTGCAGCGGCAGAAAAGCTTGGTTTTAGTCAGAAGCTGGGCGTGAATTTCAAGGCCAATGACTGTTTCGTATTTCATGATTAAAGGCAATGATTATAACACAAAATTTTTTAAGCTAAAAAAAATCAGTTCTGGTTAAACAAACCTACTCGCCCGAAGATAAGAACAAAGGGTAACCTGACTGATTAGTGTTATTGAGCAGATAAACCTATCTGGCAAATAAATACATAAACCAGCCAAAAGCCAGCGAGGCCACAGTCATAATCAAAAAAAGAGTCAGCCCGTACTTGAGCCTGGATTTGAAATCTGATCTTCTGATCACAGCCAGAACAATAGAGACAAGGAGAGCATAAATGATCATCGTGTAAAGATGGCTTTCCAGTATCATGATTTTTTCCCCCGCCCGATATCCCAGGCATCAAGCGCAATCAAAAAGTTGAGCAAACCGGCACCGGCCAGATAGGCACTGCCGAACTCAAACGACACCCTTTCCATTTCTCCCAGACCGATGGGCAGGAATTTTGAAAGAAGATAAAGACAGCCATTGCCGAGATCGGAGATGAAGGCCAGAAAGGTCAACGGGTTCTCGGCCTGAGCATGATAGATTCTTCCTCCCATCACCAGACCCAGAAGACACATTAGACCAATGGCGGCAAACAAGATCAAGCCGCGCCAGTATTTTTTAAGATAGATATGACCCAGGCCGGGGATAAACCAGCCGAGAATACCTGCCGTTACAGCCTTAGCTTTCATAACGATTTATATTAGTAAAAATGTGCTGCTAAATCAAGACCGCTAGCCCCTTTAAGGAAGATATCTGGCTATCGTCGGTTGGAGAGTGTAAAATCCTAGCATGCCAGAGTTGCCTGAAGTTGAAACTATTGTCAGGGGGTTAAAATCAGAGCTGGTTGGCCAGCGGGTCAAGGAGTTCAGGTTTCTATCTCCTCATCTGGAAAAAGAGCAATTGCCAGGTTCTTTCCAACCAGCAACTTACAGGGGACGAAAGATTCTGGATATCCGGCGCCGGGGGAAAATGATCATTATCGAATTCGAGGGGCGGCTGGGCTGGCTGGTCCACCTGAAAATGACCGGGCAATTATTCCTGACGGAACCGGAGTGTAAAATTGATAAACATACCCACGCTCTTCTCAAATTCTATCGCTTAAAAAAAGAATTACGATTTCGTGATATAAGAAAATTCGGTTTTCTGAACTGCCTGGATCTCACTCAAATCGAAGGGAAAATTGGAAATGATCTGGGACCAGAACCGCTGGAGATTGATCTGGCCAGCTTCAAACGGCTGCTCAAAACTCATGGTAAGAAAAGGTTAAAAAACTGGTTGCTTGATCAGAAAATCATAGCGGGAATTGGCAACATTTATTCTGATGAAATACTGTTCAGAGCCGGACTTAATCCTTTTCGGCTGGCCGGGAGCTTGACCGACCGGGAGGCGACCAGGCTCTACCGGGCGATGAAGAGAGTTCTCAAGGAAGCTATTGCCTTTAAGGGGTCATCAATCAGTGATTATGTTGATGCTTCGGGCGAAAGAGGTAGATTCCAGGAGCGACACCGGGTATATGCCAGGGAAGGGCGGCTTTGCCCGCGCTGCCGTCAGGAAAAAATAATCAGAAAGAAAATCAACGGCCGCAGCACATTTTTCTGTCCTGGCTGCCAGGACTGACAATTATTCAAGAGTTGGGTGACTGAGGCCCACGGGTGCTTGCCGCCATCTAGGGCTTCTCGTTGAAAAAAGGACAGGCTTAAGTTATATTTAGCTCGCAGACTGGTTGCCCCTGTAGCTCAGTATGGATAGAGCAAGGGATTCCTAATCCCTGTGCCGCCAGTTCGAGTCTGGCCAGGGGCACCAGACTTATCAACTCTGACGGATAAAGAGGAAAGGAATTCATCCTGAAAATCATCTCGAGGGGTGATAAATTAAGGGGGAAAGTGTATTATTTATCATAATTGAAAAACTTTAAGAAAGGAAAGGGCAATGGACGGTATTGTCTTGCTGGATTTTGATGAGAAGGATAAAGCTTTTTTTGAGCAGGAAAAGATCGAAACTTTCCTGTTCCGGACTTCTGATTTCCAGAATTTACCGGTTGTCCTACCCGACGTCAAGAACATCTTTTTCCAGATGAGCTCGCCGGTTGAAAACGAGGCCATTCCGGCTGACCTCTCTGAAAAAATAAGGGACCAGGTCAAGAATGGAGCCAGGCTGGTTGGTTTTATCGGCCAGGGCTACCTCTATCAGCTGACTGGAGTAATCGGAACCTTCCCTGATATTCATTTGCAGGAATCGGCGCCCGGCGATTCTCTTCTGGTCAATCCAGAGCTGCCTTTTAACCTTCTGTTTGATCGATATTTTGACAAAATAAGCTTTATGTATAAACTCCTGCCTAATCCCTTAGCCACCGATATCTGGGAAATCCCCTCCGCTCTGGACGAGACCTGGAAAATCGTGGCCAAAAGTTCTGATGGTTATCCGGTTTCTCTGTTGATCAAAAAGGGGAAGGGCTTCTTCTGGCTTCTGCCCTGGTTTGGGCCGAATAACATCCAGGTCGCCGATTTTATTCTCAGAGATGTTTTCCCTCTGCTGGAACTCAAGGGAAAAGAGCCAGAAGAAACTGATTGGACCGATCGGGAAGAATATGTTTTCCCCGAGATCAAGCAGCTCTACCGGCAAAAAGAAGAAGAAAAAAAGATATTTGAGGAAAAAATAAGAGAAATAGATGAAAAGATCAAAACGCTTAAGGCCACCGAACAGGAGGCTTTTATCAAACTGCTTAAAGCCGAAGGCAAGGAACTTAAGGCGGCGGCGATTAATGCTTTTAAATATCTGGGCTGGACGAAAACTGTTGATGTGGATGAGTACTGGAAAAATGTAATCAGAGACAAAGAGGAGGATATCTGGCTGATCGAAGATTCCGATCAACCAATTGAGGTCAGCCTGAGAAAAGGGTTCTTAATTCTGGTGGTGGTCAGAAGTTCCAGAAACTGGGCGGCTGATGATGATTGCATCAGGCTGCAGAGATTTAAAGGGCGCAGAATGCAAGAATTTGATAATACCAGGATGAAGGGCTTGCTCCTTGGCAATTACTTCAATCAGCAGGAAGCCAGGCTCAGGAATAATCCTTTTTCCCAGTTTCAGATAGAAGAAGCTGAGAAGGACGGTAATGCCCTGTTAACCACTTATGAGCTGTTTAAAGCTATTAAGGCAGAAAAAGAAGGTTTAATTACCAAAGAAGAAATAAGGCGTCAGATTAAGGAAAAATCCGGCCTGATCCAGTTTAACTTCTGATTATCTTCCTATCTTATCAGTCTATCTATTTTTATCCCTGCCTGTCAGCAGTCGGTTTCTGCTTGGAATTTTCTCTGGATTATGCTAAAAATGATGTCTTTGAGGAGAAAACATGAAAAGGACTGAAAGAAAGCAGTTAAAAGAAAACGAACTGGCCAGCGGATTGAGCCGGTTTTTTCTCTGGGTAAGAGAACATGGTCATGAACTCAAGGTAGCTGGAATAGCTATACTGGTAGTAGTTGCTATTATTCTGGGCTTGAGGTTTTATGGCAATTATAGAAAGAGCCAGGAAGCCAACTATTTGAGCCAGGTACTGGCCTTAAGAGCCGAGCTGGATCAAAAGCCAGAAAATTTGGCTGAGCTGGAGAAGATGGCTGGTTCCAGCCGCTACGGTCGGATAGCCAGTTTAAGTCTGGCTACTTATTATTTTGAAAAAAATGATTTTAGCCAGGCCGAGAAGATCCTGGAAAGGGTCAAGGATAAGGGTCGGGATCTCATTCATTATCAGATACTTGATCTCTACGGACAGGTGCTGGCCAAACAGAATAAGTTTGATGAGGCTATTTCTGTCTATCGTCAGATAGAAAAAGACAAACCGAAAAGCTACCCTCTGGATATTGCCTTGTTTCACCTGGCTGAGGTCTATGAGAAGAAAGGTGACCGAGAGCAGGCCATAAACGTCTATCGTCAGCTCCAGGGCACTTATCAGAACACATATTATGGCTATCAGGCTGCCCTGAAGGTCATGAAGCTTCAGGCCGGCAGTTAAATATTCAGTTTTGCCTTTTTTGCCTTGTATATTTTTTGTGGAAAGTTATAATATATACTCATTATTCACCAAACAACAGGAGGTAAAGATGGCCTATAAAATCACTGAGGATTGTATCAATTGTGGTGCCTGTGAGCCTGAATGCCCGAACCAAGCAATCTCCGCCGGAGATGAAAGGTATGAAATTAACCCTGACAAGTGTACCGAATGTGTTGGCTATTTCAACGAACCCCAGTGTGCTTCAGTTTGCCCGGTAAATTGCTGTATACCTGATCCCGATCACCGCGAAACTAAGGAAGAGCTGGAGGCCAAGTTTAACAAACTTAAGGGCAATTGATAAGATCAGAGTGAAGGGCAAGAGGGCTGGTGGTTCTCTTGCCCTTTTTTTGTCATAAAGGTCCAAATTTCCGATGGCTCAAAGCAAGAGGTGGGTAAATTATCTACTTTTCTTTTTGACGGTTATTTCTACCTACTTTGTTGGTTTTCTCTGGGCCATGAACTATGTCTATGCCGGACAGGATCTTGAGGATATACCGGCTTTGCTTAATATCGGGATCATTTTTAATCCCGTTTTAAACCGGCTCAGCTTGATTTATTCCCTGTCTCTTCTGGGAATCCTGCTTGGTCATGAACTAGGTCACTATTTAACCTGCAAAAATTATCATATTGAGGCCACCCTGCCTTATTTCATACCGGCCCCGACTTTAATCGGAACCTTAGGAGCCTTTATTCGCATCAAATCTCCGCTGACCAGACGGGATGAGTTATTTGATATTGGTGCCAACGGCCCGCTAACCGGCTTCATTTTATCAGTTCCTGCCCTGTATTTTGGTCTGACCTGGTCAAAATTGGCTCCGCTGACAGTCTCTGAGGGTACTATTGAGTTCGGAGAACCCTGGCTGCTTAAAGCCATGACCAGGATGATTTTCGGGCCGGTACCAGCTGATCAGGCTTTGATTCTGCATCCTATGGCCATGGCTGCCTGGGTGGGACTGCTGGTCACTTCCTTTAATCTTTTTCCCATCGGACAGCTCGACGGCGGTCATATATTTTATTCGCTTTTTGGAGATAAAGTCAGAAAGATATCTTATATCATCGTAGCTCTGCTCATTGTCATGGGAATCTTTTTCTGGGCAGGCTGGCTCATCTGGGCTATTTTAATTCTTTTGCTTGGCTTGAGGCACCCGCCAGTGGCCTGGGTACCGGCCAGGCTGTCCCGAAAAAGACAGATTATAGCTTTTCTCGTTCTGATCATTTTTTTAGTATCTTTTATCCCGGCTCCTGTTACCGATAGTGGCCTTCTTGATTTGATTGGCTGAGTTATCAAAATCCACAATTTTTGTGGAAAAGCCTGTGCAAAATCTGTCAAAAGGAATAGTTAACTGCTTTTAAATTCAAGTAGATATAACAACCTGCACAGAAAATCGTCATCGAAACTGGGGCATTTAAGACTTGCCAAAGTCCTGATAGAAGGTATAAATTTTAAGCTGATGAAATTGACATGATAGATAAAAGATTCCAGATTGTAGAAAGCAATTTTGAGCGCCTCCGGCAGAAATTCATGAAGGGGGAGCTCAGCCGGGAACAGTTTGCCGAAGCTCTCAGGAAATTGAGACTCTTTGATGACCAGGGAAAATGCTGGATGCTGGGTGCTCAGAGCGGTCACTGGTATTTTTATGATGGGAAAAAGTGGGTAAAAGCTGAACCTCCGGCTGACCGCAGCGATGTTCTGATCTGTCCGGTGTGCGGCCAGGAAAACGACCTTCAGGCGAAAGACTGTTCCAGCTGTCATGCCCCGCTTCAGGGGGAGCCAGCCAGGCTGGTTTGTCCGCGGTGTGGCCGGCTATTAGGGCCAGATCAGGTTGTTTGTCCTGACTGCGGAGCGCTGGTTAAAACGGAAGGAAAAATTAATCCGACCGATGGCCAGGGTCGATCGGCAGCAGGTAAGAAAAAGGGCGAAGAGATTGATCTGTGGTATTTGAGGGAGGCCGACCCCCTCAGTTTTTTATTATTTTTTGGTGGAGTCGGCATTCTCCTGGGCATTCTATTGGGCTTAATGTCGGGTGCAACTGAGTTTTTTCCTGGAGTGGGAGCCATGCTTCCTGCTTTTCTTCAGGAAATGCAGGGTAAGCTGGTCGGTGGCCTGGTCTATAGTTTTCTTGGTGGGTTGATTGGCTTTGCCGTCATGGCAACGGCCGGGTTTCTTTTAGCCTATCTAATCAATGCTTCTATTTTCTTTTTTGGCGGGCCTGGCTTCAAATTGAAAAAGGTCAGGAAGCGGACTAAAGAGCTGACTTCTTAAGCCCCGGTCAGCCGACCATCTCTTTTCTGGCCGTCAGGCTGAGGCCAGAGGCGATTTGTCCCAGTGATAATGATTCGTCGCTCGGGGAATAATAGACCGGTCTTAGGACCTGGAAGGCCTTTTGCTTAAGAAGTTGTTCTGTCTTTTCGAGTAAGATCCGGTTCAGAAAAACTCCCCCGCTTAGAATAATTTTGTTCAGGCCTGCTTCCTGTCGGGCTTGAAGACAGACATCAAGAATGGCCCTGGCCAGAGTCTGGTGAAATTTAATAGCAATCGTCTCAGGCTTTTGTCCCTTAATTAATTCTTCTGTAATCTCTTTTATGGCCGGGGTCAAGTCCAGGCGGTAAGGTAGTTTATCCTTTAAAAACAAATAATGATAGGCCCCGGTGGTTGGTCGGGCGTGAGAAGCAGCTGCCTCAAGGCTGGCTGGAGCCTGAGCTTCAAATTCTATTTTTTCTGGAGCCAGCCCGATGAGATAGGAAACAGCATCAAACAGCCGGCCGGCGCTCGAAGTCAGGGGAGTATTGATGTTTTTTTCAATTAAATATCTGACTGCTGTCTTTTTCGTGTCTGAAATTCTGTCCAGTGATTTTAGTGGCGGGTATTTCTCTCCGAAGGCTTTAAGCAGGAAGGCAAGAGCCATTCGCCATGGTTCTCTGACGGCTGCGTCTCCACCAGGAAGTGGCACATAGTCGAGGTGAGCGTATCTTTGATAGCCGTGGTAATCAGCTATCAGAAATTCGCCACCCCAGGCCTGGCCGTCATCGCCATAACCATAACCATCAAAGCTGATGCCCAGAACTCTCTCTTCGGGCCCAAGCTGATGTTCTATCAGCGGAGCCAGGAGATGGGCGAAATGATGCTGCAGCTGAAGATGGGTAAGACCCGTTGATCGGGCATAGATTGTGCTTCTGAAGTCAGGATGCAGGTCACTTATGACCAGTTCCGGCCTGAAATCGAATAGTTTTTTAAAGTGGTCAATGGTCTCCAGAAAATAGCCAAAATTCTGGTAATCATCCAGATCGCCTAAAAACTGAGAAGTGACAATATAACCATTTTTGTAAATCGAAATAGTATTTTTAAGTTCTCCACCGACGGCCAGAATCTGGGCTTTTGATTTCAGGGAATCAGGCACCTTCTGGGGAAAAGGCACAAAGCCTCTGGCCCGGCGGGAAAAGAGTGGCTTAGAATCAATAACCCTCAGGACTGAATCATCGGCTCTCATCGCTATGTCGCGATTGTGAGTCAGGATAAAATTGCCCAGTTCCGGGCTGATCTCAACCTCATCTTTGATAATCGGTGCATCCTTCTGATTGGAGCTGGTGGCCACAATCACCTTGAGTTCTTTGAGCAGGAGATGGTGGAGAGGAGTGTAGGGAAGCATAAACCCCAGCGTGTCAGCTTCCGGGGCGATCTCCGGAATATCCTTCTTTTTCTTCAAAAGAACAATTGGCCGGCGGGAGGAAATCAGCCAGTCTTTCTCTGCCCGGCTGAGGTAGACATATTCGGCGACAGTTTCCAGATCCCGGGCCATTAGAGCCAGAGGTTTGACCTTTCTTTGCTTGATCTTTCTTAGCCGGCGGACGGCCTGGACATTAAATGGATCACAGATCAGATGAAATCCGCCCAGCCCTTTTACTGCCAGGATTCTCCCCTGTTTGACCAGCTGTATGGCTGTTTCCAGTGGCTCTTCTATACTTTTTCTGCTTCTGGCTTCGAGCAAGACCAGTTGTGGGCCACATTGAGGACAGGCAATCGGCTGGGCATGATAGCGCCGGTCCAGCGGATTTTCATATTCACGGCGGCAGTCAGGACACATTTTAAAACTGGCCATGGTGGTGTTTTCCCGGTCATACGGCAGCTTTTTAACAATCGTATAGCGCGGACCGCAATTAGTACAGTTGGTAAATGGATAGCGGTAACGCCTTTCTCCGGGAGTTTCTATCTCCTTCAGGCATTCCGGACAGGTAGCAATATCGGGAGAAATAAAAACAAAGGATTTGCCGGCTGTGGTGCGGTCAATGGTAAATTTAAAGCGACCTTCCGGTTCGACTTCCAGCCAGTCCAGGCTCTCTATTCTGGCCAGCGGCGGCAGATCATATTTTAAAGCTTCCAGGAAACGTTCGAAGTCTGGGGAGTTTCCTTCCAGGTAAATTTCTACTCCTTCTCCGACGTTTTTTACATAGCCGTTAAAGTTGAGTCTGGTAGCCAGACGGTAAATAAACGGCCGGAAGCCTACCCCCTGCACAGTGCCTCTGACCAGCAATCGGTAAGCTTTTTGTTGTCCGGGCTTTTTATCTGAAAGAGACATCTAGGCTCTGGCCTCCAGACTGTAGAGGCAGCCACAGTAATTCTGACGGTAAAGGCCGAAATCTTTACTCATGGCCACGCTTTTTCTAAAACCATCTTTCTTCTTAAAATCTGCTTCCAGAAATTCAAGACCATATTTACTGGCAGTCAGGCGGCCGATGCGGTTCAAAACTGAAGCGCTTTTCCAGGGACTGATACTCATAATAGTGGTAAAGAGAGAAAAACCAAGCTGCCGGGCCAGAAAGGCAGTCCGGTCGAGCCGCCAGGCATAGCAAATGTGGCATCTTCTTCCTTTTTCCGGTTCATCCTTAAATCTAGCTGTTAACTGGAGCCAGCGGTCCAGATCATATTCTCCTTCGACCAGCTTAAAGCCCAGGTGTTGGGCCACCCGGCGCGTTTCTTTCAGCCTGAGTTCATATTCTTCGGGCGGATGTATATTGGGATTATAAAAATAACCGGTTACCTGGTAGCTGGTTTGAAGAAGGCTAACTACGTACAGAGCATCCGGCGCACAGCACAGATGAGCCAGAATAGGTTGCTTTTCGTCCATAAAGCTATTTTAGACCGTAAAGAAGAGGTGGTAAAGGAGACCTTAAAGGTTTTCTAATTCTCTTTCCAGAATTTTAATTCGTCTCTCCACCCTGTCCAGCTTAGAATAGTAAATGGAAAGTTGCTCAACTTCCGGTCGAATCCCGTTAATAATCTGGCCAATAGTCCGATAATGGTCCTTAAGCTCAGTTGAATGTCCGGCCTGACCCAATTCTTTCTGACTTTGTTTTTTCTCCTCGAGAAAGTTTATTGCCGCTGCTGCCTCCTCTAAGTCTTTCAGTTGTGACCAGGCTTCGACTCCCCGCTGACCGAGCTGAATTAAGAGTTTACTTCTCCTATTTTCTTCCTGTCGGTGAATAGCTGTCAGCCAGAATCTCATGACTCTTCTTTTATAGATCAGGAAAATGTCGTTTATTTTCTTTCGTAAGCTCTTGTTGTGAAGAAAAGTTAGAAAGAGCAGGAGAAGAACAAGGCTCAGAGCGATATAAAAAATCCAGAGGGGCAAACCTTCTTTCTGATTTTCGGCCGGAGCAAGAAGATAGATAGCTTCTATTTGGCTCATTTTCTGGCCTCCTGGCCGGCTAAAGTCTATTACGCTTATTTTTTAGGCCATTTCCCGGCGCTTTTTCAAGTTGATTTTTCCTTTCGAGCTTTAGGCTTTTATCCTGGTTGCTGTCAGTCGAGATGGCCCATTCCAGAAGATAAATGACAGCTGGCAGATTTTCAGCGGTCAGACTCTGAATATCCTGCTCGGAGTTGAAAAAGCCCCCTTCTTGAAGATCAACTGGTGGAAGCTCAATGGTAAAAGCTGGAATATTAAAAAAAGCATAAACCCAGTCGATAAAATCCCCGTTGGTTAGATAAAGGGAGGAGGCAGCCCGGCCTGTATAGTAAATACGCCCGTTTACCTCGCTCATCAGCCGGGCCATGCCCGCTGCCAGCTGTTGAAAGAGTGGCTCCTGGTCGGCAGGCAAATCAGCATAGCTCCAGGGATAAAGGATACTCGCTGAAAAGCTGTGATAGGAGATGGCTGCCGAAAAATTGACCTGTTGAAACAGGTCTCTAATGGCCCGGGTTTCAGGCTCAGAGAATGGCTGGCGCCCACGATAAGTTTCGGAGGCAGGGTGTGGGCTGGAACCGCTGTCATCTATTCCCCAGGCAAAAGAGTAATTTCGATTCAAATCAACTCCGAAAGAGCCGTCCAAATTTAAGCGGCGGTTTTTTCGCCACAGACGGTAATTTATAATAGAATAATCAAGACCATCTGGATTGATCAGCGGGACCAGCCAGATTTCTGAAGAATCGACAATGGTTTTTATCCGTTCATCCCGGGCATAATTTTTCAGTAAATAAGCGGCTATCTGCAGCGGAACTTCAACTGAAATCCACTCTCGGGCGTGATGACAGCCAAGGAGGGCCAGCCTGGGTTCATCTTCTCTCTGGCCGGGATGGTCACTAATTTTCAACGCATATATATTTCTTTTTTCCAGACTCTGACCGAGGATCGACAGCCTGGCAATTGATGGGTAATTCAAAACAAGTTTCTTTAGTTCTGATTCGAGCTCGGCATAGGAATGATAGGCCCCGTTCAGACTGTTTTGCTGTTGACTTAGATAGCTGCCGGCCAGAGCAGATGATATAGCGGTCAGGATTAAAAGCGAAAAAAAGAGCAGAAGGCCTCGAGGGGAAGTTTTATTTCTGGTAGTTCTAGCAGAAATTTTTACCTCCTGGTCCGGGATTTAAAAATTTTTTCTGGATAAAGATCCATAGTAACTGCGATTTTTTGATTTTTTAAATTATGGCCTGAGCCATGTTCAAAGCCGATTGCTGTTGAAAAAGTCAGAGACAAGGACTCATTACCAAAGCCAGAGCCAAAGGTCAAATAATAATAAGTTGAAGAAATATCAGTCATGGGCTGAGGATCAATCTTGAAACCAACAAAGTAAGGTGTCGTCCAGCGCTGGCCTAAGAAGCTGGCTTGAATTTGATATTCCAGCCCGGCTCCGAGCTGAATGATGGCTTTAAAATCGCGGTTTAAATTTTCTCCAAAATAAGAATAGGAATAGTGGTCCCAGGCGAAATATCGCGACTCTAAAAGCAAATTGAGGTTATCTTTGAGTTTGTATTTTATACCAGCCCCTATGATCAATGGCTGGTTGGCCCGGTCGTCAGCCTCACCCTGAGTGGTCAGATTGACCTCGGCTGAGGCGTAGGTTAGAAGGCTCTGACTTTTGACCTTCCTCTGATAGGGAGGAATAAGGCTCAGTCCCGCCGCCAGGCGAGAGCTAATCAGGTAATTGAGGCCAAAAACAGCATAGAAGCCGGTCATCTTCTGCTGCCGGCTGTCGATCATCGAGGTTCCCTCCAGCGGCCAGTCTTCCTGCAGGTCTCTATTTATCCGGCCAGTTAAAAAAACCAGACTCAGGCCGAGGCTAAGCTTCGTCCTGAATTTTCTGGCCAGGGCCAGGCTAAAAGTCCTGAGATATCCTCGTTGGCCGAGTTTCAGACTATTATAAACATAGTCATTGTCAGCAGATTGGTAATCAATGGCCGGCCGGCCAAAATTTTCGCTTTGAGCCCAGGCGGCGGCCAGCGTGTACTGACCTGAATGACAACTAAAACCGACATAATTCAGTTCAAAGTTTCGATAGGTCAGGTTGGAATCAGTTGAGACAACTCCAGTGTTGACCAGCCAGTAATTAAAAAGCTGGGTCTGATTGAAGCCCAAATTGATGGTCAGAGTACAGGATTTAAGCGAAGTCAGCAGGGCCGGGTTAGCCAGAAGAATCTGACTGTTATGAGCCAGAGTCAACTGGGATAAACCGGTGCTCAGGGTAGCCGCTGAATCAAGTCCGAATTGATTCCAGCTGCCCAGCGGGCTTTCTTCTAAGTACTGGCCTGGCTTGAGTTGAGCGCGTGATAGACTGCTGCTGGTCAGAATTAAAATCATAGAAAAGAAAAAAATCCTGGCCAATCTGGAAAAGGTTGAACAATCTTTCATTGAACCTTGACTCAAAAATTCTAACACCATCGCCTTTATTTTTAAAATGAAAAAAGGTATGATAGGAAAAAAATTGAGGGTGTTTAAATGACAGAGAAGGAAAGACGAATCAAGATCAGAAGTACCGGGGTTTACCTCCCTGATAAAGTGTTAACCAACGCTGATCTGGAAAAAATGGTTGACACCTCGGATGAATGGATCACCACCAGAACAGGTATTAAAGAGAGAAGGATCGTCTCTAAAGAACAGGTCACCTCTGATCTGGCTGTCAATGCGGCCAGGATGGCTCTGGAGAGAGGCGGTCTGAAAGCCGAAGATGTCGATTTGATTCTGGTTGCGACCAACACCCCCGATACAATTTTCCCGGCCACTGCCTGCTGGGTGCAGAAAAAACTGGGGATTAAGGAGATTCCTGCTTTTGATCTGGAAGCAGGCTGCACCGGGCTTCTTTATGCCCTCATTGTGGCTGAAAGCCTGATTCTCAGCGGGACAGCTCGCCGCATCCTGCTAATTGGTGCAGATATTTTAACTAAAATTACCAACTGGGAAGATCGGTCAACCTGTGTCCTTTTTGGCGATGGAGCGGGTGCCTTTATTTTAGAGGAAAGCGATGATGATTCCGGTCTGATTTCCCATTTCTGGGGTGCTGACGGCTCTCTGGCTGAATTATTGATACTGCCTGGAGGTGGAACTCTTCATCCGGCTAATGAAAAGACGGTGGAAAAAAAGCTTCACTATCTTACGATGAAAGGCAATGAGGTCTTTAAACATGCGGTCAAGAGAATGGGTGAGTCTGCTCTGGAGGCTTTAAAAAGGGCTGGCCTGGATAAAAGCCAGGTTGACTATCTGATTCCGCATCAGGCCAATTTAAGAATTATTGATGCGACTGGAGAAAGACTAAACCTGCCCAAAGAAAAAATTGTGGCTAATATCCATAAATATGGCAACATGTCAGTAGCCACCATTCCGGTCGCTCTGCATGAGTTAGCAGAAGAGGGCAAACTTCAAAAAGGAAAGATCATCGTTATGGTAGCTTTTGGAGCGGGGTTTACCTGGGCAGCAGCTGTCTACCGCTGGTGAACGAAATATCCTATCTATAAATAGCTGCTCAGCCTGAGCTTTTTCTGCCTTATGACAGCCCGCACTAACTCAACTGGCTGTCTTGAAAATATCAGCCAGCTTAACCAGAGTCAGTTTTATTCCTGGTTCAGCTCTTCAAACTTTTTGATGAGATCAGCTTTCTCCAGTTTGCCAACGTGGCGGTATCTGATCTGACCTTTTTTGTCAATAAAGATAGAAGTTGGTATATACTGACCCGGCTTGAATGCTTCCACAATATCTTTTCCGACCAGAGAGACCGGATAATTCATTTTGGCTTCATCGACAAACTTCTTCAGTTCAGCTTCAGACAGATCATCAACTGAAAAGCCCAGTATCTCCAGTCCTTTATCTTTAAGTTCGGCATAGGCTTCAATAAAATCTGGAATTTCTGCCCGACAGGGAGGACACCAGGTAGCCCAGAAATTAACCAGGACAACTTTGCCGGCCAGGGAGGCTAAACTGATCTGTCGCCCATCAAGGGTTGTCACCTCGAAAGCTGGAGCCAGTTCAGCTGAAGTTGAGGGCGAAGTGCTTCCACTGGCCGTTGTTTCTGACTTCTGGCAGGCATAGGTGGTTAAAAGCGCTACCAGCATGAATAGGATTATGATACTTTTCTTCATTCTTTTTCTCCTTTTGATCATCAGATCATATTGAATCAGTCACCAGTTTATAAGAGATTAGCTTACAGACCACACTTTTTCAGGATTTTCTGATAGTTGTTGTCAACTTCAGCCTGGATTAAATCGATTTCATCCTGCTTCAAATGGCGGAATCGTCCCTGCAGTTTAAGATACTCGGTAATCGGTTTTCTTTCTTTTATTTTAAGATTGAGAGTCCACTTTTCACCATTTTCTACTTCGTAAAGAGGAAAATAGCCGGTCTGAACGGCCAGCCTGGCCAGCTTGACCGTATCATCAGGGCGGCTCTTCCAGCCAGTTGGACAGGGTGCATAGATATGAATAAACCTGGTTCCATGAATGTCTTTAGCCTTTTTGAATTTTTTAACCATATCCTCCGGATAGGCGATGCTGGCAGTAGCGATATAAGGAATGGCATGAGCAGCCATAATGCCGATGATGTCTTTTTTTCTTTCCTTTTTGTAGTGTTTGACAGGAGTGGTCGTTGTCCAGGCGCCAATTGGTGTGGCTGAGCTTCTCTGGATACCGGTATTCATATAGGCTTCATTATCATAACAGGCATAGATGAAATCTTCATTTCTTTCCGCTGCACCGGACAGCGCCTGAATCCCGATATCAAAAGTTCCACCATCGCCCGCCCAGGCCATAACTGTCGTTTCTTTATCACCAACCATATCAAGGCCGGCTCTAACTCCACTGGCGGAGGAAGCAGCGGTCTCAAAGGCGCAGTGATAGATAGGCACATCGAGCGAAGAGTGGGGGAATGGTCCGTCAATGACCGACCAGCAGCAGGCTGGAATGCAGAGGATAGTTTTCTGCCCCAGGGCTTTTAAAGCATATCTCATGGCCAGGGTTGCTCCGCAGCCCTGACAGGCTAAATGGCCGGAGCTCATCAGCTCCTCTCTTGGCAAAGTTATGGTCATTTTCCTTTCTTTACTCATTTTTTCACTCCTATCCAGACGATTTCTTCTTCGGGCCGATCGTGTTTAAGGGCATAATCAGCAATTTCTTTATAAGTCTCTCTGGTGATATCGCGTCCGCCCAGTCCGGCTATAAAACCAAAAATAGCCGGCTCGGATGGCAGTCCATACATAGCCGATTTAACTTCCTGATAAAAAACTCCATGGTGGCCGTAAGAGATATTCCGGTCAAGAACAGCTACCTTCGGGACTCTGGATAAGATGGATCTGACCTGCTCAAAGGGGAAGGGGCGGAAAAGCTTGATACGCAGATTGCCCGCCTTGACTCCCTGAGCTCGGAGCTCATCCACCACCACCCGGGCGGTCAGACCGGCTGTACCGGAGGTAACAAAAACCAGCTCAGCTCCGTCACAGAGATAATCATCAACCTGACCGAGATAACGGCCGAACATTTTTTCATATTCGCGTCCGGTTTCCTCGACCAGGGCTGGCACCTTTTCCATATCCTTCTGAAGCTTATAGCGCAGTTCCATATAGTGGTCTGGTGAAGTCAGACCACCAAAAGCATGGGGATCAGCCGGAGTCAGACGGTAAGGTGGATTAAAAGGTGGTAGATAGGCATCAACTTTTTCCTGCTCTGGAATTTCCACCACTTCATAAGTATGAGAAAGAGCGAAGGCGTCCAGAATGACCATGCTGGGAATCATCAGTTTTTCGGAAACTTTGTAAGCCTGAATGACGGTATCCAGCACTTCCTGGTTGGATGAGCAGTAGAACTGAATCCAGCCGGTATCTCTCTGGGAGAGACTATCAATCTGGTCAGTCCAGATGCTCCAGCCTGGCGCCATTGCCCGGTTAATATCACCCATAACAACGGGCATGCGACCACCAGAAGCCCAGTGCAGCATTTCATGCATCAAAGCCAGTCCCTGAGCGGAGGTGGCGGTAAAGGTCCGGGCCCCGGCCATTGAGGCTCCCAGACAGGCGGCCATAGCCGAGTGTTCAGATTCGACCTTAATGAACTTGGCATCAAGGGTCCCATTGGCGCACATTTCCGACAGCAGTTCAACCACCTGAGTCTGAGGAGTAATCGGGTAGGCAGCGATGACCTGAGCTCTGGACAGCATCGCCCCGTAGGAAAGAGCGTGGTTTCCCATAATTACTTTTTTCATTTTTCCTCCTCAACCATAACAATGCATTTTTCTGGGCATTCTTCAGCACAGACGCCGCAGCCCTTGCAATAATCATAATTAACGACCGGCCACTCATCGACAATGTCAATGGAGGTATCCGGACAGAATTTCCAGCAAATCCCGCATTTAATACATTTGGATAGGTCTATAACAGGCTTAATATTCCGCCAGGCTCCTGTCTTGTTATAGAGCATTGAGCCCAGCGACATGGCTACCAGTGGCATTTCTTGTTCAGAGTTAAAGATTATTCTTTTATCATCTTTCTTTTTGCTCATCTCTTCCTCCCTCACGCTTTTTCATAAGCTTCAATGGCTGCCTGAACATTTTCTTCAGGCTTCTGAGGCACTCCTTCTTTGATAGCTTCGATCAGCGACTCCAGTTTGGTCAACTTTAATATTTTGGCCACAGCCCCAACAATGGCCGTATTAACAATGGGAGCTGCCAGCGTGCCCAGCTGGTGCCTGACTGCAATATCAGTTGCATCAATGGTAAAAACCTTGAATTTGTCAGGAAATTTGAATTCCTCTGGCTTTTTGGGGCTATTGATAATAATGTAGCCGCCATCCTTTAAACCGTCGGTGACATCAATGGCTTCGACCAGAGTTGGATCAACCACGACTACATGATCAGGCGTATAAATTCTGCTTTTGTCATAGATCGGCTTATTATCAATGCGGATAAAGGCAAAAACAGGTGCCCCTCGACGTTCGACTCCGAACTCCGGGTAAGCCTGGACATAGTTGCCCTCTTTGGCCAGGGCATCAGCCAGAATCTTTGAGGCTACAACTGTCCCCTGGCCACCTCGTCCATGGAAACGAATTTCAATCATCTGCCTCTCCTTTTATCAGACTTATTACTCTATACTTCAGGCGAACGAGCCTGTTCGCCAGAAAAAAAGTCCAGCCGGTTACAATCGCCAATTCTTTGAGAATAAACTGTCCTCTGAGTTCCCAGAAATAATCAGCCAAAAAATCCTCTCTCCCCGGTATTTTTTGAATTCATACTGATTCAGGCTATTTAATAATTAGGATTTAGTTTAGACTTTGCCTCAATCAGTGTCAAGAAAATCATGATTGGTGCGGCTGTGTTCGGGACTGGTTCCCTTGTCTTTAAGATTGTAATAAAGGCTCTTCAGCCTCAGAGCATCAGCTTCGAGTGATGGGCTCTCGACAATAATTGTGCCTTTAAGGTCAACCTCAATAATGGCCTGAAGCCATTCATCGTACTGAAATTCTGATTCGTCAAGGTTGATGTGCTTGATCTCCCCGCGCTGGTTGAAGATGACGCCAGAAATATGGATGTGGGCGCTGGCCAGTGCCCGGTGGCCCAGCTTTCTCTCCACTTTTTTTAGCACCTGATAAAAATCCCGATAAGAGTTTATTTTCCCTTCTCGGGCAAAGATATGAGCAAAATCAAGACAGGGCAAAAGACCTTCCAGTTCCCGGCAAAGGGCCAGAACTTCATCCAGATTACCAAACTGCTGACGTTTGCCCATGGTTTCAATTCTGAGCCTGACCGGTATTTTTTCCAGCCGGCTGATGGACAGAATTTCTTTCAAGCTGTTTTTGATCTGGCTGTAGGTTTCCTCGGGGGTTTGGCGTCCATAATAGCCGGCGTGAAAGACCAGATCAGAAGCCCCGGCTACCCCGGCCAGCCGCAGAGAATTTAACAGTAGCTCCTGGCTACGTATCCTCTGTCCCTGATCCCCGGCATTAAGATTGATAAAATAAGGGGCATGAGCACTGAGCTTCACCCCTTGCTGACTGGATTTTATTTTGATCTGACGGGCTGTTTCCGGACCGAGTTTGAGCCCGTGTACAAATTCCAGTTCCAGCGCTTCCAGGCCCAGAGAAGCAACACAATCAACTGCTCGAAGAGAAGAATCTTCAGGACATGAATGGGGGATTCCGGCCACGCCGAAACGAACACCATTAGAAGCAGGAATCATCAGCCTCTCCGTTCAAAAATTGGCTGACGATTTTCATCGCACAGAAGTCGCCGCACATGGAGCAGGCTGTGGTCTTTGATTTCCTTCGTTTTCTGATTTCAGCAAATTTTATGGGGTCTATAGCCAGCTTTTGCTGGGTTTCCCAGTCCAGTTTCTTTCTGGCCTTAGATAGCTGGAAGTCTCTTTCTATAGCTCCTGGAACGCCCTTAACGATGTCGGCCGCATGTCCGGCTATTCTGGCGGCGATTAGCCCATCTTTAACGTCGTCAAGTGATGGTAACCCGAGATGCTCGGCAGGCGTCACATAGCAGAGAAAATCAGCACCGGCGGCAGCCGCGATGGCGCCACCTATAGCTGAGACGAGATGATCGTAACCGGGAGCAATATCGGTGACCAGCGGTCCCAGAACATAAAAAGGAGCCTGTTCACAGATTCTTTTTTCGAGCTTGATATTCATGGTTATCTGATCAAGGGGCACGTGGCCTGGTCCCTCGACCATGACCTGGACATCAGCCTCACGTGCCCTTCTGACCAGTTCGCCCAGGGTGAGAAGTTCTTCAATCTGGGGTCGGTCAGTGGCATCGAAAATTGCACCAGGCCTCAAGCCGTCACCGAGGCTTAAGGTAACATCATATTTCCGGGCTATGTCCAGCAGCCGGTCAAAATTAGCATATAAGGGATTTTCTTTCTGATGGCGAAGCATCCAGGCCAGATGAAAGGCACCGCCGCGGGAGACAATATCAGCTATTCGCCCCTGCTTTTTCAGCCTGTCCACCGCTTTGATGGTTAGACCGCAGTGGACGGTCATAAAATCCACACCCTCTTCTGCCTGCTGTCTGATGGTCTCAAAGAGATCATCCTCAGTCATTTCCACTATTGAGCCACGTTTTTCTATGGCTTCAATAGCTGCCTGATAGACAGGAACGGTTCCCAGAGGGACAGTGGAAAGGGTAAGAAGCTTTTTTCTGATGCTTCTGATATCACCTCCTGTGCTTAAATCCATCACGGCATCAGTCTGGTATTTGAGGCTTAATTTTAGCTTGGCTATTTCACTCTGGAGATCGGGATAATCCCGGGAAGTTCCCAGATTGACGTTGACTTTAGTCCTCATTTTGCGGCCGATGGCTACTGGCCGGACTGATTTATGCCTTTTATTATATGGTATGACAATTTCCCCACTGGCCAGAAGAGACAAAAGCTCATCAGGCTCGAGCCGCTCTTCGGCTGCCACTTTCTTGAGAAAGGGAATCAAAATACCTTTTCTTGCTTGCTTGACCAGGGTCATAATTGGCTTTCTTTCTGACTGGGTATTCTCAAAACTTCAGTATAGTTTACCCCCTGAATAGTGTCAAGGAAACCAGCCAGCCTTGTTATTTACGCTTGAAAAGTGAACTGCCTGAGAGTTACAAGGTCAGAAAATTAGTTTCCACCAGTAGCCTCTTCGGCCTGTTCCGCCTCTTCCCGCCTTTGTTTCTTGACTGTGTTAGGTCAGATACATTGAATTTACAAAAAGGTGATTTGTTGATAAATTAATTAAGAACGTCAAAGAGAAATGGATAAAAAAAAGAAATCTTCAGGCTTAAAAGCAGGGAGCTGCCTTTGTCTGGCCTTATTTTCCTTTTTGTCTGTCCAGGCTGTGCTCTTCGCCTTTCCCCGGACTGAAGGCGGACAGCTGCAGGATCTGGAGACGGCTTTAAGGGTCGCCAATTTTCTGGACGAGGTTGAGCGTTACCAGAGGGAAAATCGAGGTTACCAGAATAAGATAGCTGAATTTTCAGAGGCGGAGGTTTCCTCTTTTTTCCGTTATATTTTCTCGGAAGAGTCACCAACGGTTAAAACTATTGAGCTCAAGTTGCTTCCAGCTAATAAAATCGAAGGCTGGATTTTGCTTGACTTAAAAGATCAAGGCCTACCTTCTTATTTTAAGGAAGAAATTAATCTTTATTTTGTAGCCAGGCTGGAAACAGATCGCAGGCGAGTCAGGCTCGATATCGACAAACTTTATTTTGAGACCCAACCTGTTCAACCAGCGGTGGTTAATTCTCTGATTGATTTGATAGCCAGAAGTAATGGACTTGAAGCTCAGCGTCTTGATAGCTGGTATGAGCTACCAGCCGGGATTCTGGATTTAAAAACAGCCCGGGGTAAGCTCCTGGTTTATTATTGAGTGAGAGGTTTTTAAAGGTGATCAGAATAATTGCCGGCCGTTATAAAGGAAGGGTCCTGAGGCTCGTTCCAAGTCCACTGGTCAGACCGTTACCAGCCAAGCTTCGTGGCTCGCTGTTTAACATTCTCCAGGAAAGAATAACTGATACCAATTTTCTGGATGGCTTTGCCGGTACTGGTTCGGTTGGTCTGGAAGCTTTAAGCCGGGGAGCCAGGCGAGCTGTCTTTATAGAAGAATTACCTTTAGCGGCTAAAACGATCGAAGCCAATATAAAAAAATGCGGGGCAGAGGAGCTGGCTCTGGTCATCAACAAAGAGTTTAACCGGGCAGTTATTGATCTGGCCAAAAAAAAGGTGACCTTTGATATTATCTTTCTCGATCCCCCTTATCGGCTTCTGGCTGACAGGAACCCCTTAAAAGTTATCAGAAAGAGGCAGATTCTCCGGCCGGAGGGATTGCTTATCATCCGTCATCACCGCCGCTATTCACCCTCAAAAGATGATTTTGAATTAATTCGCCAGGTGAGCTTTGCTGATGATATTTTTTCTATTTATTCTGGTAAGATAATAGCTGAAAAGGGCAACCAGGAGGAAGTGGAATCTAAGAAACCAGGGCCAAAAGAAAAAAAATCAAAGGTGAGTCAGGATAAATGACTGCTGACGACAAGGCGAATCCCCGGCCTGGGAGCGGTCTGAGACTTAAAGAAGAAGAAATTTTTTCCGGGCTGGGACCGGCCAGGGGTTCGTTGCTTTTTCTCGGCCGTTATACCTTAAAAGAGGTCATGGTTGTCCTGGCCAGAAAAGGTTTCTTTCGTGAAGCCAGGAAAAGGAATCTCTGGCCGCTCAGTTACCGGCTTGATTCTTCGGATTATCCTGTTCAGCGATTGCTTATTTACTGGGAGAAAGAAGATCCAGACCGGATCGTCGTTGATTTGAAGCTCAAGGAAAGCCGAACAAAATTTCTGGACCCCGAGAAACACGGATATAAACTGCCGGTTCAACACAGCCTCTTATTTGAATGGCTTACCCTGCAAAACCCGAGGCAGGAATTTTCCGGACACCATGGTCCGCTTCCCGGTCAGACCAGACCAGGGTTAAGCCTCTCCAAAAAAGTTCTGGAAATTTTTCTCTATTTAGCCAAACTGATTGAGCTGGATGCTCTGGTGGCGTTTCCCGCCTACTTTCATAATGCCCTGCTTTTTTCCAGGTACCTTTATTTTGTTAACCCTATTAAGGAAGGCCAGATTAAGGCCATCCGTCGTCAGTTCAATCACGTCCCTTTCCGTCAGCTGGCCTGGGCAGTTTATCTGGGCTGCCTGGAGACAGACGATGGTCAGGCCTATGAGTGGCAGGCAGAAGAGCAGGTTTATCCGTTAAGTGAATCCCTGAAAGAGTATATAAATTCCAGAGTCTATAAAGAAATTGCCCGTCATGTGGAAAAAACCTCCAGATTTAAACTCAATTTGGAGCTTTTCCA
The DNA here is from genome assembly GCA_035416665.1 of Candidatus Saccharicenans sp. Lineage (GTDB taxonomy): Bacteria > Acidobacteriota > Aminicenantia > Aminicenantales > Saccharicenantaceae > Saccharicenans. The sequence continues at coordinate 8,053 of DAOLNQ010000011.1, read as the reverse complement.
GGAAAAAAGCGAGAAGGCAGGAATTCTTTACTGATGAAGTTAAACCTGCTATAATCAGGAGCCTGAAGAGGAGAGAAGAGTATGAAAAAAGGAATTCATCCCGAATATCAGGAATGCACCGTTATCTGTGCCTGCGGCAATACTTTTAAAACCAGGTCAACTAAAAAAGAGATCAGGGTTGAAATCTGTTCTCAGTGTCATCCCTTCTTCACCGGCAAACAGAAAATCATGGATACAGCTGGCCGGGTGGAGAAATTCAGGAAAAAATATGCGGCTAAAGCCAAAAAATAAAAAACATGCTTCAGGAATTAAAAACTGTCGAAGAAAGATACCGACAGGTTGTTTCGCTTCTATCTGATCCCACCATCACTTCTAATGTCCAGAAGATCAAAGAGCTGGCCCGGGAGAGGGCTGAGCTGGAACCTCTGGTCAAAAAATACCAAGAGTTCAAAAAGGTAGAAAAAGAACTGGCGGAGTCCAGTTCGATTCTGTCTGAAGCTGATTCTGATCCGGAACTAAAGCATCTGGCGGAAGCAGAGCTAGAGTCGTTAAAGTCAAAAAAAGAAACTTTAGAAAAAGAGTTGAAGCTGATGCTTCTCCCTAAGGATCCCAATGATGAAAAAAATGTAATTCTGGAGATCAGGGCCGGAGCCGGTGGGGATGAAGCTTCACTTTTTGCTCAGGATTTGCTCCGCATGTACACCCGTTATGCCGAGCAAAAAGGCTGGAAATGGGAGTTGATGGATGTCAGCTATTCACCCATCGGCGGCATTAAGGAAGCCATTGTCAATATCCAGGGAAAGAAAGTTTATTCCCGGCTGAAATATGAAAGCGGTGTTCACCGCGTGCAGAGAGTGCCAAAAACTGAAGCTGCTGGCCGCATTCATACCTCAACCGCCACGGTGGCTGTTCTACCTGAGGCTGAGGAGATTGACCTTAAAATTGACCCGAAAGATTTGAAAATAGAGGCTTTTGGCGCCTCTGGTCCGGGCGGCCAGAATGTCAACCGGAATTACACGGCGATTAGAATTACTCATAGGCCTTCCGGTCTGGTAGTTTCCTGCCAGGATGAAAAATCACAGCATCGCAACAAAGAGAGAGCTCTGAAAATTTTAAGAACCAGACTGATGGATATAGCCCAGAGCGAACAGCACAGCCGGATTTCTCAGGACAGAAGGCGGCAGGTCGGGAGCGGTGAACGCAGCGAAAAAATAAGAACCTACAACTTTCCTCAGTCCAGGGTGACCGATCACCGGCTGAATGAAAATTTTTATGATATTGAAGCGATCATGGATGGTGACCTGGATGAGATCATCGAGAAACTGGTCCTCTATTTTCAAACCAGAGCCCTCGAAGAAGACAAGCCTGAGGAAACAGCTAATCAGCCACTTGAATTCTAAGAATCTGGACCAGCTATTCCGGGAGACAGCGGCCAGGCTGTCAACCAGCCCCTGTCCTTTTCTCGAGGCCCGTCTTTTAATTCAGGCGGCTGGCCGCCTGAATGAGGCAGAGTTTTTCACCAGGCTGTCCGAGCCCGCAGGTCCAGAGCTGGAAAAGAATCTGGAGCAACTGGTACAGCAAAGGATAGACGGCTGTCCACTAGCTTATCTTCTTGGCTATAAAGAGTTCTGGGGATTGACTTTTTGGGTTAACCGTTCGGTTTTGATTCCCAGACCGGAAACTGAGCTAGTAGTGGAAAAGATTCTCACTCTTCCTCTACCTCAAGAGCCGTTGATTCTCGACGTGGGGACCGGCTCGGGCAACATTGCTATCTCCCTGGGAAAAGAACTCCCCTCAGCGAGGATAATTGCCACTGATGTTTCAAAGAGAGCCCTCCGGCTGGCGACGGTCAATGCCCGCCTGAACCAGGTTGATAATGTCAGATTTATCCGGAGTAACCTGTTTGAAGCTTTTGAGCCAAGTCAGCTGACTTTTGATCTGATCGTCAGCAACCCTCCCTACGTAGCCCACAACGACTGGCAGAAACTGGACAGACCGGTCAGAGATTTTGAGCCGAAAAAAGCTCTGCTGGCTGGCCAGGATGGCTTGAACTTTATCAGACAGCTGGTGAAAAAAGCCGGTCAGTTTCTACAGCCAGCCGGCTTTCTGGTCATGGAAATCGGTGCCGGCCAGGCCACTGAAGTGGTCAGATTATTAGAAGCTGGTTGGAGTCAAATCGAAATAGATAATGATTATTCCGGCTTACCCCGAGTTGTTTCTGCCCGGAAAAAATCTGATCAGGCTTAGATACTCTGAGCCTGAGATGCTTCAGGTTGACGTTTTATTTTTGAGGAGCGGCTGGTATTCTTCGAAAGAAGGAATCAGCCTGGTCGTTTCGTAGCGGATTCTTTCCCATTTCTCAATGTCAATCGAGCAGAAAGCCTCAACTACCTGCGGGTCGAAATGCGAGCCGGCATTTTTAATGATTTCTTCTCGGGCAGTCGGAAAATCTCTTTCTGCTCGATAGGGGCGATGAGAGGTGATAGCATCCAGAGCGTCGGCCAGGGCAAAAATCCTGGATTCCAGCGGAATTTCTTCCCCTTTAAGACCCCGCGGATAGCCTGACCCATCATATTTTTCATGATGGTACAGGATAATGTGACCAACCTCAGCCAGTATCTTCATCTCTTTGATCAAACCAAAGCCCAGGGTCGGGTGAAGCTTTATCTTGGCCCACTCATCAGAAGTCAACTGTCCCGGCTTTTTTAAAATCGAATCGGGAATGGCAATCTTACCGATGTCGTGGAGAAGAGAACCTTTCCTGATATTGTCCAGCCTGGCTGCCTGGTTAATGCCCAGCAACCTGGCCAGAACCTGGCAGTACTTGGAGACAGTTTGAGAATGGCCGAAAGTTTCGACATCTCTCAAATCGAGAGCGGTCATCAAATTTTCCACAGTCGTATCGTAAATCTCTTCAAGCTCCAGCATTTTCCTGATATGACGGGAGTGTTCGAGTTTCAACCTGGTCAGATTTTTTAAATAGATTTCATTATCTTGCTTTAGCTGACGACGGGAGAGTTCAGAGCGAACCGCAGAGAAAACGGAAGCGAGGTTATAGCGGGAACAGATATAGTCGATCAAACCTGCTTGAAGATAGGTAAGATAGCGGTTAGCAGCAAAGGAAGTAGTCAGCATGATCACTGTTAAATCGCGGCCAGCTGATTTTAATAACCGAAGCTGGCTGAGTTTATTCGCTTCATCCGGCTGATTCGAAACAATCAGGATGGTGTTTTTCAGCCATTTATCAACCTGGTTGGGGAGAGGCAGGTTAGGAGAGGTTTCTACGTCGATTTTCAGGCTCTGCAGGTAAGCGGACAACCGCTGGCGGTATTTCTGATCAGGATCAGTGATCAATACTTTTAGCCGGCTATGTTGATTATTCTGATGATTATTATTCAAATTAGCACCCGGATTTATCTTATCTGTATACATTATTTAGAGCTAAAGAGCAATAGAGAGTTCACTGACTGCCAACTTAAAAGGGGGCCCGGGTTTTTGGGTGGGAAGGTGAGAAAAAGACCATTTTTCTCACCCCTGACACCCGGTCTTTATCACCTTGAGCAGCGAGCAAAATACTGTCCGGTCTCACCTGAAATTTATCTTGACACTGCCTGCTGGTGATTTTAGAATGGAAGAGCCAGGGTCGGAGGAAAGGTCAGTGGATATAAATAGCAACACCGAAAAAAAACCATTTTCAATTATTCAAGAAATCGAAGCCCAGCTCGAAAACTATCTGCGGCGTCAGCATGAGGAAATTGAAAGAAAATTAGAACAGAGGATTCAGGAAGAGCGGGAATTGGCCAGACAGCAGCTAGCTCAGATTGAGGAAGAAGTGAAGAAAGAATGGCAGGCCCTCGAAGAATATAGCCAGCTGTGGGAGCAGTTTGAAGGGGAAAGAAATCAGATCCTGCAAAAAATGAGAGAATATTATAATAGCATTGTTGAGCGGCAGAAAAGGATTGAAGAGCTGGCCAAAGAGACTGCCGAGGATATAAGAGCCATTAATGAGCTGCAGGACAGGCTGGAGGAAATCCGCGGTCAGTCAATGGAAAAATCAGCTTTTTTAAAGCGTCAGCTGGAAGAAAAATTCGGATTGAAGCCAGAATTGCTGGAAAAAACCTCCGAGCCGGCTGAAGATATAGACTTGAGCTCTGAACTGGAAAAGCTGCAGAAGGTTAAAGAACTGCTGATTCTGGAAGCTAAAAGCCAGGAAGAATCAGCTTCGGCCAGCAGCCCGACAGAAATCAGGAGCGCTGAAGCTGATGAAGCCCGAAGCGAGCAGAAAGAAGAGTCCGGGGGAAAAATAGAAGTCCCTGCAACCAGTAACTCCGATCTATCCTCGGATAAAGAGCCAAGCCTTGAAGAGAAGTTGGCTGAAGAGATAAAGAGGGGTCTGGTAGAAAAAATGAGCAGTGCCAGAGCAGCGGAAGAAGACCAGGACAATAGCCAGGAAGATGAAAGTGGCAAAGCCGAAAGCCAGGAGCTAATTCTCTGTTATCATCAGGAATCAGCTAATGGCTCGGGCCGGATCGGTTATTATCAGAAAGATAATCATTGTATTTTTGAAGTCCAGGAAATTCTCAATAGAATTAAAAAGACGGTGGAAGAAGCTAAAAAAGCCTATTATAAACTGAATCTGGTCAGCTCGGTCAAAGAACAGTTCTTTTTAAAAAGAGAATTGATTGCTGAGCAGGAGGGACTGAGGAAATACCTGCAGAAAGTCCTTTCGCTAATAGATAAGAAAGGATTTAGTTTTCCCCTGCTGGCTCAGGATATTTTAAATCGGGCAGTGGTAGAAGAGCTGGTCGAATTACTGCGCACTCAAAACTGGGGAGCACCTGAGGATCTAAACCACTTTGAACAAAAAGTTCTTACCATCATCTCAAGCTTTGAGGAACGATTGAATCCACCCTCGGTTTATTATTCGACCCTGCGCAAGGAACTCGGCTTATAAAACCGGCCTGGAACCGGCGATTTCTTATCCCTATCTTAATTATAATTTTCTTTTTGAATTTCCTGAAAATAGTCCTGAAGGAGACCGAGATCTTCCGGGCTCAGGTCTTTAAATCGCAGGCCGGTATAGAAGGTTGGGGTTTCAGTACCTGCTTTTTCAGAATAAACAACTTCTGTCTGCAACCACCTGGCTTTTTTGCCCAGAACCAGAACAACTTCTAATGGTCTGGAGACAGGCAGAGGTTTTTCTGAAATTATTTTCGTTCCGCCCAGACTGAGATTAATGGTCTTGCTGACCTTGAACTCAGAGTCTTCCTTATAAATTAAAAAGGTAGAAGTAAAATATCGCTGGAAATGTCTTTTTTCCCGGTAAAGTTTCTCCTGAAAACCAATAGCAGTGGCTGGTTGCTCGCCACTTTCCCAGTCGCGGGAATAGGCGACGACCCTGTTTTTCAGAACAGCTTTGGGTTGACCTTCAGACGGTGGCAGTCTCCAGGTCTCTTTACCTTTGGCTGCGGCCAGAGCCAGGTCACATTCATGGACAAGATGTTTTAAATCATCTCTGGTCAGTCCTTCGCTGCTCATCATCTGCCGGCGAGGATAAATAGTCACACCGAAAGACATGGTCAGATTATTTCTCGGCTGATATTCTTCAAAGGGAAAATAATGTTCTTCAATATTTTTTCTGATTCTTTCCGTTAGCTGGCAGGCCTCTTCCAGGCTGGATACCCCTTCCAGGAAAAAGAGAAATTCCTCCCCACCATAGCGGCAGATTAAATCTTCTTCTCGAACAGACTGACGCATGATAAGTGCCAGCTCCTGTAGCAGCCTGTTGCCGGCCTCGTGACCATTCCTGTCATTATAGTGCTTGAACCAATCGACATCACCCATGACCATGGCGAAAGACCCTTCTTCTTTTTTTCTCTTGCTCATCGAGTTAACCTTTTGCAGAATACGGTCAAAGAAAGGGTCAGCTCGCAGCAAGCCGGTCAGGGCATCATACTGAATCAGATTGAGCTTGGTCATGGCGATGCCGATATGTTCTGAAAGTCCGCGCAGAATCTCCTGATCTTCCTGGCTAAAACCTTCTGCCACCAGTTCACCGGCCGACGATTTGTTATACACTTCAACCACTCCGATAATCTGGTTTTCATAAATGATAGGTACAGCCAGAATACTCTTCAGTGGTTCTTTCAGATTATGCTGGTAACGGATAGAATATCTCCGGTCAGAAGCCGAATCGGCCAGATTAATTTCCAGTCCATAAGTAGCCACAGCCGAGGCAAAGTCCGGGGCTCCCAATCTGGCCACATATCTGTAAGTCTCGGGATGGGTAATAAAGGTATCATCCCAGATGATCGGTTTGAGGTGCTTGCCCAGAGTTTCATTTTCTTCGATGAGGTAAATAGTCAGGCCTCTGGCTTCCAGCAATTCTTTGATTTCCGGGACGACACCCAGCAGGCTGCTGACATCGTTAGCCAGGTAAATTTTTCTGATAATGCCTTCTGTTTTCTGCCGCTCTTTTTGAAACCAGATATAGCGGGTTTCAATCGTCAGGCGTTTTTCAAGTTCTCTTAAATAATTTTGATTGATTAGCTGTTTTATTTCCTTGATCTGTCTGAAAATTTCTCTGGTATTTCTGGCTGACAGGGATAGTGATTGCTGAAGTTCAGCCCATTCTTTTTTGATGCGGCTGACATAAACCGCTCTCTGCAGAAGAAGGCTGAGTATGGGTTCCAGGGGCTGGCCGTTATTGTCCAGAACATAATCCAGATAGTACTCCTGCGGCCAGGTCAGGAGCATCTGATAGACCTCAGCCTCATTGCTGCCAACGATTATGACTGAAACATCGGGCTTGATCAGTTCTTTCCAGCGGTCATAAGCGGCATAGCTGCTGTCAACCACCATCGCCCAGAAATCGTGGGTGTTCATCAGGGCCTTAAGCTCTTCCGGAGAATTAGCGACGATGGGCTGAAATTCACGCTCGCAGACTCTGACTATCTTAAGAGCCTGTTCTATCTCGCGCACCAAGACCAGAACGCTAACCTGTAGCATGTTGACGGGAAAATAACTTTTTCCCTGAGTCCTCCTATATAACCTTAGAAACCTTAGCTTGCTTATAATCTACTTAAATTATTTTATAGAGTCAACTTATTTTTATAGGGGGCTCAAAAAAAATCGAGGGGAGCAGACGACCGCACTCCAGGTCTGAATTTTGAATAACCAGGGCCAGTATGCTATATTTTAAACGTTCTAATTCTTATTCCGGACAGATTTTTAATGGTTAAAGTTAGATTTGCTCCCAGCCCGACCGGTCAACTCCATGTTGGTGCTCTGCGGACTGCCTTATTTAACTGGCTTTTCGCCCGACATAATCGAGGTTTACTTGTCCTCCGCATTGAAGACACTGATGTCAGCCGGTCTTCTGAGGAAATGACTCAGTCTATTTTGCAAGCACTGCAGTGGGTAGGCCTGGACTGGGATGAGGGGCCGATTTACCAATCACAGAGATTTGATATTTACCGCCAGGCTGCACATGAGCTCGTCTCTCGTGGTCAGGCCTATTATTGTTTTTGTACGCCTGAGGAAATAGAAAAAAGAAGGCAGGATAAGATAAAAAGTGGTCAGCACTGGAAATATGACCGCCATTGCCTTCATCTCTCGGCTGAGGAAAAAAAGGAACGGCTGGAGAAAGGTGTGCCAGCTGCCATCCGTTTTTTAATGCTGGATGGAATCACTGAATTTGACGACCTTATCCACGGTCATATTGCCGTCGAAAATAAAAATCTGGAGGATTTCGTTCTACTGCGCAGCGACGGCTTCCCAACCTATCATCTGTCGGTGGTCGTTGATGATATTGAGGCTGGTATTACGCATGTGATCAGAGGCGATGATCATATTACCAATACTCCCAAGCAAATCCTTCTTTATCGCGCTTTTCAAAAAGAAATCCCTCAATTTGCCCACTTGCCGCTCATTCTGGGGCCAGATCGCAAAAAATTGAGCAAAAGGCATGGCCATACGGCGGTACTGAGTTTCCGTGAGCAGGGCTATTTGCCCCTGGCTTTTTTTAATTTTGTTGCCCAGCTCAGCTGGTCAC
>DAOLNQ010000010.1:0-71376 GCA_035416665.1 Candidatus Saccharicenans sp. | reverse complement strand
TCCCCGGCGTTTGCTTGCCTATTTTAATTATGCTAAAATTTTGTCAAGGATTCGAAAAGAGGAGAAAAGTATGTCAGGACACTCAAAATGGCATTCTATAAAACATAAAAAGGCAGCTGTTGATGCCAAGCGCGGCAAATTGTTCACCAAGCTGATCCGGGAAATCAGCATAGCCGCCCGCCAGGGAGGGGGTGATCCAGAGAAAAACCCTCGTTTGCGCAAGGCTGTGGCTGAGGCCAAAGCCGTCAATATGCCGGCCGATAATATCAAGCGGGCTATCATGAAGGGTACGGGCCAGCTGGAGGGAGCAGCCTACGAAGAGGTTGCTTATGAGGGATATGGACCCGGTGGCGTAGCCATTTATATCACTGCGGTAACAGATAATAAGAACAGGACGGTAGCCGAGCTACGCCATATTTTTTCCAAGCTGGGCGGCAGAATGGGCGAGTCGGGCTGTGTTGCCTGGATGTTCAAGAGACAGGGTTATATTGATGTGGAAAAAGACAAGGTGGATGAAGAAAAACTGCTGGAAATTGCCTTGAACGCGGGGGCAGAAGATGTCAGAGATGAAGGCAGCAATTTTGAGGTTATTACCACCCCTGAAAATTACGAAGCAGTGCTCGAAGCTCTCAAACAAAATAACATTGAAATCGCTGACTCCAACGTTGGCTATCTTCCCCAGAATTATGTCAAACTGGAAGGTAAACAGGCCGAGCAATGCCTGCGGCTGGTAGAAGAGCTTGAAGATCATGATGATGTGCAAAGCGTTTCAGCCAATTTTGATATCGATGAGGAAGAAATCGCCCGCTACTCAGCAGCTCAATAAATAGAAATGGCCTGATCAATGAGGGTGCTCGGGATTGACCCCAGTCTGCAGTCTTCAGGTTTTGGCCTTATTGAAGATGAGGCGGAAAATTTGGAAGCAATTGTTTATGGAGTCATTAAACCAGACAGAATTGCCAGCTTCCCTCAAAAGTTGAATGATATTCGGACCGAGCTGGAAAGAATCATTGACCTCTATTCCCCCCAGGAGATTGCCATCGAGAATCCGTTTTATGCCAGGAATGTCAAAACAGCTATCTCTTTAGGTCAGGTCAGAGGCGCTGTCCTTATTGCCATTGCTTCCCGTCAGAGACAGCTTTATGAATATTCGGCACTGGAGATAAAAAAAGCAGTTACCGGCTATGGCCAGGCCGAAAAAGACCAGGTTCAGCGCATGGTTAAAATATTGTTGAATCTGGAGGATGACCGGATGCCTTTAGACGCTTCTGATGCTCTGGCCGCCGCCATCTGTCATGCCTATCACCGGCGGCTTAACCCTGACGGCCAACCGGTTCGCCTGACAGGGAGATCAAGAAGGCCATGATTTCTTATATCAGAGGAAAAATTTTGCAGAAAAAACCAGGAGAAGTCATTGTCGAGGCTAACGGTCTGGGTTATTCTGTGCAGATTCCTCTGACCACTTATTTTAAGCTGGGTGAAGCCGGTTCCCAGGCTGAATTGCTGGCTTATACTCACCTAACCGAAAACTCCTTATCTCTTTTTGGTTTTGCCAGTCAGGAAGAAAAAGATATTTTCCTGAAGTTAATCACCATCTCCGGCATCGGCCCGAAGCTGGCACTTAACATCCTGTCAGGCATAGAAGCTTCAGAACTGGAAGAAGCGGTCAGAAATACGAATGTTACCAGGCTGTCGATGGTACCAGGTATCGGTCAGAAAACAGCCCTGAGAATAATCATGGAGCTGTCTGATAAGCTGGAAAAAAAAGAAAAGGTGCTGAGCAAGAAAGGCTCAAAGGAAAGAGAGGATCTGGTTTCGGCCCTGGTCAATCTGGGTTTCAGAAGGAAAGAAGCAGAACAGGTGGTGGACGAAACCCTCTCCTCGCTCGGACTGGAGGCTGGTTTTGACCAGCTGCTCAGAGAATGTTTGAGAAAAATGTCAAAAATATGAAAGCCAGCATTATGAAAGAGACCGGACAACAAATATCTTCCTGGAAGGAACGCGCATGCCGGCTATTCTGACACCGGTCAAAACCAGAGATGATGTTCTCTTTGAAGACAGCCTCCGGCCGGCAAGATTTGAGGATTTTATCGGCCAGGAAAATATCAAGGCTAATCTAAAAATCTTTATTCAGGCAGCCAAAAAAAGGAATGAAAATCTGGATCATGTCCTTCTCTACGGGCCGCCCGGGCTGGGCAAAACCAGCTTGGCTTATCTGCTGGCCAGAGAGCTGGGAGTCGGCATTAAACCAACCTCTGGCCCGGTTATTGAAAAGGCCGGAGATCTATCGGCCATTCTGACCAGCCTGCAGGATAAAGAAATTCTGTTCATTGATGAAATTCACCGGCTGCATCCTTCCCTCGAAGAACTTTTATATTCAGCTATGGAGGATTTCAGCCTGGATGTAATCATCGGCCAGGGACCGGGAGCCCGCAGCCATAAGCTAAAAATAAAAAAATTTACTCTGGTAGGAGCTACCACCAGAGCCGGGAAAATTACTGCCCCCCTGCGCAGCCGGTTTGGTATCGTCCACCGCCTTGATTATTACCAGGAAGAAGACCTGAATAAAATCATCCTGCGCTCTTCCAGAATACTCGGAGTAAAGGTCCGGGAAGACGGCGCTGAAGAAATCTCCAGGCGCTCGCGCGGCACTCCCAGAATCGCCAACCGCCTTCTCCGCCGGGTTCGGGATTTTGCTGAGGTTAAAGGTAACGGCGTAATAGATGGAGAAATCGCCCGCCATGCTCTCGACCAGATGGAAGTAGATGCCCTGGGCCTGGATGACGTTGACCGCAAAATCCTTTACACCATCCTGGAAAATTTTCACGGCGGACCCGTCGGCATTAACACCATTGCCGCCGCCATTGATGAAGAAAAGGAGACCATAGAAAGCATATACGAGCCTTACCTCATGAGGCTGGGATTCCTGGAAAGAACTCTCCGGGGGCGGAAGCTCACAGAAAAAGCCTATCGGCATCTGGGTTTTCCGCCACCAGGCCCAGGCCAGAATAAGCTTTTCTGACTCAACCTTGACATGGAACCAAAACTGCATCTCTCTGATTACGATTTTGAACTGCCTCAGGAATTGATTGCCCAGCAACCACTGCTGAACCGCGATGAATCCCGCCTGATGGTGATTGACCGGAAAACCGGCCTGCTTCAGCACCGGATTTTTAAAGAAATCCCGGACTACTTCGGGCCAGAGGATGTGCTGGTGCTCAACGACACCAGAGTAATCCCGGCCCGGGCCTGGGCTCACCCAGAAAGCCAGCCGGACAAACAGGTTGAATTTCTCTTCGTCCGAGAACTCAAACCCGCACTCTGGGAAGTTCTCTGCCGGCCAGCCAAAAGGGTACAACCAGGAGAAGTTTTCCTCTTTGAAAAAGAATTAAAAGGCCTGGTTCGAGAAAAAGGGCCGCTCGGCCACCGGGTGCTTGAATTCAACACCGAGAAAGTCAAAGAAAAGCTCCAGGAAATAGGCACTCCCCCGCTCCCCCCTTACATCAAAAGAAAAAAAGATGACCCCCGTTTGAAAAATCTTGACCGTGAAAGATACCAGACTGTGTTTGCCAGAAAAGAAGGTTCTATCGCCGCTCCGACGGCCGGGCTGCACTTCACCCCGGCCACGCTGGAAGAAATAAGGAAAAAAGGCACCACCATCTGCTACGTTACCCTCAACGTGGGCGAAGCCACTTTCCAGCCGGTAAGAGTAGAACGAGTCACCGAACATAAAATGCTACCAGAATATTTTTACCTGCCCGAGGAAACAGCAGAAATCCTGAATCAGGCGCGAGCCGAAGGCAGAAAAATAACAGCCGTAGGAACCACTGTGGTGCGCACCCTGGAAAGCGCTTTTGCTCAAGATCAGGTCCGTGGCGGTCAGGGGGCAACAACTCTTTTCATCTACCCAGGCTATACTTTTAAAGTGGTGAACCGGCTTCTGACCAATTTTCACCTGCCGCGTTCAACCCTGCTGATGCTGGTTTCCGCCTTTGCTGGGTACGATTTAATTAGGAACGCTTACCAGGTAGCAGTTAAGGAAAAATACCGCTTCTTCTCTTATGGCGACTGCATGCTGATTCTTTAAACCAGCCGGGAAATTTTTTGTTTTAAATTTTTTCCCACGGCCAAGGCCTGAGTCTTCAATTCTTCAGCCTGCTAATTATCTCAGGCCAAGACAAAAAACCTGTACCAGAAAATAAAAAAATTCCGCTCTGATGATAAATTAATCTAAACCCGTTTATCAGGGCTATCTGATTATCTCTAAGATTTTAATTTAAAGAGAAATCAGAAGTTCAAAGCAGCACCAGCTCAATCCAGACGGCGCCGAAAGCGAGAAACGCTTAACAGGTTCAGGACGAGCGCCAGAACTAAGAGCATTAACCCCTCATCAGCCAGAGCTTTTATTCCCACTCCCTTTAAGAACATACCCCGCAGGACGACCAGATAATACCTGAGCGGAATCAAGCAGGTTATCCACTGAAAAAATCTGGGCATGTTTTCTACGGGAAAAACAAACCCGGAAAGCAGGATCATCGGCATCATGAAGAAAAAGGAAGTCAGCATGGCCTGCTGGGGCGTGCGCGTGATAGTGGAGATAAAAAGCCCCAGGCCAAGAGTGTTAAGCATGTACAACACGCTTAAAAGTAAAAACAGGAAAAAATCACCTTTAAGCGGCAGCCTGAACCAGAAATAAATTACTCCCAGGATCAGAGCAATATCTACCAGGCCAACCAGGAAAAAGGAGAGTAATTTTCCGGTTATAATTTCCACTGGCTTGAGCGGTGTAACTATCAGCTGTTCCATGGTTCCGGTGTCAGATTCCCTCACCACAGCCATGGCCGTCAGCATCACAGTCATAACCATAACCAGCAGGCCAAATATCCCAGGCAGAAAAAATTTACGGCTGCTAAGGGAGGGGTTAAAAAAAGCCCTGAATTCAGCCTGAATGATGACTGGCTTCAACCCCAGGCCGGATTTTTCTACTCTTTCTAAAATTAACCTCTGGTTGTACTGGCGGGTTATCATTTCCAGATAATTTATGGCTATGCTGGCAGTCTGACTTTCCGTACCATCCACCAGCGCCTGGAGAGCTGTTTCCCGGCCAGCTACCAGGTCGGCCTCAAACCCTCTGGGTATAACCAGCACTACTGCCGCCTGACCCCGATCAAGATAGTAGCCACCCTCTTCCTGAGAATAAGCCCGAGCAGTGGTCCTGAAGTAGCCTGAATTCATCACCGCCGCCGTAACCTGCCGGCTGGACTGTGAATTATCCAGATCCACCAGAACAACAGGAATATGGCGCACGTCAAGGTTTACCGCATAACCGAGAATCAACAACTGAAGAATCGGGGCCATAATGACCACAGGAAGAAGCCGCCGGTCCCGGCGCAGCTGAATTAGTTCTTTTTTAACCAGAGCTATTATTTTTCTCATCTGAAGAAACTCTTTTTTAACTTGGCCAGGCTGAGAAAAGTAATGACCAGGCCGTAGGCAGTCATAAAAATCATTTCCCGGTAAAAAGCCTTCAGGCCCACCCCCTTGAGGATGATGGCTCGGAGACAAACCAGAAAATACCTGGCCGGAATAATACCTGAAATTCCCTGGATGACCGGTGGCATGTTGCGAATAGGAAAGACAAAACCCGAGAGTATAAAAGTAGGGAGTAAGGCGGAAATACCGGAAAGAAGGAAAGCCACCAACTGAGAACTGGCCACCGTAGAAATTAAAAGCCCCTGGCTGAGCCCACAAAACAGAAAGATTACCACCACCAGGAGCAACAGAAGATAGTTGCCCTTAACGGCCACGCCAAAAAGCAGCCAGCCGGCCAGCAGGACCACAACCGCCCCAATAAGGGAAAGGCCCAGGTAAGGAATAATTTTCCCCACCACTAACTCCGCTGGCGTAAGCGGAGATAGCAACAGCTGGTCCATGGTTTTCTTTTCTATCTCTCTCACTATGGTTAAAGAAGTAGCCAGAACAATGATGACCATCAGGACGAAGGCCATCAGCCCGGGCACAAGAAACTTAGAGCTTTTGAGTTCCGGGTTATACCAGACCCGGGTTCTGACCGCAAAAGGCATGGTGATTTTATTCAGGCCAAAACGGTTAAGAAGCTCAAGGTTGAGGTTGGTAGAATATTGCATCAGGATGTTGCTCAGATAACCTAAACCGGTCTGAGCAGGTGTGGGGTTGGTCCCGTCCAGTAAAATTTGCACTGCAGGCCCGCGGCCAGAAACCAGGTCCCGACCAAAATTTTCCGGTAGGACTAGAGCTATCTTTATCTTCTCGTGGTCAAAGAGCTCGTCCAGATCTGAGACTTTCTCTGGCCGATACTTAAGGTCAAAATATTCTCCAGAGGTGAGCCTGGCCACCAGTTCCCGGCTGCTCTGGCTGTTGTCCAGGTCCACTACCGCAAGGCTCAGGTGCTTGACATCAAAATTCAGGGCATAGCCATAAAGAACAAGAATAAACACTGGAAGGACCAGCAGCAGCACCAGACTGAGCGGGTCGCGCCTGATGTGCAGCAGCTCCTTCTGGATGACCGGTTTTATCCTAACTGTGCCCATTGGCCTTATCCTTCTCCGCTTCCTTTTCCAGTTGATGAATGAAAACATCCTCCAGAGTCGGATTTATCAGCCTGAGAGAAAATTCCAGTCCAAGACTTTCTAACCTCTGCTTAAACTTCTGCAGGCCTTCTTTTTCCACCAGGACATGTAACCTGGTCCCGAAAAGAGAAACTCCCTGAACCTCAGGCCAGGTTTTTAGTTTTTCATAAATTTTAAGAGGTTTCGAGCAGGCCAGTTCTAAAAGGTTGCCCGGAAAATAATTTTTCTTCATTTCCCGCGGGCCGCCGCTGGCAATTATCCGACCGGCGTGAATGAGGCTCAGTTCGTGGCAGTATTCAGCTTCATCCAGATAATGGGTGGTAACCAGCACGGCCCGACCCTCTTCAGACATTTTATAAATCAGTTCCCAGAAGTTTCTCCGAGAAATGGGGTCCACCCCACCGGTGGGCTCGTCCAAAAAGATAACTTCAGGTTCGTGTAAAATAGCGCAACTCAGAGCCAGTTTCTGCTTCCAGCCAGAAGGCATTTTCCCGGTCAGCTTATTTTCCAGTCCTTGAAGACCTACCAGTTCTTTCACCTGTGTTATTCGGCTTTTTAACTTGCTTCCGTTTAAACCATAAACCCGGCCGAAGAATTCAAGGTTTTCCTGCACGGTTAAATCCTGGTAAAGAGAAAACCTCTGGGACATGTAGCCGATGACTTTTTTTATTCGGTCGGCCTCGGTAAGAACATCATAATCAGCCACCCGGGCCCAGCCAGCGCTCGGCCGCAGCAGGCCACAAAGCATCCTGATGGTAGTTGATTTTCCAGCGCCGTTGGCTCCCAGAAACCCAAAAATACTCCCATAACTTATGCTCAAAGAAACATGGTCCACGGCCAGAAAAGGACCAAACTTTTTGCTCAAACCCTGAGCTTCAACGGCCAGCCGGCTCAATTCTGACCTCCGCTTTTATTAATCAGGAAAATAAAGACATTTTCCAAACCCGGGGGGACCTCTTCAAGATGCTCCACTTTAACTCCCTGATTGATCAGAAATTCCGCTATTTCGGAAACCTGTACTTCCGGTCTGACCACCAGATGAAGGCGGTCACCAAAAAGCTGAAGGTCCAGAAACACTGCCTGGCTTTTTAGCCTCTTATACCAGCTCTGTGGGTCAGAAGTGATAAGTTCAAACACCCGGCCAGCGAATTGTTTTTTAAGGTTATCTGGCGTCTCAAAAGCCAGGAGCCTTCCCTGATGAATAAGAGCCACCCGGCTGGCTCGTTCGGCCTCATCCAGGTAAGGTGTGGACATCAGTATGGCTTTGCCCTGAAGCTGCAGGTTAAAAAGAATCTGCCAGAAATCTCGTCTGGAAACCGGATCCACGCCGGTGGTCGGCTCATCCAGCAGCAAAAGGTCAGGCTGATGAACCAGGGTACAGGCCAGAGCCAGCTTTTGTTTCATGCCCCCGGATAATTTACCCGCCTGCCTCTGCCGAAAAGGCGTCATTCTGGTAAATTCCAGGAGCCTTTCTACGAGCTCCTGATTTCTGGCCTGACCGTAAAGGCGAGAAAAGAAATCCAGGTTTTCCTCCACCGTCAGGTCTTCATAAAGGCTGAAATACTGGGAAAGGTAGCCGAGCCTGACCCTTTCCTTTGAACCCAGCTTTTTCTGTTGGCGGCCAAAATATTCAATCTCCCCCCGGTCTGCTTGCTCCAGACCGCAGATGAGGCGGATGAGGGTAGTTTTGCCCGCTCCATCCGGCCCAACCAGACAGACAAACTCCCCACGCCCAACTTCAAGGTCCACTCCATCCAGGGCTTTCACCCCGGCAAAGCTCTTGCCCAGCCCTTTAATTTTCAACACCAAATCGGACATGGAGGTCATAAAACCTTAAGTAGCGCTTCAGCCGGCAAGCCAGGTTTTAAGCGGCCCTCAGGGTTGGGAATTTCAACCTTTACCCGGAAGACCAGTTTCACCCGGTCTTCTTTGGTCTGAATATTTTTGGGGGTGAACTCAGCTTCAGGCGAAATGTAAACAACCTGACCGGTAAACTTCTGCCCCGGAAAACTATCTACAGAGACTTCTGCCTTTTGACCCAGCCGAATTTTCCCCACCTCTACTTCGCTCAGATAAACCCAGAGGTAAACCGGGTCCAGTTTGGAAACAGTCACCAGAACAGAAGATGGATTGACCAGTTCGCCTGGTTCCACTGCCCTGGCTGTAACCACGCCGGCCACCGGGCATAAAACCAGACAATCTTCAATATTCTTCCTGAGCAACTCCACCGCCGCTTCTGCTTGAGCTACCCGGGCTTCGGCGGCCTTAATTTCCTCCGGTCTGGCCAGCTTTTTAAGTTTTCTAAGCATTTCCTCAGCCTGATGGTATTGAGCTTCAGACAGAGCCAGTCGGTTTTCAGCTTCTTCCAGCTGTCTTTTGGTCACACTTCCCCTAGCATAGAGGTTTTTGTACCTTTCAGCATCAACCCGGGCCTGGTTCAGGCTAATTTCAGCCTGTTTGAGCTGCTGCTGGGCTTGCTCTATTTCTTCTGCCCTGGCTCCTTTTTTCAAAAGAGCTAACTGGGCTTCAGCCTGCTTCTGGTTAGCCTCAGCCTGTTTTAATTGCAGGTCTAAATAATCATGTTCCAGTTCCACTAACAGATCTCCGGGTTTTACCGCCTGTCCTTCTTCTACCTGGATTCTCAGCACTCGACCACTGCCCCTGGGACTTATCCTGGAAGTCCGGGCCTCAACCGTGCCCGTAGCCGTGATGTAGCCTTCTTCAGGGTTCCGCTGACAGGCGAGAAAATTGAAAGACAAAACGCCTGCCCACAATAATAACTGACCTTTGAAGAAGATCTTGGTCAATTTTTTTGTCGTTTTATTTTTTCTCATCTTTGTGTCCTTTTCTCTTCTTGTTTTTTTCGTGGCGTCCATTTTTTCCTCCGGCTGCCTTATCCTTCTCCAGGAAAATGCCAAAAAACAATATTCTCATGATGGAATCCAGAAGCTGCCAGGGAGCATAATCATTCTTGACCAGCCAGTCCGGGTTGACAAATTCCTGAGCCAGAAAATAGAAAATTTCCAGGAATAACCTGGCATCAAGGTCGGAACGGATTTCTCCTTTCTTTACACCTTCCAGAACCATCTGGCAAAAGATTGGGAAAATTTTTTCACGGCGGAAGGCTTCAATTTCCTGCCAGACGTCCGGCAACTTGAACCTGATATCTTTCAACAATTCCCGGTTGATTAAAGACATGGTCTGACCCAGAGAGGTGAAAAAATTCATAAGCTTTTCCCGGCAGCTAAGTTCGGCTTTACTCTGGAGCTCTTCGAGCTGAGAAAGCATAGCCCCCCTGACCTCTTTCAGAACTTCGCGCAATAAAGATTCTTTATCCGGAAAGTAGCGGTAGATGGTGGCCTTGCTAATACCCAGGTCTTCGGCCAGTTCATCCATGCTTACCCGGCTAAACCCGTACCTGAAGAAAAGTTCCCGGCTCTGAGTCACCAGGCGCTGGCGGAACTGGTCCCCGGATGATGATACTGATAAAACATTTTTAGTTTTCATAGTTTTATTATAGAGAAAGCCACTGGCCAAGTCAAGACTCATGTTTCTGGCTCAAACGTTTCAAAAAGATGGCCGGCTGTGATAAAATTCTTGGCTATAAAGCCGGGCCATAAAAATAATAGAGGCCTGGATCGGAGAAGTTAATTTGGCCAGGAAGTTTCTCAACATTTCGTTGCTGATTGGCCTGCTGCTGTTTATTCTGGTAATTTACAAGACGGGCCTGCGTCAGATCATCAACGACTTCCGGGCTATCAGTCTGGTCAATTTTCTCATTCTGATGGCTTTAAGGCTGATTTACTGGATTTCTCGGACTATCAACTGGAAATTAATTATTGATGACCAGGATAAAAAATATCCCTTCTCGGCTCTTCTTTCCGCCCGCCTGGCCGACCACGCCATAAGCTACCTGACCCCTTCTAACCTGTTTGGTGGAGAACCAGTCCGGGCCATGATGACACCTGGCACCAACCGGCGTCGAGCTCTGGCCACGGTCATCGTAGACAAGACCATTGAACTGGTGTCCATCTTATCCTTTACTATCATCGGGGTGATTGTCGCCATCAGCCGTATAAAGATGCCGGGGAAAATGAAAGTGGTTTTTCTGACTTTTTCCTTTGGGGCCGCCATTTTCCTCTTTTTCTTAGTTATAAAACAAAAAAAGGGATTCTTCACCTGGCTGGTAAAGCTTCTGGCCAAGATAAAAATCAAGCCCAGGATTATCCAGCGTTCGCAGGAAAAAATTGTTGAACTGGACCATCACATTTCCAATTATTACCGTCATCATCCCAAGTTATTTTTAAAAGCCTATGTTTTTTACGCTTTAACCTTTTTCATCTGGACCTATGAAATCTACCTGACTCTGGCCTACATGGACACACCCGGCGTGACCCCGCTTAAAAGTTTTCTGATTATCACTCTGACGACCATTGCCGCCGTCATCCCGGCCATACCCGGAGCTCTGGGCATTAATGAGCTGACCAACGTGGCTGTTTTTGTGCTGCTTGGCTTGAGCCCGGAAAAGGGAGTTTCTCTCTCGCTCGTGCGAAGAGTTATTGCTCTTATTTATGCCGGGATTGGTCTTCTGTGCCTGAGCTACTTCCAGTTAAAAGAAAGAAAAAAGAAAAAGACCAAATTGCCGCTCAGCCTTCAATAATTCCCAGCGGTGGCGTTGTCTTCCAGCGACCGCGGGTGAAATCTGGAAAATCAACTGGTTTGGAACGGTCGGCCACAGATTTTTCACTCAAGGCAGACACCACACTCCAGGCCGCCGCATCGTAAACGTTCATATCCGTCGGGCTTCCTGTGCGCAGACATTCAACCAGACGATAATCTTCGATATAATCCATGCCGCCGTGGCCTCGGCCCTCACCTTTCTGGCTGAGCTTTTTCCACAGCGGATGTTCAAACTCTTCGGCATATTTTTCAATGTCTTCCCATTGGTGCTGCGGGCTCCGGCCTTCCACATAAATCTGATCAGGCCACTTCTGCAAAATCCCTCTGGTTCCCTGAATCAGATGAATGCGAGTGTATGGCCGAGGCAGGTTGGTATCATGAATCAGGATGATGGTCTTGCCATTCTTCGTTCTAATCAGCGAGGTGTTGACATCACCCAGGGCGAATTTTTCTTTGGCCTGCGGTGAGTCCGGTCCAAACTTCTCTCGGGCATAAAGCTGCAACCCGCGGGAAGGCGAACTCATGGACACCAGGTAGTCGAAAGCATCGCCGCGGTTGATGTTCATACACTGGGCCACGGGCCCCAGGCCGTGGGTCGGATACAGATTGCCGTTTCTTTTCCAGGAATGCTGCCGCCGCCATAGTCCTTCACCCTCGTTGGAAAATTTAACCTCCCGCAAATCGTGAAGGTATCCGGCTTCAGCATGAAGTATCTCGCCCAGCAATCCGCGTCTGACCATGTTGAGGCTCATGAGCTCAATGCGGTCATAGCAGCAATTTTCCATCATGAGGCAGTGTTTCTTATATTTTTCCGCTGTTTCCACCAGTTCCCAGCACTCGTCAAGCGTAACTGCGGCTGGAACTTCTGTAGCCGCATGCTTACCATTTTTCATGGCCGTGACACACACGGGAACATGCCATTCCCAGGGTGTGGCGGTAAAAACCAGATCCAGGTCTTCTTCCTCGCACATTCTTTTAAAATCCCAGGGACCGGCCGAATAACCTCTGGGCCGGGGAAAGCCAGCTTCTTCCACCCATTTCTGGGCTCTGGCCACCTTTTCTTCGACAATATCACAGATAGCTTTAATCTCCACCCCATCAATATTAAGAAAATTACGGACATGAACAGAACCCATACCGCCAACTCCGACGAAACCCACCCTCACCACCTTGAGTGGCGGGCTGGTAAACAGAGGTCCATAATCAGTGGCGGCTGGAGGGGTTTCTTTTCTGGCCTGACCCCTGACTTCCAGCTTTCTTCCTGTCAACCAGAGGCCAGCTGTTCCGGTCAGCCCCAGCTTTAAAAATTGGCGCCGACTGTTGATATCTGGCTGCGATTGATCTTTTTTGTCCATAATTTTCTCCTTTCATTGTCCAGCTTAATATATTTTTTTCCTTACATCAAAATATAGTGAGAACAGTTACTTAAAAACTAAGTTGTCAGGCTCCAGATTAAAATCAGATGAAACGGATTTCTCCCGCCAGCTTTTAAAAATTTTATGTCCAACTCTTGACAGCCACTATAGTGATGATTAAAATTAGTGAGAAATGAGCAAGGATTTGAGCTTATACGAGATCAATTTAAGCCCGCAATCTGCCCTCTCTTTTTCCCTTCTTTCCTGGTTCTGGTGGGCGGACTGACCCGCCCTAGAACTATCTTTTACCACCACTTTATTAATCTCTGATTAATTTATTTATTTTTCGACAACAAAAAATTCAAGGAGGATAAAATGTTGAGGTATGCCTCAAGACATGAAAAACATTTGCCAGCTAATTTTTACAATCTAAAGGCTGATCTGCCTGAGTTGCCCCCACCACCCCTGAACCCGGCGACCAGAGAACCCCTCAATTCTTCCGATCTGGAAGCTATTTTTCCCAAAAGCTTTATCGCTCAGGAGGTTTCACTGGAGCGAGAGTTGGCTATACCTGAGAAAGTGCGCGAAGCTTATTCAGTTTTTCGGCCAACTCCTCTCATCCAGGCTTCTAAACTGGAATCTTATCTCGATACCCCGGCCAGGATCTTCTATAAATTTGAAGGGGTCAGCCCGACCGGCAGCCACAAGACCAATACTGCCCTTATGCAGGCCTATTTAGCGAGTCAGGATGGAGTGACCACTCTTTCCACCGAGACCGGAGCCGGACAGTGGGGCACAGCTCTGTCCTATGCTGGTGCACTTTTCGGAGTTAAAGCCCGGGTTTATATGGTCAGAAGCAGCTTCCGCCAGAAACCTGGCCGACGTATCATGATGCAACTTTTTGGCGGCGAAGTCACCGAAAGCCCCAGTCCAACTACCGATGCCGGCCGAAAATATTATCAGGAAAATCCAGATCATCCGGGCAGCCTCGGCATCGCTATTTCTGAAGCAGTCGAAGTAGCCCTGAAAAGTCCTGAGGTCAAATATTCTTTAGGCTCGGTGCTTGATACTGTCATGATTCATCAGTCAATCATTGGCCTCGAAGCTCAATCTCAATGTCGTGAAATTGGTTTCGAGCCAGATCTGATTGTTGGTTGTGTTGGCGGTGGCTCCAATTTTGCCGGTTTAAGTTTTCCCTTTGTTCGACGTAATTTGAAAGAAAAAGCCGCCACTAGATACTTAGCTGTTGAACCAGAGGTCTGTCCTTCTCTTACCGCTGGAGAACTGACCTATGATTTTGGCGACAGCGTTGGCCTCACCCCTTTACTTTACATGTACACTCTGGGCAAAGACTTCATCCCTCCAGCCATTCATGCCGGCGGCTTGCGCTATCACGGCATGTCCCCGCTGGTCAGCCATCTGGTCAAGCAAGGACTGGTCGAAGCTAAAGCCTATCCCCAGGACAGAGTTTTCGAGGCGGCAGAACTTTTTCTCAGGACAGAAGGTATTCTGCCTGCGCCAGAATCAGCTCATGCTATAGCAGCTGTTATTGATGAAGCTCTTCTGGCTAAAAAGACGGGCCAACCGGTCAATATTTTATTCAATCTTTCCGGACATGGCTTCCTTGATATCAGTGCTTATGACCGCAAAAATAAGTGACAGAAGTAAGTAAAAAGTCCAGTCAGGATAAGAGGGGAAGAGCGTTGTCTCTCTTCTCCTCTTATCTTTTTATTTTAGACTTCTTCCATCCTGATGGTGAAATGCCTTAGCTGCGGAGATTCGCGGACAATTCTCATTCCCCGCACTTCTTCCCGCTTTTCATACAATTTAATGATTGAGTCAGCCACATATTCAATCTGAGCACTGGTATAAACCCGCCGCGGTATAGCCAGGCGCACCAGCTCCAGCCTGGGGTAAATTTCACCGCCCGTCTTTGGATCCTTTTTGGCAAACATCACTGCCCCGATTTCTGATGTTCTGATACCGGCTTGCCGGTAAAGAGCTACGGTCAGAGCCCAGCCCGGATATTGATGCCTCGGAATATGGGATAAGAAACGATCGGCTAAAAGGTAAATGGCATGACCGCCAAATGGCTTGAGCACCGGTACACCGGCCTGATCAAGCAATTGTCCAAGGTAAGCCACCTGACCGACCCGGTAATCAAGATAATCCTCTTCCAGCACCTCCTCCAGCCCGCGAGCTATAGCCTCCAGATCGCGTCCGGCCAGTCCTCCATAAGTTGGGAAGCCCTCGCCTAAAATTAATAAATTTTTGATCTTCTCCGCCAGCTGGTCATCATCCAGAGTGACAAAACCGCCAATGTTAACCAGGGCATCCTTTTTGGCACTCATCGTCGCTCCCTGGCCATAGGAAAAAATCTCCTGAGCTATTTCCAGAATACTTTTATTCTCATAGCCCTTCTCACGTTTTTTAATAAAATAAGCATTCTCAGCAAAACGGCAGGCATCAAAGAAAAGCGGGATTTTGTGCTGCTTGCAGATCTGACTGACCTCTTTAATATTTTTAAGTGAAACCGGCTGACCGCCACCACTGTTATTGGTTATGGTCAGCATGGCCAGCGGTATCTTTTTGGTTCCCTTTTTTTCAATAAACTTTTTAAGCTTGATCGTGTCCAGATCACCCTTAAACGGAAAATCAGAATCAGGATCATAGGCTTCATCGATGACCAGGTCAACAGCTGAAGCTTCTCTGGCTTCGATATTAGCCCTGGTGGTATCAAAATGATTATTGCTCGGGACAAAATCTCCCTTTTTGACCATAGCCCCGAACAGAATTCTTTCTGCCGCCCGGCCCTGATGAGCCGGAATAACATGTTTAAAGCAAAAGATGTTTTTAACGGCTGCTTCGAAGTGATAGAAACTTCTGGCTCCAGCGTAAGACTCATCACCAACCATCAAACCAGCCCATTGTTGATCACTCATCGCTGAGGTGCCAGAATCAGTCAGCAGGTCAATTAAGACTTTTTCAGCCGGAATATTGAAGACATTAAAGCCAGCCTCTTTCAGAATGTTTTCTCTTTCCCGGCGGCTGGTCGGCTTAATCCTTTCCACGGTCTTAATGCGGAAAGGTTCAAGCGGCGGTCTTAGATTTTTTATGTTCATATCTTCCACCCCCAAAAAATTATTTCCAAACTCAATATGAAGATTTTATTATATTTTGACCCTTAGAATGAAACGATTTTTTTAAAATTCTTATATCTCTGGATGAGATCAAGCTCTGAAGCCCGAAGCAAACCGGACAGACCAAAATCTTCAATAGCCAGAGAAGCAACCAGATTGCCATAGACAGCTGCCTTTTTTATCTCACGGCGGTTAAATTTCCCAAGGCTGGCCAGGTAGCCAAGGAAAGCACCGGCAAAGGCATCTCCAGCTCCTGTTGGATCAACTACGTTCTCACACGGATTGGCCACCACGCTGAAGACAAAATTACGGCCAAAAACCATGGCCCCATGCTCCCCTTTCTTGACAATAATTATTTTTGGGCCAGAAGACTGAAGCTGGCGGCCAGCCCTGACCAGATTGAATTCACTGCTCAAAAGGCGTGCCTCTTCTTCATTAGCGAACAAAATATCTACCTTCTGGATTGCCTGGAAAAGAGCCTCTGGCTTGGTTTCGATCCAGTAACGAATAGTATCCATGGCCACCAGTTTAACCCCCTTCATTTGAGACAGAATATAATCGTGGCTGTCGGGATCAAGATTGGAAAGAAAAATGATGTCTGCCCGCCGGTAACTGGCAGGGATAACTGGCCGGAAATCCTGCCAGACATTGAGTTCGGTCCTGAGAGTGGTCCGCTGATTGGGATCAGCAGCATACAGTCCATGCCAGGCTAAAGTTTTTCCCTTTTTTATTTTGAGCCCGGCTAAATCAATATCTCTTGAACGGAGGAGGGCCAGAATGGATCGCGGAAAATCCTGGCCAACTATCGAAACCAGCCCGGGTCTGGTAAAAAAACTGGCGGCTACAGAGGCATAAGTCCCAGAACCTCCGGGAATTCGATCCCGTCGGCCAGCTGGTGTTTCAATGGTGTCAAAGGCTACCGAACCAACAATGACCAGATTCAAAGCTGGCCTCGTTTACAGGTACTTACCAATAAGCGGCCACAAATTTTTCACCGTCTGGGGATCTCTGGCCTGGGGGGCAGTGATGATGGTGTTTTTAAGTCCTTCCTGGCAATCACACTTTTCACCTTCAAGCTGATCAATCGAGGCCAGTGCTTTTTTGATGATATTCTTGGCGTTGGCAATATTAGCCTGAAGATTGGCCAGAACCAGCTCGACAGTCACCGACTCTTCCTGGCTTTTCCAGACATCATAATCAGTGACCAGATTCAGGGTGACATAACACATTTCCGCTTCCCTGGCCAGTCTGGCTTCAGTCGCAGCAGTCATCCCGATTACATCGGCTCCAAACTGACGATAAACCTTAGACTCAGCGACGGTCGAAAAGGCCGGGCCCTCAATGCAGACATAAGTCCCTGCCGGATGAACGGTCAGGTCAAGCTCTCTGGCTACCTGGTAAACATGCCTGGATAAAACCGGGCAGACCGGATGGGCCAGGCTGATATGAGCCACCAGCCCTTGCCCAAAGAAGGTGTTGGGACGTCTCGTCCGGTCAAAAAACTGATCAGCCAGAACAATATCCCTGGGCTTTATTTCTTCCTTAAGTGAGCCAACGGAGTTAACCGAAATTACTCTTTTGACGCCCAGCAACTTAAAACCAAAGAAATTCGCCCGATAGTTGACTTCAGATGGCATATAACGGTGACCCCGCCCATGACGGCTCAAGAAAGCCACCGTCATCCCTTCCAGTTCACCAACGATATAGCTATCGGATGGCGGGCCGAAGGGGGTATCTAAAGAAATTTCGCGAGCCTGACGCAAGCCATCAATCTGATAGAGACCAGTCCCCCCCAGAATGCCAATGTTGACCTCGGGTAATTCTTTCTGATTCATTTTTAACTACCTCTTATTTAGCTTCTTCTTAAAGCTAATCTATACTATTTATGCCGTTATTCAGTCAAGATATTTTGATTTTTTTGTGGCAAAAGGCTATGCTGTTATCAATATTTTAAGGGTAATAAATTATGAAATATATTTATTTCGACTGTTCCAGCGGGGCCAGCGGCGATATGATCCTGGCTTCTCTGCTCTCTCTGGGGATTCCGGTCGAAGAATTCCAGCAGGCCATCCAGGGATTGAAACTCCCGGTTGAAATCAAGGTGAGCAGAGGAAAAGCGCAGGGCCTGGTCGGCACCAGAGTTGAGGTCATAACCTCCGGCCAGTCATCACCCCGAAATTTTGAGGAGGTCAGGAAGGTTATCAACCGCTCCAGACTGGAGGCAGAGATAAAAGCTAAGGCTATCCAGATTTTCCGGCGGCTTTTTCAAGCCGAAAGCCGGGTTCACGGCACAGGTTTTGTCCGAACTCATCTGCATGAGGCAGCAGCTGATGATGCTCTGGTGGATATTACAGGCAGTTGCTGGCTGCTCCAGCGGCTCGAAGTTGACCGGGTTTATTTTTCCCCGGTTAACCTCGGCAGCGGTTTTATCAAAACAAGTCATGGCCTCTTACCGGTGCCTGCTCCGGCCGTGGCCGAATTGATGAAAGGTTATCCGGTCTATAGGAGCGGAGAGCAGACGGAACTTCTGACCCCTACCGGGGCAGCGATTCTGACCACTCTCGGAGAGTGCTGGACAGAATGGCCCCAGCTCACTTACGATCAAGTCGGGTATGGCCTTGGCCAGAAAGAACTTCAATTGCAACCCAATGTTCTGCGTTCTTTCTATGGCGAGTTAAAATCGTCCAAACTGCCTGCGACTGTCTTTCAAATAGAAGCAACTATCGACGACTCTTCGCCTCAAGTTCTTGGCCATTTTCTGGATAAAGCCCTTAATTCAGGGGCACTCGAAACTTATCTGACGCCGGTTGTGATGAAAAAAAGCCGCCCGGGAACGAAATTGACCGTGCTGGTTGAGGCTGATAAAATAGAAACCCTGATTGAGGCTATTTTCCGGGAAACAACGACCATCGGGCTGAGGTATTTTCCTGTGGCCCGCAGGACTTTACAGAGGACAATAACCGAAGTCAAACTCGGCTCGCACAGAATCAGAATTAAAGAAGCCTTCCTGGGGAAGGAAAGAATAAATATTCAGCCTGAATATGAGGATTGCCGGCGGGCAGCCGAGGCTCTGAACCTGCCGCTGAAGAAGGTCATTCTTCTGTCTTTGGAAAAAATCAAAAAGAGAGGTAGCCATGACAGCCAGCAAAACAAATAAATCGGCAAAAAGTATGGATCAAAAAAAAATAGAAGAAGCGGTTTACCATTTGCTCGAAGGGATTGGTGAAGACCCTGACCGACCGGGTTTGCGAGGAACCCCCGGCCGGGTGGCCAGGATGCTTGATGATATTCTCGGCGGAATTAAAATTGATCCAGCCGAAGATCTGGAAGTTTTCCAGGATGAAAGGCATGATGAAATGGTCCTCATCAGGAATATTCCCCTCTACTCGGTATGCGAGCACCATCTTCTGCCTTTTGCCGGCGTGGCTCATGTCGCTTACATTCCAAAGGAAGGAAGAATTGTCGGACTGAGCAAAATTGCCCGGCTGGTTGATACCCTGGCCAGAAGACTTCAGGTGCAGGAAAGACTGACCAAACAAATCGCCGACACCCTGAATGCCATCCTTAACCCATTGGGAGTAATGGTGGTCATTGAAGCCGAACATCTTTGTATGTCAATGAGAGGCGTTAAAAAGCCCAAAGCCATAACCGTGACTTCTGCTGTCCGCGGTTCATTCCGTAACAATCCAGCTACCCGGACAGAAGCCATGATGCTCATCAGAGGAGGACTGCCAGGTGGAAGAGAAAGCTAAAAATACATTTTATGTTACGACTCCAATTTATTATGTTAATGATGTGCCACACATTGGCCATGCCTATACGACCATCATTGCCGATGCCCTGGCCCGTTATCAGCGGCTGAAGGGGAAAAAAGTCTTTTTCCTGACCGGCACCGACGAGCACGGGCAGAAAATAGAAAAGAGCGCGGCCGAAAAAGGCCTGTCTCCTCAACAACTGGCTGATCAAGTGGTGGTTCGTTTTAAAGACCTGTGGCAAAGGCTGAATATTTCTTATGATTATTTCATCCGGACAACGGAAAAATTTCATGAGCAGGGAGTCCAGAAAATATTTAAGAAGTTGCTCGATAAAGGAGATATCTATAAAGGTACTTATCAGGGCTGGTATTGTGTGTCGGAAGAAAACTTTCTCTCCGAAGATGTTCCGCTGGAAGCAGAGGGATATAAAATCTGTCCCGATTGCGGGCGAAAGGCTGTTCTTTTAGAGGAAGAAAGCTATTTTTTCCGTCTATCAGCTTATCAGCAGTCTCTGCTGGATTTTTATCAGTCACATCCACATTTTGTTCGTCCGGCCAGCCGGATGAATGAGGTGGTTAGCTTTGTCCGCCAGGGGTTGAAAGACTTGAGTATTACCAGAACCTCGGTCAGCTGGGGCATACCGGTTCCGGGTGATCCAAAGCATACCATTTATGTCTGGTTTGATGCTCTTCATAATTATGTAACCGCTATTGGCTATGACTGGAATCCAGAACTTTTTAACACATTCTGGCCAGCTGACGTTCACCTGATTGGCAAAGATATTCTGCGTTTTCACGCTATCTTCTGGCCGGCTTTTTTGATGGCAGCTGGCTTTGAACTGCCAGCAACAGTTTTCAGCCATGGCTGGTGGCTCAAAGATGAAGCTAAGATGTCTAAATCCAGAGGCAATGTTCTTGACCCTTATTTTATCCTGAATAAAGTTGGCCCCGATGCTCTCAGGTACTTTCTGTTGAGGGAAATCCCTATCGGACTGGATGGCAGCTTCTCTTATCAGGGTTTTATCCACCGGATAAATTCAGATCTGGCTAATGATCTGGGCAATCTCGTTCAGAGAACTTTGACCATGGCGGTCAACTATTTTGATGGGCACCTACCTTCTCTGGGCGAAGAAACCGAGGCCGACCAGGAACTGGCCAGGCAGTTTGAAGATACTAAAAATAAGGTCTATGACCTCTATGATGACCATGCTCTGAACCGGGCTCTGGAGGAAGTCTGGTTCTTCCTCAATATCGTCAATAAATATCTGGCCGATAACGAACCCTGGAAACTGGCCGGGCAACCGGGAAAAAGGGACAGGCTGGCCAGGGTCATTTTTCAGGCTATTTGCTCGATCAGAGGGGCCAGCTACCTCCTTTATCCGGTTATGCCTCAGACTTCTGAAAAAATCTGGGAATTGCTGGGTGAGGACAGAAAGCCGGCCGCATTGCTGACCTCAGACTTCAAATTTTATGATTTTCAACCTGTTCGCCGGATCAACCGGGCTAAAGCCATTTTCCCCAGAATTGATCTGGAAGAATTTATGAGAGAAAGCGACAGCTCTAAAAAAGAGCCACCGGCCAGCGGAGAGAAAGAATCCAAGGAGAAAAAGATGGACTATATAACCTATGACGAATTTAAAAAGATGGATTTGAGGGTAGCCAGAGTTATAGCTGCCGAAAGAGTAGAGGGAACCAAAAAGCTCTTAAAGCTGCAGATTGACCTTGGAACTGAACAGAGGCAGATCATCGCTGGAGTGGCAGAAACCTATTCACCAGAAGATTTGTTGAACAAAGAATTTATCGTTATTGCCAATCTACAACCGGCCGTTATCAGAGGAATTGAATCTCAGGGAATGCTGCTGGCGGCTGAGGTTGACGGCCGAGCCATCATCCCGTTTTTTGACCGGGAGATTCCACCCGGGACCAAAGTCAAATAGATCAGAATTAGCCTATAGTTTACCTTCAGATAGGAATGGTGACAGTTCGGCCAGAGGAATTTTTCCCTCTCTGAGGCAAATGGCTTTTGACCCGGTTAAATCGACGATTGTTGAAGGCAGGTCCCCTGTTGTTTTCCCACCGTCAATAAAAAACTCAACCCGATCGGCAAAAAGCCGGTAAACATCATCAAAGGCTGAAAGTGGCGGTTGGCCACTAAGGTTAGCACTGGTTGAAATCAGAAGAGAACCGGCTTTTTTAATAAGCTGCCTCAGCCAGTCCGGAGAAGGGACGCGAACAGCCAGTGTCTTTTGGTGCCCTGGCAACAGGCCTTCCCTGACTCGCAGGACGAGAGTCAGCGGCCCGGGCCAGAAGGCTCTGGCCAGCCGAAAAAACAGGTCAGAGGGCTCCTCTATGAATTGAAGAACCATATCAAGATCTGAAGCGCAGAAAGGCAATCGCTTGTCGGCTTGACGACCCTTGAGCTCAAAAATTTTTTGATGCACAGCTGGAAAGGTAGCCAGTCCCCCCAGCCCATAAAAAGTTTCGGTGGGAAAAATGAGGATCTCCCCCTGGTTTAAAATGGCAGCCAACAGTTCCTCTTCTTCGTCTTTGAGTCTTGACTCAATCAGTCTGAATATTCTGGCCACGCCAATCACCTCACTTCGACCCCAAGGGCCAGCCATAATCTCTGTTTCTTAAAATAGTCCAAGTTTAACCTGCTGACAAGCCTGAAAATGGGACAGCTGTCGCCAAAACAGAACAATCAGGCAGGGAATAACAGGTATCTGGGCTGGCACAAAATTTGCTATAATAGTCGGGTGAGGAGGTAAAAATGAAAAAGAAACTGATCATCGTCTTAATCACCTTGATGCTCCTTCCAGTTGTAGCTTCGGCTGATATCTTTACTTTCCGCTATGGTTATTTTGTTCCCAGAACAAGCGGCGGAGAAGACAGCCTCTGGAAGATTGAATTTGACAATATGACACTTAAGAAGTCAGATTATCAAACAGGCATGCTGGGCTTGGCTTATGAGCTTTTTCTGAACCGTCAGTTCAGTCTGGTCTTCTCGGTAGATTTTTACAGTCGGGATAAAGCTGGCTTTTACGAGGATTGGTCATTATATACAATAGATGACATCGACTTTGCTCTGCCGGTGGAATATTATCCTTATGGCGATATGATTATCCATTCTTTCAGTGTATCTCAAACGCCGCTGCAGGTATCTTTGAAAGTTACTCCTCTCGGCCGGCAGGTCCGATTTGTCCCCTATTTTGGTGGAGGTTTAGGAGTTTATTTCTGGTCGGTTAAGCTCAGCGGTGACATGATTGACTTTTCTGATCCCTATTCCCTGGAAGATGAACAACTTGGTGGTGAGGTAACTATCTATCCAGTTTATTATACCTATGCCAGTGAATCAAAACGCATCTCAATTGGTTCCAGTGTTTTTGCCGGAGTAATGGTTCCTCTGGGTAGACAGGTTACGCTCGATCTCAATTTCCGCTATCAATTCTTAAAGCCAGAATTCCAGGACGCTTTTGAGGGTTTTGAAAGTTTCGACCTGAGTGGTTATACTCTGGTCGCTGGAATAAATTACTGGTTTTAATAATTAAGCTCTCCATTTCCACTATCCATCTATCTGCCGGGTTCCGGAACAAAAACCGGGCCCGGCAGATTTTTTAATCGGGTAAAAAATTAAATCGTTACGGAATTGATAATATTCTCATAATATTCAGCCTGTCTAAGCTCACCCCTTTTTCTAAAGCCTTTAGCCAGAATGGTAGCTTTTCTTTTAATTTCCTCTCTGATCAAGGTAGCTGTCGGCTCATCAGGACCGGTGGACAGGGCCTTGAGCATAGCCACCACCCGCCAGCGGTCGTTTCCCCAGTATTTTCTGGACAGCTGATCAGCATGCCCTCCCCTTTTGATAATAAGAGGTGACGACAGGTAATAATAGGGATAGCGCAGGGCAATTCTCAAGCCCAGATCATAGTCCTCGCAGACGGGAAGAGCCTCGTCAAACCAACCAATCTCATCGAGCAGTTGCCGCCGGAACAAGGCAGACGACAGGCTTAAAAGACAGAGCGATAAGGCTCTTTCCAGGATATAACCTGAGGGCTTCTGATGCTTTCTGGCTTGATTGACCCGTTTGCCCTGTCTTATCCAAATTTCTTCCGTCAGGCAAAAAGGAGCAGAGGGGAAGGCCCGCAGATAGCTCATCTGAACTTCTATCTTGGAAGGCAACCACAGATCATCTGAATCAAGAAAGGCTATAAAATCTCCCCGGGCTTCGGACAGACCCCGGTTGCGGGCTGCACTCACCCCCCGGTGAGGTTCACAATAATATCGAATATTGGGCACAACCTGGAGATAGCGACTGACCAGAGATCCGGTCTCGTCAGTCGAACCATCATCTATGATCAGTAGTTCCCACTCTGCTGGATTCTTTTTGAAATAAGTCTGAGCAAGAACAGAATCAATGGCTTCAGATAGAAACTCAGAACGATTATAGGTGACGATGATAGCACTTACCATTGGTCACAACCGGCCAGACTTATTGAACCTTTTCTTTTTTGACCGAAGCAGATTTTTCTAAACTGAAAGCCAACCAGCCCCAGGCGGAATCGGCCCCAAGATCAGCTTTTAGCACAAAGGGTACCAGTTCCTTCTCCAGATTATCCCTGAGTTCTCGGCCCATTTCAAAAAAATCGAGCATCAGCGGGAGTTGAAAGGTTCTAATTCCACCCGGCTCCAGAGCCTTGTCGCCCCGGAGTGATCCTTCATAAATGGGGCGGTCGCCCAGATGCAATTTCACCTGGAGGTCTTTGATCAATAAATCATAGGGATTGGGATTTTTCAGCTGGAAACTGAAGGTGAATTCGGCTCCACCCAGAGTCAAATCTTTAACGGCCAGTGGCAGGAAAGTAATTTCAGGAAATTCGAAGATAGGAAAGTCCATAGAAAAGGTAAAGGGAACCTTTTCCATCTTATTTTTTTCGCTTCGAAAGTACATATCGCCTGTGACCAAACAGCTGGCCTGCTTTCGTCCTTCTGGCAGCACAGCCGTCAGATATTGATAGCTAATTTTAACCGGGAAGTGGAGGCCAATAACCTGTCTGGCTGGAATGGTAACCTGCTCATCGGGAGAAACCTGCTGTTCAAAAAAGTTCTGGCTGTCGATCAGTACCCGATAGGAGTAGGAAGCCAGGACATAGTTTCGATCAGAATTATTTTTGATAGCCGGGTAAAATGATAGAGTCAACCCTTCAGGCTTGAGCTCGGATATTTTTTTGTCCTGAAGGCTGATGGTCAGGTTTCTGGCGGCAGCAGAAACAGACAATTTAACCGATATAATCAGCAGGGGCAGAATAGCCATTAAGGCCAGCCACAACCACCTTGCTCTTTTGTTATTCATGGTCCTGAATTCATAAGGTTAAGATTAAGGAACTAAAAATACCCTAAAAGCTACTTCCTTTCAAGTCAACCAAAATTCTTCTGGATATTTTCGGCTGATCAGATATACTCATAAAAAGAAATTAACCACTGAGGAGGTTCAATGGAAATAAATCGCCGGAAGGCTTGTCTCCTGTTGACCTTTGTTTTCATTTTTGTTCTAACCTGTTCTCTACAATCGCAAGAAAAAAAGCCCACCACTACTCTCTGGACAATCGATGACATTGTCAATCAGGAAAGGGCGGCTGATTTCAACCTATCACCTGACGGTCAGATGGTTGTCTGGGTAAAAAATGTGCCTGATCAAGAAAAGGACAGCCGTGTTTCGCATCTTTTTTTAAGTTTGACCGCGCAGCAGAAAGACAATCAGCCTGTTCAGCTGACCAGGGGGCATAATTCTGAGAGCCGGCCACGCTTTTCCCCTTCCGGGCAGCAAATAGCCTTTCTTTCCGGGCGTAAGGAAGATAGCCAGGATGAAGCTGACCGGGCAGCCAGCGGTCAGCAGTTATGGCTGCTCGATGTCCGGGGCGGAGAGCCAGTAAAGGTTACAGACCTGGAGTTTGGACTGATCGATTTTGCCTGGCTCGATGACCATCATCTCCTGATTCTGGCCCGCGAAAGCAAAACCTTAAAAGAAATTAAAGAAAAGGAAAAGAAGGACGATTCAATCATTTTCGAAGATCAGGAACATCTGATTCCACAACGGCTCTTTATCTATTGTCTTAAAGAAAAAAAATGGCACCGGCTGACTGAAAACCGCGACCAGATCACCAATTTTTATCTATCGCCTGACAGAAAACTGGTCATCACCCGTAACAATCAGAGCCTGAGCTATAGCAATGACAGGAAGATAAAACCGAAATTTTTCCTGATTAAACTTGAGGACAAAACCAGCCGGGAAATCTTTCCAGAAGATTTCTTCAAGCCCGATGGAATTTTCTGGGATAAAAACAACCAGGGATTTTATTTTTCGATAATGAAGACCAGTGATCCGGTCAATGAGACGGCTGGAGCTGATTTTCTTTATTATTATGATCTCAAAGCCAATGGCTATCGAGAAATCAATCTCAACTGGGAAGCGGGGTTAATGGAACCATATTTACTGGTTAAAAACGATGGATTTGTCGCTCCATTGGCGGCTGGGGCCAGGCCTAAGTGGAGAAGATATTACCGGCAGGCAGAAGAGTTCAGTTTTGAAGAGATTGAAGGTGAGCATTATCCAAATGTCTATAGCTTAACCGGCCAGGAAAACGGCGATTGGATAGTTTACAATCATTCTACCGCCTCCAGACCGGGAGAATGGTATTTTGGCCACCTGGAAAAGAATAAGCTGGTGGTGGACAGACCGCTTGTCGAGCTTAATCCCTATTTGAAAAGCAAAAAAATGGCCAGGACAGAAGTTATAAAATGGAAGGGTTCGCTGGATGAAGAGATAGAAGGACTCCTTTATTATCCTCATGATTATCAACCAGGCAAAAAATATCCTCTGTTTTTGAATATTCACGGCGGTCCAACCGGCATTGATATGGATGAGTTTGATGAATCTTATGCCTATTATCCCAACCTTCTGGCTCAGAAAGGCTGCTTCGTACTCAAACCTAACTACCATGGCTCAAACGGCTACGGCCAGAAATTTGTCGAGTCAATTAGAGGTCATTATTATGATTACCCTCTGGAAGATATGGTCAAAGGCGTTGATTATCTCATCTCCAGGGGAATGGTCGACCCGGACCAGCTGGGGACCATGGGCTGGTCAAACGGCGGGATTTTGAGTATTGCTCTTCTCGTCTGGACAAATCGTTTTAAAGTTGGTGGAATCGGAGCAGCCGATGTTGATTGGATCAGCGACTATGGAACCTGTGCCTTTGGAGTCAGCTTCGACAATTACTATTTTCTCGGTGCACCCTGGGAAAGACCTGATTATTATCAGCAATTGTCGCCCCTTTTTCATTTCAAAGATATGAAAGTACCAACTATTATTTTCCATGGAACAGAGGATACCAACGTGCCCTTTGGCCAGGGAATGGAGCATTACCGGGTTCTCCAGCAACTGGGTCAGGCGCCGGTCAGATTCATTATTTTCCCCAGCGAACCTCATGGTCTGAGAAAACTTTCTCATCAACGACGAAAAATGGAAGAGGAACTGGCCTGGTTTGATCGGCATTTTTTTAAAAGTCTCTTACCCAAAAATGAAGCACTGAAAGAACTTTCACCTCTTGACCTCTCTCTTAAGGCTCAATCTTACGCGCGTTCCGGCTGGAGCTACGGGCTTAAAATCAAAGGGCAGCTGATTCCAGAAACGGTCTCCTGGGAGGATTTACAGGTAGGTCGGTTTGAAGTGACCAGAGCTCAGTGGCAGGCTTTTCGCCCCAATTATAAATTTCAGCCAGGAACTGAAAATTATCCGGTAAGTGGCATCTCCCTTGAGGAAGCCAGGCAGTATGTTAGCTGGCTTAGCCAGTTAACCGGAGACAATTATCGGCTGCCATCAGTCACTGAAGCTCAGAAGCTAATGGCTGAAGCTAAGGGCAATCAGGATAATATTCTGGATTACTGGGCAGGTTATCCGGTTAATTTTGATGACGGCAGGGCCCTTCAAACTGCTATTTCCAATCTGAAGGGGCCAGCTCCGTTGCTCCTTCCCGTTGACCGGTTTCAGCCAGCTGGAGATAGCCTGATTTATGGACTGACGGGCAATGTGGCTGAATGGGCAGTTGATGATAAAGGTCAGGGTCGTGTTATAGGCCTGAGTGCTGTTCATCGTGCCGGGGCAGCCAGAGAAGGCGATTATACCGTTCCACCTCCTGACTATATTGGCCTGCGGGTCTTCAAGACAGCTAAAAAATCTGTAAAATAGGTTTGATGAAAAAGTTTCTTCCAGCCGACTTTGAGCATCGAGAACTATTTGTCCGTCTTTTTGGCCAGGACGTCTATGCAGTTGGCGGTTTTGTGCGTGATTTACTGCTGGGACGTTCTCCGCAGGAAGTTGATCTGCTCATCCAGGGCCATCCTCTGGAAGAAATCATTGACAGGCTCAAACCGTATGGTCGCGTTGACCTGGTCGGTCGTAGTTTTGGAGTCATCAAGTTTACCGTTGATGACCGCACTTACGATGTGGCTCTTCCCAGAAAAGACCGGGCACTGGCTGATAGTCAGGAAACAAGCCGCAGTCATAAGGATTTCGTCATTGAGGCTGACCCCTTTCTACCTCTTGAAAAAGATCTGGAACGACGGGATTTCCGCTGCAACAGTCTGGCCCTGCGATTGGCAGATGGGAAAGTCATTGATCCTTTTAATGGTCAGGCTGACCTTGAGCGGAAAATTATACACTTGACCAATCCCGGCTCCTTCCCTGATGATCCACTGCGGGTGCTGAGAGCAGCCAGATTCGCCTCCGTCCTCGAGTTTGACATTGACCGCGAGATCTATCTGGCAGCCAAAGAGATTGATTTAAGTGGGCTGAGTGTCGAAAGGGTTAATGAAGAGCTGTTCAAAATACTCCTTCAATCACCGAGGCCGAGTCGGGGTTTGCAGGAAATGCTCAAGCTAACCGTCCTTAAACAACTTTTCCCTGAGCTTTACCGCTGCAGCCTGTCCATCCAGGATTCATATTTTCACCCGGAAAAAGATGAAGCCGGTCACCACACGGTCTGGGCTCACCTGCTGCTGTCAGTTGATCAGGCTAAAATCATCAGCCGGCTCGAGGGGCTGGAAATAACCAGAGAGTTGGCTTTGTTGCTGGCTGCTCTTTATCATGATGCCGGTAAGCCAGCCACAGCTGATTGGGAATACAAGAAAGACAGACTGGTCATCACCAACAATGGTCATGATATTCTGAGTGAAAAAATCGCCAGAAAGTTTTTTGCACGTCAAAAAATCTTTTCCTGGAATGGTTTTGATCTCCGCTCTGTCGTTCCGATGATTATCCGTCACCATCATCGGGCCTCCGAGTTATGGCTGAACCGAGCCAACGTCACCAAAAAAGCTTTTAATCGGCTGGCTGCTGCCGTCGAGGGCGAAATTGATCTTTTAATCTATCTTGACGCTGCCGATCGGGCCGGTCGGAAAAGAAAGCCAGTTACCGGCCTGGACCGACAGGCTATCTGGCTATTTAAAAAATTTGAGGAGCTAAAGGTCAATAAAGAAACAATTAAACCTTTGATTATGGGCCGAGATCTGATTAAGCTGGGAGTAGCTCCTGGCCCGGCTATGGGGCAACTGCTAAAGAAGCTCTATCGTTATCAGCTGGATAACCGTTTTGAGACCAGGGCTGAAGGTCTTAAGCTGGCCAGAAAATTAATTGAGGAGAAAAAAGCATGAGAATCCTGGTAACCGGTGGGGCTGGTTATATTGGTTCTCATACTGTTAAAGAACTGCTCAGCAGAAAGGAGGAGGTGGTTATTTTTGATAATTTCAGTTCTGGCCGGGAAGAACTGATCATCGGAGGCCACGTGATTAGAGGTGACCTGCGCTCGGTCGAAGATATCAGGCAGGTTTTTAAAGCCTACCAGCCTGAAGCTGTGATGCACTTTGCCTCTTTGATTCAGGTAGCAGAATCTTATGCCCAGCCGGCTAAGTATTATAACCACAACCTGAGGACGACGCTTAATCTGCTCGATTGCCTGCCTGAGTTTAAGGTCAGATATTTTATTTTTTCCTCCAGCGCGGCTGTCTATGGTGTGCCTCTAAAAACACCCATCACTGAAGACCATCCTCTTAATCCCATCAATCCTTACGGAGCCACCAAGTTTATGGTGGAAAGGATGCTTCAGGATTATGATCGCGCTTATGGTTTGAAATACACTTCTTTACGCTATTTTAATGCGGCAGGAGCTGATCCAGAAGGGCTGCTGGGAGAATGCCATCAGCCAGAAACCCATCTGATTCCAAGTTTGCTTCTTTATTTTCTGGGGAAAAAGGACGATTTTATGGTTTATGGCCAGGATTTCCCTACCCCTGACGGGACGGCTATTAGAGATTATATCCACGTGACCGATCTGGCCAGAGCTCACGTTCTTGCCCTGGACAGACTGGTTGCCGAGAACACCAGCCAGACATTTAATCTCGGTACAAACCGTGGCTATTCTGTCCTCGAGGTCATTAAAGAAGCTCGAAAGGTAACCGGTCTGACCAGACCGATTAGGTTCGGTCCGAGGCGCGAGGGAGATGTTCCGGTTCTCCTGGCTGCCAGTGAAAAAGCAGAAAAATATCTTGGCTGGAAAAGAAAATTTTCTGATCTTAAAACAATTATAGAAACAGCCTGGAGATGGCACCAACGCCATTAGATGTCGGCTGACAAATCAATTCGGTGTTGATTTATGAACAATTTTGATGCTATAAATTAATTAATATTTTAAAAGAGAGCGTCGGAGATGGCTAAACGCAAATCATTTTTAAAATTTTTTTCAGCAGTTATAATAATTTTGCTGGCTGCCGGTTGTTCTTCTAATCGGAGTCAGACTCCAACCAAACAGGTGCCAACAGCCACCGCTAAGACAACGGCGGGAAAAGAGCCGGTTAAACAACCAGAAGACAGGAAAAACGAGAATTTAGAAACCGCCGAGGCCGGAGCAACTGTCTCTGAACTGCAGTCAGAAACGATCGGGGTCGAAGGAGAATCTCAGGAATATAACTCACCCAGCG
Organism: Candidatus Saccharicenans sp.; assembly: GCA_035416665.1. Lineage (GTDB taxonomy): Bacteria > Acidobacteriota > Aminicenantia > Aminicenantales > Saccharicenantaceae > Saccharicenans. Next base: position 40,808 of record DAOLNQ010000010.1, on the reverse strand, counting down.
ATGAGGTCTATGCCCTGTATCAGGAAGCCCAGGCTGCCCTGGAAAAAGGCGAGCTGGACGAGGCTCTATCTTCTCTGGATAAGGCCTATGCGGCTCTGCTAAAAATCGAAGCGGCTGCTGGTTCAGCGCTCGATCAGGAAAAAAACGATTTGAGGATCTTACTTGTCCAGAAAATCCAGCAGGTTTATGCTTTTCGATTGACACCTCCTGGCAGCAATCACAAAACTATTCCTGTCGTAGAAAATAACTGGGTACTGGCTGAAGTTAAATCCTTTCAAACAGTCGAGAGGAAATTTTTTGAAGAGGCTTACCGAAGATCTGGCCTGTTCCGGCCGATGATTGTGGAAGAGCTGAAAAAAGCAGGTTTACCGGAAGAGCTTTCCTGGCTACCCCTAATAGAGAGCGGCTTTAAAACCAGAGCTCTGTCCCGGGCCAGGGCTCTTGGTCTTTGGCAGTTTATCGCCTCCACTGGCTATAGATATGGTCTCAAGAGAGACAAGTACATTGACGAGAGAATGGATCCAGTCAAATCAACCAGGGCCGCCATCAAGTATCTCAGTGAGCTACATAATTTCTTTGGTGACTGGACAACAGCTATTGCTTCTTATAATTGTGGCGAAATCAGAGTACAGAGTGTAATTCGGAATCAGAAAATAGATTATCTGGATAATTTCTGGGATTTGTTTTCCAGTCTGCCTTACGAGACCGCCCGCTATGTACCTAGATTTATTGCTACTTTGCTCATTATTGAGAACCCGGAAAAATATGGTTTTAACCTGCCCGAGGTTGATTCACCCCTATCTTATGAGACAGTTAGTCTGACCAAACCGATTAAGCTTTCTGTTCTGGCTTCCAAACTGGGCTTATCAACCGACCTTTTGAGTCAGCTTAACCCTGAGTTAAGGTATGATTCTACTCCCAATTATCCCTATGAACTGCGAGTACCAACTGGTTATGGGGAGCAAACTCTGGCCTGCCTGAATGAGCTGCCCAACTGGGTGCCACCCGATGTGGTTTATGGCTGGCATACAGTAAAAAAGGGAGAAACACTGGGTCAGATTGCCCGTCGCTATCATACCTCAGTAGCAGCCATTGTCAGGCTAAACAAACTGAAAAGTTCCAGGCTGATTTATCCCGGTCAGCGGCTGAGGATTCCAGGACAGGGACAGGATTTAGCTACTGCCGAAGATACTAATCAGCAAACAACCGGATCAACCCGGGTGTCTGGCCCGGCTGACAAACCAGCGGACGGCCAGAATATTGATTATGTGGTCAAACCAGGCGATACGCTTTATGAGATAGCTCGCAATTACGGGCTCAGCGTCGATAAAATCAAGAAGGATAATAATCTGGAGAGCGATCTGCTGAGCGTCGGCCAGAAGCTAACCATTCGCTTTAACTGATCAAAGCTATTAGTCAGCAATCAGAAGGGAGGCTTAGATGGCAAGTTTTTTTAAAAGTCCTAAGGTAACGTATCTTTTGATGGCTCTGCTTATGATTGGTATCTCGTCTGGCCAGCTGGGAGCCGACAACAAAACCAATCTTCTGGAAAAGAGGCTGATTAACGACATAAAGGTCATTAATGATAAGCTGGATGGCCTGCTGGGGCTGGCGATTAAAGATCTGGCCACCGGGCGAACCATCGTCATCAATGAAAATGAAATTTTTCCCCAAGCCAGTTCGATTAAAATTGCTGTTCTGTTGGAGGTGCTAAAACAGGCGGAAGAAGGCCAGTTAAAGCTCGATGAGTTCATTAATCTGACACCAGAAGCCAAGGTCGGAGGAGGCCTGATTCTGGCTTACCTCGGTTATCCATCTCTAAAGATGTCCATCCGGGATCTGGCTGTGCTGATGGTAGTTCTGTCCGACAATACGGCGACCAACCTGCTTATAGACAGGGTCGGAATGAAAAATGTCAACAGCCGGCTGAAGTCGCTGGGTCTTAATCAGACGCGACTCGAGCGCAAAATGATGGATGTTAAAGCGGCCGAGGAAGGCCGAGAAAATATATCGACACCCTATGAAATGATGACCCTTCTGGAAAAAATCTATAAAGGCCAGCTTCTCTCTCTCTCCTACAGACAGGAATTCTTTAATATTCTGGCTCTTCCCAAGGACAGCCCGCTGCAGCAAGCCGTGCCGGAAGGGGTAATAGTGGCTGATAAGCCGGGAGAACTAGAAGCTGTGCGCTGTGATTCTGGTTTGGTTTTCCTGAAAAAGCACCCCTATATTATTTGTGTTATGACCACTTATCTTAAGTCGGAAGCAGAGGGCAATGCCACTATCAAACAAATAGGGCAGGCAGCTTTCAGCTACTTCGATCGCCTGGAGAGATCGAGCGAATACGGGCGCATCGTTTCAGAAAAATAAAAGCAGCTAAAAGGCTTCCAACGTTTGCTCAGTCTAACGATAAGTTTACCACTCGGGGATGGTCGGCTTAACACCCAGGCCAGGCTGATCGGACAACAGCCAGCGGTCGCCTTCAAGCTTTAAGCCGCTAAAAGGATCGTTGTTGATGAGCAAATTCCCATCCAGGTCAGCATAGTCAAAAAGAGGACAGATAGTGGCCGCAGCTGAAATAGCCAGCGAGCTCTCAATCATACAGCCGATCATCAATTTCAAATTAAGAGACCTGGCTACCGCCACCAACCTCAGTGCTTCCTGCAGGCCACCACATTTCATCAGCTTAATGTTTATGCCGTGGAAACCTGCGGCCAGAGCTGGCACATCTTGAATTTTATGGACGCTTTCATCAGCAATAATCGGGATTCTAACCCGCTCTTTTAACCAGCGATAATCGTCAAGATTGGCAGCCGGCATAGGCTGTTCAACGAATTCTACCCCTCTATCGGCCAACCAGTTAATCATGTCTAGCGCCTGTTCCTTATCTTTCCAGCCTTCATTGACATCCACCCGGATGGGCCGATCAGTTACTTCTCTCAAGCCCTCGATAATCTTCTTATCATCCTTAGAACCAAGTTTTATTTTGAGCACCTGAAAATTTTTCGCCTGCTGGGCAGTTTTTTGCATCACCGGAACTTCCGCTATACCGATGGAGAAAGTCGTTGGAATGGTTTTATTTTTGTTGATGCCAAAAAACTTATAGAGCGGAATCTTCAGACTTTTGCCCACCCAATCCAGAATGGCCATATCCAGAGCCGCTTTGGCCGCATTCTGACCAGGGGTCAGGCGCTCAATTTCCCGCCAGCGATCCTGAAACTCCCAGAGATCCCTGTCCAGAATTGGCCCGGCTTTTTCTATAAAAGCCTGATTGCTCTCGGCGCTCTCTTCATATCTGGGGATGGGCGCCGCTTCGCCATAGCCCACCACTCCGTCTCTTTCCAGTCTGACGAAGACATTCCGCCTGGTATCCCAGGTCCCCCGGGACAGAGTCCAGGCCTGGCGCAACCGCAGCTCATAAATTCTGGTCGTGATTTTAACCCGACCGGACTTAACAGTTTTTTCCATAAAACGGGCTGATAATGGATTAACAAAAAATGATGAAGCCAGGAGAGTGCCAGAGGTCTTAAAAAATTCTTTACGATTCATATTTCACCTCCCTAATTATTGAGTATATAAAATCGATTAATCTTTTTAAATAGATTTTGCTGGCCGTTATTGTTTTTAATATAATGAAGGAGCTATTTTATACTGGAGGTCCTGATGAATAAAAAAATCATTTTTTGGGGTTCGGCTCTTTTCTTAATACTTTTATCTACCAGCCTTCTGGCTCAAACCGAAGCAACTCGAGGAGTGGTAATCCAGTCGGTAGAAAATATGTTCTCCAAGCCTAGTTTAAAGGTAGATGTGGTCAGCCAGGCTCTGCTGGGCACCACCGTTAAAATTCTTAAGACCGAAAAAGATGACCAGGGAAAAAACTGGTATTTTATTGAGACGCCTGATACCTACCAGGGCTGGATCGAAAGCCGGGCGGTCAGGCTCTACAAACCAGGCGAAAAACTGTATGCGACCAGCGGCCAGGTCATGGAAGTTACCAGCTTGATGGCCTTTGTTTATGCCACTCCTGATGTGACCGAGCAAAGGCCCTTGAAAATGGCTCCAATCAGTACAGTTCTAGAGGTCGGTCAGCCAGAGGAGCGCTGGGTACCGGTTACTCTACCCTGTGGTCATAAAGGTTTTATCCAGGCGGGAGATGGTGAAATAAAGCAGGCCCCTTTTAAAAGGCCCAGGCTGGCCCCCGACCAAATGGTCGCTCAAGCTAAAAGATTTCTCGGGCTTCCCTATCTCTGGGGCGGAACCAGCCCACTGGGCATTGATTGCTCTGGTTTCGCTCAGTTGATTTACCGCCTGAGCGGGGTAGAAATTCTCCGAGATGCAGGCATCCAGTTCACCAGTTCAGGACTGATGGAAATTCCAAAAGGACAGGAAAAGGCTGGAGATTTAATTTTCTTTGGCGGAAAAAGCATTACCCATGTTGGAATGATGATCAGCGATCATGAATTCATTCATGCTACCACTCATGACAAACCCGTAGTGCAGATCTCGGACCTGCGTGATGCGTACTGGCAGCGGATTTATCAGGGTTGCCGGCGAGCCCCAGCTGAGAAATAGATAGAAAAATAGACTGAGAAAGGCAAACGAAACCCTGAAAAAATTCAGGGGGAAAGAGTCAATCTCCCTCTTGCTCCTGGCTGAATCAACCAGGATCAGACTAAAAAACAGCGGCGCTTTTTATCTGGCGCCGGGAGGAGTGGGTTTTTCTTTCTTTTTTGCTTTCTTTTTATATTCTGCCCCCAGCAGCTCAATCATGGCCATTTGAGCTCCGTCACCGGAGCGCAGGCCCAGTTTAACAATCCTGGTATAGCCTCCTGGACGCTCCTTAAATCTTGGGCCAAGCTCGGTAAATAATTTCTGGACGACTGATTCTTTGGTGATATATCCAAGAGCCCGCCTCCTTGCGGCCAGGGTATTTTGCCTTCCCAGAGTAATCATCTTTTCGGCCACTGGCCTGGTTGCTTTAGCTTTAGCCAGGGTAGTCTTAACCCTCTCTTTCTCCAGTAGAGAAGTGACCAGATTGCGCAGCAAGGCTTGACGATGAGATGTATTGCGTCTGAGTTCGTAGCGTTTAACCTGATGCCTCATGCTTCCAGCTCCTTATCAGTCTTTCTCTCTTTTATTATGGTCTGGATCTGCTCGAGCAGTTTGGGGTGAAGCTCAAGGTTTAAACCCAGTCCAAGATTAGCCAGGGTTTCTTTGATTTCCAGCAGTGATTTGCGGCCAAAATTTTTGGTTTTTAGCAGTTCTTCTTCAGTTTTCTGGACCAGCTCATAAACATAGCTAATACCGGCCGCTCGCAAACAATTATTAGCTCTGACCGACAATTCAAGATGATCGATGCTATTGGCCAGAACATCAACCAGATCAGCATAAGGTATTTCTTTAGTAGAAGCAGTCACTTCCTTTGGTATTGGCTCATCCACGATGTTTAGAAAAATGCTGAGATGCTCTCTTAAAATCTTAGCTGCCTGCGAAATGGCATCTCCTGGTTTAATGGCTCCATTAGTCCAGACTTCCAAGGTTAAGCTCTCGTAATCAATTCTTTTCCCCACCCGGGCTGGCTCAACCGTATAATTGACCCTGATCACTGGCGAATGAGAAGAATCGAGAGGGATAAAATCAACACTTAAATCATCGCTAAAGTTCTGGTCGGCACTCTGGTAACCACGATTATTTTTAACCACCACTTCCATTTCCAGCTTACCATCAGCATCCAGGCTGGCAATATGGATATCAGGGTTTAATATTTCTATATCTGAATCATGAACCAGATCACCAGCTTTAACCTCAGCTGGGCCCGACATTTTCAGGGTCATCCTTTTTGGCTCATTGACTTTTAGCTTTAGGGGAATTGTTTTTAAGTTGAGCAGAATGTGAGTCACATCCTCGACCACCCCGGGAATAGAAGAGAACTCGTGCAACACTCCCGCTATTTTTACGGCGGTTATGGCTGCCCCACTGATGGATGACAACAACACCCGACGCAAAGAGTTGCCAATGGTAATTCCGTAGCCGCGTTCAAAGGGTTGTGCTTTGAAGCGGCCATAGGTATTGGTTAACGTTTCATAATCACATTCTAAATATCTTGGCTTCTGGAAACCAAGCTCGGTCATGGTTCCTCCTTTTAAAGAAAGCTGATTATCAGGCAGCCTTCCCTGTTATTTTGAATAAAGCTCTACCACCAGATGCTCTTCGACTGGAATGGTAACGTCCTGTCTGGTGGGCAATGAGGCCACTCTGGCCTGCAGGTTATCCCAGTCAGGCTGTAGCCAACCTGGAACAGACTTGCCTTTATTAGCTTCAATTATTGCTTTGAAATTTTCACTTTGAGCTGTTTTTTCTCTCAGGCTGATGAGATCTCCTTCTTTCACCACATAAGAAGGGATGGTGACTTTCCGGTCATTAACCCGGACATGCCCATGAGTGATCAACTGGCGGGCCTGCGCCCTGGATAGAGAAAATCCAACCATAAAAAGCACATTGTCCAGCCTTCTTTCCAGCAGGATCAGCAGATTTTCGCCGGTCACACCTTTTTGCTGCTCGGCCTTCTCAAAAAACAGACGGAACTGTTTTTCGGACATGGCATAATATCTTTTTAGCTTTTGTTTTTCTCTTAACTGAATGGCATAACCAAGAACTCTTTTCCGCAGCCGGCCATGCTGACCCGGAGCGAAAGACCTTCTTTCCAGAGGGCATTTATCGGTTAAACATTTGTTGCCTTTAAGAAACAGCTTTGTTTTTTCCGTCCGGCAAAGACGGCAATCTGGCTTTTGATACCTGGCCATAACTAATCTCCTTTAACCTTCATTCTCTTAGACTCTCCTTTTCCTTCTCACCCGGCAACCATTGTGAGGAATGGGAGTCACATCCCGGATTGATTTTATTTCCAGCCCGGCAGCCTGCAGAGCTCTGATGGATGATTCCCGCCCGGCGCCAGGGCCCTTGACCCTGACATCAACATAGCGAACGCCATATTCTCTCGCTTTACCAGCCACATCCTTAGCGGCCAGCTGGGCAGCAAATGGTGTTCCTTTTCTGGCCCCCTTAAATCCGGAGGTACCAGAACTGGCCCAGCAAATGGTGTTGCCCTGCTGATCAGCAATGGTAATAATTGTGTTGTTAAAGGTCGATTGAATATGAGCTACTCCGTATGAGACTTCTCTCTTAACCTTTTTTTTCTTGGCTTTAGCTTTAGGCATGAGTCTTCTCCATTATTTTACAATTTAAGCTTTTTTCTCTTTGAGCTTCTTGATCGTATGACCGCGAGGCCCTTTTCTGGTCCTGGCATTGGTTTTCGTTCTCTGCCCGCGAACCGGCAAATTACGCTTGTGTCTCAGGCCGCGGTAGCAACCGATATCAATTAAGCGCTTGATATTGGCCGAAACCTCTTTCCGCAGTTCGCCCTCTATTTTTTCTCTTTTCTCAATAATCTGACGGATTTTGTTGATCTCATCTTCGGTCAGGTCTTTAACCTTCTTATTTTTATCAATCCTGGCCTCGTCCAGAATCTTATTAGCTTTTGACCTGCCAATACCATAGATGTAGGTCAAACCGATCTCAATCTTCTTTTCCGGTGGAAGTGTAATACCTGCTATTCTTGCCATGTTCTCCTCTTTTTATCCTTGTCTTTGTTTATGCTTCGGATTAGAGCATATAACTCTAACCACGCCTTTTCTCCGGACTATCTTGCAGTTACGACAGATTTTCTTGACAGATGCTCTGACCTTCATTTTTCACCTCATTTATAGCGGTAAACGATCCGTCCCTTGGTCAAGTCATAGGGTGAGATCTCCACCCTGATCCTATCGCCAGGCAGAATCCTGATAAAATTTTTCCTCATCCGACCCGAAATATGGGCCAGAATAACGTGCTTATTAGCGAGTTCAACTTTAAACATGGCATTAGGCAGAGTCTCCAGGACCACGCCTTCCATTTCATATACATCTTGCTTGGGCATTCACCCGACTCCCGATTTAAGGCCGCCAGTCTTTATCATCTGCCGTTAGTATTTCCACGCCAGACTCAGTCAGGGCGACCGAATGTTCAAAATGAGCGGCCAGACTTCCATCTTTGGTCACTGCTGTCCAGTCATCACTGAGGATAGCCACTTCATAATGGCCGGCCGCAATCATTGGTTCTATGGCCAGAGTCATGCCCTTTTTCAGCTTCGGGCCGTGGCCCGGCTGGCCAAAGTTGGGAATTTGCGGACCTTCATGCAATTCCCGTCCAATCCCATGACCAACAAAATCTCTGATTACCGAAAATCCTGCCTTTTCTACTTCAGCCTGGATAGCGGCTGAAATATCAGACAGGTGATTGCCTTCTTTTAACTGTTCGAGACCTCGGTAAAAACTTTTTTCTGCCACTTCCATTAATCTTCTGGCCTCTTCCGAAACTTCCCCGACCGGAACTGTAATAGCTGCATCGCCATAAAATCCACCATAGATAACACCAAAATCAAGGCTGACCAGATCGCCTTCTTTCAGCCGCCGACCGGACGGAATACCATGAACGATTTCCTCATTGATAGAAATGCACAGGGAAGCCGGATACCCATTATAGCCCTTAAAAGCCGGGATAGCACCGAGCTCCAAAGTTCTCTTCTCGGCATAACGGTCAAGTTCTCTGGTCTCCACACCCGGTTTAATCATCTCTCTGAGTTCCGTCAAAATCCGGCCAACCCGACGGCCACTTTCTCTCATCATGGCTATCTCGGCTTCGGATTTCAAAACTATCATTTAATTCAATGCTCCTTACCCGCTGTCAACCGGCGATCAAGCACAGCTTGAATCGCTCTGAATATATTTTCTGTTGTATCCTCGGCGTTAATCTCAAACAGGACATTCTTACTGAAATAATAATCGATAAGAGGCGCTATTGTCTCAAGATATAATCTTATTCTTTCTCTTATCACCTCTGGACGGTCATCTTCTCTGACCACCAGCTTCGAACCGCACAAATCGCACAACCCATCGGCCTGAGGCCGGTTATTGTTTATATTATACACAGCTCCACACTGAAGGCAAACCATCCGGCCCGACAAGCGCCGCAAAATTTCCTGTTCATTGACCTTAAATTCAAAGGCCGTCTCCGGTCGGTTAGCCTCGACTTTCTCCAGCAGACGAGCCTGATTAAGCGTCCGCGGAAAGCCATCCAGGACATAGCCTTGCCGGCAATCATCGCTGGCTATCCGCTTTTCCACCAGCTCCAGTACCAGCTCGTCTGAGACCAGGCGGCCAGCCTTCATCTCCTGACTGACCTTTTTCCCTAAATCGGTCCCGAGATCAACTTCTTTCCTCAGCAAATCACCGGTAGAAATTTTAGGGAAGCCATAGCTCTGTTGAATCAGATCGGCCTGGGTTCCCTTGCCGCTTCCCGGTGGGCCAAGAAGAATCACCCTCATCCCCTTCTCCCTCTCAGCCGGGTGCTCCTCATAAAGCCATCATAATGCCGCATGACCAGCTGGGCTTCAATTTGCTGCATAGTATCCATGGCCACCCCGACCACAATCAACAGAGAAGTTCCGCCAAAGTAAAAATCAATGTTCAATCCCTGAGTAATCCAGCGGGGAAGATTAGCTTCCAGAAAGTTTCCAATTAAAGGCAGGGAACCAAACTTGAATCCGGTCATCAGAAATTCAGGCAGAATGGCAATAGCGGCCAGATAGATAGCACCAACCAGTGTGATCCGGGTCAGCACTTGATCGATATAATCAGCAGTATTCTTGCCAGGCCTGATCCCGGGAATAAATCCACCGTATTTTCTCAAGTTGTCGGCTACATCATTGGGGTTAAAGATGATGGAAACATAAAAATAGGTAAAGAAAATGATAGCCGCAATATAAATTAGAACATATAAAGGCATGCCTGGACCAAATTGTCTGGCAATGGTCTGAAAGATCGGAGCTTTAGAAAGAGTGGCCAGAGTCGAAGGGATGGTTATAATTGAAGCAGCAAAAATAATAGGAATAACTCCGCCCGTGTTGACTCTCAAGGGGAGATGGGTACTCTGCCCCCCATAAACCTTCCTTCCAACCACCCGTTTTGCATAGGAGACCGGGATCCGCCTTTGACCCCTCTCGACAAAGACGATAAAGGCAATGACCGCCAGCATAAAAACAACCAGAAAAATAATTCGCAGGGGATCAAGACTGCCTGTTCTAAGACCAGTAATTAGGCTATTAATGCCCTGAGGCAGCCCGGCCACAATGCCGGCAAAAATGATAAGAGAGATGCCGTTGCCTATTCCTCTCTCTGATATTTGCTCACCCAGCCACATAATAAGAGTAGTGCCGGTCGTCAGGGTCAGGATGGTCAACAGCCTGAAACCCCAACCCGGGCTGGGCACGATTCTGGCTCCGGTTGGACTGGTCAAATTCTCCAGAAAGATGGAGATACCAAAAGCTTGAATAAAGCAGATTATTAAAGTTCCATACCTGGTATACTGAGTAATTTTCCTCCGCCCCAGTTCGCCTTCCTTCGATAAGCGTTCGAGATAAGGCCAAACCACGGTCAACAGCTGAAGTATAATTGAGGCGCTGATATAAGGCATGATGCCAAGAGCAAAAATGGTCATTCTCGACATAGCCCGTCCGGAGAAAAGGTCATAAAAACCAAGGATCGAACCACGCTGACTTTCCCAGAATTCAGCTAGGGCTGAAGCGCTGATGCCAGGATTTGGAATCTGACAACCAATGCGGTAGACAGCCAGCAGCAGAAGAGTAAAGATGACCCTTTTCCTTAAATCAGGAATGCTGAAGATGTTGCGGATACTTTCTAACATTATTCCTTCCCGATAATGATCGCTTTTCCACCGCTTTCTTCAATCTTTTTAACCGCTGATTGAGAGAAAGCCTGAGCCTGTATGGTCTTGGCTGATGATAAACGGCCTCTGGCCAGAACCTTAACCTTTTCTCCTTCATTATGAATAAGTCTGTACTCAACCATTTCCTTCAGTCCAATTTCAGCCAGAGGAAGTTTATCCAGTTGATCAAGATTAACTTCACTAAATTCGACTCTGAACTTATTATTAAACCCTCGCTTGGGAAGACGGCGATGAAGTGGCATCTGGCCGCCTTCAAAGCCCCATTTTCTTTTATAACCTGCACCTGATAATTGACCTTTATGACCACGACCAGCGGTCTTACCCAGGCCTGAACCAGGGCCTCTTCCCCGCCTCTTATTGCTTTTCCTGGCACCTTGAGCTGGATTTAGTTTATTAAGGTTCATGGCTGTTCAATCTCCTCTACTTTGACCAAATGAGAAATCTTCCTGACCATCCCTCTTATTTCAGGGCAATCTTCTCTAATGACCTCTGAGTTTAACTTTTTTAGCCCCAGCCCCCTGGCCACCAGTCGATGCTTCTCGGGCCGTCCGATTAAACTGCGAACCAGCTTTATTTTGAGATACTTTTTCTTCTGCATGTTGACCTCGCTCTAAGCTTGGATTTGTTCGCTTTCCTTGCCTCTCAATTTGACGACTTCTTCCGGCTTCTTTAACTTTTTCAGAGCATCCATCGTCGCTTGAGCCACGGTGATGGGGTTGCTACTCCTGATCGACTTGGTCAGGATATCCTTAACCCCGGCCAGCTGAAGAATAACTCTGATTGCACCACCAGCAATGACCCCGGTTCCTCGGGAGGCAGGCCTCAGCACGACTAAACCAGCATCAGCTTCACCTTTGACCTGATGAGGAATGGTCGTTCCATTCAGTGGGATTTCTATCATATTTTTTTTGGCATCTTCGACCGCCTTAGCTATGGCTTGAGGAACTTCCCGTGCCTTACCCAGGCCAACGCCAACTCTTCCTTTCTCATCACCCACGGCCACCAGAGCAGAGAAACTGAGGTTTTTCCCACCTTTAACTACTTTGGTAACTCTTCTGATCGAGATAACCTGGTCTTTTAATTCAATCTCCGGACTCAGTGGCTCATCAAGCTTTTCAAAATCTTCGTGTTCCACGCTAATTCCTCCTTAGATGCTCACTCAAAAAGAGATTCCTTCTGCCCTCAGGGCTTCCGCCAGGGCTTTTACCCGGCCATGGTAAGGATAAATTCTGCGGTCAAAGACGATTGTCTCTAAATTCTTTTCTTTCAGTCTTTTGCCCAGCACAGAACCAAGCTGCTGGCTGGCTTCTTTGTCTTTGGTCTTCTTGACTTTTTCGCGAAACTCTTTTTCCAGAGTAGAAGCCGAGACCAGAACTTTCCCCGATAGATCATCCACAACCTGAGCATAGATATAACGATTAGACCTGATGACAATCAATCGCGGCCTTAACGGCGTACCTTTTAATTCTTTTCTTATTCTTTTTCTTATTCTCTCTTTTCTGACTTTTTTTATTTCGGACTTTGACTTAAGCACTGGCCACCCCCGCTTTTCTCTCTTTCTTGATCAGCGTTTCTCCAACCAGCTTGATACCTTTTTGTTTATAAGGATCAGGCCGTCTAAATCTTTTAATCGTGTCAGCTACCTGGCCAACTTTTTGCTTGTCTATTCCCTTAACTGTTAGCAGTGTTGGTTTTTCAGCAATAATCTCTATCCCCTCAGGGATTTCATAAATAATCGGACGGGAATAGCCAACATTTAGCTCGAGTTTATTTTTTTCAACCCTGGCCCGATAGCCGACCCCGGTGATTTCCAGCTGCTTGGTGTATCCCTGCGTGACGCCGACCACCGCATTGTGAGCCAGAGAACGGCACAGGCCGTGAAATTGCCGGATCTGCTGTTCCTCGCTATCCCTTTCCAGGAGCAGTTTATTACCTTCCAGTTTAGCCTTGAGACCAGCATAAAGAGGCGAGGATAATTTCCCCAGCTTACCTTCAAACTCCAACCGATCAGAGTATATAGTTACCTTCACCCCGTTCGGTATTTCTATAGGCTTCTTTCCTACTCTCGACATGTTCTTACCTCACACCTGGTTTTACCAGATTTCGCACAGGACCTCACCACCAAGACCAAGTTTTTCGCACTGCTGGCCAGTCATCACTCCCCTGGAGGTAGAGATAATGACAATGCCCAGGCCATCCAGAACCTTTGGAATTGAATCCTGGCTGCAGTAAATCCGACAGCCTGGTTTACTAACCCGGCGAAGTCCGGTAATGGCACTCTGGTTATCATCAGTATACTTTAAAGTAATATTTAAAATTCCTTGCTTATTATCTTCTATCAGTTTGTAATTTTTGATATAGCCTTCTTCTTTTAATATACGAGCAATTTCAACTTTTAACCGGGAAGAAGGCAAATTAATTTCTTTCTTTTTTGCCCTGACGGCATTCCGGATTCTTGTTAGCATATCTGCAATCGGGTCAGTCGCACTCATGACTTCATCCTTTCAAGCAATTTTACCAGGAAGCCTTGGTGATGCCGGGAATTTCACCCTTTAAAGCCAGTTTTCTGAAACACAGACGACACAGATCAAACTGACGATAATAGCCTCTCGGCCGGCCGCAGAGGCGGCAGCGGTTACGATGGCGAATAGAATATTTTGGCTTCGATAAATCCTTATAAATCTTAGCAGTGGTCGCCACTTTTCATCCTTCCTTTCATCAAGATTCACGAAAAGGCATGCCTAGCTTTTTAAGCAGAGCATAGGCTTCCTGATCATTTCTGGCCGTAGTGACAATGGTTATGTTCATGCCGCGCGGCCTTTCTACCTTGGTATAATCAATTTCGGGGAAAACCAGCTGATCTCTCAGGCCAAGAGTATAATTCCCTCGTCCGTCAAAACCAGAGGGAGTAACTCCCCGGAAATCTCTGACCCGGGGCAGGACAATATTGACCAGACGATCAAAAAATTCATACATCCTCGCCCGTCTTAAGGTGACATAACAGGCGATAGGCTGGCCCTTCCTCAGCTTAAAGGCTGATATCGATTTTCTGGCCCGACCGATAGCCGGATATTGACCGGTAATCAAGCTTAATTCCACCTTGGCTGTATCGAGCAGCTTTATATTCTGGATAGCATCACCTGCCCCCACATTGATGACAATCTTTTCCAGTCTGGGGACAGCCATGACATTATCAATTTTCAGCTCTTGCTGTAAATCTTTAATGATCTCGGTTTTATAACGTTCTAATAGCCTGCTCATCTTCTAACCTCTCAGGACTTTTCCAGATTGGCCTGACATCGGCTGCAAACCCTGATTTTAGTCCCGTCCTCTAAAATTTTATATTTGCTTCTAACTCCGCGGCCACACTCCTGGCAGTAGAGCATGACCCGTGACACCGGCAGTGGAGCTTCTTTTTCCATTATCCCACCCTGGATATTCTGGCTGCGATCAGGACGGACGAAAACCTTAACAAAATTAACCTTTTCCACCACCACTCTATTCTCCTCAGGTATAACCTTAAGAATTTTGCCAGTTTTTCCCCGATCCTTACCGCTCCTGACAATAACCTGGTCATTTTTCTTAAAATGAAATTTGGCCATCAGAGTACCTCCGGAGCCAGAGAGATAATCTTCATGAACTTCTTTTCTCTGAGCTCCCTGCCTACCGGGCCAAAGACACGCGTGCCAAGTGGCTCACCTGTCTTATCGATAATAACTGCTGCATTGTCATCAAAACGAATATAAGAACCGTCTTTCCTTCTGACTTCCTTCCTGGTTCTGACGATGACTGCCCTGACCACTTTCCCTTTTTGAATTTTGCTGTCAGGATCAGCTTCTCTGACAGAAGCAGAAATAACATCACCAATAGTTGCCACCTGGCCAACACCTCCGCCCAGGGGGGTAATGGCCATGATCTTCCTGGCCCCTGAGTTATCGGCCACCTTGAGCTTGGTTCTCATCTGAATCATGTTAGTTCATCCTTAACTTCAGATTCTATGTCTTTGGAAGCTAAGCCAACAATCTCTGCTACCCGCCATCTCTTCAGCTTGCTGATTGGTCTCGACTCTGCAATTCTGACCACATCTCCAACCTGACATCTGTCCAGCTCATCATGAGCCAGAAATATCTTTTTTGTTCTGATCGTTTTTTTGTAAAGCGGATGCTTCTCGAGAGTTTTGACCAGCACTTTGACGGTTTTGGCGGATTTTTTAGCCACTACCGTGCCCACTTTAGTTGTCACTCTTTTTTTCTGTTTAGCTTCCATTTTTTACTTTGCCTCTTTTTTCTGAATTTCCTGCAACACAGTATTAATTCTGGCAATATCTTTTCTAATATTCCTGATTTTCATCGGATTATCCAGTTGCCCCATAGCTTTCTGAAAACGCAGCCTGGATAGCTGATCTTTAAGTTCAATTACCTTCTGTCTTAAATCATCAGCTGATAGCTCTCTTATTTCTCTTATTTTCATCTTAGCTCCCTGTGTTCTCTGGAGATTAATCTGGTCTTGATCGGCAATTTATGTCCGGCTAAGCGCATACATTCCTGAGCAGTTGCAAAATCAATTCCTTCTACTTCAAAGATAATCCGACCAGGCCTAATGACATCCACCCAGAACTCGGGATCACCTTTACCACGGCCCATTCTGGTCTCCGTTGGTTTCTTGGTAACCGGTTTCCAGGGAAAAACCCTGACCCACATCTTGCCGCGCTTCTTCAGAAACCTGGTAATGGTTACCCGCCCTGCTTCGATCTGTCTGGCAGTCAGCCAGCACGGCTCGAGAGCCTGCAGTCCGTACTCACCAAAAGCCAGCTCTGCTCCTCGCTCGGCTCGACCGCGCATCCGGCCTCGATGCTGCTTCCGGTACTTAACTTTTTTCGGCATCAACATGGTTAGATCTCCTCTGATTCAATAATTTGAGAAGAGACTCTGACCTTTTCCACGTCTCCCCGGTATATCCAGACTTTGATCCCGATCTGACCATAAGTGGTAAAAGCTTCGGTAAAAGCATAATCAATGTCAGCTTTGAGAGTTTGCAGAGGGAGTTGACCCTTCAGGTACCATTCTGTTCTCGCAATTTCCACACCGCCCAGCCGCCCTGAACACATAACCTTAATACCCCTGGCTCCCATTTTCAGAGCATTCTCAACTGCTCTTCTCATGGCTCTTCTATAAGCTATCCTCTTCTCCAGCTGGGTGGCAATGCCTTCTCCAACCAGAGCAGCATTGAGCTCGGGCTTATCAACTTCTCTGATGTCCACATACGCTTCCCTTTTGGCTATTCCTTCCAGCAAGCTTTTCAGATTCTCAATTTCTTTCCCGCCGCGACCAATAATAATTCCGGGCCGGGCTGTATGGATAATCACCCGGATCTTTGGTCCAACTCTCTCCACATCAACACTGGCAATGCCGGCATGAGCATACTTGTCTCTGACTGCCTGTTTCATCTGCAGGTCTTCATGAACCAAACGGGCATAATCTTTGCCCTTGGCAAACCAGCGGGAAGTCCACTGTTTATTAAAGCCTAAGCGAAAACCGATTGGATGCGTCTTCTGTCCCAAGGTCTATCTCCCTTTCTTTTCGTCTAAACAGATTTTTACGTGGCTCATCCTCTTCAAGATGCGATAAGCTCTGCCCTGAGGAGCTGGCCTGATTCTCTTCATGATCGGTCCCTGTTCAATCTGAATCTTGGCTATATAAAGATTATCAACATCAACATTGGGTGATTTCTGCTGGGCGTTGGCAATGGCCGACCGTAAAACTTTTTCTATGATAGCACTGATCTTTTTTCGCTCGTTAAATTTCAGGATGGTCAGCGCTTCTCCAACCAGCCTATTTCTGATTAAATCGGCTACCAGGCGCCCCTTCCTGGGGCTCATCCTGACATAACGAGCGCTAGCCTCTGATAGATAATTTTCTTTTTCCATGATTATTTACCCACTTTAAGCTGGCGAGCAGTCTTAGAAGTGTGGCCCTTGAAAGTCCTGGTCGGTGAGAACTCACCCAGTTTGTGACCAACCATTTGTTCGGTTACAAAAACCGGGATAAATTTGCGGCCGTTATGCACGCCGAAAGTCAACCCGACCATTTCCGGAGTAATGATAGAACGTCTCGACCAGGTCTTAATAATCTGGCGCTTTTCTTTGACTGCCTGTGCCGCCTGAACCTTTTCCATTAATTTTGGCTCAACATAGGGCCCTTTGCGAATCGACCTGCCCATAGTTATTTGCTCCTTCTTCTAATAATAAAAGCCTGTGTTCTTTTATTTTTTCTGGTCTTATAACCTTTGGTCGGGATACCTTCCGGGCTGACCGGATGGCGTCCGCCTTTGGTTCTGCCTTCACCACCACCATGTGGATGGTCAATGGGATTCATAGCAGTGCCCCGAACGTGCGGCCTGATCCCGAGCCAGCGGCTTCGTCCTGCTTTTCCAATACTGATATTCTGATGATCAAGATTGGAAACCTGACCGACAGTCGCCCGGCAGTTAATATGGACCTTTCTGATTTCAGACGAGGGCAACCTCAACTGAGCATAGTCACCTTCTTTGCCCAGAATCTGAACGCCAGCTCCCGCTCCTCTGGCTATCTGTCCGCCTTTACCTATAGTCAGCTCTACATTATGAACAATAGTCCCAACCGGGATATACTTAAGAGGCAGGCAATTTCCAGGTAAAATATCAACCGGCTGATCAGACGAGATAATAGTGTCACCGACTTTTAAATTGACCGGAGTAAGAATATAGCGCCGTTCGCCATCCTGATATTTGATAAGTGATATATAGGCAGAACGATTTGGATCATATTCAATTGTCTCTACCACACCGCTAATACCTATCTTATCGCGCTTGAAATCAATCAACCGGTAGAGCTTCTTATGACCACCGCCACGATGACGGGTAGACAGATGGCCTTTATTGTTCCGGCCACCGCTTTTCGGCAAAGAGACCAGGAGCGGCTTGTAGGGCTGCTCGCTTGTCACATCTTCATGACTTAAACCGGTTCGGTGCCGTAAGCCTGAGGTAACAGGTTTATAAATTTTAATACCCATGGTTATACTGCCTCAAAATATTCAATCATTTTCTCGCCTTTTTTCAGCTTGACATAAGCTTTCTTCCTGTCTTTAGTTCGCCCCTGGCTACGTCCCAATCTTTTAACCTTACCCTTTAACTGGACGATGGTCACACTTTCCACATTGGTCTTGAACAGCTCTTCGACTGCCTTCTTAACTTCAATTTTGTTAGCGTCAGGCGCGACTTCAAAGCAAACTTCATGATTGGCATCTCTCAGTCTGGTAGTTTTCTCAGTTATTAATGGCCGGAGGATTATTTGCTTGGCTTCTTTGGTCATTTCAATCTCTCCACCAGTGAATTGAAGGCTTGCTGACTGAACACCAGCCATTTATACCTAAGCACATCATAGGTGTTAAGTTTTTCACCTTCCACTACTTTAACCTCTGGAATATTTCTGACCGCCAGGAAAAGATTATTGTTTTCTTTAGAATCAACAATCAGAGCTGAATCAATGTTCATATTTTTCAGCCAGCTAGCAGCTTCTTTGGTCTTTGGCTGAGAAATATTAATCTCATTGACCACCAGCAGAAGATTTTCAGCCAGCTTGGCAGCCAGAGCCGATTTTAAGGCATTTTTTCTGGCCTTTTTGGGAATTTCGTAACTATAGTCCCTTGGTCTTGGCCCGAAGGTCGTGCCTCCGTGCCGCCAGAGTGGCGAACGATTGCTGCCCGCTCTGGCCCGGCCTGTTCCTTTCTGCCTCCAAGGTTTCCGACCGCCGCCACTGACTTCAGCCCTGGTCTTGGTAGAAGCTGTGCCCTGTCGTTGATTGGCCAGGTAATTGACCACCGTTTCATAAACCAGATGTTCTTTTACCGGGTAATTAAAAACATCTTCCGGTATGCTTATTTCTTCCACCGGCTTTCCGCTTTGATCCAAAACTTGTACTTTCATGTCACACTCTTTACCCATATTCATGAATTCTTGGCTTTAAACGAACCCTTTTTGATCAGGACCAAACCGCCACAAGCCCCGGGGATAGCTCCTTTGACCAGAATCAGATTGTTCTCTTCATCTATTTGGACGATCTTCAGATTCTTTACCGAGATCCTATCCTGACCCATACGCCCACCCATTCTCATGCCTTTAATAACCCGGGAAGGATAGGAAGAAGCGCCAATAGATCCAGGAGCTCGATGAAACATTGACCCATGAGCCGCTCCACCACCGGCAAAGCCGTGACGCTTCATGACTCCCTGAAAACCTTTTCCCTTACTGAGACCGGTAACCTGAACTTTTTCGCCAACTTCGAACATATTTACCAGCAGCTGGTCACCTTCCTTAATATCTTCGGCGCCCTGACATTTCACTTCCCTTAAAACTTTAAGAACAGGGCTACCCGACTTCTTAAAATGACCGGTTTCAGGTTTATTGGGATGCTTCCTGGTTTTTTCTTCAACCAGACCAAGCTGCAGGGCCTCATAACCATCTTTTCCCCTGGTCTTTTTCTGGATGACCGTACAGGGACCAGCCTTGATGACGGTAACCGGAATAACATTTCCAGCTTCATCAAAAATCTGGGTCATACCAATTTTTTTACCGATAAGTCCTTCAATCATCTTCATTCTCCTGCCCCAAAAGCTTTAATTTCTACATCTATACCAGCTGGCAGGTCGAGTTTCTGTAGTTCTTCTATTGTTTCATTGCTGTATTCGCTTATGTCTAATACCCTCTTATGAACTCTCATCTCAAAATGCTCTCTGGACCTTTTATCAACATGCGGTGAACGAAGAACGCAAAACCGCTGAATTTTGGTCGGCAGCGGGATTGGACCGGAGATTTTGGCTCCTGTTCTTCTGGCCTTAATAACGATATCCTTCACCGATTGATCTAAAAGCCTGTGGTCAAATGACTGCAGTTTGATTCTTATCTTTTCCATGTTCGTTCCTCGTTCTCCATAAAAAGCCCTTCCTTCACTCTATTCCAGGATTTCGGTGACGGTACCAGCGCCAACCGTCCGTCCGCCCTCTCTGATAGCAAATCTCAGCCCCTTCTCCATCGCCACCGTCGTGATCAGTTCCACCTCTACCTCCGCATTGTCTCCTGGCATCACCATCTCTACTCCAGCCGGTAGCTTCACTGACCCCGTCACATCAGTCGTCCGAAAATAAAACTGCGGACGATAACCATTGAAAAACGGCGTGTGCCTACCACCTTCATCCTTCGTCAACGCATATATCTGCGCCTTAAATCTCTTGTGCGGTGTGATCGTCCCGGGCTTCGCTAAAACCTGTCCCCTCTCCACTTCATCCTTACCTATCCCCCTCAACAAACATCCTACATTGTCTCCAGCCTGTCCCTGATCCAGTATCTTCCGGAACATCTCTATCCCTGTCACCACCGTCTTCTTCGTCTCCCCAAATCCTACTATCTCGACCTCGTCCCCTACCTTCACCACCCCGCGCTCTATCCTCCCCGTTACCACTGTCCCACGTCCTGTTATCGAAAATATATCCTCTATCGACATCAAAAATGGCTTGTCTATCTCCCGTACCGGCTCCGGTATAAACTCATCCATCGCCTTCACTAACTCCCAGATCGGCTTCCCGCCTTCTCCCTCTGGATCAGCTAACGCCTTCGTCGCACTACCCCTGATCACCGGCGTCTTGTCACCAGGAAAATCATACTTGCTCAGAAGCTCCCTCACCTCTAACTCCACTAAGTCCAGTATCTCCGGATCATCCACTAAGTCCACCTTGTTGATAAATACCACAATCGCCGGTACATCCACCTGCCGCGCTAATAAGATATGCTCCCTCGTCTGCGGCATCGGACCATCATCAGCCGCTACCACCAGCACCGCCCCGTCCATCTGCGCTGCCCCACTGATCATGTTCTTGATGTAATCCACGTGCCCTGGACAATCTATGTGCGCATAGTGCCTCTTCTCTGTCTCATACTCCACATGCGACAACGCCACCGTCAATATCTTCGTCGCATCTCGCCTGAACATCTTCGCATCTGCCTTCGCCACCTCATCATAACTCTTGTACTGCGCCATCCCCTTCGTCGATAATACCTTCGTTATCGCCGATGTCAACGTCGTCTTACCGTGATCTATGTGCCCTATCGTCCCTACGTTCACATGCGGCTTCGTCCTTACAAACTTTTCCTTAGCCATCTCTTTTTACCTCCTCGCTTCGCTGAAGGGAATTCTTCCCTCTACTCTGGCTTTAATTTCTTCCTGAACGTCAGGCGGTGTTGGCTCGTAGGCTGAAAATTCCAGCGAAAAACTTCCGCGTCCCTGGGTTATAGTTCTCAAGACAGTAGCATAACCGAACATTTCGGCCAGAGGGACAAAAGCCCTTAAATCTCTTGAGCTGCCTTTCATTTCAATAGCTTCGATCCTACCCCGCCGGGCGTTTATATCTCCAACTAGTCCCCCAACATAATCGTCGGGAGTTACTATTTCCAGTTTCATAATCGGTTCAAGAATAACCGGTCCAGCTTTCTCGCCAGCCTGTTTAAAGGCCATGGAAGCAGCTATTTTATAAGCAATTGCAACCGAATCATCTTCATGATAATTGGCTTCAAGGAGGCTGGCTCTTAGATCCGTCACCGGATAACCGGCCACCAGACCGGCTTCCATCGCCTCCCTTATGCCCCTCTCGATTTCAATCACAAATTCCTCAGGAATAGCATGAGATTTTAGCAGATTGACAAATTCAAAGCCCTTTCCTCTCGCCAAAGGCTCTAGCTTGATAACACAATGACCATACTGGCCCTTCCCGGCTAGCTGCCTGATAAATGTTCCTTCGCCCTGAGCCTCACCGGTTATAGTCTCTTTATAAGCAACCTGCGGACGGCCCAATCTGACCTGCAGTCCGTATTCTCTGGACAGTCTGTCTACAATTATTTCCAGGTGAAGTTCACCCATACCCTGAACCAGAGTCTGGCCGGTCATCGGCTCGTGAACCAACCTGAAAGTTGGGTCTTCTATCATAAATTTTTCGAGAGTTGACACCAATCTCTGATGATCGGCCTTGGTTTTAGGCTCAATCGTAGCTGAAACAACTGGCTCCGGAAAAGTCGGAGGTTCAAGTAAAATTGGACGGCTTTTCAAACAGAGAGTGTCACCTGTCGAAAGGCCCTTCATACCACCAAAAGCAGCTATATCGCCGGCATAAACCTCATCTATTTCACGCCGCTTATTAGCATGCATTTCCAGCAGTCTGGTAACTCTTTCCTCCTGATCTTTGGTGGCATTATAAACATAGGAACCAACCTTCAGCTTACCTGAATAAACCCGAAAATAAGCCAGATTCCCTAGAAAGGCATCATTCATAATCTTAAAAACCAGGGCACAGAAACTCTCACTATCTGAGGCTTTCCTGACTTCTTCTTGATTGGTTCGCGGGTGATAGCCTTTGACCGGAGGAATATCCACAGGAGAAGGCAGATAATCAACAATCGCATCCAGCAGAGGCTGAATCCCTTTATTGCGAAAGGAAGCCCCAAACAGAACGGGGTAAAACTTCAGATCGAGTGTGCCTTTTCTAACTGCTCGCTTGATTTCTTCCGGCTGGATGTCTTCATCGTCGAGATATTTCTTCATCAGCTCATCATCTACTTCACTTAGCATTTCCAGCATTTCCCGGCGTTTTTGCTCAACTTCTTCCTTATATTCAGAAGAAACAGGTCTCACCTCAAAATTGGTCCCGGTCTGATCATCTTTCCAGACTATTTCTTTCCTGCCAACAAGGTCAACGACTCCCTGAAAATTACTCTCCACACCGAGGGGAATCTGCAGTACCAGCGGTCTGGCTCCCAGACGGGTCTTGACTTCTTCGACGACTCTTCTGGGTTCAGCACCTAATCTGTCCATTTTGTTCACATAAATAATCCTGGGTACCCGATATTTATCGGCTTGTCTCCAGACCGTTTCCGATTGCGATTCTACACCACCGACCGCACAAAGAATGATAATCGCCCCATCCAGGACTCGTAATGACCGCTCGACCTCAGCGGTAAAATCAACGTGTCCCGGCGTGTCTATTATATTTATCCGGTGGTCCTGCCAGAAACAGGTGGTAGCAGCGGCAGTAATAGTTATGCCGCGTTCCTGCTCCTGTGCCATCCAGTCCATGACAGCCGTGCCTTCATCCACCTCACCCATTTTGTAGGTGATACCGGTGAAGTAAAGGATCCTCTCCGTAGTTGTAGTCTTGCCCGCATCAATATGGGCCATAAGGCCAATATTCCTGACTTTGTCGATCGGGCACGACCGCATGAACTTTCTTCTCCATTTATAGGCAAAAATATAAATTTAATAAGATGCTTAACCGATATTCTATTTACCATTTATAGTGGGCAAAAGCTCTGTTAGATTCGGCCATCTTATGGGTATCTTCCCTTTTCTTAACAGCTCCGCCCTTATTAGCCAGAGCATCCAGAATCTCAGCTGACAGCTTTTCTTCCATGCTCCTGCCGCTTCGCTCACTGGCATATTTGATCAACCAGCGCATGCCAACTGAAATTGATCTGTCCTCAGGCACCTCAACCGGTACCTGATAGGTAGCACCACCTACTCTTCTCGATTTAGTCTCAACCATCGGCCGAACATTATCAATCGCTTTTTCCAGAGCTTTCAGAGGATCTTCCTTGGCTCTCTGCTGCACCATGTCCAGTGTATTATAAACAATCCTTTCTGCCACACTTTTTTTACCTCTGCCCAGAACCAGATTAATGAACTTGCCAACCAGGGCCGAATTATACTTCGGGTCGGGCTGTGGCTTTCTTTTTCTAACTATTCCGCGTCTTGGCATCTTTCATCTCCTCAATCTGGTTACTTCCCTCCGCCCTTTTTCTCTTTCGGCTTCTTGGCTCCATAGCGAGACCGAGCTTTAAACCTGTTCTGGACTCCTTCGGCATCAAGAGCCCCGCGAATGATGTGATATCTCACGCCAGGCAAATCCTTGACCCTGCCACCTCTTATCAGAACGATAGAGTGCTCCTGCAAATTGTGGCCAATACCGGGAATATAAGCTGTGACTTCGACGTTATTGGTCAGTCTAACTCTGGCCACCTTTCTCAAAGCAGAATTTGGCTTCTTGGGAGTAGTGGTAAAAACGCGGACACAGACGCCTCTCTTTTGAGGACAGGCATCCAGGGCCGGCGCCTTACTCTTATACCTCTTTGGCGCTCTGCCTTTTCGCACAAGTTGATTGACAGTTGGCACTTAAAATTCTCCTCAGATAGAAAAACTTATCCTCTTTTTCTCGGGACAAATCTCCCGGGAAATATGTCAGAAGGATAGCAAAAACAGCCTTAATTGTCAAGAAAATTACAGACTATTTTGCTTTTTTTACATCAGCTCTGAACCTGGACTTCAGCTTCTTTTTCTTCCTTAACCGCTGGCTCTGTTTTGAGAATAACATTGCGGTAATAAGGAAAACCAGTTCCGGCTGGGATTAATCTACCCATAATGACATTTTCTTTTATCTTCCTGAGATAATCGACTTTGCCATAAAGAGCAGCTTCCGTTAAAACTCTGGTTGTTTCCTGGAAGGAGGCAGCAGCAATAAAGCTATCAGTGCTCAAAGCACTCTTGGTTACGCCGAGCAGCAACGGACGAGCCTTGGCCGGTTTCCCGCCTCTTTGCAGGATTTTGGTATTTTCTTCCTGGAATTTGAACTTATCAACCTGTTCATCTACCAGAAATTCTGTATCTCCAACTTCTTCAATTTTGACCCAGCGCAGCATCTGCCTGATGATAATCTCAATATGTTTATCATTGATGTTGACACCCTGCAGCCGGTACACCTCCTGCAGTTCGCGCAGGAGATATTCAGCCAGTTCTTTTTCACCCAGAACCTTAAGGATGTCATGGGGATTGATCGGCCCATCCATCAGAGGCGTTCCAGCTTTGATCTTCTCATTATCAGAAACCAGCAAATGAGCGCTCTTCGGTACCAGATATTCTCTCGCTCCGCCTCGTTCATTCCTGACCACAATCCGGCGATAACCGCGGGTCAGATCCCCTATCTGAACAATACCGTCAATTTCTGAAATGACTGCCGGGTTCTTGGGGCGCCTGGCTTCGAATAGTTCCTCGGCCCGGGGCAAACCGCCGGTAATATCTTTGGTTCTGGCCACTTCTCTTGGAATTTTGGCCAGTATATCTCCGGCGAACACCTCATCGCCGTCCTTAACATCAAGGTTAGCACCTTTCGGCAGAAAATACCTTTTCTTAACCAACGGCTCGCCATGCTCATCTTTCTGGTTGGGATCGATAATCTCCACCATGGGCTGCAGTTTCTCGTCTTTTGGATCAGTAATAACCTGGCTGATCAGGCCGGTAAAATCGTCTCTGATTTCATCCATACTGATACCCAGAACAACATCTCTGAATCTTACCCGACCCGCTTCCTCAGTCAAAATGAAGGTACTGAAAGGATCCCACTCGGCAAATTCCTGCCGGGCTTTCACCTGATCACCATCTTTTAAAAGCACTCTGGCTCCGTATGGCACCTGATAATGTTCTATCTCTCTTCCTCGATGATCAAGGATAGCAATACTGGCATTTCGGTTGACAACGATCAGTGTACCTTCCCGGTTAACTACCCAGTTGAGATTATTGAACTTGATTATACCGTCATTTTTAGCTTCAAGTTTTGACTTTTCAGCTCCACGCATAGCAATACCGCCTACGTGGAAGGTTCTCATCGTCAACTGAGTGCCAGGCTCGCCGATGGACTGGGCTCCCATAATTCCAACTGCTTCGCCCAGGTCAACCAGCCGGCCAGTGGACATGCTGCGTCCGTAACATAACTGGCAGACACCGCGCTTCGATTCGCAGGTCAGAACCGATCGAATTTTAATTCTTTCAATGCCCAGATTCTGGATCTTATCGGCAATAGCTTCAGTTATCTCCTGATTCATATCAACAATTATTTCTCCGTCATCAGGGTTAACTATTCTTTCCAGTGAATAACGGCCGACTATTCTATCCGTGAAAGGTTCGACGATTTCACCGTTCTCAACAATGGCGCTGACATTGACCCCTTTCAGCGTCCCGCAATCATGCTGATCAACTATCACTTCCTGGGCGACGTCAACCAGCTTTCTGGTGAGATAACCAGAATTAGCCGTTTTCAGGGCAGTATCAGCCAGACCTTTTCTGGCACCATGAGTGGAAATAAAATACTCCAGGACGTTCAGCCCTTCTCTCAGATTGGAAGTAATAGGCGTTTCAATGATTTCTCCAGAAGGTTTGCTCATCAAGCCTCTGACTGCGGCCAGCTGCCTGATCTGCTGTTTATTACCTCTGGAACCGGAGTCAGCCATGACATAAAGTGGATTCAACCTCTTTTCTTCAAAGCTGACCTTCCTCATCGTCTCCATCATGGCGTTAGTAACTTTTTCTGTAACCGAGGTCCAGATCTCTACCACCCGGTTGAATCTCTCCCCAGAGGAGATGGTTCCTTCCCGATAAAGTTTTTCTACTTGAGAAACTTCCTTTTCCGCCTTTTTGATGATATCTGGCTTTTCGGCTGGAATCATAAAATCCTCTATGCCCAGAGAAAAGCCAGCTTTAGTGGCATAGTTAAAACCAAGTTGCTTGAGCTTGTCCAGCATCTCAGTGGTTTTGCCCAGTCCCGACTGCAAATAAACATAATAGACCAGATTTTCCAGACCTTTTCTCTTAAATAGACCATCAATATAAGGCACGCCTTCGGGAAAAACGCTGTTAAAAATAATTTTTCCCGGGGTGGTTTCAATCAAATCATTTTCTAAATTATTAACCGGACAGTTCAGAACAGCCTGATCATCATAAAAAGCCTTGAGATTCATAAAAGGACCAGAGTATTTGACTTTAATCCGGCTGTGCAGATCTACCTCACCGGCTTCATAAGCCAGCAGAGCTTCATCAAAAGAAGTAAAAATACGGCCTTCTCCCTTTTCGTTCTTCTGCTCCAGAGTGAGGTAATAACAGCCCAGAACCATATCCTGGCTGGGAATGGCTAATGGTCGCCCGTGGGCCGGTGACAGAATATTATTTGAAGATAGCATCAAAGTATGGGCTTCAATCTGGGCTTCAACCGACAGTGGAATATGGACAGCCATCTGGTCGCCATCAAAGTCAGCATTGAAGGCGGCA
Organism: Candidatus Saccharicenans sp.; assembly: GCA_035416665.1. Lineage (GTDB taxonomy): Bacteria > Acidobacteriota > Aminicenantia > Aminicenantales > Saccharicenantaceae > Saccharicenans. The sequence goes on along the minus strand of DAOLNQ010000010.1, from coordinate 13,798 downwards.
CAGACCAGAGGATGGATCTGAATAGCCTTACCTTCTATTAACAATGGCTCAAAGGCCTGAATGCCAAGACGGTGAAGGGTCGGTGCCCGGTTAAGAAGAATAGGATGTTCTCGTACTACTTCTTCCAGACAGTCCCAGACCTCAGGTCTTTCCTGTTCATGCCATTCTCTGGCTACTTTGACCGACGGAACAAAACCCTCTTTTTCCAGCTTGTGAAAGATGAAAGGTTTAAATAGTTCCAGAGCCATTTTCTTGGGTAAGCCGCACTGATTGAGCTTGAGCTCCGGACCAACCACTATGACTGTCCGGCCAGAATAATCTACTCTTTTCCCCAGTAGATTCTGCCTGAATCTACCTTGTTTACCTCTCAGGGCTTCACTTAAAGATTTCAGCGGTCGGCGGTTGGCACCTAAATGAACCCGGCCACGGCGGCCATTGTCAAACAGAGCGTCAACTGCTTCCTGCAGCATTCTCTTTTCATTTCTGATGATCAGTTCTGGTGCCTTGAGTTCGATCAGCTTTTTCAGACGGTTATTGCGATTGATAACACGACGATAGAGATCATTCAGATCAGAAGTAGCAAATCGGCCACCGTCCAGTCTCACCAATGGCCTCAGATCAGGCGGGATAACTGGAATAACATCGAGAATCATCCATTCAGGCCGGTTGCCTGATTTCTTAAGTCCCTTAAAAACCCGCAATCTCTTGGCGTTGTGCAGTTTTTTCTGCTGAGAAGTATCCTTCTTCATCGCCCGGCGCAGCTTCTCGCTTTCTTTATCAATATCAACCTTTTCCAGCAGCTTTTTGATGGCCTCAGCCCCCATGCTGGCTTCAAACTGGTTGCCAAATTTCTCGCGGGCTTCGCGGTATTCTTCTTCGTTGAGCAGCTGTTTTTCTTTAAGGCCGGTATCGCCGGGGTGAATGACTATATAGGATTCAAAATACAGAACTTTTTCCAGTTCTTTGATGGTCATATCCAGGATGAGACCGATCCTGCTCGGCGGACTCTTGAAAAACCAGATATGAGCCACCGGTGAAGCTAATTGAATATGGCCCATTCTTTCGCGGCGGACTTTGGATTTAGTGACTTCCACTCCGCACCGTTCGCAAATAATACCCTTATACTTCATCCGCTTGTACTTGCCGCACAAGCATTCATAATCATTGATAGGGCCGAAAATCTTAGCACAGAACAAGCCATCTTTTTCAGGCTTAAAAGTTCTGTAATTGATCGTTTCAGGCTTGGTAACTTCTCCCCACGACCAGCTCTTTATCTTCTCAGGAGAGGCAATACTGATTCTGACCCGGTCAAAATCAATTTTCGGTCTCGTCGTTAAAGATTGCCTGATCTCCATTTATTAATCTCCTTTGGCTGCCTGAGGTATAGAAATGCCCCAGGGCAAAGCCTCGTCTCTTTCGCCTTTGAGCAATTCGATATTGAGGCACAGGCCCTGCAACTCACGAATCAAAACATTGACTGATTCAGGTAAGCCCGGCTGAAAATCAAGGTCTCCCTTGACAATGGCCTCATACATTTTGGCCCGGCCTTCGACATCATCCGACTTAACGGTCAGAATTTCCTGTAAAGTATAAGCAGCTCCGTAAGCTTCAATTGCCCAGACTTCCATCTCGCCAAATCTTTGGCCACCAAATTGAGCTTTACCACCCAGCGGCTGCTGTGTGATCAAAGAATAAGGACCGGTTGATCTGGCATGAATCTTGTCATCAACCAGGTGATAAAGCTTCATCATATAGATAAAGCCAACCGCAACTTCCTGGTCAAAAGGTTCTCCGGTCAGACCATCATAGAGCCTGATTTTGCCTGATTCAGGCAACCCGGCCTGCCGCAGCAGCACCTTGATTTCGTCTTCACTGGCCCCGTCGAAAACAGGAGTGGAAAGCCACAGGTTCAACTTTTTAGCTGCCCAGCCAGCATGCGTTTCGAGAATCTGACCCAGATTCATACGAGAGGGAACTCCCAGTGGATTTAAAACTATTTCCACCGGCGTTCCATCAGGCAGGCGGGGCATATCCTCTTCCGGAACGATTTTGGCAATAACTCCCTTATTGCCGTGCCGGCCTGACATTTTATCGCCGACTGACAACCTTCTCTTCATAGCCACAAAAACTTTAATAGCCTGAATAACACCTGGCGATAGCTCATCTCCTTTTTTCAGGACATCAACATTTTCCTTAAACTCGGCTTTCAGAGCATCAATCCGCCTTTTTACCTTGCGGTCCAGGTCCTTAATTTTTTCATCACGCTCTGGATGGGAAGGTAACTTCATCTCTTCCAGATCTTTTAAATCTTTAAACTCAATGACTTCCAGCAATTTTTCAGTTAGCCTGGTCCCTTTCTCAATGGTTCGGCCGTTGATTTTGGCATTTTTGCCTAGAACCTCGCCTTTGATCAGGTTCTTAATCCGCCGCCATTTTTCTCTTTCGAGAATAGCTATCTCATCTTCCAGATTGCGCTTTAGCTTGGCTATCTCTTCTTTTTCTATAACTTTGGCTCTTTCGTTCTTTTCCTGACCACGCCTGGTAAAAATTCTGACATCGATGACCGTACCTTCAACGCCCGGGGGGCAATAAAGCGAAGCATCTTTGACGTCGAGAGCCTTTTCTCCAAAGATAGCCTTTAAGAGTTTTTCCTCAGGTGAAAGCTGCGTTTCACCTTTAGGAGCAACTTTTCCAACCAGAATATCTCCCGGCTTGACATAAGCGCCGATCCTGACAATGCCATTTTCGTCCAGATTGCGCAGCAGATTTTCAGAAACATTGGGGATATCACGAGTAATTTCTTCCGGTCCGAGCTTGGTATCGCGGGCTTCTACCATTTCTTCCACGATATGTATGGAGGTAAAGACATCCTCCTTAATCAGTTTTTCGCTGACGATGATAGCATCTTCAAAATTGTAGCCACGCCAGGACATAAAAGCGCACAGGATATTTCTGCCCAGGGCCAGCTCTCCACGGTCTGTACAGGAACCATCAGCCAGAATCTGGCCTTTCTCCACCCGGTCACCACGCCTGACTATTGGCCGCTGATTGACACAGGTATTCTGATTGGTTCTCAAGAACTTGGTCAGAGGATAAAGGTCTGTCCCCAGTTCATACAGGCTGTTTTCCTTCTCATCTACTCGAACAATGATCCTTTCGGCATCAACAAACTCAACCACACCCGACCGCCGGCAGACGACCACATCGCCTGAACCCTTAGCTGTAATATGTTCCATGCCGGTGCCGACCAGTGGTGGCTCCGGTTTAAGCAGAGGCACACCCTGTCTCTGCATGTTGGAGCCCATCAAAGCCCGGTTAGCATCATCATGTTCCAGGAATGGAATCAGTGAGGCGGAAATTGATACCAGCTGTTTGGGTGAAACATCCATAAAGTCAATTTCGTCGCGGTGGATAATTTTAAATTCTCCCCGGTCTCTGGCACTGACTATTTCCTGTTTGATATAACCCCGCTCATCAAGTTCTACATTGGCCTGAGCAATTTTATAATTTTCTTCTTCCCAGGCTGTGAGGTAAAAGATGTGGGGCTCATAAACTGGCAGGACTTTGCTCTTTTGGTCTTTTAAGCTATTGACTACCTTTTCCACTTCTTCTTTCCGAACCAGTTGATTCGGCCGGTAGTCAGTTGAACCAGGATGGATAATTTTGACATAGTCCACGACCCTGGCTTTCTCTACCTTCCGGTATGGTGTTTCAATAAAGCCGTATTCATTAACCCGGGCATAGCAGCTCAGGGATGAAATCAGTCCAATATTTGGACCTTCAGGAGTTTCAATCGGGCAAATTCGTCCATAATGTGAGGCCTGAATATCTCTGACCTCGAAACCAGCTCTCTCGCGGCTCAAGCCGCCTGGACCCAGGGCACTTAACCGCCGCTTATGAGTCAGCTCGGCCAGGGTGTTTATCTGATCCATAAACTGAGATAACTGGGAACTACCGAAAAACTCCTTCAAAGCGGCTATGACCGGCTTCGAATTAATTAAATCCTGAGGCATAGCCGTGGATAGATCACTGCTAACAGTCATCTTCTCCTTGATTGTTCTCTCCATCCTGGTCAGTCCAATGCGGAAAGCATTTTCCATCAGCTCTCCGACCGGTCTAACCCGGCGGTTGCCCAGGTGATCGATATTGTCAACTTCTCCCTCTCCGTTTTTAAGGCCGAGAAGATATCTGATAACCCTGATATAGTCTTCCTTGGCCAGGATTCGGTCGCTGAGGTCTTCGGGGCCAGATTTTTTTTCTGTCTCAGTGATAAAATCTTCCTGACCGCTATCAAGGCCGAGCTTAATATTGAATTTCAACCGGCCAATCCGGGAGAAATTAAACTTCTGAGGATTGAAGAACATATTTTCAAAGAGAGCCTGAGCGCTTTCTTCGGTATGCGGTTCGCCGGGCCGGAGCTTTTTGTAAATTTCACTTAAAGCCTGTTGCCGGTCTTTCTTGGGATCCTTGCGCAGGGTGTTTAAAATCATCTGGGCACTTTCTTCCTCAGCAGGGAAGAAAACCTCAAAAGGCTCACCTCTGGTGATCAGATATTCAATCTGCTCAGCCGTCAGCTCTTCGACCGCCTTAACCTTGCCTTTGACATTGGTCAAAGAATAAGCGCCGGCCAGATCTAAAGTTGAGATCTTAATCCGGTCGACTTTCTGAGACTGAAGTTTCTCCAGAACCTCCTGGTCGATTTTTGTGCCAGACTTAACCAGTGAAGTTCTGGTATTACCTGGAAGATAGATATCTTCTCTGACCGTCTTGCCAATAAGCTGACTGTCCACCTTGAAGTACAGCTGGCCACCTTCCGGAATTACCTGATAGACCTTAAAAAATTGTCTGATGATGTCCTCGTCACTGCTGTAGCCCAGGGCCCTCAGGAAAACGGTGGCCAGAAATTTCTTCTTTCTATCAAGGCGAACCCAGAGAATATTTTTAGCATCATTTTCAAATTCAACCCAGGCTCCACGGTAAGGAATGATTTTGGCCACAAATTGACCTTTCATTTCTCCCGGTCGGAAAAAGACTCCTGGCGATCGCTGCAGCTGACTGACCACTACCCTTTCCACACCATTGAAAATAAAGGTACCTTTGTCAGTCATTAAAGGGATATTGCCGAAGTAAACTTCCTGCTGTTTGATATGTTTCAGCCTTCTGGTCTTGGTAGCTGGATCTTTTTCCCAGGAAACCAGTTGAACTTTTAGCTTGAGCGGTGCTTCATAGGTGTAGCCTTTGCGGATACATTCCAGCGGGCTGTATTTAATCTTCAGCCCGACTTTATCGCCGCAATAGTCACAGAGTGGAAGTTCAATTTTCTTGTTTTCACCGCAATAGGGACAAACCTGATTATCGTTTTGAGCCACTTCTGAAGGTAGCAGGGCGCCGCAGCTCAGGCAGCGAGGCCTGGCCTTTTCCACCCCTTTGAGCCGTCCGCATTTGCATTCCCAATCGCCGATAGTATAGCTTAAAAACTGCAGTTCAGTCGTCTCTTTAAAATCACGAATGGGAAAAACGTCTTTAAAAGCAGCTTGCAGACCAACGTCTTTTCTTTCTTCCGGCAGCAGGTCAATTTGCAAAAATTCTTCATAAGATTTTTTTTGGATTTCGAGAAGGTCAGGCAACGGAAAAACCGTCTTGATTTTAGAGTAGTCGACCCTCTCTACAGAATAATTATTTTGTTTTTCAGGCATTCTCGCTCTCTACAGAAAGAGTTTGATGGATTAAATTTATTTTCCATCAATAAATTAATTCCCAGGGTCAAGGTTATTGAATCTCGACAGTGGCCCCGACCTCGGCAAATTTGGCTTTAATAGCTTCTGCTTCTTCTTTGCTAACGTTCTCTTTTAAAACCTTGGGCACGTTATCAACGAAATCTTTGGCTTCTTTTAAACCAAGATTGGTCACTTCGCGGACAACTTTGATAACCTGAATTTTCTGGCCGCCAACTTCTTTCAGAACAACATTGAAAGAAGTCTTTTCTGCGGCTGGCTCAGCTTCAGCCTGAGCAGCCGCTCCGCCCGCCGCCATGACCGGGGCAGCCATGGCCGCACTGATTCCATAACGGTTTTCGAACTCTTTAATGTAGTCAACGAGTTCCAGCACAGTCAGATTGTCCAGATGAGCGAAAAACTGCTCTTTAGTAAGTTTTTCTTGATTTTCCATGTGTCTCTTCTCCTTTTTTTCGAGCTTAATTCAAGGGATTTTCCCTCAACTCTCTTTTTTTTGCTTGAGTACACTCAACAATGCACCCATATTGGTCAGGGGAGCCTGGAGGGTCCTCAAGAATTGAAGCAACGGATATGACATCATATACCCAATGCGGGCAATTAAATCCATCTTCGAATTCAATTTAACGATCTCGCCGAACATCTCTGGCGACAGATAATGAGCTTCAACCAGGCCGGCTTTAACCTCCAGCACTTTACCCTGCTGAGAAAAATCTTTGAGGAGTCTGGCCAGAGCAATAGGATCATCAGCCGTCATGGCAATGGCTGTTTTCTGTCGGAAATAAGGCTTGAGCTCGGGAAACCGATCGCCGAGGGCGCGGAGGGCCAGCCGGTTCTTGACAACTTTCAGCTGAAAGCCATGGCGCTTCAGAGTCTTTCTCAGCTCGACCATTTCCCAGGCCGTCATTTGCTTGTAATCAATAAGGTAAAAAGAATTATTCTGGCTTAAAGCCTGTTCCAGCTCGGTAACAATTTTATATTTGGTCTCTTTCTTCACGCTTCTACTCCTACTTTTCGAGAATTTCTTCAGATAGCCTAAAAGATGGCCCCATGGTGGAGGAAATATACATTGACTTGATGTATTTACCTTTAGCTGCCGGTGGTTTGGCCTGAACCACAGCCTGGATAAAAGCTTTTATATTTTCAACCAGTTTATCTTCTGGAAAGGAAACTTTGCCCACAGCTACATGGACAATGCCGGTCTTATCCACCCTGAACTCAACCTTACCAGCTTTAGTCTCTTCTATCGCTTTTTTAAGATCGAAAGTTACTGTCCCTGTCTTGGGATTAGGCATCAGGCCTTTTGTTCCCAGGATGCGGCCCAGTTTACCCACACTTCTCATCATATCAGGTGTGGCAATAACCACGTCAAAGTCAATCCAGCCAGATGCGATTTTTTCGATCAGATCTTCCCCGCCAACATAATCAGCACCAGCTTCCTCGGCTTCTTTAATCTTTTCTCCAGAGGCAATGACACAGATCTTTTTGCTCTTGCCAGTACCATGTGGCAGAATGACGGTGCCTCTGACCATCTGATCAGAATATTTGGGATTAACTCCGAGGCGCATGGCCACCTCTACTGATTCGTCAAATTTGGCATAGGCAGCCTTTTTCAGCAGACTGACCGCTTCCTCAATGGTATACTCTTTTTCCTCTTCCTTAAGGCTTCTGGCTTTTAAATAATTCTTACCGTGCTTACTCACTGACAATCTCCAATCCCATATTTTTCGCTGTTCCTTCGATCATCCTGATGGCCGCTTGCAGATCGTCGGTATTAAGGTCAGGCAGTTTAATCCTGGCAATATCCTCGATCTGTTTTCTGGTCACCCGTCCAACTTTTTCCTTATTGGGAGCACCAGAACCTTTAGCAATACCGGCTGCTTTCTTCAGCAAAAAAGAAGCAGGTGGGGTTTTTAAAACGAAATTAAAACTACGGTCTTTGTAGATAGTCACCACCACCGGCACAATGGTGCCTTCTTCCATATTCTTTGTTCGGTCATTAAACTGACGCACAAAGTCCATCAGATTAACTCCGTGAGGAGCTAATGATGGCCCGACCGGTGGAGCTGGACTGGCCTGGCCGGCGACTATTTCCAGTTTAACCTTAGCTACAACTTCCTTTGACATCGGTTCCTCCTAAATTTTTTCGACCTGCAGGAACTCAAGCTCGACCGGGGTGGAGCGGCCAAAAATAGTCACCATGACCTTAAGGGTATTCCGCTCGTGGTTGACTTCTTCCACGATGCCGTTGAAATTATAAAAAGGCCCGTCAATAATTCTGACCGCTTCGCCCTTTTCAAAGGTGTGCTTGGGTTTGGGTTTTTCAGAAGTAACTTCCATATGGTGGATAATCTTATTAACCTCTTCCGGACTCAAAGGAGTAGGCTTGTTACCTGAGCCGATAAAACCGGTTACTTTCGGGATCTGCCTGATCATCAACCAGGTTTCATCATTTAACTCCATTTCGACCAGAATATATCCGGGGAAAGGCTTCTTGGTGGTTACAACTTTTTTACCACCGCGAATTTCAATCACATCTTCTGTCGGGATGACAATCTGACCCAGGCTATCCTCCAGCTTCATTTCAGCTGCTTTCATCCGAATAGACTCAGCCACGAAATTCTCAAATCCCGAGTAAGTATGAATCACATACCAGTTTTTGGCCATTTATTGTAATCCTGTTTAATCCTATTTATCCAAATAAGGCTTTGATCTGAGTGATCAGCCAGGAAGCCAGAACATCAATAAAGAAAAGATAAAAACCAAAAAATAAGACAGCCACAATTACCACGACTGTCGTTCCATAAACTTCTTTTCTGGATGGCCAGGTGACCTTTTTAAGCTCAGATCTGACCTCTTTTAAATAATTCCAGAAACGCTTGTACCAGGCTAATTTTTCACTCATGTCTCTTCACGCCTTTTTTCGTTCCGACACTGGCGGGTGAGGCAGGACTCGAACCCGCAGCCTGCGGTTTTGGAGACCGCTGCTCTAGCCAATTGAGCTACTCACCCTCAGTCCTTTTACCTTTCTATTCAATTATTTAACTTCTTTGTGCAGGGTATGCTTGTGACAAAAAGGACAAAATTTCTTCAGCTCCAGTCTTTCTGTTTGAGTTTTTTTGTTTCTGGTCGTGCTGTAGTTACGGCGCTTGCATTCCGAGCATTGAAGCGTAATTATTTCTCGCATCTTCTCAGTTCCTTTATTCTATGAAACGGAACGGGCTTAAAGCCTCTATTCCAGGATTTCGGTGACGGTACCAGCGCCAACCGTCCGTCCGCCCTCTCTGATAGCAAATCTCAGCCCCTTCTCCATCGCCACCGTCGTGATCAGTTCCACCTCTACCTCCGCATTGTCTCCTGGCATCACCATCTCTACTCCAGCCGGTAGCTTCACTGACCCCGTCACATCAGTCGTCCGAAAATAAAACTGCGGACGATAACCATTGAAAAACGGCGTGTGCCTACCACCTTCATCCTTCGTCAACGCATATATCTGCGCCTTAAATCTCTTGTGCGGTGTGATCGTCCCGGGCTTCGCTAAAACCTGTCCCCTCTCCACTTCATCCTTACCTATCCCCCTCAACAAACATCCTACATTGTCTCCAGCCTGTCCCTGATCCAGTATCTTCCGGAACATCTCTATCCCTGTCACCACCGTCTTCTTCGTCTCCCCAAATCCTACTATCTCGACCTCGTCCCCTACCTTCACCACCCCGCGCTCTATCCTCCCCGTTACCACTGTCCCACGTCCTGTTATCGAAAATATATCCTCTATCGACATCAAAAATGGCTTGTCTATCTCCCGTACCGGCTCCGGTATAAACTCATCCATCGCCTTCACTAACTCCCAGATCGGCTTCCCGCCTTCTCCCTCTGGATCAGCTAACGCCTTCGTCGCACTACCCCTGATCACCGGCGTCTTGTCACCAGGAAAATCATACTTGCTCAGAAGCTCCCTCACCTCTAACTCCACTAAGTCCAGTATCTCCGGATCATCCACTAAGTCCACCTTGTTGATAAATACCACAATCGCCGGTACATCCACCTGCCGCGCTAATAAGATATGCTCCCTCGTCTGCGGCATCGGACCATCATCAGCCGCTACCACCAGCACCGCCCCGTCCATCTGCGCTGCCCCACTGATCATGTTCTTGATGTAATCCACGTGCCCTGGACAATCTATGTGCGCATAGTGCCTCTTCTCTGTCTCATACTCCACATGCGACAACGCCACCGTCAATATCTTCGTCGCATCTCGCCTGAACATCTTCGCATCTGCCTTCGCCACCTCATCATAACTCTTGTACTGCGCCATCCCCTTCGTCGATAATACCTTCGTTATCGCCGATGTCAACGTCGTCTTACCGTGATCTATGTGCCCTATCGTCCCTACGTTCACATGCGGCTTCGTCCTTACAAACTTTTCCTTAGCCATCTCTTTTTACCTCCTCGGAGTCAGGCAATTTTTTATAAAAGCCCAAGACCAGACTTGAACTGGTGACCCCGTCCTTACCAAGGACGTGCTCTACCAACTGAGCTACTTGGGCTTAACCTCTTTTCTTAAAGAGCGGGAAACGGGGCTCGAACCCGCGACATTCAGCTTGGAAGGCTGACGCTCTACCAACTGAGCTATTCCCGCTTTAAAAATGGGCAGGGAAGGATTCGAACCTCCGAAGCGTTGCCGCAGCGGGTTTACAGCCCGCCCCATTTGGCCACTTTGGTACCTGCCCGCTATAGTCGTTCCTCTCAGGCTGAGCCTGAATTCTAATCCAGAGCCAGCGAAGGGATTCGAACCCCCGACCCGCTGATTACAAATCAGCTGCTCTACCGGCTGAGCTACGCTGGCCAACATATTAATGATTTCACCAGAAAAATTAAGATTTTTTATAATACTCTTCTTTTTGTTGATAATAAGCTAAATTAAGATAAAAAATGACCTCGATAATACTAAACTACTTTTGGCTTTTTGTCAAGATAAGCAATAAATTTATTTATTTTCTTTACCGGACTGTCTCGCCCGACCCATCCTCTCCATCATTCCTCGGTTAAAATCTATATTGAATATAATATACCTGGCCTTTTGAGCCGATGTCAACTGAGTGAACAGAAATTTTTCAAATTCTGATTCCCTGCTTCTAATTTTTTCTTTGAGATCAACAATTTTTGCCACCCGATTTTCAAACTCTCTATCCTCAACCTTTTTATTATTAATTAGCTGCCTTAATTCCCTTATTTCCCGGGCCAGGTCAGCCTGAAGCTGGGCTTTTTCTTTCTCAGCCCGGTTTAATTCAGGGAAAATGACCGCCGTCTGGGCCTCGGTCAGATCCAGAGCCTGGGTCATCCTCAGGGTCCTCAAAACAAACATATTTTCTCTGACATTTTTATTCCCTCTCGGCGGATGTCCTTGAGCATAAACCTCTGAAAAAGAAACCAGCAGGAATATTGTTATTATAGAAAAGTAAATCACACTCGACTTTTTCATTATAAACCCTCCTCTGAATTTATGCTTTCCGTCTGTAAACTTTCTAACTCTATCGTATCATTATCTGTCTTAAAGTCATAATCAATGTCTATAAACGTCCCTTCTGATCCAGCGAGAAAAGTTTCTTCCAAGATAGTTTCCTCAAGGCTCCTGGCAAAATCGCTGGCCGCTTCTTCATCTTCGGCCAGTATCTGGCTCAGATTGAAATAGGAATCCTCGTAGGACAGTATCAAGGGAAGTGGCAGTTCCCCCTTTTTACTCTGCCCTATATATAATATAAGGAAGAGCGTTGCCGCTACGACCACCAGTAAGCTGGCCGCCTGCAGGGCATGCGGCTTAAAAGTCCAGGACCTGCCTCTTTTGTTATTGTTCTTATCTTCCTTTATATCTATATCGGTTGATATACCGGCTGGTAAAACGCTTATCGCTTCCTCATCCTGGGCACTCTGAATAAGTTTCTCTTGAAGAGTCTGTTCAAACTGCCGCCACCACTCAGGTGGGCAGTCCACTTCTTCTGTCCTGAGGGCTTCCCGCTGAATTATTTCCTGGGCCTTAAGGTAATCCCGGCACAGTTCACAGGTGGTAAGATGCCTGGCCAGCCTTTTTTGCCTCCACCGGCTGAGCTTCCCATCAAGCCGGTCGGATATCAATTTTTGCGCTTGTTCACATTTCATCTTCGACCTCTTATTTTATTCTTTGCTCAGAAAGGGTTGTAATCTCCTTTTCAGCCTTTTTCTGGCCTCATGTATTCTCCAGGAAACAGTGTTTTCAGAGCAGCCCAGAAGCTCGGCCGCCTGTTTGTGACTCATTCCCTCCTGAACAACGAGGAAAAAAGTTGCCCGAAAGGCCGGTGGCAGCTCATCTAACGCCTTTTCCAGATTTATCTTAAGCTCCTCAGACAGCCAGGAATCTTCAACCGAAGGTATTCCTCCGGCTTCCGCCAGTTCTCCTCCCCGGCCCTTTTCTTCCAGGCTGTCAAGATCTTCCAGATAATTACTTGTGCGCCGGTGTTTTTTGAGAAAATTCAGGCCGAGATTAACAGCTATCCGGTGAAGCCAGGTATAAAAGCTGGAATTTCCTCGAAAGGATTTGATCGCCCGGAAAGCCTGGAGAAAAGTCTCCTGGGCGAGGTCGGCCGCATCTTCGCGGTTTCTGGTGAGATTATAAGCCAGCTGGAAAACCCTGTGTTCATATTCTCTGACCAGCTGCATAAAAGCCTCTACCTCGCCGCGGCGGGCCCGCTCGATTAGCTGTCGTTCTTCATCGGCTTTCATCATGTCATGGGCCTATCTCAATCCAGTCTACCTGCCTCTGCCCTCTGCCTGTCAAAACTCTTTTCGCCTGCACTAATTTAGACACAGATCAGGACAAAATCTTTGATATTTTTAGGAATAATACCAAAATTCAGCAGTCTCTCCTATCAGTTCCTGGCTGATGTCCGTCAATTGACTGCTATTCTGTTAATTGATAAGATGATAGCCAAATTAGTTTTTGAGGAAAGGAACCAGCCATGATCGAAAGATATACTTTGCCCGAAATGGGTGCCATCTGGTCTGAGGAAAACAAATACAGAAAATGGCTCGAGGTGGAAATTGCCGTTTGTGAAGCCTGGGCCCGCCTCGGACAGATACCAAAAAGCTCCCTGGCGAATATTAAAAAGAAAGCCAATTTCGATGTTAAACGGATTGAAGAAATCGAAAAGGTTGTCAAGCATGATGTCATTGCCTTTTTGACATCGGTGGCGGAGTTTGTTGGTGAGGATTCACGCTTTATCCACATGGGTCTTACCTCTTATGACATTGTCGACACGTCTCTCTCTCTCCTCATGGTTCAGTCGCTTGACCTGGTTGAGAAAAAACTCCTTGAACTGCGGAAAATTGTTAAAAAGATGGCCCTTAAGTACAAGATGACCCCCTGCATTGGCCGGACTCATGGCGTCCATGCCGAGCCGATCACTTTCGGTTTTAAGCTTCTGGTCTGGTATGAGGAGCTGAATCGGCATCTTGACCGTCTGGAGCGGGCGCGGGAAGTCATAAGTGTCGGCAGAATATCCGGTTCGGTTGGAACCTATATTCACCTTGATCCACGGGTAGAAAAATATGCCTTAAAAGCACTCGGGCTCGAACCAGCTAAGGTTTCCACCCAGGTTCTCCAGCGCGATCGCCATGCTGAAGTGATGAGCCTGCTGGCTCTCATCACGACTTCTCTCGAAAAATTTGCACTTGAAATAAGACACCTGCAGAGAACCGAAGTGCTCGAAGTTGAGGAACCATTTACCAGAGGCCAGAAAGGTTCCTCCTCCATGCCCCACAAAAGAAACCCGGTGCGCTGTGAACGGGTCGCCGGGCTGGCCAGGGTGGTCCGCGGCAATCTTCAGGTTGCTCTGGAAAATATTCCTCTCTGGCACGAACGCGATATTTCTCATTCTTCAGCTGAGAGAATTATTTTCCCCGATTCTTTTACCATCACCGATTATCTTTTAAAGGAAATGACCGATATCATCACCAACTGGCAGGTTTATCCCAAGAAAATGCGGCAGAATATCAATGCCACTCATGGCCTGATCTTTTCCCAGATGGTTCTC
>DAOLNQ010000009.1:22357-106032 GCA_035416665.1 Candidatus Saccharicenans sp. | reverse complement strand
AAAGCCAGTCTTAATACTTTTGACGTCACCATGATCGTGGTCAGCCTGGTCATCGGCATTGGCATTTTCCGGACACCGGCGATGGTAGCGGCAGTGACCAGAACACCGGTTTTGTTTTTCGCCGCCTGGGCAGCCGGGGGACTGATCACGCTTCTGGGTGCCCTCACCTTCGCTGAAATAGGCTCTCGGTTCCCTCATCCTGGCTCTTATTATCAAGTAGTGGCCAGTAGCTATGGCTCACTTTTGGCCTTTTTACTTAACTGGGCTAACATCTTTATCATTAATACCGCCAGTGGAGCCGGTGTAGCCCTGATAGGAGCTGAATATCTTGCACACCTCCTGCTTCCTGACAGATTACGGACAGCTCAAAATATTGTTTTTATAGCTGCTGGCATGATAATCTTGCTGGTGGTGTTAAATTACCTGGGCATAAAAGCAGGAGCCTGGGCCCAGAATGTTTTGAGCCTTTCCAAGGTTATTCTGATATTTATCCTGGCTGTCGCCGGACTCTTCAGCCAGCACAGCACTCCTGACATCAGATCAGCCGCTCTGTCTCCGCCAGCCAACTGGTGGTCGGCACTGGGGCTAGGGTTTATCTCTGTCTTTTTTAGCTACGGAGGCTATCAACAAACCATTAACCTGGGAGCCGACTTAAAAAATTCGTCGAAAAATTTACCTCGAGCAGTACTGGCCGGCATGCTCATTGTTATCAGCTGTTATCTGTTTATTAACATCGCTTACTGGAGAACTCTGGGAATTCCGCGGCTGGCCTCAGCCAAACTGGTCGCAGCTGAAACAGCAGGTGTAGTCTTCGGACAGATAGGAGCAAATATTGTCTCTCTGGCTATTTTCCTTTCAGCCCTTGGATTTCTGAATGCCATTATGATCCAGCTTCCCCGCACTTATCTGGCTATGGCTGAAGACCGGACTCTCCCCGCCATCTTCAAAAAGATTAATCCCCGGACTCAGGTTCAAGAGTTTGGCTTGCTTTTTCTGGGTGTTTTTATCCTTCTCAGCCTGATTTTTCTCCGTACTTTCGAAAACATCGTTAACTATGTTATGTTTTTGGACAGCCTGGGCATTGCCGTCGTAGCTTCTACCATCTTTGTCCTGAGAGGCAAAGCAAAAAGAAACAATCAGGATTATGCCGGTTTTAAACTACCCCTTTATCCGCTGCTTCCTGCTGTTTTTATCTTTTTTCTTTTAACAATCACCATCAGCGTCCTGGTCAGCCAGCCGCGATCAGCCTTACTCGGTACAGCTTTTCTCTTGCTTGGCTTCCCTCTCTACCGGGCCATGCGGCAGCTTTCTTTTCGTAATAGGGACGTGAATAGGTAATTTTCCTATAAGGAAAAGAGATTATAAATCATAAAGCCAGACTCAGACTCAGCCCGAAATAGGGATCAAAATATTTCTGACCTTTAAATTCTTTGGTTCTGATGGCAGCATAAAAACTTAAGGCTGCCTGCTGACTTTCGTAAGTCAGCCCGGAAGTCAATTGACCGTAGAAATGGCGGAGCGACTGACCGTGGCTGGAGACAAAAGTATTTCCCTCAATCAAGAGATTTCTGGCCAGAGCCCGGCCGGTTACCTGGCAAAAGGCATAAATAGAGGTTCTTTTTACTCCGGTTAAGGGTATCGAATTGAAAAGTGGCGCGGGAAGCAAGACCTCCTGCCCCGGTTGAACATTAAGGCCGAATCGAAAATCCAGCATGGCTTCAAGACCCGTCATCAGGTTACCCAGCTGCCCGCCCAGGCCGGCTTTAAGGGCGGGGTACCAGCCCTTCTCTTGTTCCTCAGAACCCAGAACTGTCCAGAATCGGCTCACCCAGATATCAACTACCGGCTCGTTTTTAAGCTGGTTGGGCCAGCCTCGAGGTTCAGTCCAGCCATAGGTCCGGTGCAGCCATTTCTGAGTGGCTTCAGCCAGAGAAAGTGGCCCAACCACTCCCAGACCACCTCCCCAGCTGGTTTGTGTTCGTCCAGAATTCCGGACAAAGGTCAGGCTGGCCAGAAGCAGTCCGGCATAAGGACGATCGTCACTGATTATATCTTCTCTGGTCAGATCAGCCGGCGTAAACATTCCCTGAGCAATTGACATAGCTGCCCATCGCTGGCCGGACGCTTCTTGACCCCTGCCATTATCCGGGCTCTCTATTCTTGACTCACTTCCCAGAAGTCTCGTATTAAGGCGATATAAAAACCTCAGCCAGGATGATTTAGACTTCTCTTCAAGTGGAGGAGAAACCCAGCCAAGGAACAAGCCATTGGTATAGCCATCATCTTGGTCGAGCCAGACGTCATTTTCCAGCTTGAAGATTAAATTGCCCTTTCCGGTCGGTCCAGCTGGAAACTCTGGCGGTTGCCCGGCAAGAAGTGGCCACCTTAGATTCAGCCCGAGAACTAAAACCAAGAGCCCCAACTTAAAGCGAGAGCCGCCATTTATCATCTGCCAACCAGAAACTGTCTGAAATTTTAACCAGCTTTAATTGGCTGCAACTTTTTCCAATTTTTTCATGATGCTAAACATAAAGGCTGCTGATAGCAGACAGGCCACGACCAGAATTGACCATAGAGCCCACAGAGGAAGTTTCATCCACAGCCAGCCAACTACCCCGACCAGATAATTGCCGATAGCTGTCGCCGCGAACCAGCCGCCTTGCATTAAACCCTTGTATTTCGGTGGAGCAACTTTGGAGACAAAAGAAATACCCATTGGACTAAGGAAAAGCTCGGCTATCGTCAACATAAAATAAGTACTGATCAGCCAGTAAACTGAAACCTGATGTTCCGGCGGTGCAACCTGACCGCCAAGCTGAGCCGGGCTGGGCAATCCGATTGAACCAATGACCAGAATAGAAAAGGCAGCCGCAGTCAGTATCATGCCGTAGCCAATCTTTCTGGGTGCCGATGGCTCCTTTCCCTTCTTATTTAGATAGGCAAAGTAGGCAATAATCAGTGGTGTTAGCGAAACAATAAAGAACGGATTAAAATGCTGAAAGCGCTGCGGCTGAAAAGGGTTAATTTCAGGATAAGTCTGATAACGCCAATAGGTCAGCACAGCGAAAACAACAAAAGTTAACCCACCGGCCAGCCTGGTTCGGCTGGATGCTCCCTTCCGGAGAAGATAATATAGTCCGACCAGACTCAGATATAAAGGAATTAAGGCTGCCAGGTCAAACCAGATATTGGTCAGTTTATCAACATGGGAAACAGTATAATCCCGGGCAAAAAAGGTCATACTAACAGCCGATTGTTGAAAAGCCATCCAGAAAAAAATAACCACGAAAAAGACCAGACCCAGAGCAACCAGTCTCTCTTTAGTTTGCTCGGGAGTCAATTCAACCACCTGCGACTTTAGCTCGGCTGAAGCCGCTTTTTGCTTTTCAGTCACATCAGCCTGACGATAGTATTTCCTGAAGCCCCAGAAGATCAACATGGAAACTATCAAGCTCAAACAGGCCACACCAAAACCAAAGTGATAGGATTTACTCAGTGTTCCCAGATAACTTTCTGCGAATTGTCTGAGTGAATCAATGGTAATAGCCGGGTTTTGAGCTCTGGCTACATCCAGAAACTGATTGACATCAGCCAGCTTACCCTTCAGAAAATCGTTAGCCAGCTGGGGTATGCGGGCATCATAGACAAAATTACCCTTGGCCAGAATCCAGCTGCAAACCTTTTCTGAGGCTGAAGGAGCAAACATCGCCCCGATATTAATTCCCATATAAAAGAGATTAAAAGCCCGGTCGCGCAGAGCGCTGTATTTAGGATCATCATAGAGATTGCCAACCAGAGCTTGAAGATTACCTTTAAACAGTCCTGTCCCCAGAGCAATCACTGCCAGGGCTGTCAGCACCAGGCCAAAGCCAGTCTCAAAGCGAGTGGGAATGGCCAGCAGCAGATAACCCAAAAACATGACAATGAGACCAAGACTGATGGTTTTGCCATAGCCGAAGACCCGGTCAGCCAGATAACCGCCAAGAAGGGGGAAAAAATAGACACAGAACATAAAAATCCCATAAATAGTACCAGCGGTGGCTGAACTGAGGCCATATTTTGCTTGCATGAAGAGGACGAAAATACTGACCATAGTATAAAACCCAAAACGCTCGCCCATGTTGGCAAAGAAAGCAACAATCAATCCTTTGGGATGGCCTTTGAACATGTTTTTCTCTCCTTTAGTTAAAGTTTGTGCTTGGGTTTACTTCAATTGCCTTGTTCTCAGAATTTCAAAAAAAAGCTCATTTACTCTTTTTTCCATGGCCCGCCGGAATTTATCCACGGTTTCACTACCTTTATCTGTGAGGTAGTGACTGATAAACATCGGCTGACCAACATTTACCCATATTTTACCTGGCACGCCCAGCGGGATATGAGTTCCAAAGATGGCCATAGGCGTAACAGGGACATCCAGCCCTGATTCCTGATAAAGGTTATAGGCCATAACGGCTGCTCCATGACGGAATCGCGGGATGTAGGGATTACGATCGCTGTCATTAAAATGTCCCCGACCCTGCAGAGCAATAATGGCCCGGCCCTGCTTCAGATAATTCTGACATTTCTTGACTGCTTCTGCCCGGCCAGTATAAAGATCAACCGGGACAGTTCCAATTTTTGCTATATTGGTTGAAACATAACGGACAATACTCGAAAAAAATGGAGCCAGCAGAAAATGCAAGAATAAGCCAGCATCTTTCAGGTTGCGGTAAAGGTGCTTTTTAACCAGAAAGCTAAACTCTTGACGGTCAAAAATCATTTTATTGGCCGTAAAGAAAATTGGTCTGGGAACAGTCTTGAAAAGGACAGCCACATCTTTATAACTGCCGACGTGGTTGCCAACAATTATGTTGGGACCCGTGGGGACAAAATTTTCTGCGCCTTTAACTATTAGCTTCTTAGGGGCCAGAGCCAGACTGCTTAGCCTTTGGATAATACCTTGAAAACTCTGGAATTCCTCTTCAAAGCTTTTTGGCATAAGAAAATAATTTTAGCTTAGAAATGGCTTAAATTCAAAAAAAACTTCACTCATTTCTGGCCTCTAGCTGAAACAAGCAGGTCAACCATTTAGTTTGCCAATTGATAAAGAAACTAAAAAAAAGCAAAAAATTAGTGAAAAGAATTTATTTTGAGGCCAAAAGCTCCTGACAGCAGGTTATTTTAGCCTCAAGTTCCCTCTTCCGTTCGGCCAGTCGTTCAACCTTCTTCGTCCAGCCCCTGACCAGAGCCTCTTCCATTTGCTGATCAATTTGCCTCGATTCAAATTTGAACAGTTCAACTGCCTTTTCCAACTCTTCTGCTGCTTCTTTAGCCATTTTTAATTCGAGATAAGTCTGTCCCAGGTAATAATGACCGTCAGCCAGTGTTTTATCGACCTGGAGTGACTCCAGAAAATAATCTCTGGCCTTTTTAAAATCTTCCTTTTTAAAATAAATAAGCCCTAAAAGGTAATGAGGGAGGTAATAGCCAGGACTGATGGTCAGAGCCTGACGGCAATCAGCTTCAGCTTCAGTCAGCTTCCCGAGCATTAAATAGGAAAGACCTCTTAGAGCATAGCCAAACATCTCGTAACTGCCGGCGAGTTTAATGAGCGTAGTGAGACTGTCCACCGCCTCCGGCCACAAGGCCAGTTCAATTAAAATTATAGCTTGATGATAGGTCCCCTCTTCATGGTCTGGCCGAAGCAAAGTAATCGTTCTGAAATCAGCCAGAGCTTCATCATAGTTGCCTTTTTCTCTGTTTATAAATCCGGAGAGAAGATGAGCTCGCGGCAGCTCATTATCAAGAGCCAGGGCTTGCCTTAAAAATTCTTCAGCCGATTCATATTTCCTGTCAAGAAAAGCCAGTTCACCGAGTTCAGTCAGGGCCCGCGGGTGATGAGGATTTTTTTCCAGGGTCAATTTAAACCATTTTTCCGCCTCCGGGATTTCACCGCGGAGTTTCTGGAAACGTCCCAGTAGAAAATAGGGCAGTGACCACTCCGGCTTTAAGCTCATAACTTTTTTCAGACTGGTATCATCAGCCGTCATCATCTCTACACAGGGTTTGAAAAGCAGCGCTTCGGGCTCTTCCGGATTATCTTTTAAAACTTCATCCAGGTTCTTTAAAGCCGGCTCCACAGTGCCGTATTTAAAAGAACTACTTTCAAAAAGATCCTTTAAATAAGGAATTAATCTTTCTGCTGGCTCTTCCCGCAGGTGATGATAGTAAAAGCGGAAGATTTCTCCATATTCAGAATCAGTGATGAAAGTTTTCGAGTTAAGGACCAGGGCAGAAGCTTTTAGGTAATCCTGATGGAATCCGAGATCTTCTGCTTTTGTGGCATAAAAGCTGCCTTTTACCCATTGCTCAAGATTGCCCAGGCCGAGTTCTTTCCTTTCCCTGGCCCACAGGCCGTAAGCAACTGCCAGCCGCCCGTAGGCCTGGTAAAAATCTGGCTGCTGGCGGAGAGTCTGCTCAAAATATTTTATAGCTTCTTTGTAACCTGGGATGGTAAATTTTTCGAGCTCCGCCTGCCCTCTCTGGTAGAGGTCTTCGGCTTTGATTTTTGCTTCTTTTTCAGGCAGGAGCGGTCCTTCTGCTACCACCACCTTGCCTGTCTGGCAATTGATGATCGTCACTGTCACCGGCACAAGAATCAGGACTAAAAGCTTAAGCTTTCCGGCCAGAACTTTTTTAACTTTAACGGAAGCGGCCATGATATCCATCATTTTCAAATCTTCAACCCCTTACCAGGTATTATAAGTATTAATAATATCTGTGTCGATCAGAAATATTTGGTCCCAATCACTTCTCAGATCCTGCCCGAAGTCAAACAACATTCCTCTTAATTATCTCTAACCAGTCTCTAATCACCGGCCCTGACCAAGCTGGTCTTTTTTACTGTGAGCCAGGTCTTTTCTCTCCACTCTATCAACCGATCAAATTCATCTGACGTCAAAAAATAGCCGGGCTCAGATTGTCTTTACTGCCTCCGCCTTGTTCTTCTCTTCCTCACGCAACTTGAAATCGACCGTCACAGTAAAAATAACACCTTTGGGCTGGCCATCGATGATCAGAGGTTCATAGACCCACTGTTTAACAGCGTCAATGGCCGCCTGATTAAGTGATGGTACAGACTTCAAAACCTTGATGTTGGCTACCCGACCGTAAATATCAGTTGTAACTTCCAGAACAACTGTACCTTCCACGCCGGCCTGTCTTGCTGCCTCGGGATAAACCGGATCAACTCTTTTTATCAGCTGTGGTGGCTTGATACCACCGAGAGCTTTGACCGTATCAAGCGGCAGGGCTCCCTCGCCGGTCACCCCTCTGAGTTCGCCTCCCAGCTCAG
Organism: Candidatus Saccharicenans sp.; assembly: GCA_035416665.1. Classification (GTDB taxonomy): domain Bacteria; phylum Acidobacteriota; class Aminicenantia; order Aminicenantales; family Saccharicenantaceae; genus Saccharicenans. Next base: position 98,699 of record DAOLNQ010000009.1, on the reverse strand, counting down.
CTCGAACCGGTGCTTCTACTCTCCCACTGAAAATCGTTTCCCCTGACATCGGACGGACAGAAGTTATCTTCAGTGAGACAAAGTAGGGCTTACCGGAAGCATCCTCAAAGCCAAAGGCAGTAATGGAATTCTTCTCCAGAGTCAGTTCGGTATCCAAAAGGTTTGTTTTCTGGCTCTGATCCTGTTCCAGCACCTCCACCCGGCAGGTGGCTCTTTCCCCGGGTAAAGTCCTGAGCCAGGTAATCATGATGGCATATTCCTTGCTATCCAGGCGGAAGATGTGAAAGTCTTTTGTCCCGGTTTTAGCCCAGCTAAAATTGTCCTGAGTCAGAAGCCTCAACTCCTTGAGGTTAAAAACCCGGCGTATCTGGCTTTCTTCTTTATCAGCTTTATCCTCGCTTTTTATACTGGCCGACAGTGTGTAGCGCCAGAAAGAAGAGGTGACCGTTTTAACCGGTTCAACTTTTCCTTCCCGCAACCCCTCAAAGACTTTAATCTGCATTTCGACCGCAGGTGAGGGAGTGGCTGGTGGCGAGGCAGTCTTTTTAGTCTGAGCTAAAGCTTCACCCGTCAGCAATACACTGAGTAAAAGGCAGAAACCCCCTGATAAAATTGCTTTGATTTTTTGTTTCATTTTAATCTCCTTTATTCTCTTATTTGGTCTTTTCCCTTTATCTTAAAAATCAATCCGGTTTTCAGTTCTGGCTTTCGACCCAGATAATAGTCATCTGGGGGTCACTGGTTTTATAAATCACTAGGCTGTCTACCGGCCGCCCTTTGGCCCGGACATAATTTAAGGATAGCGCTGAATAATTACCGGCCTTCTCGGTGGCGGCTGGAGAAAAAGCCATTGACTCTGGCCCGGGCTGGCTGAAATACCAGCCAAAGCCAAAAAGCAGGACAAAGATGGCAATCGTCATGACGACGGCATAAATTCTGGTCAGGATAATAGAAATTCGGCCAGAAAGAACAGGCTGTGTTCTGTCCTCAGCCTCGGCAGCCTGTCTGCAGGCTCTGGTGATGAGTGCTGTGGGTAGCTTCATGTTACTCATGCCTTCCACTACTGTCTTTATATCCTCTCTACTGGCTAGTTCCTGCTGGCAGTGTGGACAGGTCTCAAGATGAATTTCAAGCAGCCAGCAGCGGAAGCCAGTCAGCGGGACCAGCTTCCAGAGCAGGTCAATCAAGAAGCAGTTAATTCTCCTATTTCTTTTATTCATTCCCCTTCTCCATCAATTTTTTTAATTTTTTCCTGGCCTGGAAAAGATGAACACGGACTGTCCCGGTAGCACAGCCGAGAATGCCAGCTATTTCTTCGGCCCGGTAACCTTCTTTCCCCCAGAGAAGAAGGCAGGCCCTCTCTTTTGGCTTCAGTTGATTAAAAACCGATTCCTGCCAGGACCGGTTGATATATTCTTCTGATAGTTCCTCTTTAGCCGGCCGGTAAGCTTCAGCTGCCCGCTTAAAAAACCGCCCGAACCGCTGGCGTTTTTTCAGCTGGTCCAGACATTTATGATAAAGTATGGTTAAAGCCCAGCTTTTTAGATTCTTATTGCGGTCAAAACTATCCCAGTGCCGTAAAAGCTGGACAATTGCTTCCTGACAGGCATCCTCAGCATCAGGCCAGTTTTTAAGCAGACCCAGAGCGAAAGACATAAGACTTCCTCCCTCTTTTTCCAGAAATTCCAGCAGGTCTTTTTTATCTTCCATTCAAGCCTTAATAACCTGAATAAATTGAACTTGCTCTTTTGTCCTTAACTCACCTCTCGTCGGCCTTTCATTCATACATATTACGATTGTGCCTAGGATAACGTTTATTTCCTTCTGGCTGTGACCTTATAATTCTAACTCAGCTTTATCTTTAAGACACGCAATAGAACAACCCCCGGCCAGCCAGGCTGGAACAGCAGTCACCTTTACTATAAAGCATCATCAGAAGTCCCGCAGATGGCCGATCAGACTGCTGCTGATAAACAGCTGGCATCGAGACAGCTCTTCAAATTATCTTGTCAGTCTGCCCAAACCGTGTTAAGTTAATTTAAATCTAAAGATAAAATGATGATAATATCTTTTTTATCACGTTTTTGTTTAAATCAGCCATTTTTAATTAAAGGTCAAAAGAGGTGACAAAGATGTTTCAACTTATCAGTCAGGCCAGGGTTTTTTCACCGGAGGACATTGGAATTAAAGATATCCTAATAGCTGACGAAAAAATTGCTGCTATCGAAGAACCTGGTAAGATTAAAATTGAAGGCCTGGAGCTCAAAAGAATCGATGGCTCGGGACTTATAGTTCTACCAGGATTTATTGATCCCCACGTTCATATTCTGGGCGGCGGAGGCGAGGGTGGCCCAGCGACCAGAGCCCCAGAAATCAGGGTCGAGGATTGTGCCCTGGCTGGAGTTACGACAGTAATAGGCTGTTTGGGAACAGATAGCATTACCAGACATTTATCTTCTCTTCTGGCCAAAGCCAGAGCCCTCGAGATAGAAGGCCTTAGCGCCTGGATTTATGCCGGGGCCTATAACCTGCCAACTCCAACCATAACAGGAAGCGTCCGTTCCGATCTTGTCTTGATCGATAAGGTCATCGGGGCTGGAGAAATTGCCCTGTCTGACCACCGTTCTTCCCAGCCTACCTATGAACAGTTCCTGGAACTGGTGGCCGAGTGTCGGGTAGGAGGGATGCTTGGAGGGAAAGCAGGTATAGCACACTTCCATCTGGGTGATGGGAAGCGCGGGCTGGAGTATCTATTTAGAATGGTTAAAGAGACTGAAATTCCAGCCACTCAGGTTATTCCTACTCATACCAGCCGCAATCAACGGCTCTTTGAGCAAGCCCTGGAGTGGCTAAAGATAGGTGGGTTTATTGATCTAACCACGGGCCCTGAGCCGGTAGATAAAGGAGAAATAAGCGTCCGCGATGGTTTGAAGCGGATAAAGGAGGCTCACCTTTCGCTAAATCAGGTGACGGTCAGTTCTGATTCGAATGGTAGTCTGCCAGTATTTAATGAGAAAGGCGAGTTGATGGGCCTGACTGTCGCCAATCAAAGAGATTTTCTCAAGACTTTTCAACACATCTGGAGGGAAAATATTTTAACCAGGCAGGAAACAATCCAGGTTTTTTCAACCAATGCCGCCAATTTTTATAAACTGCCCGGAAAAGGCAAGGTCCAGGCAGGTTTTGAAGCTGATCTTCTGGCCATCAATGAATCGGCGGAACTTCAATATGTGTTCAGCCGGGGGAAAGCATTACTAGAAAAAGGCCAGTTGAAAATCAAAGGCACTTTTTCTTTAACCTGATGCTTCTGGTGACACTGATCTACCAGGAATATACAGGCAAAAACAGGAGAATCGGAAGTCAAAAAAAACAATGATTGACCCTTAACTGCCGGGAGGAAAGCATGGAAGAGAAACATCCAGAAAATAAAAGCGGGCAAAATCTGCCTCCGGGAACAAAAAAACCGAGTTTCGGTTTGGCCCTTATCCCCATTATTGCCATGGCTATTCTCCTCGGGGTTGGCTATGGGATTTATCACCTTAAGGCTCAGGTATTGCTGGTAGCAGCCGCTTTCCTGACTGCCTGTCTGGGAGCACTGCTTAAGTTTTCCTGGAAAGAGATGGAGTCAGGTATTGTCGAGAGTATTAGAAAAGCCCTGCCGGCTATTCTGATTATGCTCACGGTAGGTGTTCTGGTAGCTACCTGGATGGCCAGCGGCACCATACCGATGATTATTTATTACGGGCTAAAGCTCATTTCACCTAAATATTTCCTCGTTACGGCCTGCTTTGTTTGCTCAATAACCGCCATAGCCTGTGGGACTTCCTGGGGGACGATCGGTTCGCTGGGCGTGGCCTTTATCGGTATTGCTTCCGGTCTGGGAATTCCTCTTGGGCCGGCAGCTGGAGCGGTCGTCGCCGGCGCTTATTTTGGTGATAAGCTGTCACCTCTATCTGATATACCCAACCTGGCTTCAGTCACCGCTGGTTCCAACCTTTTCGATCATATCAAGCATACTCTCTGGTCAGGCGTTCCAGCCTGGCTTATCGGTCTGGTCATATATTTTTTTATGGGACTCAAATATGGCGGCCGGGAATTTAACCGGGAAAACGTTCAGCTGATTGCTTCCACCCTGGAAAATAATTTTCATTTTAACCTTTTACTGCTGTTACCCATCATCATCGTTTTTTACTACGCCTTCACCCAAAAGCCAACCATCCCGGGGATGATGGTTTCCTCGCTGGTAGCTACAATACTGGCTGTTATCTTCCAGAAGACCTCACTGGTGAGTGTGGCTCAGGCTATGAATTCAGGCTATGCTGCTCAAACTGGCGTAAAGATGGTTGACGGGTTGCTGTCGCGGGGCGGCCTGATGAGCATGATGGAAACTCAGCTGGTGGCTTTTGCCGCCTTTAGTTTCGGCGGCATCATGCAGAAAACTGGCATGCTGGCTGCAATTCTCGAGAAAATAATGAAGTTCGCCAGAGAAGTCTGGAGCTTGGTTCTGACTACCATTGGAACAGCTATTCTATCAGCTCTTATTACAGGTAGCTCTTATCTCGCCATGATTATTCCAGCTGAGCTTCTGGGCGATGCCTATAAGAAAAAAGGACTGGCCGCTAAAAACCTGTCCAGAATAATCGATGAAGCAGGAGGGATTATTGTGCCTTTAATTCCCTGGAGCATGGCCGGAGTTTACGTTACTGGAACCCTGGGCGTTCCTGTTCTTTCCTATTTGCCCTGGGCTTTTTCCAATTACCTGGCGGTCGTCATCCTGGCTATCTTTGGCCTGACCGGCGTGACCATGGCTAAAAGAAAACGAGAAGATGAAACTGAAGCTGGAAGTTAAGTTTTCGCTCGGTAGCTCTCAGATAATGAGAGCTTGATCGTCTTCTTATAATCTTTAGAAAGCAGGTGGCTAGCTTTTTTCTTCATCTCCCTTGTCTTCCTTACTTTCTTCTTCCAGATCGTCCAGGTGGCTTAAGGCCTTTTTAAATTCCTGCTCAGCCTGCTGAAGTTTTTTCTTGCGAAGTTCGACTGTTGATTCAAATTTCTTTCCCAGCTCTTCGGTTTTTTTCTTTTCTTTAAGCAGCAGGTCGTCAAAAGAAGCTTTCTTCTTTTCGCCTTTTTCCGATTGGATAACTGCCATTAAATCAGAATCAACCCAGAGTTTTGCTCCACAATGAGGGCAGGTTACCTGGAAGACTTTTTCCTTTTTATCACTCTTTGTTTTTTCTTCCATGATTAAGATTTTTAACAAAAAAGGCTGGCCGATTCAACTCAATCTTTCTGCTGGTCAAGCCCATGTTTTTTTATCAGACGGAAAAGTCCCTGTCTGGTCAGACCGATGGCAGCGGCAGTTCTGGCCCGGTGATAATTAAAGTGGCGCAGAGCTTCACCCAGGAATTTCTTTTCAAATTCAGCTTTAGCCTGGGAGTAATCCCAGCGATCAGTCTGAACTTTGTCCCTGGCATTTTTAATGGGCGTCGACAGCCAGTCAGCCTGGATGATTTTTTCACTGCCAGAAAGAATCAGATTGCGCTGAATTTCATTTTGAAGCTCCCGGACATTGCCCGGCCAATCATATTTAAGCAAAAGCTCAAGCGCCTCGGGCGTATAAAAAGCACGCGGTCTGTTCATTTCCCTGGCATAAAAGTCGAGAAAATGATTGACCAGAACAAGAATATCTTCCGGCCGGCGCCGCAGAGGTGGAACATCAATGACCATGATCTTCAAGCGGTAGTAGAGATCCTGCCGGAAGCGGCCGGCGTTGACTTCTGCCTCCAGCTGGCGATTGGTAGCGCTGATAAAACGTACATCTATCCGCCGGGAACGATTCTCGCCCAGACGCCTCAGCTCTTTTTCCTGAAGAACCCTTAAAAGCTTAGCCTGAAGCGGCAAACTCAGGTCACCAACCTCATCGAGAAAAAAAGTTCCTCCGTTCGCTTCCTCAATCAGGCCTGGTTTATCACGAACAGCGCCGGTAAAGGAGCCGCGAGCGTAACCAAAAAGTTCTGATTCCAGAAGGCTATCAGGGATGGCGCTGCAGTTAATGGCCACAAACTGGCCACGCTGGCGGTGACCTGTCTGGTGGATTAATCTGGCCACGAGTTCTTTGCCGGTTCCACTTTCCCCGCTGATAAGAACCGGTGAGTCGACATCTTTGACCTTATTGATGAGTTCCCGAATAAGCCTCGTAGCCTGGCTGATACCGAGAAATTCGAGCTGGCCGTCATCACTTTCAACCGCCAGCTGGTGAGGTAGATCCGCTTCCTGGCTGAGAAGTTTGACTGCTGGCAGGGCAGATGAGAGAATTTCCATCTCTCCTTGAGCAGAGGAATCCTCTTTATTAGATTTTTCAAAATAGGCATAACCATACACTTTTCCCTGGAAAAAATAGGGGTGGCAGGCAGCAAGAACGTCCTGGCCATGATCGAGGTGGCTCACAACCGGCTGGCCAGATTTTAAAGCCCGGTTAATGAGATCCGACCTGTCTTTTTCGGGGACTACTGGCTCCCTGCCCTTTGACTGACTGAAGAAGGGTCGTTGCCGGTAATCAAAGGCCACCAGTTCAAAACAATCAGCCTGAATGGCCTCAATAATGACCTCGAAGATTTTTGACATGATTTCGGGCGGTGACATTTTTTTATCCCTTCGCCGCTTAATAAAAATTTTGAAAACTAAACAGCCAGAAAGTGTCAGCTTAATAAAAAAGTGTGAGGATAATAATAAATCCGGTGTCGACAGAGAGCTAATATATCCTGGTTTTTAACCCTTTGACACAATCATATCAGTTAGACGATCAACCAGGACAACTTTTTCTCACCTCCGCCGAAAATCTTTAAAAACGTGGACATAAAAATGCAGACGGAATTTATATTTCCCATTTTTATGGGAAAATTAGCGCAGACAGAGCCCGTGTTGTAAAAAGGGACAGAGTATCACGTCCCCCTTTTAAAGACGGGGTCTTTTTTCGGACCTGGCTCCTTGACCGCGAGGCCCTTAATTCTGGCCCCTTCGACATCATCTATTACGATGGCTCGCCTGTAATCTTTCTTTTCGGCCACCAGCTTGATATTTTCCATAGTCAGGTTTTTGACATGCCTGAGATAAAAGCCCCAGGCCGGCAGTTCCTTAAACATGGAAAACTCGGGGTAATTTGACGGTAGCTCCGGCACTTTATCCAGCTCATCCAGACCGACCCGGGCAAAATTTGGATCACCTCCACCCGGATGATGGATTTCAATATTCTTCAGGGTAATGTCCTCTATTGGAGCTCCCGGCAGTCCAACAATCGATGAAGGCGAAATATTTCGTGGCTGATGTTCCCACGGGCCCTCATAATTATAGCCGGCATCAGCTTTCTTCTCGGGCACCTCGGCATAGACATTGCTGATCGAAATGTTCTTCATCCTGCCCTTTTTCCCCGGCTGCCAGCGCTCGCCGATTCTCAAAAAAATGACATTGCCGGTATTAATGGACTTCAGCCCGTCAACCACCACATCTTCAACAAAACCGCCGTCCACCGCCGCCATGGTTATCGCCGACCGGTAAGTGTCATAGACCAGGTTGTTCATGATCCTGACATTTTTAAAGCCGCCCAGCGAGGCTGTCCCGAACTTTATCCCGTTAGCACTGGTTCGCACCACATTATCGTGAATATAGACATTCTGGCAGACAGCATTTTTGTCATGCGACTTTAAACAGATGCCATCATCGGCTGCATCAATATATAAATTGGCCACCTCAACCGTATCGCAATCAACTATATCCACTCCGTCATTATTCCAGTAGGATTTACTGTCAATGATGAGATTTTTAATGGTCACCTCCCGGCACTGATCATATTGCTGGTTCCAGCTGGCCGGATCCTTTAAAGTAATGCCCTCGACCCTCACCCCCGTACATCGCCAGAAATAAATATTCTGCGGTCGAATAGCTTCACGCGGCCGGTCATTGCGCAGTGGATCTTCCACCAGCCCTTTATGGATGAGGTCAACCAGATTATTGGCCACCGTCAATCCCTGGCCGTCAATGACCCCGCCCTCACCCGTTATTCCCACATTCTCCTGCTCTAAGGCAAAAAGCAACGCCGTCCAGTTATGCTGGGTGTCATAATCAAAAGGGTTCGGCGAGCCGAAGAGGACTGCTCCTTCCAGCAGATGAATCGTCACGCCGGATTTAAGATAAATTGTCCCGGTCAGGTAGCGTCCGACATCAAAGACCAGTCGGCCTCCGCCTCTGTCATGGATAAAATCAATCGCTTTTTGAATGGAGCGGGTATTGAGGGTTGTTCCATTAGATTTGATTCCGAACAGTGAAGCCTTGTAATCTTTAGTTTCCACCGCTCCTTGCAGGGGCGGCAGAATTAACGTCAGTAACACAAGTAACATAATAGAGATTAATACCTTTTTCACTGACTTTTCCTTTCACCTCGCCTTCTTTTCTAATCGCCAGGGTTGATCTTCAAAGCCAATCTTCAATCCCAACCTGTCCAGACTATCTTAAGGATATTGACAGAGGTTTGTAAAGGATTAAAACCGGCCCTTTTCCGTTTTCATTCCGCGCCTTTTAGCCTGCCCTTTCGCCCGTGCTTACGGCTCTATCTTCCTGTCCTCCCTCACCCAGCTTTTTTAGCACCTCTATTTTTCTTAAAACAAAGTCTTTCGGCGAAAAGTCTGGAAAACTTTGAAGAAGCTGTTGATAACGATTAAGTGCCGCCTCATAAAGCTCCAGTTTTTCCAGCATCAGCGCCACCTGCAGTAAAAAGTTTTTCTTCCATTCAGCCGGCGTCTCCGGCCCGTCAACCAGAACTTCCAGCGCCCGGCAGGCCAGATTGATTTTTCCTGTATTCTTCAACCAGGGAGTTAATCGGTCCTGAGTTTCCGGCTCAAATGGCTCCCGATAGATGACGAAGTATTCAGCAAAAAGCCGGGCCGCCTCTTCCGGTTTGGTATCCAGCAGTTTTCTAATCGCCCTCTCATAAAACTGCCTGCTTTCCTCCGATGGCTTGAGCAGCCGGGCCAGAGCAACCATGGCCTCCATTCTTTCCGGATTGTGTTCGACGACCGCCAGCAGCATTTTCCTGGCATCGGCATAATCTTCTTTATTATCAATGAGGTCAGTCGCCCTCTCCACCAGCAGATCTTCAATCGCTTCATCTTGAATTTTCTGCCGGCTGGCCAGATAGACACCGGATAGAAGTCCGACAATATGGGCCAGATAATCAATCCGGGACTTAAACATACTGGGCACGTTCACTATTTGAAGATATAGATAAGAAGCAATGAGGAGAAGCGAATTCACTTTGACCTTAAAGCTGAGAAAAATAGGCGGAATGAGAGGAACCGGGAAAACGAGTTTCCGATAAAAAAGCCGGACAGCATAAACTCCCATAATACCCATTATCGCCCCGGAGGCACCGATAGAAGACATGAATTCCTGCCGGCTGACCAGGTAAACTAGGGGAGTAGCCAGCGAAGACAAAAACCCCGTCATCAAGTAGAAATAAATGAATTTCTTCCAGCCCACTCTTTTCTCAACAGCCAAACCAAAGACCCAGAGAGCCGCCATGTTAAACCATAGGTGCTCAGCATCGGCATGAAGGAAAATGCAGGTTATAGGGCTGATAATGAGGTTCCAGACATGGAGCTCCTCCGGAATAAAGCAGAATAAGGAGTAGATTCTTTCCATCGTCCGGGGATCCAGAGCTCGAAGGACATAATGGATAAGAACATTGCTCAGGATTAGAGAGTAAGTAGCATTAAAGCGTTTCTCAAATATTTTCTCGCCGGCCGGATATTCAACTGGGATAAAGGTCAGCTGATCAAACAAGGTTTCGATCAGGCCGTCGCCAGAAATCAAAGCTTTGGAAACCACATAAAATATAAAAATGAGAGAAAATATCAGGACTCTCATAAACAGGCTTTCGGCCAGCTGCAAAAAATTAAAGAAAATAAGGAAAAAGGGAAATAAAGCTAAGGTCAGAATAATCGTTTTTAAAACGTAGCGTTTCTGCTGCTTCCAGAGTGATTGCTGCCAGGCGGTTTCAGGAGACCGGGAAGAGGGCCCCGGACCTTTGCCGGTTAAAAACAAGCGTGCTTTTTGAAGACGACGGGAGAAACGCCTGATGCCTTTTTCCTGTGCCGATTCCATCCCCCGCATAGTCGATAATTTAAATTGCCCGCGCTTCCCCTGTCAAGGCAGAAGTGGCTCTAGAGCCAGAAGTGTGGTGAAAAAGGGAAGGGCTTATGGCAGGAACTCCTTGAAGGACAATAAGTTAGGACAGGAGTTAACCTACCACCTTGACCATCCATACTTTGATAATTAATTTATTTGAATTACAAAGGGTATAGGGTAAGGGAAGCTGAGGTAGAAGGGAAGGAGATATTAGTCAGGGTAGGGTTATGAAGGAAGACAGGCAGTTGTCCCCGCTGTGGGAAGAGGAGTTAAGGGACAGGAAGGTAAGGCTGTGGATAGATGAAAGCAGTTTTCGTGGACGGGGTTCAGTGATCTCTGTGACCAAACTGAGAAGAAGGAAGTGGTTAGCGTCATGCCTGATGATCCCCAGGAGGCTCTACGTCAGTTCTTGATTAAGATACCAGGCTCTATAAGAGGGAAATAGAGGAAGTCTGTGTGGACATTAAGCCAGCCTTTATTACAACGACAGAAGAAGAGCTACCTGAGGCCGAGATAGTCATAGACCGTTTTTATATGATCCATGATGCTAACCGACAAGTGGATGAAGCCAGGCCGATAGAGCAGGAAGCGACCAGAAAACCTATTCCCAAACATCTCTTCTTGAAAGCAGAGGAGAGATTAACTGACAAGCAGCGACAGGGGCTTGACCATTATCTAACCCTCTACCCTTCTCTACGGGAGTGGTACCGGGCAAAAGAACAGCTACAAAGAATCTACTGGGCTGAATCGGAAGAGAAGGCCCGGGAGCTTCTGTTCAGTTTGATCAGCTGTCAAGAAGTTTTAGATGATGCCGCGATGAATGATTGGGGCCGGAGGCTAAGGTGCTGGCAAGAATATATCCTCAACTACTTTAATCACAAAACTACTAATGCCTAGACCGAAGGAGCTCAGACTAAAATGAAGTTGATCAAAGGAATGAGCTATGGCTACAGACATGACCATAACTATATACAACCCCACTGGGCTCTTGAACTCAAAACGCCTGTTGAGTATTATGTCCAGTGGAAGAAAATCCATAAAGCCAAGGTGTCAGCAATGTCCTGAACTGATACGGCTCGCATTTACATTTAGAGGTCCTAGTTAACGGCGTTAAGACCTGTCCGGATCAAATAATTGGAAATTGTTAATTATAGAGGGGGCGCAAAATGAAAAAATTCGCAATGGTTTTATTAATATCAGGAATGATTCTGTTGCCTTCATTGGCTCAGGAAGTCCTCCATGAGTATAAAATTCCGCCTGGCTGGAAGTTCAAAAGCTATTTTCCTAGAGCTTTGTATCTTTTGCCAGATTTGCCTGACGAAGAGCTGGTCAAAGGCGATGTGCCTCGAAGGCTCCTGATCTTTGACAGGCAGGACAACCTCATTTCTGACCTGATACTTGAACCGTGGTGGTGGTTTGGTGGATATCTGGATGATAAAATACTTCTTAAGGAATCAGATGAAAACGGAACCTACTTAATAAAGCTCACCGACCTCCAGGGAAAAGAGATTTACAGAGTCAATGGCCAGGGGAGATGGTTAAATCAGGCTCTCTTAGGGAAAGATTTTGCTCTGGTTCCGTCTAAGGAGCATCTCCAAATTGGACCTATTTCCATCATAGATGGGAAGACAGGGCAGGAGAAATTCAGGCTTGAACCTTTCCAAGGTCCAAATGGTCCTTCTATACCGGATGGCTTTCTTCTCATCGGCGAAGGATTTTATGTCATCGGCAGGGGAGCAAGCCTTTTCCTTAAAAGCTATTATGAACCGGAAAAAACATTCTGGCAGATTTGGAATATTGGTGGCAATATAAAAGAAATCACGTTTTTAAACAAAGATCTCATTGCTGTAGGTTATGGTTTTGATGATTTTGAAAAGGATAGATTCATGAGTGGAGTAGCTGTAATCGAATGGCGAAGCGGTAAAATTTTATTCAACAAGCATGCCACCAGGGTCCGCCAGGGAGAAAATTGGAAGGAGGACAAATGGTTTGATAGCTTTCATTATCTCCTTTTATCAATTGGAAAGGAAGGAGAACTCATAATAAAAGAGAATGAAGATAGAGGAACGATTCTTCCTCCGAAAGCTGGCAGAAAAGGTAGCTGGAACGGCTGGGATGAAACAAGAGCCAGGAAGATAAAATATATGCCTGTACCCCAGGAGATATACTCTTCCGATGGAAAGAAGGCCAGGGTACAAATTCTTGGAGACACAATAATCAAAGATTTCGGTACTTTTGTCAGGATAGAAAGACGCAAATACGTAATAGATTCCGGGGCAGAAAAATAGCCAGCAGGAAACAGAAATCAGAAATTGTTTTAAACCCCCGGTTTTTCTCCGCAAACTAGCCAAAAACGAGCCAGCAGACAATAAATTTTTTCTTTTGACCGGTTATTATCAGCTCAGTTTGAGGCTGGCTGCTTTTTAAGTATCTCCTGGCCTTCTGGAGAGTCTTCGGGAACAATATAAGGATACTGACATTTTGGACAGCCTTCATAGCGGGTGGAAAGACGCCAGACTGAATAGAAAAGGCCCGGCAAAATACCGAGAACCCAGAGCACTATTTCCCACCCCAGGCTCCCCTTAGTGTATCGCTTAGGCTTCCCAACAAAACCACAGTTGGGACAAGCATAATTCTGGCTCATAAGCACCTCCTGACCTGATTTTTTTGCTAAATCCCTCTTTATAAAAATTTAGTCGATCCTTCATATTTAAAATTTAAATTCTATTGGAAAAGAGCTGTATAAAGTAATGGTGGAAAAACGAAAGCAAGAAGCGGGGCTTAAAACAATCTCATTGGTTCTCCTCATTAGTACTAACCCTGTTTCTATATTCTATAATGATTCCAACAATCGTTCCAATTTTTCAAGTCAAAGACCAAAGTGGAAGCAGAGCTCAAAATCTGCAGACTTAAAAAGGATTAAGTAAAGTAAAAGGGACCCTGAATAAATCCTTATTTATTTTACGGCACGGAAAGTAACACTTATCACTGAGTTGAGGGCCTCAACCAGCCTGTCCTCGCTGATTTTTAGCTGACGGCTGACTTGAGGAACTTTCTTCAGGTCCATGATCAGCTCGGCCGGGAATGGTTTTTCATCAATTACCTTGATCTCTTTAAAACCGGCTTGTCTGATCATTTTAATATAATCATCCTTGAGGACGGCTCCAGCCACACAGGCTGCATATAACTCTTTCGATTTACTCAGGTTCTCAGGCAGCGCTCTGGTCAAAACAAGGTCTGAAACTATGAGTCGCCCGCCATCTTTAAGAACCCGGAAAGCTTCTTTAAACACCCGGGGCTTATCGGGTGATAGATTAATCACACAGTTAGAGATGATGACATCTACTGACCCGTCGGCTACCGGCAGGTTTTCGATTTCTCCCAGCCTGAATTCGACATTGGAATATTTATTCTGGCGGGCGGTGGCTCTCGCCCGGTCAAGCATTTCCGGGGTCATATCAACGCCGATGACCCGCCCCTCAGGCCCAACCCGTCTGGAAGCCAGAAAACAATCCAACCCGGGACCCGAACCCAGGTCCAGCACAGTCTCTCCCGGCTTTAATTCGGCCAGGCCAGCCGGATTACCACAGCCAAGGCCCAGGTTGCTATCTGCCGGAACCGCGGTCAGGTCATCCGGGTCGTAACCGACTTGTTGACTGACCTGCCTCGTGTCCGGCCCGGACTGTCCGCAACCACAGGCCGCTGTCCCGCAACAGGAACTGCCAGTGGCGGCCATTTGGCCGTATCTTTTTCTAACCTGCTTTTTTATTTCTTCTTTATTCACTTTTCTACCTCAAAATTCGTTTTCAACTCAAAAAATGCTTGTTTTTAAATTTTATCATAAAAATTCACTAAACGCCGCTGGCGACCTTTTTTCTCTTCTCATATGTTTCGCTTCTATGTGGCCAGAGTTGGTTCATATTCAGTTTAATTCTTACTCTGTTTCATAGAATCGACTCCGGTAAGCTTTACAGTTTCAAGCTGATTGCCGACAAGGAGGATTCGGGATGGCCTCCTCCCGGTCCTCCGCTTATTCTCTGCTTTGCCTTGAAGAAGAACCCCAAGGAAAAAGATGTTTCTAAAAAATGGAAATGTTATAATTGTTTCTCAAATTAAAAGGAGGCTTTAGATGAAAAAGGCAGTTATCCTGAGCACCGTGCTGGCTTTTCTTCTCGGCACATTTTTTATTTACGTTTCAGCTCAAACTAAAACCCATGAGACCACGACCAAGGTAGATCAAAAAAGCGTGCCAGTTAATCCAGCGTCCTGTACGAATGATAAAGCCGGTTGTTGTTGCTCAGGCGGTTGTCAATCAGGCCAGCATCAGATGGTAGCTAAGTCTGCAGAAGACAAAGCTAAAATGAAAGCCGAAATGAGTAAGGCAGAATGCAACGAGAAGCACATGGCCATGGCCGGAGCCAGGGCTGAGACGATGGTTAAAACCTGCAGTCAGGCTGCTGCCGGGACGACTGCTCCAGAAGCTCATCAGGGCTGCCCTGAAGCTCAGGCCGCAAGCCAGGGCCAGCAGGCCAACACCAAAGCCCAGGCTCAAGCTATGAACTGTTCTCACCAGGAGATGATGGCTAAAATGGCTGAAGGCAAATCGGCCGGGGCTGATACTGGTTGCTCTATGATGCATCAAAAGATGATGGCCTCGGCTTCTAAAACCGAGTCTGGTGTTCAGACAACCGGACAGGCCGGGATGATGAAGAAGGGTTGCTGCTGCCAGAAGATGGCCGGTTCCGCTGGCTGCGGTCAGATGACCAAACCCGACGCGAAAAAAGAGACCGTCACCAAAACCGAAGTCAAGACCAAATAAGATTTCTCAGACCTCACCTCAAAATCGCCCGGTTGTTTATTGATTGTCCCGGGCAAAAAGGCAGGCCGGCTGTATTTTTTGCCTATCGCTGGTCATAAGATGAAAATTTCAAGACGAAAATTCATAAAAACAGGATTGGCTGCCACCGGTGGCTTGCTTATTATTCCTCGCCATGTTCTGGGCGGACAGGGCTTCATCGCTCCCAGTGATGAGCTGACTAAAGCTATTATCGGCATCGGCGGCATGGGAAAAGCTCATTTCCAGTATCCTGGCCGTCTGGTCGCGGTCTGTGATATTGACAGGAAGCATTTGCAGGAAGCGCTGGAGCTGGCCGGACCCGGAGTTAAAGGTTATCATGATTTCCGGGAAGTTCTGGCCCGGCGTGATGTTGATATTGTTCACCTTGTCACCCCTCCCCACTGGCATGCCTTGATCGCCATAGCTGCGGCCCGGGCGGGCAAAGATATCTGGTGCGAAAAGCCCATGACCAGAACTATCGGCGAGGGCCAGAAGGTGGTTGAGGCCGTCAAGCGAGCCGGACGCATTTTCCGCATTAACACCTGGTTTCGTTTTGAGGGAACTTTCTACGGCTTTGGGACGACGGTTAAGCCCATAAAAAAAATCGTTGAGAACCGGCTTCTTGGCTGGCCCTTGCGCATCACCCTCAGTGGGGCGACGGGTTTTGACTGGAAGTTTTACTGGCAGGGGAAAACCTATCTTCCCCCCGAACCGGTGCCGGAGGAGCTGGACTATGATTTCTGGCTTGGGCCGGCGCCCTTCAAACCCTATCACCATCACCGTGTCCACCAGACGTTCCGCGGCTACTGGGATTATGATGGCGGCGGGCTGGGCGATATGGGCATGCATTATATGGACCCGGTTCAATATCTTCTGGAAAAGGACAACACCAGCCCGGTCGAAATTGAAGTTGATGCCCCGCAGCAGCACCCGGATGCCTGTGGCCGCTGGCGAAAAATTGTCCTGCGCTATGCTGACGGCTGCGAAATTATTCTGGATGGAGAAAACCAGAGACGGGATGTACCTTTTGTTAGCGGACCGGAGGGCGAGCTTTTTCCCGGACTCAGGAGCAATGTCCCGGGCCTGGCCGAAAAACTAAAAAGCCTGCCCGACCCGGCGCCTCAACTGACCGATTTTCATCAGGCTGTCCGTGAGAGGCGGCCGTTTGCCCTGAATGAAGAAAACGGTCACAGGTCATGTACTCTGGTCAACCTGGCCAAAATAGCCGTGAGACTGGGCCGCAACCTGCGCTTTGATCCTGAAAAACAGATTTTTATAGACGATGAAGAAGCCAACCGGCTGATAACTGAACCGATGAGAGCCCCATGGAATCTGTTTATGGCCTGAGGAAAACCGAGGTGGGCAAGGGGATCGGAACAGGCAAAAGGATCAAGCAGGCCAACAGAGGCAAGTTTTTCGATTTTTGATTTAATTTAAAAATGGAAAATACCTGAAAGCGAAAAAGCAAGGTTAAAATGAAAAAATCAGGGAGCTTCGAAGAAAAACATGGAGGGAACTGGTTGCCTGGATTAGCCGCTAGTAAGAAGAATTTTCCTAAAAGAGAAGAAACGTTTATTGCCAGAGTTATCTTAATTCTATTTTTGCTCTGGGGTGGACTGATTCCAAACGTGCTTTCCGGCCTGGACTCCGCCGGCGATGGGGCGAAAAATAATCAAAAGGCTACGGCGGCCAAACAGCCATCAGCCCTGGACGAAGAAAAAATAGCCGCCTGGCTCCGCCTGCTTCCAGCTCCTGACGAGGCTCAGGCCGATAGAATTTTTGGTGAAATGATTCAGGCCATAGAATCTGGAACTCCGGTGGTTGGCCAGCTGGCCAGCCGTCTTCAACCACCGGGCAAGGGCGACGACACTCTGGTTCGCTATGCTCTCGATGGAGTGGTTCAAGCCGCAGCTAAAAAGGCGTCGGCCGGTCTTAAGGGTAAAATAGCCAGCGAGATACTGGCCGCAGTTGCCTCTCAACCAGAAACTCAGCTTAAAACTTTTCTCTTGAGTGAAGCCGGCTACCTAGTTGAGCCAGGCCAGATTAAGTTGGTCGAACCTTATCTTCCGGTTCCAGAACTGGCGGATGAAGCGGTGAGAACTCTCTTAAGGATCAAGAGCCCCGAAGTGGAGAAAGCTCTGCTTAAAGCCTGGCCGCAGGCACCACTTGCTGCCAGACTGTCACTTCTTCAGGGACTGAGCGAGTTAAGAAGCAAAAAGGCCGTCCCGTTGATCAAGCCTCTGGCTGTGGCCGGTGATCCGAAGGTCAGGCTGATGGTTCTTTCTGCCCTGGCCGAAATAGCAGATCCGGCGACTGAGCCACTTTTTTCTGAGCTACCGGCACTTTCCACTGAAGAGGAGAAAAGGCAAACTATAAATCTTTATTTGCACTTTGCCCGAAGACTATCTGAAGATGGACAGAAAGACAGGGCTTTAGCCATTGCCCGCCAGGCTTGCCAGGCGCTCGTCGGCGAGGAAGAAGAGGCCCAGAGAAGCGAGGCTCTCGGGCTTGTGGCTGACATTCTTCAGGAAAAATCCCTGCCCGATATAATGAAGGCGGCAACCGATGAGAATAAACAATACAGAGCAACAGCTCTGCGTCTCGCCAGAAAGTTCGATCGCCCGGAGTTGACACCCGAGTGGCTCAAGGTGCTAAAAGAGGCAGGGAGTGCAACTGGCGGGGCCGGCACCGCGGCTGACTTAATTTACTTTCTGGGTGAAAGACAGGATAGAACCGTTTTGCCCGAGGTCACCAGGTTTCTCGGAAGCGAGGACGAGAGTGTCAGGCAAGCCGCAATCAGAGCCTCATTTCGTCTGGGCGGAAAAGAAACCCTCGGCGAACTCTGGCCTCTGCTGGCTAAATCGCCGGCCGATGGCCAGCTGGTTCTTGACCTTGTGGCAACGCTGAAGCCGGAAAATTATATGGGCCAGCTTATAAAAATTTATCCCGATCTCCCGGAGGCATCAAAGCTTGTCGTCTTAAAGGCGGTCAGGGATAAAATGACGCCAGCCTGGAAGGAAATTATTTTAGGTGAAATTGATTCACCCTCAGCCGAGATTTCCCGGGCGGCTGCTGCCAGCCTGAGCTCCGTCTGTCTTGAAGGCGATCTGCCCTGGCTTCTCGAAAAATATGGCGTGCTGGAAGATGCGGCGGTAGCGGCTGGCTTTCAGGCAGCTATCAGGTCGGTCATGGGCGATATAAAGGATGAGGGAAAACGTCTGAATTATCTACTCACTTCGATAAACAAATCAAAGGGTAAAGCCAGGGCCAGTTTAATCCGCTTGCTGCCGCTGGCCGGCGGTCAGGAAGGTTTAAAAAGTGTTCTCACCTTTATGTCAGATAAAGACCCGGAGATAAGAGCGGCCGTGATTTATGCTTTGACCAGTTGGCCTGGATTCGAGGCAGCGCCTCAGCTCATTAACCTTCTCTCCTCGACTCAGGATAGAAAAGTCCGGTATTTAGCCTGTCAGGGACTGGTCAGGCTCGTTAAAGAAGCCGAAGCGAGTGCTTCCGAAAAACTAAAAATCTTAGAACAGATGAATCCTCTGGTTTCTTATCCGGATGAAAAAGGCCTGCTCCTGACGGGCTGGGCCAGTCAGCGCGAGGTAAAAGCTCTCGAAGAAATTGCCGGGTTTTTTGAAGATGAGTCATTAAAGGAGAGAGCTGCTCTCTCCGCCTGCCGGTTAGCCAGACCCCAGGCTGGAGAAGAAGGGCTTAAAGGCTGGACAACCATCTGGATCCTCAAAAAGGCTTTGCTTTTGCTTGACGACGAACTTGAAATTCAGGAGACAGAAAATTATCTCGACAGTTTGCTGCGCCAGGAGGGGTTCGAGCCCCTCTTTAACGGGAAAGACCTTTATGGCTGGAAGGGTCTGGTCGCTGACCCGGTCAAGCGGGCCAGGATGAGCCAGGAAGAGCTGACCGCTGCTCAGAAAAAGGCAGATGAAATTATGCGCCAGCACTGGCAGGTAATTGACGGTGTTCTGACCTTCGATGGCCATGGTGAGAGCCTTTGCACGGCTAAAGATTATTGTGATTTTGAACTTTTCGTTGATTGGAAAATAGAAAAAGGGGGCGACAGTGGTATCTATTTGAGAGGTTCGCCGCAGGTTCAGATCTGGGATCCGGCTCAGTGGCCAGAGGGCTCGGGCGGACTTTATAACAACCAGAAAAATCCCAGCAAGCCACTTAAATGTGCCGACCGGCCGGTTGGCAGCTGGAACACCTTTTACATCAAAATGGTGGGCGAAAGAGTCACCGTTTATCTTAACGGCGAGCTGGTCGTGGATAACGTGGTCATGGAAAACTACTGGGAGCGGGACAAACCGATTTATCCCTGTGGACAGATTGAGCTTCAGGCCCACAACACTCCCCTGTATTTTAAGAACATCTATCTGAGGGAACTTAAATAGCATCAGACCAGTTGAATCAGACAGGAAAAAAGATTAGGATCACGATCGGATTGGTAAGATTTGATTTCGAGCAAATAGAGAGAACTGCCGAATATACCTATGAAGAGCTTTTGGGAAAATTAAAGCTGGAGATTGTAAGATGAAGAAAAAATTATTTTTATTTGTAACATTTGACGGAGTTACTTTTTCTTCACCTGAGTTAGACGAGCCAGATGTTGAAAATATCCAGGTCCTTGGCTATGGTGAAGGGTTAGATGAGGATGAAGCCTTTAAGGATTTTCTGGCTCAAAACCAGTGGGTTCTCGAAAAACGATTTGAAGAAGCAATTTGTATTGAAATAAAACAAAGAATTTATAAGGGGCAAGTATTCAGTCTAAAAGACTGAAAAGCGAGGAGGACAGAATGCATCCGTGGCACGATGTTTATGTGGATGACACCCTGATTGAGCATGCTTTTCCGGTGGTCATTGAAGTTCCAATGGGCAGCAAAAACAAGTATGAACTGGATAAAGAATCTGGCTTTTTGCGGCTTGACCGTGTGCTTTACAGTGCAGTTTATTACCCGGCCAATTATGGTTTTATCCCGCGTTCTTTCTGTGATGATTCCGACCCGCTGGATGTCCTGGTTCTTATGCAGGAGCCCGTTCATCCTCTAACCGTTGTTCAGGGGCGGGCTATCGGAGCGATGAGGATGCGGGATGAAAAAGGTCTGGATGATAAAATAATTGCCGTGGCGGTAGATGATCCAGCCTTCGCCGATTATACCCACCACCGCCAGCTTCCTCAGCATACCTTGAAAGAAATACGGCGTTTCTTTGAGGATTATAAAGCGCTTGAAAACAAGCAGGTCATTGTCGAGGATTTTATGGGACCGGAAGAAGCAATCCAGATAATTAAAGAAGCCCTGGAATTATACCGGCAGCTGCGGCGCGGCGAGGTCAGCCGGTAGTTAAGTGTCAGGGATTGAGCTATCGGCGGGCAATCCCATTATATCGGGAATTTTATAAGTATAAGCTGAAACCTATTTTATATCTCTTTTTAACCTTTACACCTCCTGGCCAGGCGACTGTTTTTACCTTAAAAGGTGTTTCAGGATTTACTCTTCAAAGCACCCGTGGCTAAGAATGGCGGATTGGCTAAGGACTCTTTGTTGTAGCGGAGTGGCCAGCGGCTCGAGAATTCCACCACCTGACCGCCAGCTTCTTCCAGAATAGCCTGCCCGGCAGCTGTATCCCACTCCATGGTGCGTCCCAGGCGTGGATAAAGATGTCCGCGGCCTTCAGCCAGCATCATAAATTTAAGTGAGGAACCACGGCTTTCGAGCCTGGGCTCATTCAGACTTTCAATGAACTTTCTGGTCTCACTGTCAAAATGAGAGCGTGAAGCCAGCACGATCAGGCCCGCGTCGTCCATGGAGAACTCAGCTGCCCTGAGTTGTAACCAATGGCCTTGTTTGGTTTGCTTTATTTGCCTTTCGCTTCGATCTGCTTCTCGTTGCTCTCCGATTTCGATTTTAAAGGCGCCCTGACCTTTGACCGCCGAGTAAAACAAGCCTTTAACCGGCACAGAAATAAACCCGCCTACTGGCCTCCCCTGGTGGATCAAGGCTAGGTTAACTGTGAACTCGCCGTTTTGCTTGAGGAACTCCTTCGTCCCGTCGAGAGGATCAAGCAGCCAGCAGTATTCATATTTCCGCCTGATGTCGTATGGAATCTCCCTGTTTTCCTCCGAAATAATCGGTATATCCGGAAACAGCTTTTTCAGTCCTTCATTTATGATGGCATTGGCCAGCCGGTCGGCCTCAGTTATCGGCGTCTGGTCTTCCTTGAGGCTAACCTTCCAGTCAGCTTGCTGCCGAAAATAAATCTTGAGAATCTCCTCACCGGCCCGGCGGATTAAATCCAGAAGTGCCTGCACTTCATTTTCATTCAGAAACACTGGCATAAATAATATTTATCACATTTTAATAGAGAACAGAACCCGTCTGAAGGCTTCAGCCCACTCCAAGGACTCAATTTATCCGCCAGAAGAGCAGAAAATCTCGGCTGATGTAGAGGCAGACTTTTTAAAAAGGGGGAAACTGTACAACTTTATAACGGGCAAGGAACCTGGCCTGAGAGGGGTAAAGCATTATCGCGTCGTCTGGTCAGATTGAAGCGCCCCAAATTATAGACTTATTATTCTGTTAACAAAATAGCAAACAGGTCGTGCGAGAAGAGCTGAAACAAGAATGCTGTAGCCAAGACCAAACGGCTTAGGATTGGGGTCGGGCCACAGGATCTTATTGATAATAAATAAAATCGGCTGGCTAGACCCCATTCAGCCCCGCACTCGCAGGAAATGCTGTCTTAATATTTGACACAAGCCTTAACCTATGTTAATCTGTTCATAAGCGTTAACCTAGGTTAAGTTTTGTCTATTTCTTAACATATGTTAATATATGGTAAACAGGAGTAAGGAACAATGGAAAAGAATGAATTTATGACCATTCCACAACTCGCCCGCCTTCTGGGATTAAGCCGGATTGCTGTCTACAACAAAGTTAAAAGTGGGGAAATCAAAGCCGTACGAATCGGAAGAACTTATGCCATCAATACTAAAGACATTGCCGATATTCTGGGCAAAACTTTGACCAAAAAAAGTAAAGAAGAAATAGATCAAGCTATAAAAAAGACGATTGATGAATACGGCGAAGTGTTGAGACTTCTCGGACAGGAATAATGGAAACAATCAGCGTCCAGGAAGTAGAATATATTGCTTATAGATTGGCCCGAGAAATGCTGTCCTTTGATGAGCCAATCCCTGATTTTTCCAGCCGGTTTCCAGATATTCTGGAAAGCTGTTTAGCCGTTCCTTTCCAGAGCTTTTCCAGGAAGCAACTTTACCCCGGCCTCATCTCGAAAGCCAGTATCCTCTTCTACCTTCTGATCAAGAACCACCCATTTCAAAATGGGAACAAAAGAATAGCCATAACCACGCTGTTCGTTTTCCTTTATAAAAATAAAAAATGGATAAAGGTTGACACCCAGGAGCTTTATAATTTCGCTGTCTGGGTAGCCCAGAGTCCGGCCAAGGTCAAAGATGAAACCGTCATGGCTATCGAGAGATTTCTTAAGACTTATCTGGTACCTGTCTGATCTGATAAACGGGGGATCATCAGGTAAGTTGATCGCGTCGCTCGATATAATGAATAGTAAAGAAATGAGCGGCAGACCTGACCCAGATTCTATTAATATTTTCCCCGGCCCTCTTTTCAGCTAGGCCCTCTTTTGTCCGGTATTTCTATCCACAGATGCCTGGTGCCTGTTCTTCCATCTTTACAGGTTAACGTAATTACCACCCCATAGCGCCCCGGCTTTAATTTGAGTCTGGTCGTCGTAAATTCATAAATTAAATATTTTTTCCCCTGACGCAGGTCTTCACTGAGATCAATTTCTTGCTGACCAAGGTTTACTTTTTCCTGATTCATTTCATTGATGCCAATAAAGAAGGTGAGCTTTTCCACCATCTTATCCTCTTTTTTAAACTGCTCTAAAGGTAAATGCAGTTTCCCCTGAAGGATAAAACGGTCGCTACCTGCCGGCCTGGCTTCAGTTTCAGCTTCAAAGCTAATATCCTGATAAAAATCTGGAGCCAGAAAGGCAGAAGCTAACCGTCTATTAGCCAGGTCCTCTTCTTCATATTCGACATAGCCATCTCGAAAGTGAACCCTTGCTCCTTTTCGTTTGCATTTCACTTTTACCTGATGGAATTTTCCATCCTCTTCCTGGCTGGCCGGTACATAGGCAATTTCATAATAGCGGCTGTTGTCTCTCTTTATGACTTTTTCGCCGAGCGTAAATTTGTTAGCTCCTCTAAAATAAGCCCCTCCCGTCTTCTTAGAAAGATAGGAAAGAGCGAAATTACTTTCTACCTCCTCCACCTGTCCCAGTTGAATCCCGTAAAAAGTGATCAGATTGAAATTAGCCAGATGAGCTACTTCCTCCAGGAATTCTGGATAAGTGCTATTTCTGGTCAGCCCAAAAGGATCAAAAAACTTCAATTTGTCTATCTGAGTGATCAGCCCACCGCCTGCTTTCTCTGAGTCGAGATACGGAAGGCTCTCCTTTTCTGGAAAGCCTGAAGTTATAAGCAGCACAGTCTTGCGTCCCGGCGTTTCCTTTATCATGGGAATAAGTTGAAGAAGACCGCTGATACTCTTTTGAAGGAGCTCTTGATATTGAAGCCTCAGGCTAAAATCAGATGTTTGATCTGGACTGGAATCTCTTTCCGCCGCAAGAAAAAGTGGCGTCAGATTGCCTTCGAGAGCTGAAACAATCTCGTTGAGATGCTCCTTATCTGAAGAAAAGTCACAAAGTACCTCCAGCCCTTTTTTTGGGTGAAGAGCCAGCAGTTTTAATTCAAATCCTTCCTCGACCAGATTCAGCACGAGTCTGGAAAGTTCCCCTCTGGCCCTTCTTAGAGTGATGGCATCGGTATTAAGGCAATCAAAAAGAACATGGATTCTCTTCCTGGCTTTTAATTCTTGCTGAGCAGCCTCTCCCGGATATTTAGCCAGAATGTCTTCCCTGCTTTTCAGGGTAACCAATTCAACTGACTCAATTGGCCGGAGCCGGCCATCTTCAAAGACCTGAAAGTCATCTCTCAAAAGATCAGGGATAAAATTACCATCGGCATCCGTGACAATGACATCGAGCAGTTTCAGTCTGACCACCACCTCGTGATGTTCTCTCGGAATCTCCTGGGCAAGAAGGAATGCAACAGATATAACTGAAATAATGGCAAGAAAGAAGGCTCTTTTTACACCAGCCATATTCCCCTACCGTCTTTCGCCTATCGCACTTTTTTCCTACCAAAAGCCCTGAATGTCCAGATTGGTCAGCCCCAGACTCTTCGCCCAGTTGACTGCTTCCCGATATTCCGCACCGGTGATCCTGCGGGCAATATGTGGATACTGGTGGGCCTTATAGACCGGTTGGTACTGAGACATGATGTTGATGTAGGTATCCTTAGGTAGATTCTCAGCAATCCAGCTGAGGATTTCCTTAGAACCGGCCATTCGGTTGGGCAAAACCAGGTGCCTGATCATCAGGCCACGGTACATTAAGCCGTTGGCTGCCGGGTGAGCCACCCCTACCTGGCGGTTCATCTCCAGCATAGCTTTTCTGGCAATCTCCGGATAGCTACCCGCCCCTGAGGAAAGACGCGAAGCAACTGAAGAATGCCAGTACTTAAAATCTGGAAGATAGATATCAACCACCCCGTCCAAGTATTTAAGCATTTCTTCTTTTTCCCAGCCGTGGGTATTATAGACAACCGGTAACCTCAATCCCCTGGCCGCAGCCTTATCCAGGGCCAGCAGGATGTGGGGTAAAAAATGAGTCGGGGTGACAAAGTTGATGTTATGACAGCCAATTCTCTGTAACTCCAGCATCATACCGGCCATCTCTTCCAGAGTCCTAAACTTACCAGATCCTCCCTGACTGATTTCCCAGTTGATGCAATAAACGCATTTCAAGCTGCAGTTGGATAAAAAGATAGTGCCCGAGCCACCACTTCCAACCAGAGGGCGCTCCTCACCAAAATGAGGATGGAAAGCCGAAATTTTCAACCTATCATCGGATTGACAATCACCCTTGATTCTTGCCAATCTATCCTTTTCACATTCGCGCGGGCAAAGTCGGCACTTCTTCATGACCTGCCACAGCTCCTCACCCCGACGCTTTAGTTCACCACTCTGATGTAGCTTAAGATAGGCAGGCTCAAAACTGCTCTCAGGCATATCTGCTCCTTTATTGTGCAAATTAGCAGAAAGGCTGGCTCCATTTTTGCGTTCTGATTCTGGAAATTTTCCCAGTAAAGTTCTCAAGGGACCAAGCCAGCCCACAACCAGGCAGCCCAATCCGGTTTTTAGAAATCGGCGGCGGCCTGGTTCACCACAAGGTTTCATCTTCTTCCTTTCTCCATTTATCTCCATCTTGTTCATCTAAAGCCAGCAATTTAAATATAAGGACTTAGGCTTATTCTGACAAGGAATAGCGGGACTGGATATCCTCGGGATTTGACCTGTATTATTTTAAGTCAGATAGATTATTCCCCGGGGAAAATCGACCAAGGGAAAACCCTGGGAGGTGTTTAGTTGTATGAATAATGAAGGTTGATTAAAAGTGAATTATTCTGATTTAAAAAATGAATTAGCAATAATGCCTTTGCAATAGGACAGAAATTGCGTTTCGAAAAAGCGTAGACTTATTTTCCTATTGATTAAGAAATCAATTAAAGTAAGTTACCTGGATTTTATTGGCCTTAAGAGCTCCGGTTGAGAGCAAAAAAGAGCGCGGCAGGCAGCCGAGTTTCTACTTCCTGAACCAGCCGGCTTTTTCCATAGCCGCCATGGTGATTTTTGAGCCGGGGCCATCGCCACGGCTGGCGCAAACAGCAGCTTTACCTTCCACCGCTTTCTGGATTTCAGCTACATCGAGGTTGGAAAAGCCGGGGCAAAGAACAATAGACTGTACACCCTCTTCTTCCACCAGCTTTTTAGCCACCTCCAGAGCTTCAGCCTGGCTGTGAACTAACGCGGCGAAAAATTTAGCCATACCAGTTTCAATCTGGCACCTGTCTCTTGAACCATCTGCATCCGGTGCGTGGGCGATAAAGGCAGTTTTGAATTTATCCATTTTAATTCCTCCGATTAAGAATCTTCTAATTGTATTTATAGCATATTTTTATGGCATATTTATAACATCATGTGGACCAAATAATTTCCAGCAAAAATAAGCCCGGGTTTTTAAAGGCTTGTCCTTATCTGTCAGATTATTGGCCAGCTAAAGTTTTGACTCTCATCATTTTGAAAAGCGAACTCAACAGAGGGCTGCTACTTAATTTTTCTTGACTGATGGCCCCTTTATATAATAGGAATAAGGTATCAGGAGGCTAAAATGACTAACTCAAATAATACAAATGACAATAGGCAAAAAATATTATCGACGCCACTTTCGCGCCGTGAATTTCTGGGAAAAACCGCGGCCTCAGCGGCCGGGCTGATGGTTGTGCCCCGCCACGTAATCGGCGCTCAGAAAGATAAGAAGAAAAAAGCCCCAAGCGATACGCTTAACATCGGCTGTGTTGGCGTTGGTGGCAAAGGATTTTCCGATGTTCAGGCAGTCAGCACAGAAAATATCGTTGCTCTGTGCGACGTTGACGCCACGATGATGGAAAAGTTTTTGACTTCAGACCAGCATCTGCCTGAGCATAAGGCCAAGTATGAAAAAGCCCATATCTATCGCGATTTCCGGGAGATGCTGGAAAGAGAAAAATCAATAGATGCCATCACTGTCAGTACCCCTGATCATACCCACGCCGTCATTGCCATGATGGCCATGAAAATGGGAAAACATGTTTTTGTCCAGAAGCCCCTGACCCACACGGTGAAAGAAGCACGCCTTCTCCAGCAGGAAGCAGCCAGAAGAAACCTGGTAACACAGATGGGCAATCAGGGTCATTCTAAGGAAGGGGCACGGCTGGTTTGCGAGTGGATCTGGGATGGAGCTATCGGTCAGGTGCATGAAGTTCATGTCTGGACCAACCGGCCTATCTGGCCTCAGGCTATTGAGGCTCCAACAGAGATCCCCTCCTGCCCACCAACTCTGTCCTGGGATCTGTGGCTTGGACCGGCCCGGTGGCGACCTTATCACCCGGCTTATTGCCACTTTGTCTGGCGCGGCTGGTGGGATTTTGGCACCGGTGCACTGGGCGATATGGGTGCTCATCTCATTGACCAGCCTTTCTGGGCTTTAAAACTCGGTGCTCCGATCAGAGTTCAGGCCAGCTCAACCAAATATACTGAGGATTCTTATCCCCTGGCTGAAATTGTCACCTATGAATTTCCTGAGCGCCAGGGAATGGTGCCCGTCAAATTAATCTGGTATGACGGCGGCCTGATGCCACCCCGCCCGGCCGGATTGCCCGATGGGCGCCGGATTGGAGACGATGGCGGAGGCTGCCTGTTTGTCGGCGACAAGGGAATGCTGGTCTGCAGCACCTATGGTGAGAATCCGCGTCTTCTGCCCGAAGAGCTGATGCAGAGTTATAAACGCCCGGAAAAGACAATTCCTCGCTCGCCAGGCATCGCCGAAGAGTGGATCGCCGCCATTAAAGAAGGGAAAAAATCAACTACCGACTTTTCTTACTCTGGGCCGCTAACCGAAATGATGCTTCTGGGCAATATCGCCCTGCGCTTCCAGCAGGATAATGTCGTTCTTAACTGGGACAGTCAAAATTTCCGCTTTACCAATGTCTCAGAAGCCAACAAATACCTGGAAATGCCCTATCGTTCGGGCTGGGAACTGTAAGAATTGTCAGGAATAATTGAAAGCTAAAAAGCCGGTTTGAGATTTTAAAGGCATTTTAAAAGCCGGTTGCTGCAGGTGAGAAACATATCGGACGGAATGTAACCCGAAAGTAAAGTTAAGTGCGAGTTCAGGAAGTGGGTAAGCAGATTAGATTTTCTAAACAGTTGATGATAGATCCTTTCCCGTGTCATAGCTGGCAAGTCCTGCTGAGCCGGAAAGAATTAAATTGACTTCGCATTAGAGGCTTATAACGAGCATTTTGAAGAGATTTAAAAGCTCAATAAAGTAAGAGGCTCTAATGGCCGGGAGGAAGAGACATGATTGTCGAGAGAAAAAACAAATACAGGAAACAAACTAAACTTATGACCTCAATACTGAGTCTGCTCTTTATCTGTTCACTGGCGGTGGTCGCCATTCAGCAGGAAAATTACCAGGAAATTGTCGCCCGCTGGGCCGTCCATGACCCGAATCGGCCCCTGCCACCGGTGGTTAATCCAGGGCCGCCGCTGCCGCCGGTTCCGGCACCGTCCGATGCGGTGATCCTTTTTGACGGAAAAGATTTATCCCAGTGGGCCAACGAGAAGGGAGGTCCGGCGCGCTGGAAGGCTGAAAATGGCTATTTCGAAGTTGTTCCGGGCACAGGAAACATTCAGACCAGAATCGGCTTCGGCAGCTGCCAGCTCCATATCGAATGGGCTGCGCCCTACCCGCCTAAGGGATCCGGGCAGGATCGTGGCAACAGTGGAGTCTTTCTGATGGGTCTATATGAAGTTCAGGTGCTGGATTCCTACGAAAATAAGACTTACGCCGATGGGATGGCTGGAGCAATTTATGGCCAGTACCCGCCGCTGGTTAATGCCTGCCGTCAGCCCGGTGAATGGCAGTCGTATGATATTATCTTCCAGGCGCCGAAGTTTGATGCCGCTGGAAAGCTCCTCCGGCCAGCCAGGATGACTGTTCTGCACAATGGAATTCTCATCCAGGAGAATGCCGAGCTGACCGGGCCAACTGCTCATAAAGCGCGGCCGCCATACAAAGCCCATGCCAATAAGCTTCCGTTGATGCTGCAGGACCACAGTCATCCGGTCAGATTCAGAAATATCTGGCTCCGTGAGTTGAGCTGAAAACAATACCTAAGAAGAAAATAATCCCGAGTAGAAGCTGGCCAAGCAGAATTTCTGTTTTTCTAAAACCTTATAGAAATTGTCCAGGGATTAGCTTCCGGTCCGAAAACTATTCCTCTTTTCAGACTATTGCCATTAGTCTAAGACCGGATGAGGCTGGAATTCCTGCTAATCCGGTACAAGCACACACAGGCGGGATGGCCCTGAAGCAGAGGCTTGTGAAAATAGCTTATGTTTTCCGGCGTATTTCTTCCAGTTTGGCCTTAGCTTCAGGCGCCTGATTGATAAAAGCCATTAGCTTTTCACAGCCATAGTCCGGACAGCTGGCGCAATTAGCCACCACCCTTTCCCGGCAGCACTGGCGGATCTTGCACTCCAGACAATAGCCAAGCAGTTTTTCCTGATTCACTTTGACAGCCTTCACAGGTAATATCTTCCGGCTTGATTTCATGGCCATAAAGCTTTGACCAGTCCGCGGCCGTCTTTTTCCGCAGCTCATCATCACCATTCCGAGTGGCTATATAAGCCGGGCATTCGGTGCAGACCAGTCCACAGCAGGCAATCATTTCTTTCATTTTTTTCTCCTTGTCCGGGCTTTCACTCTGACTTGATCCTTCTTTCCCCTCTTAGACCGGATGGGTCATTCTCCAGTCAGCTAAAGCTCTCTGGGCCTGTTCCAGGAAAAGCTGAAAGTTAGCTGGGCAGACTCTTACCTTAGGCCGGTGTTTTCTGTTTATCTCTATTTGGTTTCTTGAGGAGGTAATCCAACTATAACCATAGAAGAATATATTTCTTTGGCCTGGCCCGATTGAGGTAATGGTCTTAAACGGTATTAGCCAGCTATACACTTTAAATTTAAGCAAGACTCCTTCCTGAGTGACAGCCAACGATTGAGGAAAAACCAGGCGGAGAATAGCTACAATTAGAAAGGCCGCAGCCAAAAACACCAGGCTGGCAGTCTTGGAATCTTGGGCTGGCTCACCCCGGAAGAAATCTATTCCCCGAGAATCCAGATAAAAAAGAACTCCAAGGATTATGAAAATTAATCCGGGGAGAAAATATAGGTTTTTAAACCACCTGTCATATTTAATGCTATCTTCGAATATTATAAGCCTCTGCCTCACGCCCCAATTTTACCAGTGTTAACCTAAAAAACACAAAACATTTCAAAAATGGGGTCAAAAATGGGGTCGGGCCAGCCGATTTCATGTATTATCAGTCACTTAACAGCTGACGGTTTTATTCAATGTTCGACAGAAAGATAACTTTTCGCCAGAAAAGCTGTCTTTCGATAAAAAACCAGACCGAGGCTACTATTTTATGCCGGCCAGCGGTAAAAATGTCCGCATAACCATTTCAGAAAAAATAGAATATGGCTACAATAGAGGTGCTGCCCAATGAAATATGAATTCTGGAATTTAATTCAGGGTTTAGCTGGTACATAATTTAAAGAAGCATAGGGCTGCGAGCAAGGTAACACGGGCGGCCGGGAAAAGCTGACGAGGATTTGTTAACTGGCTCAAAGAATCTCAAAGAATGATGAGAGAAAGGAGACCTATGAAGTTAAAAGGCAAGACTTCACATGGCGTGATTAGAATAGGGCTTTTGTGCCTGGTGCTTTTGGGTGCTTTAGTTTATTCCTTCGCGGCTCCCTCCTCGACTGGACCCGACACTCCAAAAAAGGCCTTGATTGTCTGGGGTGGCTGGGAAGGCCACGAACCCAAACAATGTGTGGACATTTTCGCCCCGTGGCTTAAAGAACAGGGATTTGAGGTTGAAATTTCTAACAGCCTGGATTCCTACCTTGATCTGGAAAAGCTCAAGAAGCTCGATGTCATCATTCAGGTCTATACCCAGGGTACTATTACGGCCGAGCAGGAACGCAATTTGCTCGAGGTGGTTAAGGGCGGCGTCGGGCTGGCCGGCTGGCATGGAGGCCTGGCCGATTCTTTCAGGTCGAACACCGAATATCAATTTATGGTTGGTGGACAGTGGGTAGCTCACCCCGGCGGAATCATAGATTATGAGGTGAACGTCCTCCCCGAAAAGAAAAACGACCCGATTGTTCAGGGGCTCAAGGATTTTAAGATGCATTCCGAGCAGTATTACCTGCATGTGGACCCGGGAGTAGAAGTTTTGGCCACCACCACTTTTAGCGATGAATACGCCCCGTGGATAAAAGGCGTGGTTATGCCGGTTGTCTGGAAAAAACACTACGGTCAGGGCCGGGTATTTTATTGCTCACTCGGTCATGTGGCAGCTGACTTTAACGTTCCCGAGGCCCGGGAAATTGTCAAGCGAGGTATCCTCTGGGCCGCCCAGGCATCTGACAAATAATCGCGACCACAAAGCCGGGATTTTTATAATAGAAAATCAATCAAGTATTTATGCTCAATCCCCAGATATTCTTCCGGATAGAATTTATCCCTGGACAGCACCAGTTTCTGCAGCTTACTGCCAGTAAAGCAGCTTTCTCTGTTAATTAAAAGCTTTGCCGTTCTTTTCGAATATAATCGACACTTTCAGGAAAATCAAGAAAGTCTCGACTATAGTCGACGGTTATGATAACAGCTTATCAGAAGATAATTGGCGAAGTTTTCTCGGCATGAGCTTATATTGCCTGTTGATTATAAACAAAATCGGCTGGCCCGACCCCATTTGTCAGTCAGACAGGCCTTCTACTGATTCCTTCTGACTGGACTTGATGGCCTGCGGCTCAGGCTGGTGTATTTCGGGAGCTTTAACCAACCTGCCGATCACTTCTCTTGTGCCCTTAATATTCAACTGGTCAAAGAGGAAAGAAAATTGTTTTTCGAGGCTCTCGCCGATAGCCTTCAAACTGTCTTCAGGCAGAGTCCAGAAATGCCTCTTAAAGGGCCCAACCGCTTTTTTTCTCGTTTTATAAAGGAACTGAGCTTCGGTGTCAGACGGCTTTCGCTCTGAGGCAGCATTAACCTTGAGCCATTCATACATTTCCTGCCGCAGGCTTTCCGGCACAGCTTCATGTTCGATAATCAAATTCTGGAAAGCTGTAGCCAAGTGGACCTCACAGGTTTTAACTTCAACGAATTTATGAAAAGCTGAATCGGGCAAAGTGCTGGCTCCATGCTGGACGACTCCACCCAGACCATATTTTTTTCTGGCCAGCTCTCCCAGCCGCCGCAGGACGTCAAAATCAATCGCCACCTGGGCCAGCGTCCCGTCAGGCAAAACCACTCCGCCGTGATGGGTCCCGGTCTGAATGCTCAATTTGCTCACCCCGGCGACATCGCCTTTATGTCGGTTAAAACCGTTCATAAAAGCTTCGAGGTCTTCTTCTGTGCTATTTCTTTCCCCGACTTCGCCGATTTCGCCACCAACTGAAATGGTCACTCCGGTTGGCTGCTTCTCACGGATAAAGCGCGTAAATTCAGCTGTCAGTTCATAATTGAGTTTCTGCTGTTCATCGAGATTGCTTTTAGAAATATCCACCAGGGTGGAAGTATCTATATCAATGTTGTAAAAGCCGGCCGCCACCGCTTCCTCTATCAGCTCTTTAATGGCTTTTATCTCTCCCTCGGGGTCTGCCTTAAACTTTTTAGCTGAGGCCTGGAAATGGTCTCCCTGAATAAAAACCGGCCCTCTAAATCCTTCCTTGATAGCTGCGGCCAGCACCGAGCTGACATATTCTGATGGTCTCTGGTCGGTGTAGCCTATTTCGCTTCGGGCAATTTCAAAAATAAAGGCACCTGCCTCAATTTTTTTAGCCGCCCTGAAAACCGCCCGGGCTGAATCATAAGCCAGCATCCGGAGGTTAATGGCTGGCACAGTAAAATCAAGCGGCGCTTCGCCCCGCCCTCTGGCTAAATAAAAATCATGAATAGAAGCCGGTCTGATGCCCAGTGCCTGGGCTGCCTCAAAAATCAGCCAGCGCCCGGCCGCTTTCGTCTCTTCATCCCCAAAAACTGCCTCAAAAATAACCTTAGAAATATTATCCCTTAAAGCTTTCTCATCAACGACTTTGAGCTTTTCTCCTTCGATCTCGACTGCGCCCTTTAACCAGCTTAAAACTTCGTTTAATTTTGATTCTTTCATGCGTCACTCCTTTCCTGCTTATCTTACGGACAGAATTTATCTTATTTAATCTTGTTTAAAGTAAAGTATAGCATAATTATCGCCTGGCTTAAGACGGTAGATCGTGGCTCTGACCTGATAGATCAGCGCCGCCGGGGAAGCCCCTCAACTTTTTTGAGGAGGTAAGTCTGCCACAGTTCATTATCAACAAAAAGGACCAGGACCACGTCCGGCCTCAGACTATAATATTGAGCGACATAGCCAGCCAGTTCTTTTTCCTGCCGTTTGGCCGCCTCCGCCGCCGACATAATAATCAGTCTGGCTGGCTCGAGACTCTCGACCTGTTCACTGGCTGTCCAGTAGCCAACCCGGCTGAAACGGCGAAGATACCACGGTAAGGGCCAGGTTTCCTCCGGCGAAGCAATCACCCTGATAAAAACGTCCTTTCCCTCGCTATCTACCTGGCTCAAGTCGTTCAGCCTGTTTACCAGCCGCAAAAAATCAGGTGAAGTCTGGGCATAAACATAAGGATTATCGGGATAAGCATAGAAATAATAATTAACCAGGTAAACTTGCCAGCCTGTCCAGATGAGAAGTATTCCGGTCAGGAGAATTTTGCTCTGCCGAATCTTGATCAACCTCAAAAGGTAATCAAAGCCAATGGCCGCCACTAGCAGGAAAAAACACCAGAAAGTGAGCATATTCCAGGGCGTTTTATAAGGAATAGCCGAATAAATGAGAGCTGTTATGACCGCCAGGAAGGCCAGATAAGCCCGGAAATTTTCAGAAGATTTCCTGCTCTTCCTCAGCTCGATGAAACTCACCACCATCCCGAAAAGAGCCAGGGTCAAAAAAGGAATCTCAGTAAAAACCGGCGAACCTGGAGCACCGTGGCGGTAAAAGAGAAGACTAAAATAATACCAGAATGGATGCCGGTGCCAGCCCGCTTCCAGTCCCTTTTGGCCATAACCGGCTAAAGCCTTAAAAGAATCAAGAAAACCCTGGGGATATTTAAAAAACGAAGAATAAAAGACGAAGGAAACGGCCAGAAAAATAAAAATGGCCAGTAGAAGCGGCTTCCAGGCTTTCTGAGTGTCGCTGCCCGGAGTCTTCTCTTCGTTATCTGCTTTTTCAATCTTCCGGTTTTTCTCATTTTCCTGATTCTGCTCGGATTTATCTTTTCGACGGGTTAAAAGCCAGACACCAACTAAAGCCAGAAGTGAAGCCGCCAGAATAATTATGGAAGTTTCTTTAGTGGCATAAAGCAAACCAGCCGTAAGACCCAGCCAGACTCCCTCCCGGTAATCTGGCTTATGGTAGAAACGCCAGAGGCAGATGACAAAAGCCAGAGCAAAAGCAGCCAGAAGAGATTCCTGAATATAAAAGCGGTTAAAATAGACAACCGGCGCTGAGACCGCTAAGAAAAGTGCTGCCCATAATTTCTCTGACTCTTTTAGATATTTTCCGGCCGCCAGGGCTGCCATGAGAATCATCACCAGCCCGAAGAAAACCGTTACCAGGCGCAGGGTAATTTCATTCAGTTCGGCATAGGTTTTCTGGCCGCTCAGCCAGGCAAAAGGCAGGCTGAAATAATAAAGGGTCGGGCCGTGGTGCTCAGCCGGATCATACCGATATTCACCCTTTTCCAGCAGCTCGCCAAACTTATAAGCCTGATTGGCCTCATCATGATGCATCGGCCGGAGGTCGAGCCGGTAAAGCCGGACAAACAGCCCGGCCGCTAAAATAAGGATCAGAACAAAGGCAAATGTTTTTTTCTTCATTTAACCGGCAAGCCGTAAACCTCGACTTCGACATAATGATTCATATCGTTAGAGGTATTGCCGTTGCTCCAGAGACGGACATAGCGGGCCCTGGTTCCCCGGCCATCAATGAGTTTGCCTTCATAAGTTTCGATATATTCTCGATCGCGGCCAGCTCCCAGGCCCAGAGTATTATCGTGATCATTATTGAAGAGCGTCACGACACCGTTAATAAAATCTTTATCCTCTGAGACCTGAACGACCACATCCCGGTAAACTCTGGCCTGGCTGTGGTAATGCCAGACAATAATGGCCTGAATTAAATAGGGTTCTTTAAGATCAATCTGCACCCACTGCGGTCCAGGCCCCAGTTCGACAAAGTAACCATCTTCACCCGATTTTTCTCCATCGGTAACATAGCTTAGCTCGCCGATAACCGGCTGCATGTCGCTTGAGGTCACCGGCTTTTTGAGCGAAACCAGCTGCGTCCCGGCTGGCACATAAAACGGGCCACGCGGCTTACCAGTGATGGGTTCCAGGTTTGGAGTCTTAATATTACGCGGGGTGCCCACAAACATTGGTTTGGGCAACTGAATTTTAAGCTCGACTTTGTCTTTATCCTGACTCTGGGCTGAAGCTAAGCCGCTCATCGTCAGCAGCAGGCTCCAGCCTAAAATAATTCCTAGTAATTTAGTAGTATTTTTTCTCCGCATCTCAATCTCCTCATCTCTTTTGATCATCCGGCTTCTGAGTCCTTGGTGTTTTCTAATTGATTTTAGCCGCCTGTCTAAATATCCCGGCTGAAATCAGCCGGACGGTTAAACCAATAACAATTTTTATCACGACCGACGACCAATGTCCAGATTTCTGGCTGGGCGGCGGTCGCCGCTTCTATTTCCTCAAGGTCCATGACCATAAACGCCGTCGACAGGCCATCAGCTAGAGCCGGCGAAGGATGAGACACCCAGACGGCTAACTGCCTGGATTGAGACTGCCGCCCCCGCGGGTCATAAATATGCTCGCCTTTAACTTCATGTCCGGAACCGCTCAAGGCTCTGTCTTTAAGGCTTACCCGGCCTGCCTTTAGAAAATCAAAGCCGCCGCCGACTGTCACCGGCCAGGCTTCCTTTCCGCGGGCCAGGACGGTGCTTTGACCCGCATTGGCCAGAAAGCTGTCTATTTCCCAGCTCGAGAAAAGACTGGCTGCTGACTCGAGAGCGTAGCCTTTGCCGATGGCTCCCAGATCGAGGTCAAGCCCGTAAGCGCTTCCCTCCAGCCGCAGAGCCAGATACTGAGTTTGAGTTTCGAGGAGCTCGAGCGGAAAGAGTTCGACCCAGGCCTCTTTTTCAGATTTGTCCCTTTGACCTGACCCAGTTGCACTTTTTATTGTGCCCATCGCTCGACGGAGATCATCAGACTGACTGTCACCACTTTCGGTTGAATTCCGGGTTTCATCTTTCTCTTTATTTGACCCGGCACCAGCGGCCGCTTGTTTATTTTTTAGCGCGCGGAAGTTGATATTAAAAGCTCCGCCCGTCTCAACCATCAACTCAAAACTCGTTTTAAGACACTCATAAGTTTCTATCCCGATGGGCAGTGTTTCACCCGGCTGCAAGCGGTTAATCATGGAAATTTCGCTTCCGGGATCAAAGCGGCTGAAAAGTCTTTCCAGCCGGTCAATTTCTTTAAAAAAAGCCTGAGCGGCGCTGCGGGCATAGATTTCTTTCTCTCCGGCCACCAGCAGTTCAAAAAAAGTGCTCATGGCCTCATGGGAGAAACGATGGATTGAAAGCTCGTCCAACTTTTTTACCCGGCCTGCCCTGGTCTGACAATAATGACATCGAGAGCCAGCATGGCGGCCAGAATCGAAATGACAGCGCTCCAGCGGTGGAGGTTAAAAAATAAGATTTGAGCCGGAAAATTAAAATAAGGCAACATTGAGCCGAGGGTGGATAAAATCAAAAAGAAACCGGCCAAAACAAACAGCCAGAAACTCGCTGCTTGAAAATAAATCCGCGGTAAATAGCGGTTTAAAGCCAGGCAATAAAAGCCTCCGCCTTCTCCGGACATTTTTTTAGAACCCTCGTCGCCGGACAGAGGCAAATAGATTCTGGCCCGGAGAAAAAGAACAGCCATCAGGCTGATGGCAAAAAGCCCACCGCAGGCCACATGAAGAAGAAGAGGGAAACCAAAAAGTCCGCGCGAAACAAACCAGGCAAAGAAAATACCGCTTAAACTCAGATAAAGATAGCTTAAAGCCAGGGCATAAAAGATCCAGACTGTCCAGCCACGGTAACTTTTCTGGCCCCAGCTGATAAAATAATCAAGCGATTTATCCCAGCGGCTGAGTTTCAGATATGACCTTCCCCAGCCGCCAAGCCAGTTGAAATAGCCCTGGAGAGTCTCAGCCGAAAGTTTTTTCTGGTCTTCTTTTAGATGATTTAGATAGCGGCCAAAAGTTAACCTCAGTCCGAGAACAACGATTAATAAAAAACTGCCGATTCCAAATAGCATCCGCTATCTCCTGTTTTCTTTTTGAGCCGCTTCATCTGCGATTTTAGAAACTTTGCCAGTAACTCGGAGAATAACTACCGCCAAAATCAACCCGATAACCAGCAAACAGCCGGCCAGGACCAGTTTGAGGGCCGGCCTGACAGCAAAAGTCAGCCCAAAAATCCACTGGAAAAACGAGCCTGTTTTCATCAGATCAGAACTGAGTCTTTCCTCTCTCACCCTGGTTTTAAGCGGGCCTGGAGCCTCAATTTTCCCGAAGAAAACTTTTGAGTTGAGGCTGTGACAATCAGTGCAACTGTTTTTGCCCAGGGCCTGCTGGGCCGGACGGACATTATGGGCCAGCGGCCAGGAAACTGCTCGTGCGGCCGGATGCTGGCTCGCCCGGAGGTTTCCGTCTTTATTCAGGCTGAAAACCTGACCGGAAGCAACGTAACAGAATTCTCGAGAAGGATTGGTCTCACTCAATCTCTTCAGCCCGAGCGCAATCTGTTCCTCCGTCAGGAGCTCTCGGCTATCACCCAGTTCACAAAGTGTTCTCAGCCAGAAATCATCGAAAAGCGGCCGGACGGTATTACCTTCAAGCCAGCCAGGTGCGGGTAGAACAGCCTCGCCTTCTTTTTCTTCTTTTTGTAGATAGCCTTCCTCCAGCCTGTAAATCACTTGGCCCACGGCCAGCGCCGGCTCTTTAGCCGGCTTCTGAAGCTTCAAGGCATTGAGGACATTGAGAATTCTGTCTTCCATTTCGGCCGTGGCTTCATCGGGATTAAAAACCGGGAGCAGAAGCTTGACCTCGCTACCTTTTTTCTGCATCAGCAGAAATTTATCTTCATCTGTCTTTTTATTGAGCTTAACGCGGTGGACATCGAGGCTTCCATCCACATTTGGTTCAAACAAAAAATTAGAAATAAGAACCGCCGGATCAAAACCTTCCTCAGCCAGAGGATAGAGACAGTTGAGCAGGCTGGCCACGGTTTCTTTAACCTCAAAAAGGCCAGGCGAAATCTCTGAAACTGTCTGGTTGGCCAGCGGCACCAGCTCTTTCCCCTTTTTTTCTGCCCAGAAGGCAGGCCACATCATCCGCTCGGGATAAATCTTATTGTCCTTTTCTCTGACGAAAACTGGCTCAATGATCAGTGGATAATCAGCCGTCCAGTTCGCCTTGCCAAAGATCCCTAAGCGATTGGCTCTGGAGGTATAAATTTCCTGAGGCTCTTTTTCCGGCATCAAACCCGAATGACAGACAGTGCAGGCCAGGCGCTCAAAATGAACTTTCGGGATACCACGATGAGCAGGACGCGGTGCGCCGAGAAAGCCGGCATAACCCTCACCGCCTTTTTCTGGCTTTTCCCCCAGGTGGCAGCCGGCACAGGTCAGACTATCCTGCTTGATGCCTGGAATAGCGGTCTTTTCACCCTGAAAGCCTCTGACCATCTGGTGGCTTAAATCATTCCGGTGACAGTCAACGCATTTCAAGCCGGCCAGGGCATGGACATCCCGCTCGACCGCTGCCTTCGTTTCGGCCTTTCTGGCTGTGACCGAATGGCAGGCCAAACAGCGACTATCATCAGGCTGATATTTTAAATCGAGCAGGGCATTGTTCTGGCTGTCAAACAGAGTCTGGTTATATTTGACTTCAGGCACCACTGCCCATTCGTGGTCATCAGGATTGGGGCCATCAATGATATCCCAGGTTGAAGGGAGGCGCGAAGCCATACCTTTCACCTCGCCCAGACCGGAAGCCGCCGTCGCCGCCCAGCGGAAATTCTCGCGCATAACCTGCTTGACCCATTCGCTATGATCCTGAAGAGGCGACGCATTATGACAGCCAAAGCAATTTATTTCCAGCCGTCCCGAAACACTCCAGCGTGAATCGGCGGTGATCTCTTTCTCACCCGGTTCACCCGGCCCGCCGCCATTAAGATTCCGCCCGAAAAGACAGATCAATTGCCAGTCGCTCAAGCCAATCTGCTCTGGCTTCCAGAGCCCGGGGAAATTAGCGTAGGAAATGGGAAGCTGCACACCTGTTTTATCATCAACCAGCACCCAGGGCTCTGACGGGCGGTCAATCGCCGGCCGCTT
This sequence comes from Candidatus Saccharicenans sp., assembly GCA_035416665.1. Classification (GTDB taxonomy): domain Bacteria; phylum Acidobacteriota; class Aminicenantia; order Aminicenantales; family Saccharicenantaceae; genus Saccharicenans. The sequence continues at coordinate 59,388 of DAOLNQ010000009.1, read as the reverse complement.
CTTCAGGTTAAAATGCAGTCCCTGACTTATGGTTTCATATTCATGGCAGGGAGCGCAGGAGTAGCGCGTCGAGAGGGGCAAAGAGAAGGGGGCAGCCGGCACAATCTGCTCATTGAACTCATCCATCAACGGCACCCGGTGAAGTGGCGAAATCTGGCTCCGCGTCCAGGGCGTCTGCCTGGCTTCTTCGAGGGTAATTTTTTCGATTACACCTTTTTTCTCAGTATTTATTTTTTGAGCCTTCGCTTTCTCTGATTCTATTTTTTCTACCTCGGTTTTTTCCTGCGGTCTTTTATCGTCTTTAGCTGCCAGCCGTGAGGAAACCTGGAGTGTAACGAAGATAAAAAGGAAAGAACAAACGGCATAGATAATTACCTGGCCGAGCTTTTTCCAGGTCAGACTCCTGGCCGGGCTTTGTTCTGGCTTCTGGCTTGAATGATTCATGTTTTATTTTTTATTTTTAGCTTTTTTTTTAATCTTTTTTTATCTTTTATCTCTTTATGATCTCAAATCCTTCTGGCCTCATGGATTTCATGACCTTCAGGCTTTAAAATCTTCCGGCCTGAACTTAAGATAAGTGCGGCTCTTGACCGCTTCATTAACTTTAAGTACCGCCACCGCCGACTCATAAGCCAGCTCAGCCGGGCAGTTAAGCGACACTCCCCGCCGGATGGCCTCAAAAAAGTTTTCAAGGTGTGGCTGATGGGCCGGTTTAGCCAGCTCGATAGGAAGCGGCCAGCGGCCAGCTTCCGCCGTGACGCGCACATCAACAAAAACATTTTTGGTCTGGACTTTTTGAATCGGCGGAGCTTCCGACATAATCAACCCTTCCCGCACTAACGGTGCCCAATCCGGGGCATGGGCTTCACGATAGGCCCAGTCTCCTCTTTGAGGCACCTCCGAAATGACCAGCGAACCGTTATCACCCATAAAAGTCTCGTAAAAGCCTCCATGCGACGTCGTCGTCTGAACCTGATAAAAAGCCCGCGCAGCACCGGCCGGCGTGTCATATTCATAAATGACCATCACGTTGTCATACCATTCGCGTTTGGGATAATAATCAATACCGCCTGAAGCCATGACCGATTTCGGGTTGGCTTTAAACACCCAGCTAAAGAGATCAATCTGATGTGAGCCAAGATCAACAATTGGGCCACCGCCATATTTTTTAAACCAGCGCCAGTTCCTGAATTCTTCCATTGAATTATAGCCGTAGCGGTGAAGGATTTCGGAAGGGATGGTATATTTTTTGGGCCAGCTTAACATCTCGGCCTTAGCCCGGTTCCATTGAGCATAGCCAATCATCACCCGGCCAATGAGCTGTCTTTCATGGAGAAGCTTGCCTATGGCATGAATATAACGGGGATTGGAACGGCGCTGATGGCCGATCTGAAGTAACCGACCGGTTCGCCGGGCTGTCTCGACCATGGTGCGAGCCAGCTCCAGACTGTTTGACATCTCTTTCTCACAATAAACCGGGAGGCCATGATTAAGACAGGCATTTGCCTGTTCGGCATGAACCCAGTCGGGTGTGGCAATAATGACCGCATCAAGGTCTTTCTCGCTGTTTAGAAGCTGCTTATAATCCTCATAAACGTGCGGTGTCTGGCCATATTTTTTTAGATAACCGGAAGCATAATCGCGGCTGTATTCCCAGATATCGGCCAGAGCGGCAATTTTTATCCCGGGAATACGGAGGCAGCAATCAAGAAGAACCCGGCCCTGTTCACCGGCCCCGATAAGCGCTACCCGAAGTTCATCGGAAGGCATGACCGTCCGGCCCTGGCCAGCTCCGGTGAGGAGAAGCGGCCGCCCGAAAAGCTTGCCGGTAGTCATGGCCAGGCCGACACCAGCCGCGGTGGTTTTCAGAAAATCGCGCCGGGAAAAACCATCTTTCTTATCGCTGTCTTCCATGTTAATCTCTTTTTTCTTCAGTCATTTATTTTACTATTTTTTACCTGTTTCCCGGCTAGAATGCAAACTATTTTTAAGAGCCATCTTCAGGGCATTTTGGTGAGCAGGTGCGTTGAACCAGGCCTGAACGTCCAAGCTCACAGAGTTAGCTTCTTAAACATAATTCAGGTTTGAGCGCGTTTTATCCCGGCAGCCCGGCGGTCCGATGTGGCCGCAGTTCTACTTTTTCATATGGCTGTCAAAAGCCACCTCCGAGGGCTTAAAATCAAGCCCGCGGACAAACTCCAGGGCTTCTTTAGCTCCAAATTCCCTGTCCATGCCATTATCTTCCCACTCCACCGAGAGAGGACCCTCATAGCCAATGGCATTGAGTTCTCTGATAATTGATTCAAAATCAACATCTCCATGACCGAGAGAGCGGAAATTCCAGCCCCGCCGCAGGTCTCCAAAGGGCAGATGCGACCCGAGAACTGAGGCTTTGCCATCAAGCGTCAGAGCGACGTCCTTGAGATGGACATGGAAAATCCGATCGGGAAATTCCCGGATAAAAAGATGAGGCGTCATTCCTTGCCAGAGCAAATGGCTGGGATCAAAGTTAAAGCCAAGTGTTGGCCGGTAATCAAAAACTTCGAGCAGCCGGTTGGCGGTGTAAAAATCAAAGGCAATTTCAGTTGGATGAACTTCCAGGGCAAATTTCACCCCGCAGCGGTCAAATTCATCAAAAATTGGTGTCCAGAGCTCTTTTATCTGCCGGAAGCCTTTCTCCACCAGTTCCTCACTCGTAGCTGGAAACGAATACCAGAACTTCCAGATGGGTGAACCCATAAAGCCATTGACCACATAGCAGCCCAGGTTTTTAGCCGCCCGGGCGGTGAGTTTCATTTCTTCTATGGCCCAGCGCCGGATTTCATCCGGTTTGCCCTTGACCTCAGCCGGAGCAAAGTCATCAAGACGTGAGTCATAGAGGTCACCGACACACTGGCCGGCTAAGTGAGCCCCGAGAGCCCGGCACTCTAAGCGATATTTAGCCAGAATTTCTTTTTTCCTCGCCAGATAGCCAGGATCTTCAGCTGCTTTTTTAACCTCCAGATGATCTCCCCAGGTAGCAATTTCCAGCCCATCATAGCCCCAGGAGCTGGCCTTCTCACCGACGACTTCAAAGGGAAGATCAGCCCACTGTCCGGTAAATAAGGTTATTGGTCTTGCCATTTTTTCTCCTCCCGAGAATTGAGATTATTATTTATCAGCTCGCTTAAAATTTTACCCAGGCTGCTCCTTTCTCCGAGCTCTCGACGCACTTTTCTATAAACTTTACCCTGCGAACTCCTTCTTCTACCTGGGGAAAATCCAGGTCATCAGCTGTAAGCTCCTGACCGTGGAGCTTCTTGTCGAGGGCGGTCAGGAAGGTTGAATAGATGTTGGCAAAAGCTTCAAAGTAACCTTCATTATGGCCGGAGGGAATACGCGACAGCGACTGGGCTCGAGGGCACATCGGGTCACGCCCCCGGGAAAGATAAGCCACCGGCCGGTCAAGGTAAGAAATCTTAGCGTGGTTTGGATCTTCCTGATACCATTCAACCGCGCCTCTGGTTCCATAGATTCTAACTCTGAAGCCATTATCATGGCCGATAGCAATCTGCGAACACCAGTAGAGTCCGGTGGCTCCGCCCTTGAAGTTAATCATAATCGAAGCATTGTCATCAAGCGGCCGTCCTTCGCCAAAATGGTCAAGCCGGGCACAGAGCGTTTCTATTTCCAATCCAGTCAGGTAAGAAACCATATGTTCTATATGCGTTCCAATATCACCAACACAATTGGAAATCCCGGCGCGGGCTGGATCTGTCCGCCAGGCCGCCTGCCTCTGGCCAGTTTTTTCTACCAGGGTGGCCAGCCATTCCTGCGGGTATTCACCGGCCACAAAACGGATGGTGCCTAACTCGCCCTGTGAAATCAGCCAGCGCAGATGCTTGATGATTGGAAAACCGGAATAAGTATAGGTGACGCAGAAAAGCAGGCCTTTCTGGCGAGCCAGATCAGCCAGTTCTTGAGCCAGCGAGCTGCTGGTGGCTAAAGGCTTATCACAAACTACCGGAAATCCAAGTTCCAGAGCCAGGTGGGCAATCGGATAATGCGAGTCGTTAGGCGTAACAATGACGATAAAATCCGGGCGGTCAGGATGTCTGGCTTCGGCCTGGAGCAGTTCCTCATAGTTCCGGTAAAGGCGGCTTTTATCCAGCCTGAGTGTTTCCCCCGTTTTGAGGGTATCCTCGTAATTTCGGGAAAAGCAGCCGGCAACCAGGCGGGCTTTGCCATCCATAGCTATGGCTTTCCGGTGGACATCGCCGATAAAAGAGCCTGTCCCGCCACCAATCATGCCGTATTTTAACTGAGCAATCTGGCTTAAGCTCTCCTTCTGCCCTTCAATCATTTTAAAGCTCCTTAAATTCCTTAAATTAATCAGACTTCAACTCTCATCTTATTTAACTCCCGCCCGTTTTTCAAAGAGAAATTATTGGGGAGGCAAGGTAGGGCAAGGTCGGGTAAGCCTCTTTTAGGCTTGATTGTATATCTGTTAGTTATGTTAGAGATCACGAGCAGGGATTAATGAATAATTCAAAAGATTAATTGAATTGACACTATTTCTACTTCTTATTTAAATTCTAGTTAATCTTATACCACTTAATTAAATGAAGGCCATTTATATTGAAGTTCCTCAAGACATAGCAATTTGCATTTACCCAAATAAGAAAAAGCATCACCCCTTTATGCCGTAGCTCCTGATAAACCTCAACCCAGTTCGGTAGTGGCCGCTCTGAGACAGGAATTTAAGGCAGAGCCGGGAATAACCTCCGCTCTAAGGTCTCCTCATCCAGCTCTTCAGGCAGAGGCCAGCTCAGCCCTGCTTGCCCTCGCCCTCCTCAAATACTCCCCAACAGTGCTCCGCGCTACCTTTAAACTCCGTGATACCTGACGAGCTGAGAGCCCACAACCCCAGCTCAATCGCATGATCTCTTTTACCCTTCGCATCAGTAATCTCTCCGCTGACATCCAAGCCTCCTTTCGAGGCCTAGAATACCCCTTTTTCCTGAGATTACCCCTCCCCGGCCACCTGTTCCAATCATCACCCCAAAAGTGGCCGCCTTCCCATCAGAAGGCTAGCTGTCTTTCCATCTAAACACGCATATCGTGTTCGATATCTTAATGTCGCGGCAAGATCTTGTATGGACATTTATCCGCCCCTTAATTCTCCTCCCGATGTCAATTTAACCCAATCTTTGAGCATTTTAATCTAACTTCTCGCAGGATAGAATATAATCTCCATTTTCTTTCTCATACATATAATAAAAGTTACCACTTGCAAAGGAAATAAATAAATTGGCATCAACTATGTTAATATTTGCCTCGTTTAGAAAATATTCTTTTATAAATGTTCCTTCCTTTGAATATTTATCATATCCCGTCTTATTATTTCTGGTCTTAAAAGTTCTCACGTATAAATTGCCCTCGTCATCAAGATAAATACTATGGAAAGGAGGAAAATACCTTCTAAAATGTATAGACTTCAAAACCGCTTTGGCCATTTCTTGACTCGTTATCCACGGTACATCTAATAGTATTTCAGAAGTCTTTTTTCTATATCTTTCTGTTACCCGGGTCTTTTGGCTCCTCTTGTTTATAATGCCGGATCTGTTTCCGTCTTCTTTGTAAATAAATATTAAATATTCTTTTGAAGCATTAGGAATATATACAAGACCGGTAGTCTCACAATACCCGGGCTCAAATATGGGTTCTGGAAATTCAAACTCATAACCTGGTGGAATTACCAGCTGCTCATTTAAAACAACAGTCTTTTCATTAAGTTCACCATCGAGAAAGCTTATTTTTTGAACAATAGTCTTTCCTTTTTCCCTAAGAATATTTGTCTCTTTCGCTAGATAATATCCATGTTTCAAAGGAAGATAGGGCTGATTCTTTGACTTTATCTTCTCTTCTTTAATTAAATCCCCATTTAGGCTAAATATTAATACTTTTTGACGATTTAAAATGTATAGGTTACTATCTAAAAAGTTAAAATCAGAAAAGCCTCGTATTTCTCCCGGGCCATCACCTTTTTTGCCAATTGTGTTCAAATAATTAAGATCCTTATCAAACCGCCAAACATTACCTTCTGTCGCGTTTAAAAAATAAAGGTCTCCTTTATATGACTTGAATCTTATAATCTTACCGGTGACATTGATTGATTTTTCTTCTCTGGCAATTACCGAAGAAGTTAATAATAAAATTATTCCTAAAATAACCGAGAGCCTCTTTATTAATTGCATCCATCACCTTCTTGCATCATTTTTAGCACTAACCCTTTTCTTGTCGGATCACATCTTTTAAAATCGCCATTATAACAATACGATATCATAGGGCATCCGCCATGACAATAATCAAGTAAGGAGCAATATTCGCACTCGGCGCCTTTAATAGACATTGTTTCAATCATTTCACAAAGCTTATTGGTGTTGTTATATATATCAATTAGCTTCTTTTCTTTAATATTTCCCATGGTGATCATGTTAAGATTGTTGCAGGGATGAACATTACCATCTGAAGCTATCCCTATTATTCCGGTACCTGCACCGCAACGTAAGAGCGCTTCTTTGCCTTCAGCAAGTTGTTGAATAAGATCTTTTTTTATAAGCTTATTGTAAATATTACCATATCTATCGTACAGAGGTAAAATCTCATCCAAATTCTTTATATATTGATCCATAGAAAATTTGAAGTCGCAATTGCTTCCTCTTCCATAGGGAATAATAGGGACAAATTTCATATTGTCAACTTTTAAATTATCGCCTATCTTTATGATTTCTTTTATCTCGTCACAATTAAATTGATTAATTACCGTTGTTGTTTCAACATATATATTCAAGCTCTTAAATATTTTAATCGCTTCTATTGCTTTCCTATATGAGCCATTTATACACCTGAAGGCGTCATGAGTTCCATCTTGTGCTCCATCTAAGCTAACGTTAACGTGTACGAGGCCACTCTTTACCAACAATTCAGCATATGTTTCATCGATATTATACCCATTTGTCATTAAATGGGTTTTTATCGGCTTAGAACTTGTATATTGTACAAGTTCAGGTAAGTATTCTAATAAAGTCGGCTCTCCTCCTGTAAAAGTAACTCCCGGAACCATCATCTCATAAATCTGATCAATAAGATCTACCCACTCTTCTTTTTTTAATTCATGCCTTAGTTTTTGACCTCCATCAACTGAGCAGTGAAGACACTTCAGATTGCACCGGTTTGTTAAAAGGATATACGCATGATTTAACAAGCCTTTCGTGCTCTGCAATTTAGGAAAACAATATTTTGAATCTTTTTGCTCGGCCAAGCCGATTATTTCTTTTTCCTCCAACGTCTGCAACAAATTGTTCAATTTACTTAATGCTTCGTCATAACTGATTTTATAATTAGATACAATTTTGTTGGCTATTTCTTCTTTAGATGACTCACCTGTAAAACATGTAATTACAGCTAGCGCATCTTCATTTATCTCTACTGATCTTTTATTATCATAAATGTTATAGAGCGCTATCTTTTTTTTGCCATCAATATCAACTTTTCTGATAATATAATCTTTTCTTAGATAAGGAAACACTCCTTCTTCCTCTTCGATAGAATTACAATTAAATTCGTAAACTGAGCGACCGGTATCTACATAAATACCGCTCGCCATAATTTTAGCTACACATTAGTACTCGTATTTGTCCAGGCTGGAGTTATACAGCCGTGAGAGCACGTACATTCTGAATTCTGGTTCCACCATGAAGCGCAGCTTGGAGCCGCAACTGACGTACATACCGGATTATCTGATGCTTGCAGATCAGAAATTATTTTTGGATCAAACATTTTTTCTCCTTTCACTATCTTTTTGATGCAATAAACGTGCCAAGCACTAAAAAAATACATGTTGCTGATATCGTTAAATTTAGACACTCGCTGATTTTCTCATTAAAACATAGAACCCCTCATTGCAGGGATTCTATCACCAAAAATAGGAGATTTATCAGTTCAATTTATAATACCCGAGAGCCTTCACGGACCTCTTGTAATCTTGCACGATGCTGCTAGCATTAAATAACTTCATCTTTTTAATTCAGGCAAAAAATGCCAGGCCTGACCCCTCCATAAATTGCCCTTGCCCCAGCCCGGTTTACATTTTAAATCACATCGCATGCCTTTTCGAAATGAAGCCTTAAAGGTAGACATCCCCAGTTGGAATTGTTAGACAGCGTCCGCCTGAATATACATTATGGATTTTGATATGTCGCCTGTTCTTTTCGATAAAATCCCCATAACATGGGGATTTGAACTTTTTATCAATGACTCTATAACTCCGTTATTGTTTTAATATCAACGAGATACTATTGTTCCTTTTCTGGCATGATAATTGCATAAACTCCGAAAAAGGAGGTTTAGGTGTTTTATAAGACATCGCAATTCAATGAATATTTAGGAACAGGGGAAAACGGGCATATTATCTATAATAATTTTTCCGGTGCTATGGTTGAAATCTCTAAGTTTATTTATGATTCCTTAATTGAAGGCAATATAAGTGCAATTAATAATCAGAATATCGTCTCGGATTTATTGAAGGGAAGATTTATTGTAGAAGAAATGGAGGATGAATTAGCAACTTTAATAATGAAAAGAAACCAAAGGAGAGACGAAAATCGGTATATCGGTCTTCAGATTCTACCCACTTTGGCCTGTAATTTTAAATGCATCTATTGCTATGAAGGCAATACTCATGATGGAAAAACAATATCAAGAAATGTAATAGAGGCGATTGTTGATTATGTTAATAAGACTATTAAACCTACCACTAAATTTATCAGTGTTGCCTGGTATGGCGGAGAGCCTCTTTTAGCCCTGGGTTCAATAAGGGAGATATCTGAAGAGCTAATCAAGATTTCAGAGAAAAAAGGATGCGAATATATAGCATCTGTTATTACTAACGGCTTTCTTTTGACAAAGGAAAACATAAATATATTAAAGAAATTAAAGACCAATATTTGCCAGATAACTCTTGATGGTCCACGGCATGTCCATAATCACATGAGGCCGCTAAAAAATGGGCTGGGAACATACGACATAATAATCCAAAACATAAAATATGCAATTGAGGCAGGTATGGACGTACATATAAGAGTAGGGGTGACGAGAAGCAATGCCGGGTCACTTAAAGAACTGGTCTCAGATCTGCAAGCTGAAGGTATCCTTCCCCGAGTCCGTCTTAAATATGCCCTGATTGATGTCTTTGGAAAGGCATGTAAAGACATGACAGATGATATCTTGGAGATTCCAGAAGCTGGTGAAATCTTAAAAGCTTATAACTTAGTTGACTTCAAAAGGGAAAAAGTGGAGCGAGATGTACCCAGATTTGAAGGTTGTGTTGCCGAGACTCCTTCTTCGCTTATCATAGGTCCGGAAGGAGAGCTGTATAAATGTTCAAAAACTATAGGAGACAAGGATGAAATAGCCGGGACAATATTTAAGGTAGATAAAAATCATCCGAATTTTAAGAAGTGGAGTCTTGATGATAGATTTTCGGATATTCAATGCGGGAAATGTTCAATGGTACCTATATGTGCTGGAAAAGGCTGCCCTTATGATATTATCATCAAGAATAAAGGGAAGATCCAGTGTGAGTATTCAAAAAGACATCAAAATCATCTTGATTTTTTAAGGCTCTTGTATGAAGACAAGATTTCAAGACGAACAAATAATGGCTCGGGAAGGGCCAAAATTTATAAGAAAGGAGGTGAGAAAGGTGGAAAAGCTGGACTGGATATTTGAGAACCTTGGGGCAGAAGCCATTCCTCCCGTAGAATGCTGTCACTGCACTTCACATGGTGTGGATATAGGTGAGCTATACTGTATGTACTTAACTAACAATCTAGTAGTTGTAACACCAGGCGGCGCGTCATGTAACTGAAAAGAAGATAGTAGAGAAAAAACGATTGGGGGGTTATGCCCCCCAATCTCAATTAGGAGGAACAATTAAAAATGACTCAAAAGAAGCTAAACTTATTATTGCTTCTAATCTTGACCATGCCATTAGTTGGAATATCAATTAGTGACCCTATACAAACGAAAGAAGCAAAGGTTCAGATTGTAGCTCAGATTGGTCATAGCGGCGACAATTCCAGCGCTGATGATCCTTATTTATTTTCACAGATTTGTTCTGTTACCTGTGATGCTGAAGGCAATATTTATGTTCTTGATTATAAGGATGTCTGTGTTAAGGTCTTTGACCAATCGGGCAGGTTTTTAAGAAAAATGTTCAGAGAAGGGCGAGGACCGGAAGAAATTGAAGTCCCCTACCTAGCCGTAATAAATAAATATTCAAATCACCTGTTTGTCCTTGAGATGCACGGCTATGAATTAAAAGAATTTGATTTATCCGGAAAGCATGTGAATGCTTTTCATCTTCCCCAGCAAATAATGGCTTTTTTTGATTTCCTTGACAAAGACAGACTTATCTTTATTAATACCAAGACCGATGAAAGAATAAGGGTCTTAAATCTACGTTCCATGGAGTTTGAAAGAGGACTGGCTAAGATCGAACCTGTCCCCAGCGTCGTCTTCGGAGGACAGCGATTTGTAATAAAAGATGGCATTCTCTGGACCTGCCATAATGATGAAACTGTGCTAACAGGTTACAATTTTGATTCCGGAAAAGAAGTGGCCCGGATTCCGATTCCTGAAAAGTATGAAAAATATGTAATAGACAGAGGCGATATCTGGTGGGCAGCCAGACTTAGGCAGGTTGCTCAGCCGATAATATTAAATGACAGCCTGTATGTATTATTTACCAGATGGGGATGGACCTCAGATAAGCCGGCGAAAGAAAAAAGTCGGGATCTCTCCCTCTACCGTTTAAATGGCAAAAGGCTGGAGAAAGTAACAGACCTGCCGGAGGGAAGTTTTATGTTTCTTGGAGACACCTGGAAGAACCGGCTTATTCTCTATGGTGATGATCCATATCCACAGATAAAAATATTAGAAATTACAGAATAAACTTCATTGATAAATGAACTTTTTGAGGCAGTTAAATTAGGAGAAATGAGAGAAACCTCTTCAATGATGTGGTAAATAAAAATTCATTTCCTTTTAGAGATATGAGCTAAGCAGAAACACTGTTAATCAAAATTATGGAGTAACTAAGAGCGGGAGTTATTAGAGCAGTTCTAATAACCTGCTTAAAGATTAGCTTAAATAAACAGAAGGGCGTCGCGATTATTCATGAGTTTTGCTATTAACAGACTGAAATTGCTTCGGCCTTATATTCTTTCCCATAAGAAGCAGGTTATAATCGGGTCTCTGTGTTTGATAATTGTTTCTCTTCTTGCCCTACCTACGCCTTATCTTATGAAATACATCATTGATGAGGTTCTGGCCAATAAAAACCTCAGACTGTTGAATATCATCGTCCTCCTTCTGGTGGGCATTCAGGTGTTAGAGCTGGTATTTTCCTTTCTCACCAGCTATCTTTTTGGTATCTTTGGCCAGGAAGCTTTAACCAGCCTGAAGAAGAACCTCTTCCAGCACCTCCTTAGCCTGCCCCTGTCCTTCTTTGACCGCAATCAAACAGGCTATGTCCTCTCCAGGATTGGAGAGGTGGAAGGGCTTAACTTTTTCTTCTCTGATATCATGGTTCGTATACTTATTGGCATCTTTGAGTTTATCTTCTCTCTGGTTATCCTGTTTCATTTGAACTGGAAATTAACCTTGATCTCTCTCTGCATCTTGCCTCTTCTCTTTCTGGCAACCCGTTTGTATTCAAAGGGGATAAGAAGAGTCAGCAGGGAGGTGATGGAGAAAGGGGCAGTTGTGAACCGCCAGGTTCAGGAGGCATTGTCTGGGGTGGATGTGGTCAAGGTGTTTTCCGCTGAGGAGAGAGAAACAGCCAGAATCCATAATTTTCTTGAGGATTATAAGCGGGCCAGTATTAAAAGAACTGTTACTTTTTCCCTTTCTTCCGAGCTTCTTTCACTCATCGGAGCAGCCGGAGGGTTTCTGGTTCTCTGGTATAGCGGCTGGGATATAATCAAGGGAAGTTTTACTCTGGGGAGCTACATTGCTTTTTCAGGTTATTTAGCCAAGCTTTATGGTCCGACTCAGATGCTGGCCTCAGTCGGATTATCATTTCAACCAGCCTTTACTGCCCTTCAGAGGGTATCGGAGCTTATGGACCTGGAAAGAGAAGCTAAGGACTCAGGAATTAAACTTAGCAAGTTTCAAGGTGAGATAGAGTTTAGAGGAGTCTCTTTTTCCTATGATTCAAAGCCAGCCTTAAGGGAAGTGAGCTTTAAGATCTCTCCGGGAGAGAAGGTCCTCATCTCCGGGCCTAATGGTTCTGGGAAAAGCACCCTAGTTAAACTCATCCTGGGGCTTTACAGAGTATCGGAGGGAGAGATTCTAATAGATGGATATAGGGCCCAGGATATATCCCTTTCCTCTTTAAGAAACAGGATAAGTATTGTCTCACAGAATACGTTTCTCTTTAACGACACCATCTGGAACAATATCCTCTACAGCCGGCCTGAGGCTTCAGAAGAAGAGGTGGAGAAAGTGGCCAAGCTTTCAGGAGTGGAGGAATTTGCCTTGAAGCTTGAGGGAGGCTACCAGACTGTGGTTGGAGAGACGGGGAAAAGGCTCTCTGGCGGCGAGAGGCAGAAAATAGCCATAGCCAGGGCGCTTCTTAAAGATTCAGATATATTGATCTTCGATGAGGCTACCACCCATCTTGATAAAGAATCAGAAAGAAGGATCGAAGAGCTCGTTAATCATGATTTCGGGCAGAAAACCTGTCTGGTAATATCGCATCAGAGGCAAGATATTGAGGAATTTGATAAGGTCATTGAGTTGGAAGAAGGCCAGGTAACTATCAGAGAACCGCAAAATGCATATAGCCTATCAGATACTTTTGGTGATGACCGAATGAAAGCCTAAGCGGCCGCACCGGAAGTTGATAGCTAGCTGGAAATCCTCTACCCCATTCTGAGGTTGCAGAATCGCTTATGTCATTAACTTGTCCGTCAAGCCCGGGACAAATCATCTATCCTTGACCTGTTCTGCTGCTTATTAGCTCCTCCTTCCTGTTGAAAGCCTTTAAACCCTCTGCTAAAATCCATCTATGAATAAAGCCCTCATCCTTGATTTTGGGTCGCAGTATACCCAGCTCATTGCCAGAAAGGTTCGCGAACTCGGCGTTTACTCTGAAATACATCCCTATAATCTTCCCCCCGAGAGAATAAAAGTCCTTGGCTCTTGAGCCGTCATCCTTTCTGACCGCCCACACTCTATTATAAACCTGGAGGTTTCTTGCTTAAGGCACTAATATCTACAGTTGGCTTTATGTGAACCTGGAGCAATTGCTGAATTTTTTATTAAAAATTCAATTTTTCATGGATAATAACGACTAAATAACAAAGAGCGAGAAGGTTTCTATAGAAATAACAAAATAGAACATCATCAGCGTGTGATGCTGAAGATCGCATAAAGCGTCAGCAAAGACCAAGAAAACAAAGAGGTGTAACATTTAGATTTAATTAAAACAATAGAAAGGGAGTCAATGGGGGGAAAGTCTGATAGCTTCTGGGGTTTAGAGAGACTCAGTGGGAATAGCCAGGCAATAAAAAGCATTAGAAAACAGGCTCAGATTGCGGCGTCCTATGACTATCCAGTATTAATCCTGGGTGAGACTGGGGTTGGAAAGACACTTGTAGCCAGGATTATTCACTCACTTAGCCAACGCTCTACAAAGCCATTTCTTCATATTGGTTGTAGCAATATCCCCCCCGACCTCATGGAAAGTGAGCTTTTTGGTCATGAGAGAGGAGCTTTCACCGGGGCAGTAGAGAGGAAGCTAGGGAAAATTGAAGTTGCCAATGGAGGAACACTCTTTTTAGATGAAGTAGCTGATCTAAATCCTCAAAACCAAGCCAAACTGCTTCACTTTCTCGAAAGTGGCATATTTTTCCGCATTGGTGGGAATGAGAAACTAAAGGCTGATGTACGAATTATCACTGCCACCAATAAGAATCTGCTTAAAGAGATAAAGAATAACAGATTTCGGCAGGATCTTTTCTATAGACTTAACATTCTTGAGATTTATATCCCGCCATTACGCGAAAGAAAAGTAGATATTCCAGTAATGGCAGAAACAATATTAAAAAATGAAATGGATCGAATAAATACCACTAAAGCCTTTTTGCCTGAGACACTGAATAAGCTTATCGCTTATGATTATCCGGGAAACATAAGGGAACTGGAGAATATTCTGAAAAGGGCAATTATTTTTTCTAAAGACGGCTCAATCGGCCCCGAAGATATAGTTTTTGATGAAGTTTATAAATATCTAGGGGACGATGTTATACAGAGTTCTAAAATGATCGATAAGAAATACAGGGAAATGGTCGAAACGGGAGAAAGCTTTTGGGAGGTTATAAAGAATCCATTCCTCAGAAGAGAACTGAAAAGAGAAGAGGTTGTGGAGATAATCAGCTTAGGTCTTAATGAAGCGAAGACTTACAAGAAGTTGATGAAGCTATTTAATGCTGGCAGCACTACCAAGGATTATAAGAGGTTTATGAAGTTTATCGAGTATTACGGATTGAATAAATAAATCCTTATTATATTGAGATATAACTGATAGAATGGGTATTTATAGTTTTATAGAAGAACAAATGGGCAGTTAGAGCAACGCAGTTATAGGCTGAACTTAAGTTATATATATTTTAGGTAGATTATAGGCCCAATAAGGCGGATAAATAGATTTGTCTTTTTTCCGGATCGGCATACTCGTCAAATAGACTGGTCATATATAATCCTCAGGGGAAAATAATAAAGAAAATAACGAAAAAATATGATCCCGTAAAGATTACCGAAGATGAAATTCAAGAAGCGAGAAAGCGGAGGCCTGCCGATAGAATATTGGAGATCCAGAAATACCATTATGCCTTTAATCGATTTACACTGAGCGATGAAGGAAAGATTTTCGTCGAAACCATGGAAAGAAATATAGAAAACGGTAATTATTGCTATGATGTCTTTGATTCGGATGGGAAGTACATGGCGAAAATATCTCTAAACCCGAGACCAAAGATATGGAAAAAAGGAAAGCTTTATACCATTGAAGAAGACGAAGATGGCTATCAGATGATAAAGCGATATAAGACTGACTGGCTAAAGCCCTTATAATTTCCCCTTTTTAATTGGACATTCGGTATCCTACCATGTGGGTCATGTCAAGTTTAGTTCGCGATTTGGCCAGCACAAACTCTCCATTTATTCACCTTAGTTATTCGCCTGAGTTTGTTCTTGCCCGACGCGATGATTTCGGTTACCGAAGCCGAGCACAATTTTTATCCAGGCGGCTAACTTCAGGATCTAAAGTTTTCCAGCTTTGGATAGAATAAGATAACGGCTCTCTCTCATAATAGGCAGAACTTCAGATGTTGGGAGGAGTGGTTGGCTTTGAGAGTTGAGGTTTTTCTTCCTATGGCTTCTCGTTGATTGACTTCCTTACTTATATACCTATGCCGGTGCCTCGTGGCTACTATTTAAAAAGAGATATACAATTGAAGCAGTTTGAGGCGCATTTATAAAAGAGGGCTGGCAGAAAGCGCTGTAAAGATTTGACAGATGGTATCTTTGTGGCTGGACCAGTCCTGAACTCTTAAAGGCCCAGGGGCGGGTTAATTTTTTGTAAGAAAAAATGGGGCAAAAAATGAGATTTAAAAGAAAAGCTTTTATCATTGCCTTTTTAATCTCGCTCGGTTTTGCGTCTGCTTATGTCTTTGGAACCGAGGCCCAGCTAAGAGACCTTTACACCAAGGGGAAAATACGATTCATAAAGGAATACGAAATCCTTGAAAGTTCCTGGTTTAGCTAAGAGATCGCTCTTAATGAAGACGGGAGCCGGCGATACTCAGGTCTGGTTAGATTAAGTTTAACACGGCAACTATCAACTATCCGTTCTAGCTGGTCAAAAAGAAGGCTAACTGCTTCGGCTCTGGGACAAACGACCTCATAAAGCTCCCCTGATTTATACTGATTATCCTGTTCGACTTCATGAGCAACTGCCCACCGAAATTGACTTTATTCCCAGCCAGGACTTAACAATCTGAAATCTGGACGTTTATCAATCGATCTTACTTATCTTTACCATCCAGGCATTCTGTTCGGGATCATAGCTCAGCTGTTAGAAATGCTCATCATAAATGGCAAAAGGAGAAGGATAATTCGGAGCAGCCATCAAATAAAATCTAACTATTTATCAGCTAAGAGTTTTTGCAAAAGGGGAATGGTTAGCTTATTATGAAAAGTAGAAAGCATATTCATTATTTTATTATTGGCTGGAAAAGGAGGGAATAAGGCTCATGAAAAGATATAGCTCAAGGCAATATCAACTGATAACTATCGCCTTCCTCGCCACCTTTTGGTTGGGTTCTCCAATCTATTCAGACCAGCCTTCTACCAGCTCGAAGAATCAGCCCAGAATAATTCCGCTGCCGGAGATTGAATCTCCCGGGTATGTACGGGCAGAATTTGGAAAAGTATATATTCAGGATAAGACGAATATAGCAGTTTATTCCTTTGAAACGGGCCGCTTCCTAAAACATATCGGCCGTTCTGGTCAGGGGCCAGGCGAATTCACCTTGCTTGGCTCATTTTACCTGGCTGAAGGCCGGATCGTGGCTGAAGATATAGGCAAAACCCTGTTTTTCTCCCCTGAAGGTGACTATCTTGGTCAGATAATCCCGCGAATCAAGGCAATGGGACCATACCCGTTTCTACCTGTTGGCAGTCACTTCGTTGGCATCCCCCTGGAAAGAGCTGAAGATGGTCGGGCGTTGCCACCGATGCTAATTGTTTATGACCAGGCTGGCAAGCCTTTAAAGCGGCTCCTGGAAGTCCCGGATATCCTTCCCCCACTACCTTCCCGCTCCGGCGCTTCAGGGTCTTTCCGCAAACAGAACCACTTAATGGTCAGGGAATATTTTGATTATATTGTTTATGACCACAAAATCTTTGTGGCCGATTCAAGCCAGGGTCTAGCGATTAAAATCTTTGACGAGACAGGTAATCTTCTTTATGAGATTCGCTATCCGGTTGAAAAAATAAAAGTGCCGAAAGATTACCGCGACCGTGTCATCAGAAGCTTATCAAAAAAGTTTCTGGAAAATAATCAACCTATCTTCCCGCTCTACTTCCCTTCGTTTGTGGCTTTTAAGATTGACAACGGCAAAATATATGTCGTCACCCCGGCCCAGAAAAATCAGCTCAATGAAGTCATAACGATGGACCTTCAAGGTCAAATCCTTGATAGAAGTTTCCGTTTCCAGAAGGAAATAGATTACGAGGTTCCAATTCGTTTTGTCCGCAGCTTTGACGTGGAAAAGGACTGCTTTGTCTGGGTTGAATATAATGAGCCAGCTGAGCGGTATGAACTGCACATTTATTAAAAAGCTAAAAAATAGCGAAGATGAATTAAGCCTTCATTCAACATAGCACCTGAGCGATTATGACCTATAGGGGAATGCTTACAGGGGAAATCTGTGAAAGGCCCTACCTGATAGGCATCTGTCCACTATCGTCCATCATTATCGTCATTTTAGAAGGCGGACCGGGCCGAGAAGACCTGATGGAACCAGCGGATCTCCCTGGCAGTAAAAGTGGTGGGTGGTAAAGGTTAAGCGTTTCGTGGGTCGCGGGCTTCCGGTCAGGAGCCATTCAGGCCAACTCCCATTGACCACGCCGTCCCAGGGCTGGTTTTCATCACCTATTAACCGGTTTATCCACAAATTGGCCACTTCTATTTCCAGATGGTTTCCCCTTTTTTTAATTCCGGTTAATCTGACTCTGGCCGGCTTTGTCCAGACTATTCCCTGCTCGCGCCCGTTCAGCTTGACCCTGGCCAGGCAAAAGACCTCACCCAGGTCAAGATAGAGGGCGTCCTTCCTCGAAATTTCAACTCCTTCTGGCAAATCAAACTCAGCAGTATAAACCGCCGTCCCGGAATAATATATGATGCCATCATCCGGATGAATCGCCCAGTCTAAAAGCTGTTCAAAGACCACCTCACCGGGGCCGCCCCAGGCCGGGTCGAACTTAACTCTCCAGGGTCCTCCTAAGGTTAATACTGTCTGGCGCTCAGGGAAATTCTTAAAGACGGACTGCCCGGAGCCAGCAGTTTGATCAGGGCTTTGATTTTTTTCTGCGCTCTTTTTTTTGGCAGTTGTTCTATTATCGGCAGCATTTTCCGGCGCTGAAGAAATCCCGGCGGAAAGATGGTGAGGGCCGGCAACGCTCCTATCTTTCTTAAAAACTATAAAAAAGCTCTGTACTGGTTCCAGCCTGACCTCAAGCCGCACGCCGCCAGGCGCCGCGGCCTGGATTCCCTCCAGGGGTCGTCTTTCGCCCGATAGAGGATCCCAGAGCTCAGCCCGGACTGAACCGTCTCTAAAAGTGCAGACGTCATCAACAGATTCGCCGCTCCGGTTTGAGATAAAATAAATTTCCTGCCCGGTTTCAGTCAGCGACCGGTGGGTGTAGCGAATTTTCCCGGACGAGCAACTAAAATCAGGTGATACCCCAATCTTTTCTAAAATCCCGGCCGTTGTCTCATAATCAGGATAAAGCCGGGCTTGAAGTGGATTGGAATCGCTCTTGACCGCTTCAGGCTCAATGAGAACCACGGCGGCCTGGACAAGCCATTCAACCGGGTGACCTTCTATGAGGGCGGGGCGCGATTGATAGAGTGGTACGACCGGCTCGACCATGGGGCGGTGATCGATCCAGAAAAGCTCTATCCGCTGATCAGCCGCTGACCAAAAGTAAGCCGGCTTCAAACGGAAGCAGAGCTGAATAGCACGGGCCCAAGCGGCCATAAGAAATTCTCTCTGAACCAAAAACTTTCGGGCAACCTGTAATCATTTTGAAGAAAGCTATAGGTAATGTAAAAACCAGTGCAACAACTTGACCTCTCTCATCCACAGCACAAGTCTGAAAAAGACCTCGTTGGTTTCTACCTCGTTACAATCGAGGCAAGGCCACCCTTCATGTAACTGGTAAAGAGCCGGGTTTTTCTTCTCGTCAGATATTATTATTGCCTTCTAAATATCCCAGGGATTTTAACCTCGTGGATAAGAGCTGTATCTAAGATAATTCATCAATGGCAATAGGGGCTAGAGCTGCTGTAAAGTCTGCTCTTAAAAAAATTAGCCGCAAGAAAAGAGGAATTTACATACGACCCAGTTCAAAATGGCTATAAATATTATTGCCTGGATAGCTAACAGGATTTTTATTGTAGCTGCAATTTCTGCTTGATTTTCTCTGCTGCCGTCCGTGCTTCCTGTCCAACTTCCGGATCATTACTCAATGACTGGCAGAACTCCAGCCCGGATGCACACGGGAAATTGGGCAGAGTGGACAGAACCAGCTTTTTCTCCTCAGCCCGCCGGCTTAGAGAATAAATTTCCTTAAGAAAAGCCGTAGCGGCCTCAGGCTGACGATAAGTTTGAGAAGCGGTCAGCCTGACCAGTCCCCTGATGGTCAGGACATTTTCTTTAAGGTCTGAAGTCTTACGGGCCAGAGCCAGAAGATCGTCCAGAGCTTCAACTTCCGGCCAGTCGCTCAGAGCTTTAACCGCCGCCTCTTTCACCGGCGGACGTGAATCACTCAGGTATTTCCTGATGAGCGGTAAAGAACTGCGTTCCCCGATCTTACCTATGACCTGAACCAGTACCGATACTTTTTCTGGATCATTTTCCTTAGCCAGAAGCTGGGTGAATAAAGCTGATTTAGAATCTGGCCGGGCTGAATTTTGAGCCCAGATAGCCAGGATATTGACCAGCTCTTCCCGGTAAGTCTCATCCTGAGTCGAAAAAGCCACCTCTAAAATTTTATCAGCCAGACTGAGATCGCCAAAAGCCCTGAGGCCGCGGGAGACCAGTGCCCGGTCAGCCGCCGGATTGGAAGCTTCAGCTAAGAAGAAATCCCGGGCCTCTACCATATTTCTTTCACAGGCAGCAAGAAGCAACTCGTTTTTTATTTCCTGGCTGGTTGAGGCGGCCAGAAGCTCCAGAATTTTTTGATCCACAGCTTTTTCCGGGAGAGAAGCCAGACTTTCGCGGGCAGCGGTTTTTTCGGGCCCCTTAGCCTGAGCCGCCCGCTCCGCCAGAAATTCTACCGTTGTAGCGTCGCCGACCCGGCCGAGGGTCCTTAAAGCCGCTATTCTCACCGACTCATCTTTCTGGCTGCTTATAACTTTCATCAGAAATTCTCTGACCTGAGGTTCTGGATAAGAAGACAGAGCAGAGATAAACTGAATCTGCCTCGGCGGCAAAATGTAATTAAAAGTGCCCAGGAGAGAGGAGAGCTCATCCGGTTTAAAAAACTCAGCGATTAAGCCGATGGCTGCTGCTTGCGATGGTTCGTCTTTTCCCTTCAAGGCCGAGATCACAAGGGATTTAGCCTCCGGACCGGCCGCCATAATCTTGAGCCGGAAGGCAGCCACTTTCTGGGCCGGTTCGAGTTTAACTCCGAGCAGGAGTGCAGAAATTTTCCCGGCTTCTTCCAGCCTGTTTTCTTTTATCTGCCTCTGAGCTAGTCGCACCATGGAATCAACGGCTGCCAGGCGGATTTTTTCATCAGGAGATTGAACATAATTCGTGAGGAGCTTCGTCGCTTCGGCGGTATTTAAATTGCCCAGGGCTTCAAGGATGGCTGCGGTCACGGCCGGCGACGTGCCTTTCTTCAAAAGTTTCTCAAAATAAGGGACAGCGATTTCAACTCTTCTGCGTCCTAAGCTGCCGATAATTCCTGGTAAAAACTCTGGCGAGGCTTGATCCAGAGCCTCAAGCAAGGCCCGGTCGGCTTCTTCGCCTGGAATCCTGTCCAGAACATAACGGGCTGGATCAGAGGCCTCAGAGTCAGTCAGAAAAGCGGAAAGAACCTGGACTGATTCCGAACCGGCTATCCAGCTCAGGGGTTTACTGACCGCTATCCGGCCGTCACGGCTCACCGGCTTCTTGAAAAATTCGAGCAGCTTTTGCTCGGCTTGAAGTTTCAGGTCAGGATCATCTTTGATTTTAAATATCAATCTATCGAGTTGAAGGCTCGGTCCTTCGCCCTGACTGTGATCAAAAGTTTCCAGTGATTTTAATAGGCCGTCAAGTTCGGTCAACTCTGTCCGGCTGGCCGCGGTATTCTGTCCTGACTCTCCAGCCACAACCAGCGGCGAAACCAAAAGGCAAATTAGCAGAACAAATGACACGAAAAATGAACAAATCCGATTCATCTTGCTACCCCTGTCTGGCCGCCGGTGCTTTCTCCGGTCAATATAATTACCGTCTTTATTAATTAATGAGCCAGTTTTTCGATCACTTAACAAGCCCGGGCAGCAGAAAGAAGTTCCATTGTCCTTCGCACTACAGGCCTGAGACGGAAGTATTTTTATCAAGCGGGACGTCCGCCGGCCCACGCCCAGACCCAGGCTATCTTCAGCTTTTTGGGGAGAAACTTCTTGCCTTCTTTTCTCCCGCTCTGTAATTATCCCCTGGCTTTTGATTTTCTTCGATTTTTCGACTGCTTCTCGGCTGGCCATAAAAACTTTTTCTCCAACTTTATTTTCCATCAGGTTGCTCCTTATTATCTTCTGTCCTTATCCGGGCAGACACCACGGGTGGCGGTAAGAACGGCTCAGCAGCCTTTCGGCTTCCGGATCACCGATAATCTTTTCCTCAGCCGGATCCCATTTTATTTTCCGGCCGACTGTCATCGAAATAACACTCAGGTGACCAACGCTGGCTGAGCGGTGAGCAACTTCAGCCGGGGTAATAGTTTCTTTCCTACTCCGAATACAGTCCAGGAAATTCTGATAATGGTCGCGGCTTTTATAGAGCCTGATTTCCTCCGGGCCAATGATTTCAGTCTGAAGCGAAGCCGGTTCAGCTTTAAACTGGCCACGGTCAACCCAGATCCAGCCCTTTTCTCCGATCCATTTGGTTCCACTCCAGATCTGCGGATAGCCACCAGCCACAATCATCGGGGTGCCATCGGCATACTTCGCCTCGACCCAGTAGCGGGTAGGGCTGTTATAGACACCGCTGGCTGGATACTCACCCCGAGCTTCAATTTCAACCGGTCCTGTTCGGTCCCAGCCCATCCCCCAGTGAGCGATATCCACATGATGACCGACCCAGTCCATGAGCTGGCCACCGCCAAAATCCATATTCCAGCGCCAGTTCATATGAACCCGCGACCGGCAGTAGGGCCAGTACGGAGCCGGACCAAGCCACAACTCATAATTGAGCTCGGGCGGAGGCGGTTCGATTCGGTCCTGGCCAAAGGTGCCGGCAAAATCATAATGGCCTTCAGGCAAGCCGACTTCGATTCTGGTAACTTTTCCTATCCGGCCATTCCGGACAAGTTCCGCTGCCTGGTGGAAATTTTCAACCGAGCGTTGCCAGCTGCCGGTTTGCCAGACGCGACCGTATCTTTCGACAGCCTGACACAGCGCCCGGCCTTCAGCCAGGTCATGGGTTAGAGGTTTTTCACCGTAGATATCATAGCCGGCCCGGGCGGCCTCAATGGCCAGGAGAGCATGCCAGTGATCGGGCACCGCTATGGAGACAGCATCCAGGTCTTTTCTCAGAAAAAGCTGCCTGAAATCGGTATAGGTCCGGCAGTCTTTTGTGCCGTACTTCCGATCAACAATTTCTTTAGCCTGAGCTAAGTGATTTTTATCAAGATCACAAACAGCCACCCATTGCACTTCATCTTTGTTGAGGAAAGCCTCCATGTTGGGCAGACCCATCATGCCAAAACCGATACCGGCCATGACAATCCGGTTGGAAGGAGCCGGCCTCTTTTTATCCAGGCCGAGGGCTGAGGCCCGGACAATAGCCGGGAAACCGAGGCCAACAGCCGCCGACATCGAAGCTGTTTTTAAAAACTCGCGCCTCGAAATTTTTTCTTTCCGTCCGCTCATTATTCTTCCTTTCATTTTTCGCTATCTGAAAAATTCGCTTTTCTCTTCATCTCTTTTACTTCAAACCGGCAATTAAATCAAAGAAAAAGAGAGTCGGAGCGAGGAGCGTGAGGATAAGGTAACAGGATAAATCGAATAAAAAACCGTAACCGGAAGCGGCCGGAATTAATTGACCGGGGTATTGGAAGTACCAACCAGACCCTGCAGGTGATTTATTCTCTCACTCACACTTTGATAGGCAGGATTCCAGGACTGAATATCGCGATAGATGGAGAGCGCTTTATCATATTCCTTGCTCTGTTCATAAATCATACCGAGGTCAAACATGAGGGCAAAATACTGGTCGGTGCCGGGAGGAACCAGTTTAATCGCCCGGTTGAGCCAACTTTCCGCTTCTTCCAGATTGCCCTTAAGACGATGACTGTGGCTGATGAGCGTCAGGCATTCGAGGGTCAGGTTCTTGTCTTTAGCGGCGATATTAAATTCTTCAATGGCTTCATCCACCAGCCCCTGTTCCATAAAAGCCAGGCCTAGCTGGAGATGAATCTGGTAATCTTCGGCTGGTATCTTTTCTCTAATACCTTTTTTAAAATCATTGACAATGGTCATCAACTCTTTTTCAAACTGGGTCGTCACCCCGGTTTTCTGGTGCATATAAACAGCACTCAGCATAGCCAGTTCCGCCCTGATATTCTCCTGGAGGTCATAAAATTTTTTCTCGCGGCCATCGCTGCTGATGATGGGAATAATGCCGGTATCGGTGAAGAGATCAATCGGGCTGATTTTCTCCTCGCTTAAGATCTGTTCTTCCAGTTCAAATTCAGGCTTTCTCCTGCTTTCTTTTTCTTCCTTAGCTTTGGCCGGCCGAATTACCTGAGTTTCGATAGCAGTTGTTTTTTCAATCTTATGAATCAGGTCTTCCTTATTAAGACTCGGTTTAAGACTATCAATATAGCTCAGTTTTTGTTTGAGCAGGGGATCATTAGGATACCTCAAGAGTAACCCGTCTATGACCCGTCTGGCCAGTCTAACCAGTCCCTCCTGAATGTAGATATCAGCTTGAGCCAGACCGGCCTGGATTTCTTCCTCTTCCTCCGCCGACAACGCCCAGGTTTCAGGCGGCAGTTCCTCTTCCTTGATCATTAATTCTTTTTTTAGCTCGCGGTATTCTCTGGCCAGTTGTTCATCCGTCGGGCGAAGTTTAATCAGCTCGGCATAATAGGGGAGCATCTTGCCTTTCTCCCCGATCTTCTTGAATTCTTCTATGAGTCTTTCCTCAACCTTTTCCAGCCGGCTGAAATCGCTAGTTTCTCTTAAAATTTCCACCAGTTTTTCCAGAGCGGGGATATAATCATTTCTAACAGTCAGAATAAGGCCCAGCAAGCCAATAGCCTTATCTTCTTTTTTCTTTTTAAGATAGCTGTCGATAAGTGGCTCAAAATACTCAAAAGCCCCATCAACATTTCCTTCCGCCAGGTTAATCCGCGCGATTTTATAGCGTGCATTGACATTCATCGGATAAAAATTCAGGACTTCGGTGAAAATTTCCTTAGCCTGAGCAAACTTCCCTTCTTCAAAATAGAGATTGCCCAGAAAGGTCAGAGCATCCAGATCGTGAGGAATTTTATCCAGGACCTGGCGGGTCAGTTCCTGGGCCTGCGGAGCCTGTCCTTTTAATCTCAGGACCTGAGCCAGCCTGAGTTTGGTTCTGGCGTTATCCGGACTTAGTTTATTAGATTCTTTGAGTAGTTTTTCAGCTTCATCAATCTGACCCAGGCTGATCTTAAGGTCAGCTGCTTTGAGGAGCTCATTGACCGCTTTGTCCTGCTGGCCATTCAACTTATAAAGAGCGGCCAGTTGTATCCTGATATTGAGGTCATCCTTGTCCAGCTTGGCCACTTTCTCATAAAGCTCAATCGCTTCTTCGACATCTTTTTGTCTCAGGAATCTTTCGGCTATCCTCAGGTATTCCTGTTTGGCTTCAGCCAAAAATCCCTGTCTGGTATAGAGATCAGCCATTTTAATGAAATAGTCTGGTTTATCTGGATTCAACCGACAGATCTTTTTCAGGATGGCCAGCGCCTGGGAATTCAGACTTCTTTTCTCATACTCAGTCGCTACCTTTTCAAAAGCCTTGATGGCCTTATCATTCTGACCTAGACGGACATACAAATCGCCAACCAGATTGTTGATGCTGACATCTGATGGATCATCTTCCAGTAGTTTTTCGTATTCAGCTATAGCTTCTTTCAACCGGCCAGCCCGGACATACTTCTCCG
Source organism: Candidatus Saccharicenans sp. (assembly GCA_035416665.1). Classification (GTDB taxonomy): domain Bacteria; phylum Acidobacteriota; class Aminicenantia; order Aminicenantales; family Saccharicenantaceae; genus Saccharicenans. Next base: position 34,134 of record DAOLNQ010000009.1, on the reverse strand, counting down.
CCTGCTCTATAATCTTCAGCCGGTCAATTTTTCCGTTCATGTTATCAGCATTCTATCCTTGAAAAGCCTGAAACTCTTCCTGTGTAGTGGACTGGGGCCCAGCTTTTCTAACGCTAGATAATGGCCTGCTGTCGCATAGCCCTTGTTCTCACTGAGGCCATAACCAGGATATAACCTGTCCAGGACTTGCAGCAATTGATCCCTGAATACCTTGGCCACAATCGAAGCCGCCGCTATCGAAAATACCTTCCTGTCTCCCTGGGGCACAGCCACCTGCGGATAATTTATACCTTTTAAGGGATAGCCGTCAACCAAAACCATATCCGGTTGCTGGCCCAGGTCAGATAAAGCCCTTTTCATCGCCAGCTGGGTCGCCCAGTAGATATTAATCTGATCAATCTCCAGATGGGTGGCAGAACCGATGCCGATACAATAAGCTTCGCTCATGATTCTCCTGGCTAACTCTACTCTTTTAGTCGGAGTAAGCAGCTTGGAATCGGTAACTTCCCGGGTCCAGCTGGCTTTCTTCCCAAGAAAAAAAGCTGGAGGGAAAATTACACTGGCCGCCACCACCGGACCAAAGAGGCAACCGCGGCCAACTTCATCCAGGCCGGCCAGATAAACCAATCCCTGATCAAGAAGGTTTTCCTCAGTCTTAAAACCCATCATTTGGCCTAATTTTACAAAAAAAAACCTCTCTGGTCGAGAGGTAAGAGAAACCGCCAGTCTGAATTGAATTTATCTTAAAAGATTTCCGTAACAGACATAGATTACTGCTGCTCTTCTTTGAGCTTGGCCGCTTTACCCTTAAGGTTCCGTAGGTAATAAAGCTTGGCTCTTCTTACTTTGCCATGGCGAACGACTTCTATCTTTTTAATCATTCTGGAATGAAGGGGAAATATTCTTTCCACACCTATACCATATGATATTTTTCTGACAGTAAAAGTTTCGCCCAGACCCGAACCGCGTTTAGCAATGACATCGCCTTTAAAAATCTGAACCCGTTCCTTATCGCCTTCCCTGATCAGAACATGAACTTTAACTGTATCTCCAACTTTAAATGGCTCTATGTCCTGACGCATCTGTTTTTCTTCAACAGCTTTAATCAGATTATTCATGACTCTTTCCTTTCTTCCAGGATTTCGGATAGAAGCTTTTCTTCTTCCGCAGAAAGCTTCCTTGATTTTAGCATATCTGGCCTTTTAGCCAGTGTTTTTTCTAAAGACTTCTTCAACCGCCAGCGAGCTATCTTCTGATGGTCACCAGAAAAAAGCACGGATGGAACTTTATAGCCGCGGAAATCTCTCGGCCTGGTATACTGAGGAAAATCCAGCAGACCGGTAGTAAATGAATCATGGCGGACCGACTCTTCCCGACCAACCACTCCCGGCACAAATCTGGAGACAGCCTCAATCACGACCGCCGCTGCCAGTTCTCCACCGCTCAGAACATAATCACCAATAGAGATCTCTTCATCAACCAGGTAATCACTGACTCTTTCATCCACGCCTTCATAACGTCCACAGATTAAAATTACCTGATCATAGCCAGCCAGCTTTTCAGCCAGAGCAGAATTAAAAAGCTTTCCCTGGGGAGTTAACAGGCAGACCAGGCTGCTCTTATCAGCTTGTTTCAGGCTTTCAACTGCCTTAAAAACGGGCTCAGGCTTAAACACCATCCCCTCCAGACCTCCATACGGGCGGTCATCCACCTGTCGATGCTTATCAGCTGTATAATCTCTCAGATCATGAACTTTAATGTCAATCATGCCTTTATCCTGAGCCTTCTTTATAATTCCTGCCGAGAAAACGCTCTCTAACATACCGGGGAAGATGGTAATAATATCAAATCTCATTTAAGTCCAGCAATCCCTCAGGAGGATCTATAATTATTAATTTTTTATCAAGGTCGATTCGCTGGCAAATAGCCTCAACAAAAGGAATATCAATTGTCAGGCCGGCTCTGCCTACAATCAAAAAACTGAGGGGGCCTGCCTCATTCAATCCGGTAACAGTCCCTACCGTCTGGCCATCGAGAGTTTCCACCCGGCAGCCAAGTAACTCAAAGTCATAAAACATGCCCTCCTCGGGACGGGGTAATTCAGCGGGATTAACCATTATCTCCCGTCCGCGGAGTGCTTCCGCTGCTTCTAAACCATTTACCCCTTCCAATTTCAGGAAAGAAGAGTTAGCCGCCTGATTATAGCCCTCGACCTTATAAACCTGACACTCCCCTTCTTGTTCGATAAAAACTTCCCTGAAGGAAGGCTTTTTTATCCAGGGGAAAAACCTGATCTTGAGAGTGCCATCCTTCCCTTCACCACGGACAATCCTGCCGACAGTTACTAAGTCAGCCTTTTTCAATGATCTCGAGGTTGAATCTCCTTTTCATTTTCATGCCGGCCGCACCAAGAATGACCCGGATGGCCCTTGCTGTCCGCCCCTGCTTCCCGATTACCTTTCCCAGATCCTCAGGAGCAACCTTGAGTTCCAGGATGGTGGTCTGTTCCCCTTCCAGCTGGGAAACCTGAACCTTGTCCGGATTGTCAACCAGCGCCTTAGCAATCATTTCAACCAGTTCTTTCACTGTAACCTCCTTTAAGACTTAGAATCTTGGGTTGATTTTTGTTCCTTAGCAGCTCTATCAATTAATGAGTTAACTGTTTCTGAAGGCTTTGCTCCATGGCTGAGCCAGTAATTCACTCGGTTGAGATCGAGTTTAAACTCGAGAGGTTCAGTCCTGGGATTATAATAGCCCACGGTATCCAGTGTTTTACTCTGTCTGGCCCTCGTTGAATCAATAGCCACGATTCGATATGATGGTTTCTTCTTAGCTCCAAATCTCATAAGGCGAAGTTTAATCATTGTTTATCAGCTCTCTTCTTTTTATAAATTTAGATAAAATATTAGCTAAAAAGCAAAAATAAGTCAACTCTTATTTCCCCTGTCCTAAGGCCTGCTGGCCAGAGCTGGAAGAGGGAGAAACCTTCTGTTTGGCCCGAACTATCTGCTCACCTCAGCTATTACCTGCCCTTTTTCCAGTTACGAACATAATAACAGTGAGTCTTTAAAGGCTGGTTTAATTCTAATTCTTTTCCTGACTGGTACTGGCCTTTTCTTTAACTGGTGCTCTAAGGCTGCCGGCCGAGGTTGAAGTCCTTACCTGAGCTGGACCATTGGTCAGACCTGGGACGGAATCAGGCATATAATTATTTCCACTACTCAACCTGGAAGGACCAGCCTCAACAATTCCCCTGGGAGTGACTCTAATCCTCATCTCCCGGGCTTCCCGTGAACTCAGCCCAAGCTGAGGAGCAACTATTGAATTTCTGGCACTGTCATAAGTTATCCTGATCCCGAGGCGCTTAGCCACTCTTATATCCGGGTTCCAATCCCGGAAACGCTGGCTGCTGGTGGTTGAAATCGGTCGGGCTTTAGAAGTATCAATATCCACCCTGCCCTTTTCATCTGACATTCCAGGGTTAGTAATGCCTCGGGTTCCTATCGGTCGCATTGTTCTGACCGGCTGATCTTCGCCAGCTGCCCCCGGCTGGCCTTGCCCGGAAGAGATAACAGCCATTCTCTGCTTTAAAAACTCATGCTTGGCCAGCTCTCCAGCGGTTTTAACCCGATTAGCAGGACTTCCCGGCGTCATTTCAACGTTCTTCTGCTTCAATTCGCTGATGGCCTGAGAAGATAGCACCTTCTCAGCCCCCAGGTGCCTAGAAGCCAGCGTCTCGCTATCAACTATGACCGCCATCCCGCTTTTGACACTTATCTTTTCGAGGGCTTTCGGTTCGCCTTTCTCCAACCCCTTGAGCAAATTCTTTAAACTGGATTTATATTCCCCCGTTAAAGGTAAGGGGAATGTTCGGTTCTTCTTGAGCATCCCGCTGCTGATTTTGTTCTTATACAGGTAGGCAATCTGGTTGTCGGGTGCCGGATTCCAGCCGCCACTATAATAAGGAGTCATCCCAAAAGAATAATACCAGTAATCAGGATTCTCCCACAATAGCCAGTCGGTCATAACCCATGGCCGCCAGCTATAATGACCAAAATAGAAATCCCAGACGGCCCAGGCCGGGGCAAAAGTTGAACCTGGAATCCACAACCAGCCCTTTTCCTTATCCCATTGCCAGATTCCCAGATGATAGGGTACCCAGCCCCACGGCTCTTGTGGAACCCAGAAGAGTGACCCATTCAGGTAAGTCCATTGTCCATAAATATAAGGAGACCAGTTCCCCCAGGGGTAATAGTCGTTATAAAAAGGCCTCCACACATAGCCTAAATAATCATCCCAGATCCATTCCCCATAGGTATTAGAATAATGCTGAGCAAAATAGAAGACAGCCGACGGAAGTTTCTGAACAGGCTGCGGCAAGGGAGTAACTCCTTTATGAAGTTCCGTGAAACGCTCGTTAATCTCATTATTCCAGGACTCGAAGGAAGCCAGTTCCAGGAAACCTTTAGTCTGACTGATCTGATTTTCTGTATTAATGACCAGGCCATTATCTTTTTTAAGTGATATTGTCTTTAATTTATCGCTCTCCGGTCCGTAAAGAATCTGAGCCTTTCCTTCTTTAACCAGGATTTTATTATCGCCGCTCTCTTCTACTGCCGCCATGATAACGCTATGATTTTTTAGCTTTATTGCCGCTAAAGGCGTCAAGAGCTGAAAAACCTCCCAGTTATCATAAGCTGTGTACATCAAATAGACGTGGCCTCGAAGTAGATTCAGATTTGATAACTGGCTTTCTGAGCTAAGGCTCTGAGCCATAATGGTCTCAATTTTAAGCTGCGTGTTGACATCCAGACGAACTACACTTCCGCTGTCGAACTGTATTTCACAGGGCCGATCATAGGTGACAATTGTATCTCCCGGACCCAATGGAAAATTCAGTGTGGCAATTTCAGGCAAAGCCAGACCTGGCCTGATTATCTCCGGGGATCTGGTGCCCGTTTCCGGCAGATAGCTGATAAAAGCATAGTAAAAACCCTTTTCGCCCGAAACTAAATTATAAGGTTTATGTCCAGCCAGGGCAGGCTGAACAACCAAGCAGGCCAATATCAGAATTAAAATGGCTGATTTTGCCTTACTCATTTCAGGCTCCTTTTACTCCCATGCGTTTTATATTACATGCAAAATCTATGCCAGCGTGGGACTCTATTTCTCTCTTGAAAGCCTGACAATTGCCCATAAGATATGTCATCTCTGGAGTCCAGCTGTACTTATATGATACACTTTTTTTGATAAGAAAGTTACTGAATGATCTTTCAGATAATACAACGGATACAGCCTGTCGGCCTCCAGGAGGCAACTGTCCTTCTTTCTAACTAATAAAGCCTGTTTCCTTTATTGTCGATGATAATAAAAGCGGGCAGGTTTTTAACCACAATTTTCCTTATGGCTTCCATCCCGAGATCTTCAAAGTCCAGGAGTTCAGAGCTAACTATATGCTCTTTAGCTACCAGCGCCGCCGCCCCTCCTATCGTCCCCAGATAGAAGCCATTATACTTCTGACAGGCCTGGACGACCCGGTCAGACCGGTTACCCTTGCCAAGCATGACGCGCGAAGCACCAACCTTCATAAAATCCTCGACATAGCTATCCATTCTCTGGGCAGAGGTCGGGCCAAAACTACCGGTGGGCAGACCAGGTGGGGTTTTGGCTGGTCCAGCATAATAAATGGGATGATCTTTAAAATAAGAAGGGAGCGGATGTCCTTCGTCCATCATCTTTTTGAGCCGCAGGTGAGCCTGGTCCCGGGCAACAATCAGTGTGCCGGACAGACTTAATCTCGTTCCAACCGGGTAGCGCGAAAGTTCCGAGACCAATTCATCTAGCGGTCGGTCTAAATTTATAGCCGGTGCTTGATCAGATTCAAAAGTCTCTATTTTCTTGAGAAAAGGCCTGAGGTCATAGTTTAAGACTTCCAGCCAGACTCCTTTTCTATCTATTTTTGCCTTGATATTCCGATCAGCATTGCAGCTGACACCGATACCAACCGGTAATGAACCTCCATGTCTTGGAAGCCTAATGACCCTGGTTTCCAGGGCGAACGCTTTCCCGCCGAACTGGGCCCCCAGCCCGGTTTCTCTAGCCAGGGTCATAACTTTCTTTTCCCACTCAAGGTCACGGTAGCCATGAGGGCGTCCGGTAGGGTGATCAATCAGATTATCCAGAAAGCCGGCTGAAGCCAGCTTAACGGTTTTAAGATTCATCTCCGGTGACAGTCCGCCGACAACAACGGCCAGGCGATAAGGCGGGCAAGCTGCCACACCGATCGAAGTTATCTTCTCTCTTAAAAAATTCAAAAGTGTTTTTTCATCTTTAAGCAGAGATTTGTTTTCCTGATAAAGAGCCGTTTTATTTGACGACCCGCCACCTTTGGCCATTATCCAGAATTGGTACTCATCCCCCTGACAGCTGGTAATATCAATCTGGGCCGGCAAATTATTACCGGTATTTACCTCTTCCAGCATGGATAAAGGAGCATTTTGAGAGGCCCTTAGATTGAGTCTGGTATAAGCGTCGAAAACACCATGGCTCAGATATTTAACGTCATCAACTCCGGTTAAGACTCTTTCCCCTTTAAATCCCATAATGATTGCTGTTCCGGTATCCTGACAGAGGGGCAGAAGCCCCTCAGCAGCAATAGCTGCATTCTTGAGCAGTCCGGCTGCTACAAATTTATCATTAGCTGAAGCCTCTGGATCATCCAGGATCGAGGCCAGGTTTTCCAGATGCTTTTTTCGAAAATAAAAGTTAACCCGGCCGAGGGCTTCCCGAGCCAAAACCCGCAGGGCAAAGGGCTCAACCAGAAGACAGCTTTTGCCCATGATTTTTATTGTTTTTACCGGCGTTGAGCTAAGCTTTAATTGCTCATAGCCTGTCCTGTCTTTTCTCAGGGGGAAAAGAGGTACATATTCAAATCTCATTTTTTCCTCCGACCTAAAGAACAGACGTTTTAATCTTCTATATCCATATACTCAATGATATCTTCAAAACCGGCAATAGTTTTTTGCCCGACCATTCCCACCAGCATATAATCATTAGTCAGCGGATTAAGACGAAATTCTTTAAGCAACCGAAAGTTTTCTATTTCGCCAGAGTGGTGGACATGAGTTCTCGGGCCGGTGCAATAAATTCTCATCTCACCGACCTGAATAGCTTCTTCTCCTACCTGGCTGATAGGCACATCAGCTTTAATAATGGCTTTAACTTTCTCTTCCAGCTCCTCTATATCGATATCAGGCCTTTGCGGAAAATTGATGACAAATCCATGCCTGACATCTGAATGAATGAGAGGACCGGGGGAATGATAATGATAATCGCGCTCCAGAATAGCCACGGTGATATCTTCGGCCGAGTGAGCCATTAATCTGTATTTTATGGTTCTCTCCACAATGGCCTTTATATTCTCGGGAAAGGGGCCAAACACTGTTGGTCTGGCTACAATTATCTCTTCGCCAATGCCGATAAGCACGTGAGCATTACAGCCTAATATATCGTAAATAAGATCAAAATGTTCGACTACTACCCGCCGCTTATGTTCGACAGCTCGCCTGATGGCTTCTTTGATTTTATACTTTTGCTTGAAAGCCAGTTCATGCCTGACATCAATATGGAATGTATGCCCGGAAAAATAATCGTCAGGAGAAAAAGAATAGATAGGAGCTTCCCTGAGATTGACGCCCTCATCCTCGTTAGTTAATTCGAGTCCGGGGAAAAGACCGCGGATTAGAGTTGATTTACCCGAGCCTTCATCTCCGATGATCCCGATTAAATAATCAGTCGGTGAGAGATATCGTCTGGCAATCTCACTGGCTACCATGTAAAGCCGGTAGCGGCCCCGAGGGGCATAATAAACGGCATAAATCAGAGTATCGACTCTAGAAAGTTGTTTGGGGTCCATTCTCCCCCTTTTTCAAAATTTTATATTTAAGAGAGGCGCATGCTGCTGGGCGCCGTAGATATCCGTATCGCCAGGGGTACCTGAAGGAATTCTCCGCTTTAAGGTCACTTTAATTGCCTGACTCGGTTCAAAATAGATAATTTTAAGGACGTCAGCTTTATCAACGCCATAAAGAGAGGCTATCTTGCCAGCGGTAATCAATTTTTTCTTCTTAAACAGCTCGTAATAGCGTCTTTCCTTAAAAATTATGTCTAAAGTCAACTCATATGGCCCTGAATTTTTTGACCTTATAACTTGAGCCACTTTCATTATACTTCTTTTACCTTTGCTTTTCATGCTTTTCCTCACACTTGCTCAATTCTTACCGGGAAAAAGGCCGGGTCAGAAACTTCCATCAGATGATAGATGGAGAATTCATAAACCTTACCCATGGCGACATCAGATGGTGAAAAGGGAAAAGCCAGATTGCCGGCCGTGGCAATTCGTCCTTCATAACCATAATGAAGTAAGACCGACCTGGCCAGTGCCAGAACAGCATCAGCTTCAGCCTGAGCAGGAGCGACAACTTCAATTACTATTCCCAGCTCATGGCTTCTGGTCTTTTTAACCGGTTCGAGCTCTCCCATGACCCCATTTTTCCCGTAAACATGAAAGTAAATTTGACTGCCTTCACTATCCTTACCCAGGATATCCCTGACCCTGACTTCCACCGCCTTCAGGATATCGTCTATTTTGTCAATCATAATCTGGTCTCTTACTCCAGCCACACTGATTGATCTATAACCAGCTAAGCGAACAGCTTCCAGTTTAAGCCAGTAGCCATCAGAGGGGATAAACCTGCTGCCGCTAACCCGGACCCGGCCCTGACCAAGATCTTCAAATTTGCAGCCAGTTAAATCTATGGAACCGCCCGGACCAGGCAGATGATAGGGATCAGATTTCTCATAGAGGGTATGAGCGGCAGCTGATTCCGGCGTAAATTTTCTTTCAGGCGATAACGCCTCGAGAATAAAAGAATCTTCTGTTAATGTCCCAAAAGCGCAATCCGAACCTGAGCCAGGCGTAGCCGCTATGGCTGCGCATTCCAGAATCTTACCGAGATGCAAAGCCAGACCGGGATCATAACCGCGCCAGATAGGCAGGGCAGCAAAAACTGCCGGGTCATAAGACCGACCAGCAACAATTACCTGAGCCCCGGCCTCCAGCAGCTTGATGAAAGGTTCTATTCCCATCTGAGCGACGATGTTCTCACTTTCTTCAACGACAGCCTGGGTCAAAGGAGGAACAAAAGGCAAGGAGGAAATCTGGCCATTTTTCAAGGCCGTTAAAACTGTCTCTTTTTTAATATCAGCCTCTGCTATTCCCAGTTTAAAATGAAGGTTTTCTTCTCTGGCAATATCCCTGACAATATCCAGACACCATTCAAGGTGAGGTCTGGCGCCAGAGCCGCCGGCTGAACCAATAATTACCGGTATATTTTTTTCCACGCCGGCCTTGATCATCAGCCTAAGATCTCTCTTCACGGCGGTGCGGTTAGTAAATGATTTCCCACTGCCAAGATAATAGGGCCCTGGGTCGGTCGAACCAGCATCAGCCGCTATTAAATCCGGCTTTTTGCTTAAACCTTTTTTAAAGGAACTTTCTGGAAAGCCATAACCAAGGATGGCGGTGGTGGATAAAATTTTAAAAGGCGGGAGTTTTTTTCTTTTTTCCATTTATTTTTTCTCCCCGTATTTCATTTTTAACACGTGGATGATCCTTTCCATTTCATTGTTGACAATCATGAAACCTTCATCAAAACCCATGCCCGGCTTGGCCAGCATTCTATCCGGCCTGGTGGCCACAGCCACATGGACGCAGGTCAGAGTAGAGATATCAGTTTCATTGCAGGTTCCACCCTGATAGGCTTCTACTCCATGTTGCCGGCAATAAAGATTGCTTTCCGCCACATTCTGAATTCCACCCAGATCCGGAGTTTTAATCTGAATCATGTGGCAGGCCCGGGCATCGGTAAATTCTTTAATATCCTCCAGCGTATTGCAATGTTCATCGGCGACAATTTTTACTTTTGAGCCGAGTGACTCCAGCTTCCTGGTAATAGTGGCCAGGGCTTCCAGCTGCCGGTATTTTTCTTCCATATCAACCGGGCCTTCGATATAAAGGCTAAAATCATCAACTTCTTTTTCCAGCGACGCTAAGTAATCGGCCACTCGGTCGAGATTCGAATCAAAAATAAGACCAATGGTGCCATAAACATCAATATGAAGATCAGGATGATAACTCGCTCTTCTTCTGAGTTTTTTAATCCGGTTTACCAGCCATCTGAGATATTCACGTAACTTTTCTCCATTGCGTCCGAGCTTATCGTCGACATTATTAATCAGGGCATGAGGTAGCGCATCCACCTCTTTAAGAATCATTTTATCAGCATTGAGGTAGCGCTCATCTCCAGACTGAGCAAATATCTTAACCCGCTCAGCAATAACTGGTAGCTTATATTCTTCGCAGATTACTTCCGCCTTCAATTTTTTCTCAGCCAGAGCTCTGGCATCCAGCAGAGCCTGGGACAGGCCATAGCGTATGGCCGTATGCATTTTCTTACCGTTAAAGGTCAGATTTTCAAATTTATCGGCCATCTGCCGGAAGGTCCCAATCTCCATTCCGGTCAGCCTTGGTTTGAGCTCTCGCTCCATGAACGGCAGATAATGCTCGGCCAGAAAAAGCGGATCTCTCCCCCCAACCCCGGAATACTGGACAGCCGCACAATCACCTACCGCCAGCTGTCCATCTTCCAGTTCCAGCAGGATAGAAACACATTCGCCTGCCTGTCTGATGGTGGTAAAACCTTTCGTCACCGGCTGTCCTTCATAGACAAAACCGTCCAGTTTAGCACCGTTTTTTATTGCCTTCTGGTCATCAAAGAAAAAAGCTGATTTGCCTGGAACAAACAGTACATTTTTGATTTTCATCTTGGCCTCCCAACCAATTTTCCTTTACTTATGGCGTAAATATCATCTGTCACCATTTCAAATGAAATGGGCCGGCCTTCGGCTCGTGCTCTTTCGTTCAGCCGCTCTCGATGATAAGCCATGATTTCATCACTTAACGGCAAATTACCTTTATTAAAGATTCGAATAAAACCTTCGTTATCCCTCATGGGAATGATTTTTCCATGATTATAAATGGAAGGAGCAAAAGGAATATCCAGAACGCCGGCTTCAAAGGCAGCGACTGTTCCGGCAGCAATATCCCCTTTGCCCAGTTCATAGACTTTTTCCATCAAGCAACCGACTTCTTTTTTAATCAGCTCCAGCTCTGTTCTAATATATTCGGGCTGCAGAACGACCTGGTCTTCCACCATGTTGATAGCCTGACGGGTTGCTCTGAGTCCCTGGGCATTGGCTTCTTTGGTTGGTATACCCATGGCCTCGTGCGGAGACTTAACTATGACCTTTTCCGCCCCCGATAGCCTGGCCACGATAGCCCCGAAAGCAATGACTGAGAAAGCCTTGGCTTCATCTTCAGGAAAACCACCCATCCATTGATGGAAAACAGTGGTCAACTCAAAATCATCAAATCCAGCTCGATGGAAATACTCCTCAGCCAGTTCCCGCAGAGCGGCAATAGCGGCAACATCTTGAATAATGTTGCCGCCCTGCCCATATCCCAGGGTAATAGACTTGACACCCTGTCTGAGTGCCAGTAGCCCTTCTATTATCCCGGAGACAATCGAAATACATGGCGGCACCAGGGTGCCGGTTAGAGGTCCGAATGGCTCACGATTAATAGTGACTCCATTTTCTTCATAAAGGCCAACTAAACGATCAACATACTGCCAGTCCCGGAGGGATTTTTCAACCGG
>DAOLNQ010000009.1:0-22257 GCA_035416665.1 Candidatus Saccharicenans sp. | reverse complement strand
AAAGGCCAACTAAACGATCAACATACTGCCAGTCCCGGAGGGATTTTTCAACCGGAACTCTTTTTGCATAGGGAATATTATAAGAAATTCCACCACCCTCGAAACTGGTAAAGCCGGCCGCCAGGGTAATCTCGGCCAGCAAGCGGGCATCCGGTGTTCCGTGACGGATCTGAAGGGGCTTGGTCAGACTTTCCACCACCCGCCGGCAGCCTTCAACGCCATAATTAACTGCCGGAAAGCCGTTAAGCATGGAGGTGCCAGTCTGCTTCGATTTTTCAATTCCTTTTTCTGCCTCTTCATATCTATTCTGCCTGGTATAAGCATCAATCGTCGTTGGTAAAAGGTCGGCCTGACCTTCAGTCTCCAGGTAACGGAGAAGTTTAATATGATCGTCAATTAAAGCCACCCCGGCTCGAGGTTGAAGGAGGGTTTGATGCTTTTTCCTGGCTTTGCTCATAACCAGAGCAAAACGCCTCTCTTCAGGAATTGTCCGGTGAAATTTTATACCTTCTTCAATTGAAACATTCCTGCCAGTCGGCCAGGTCTGAAGAACGTCTTTTCTGATTTCATAAAATTCCTTGATTTCTATTTTTTCGTCTTTAATCATTTTGCTCACCTTTTTGGTTTAATTTTTCCACGGAAGCAACGGCCAGAGTGGATGCCTCCCGCGGATATTTTTCAATAAGATTTCCCAGCAGTGAAAATAAATAATAACGATCGCGATAAAAATCAGGTTTTTCTGGTAAGAGCTTGATTTCTTCACCGTAATTTCTGAGTTTTTTAAGAGGAATGGCCATAACGGCTGCTGTTCTTTCTTCGGACAGAAATCCCCCACTGCCAATAATAGCTTTAACCCTCCTCAGATCTTTCCCGGTCTGCATATAAACCTTGCCCTGAGGGGTATAAACTTCTTTCCAGCCGCCGATGTGCCTTAAAGCCGCATAATAAACACAAGCTTCTGCCAGGAGCCGGTCAAATATTTTTTCCTTGTCTCCAACTGGCAGATAATCTATTTTATCTGAGATTCTGCCAACAAATTCTTCCATATCTCTGAATTCCAGCCCTTCTTCCCGCAGGCGATCTTGCAGGTAATCCTGAGCGGTTTCAAAAAGAGAGTGAGCAGAAACCCTCAGCCCCAGATCTCCTTCTACTGTTCTTTTGACCTTTGGTTCTCTGATTCCCTTGAGGACAACAGTATCGGTCTCAAGATACGATTCTGTATTGGAATAAAAATCAGTGGTGGCTCCACCAATATCTATGGCGGCCAGATCTGACCACTCCGGATAAAATTCAGGAATAGCAGAGATCAATTCAAACACAGCCAGAGGGGTTGGTTTGGGCTGAGCGCCAAATAACTCAACTATTTCTGCCAGGCCGCGGCCGACAACTATTCTCTTTAGAAATATTTCTCTTATCTTCTCCCGGGCCGGCTCGATATTAACCTGGCCAATTTCTGGCATCAGGTTTTCAGTCACTATCACTTCCCGGCTCTTCATGATATTGACCACCTCTTCGGCTACAGCCCTGTTGCCTGCATAAACAATAGGACAGCTGAGCCGGGAAGATTCCAGTTTTCGAGCATTTTCCAGGACATATTTACTATTTCCGCCGTCTGTCCCTCCGCTAAAGAGGATAATATCAGGACTGAGTTGTTCTAGCTCTTTGACATCGCTTGAGGTCAGTGAAAAAGAAAAACTCTTAATGACTTTCCCGCCAGCTGACATGGCGGCCAGTTTGGCCAGCTGCAGGGTCAGATCAGGCACCAGGCCAATAGCAGCAATTCTCAGCCCGCCTTTGGCCGAGGAAGAGAAGAACACTTCAGCCCGATCCTTTAATTCCTCAAGGGAAGTATGACTATCCTGGTGGAGGAGTCGAGCTAAAGTTTCATGGAAACCAACTACCAGGTTGCTCTGAGTGGTCGGAATGGAGACTCTTGCCAGGAGCTCCAGCCCGGAAACGGTCAGCCCAAAGGCAGCACCTTTAGTCCAAGTAGAACCGATATCAATGCTAACCACTGTCTTCATGGGGTATTAGCTCACTTAGCCTTAGAGCCTTCTGGCTCTTTCCGGTCGTCTTTATCATTCTGGCTGATCTGATTTGCTGTCTGCTTCTGATTTTCAGAGCCAGCCTGGTTGGCCCCATCTCTGGCTTCCTGTCCTTTTGAACACGATCCAAATTTTTCTTTGATATCCTGCCTTAAAAGCTCAGCCACTTGCTTGAGATCCACATCCGGCGGGAAGACACGGTCAAAACCCATTTTTTTAAACTTCTCTTCAACCACCGAAAAAGGGGTCTTTCCGACGGCCAGGTTGCCCCCGATATAAAGGATGATGGGGTCAAGGCCTTTTTCAATGCACAGTTCTCTAAAGCCCTGGCAGTCTATTTCCGCATGTCCATAAAGCGAAGAGACCAGAATGGCCCTGGCATTAGTTTCGATGGCTGCATCAACAAATTCCTGCTGAGAAACCATGACCCCCAGGTTGACTACCTTAAATCCTTCTGAGGTAAAGAACATTTCAAGAATTTTATTGCCAACCGAATGGCAATCTGAACCGATTACACCAATGACAATCGTGTCCTTTTGGTTTTCCATCTTGCTATTCTCCTGTCCTCGGGTTACTCGACTTCTCCCTCTCGATTTTTCCGCTCTTCTAACGTTTTAATTGTGATGATGCTGGGCAATCAGGGAGTAAGCAGCTGACTGATCCTCTCCTCAACATAAAGAAGCGATCCTCTTTCAATCTGGTAATCAAAAGTTATAACTTTCCCACCTCTCTCCCTGAATTCCTGTACAGCGGCCATGTTCTCTTTTTTACGCTGAAGCTGGTAACCCGGCGGAACAAAAACCACGTCCAGGTCAGCCAGAAATTCCGGTAGTTTGTTTTCATCTTTTAAAAACAGGCAGGGAACTGGACCGGTGGCCAGACCCATATCCTTTAATCTGGCTACCACTCTGGCCAGAAAGTTCTGGCTTTCACAAATGACCCCCAGCCTCTGGACCGGACTCAAACTGGCCATCTCAATAATTGTCTCCTGACTGGGGGAAACAGCCACCTGGATCAGCCTGTCCTTCAAAGCAGGCACTTTACCCAGCAGCTCACTGTAATGGGTGCTGGTGGTCAGAATCAGGTCAAAGGGTTGCAGGCGTTTGTTAGCCTCGGGATCAGCCACAATTTCATCCAGCAGGAATCTTGATACCCTGACATGCTGTAGAAAAATCAACTGTCGTTCAAAGATACTCAGACTTTCTGGATTACAATCAATAATCGCCACATTAAAATTTTCCAGTTTTTCTTCTCTCTGAATGATAGCCAGTTCAATAAAGGTCCTTATTTCCTGATAGGAAAAATTTAGCTCACGGAGCTCGTCGAGAAGCTCATCAATAATCTTTTGAGCTCTTTCCTTTCGGCCCGTTGGAATTATGTCTTGCCTGGAAGAAACAAAGGTACCCCGGCCCTGTGTGGTCTCAATCAGGCCGTCGCGGGCCATCACTTCATAGGCCTTTTTAACTGTTCCCCTGGCAACATTAAGTTGAGATGCCAGCTCGCGCTCGGTTGGGAGTTTATCGCCGGGCTTCAAACGTCCTTCGTGAATCATCGAAGTAATCTGTTTGATGACCTGACGATAAGCCGGAACCGGGCTTTTTTTGTCGACAGAGATTTTTATATCCATTCGGTACCTCTCAAGATATATATCTTATCTCTTGTACCATGATATACCAGGTTAGTCCAATTAACAAGCAAAATTTCATTTTGAATAATTTTACATCATTTATGCAATCAATAACAGACAAAATTTTAGTTGACTGAGCCATGTTGATTTAGTTTTAGATCAAAGGGTATAATAACATAGGATGGTTAATGTAAGGAAAACAGAACAGGTAACCAGATATTTGCCAGGAATACTGGCTTTAGCTGTGGCTTTGTGGCTGGTTTTCCCGTTTATCAAGCTGGAGCAGGCAGATTATACCCGGGCTAATATCCTTGTTTACCGCCTGGCCGTTGGCATTACTATTTTGCTGGTTATGCTGGGGAAAATGGGTTTTGATATCTTTTTCCCACAGGGAATGGCCAGGAAGGTTTCAGGCCTGAAATCTGTAATGTTCATCATCTTTGGAATTCTTATTCTGGCCTTCGTTGTCTTTATCATTATTCAGGCCGGCTCATTATTTCTGGGCACTTATCCTCAGACGACCGACTACAACCTGTAAATTACAATCAGTAATAGGGAATGTGGTTGGCCCGGTCCCCTGAATTATTTGAAAATAGCTCTGTTTCTGCCAATGATAATGGCTGCCAGAATAAAATAAAATAGTGTCTGAAGGCCTTCGGTTATCAGGCTAAGTTCAAACAACTGTCCAACAAAATTCATCATAAAATGAAAAAGGATCGCCGCCAGCGTGCTTTTCTGATTTTTATAAAAAATATAAGTGAAAATAGTTGATTTAGGAAATAGCTGAAGGAAATAAAATAAAACTAATAAGAAACTGGAGGCCCTGGCCTGAAGGGTAAAGCCTTTAACCAGGAAAAGTGGCACCGACCAGACAGCCCAGACCACCGCAATTAGCAAACTGGCTTTAAAACCTGACATGATATTTCTTAGCTTATCCAGCCAGTAGCCGCGCCAGCCAAGTTCTTCTGGAAACGGCCCGACAAAAAAAGTATAAAATACAAAGATCAGAATGGAGGGAAGATGAGCCCTGACCTGATTAATGAGCCTCAATTGCGATAGGGGTTGACCCAAGGCCAGAGAAACCAGGATGGCAGCCAGCGTAATTAACAGGGGAATAAAGAAAATCTCGCGGTAACCTCTTTTACTGATGAGGGTAGGATCGAAAACTCGTCGCCAGTAATTCCAGTTATCCTCGCTCTCCTCACCGAGAAGCATAAAAGCCACCGCCACCAGCGCCGGAACCAGCAGACCGGCCAGCAGAAGAACCTTAACAGCCAGGTTTTCTACTCCCCGACCGGTAGAGATAGCCAGAAACCATGGAATCCAGGTCAGGCCGAGAACAAATGGTATATATAAATAGGGGTGAATCTGAATTTTTCTAATAGACATTTCTGTCACCTTATCATTAACTTAATCAAAATACAAAAAAAGTTGCAGATAATAAAGAAGTTTTTAGGCCGGCTTCTTCCCTGGTTGACCGCCGCCACCAGATTTACCTATTAATTTTTATACTAACTGGCCCTTATCTGCAAATCTCATCAAGCTGGCATTAACTTGTAAAATGAAATAGAATCTAAGTGGAAAAATAAAATCCGGAGATAAAAATGAGAGCTATTTTTATCACAGGTCTGAGACAGGCCAGAATCGAAGAAATACCCCAGCCAGATCTCTTAGCTGCAGATTCAGTCATTCTTAAAACGAAAGTGGCTGGCCTCTGCGGCAGTGATCTCCATTATTTTATTTCTGAACTGGTCAGCGGAGAGCCGGTTAACTACCCCTGCCTTGTGGGTCACGAATGTTCAGCTGAAGTCGTTGATGCGGGGCCAGAAGCAAAAAAATATAAAGCTGGAGAGCTGGTGGCGGTAGAGCCTTCAATTTCCTGCGGGGTCTGCGATCAATGCCTGGCTGGCCGGCTAAATACCTGTCGGACGATTAAATTCCTGGGCCATCCTGGGGAACTTCCTGGTTGCTTTGCTGATTATTTTGTTATGCCGGAAAAAAATCTTATTCCTCTGCCTGCTGGCTTATCACTGGAAGAAGGCATGCTAGCCGAACCATTGTCCATTGCCATTCATGCCCTTCGTCTCGCTTCGATTGAAAATTCAGCGACAGTTGGTGTGCTGGGAACCGGACCAATTGGGCTGCTGTTGATTATGCTGCTCAAAAGCAAGGATTTCAGTTCTATTTTCGCCACTGATCGGTCTGAGGCCAGGGTTGATGCCGCCCTTCGAGCTGGAGCCAGCTGGGCAGCCAGCGTCGAAGAGGAAGACATTATTTCGGAAATTGCAGCCCGTCAGCCACTGGGTTTAGATGCTGTTTTTGAAGTTAGCGGAGACCTGGAAGCGATTGACCAGGCAGTTGAACTGGTTAAGCCAGGCGGCAAAATTATTCAGATCGGGATTCCACTGCCGGAGAGAGTCCCTTACCGGCTGAGCAAGCTTAGAAGAAAGGAAATAACCATAATCAACAGCCGCCGGCAAAATAAGTGTCTGGAAGAATCATTGAATCTTCTGGCCGAGAAAAAACTAAAGGTGGATTGGCTGTTAACCCACCGTTTCACGCCTGAAGATGCTCAACTTGCCTTCACCACCGCCTCAGATCGTCTGGATGGCGTACTGAAAGCCGCTTTTATCTTTTAAGGGGCGGTAAAAGATTTAATTAATCAGTAGAGAGACCTGAAAACTGAAGAACAGCTGGGTTAGTAAACCAGGCAGCAATATTAATTAAAAAAGAACGCCCAGGACGAGGGATAGTCTTGCCCCGCCAATTTTAAAATCGGCCCCTTCATAGCTGTCCTTAGTCTGACAATAACCAGCTTCTAAACCGCTGAACAGAAACTTTTCTTTATAGTAAATTCCAGCCTCCAGATTCAAGGCTACCTTATTGCCCTTCACGGTCAGTTCCATGGCCTCTTCCTTATAAGAAGCATTGGCTACCCCAGCTCCGACAAAGACTTTTAGATGCCGGCCTATTGAGGGAAAGTAGCCCAGACCTCCGCCATAAAATTGCTGTCGAGAATGAGTAGGAAGCTCGAGGTCGGAAGTTGTACCATCTTTAGAACCAGTCATGAAAAGACCATAAACATAAAGGTTATCAATAACCCTGACTCCCAGCTTGAACTCCGGCACGAAAAGCGTTTCACCATAGACATTTTTATAGCCAGCATCAGCCGGGAAAATATAGCCACCACTCACCATTATCATTATTTTCTCTGCGGCCAGTCCCGGGACAGACATTATAACCAGGCCCAAAAAAGCCAGGGCTAAAATAACAGCCGGCTTGCTTATTTTCTTCCAGAGTTTATCCGCTTTTGTCATCATTATTGTCTCCTTTACTCTATGGCCTAAATTAAGCTGAAAGGTCGGCCCGGCTGCAGGCCTCAAAAAAAACCCCTTTCGTTCCTATTAGCTTCTGCTATCAGAACAGGTTCTTTAATTTACTTATCAAAAAACGAGTCATTCTGTCAACTTTTTAATCCTAACCAGGTTAAGAAATAGTATCCAGGAAGGATGAACAAGCAGAGAAGTTTGGTCAGGTGCCGCTGGTCGGCTGGCAGACTGTCAAAACCGGCTTGCCATCGGGCCAACTTTCTGGTAATAACTGATAACGGTTAAAAATCAAATTGATACCAGTAATAAACAGCAAAAGATCCAGGCGTGGTTGGCTTCTCTATTCGAAAGATGAGTCACCTGCTGTCCCGCCAAATCCGGTTAAAGCTGACCCGGAGAGGCTTTCTCCTGTCTTTTCTTCAGGCTTTTTTAAGGCAAAAAAGGGCAGGCTGGCGGCCTGGGCTTTAAGTGTTCTTTTTCTTTTCTGGGACCTTGTTCCACAGCCTCTACTGGCTGCAGGCCAGAAAACTGAAGCTCAGGAAGAGATTCCCTTTAGAAATATTCATTTTCTGGAGCCAGGCGATTCTAACCGGATTCGCCTCCTCAAGGCGGCGCGAGTTATTCCCTGCCAGCGTCAACTGAACTGGCAGAAAAGAGAACTGGCCGCCTTCATTCATTTCGGAATAAATACCTTCACCGATCAAGAACTGGGAAAAGGGACAGAAGATCCAGCTGTTTTTAATCCAACTGCTTTTGATCCGGGGCAGTGGGCCAGAGTGTTAAAGGAAGCCGGTTTTAAAATGATTATCATCACCGCCAAACATCATGACGGCTTTTGCCTCTGGCCAACACAGACCACAGACTATTCCGTTAAAAAAAGTCTCTGGCGTCAGGGACATGGTGATATCATCAAAGAAGTGTCTGCCGCTTGCCGGACAGAAGGGCTGGCTTTTGGCTTTTATCTTTCGCCCTGGGACCGACATGAGAAAACCTATGGGAGCCAGGCTTATAACGAATTTTTCCGCACCCAGCTCAAGGAGCTTTTGACCAATTACGGGCCAGTAGCTGAGGTCTGGTTCGATGGTTACTGTGGAGAAGGGCCCAACGGAAGAAGACAGGAATATGAGTGGAGTTCTTATTATGAGCTGGTTCGTCGCTTCCAGCCGGAAGCGGTTGTCGCCATCAGCGGACCGGATGTCCGCTGGGTGGGAAACGAAAGTGGATTGGCCAGAGAAAGTGAGTGGAGTGTTCTGCCACTGCCTCTGAGCGAAGGAGAACTGGCTGGAGTAAGCCGCGGAGAAACTTCGCTGGATATGGTCTTCCGACCTCTGAATCTTATGGGAGAAGATTTGGGCAGTCGGGAGAAAATTCTATCGGCCAGGGCACTTTTCTGGTATCCAGCTGAAGTTGATGTCTCTATCCGGCCAGGCTGGTTCTATCATCAGAATCAGGACAATGAGGTTAAATCCAGTGTTGAATTGTTTAAAATCTACCTGCAATCTGTGGGAAGAAATTCAGTTTTGCTATTAAACGTGCCGCCGGACCGGAGGGGACTGCTGGCTGATAACGATATCAAGGTGCTGCAGGAATTCAGGAGGTTGGTGGCCAACTCCTTTAAAAAAAACCTGGCTGACAGAGCCCGGATTAAAGCTTCACAGACTGCAGCCGGTCATAATATAGAAGCAATAATTGGCGGCGGGAGCGAAGCCTGCTGGCTGGCAACAGATAACGGGGAACCGATTATCATTGAGCTGGAATTAGATAAGCAGGCAGTCATAAATTGCCTGGAACTTCAGGAAGAAATCACTTTAGGACAGAGAATAGAAGCATTCAAGCTGGAAGTCCGGGATGAGCAGGACTGGCTTCAGGTCGCCAAAGGAACAACTGTTGGTTATAAGAGGCTAATCACCTTTCCAGAAATTCCGGCTAAGAAACTCAGATTGGTTATTACTTCATCCCGTTCTGCCCCTGCCTTAAAAAAGCTGGGGCTTTATAAGCTGGCAGCCCCTTTATAAGTTTTACCCGGACTGCAACTTAAGCTTATTGATAGTTCGCCGATAGGCAATCAGAAACAATTGTGGGCGTTCCGGGGCAATTGACTTTGTACCTTTTTTCTTCTTTTTACACACTCTAAGCCCTTCATCAACTGAACCTGGAAAAGGATTCCCTTTCCGGTCAATAGTTCACTTCTCCCTTTGTCTTAACTTTTCTCTGCAGCCTTTTTCTTAGCTCGGAGACAAAATAATCGCTTAACATTTTCACTGGCAGAATAAATCATTCTGGCTTGAATTTGACAGGTAGTTGTCCAATTGACAGAAAAAATAACCAGGCCTAAAATAGAAATGGAGGCAAAAGATGAAAAGGAAGGGATTTATCTTAATTATGGTTATTGCTCTTTTGAGCACGGGTTGCCTCACCGCCAGAAAAAAGGGCTCAGAAACAGAATTCAATGAGCATCTGAATACAGCTGTCAAATATTTCCAGCAGGAAAATTATTCTCTGGCCAGGCAAGAACTTAATCTGGCCTTGAGGATCAATCCCAGATCTACTCGAGCTAACAATCTCCTGGGGCTGACTTATTTTAAAGAAGGAAATTATGACTCAGCCGAGATTTATTTCCAGCGGGCAATCAGAATTGATCCCCAATATGCCACCGGTTACTTTAATCTCGGGGCTATTTATGCCATGAGGGAGCTGTACCCAAAAGCCAGAGAATACTATGAAAAAGCTATTGCCATCTCACCCGACCAGGCCGCTGGTTATTACAGTCTGGCTACCCTTTGCTTCCAGTTGAATGACAAAGAACAGGGGCTTAATTATCTCAAAAAAGGCCTCGAGCTTGACCCCAACTATCTCGAGGAACATCCAGAAGCACTGGCTGGTCTGCCAATGAGGGGCTCAGCCCTGGCTGATCTCTATTTTAATTTCGCTAAAGTCTTTGCCAGTCGGGGAGAAGTCGACAGAGCTGTTGAATATCTAAAAAAAGCCCAGGAAAATGGCTTCAAAAACTGGAAGTTGATTGAAGAAGAACCAGAATTCGCCGCTATCCGTGATAATCCCAAGATCAGGGAATTTCTCAGATAGTATTGGCCGTTAATTTCTGAGGAATCATTCCAGGGAGATTTAATAAGCCGTAGATATAATTTATATTTTCTGGTTTTTCTTGACTGGTCTTATCTCTTATTTTCTTTCCCTTTTCAAAGTGACCAGGGTCGCTCCCCAGCCGCCAGACATCAGGTCGCCGTCAGTATAACTCACAACCGATGGGTGTTTTTTAAGGACACTTCTGACCACAGCCTTAAGGGTACCGGTTCCTTTGCCATGAATGATCCGCAGCTCATAAATTTCATTCTTCAGACATTCCTCAATATAGTCACTAAGGAGCTCCTTTACCTCCCCGGGTTGAAAAGTATGGAGGTCAAGAACACCATCAATCGGGATTTTTACCGGCTGGCTCATGCGAACTTTCTATTTAAAATGGGGACGTGATACTCTGTCCCCTTCATTTTTAATGCCCCATCCTGAGCTGCTCGGCATATTCTACCGGCAGTCCGCTCTGTTCAATCGCCCTGGCCATCCGGTCCAGCTCCTGTCTCCCAGCTTTCTCCGATAATCGTCGCTTTTATTTTAAGAATTAAAGGCAGCGCAGCCCAATCGCCATGAAGGCCAGAAAAAAAAGCAATTTTCATTCTTCGCCCTCAGATTTTTCTTCCTCCAGCTCAGGCGGAAGATCGCCGGCTTCAGCCTGCTGCTTCTTTTCGTCCTTTTTTACCTCTACCACATATTTTTTAGACGGCTCAAGCAGCTGCTGGACCTCAAGACAGGCGTTGCTCAGAGCACTCGAAGCAGGCTTCTTCTTCCGGTAATAGATCCAGCCGCGTTTTTCCATATAAAGAAACAAACGGTCAAAAGCAAAAATGGCTGCTGCCAATAGTAGCAGCCAGATAAATATTTTGAGCATTTTGATTTCCTGCCCGATCCCCACCTAATTCTATAACTCCAGGGCAGTGAATAACAACAACAAATTGTTCTGAAGCTAAATCCCGCTTTAATTAATCATGCGGGGAAGAAAGAAGGGAGAACCCGGTCACCAGAGCCAAAGACATGGCAGGAACCCCTACCTTTAGCCACTTTTATTCTCTTTAAAAAAACGCTAAAGCCCGGACGCCATAAAGGTAGCAATAATGCAGGCCAGACTGGCTATGGGACCGGACTAGATATGGAAACGAATGTTAAGAATATCACCGTCCCTCACAACATAATCTTTGCCCACCAGCCTGAACTGCCCGCTGCTTTTAACTGCTTTATCAGAGCCAGCTGCCATTAAATCATCGTAATGAAAGCATTCAGCCGCAATAAACCCCCGCGCCAGATCAGTATGAATGGCTGCCGCCGCCTCGAGCGCTGTCGCTCCGCGCCTGATATTCCAGGCTCTGACCTCATCTTCTCCAACCGTAAAAAAACTGATATAGCCGAGAACACGATAGGCCAGAGCAATCAAGCGGTCACGAGCTGACTCTTTAAGGCCAAGTTCATCCCGAAAGGCGCGAGCTGATTCTTCATCCAGCTGCGAGAGCTCCATCTCCAGCTGGCCGGCAAATTCCACCGCTTGATAATGCTGGCTGATTGCTTCGAGGACACTTTGATTTTTTCCGACCGAAGCTTCATCCGAGTTGAGAATGACCATGGCTGGTTTTTGAGTGAGAAATTGAAAGCAGCGAATAATCGTTTTCTGGTTGTCATCAAATTCCAGTTCTCGCAGTGGCCGCCCTTCATTGAGGACCTCAACTATCGCCTGGAGAACATCCCGTTCAGCTTTTAAAGCCGGAGCGTTATTCCCGGCAGCACCTTTTTTAAGACTCAACTCCACTTTTTCCAGGCGCTTTTCGGCAATAATCAGGTCGGCCAGCAGCAGTTCCTGTTCTATCTTTTTTAAATCCGAAAGTGGAGTAGGAGCAGAAGAAGCAGCTCCCTTAAAATTTCTTAATACTATGGCCAGGGCATCAACCGTCCGGGCCAGCTTCATCAGATCGCCGGAAAAAGCATCTGCCTTTCCATCTCCCTCATTGACCCCGGCCAGATCAACGATCTCAATCACCGGATAAACCTGGCGTTTGGGTTTATAAATAGCAGCCAGCTTTTCCACCCGTTCATCATAAACCTTAACGGAAGCCAGATTAGGACCGACGCGTCCGGTGGAAAAGGCCGAAACCTGAGCCGAAGAACCAGTCAGGGCGTTAAACAGAGTCGTCTTGCCTGATTTTGGTAAACCAATAAATCCTATTTTCATGATTATTCTTTCCTGGCAGATAAAGCCAATGATTCAAAAATAATATCGAAATTATAGCAGAAATTCTCCAGCCGGGGAGCCTGGCTATTATTATGCTGGCCATTATTCTCAGGTTTGGCTGGAAGCGCCAAAAAGCCGGACTTTAGGACTTTAAGGAAAGACCGCCATTCAAGGAAAAATTCTTTTTCCAGTTTTTTTAAAGCAGAGCTAGGTCCGATTTCTGCTTTAGAATCTGGTCTGGCCAAAAAGGCTTATTAATTCGGGGCTGCTGTCTTCAGCACTTCTAGTATAATAAGAGATGGAGATGAAAATAAGGAGATGAAAAGCCAGCCCGAAGGTGGATCTCAAGCTGAAAATTCACGGCAAGAAGTCCCAGATCTCCTTGCCCTTCGCCAGCAGGTTATTTCGCTGACTTCCGAAGCCATGCTTAGGGACGCCTATTATGCCTGGGAAAGAGTGGTCAGACTTCTCTCCTCCAATCTGCATCATAAAAACCCGGCTAAGGCTTCTCAAATTCTTCTCGGGCTGGAGGAGAGGCTCCAAAAATCGGCTGAAGAGAAAGCCCTTCGCCAGAGAAAAAAACCGAGGCTTTATTATCCACCTGACCTCCCTATCGTCAGAAATCGTGAAGAAATTATTCAGGCGATTAAAGATAACCGGGTGATTATTGTCTCAGGTGAAACCGGCTGCGGCAAAAGTACTCAGCTGCCGAAAATGTGTCTGGAGGCAGGCCAGGGACTGGCCGGGAAAATTGCCTGTACTCAACCCCGGCGGCTGGCCGCCATCACCATCGCCCAGCGCATCTCCGATGAATTGCATCTGCCCTTAGGCCAGGCCGTCGGTTATAAAATCCGCTTCCAGGACAGGACCTCCCCTCGCTCTTATATTAAGGTTCTCACCGATGGAATGCTACTGGCCGAAACTCAAGGAGATCATCTTTTAACCGAATATGACACCATCATCATTGATGAAGCTCATGAAAGAAACCTCAACATAGATTTTCTGCTTGGCCTGATGCACCAGCTGCTGGACAGGCGGCCAGAGTTAAAGCTCATCATTACTTCGGCCACACTGGAAGTCGAAAAGTTCGAACGTGCTTTCGGCCACCCACCGGTTTTTAAAGTCAGCGGTCGCCTTTTTCCGGTAGAAGTCATGTACCTTGATGAGCTCCAGCCGCCAAAGAAAAAAGAAGAGCAGGACTATGTGGACATGGCTGTTGAAGCTGTTGATTTTATCAAAAAGGAAAAACGACCTGGTGACATTCTGGTTTTTATGCCGACCGAGCAGGATATCATAGAAACCTGCCACCGTCTCCAGGGCCGACATTACCAGGAGTCAACCATCCTTCCACTTTATGCCCGCCTGCCAGCTCACCGGCAAAGGCAGATTTATAGCCTCGAGCAGGGGAAAATAGTCGTGGCCACAAATGTGGCTGAAACCTCGCTGACCATCCCCGGCATTCGCTATGTGGTTGATACCGGGCTGGCCCGTCTGTCGCAATATCAGCCTTCCTCTGGCATTCATAGTCTGCCCGTCCTGCCCATCTCCCAGGCCAGTGCTGAACAGCGTAAGGGCCGCTGCGGTCGGGTCAGTGCCGGGCTCTGCCTCCGACTTTATACCAGAGAGGATTTCCTGGCCCGTCCCCGTTATACACCACCTGAAATACTGCGGAGTAACTTAGCCGAAGTTATACTGCGCATGCTCTACCTGGAGCTTGGCGATCCGCTCCGGTTTCCTTTTCTTGATCCGCCACTGGCCAGAAGCGTCAGGGATGGCTACCAGACCCTGTTTGAACTCGGAGCTATCGTCAAAGGAGACAACGGCTGGCAGCTGACACCGCTCGGCAGGCAGATGGCCAGGCTGCCTCTTGACCCGCGGCTGGCGCGAATGCTCCTCGAGGCCGGACGGCGGGGAGTGGTGGAAGAAATAGCCATTATCGCCGCCGCTTTAAGCCTGCCCGACCCGCGCCTGCGGCCTCTTGATAAGGCGGCCGATGCCGACCGCCTCCAATCTGTCTTTGAGCACCCCGACTCAGACTTTCTTACCCTGCTCAATATCTGGCAGGCCATGAAAAACATCAGTCCGGACTTATCCGATACTTCGGCTCTCAAAAAATTTGCCCGTGATTATTTCCTTTCTTATAACCGCTTGCGCGAATGGCATTTTCTCCATGACCAGATACTGGAAGTTCTAAAAGAGGAAAAGCTGGGGGTTCAAGCCGGGAAAAAGCCCTTATCCGATGCTGATCGCTATACGGCCATTCATCAGTGTATTCTGAGCGGCTTTATTTCACATCTCGCCGTTCAGAAAGAAAAAAATCTCTATCAGGTGGCACGACATCAGGAAGCCAGGCTCTGGCCCGGCTCTGCCCTTTTCAAAAAATCGCCGGCCTGGGTGGTCGCGGCCGAGCTCGTTCGGACCAATCGGCTTTATCTGCGCCTGGCGGCCAGAGTTAATCCTGCCTGGGCTGAAGAGCTGGCTCCTCATCTTTGCCATTATTCTTACGAATCACCTTACTGGGATAAAGAGCGCGGCCAGGTGCGGGCCAAAGAGAAGGTCAGTCTGTTCAGTCTGAATATTGTCGAGGGCCGCGATGTTCCCTTTGGCCAGCAGGACCCGGAGGCTGCCCATCGCCTCTTTGTCGAAGAAGCTTTGCTTAATAACCAGGTGAATCGCCCCTACGATTTTCTGGAATATAACCAGCAGGTGGTAAAGAAGATCCGGCAGCTGGAAGAAAAACTGCGCACCCGACAGATTCTCATACCGGAGCAGTATCTTTATGATTTTTATTCAGCCCGACTTCAGGGAATTTACCGCCTCGATGCTCTGGACGAGTTGATCAGAAGGGCTGGAAGTGACAATTTCCTCCGCTTTAAAGAAGAAAATCTTTATCTGAGCCAACCTGACCAGGAGCTGGTCAGCCAGTTTCCTGATTACATAAAAATTTTAGGCCACAGCTACGAGTTGAGGTATCGGTTTGCTCCCGGCGAGGAAGAGGACGGCGTGACCATTCTTATTCCGCGTCAGCTCCTGAGCGCTGTGCCGGAAGCTCTTCTAACCTGGCCGGTTCCAGGGCTCAGGGGAGAAAAAGTTCTGGCCACACTCAAGGCTTTGCCCAAGGAATACCGAAAATCTTTACAGCCTTTAGCCGAGACTGCCGAGAGTCTGGCCAGAGAGTTAAAGCCCACCGGTGTTTCTTTTTATGAAGCCCTTTCCGCCCGGCTCAAAGAACATTATAAACTTGATGTACCTCCCGAAATCTGGAAGAGTCTCGAGATCCCACGTTATTTAAAAATGAGAATTTCAGTCATCAACGAGAGCGGCCAGGAAATTCTGGCCGGCCGTGATCTGACTTTTCTCCGCCAGATGTTAAATGAAAAAGCCAGAAAGTCACTGGCCGAGGATTCACCTGGCTGGCAGGAAGCCAGAAAGAAGTGGGAAAGAGAAGATTTGACTTCCTGGCCCGAAGACCTGACCGAGATTCCCGAAGAAATAATCATTGATGATTTTTTGAAGTGCTACCCCGCTTTTGCGATCAGAGACGAGAAAATAAGCTTGAAGTTATTTAAAAACAAAAATGAAGCCAGACAGAGCCATCTCCAGGCTATAGAAGCCATGTTAAGCAGGCAGTTTGAAAAGGACATAAATTTTATCAAAAGAAGCTATGCCCTGCCGGAGGAACTCAAACCGCTTTTACTTTTCTGGAGAGGGGAAGCGGCAATCAAAGAGGAAATAGTCAACCGGGTCAAAAAAGAAGTTTTCCAGAAAGACTTCCGGCGGCGAGAAGATTTTGTCCGTCTTTTAGAAGAAAAAGCACTTAAAGAACTTTTTGAAAAGGGGCATGAGATCTTTATGGCCGTAGAGGAGGTTCTGCAAGAATATCAGAAGACCATCAGATTGATTCAAAACATAGAAGAGGAACAGAAAAAGGCAAAGATAAGTTCGTCGCTGCCGGAAAGTTTAAAAGGGGAGCTGGGGCGGCTGGTGCCAGCAGACTTTATTCAACTTTATCCGCTGGCTTTTCTCCGTGAGCTGCCACGACTGGTGCGGGCGCTGGGCATAAGAGTGGAGAGAGCTCGCTTCTCAGCCGATAAAGACCGGGCCAAAGCAGCCCAGGTTGAACCTTTTGAATCTGAATACGAGCGGTTAAAAGCTCTCGTCGGGAAAAAGGCTTCGCCCGACAATGAAGATAAACTCTTTGAGCTGCGCTGGATGATAGAAGAATTTAAAGTCTCGGTCTTTGCACCGGAAATAAAAACTGCTTTCCCCGTCAGCGCTAAAAGGCTAACGGCAAAAATTAAAGAAATCGAGGAAAGCCTGGAACTAAAAAAATAGAATAAAAAAACAAAACCGGAGCAAAAAGATTACCTCACCGCCAGCTCTTTAAGAATCGAAATGGTCCGGTCAATTTCCTCAAAAGAATTATAAATATGGGTTGACTGGCGAACGCCATAGACATCACCCATCGAGCGTGGCCGCAATCGTCCCCGCCGCCAGAGTTCGTCCTGAATAAAATCGCCGCTTAAACCTTCGATATTATAAACTGTGATGCCGGCCGCCAGGGAAGACACAAGGGGTGTAAAAATTTTTATTCCTGGAATTTCCTGGAGTCTCGTTCTCAGATAATCGCCCAGTGACTTAATGCGCTGGTAAACTCTCTCCGGCCCCAGCTCAAAATGAAAATCCAGCGCCTCAGCCAGTCCCATAAGAAGCGACAGATTTCCCGTGCCACGCTGGCTGAGGCGAAAGCCATCATCTTCATGATTATCCCACTGGGTGCTGGCCAGCGTCGTCCAGACCTGCGGGGCTTTTTCTTTTTTTAGATAAAGAAAACCATTGCCAGCCGGTGCGCAAAGCCACTTGTGAAGGCTACCATAATAAGCATCACAGCCAAGCTCCTTTACGTCGATTTTAATCTGCCCCGGTGTCTGAGCACCGTCTATAACAGTCAGGACACCGCGCCTGGCCGCCTCGCTGCAGATTTCTTTGACCGGCAGAACAGCACCACTACCCGTGACGATATGGGGTATAGCTATAACTCTGGTCTTCGGTCCGATGGCCCTGATAAAAGTTTCGATAACTTCCTCTGAGGATAAAATAGGCTTGCCTAAAGGAAGCTGGCGATAGACAATGCCGCTCCGTTTAGCTTTAAGCTTCCAGCCACACTCACCACCCGGATGCTCCTGGTCAGTTCCCAATACCTCGTCGCCAGGCTGAAGGTCCAATCCGTTCGCAACATAATTCATGCCGGCGGTGGCATTTTCGGTCAGGGCAACTTCGGTCACTTCAGAATTAATAAGACGCGCAATTTTTTCCCTTATTTCATTCCAGGGCTGGTAACCTGCAATCCAGTCAGCACCATAGTAATCCCATTCGGCAATTTTTTCGGCGCAAAGACGCAGGTGGTCAACCACCCGGTTAAAAACACGCCGGGGCATCGCCCCCAGCGTGCCCGTATTAAAAAAAACCTGCTCTGGATCAAGCATAAATTCCTGGCGTACCTGCTGCCAGAACTTTTCTTCTGACGCCGCTTTAAATTCTTTTCCTTTTTCATCAGAATCAGCCATTTTTTCTTCCTTCTTTCTGTTTATAATTTCTTAAAATATCACGATAATTATTTTTTTATTCTTTTTTTATTTTTCAGGTTCAAAAGGTTCAATTCGATTGAATAAACCTTCGCCTGCCTGGCTATTATAATCCAATCATAACCCACACGGCTTATTGTTGCTGGTTACCTTAATTTTTAATTCGTTAAACCGGCAAAATCAGCTGTTTTTTTATCTAACTGTCTATCTTCTTGTGCCCGCGTCGGAACTAGTCGCGCTTCCTGTTAGACCCGAAATTCACCTTCCAGTCCAGCCCCCGGACGGATTTCCCGACTTTTTAAAACTATCAGCTCAACCGGCATAAACTTAGCGAGTCTCAAAGCTGGTCACAATCGACTGGTAAACCAGAGTCCGGAATTTATCCTGAAGATCGCTCAGGTTAGAGGGAACAGGCAACAATTGAATCATAAAGACAGCTGTTAGCTTTTCAACCGGATCCACCCAGTAAGTGGTAAAATAAGCACCGCCCCAGCCAAAAGCACCAACCGTCCCGGGGATACCGGAGGCACCAAGATCCTTAACAATAGAAAAACCAAGGCCAAAACCAACCGGCCCTCCCGAATAAAGCCGCCCGACATGATCAGAAGTCATCAATTCAACCGACTTCGGGCTGAGAATTCTCGTTCCGCCCAGTTCACCGCCATTCTGCAGCATGAGAAGAAAACGGGCATAATCTTCAGCTGTCGAGACGAGGCCCGCCCCACCCGAATAACATTTTCTGGGGCCATAGAGATAAGGACTGGTGGCCGGATCTTCTATCATTTTTATCCGGCCATCTTCGCCCAGACCATAAGCAGGCGTCAACCTTGAAGCCTTGGTTTCAGGCAGGAAGAAATGGGTATCTTTCATCCCCAGTGGCCCGGTAATTCTTTTTTCAACAAATTCAGCCAGACTCTGGCCGGAAACAACTTCCACCACATAGCCGAGAATATCAGTGTTATAGCCATAAACAAACCGCTCTCCGGGCTGAGCATCAAAAGGCAGTTTGGCCAGCTTTTTTACGACCTCACCAATGGTCATATTTTTATCGGTCAGATACCAGCCGTGAATTCCAGCCTGAAGATATTCATCACGGGCCGGGCCATCGCCATAAGAAATCCCCGCGGTGTGGGTCAGAAGATCTCGAATCGTAATCGGCCGCCTGGCCGGAACCAGGCTGTAGCCTTTAACCTCGCGGCCCTCAGCCTTTACCGCCACATAAGTTTCCTTAAAATCGGGAATATAGCGGCTCACCGGATCATCAAGGAGAAGCCGGCCTTCCTCCATCAGCATCATGACGGCCACCGAAGTCACCGCTTTCGATTGAGAGGCAATACGGAAAATAGCGTCAACCGGCATAGGCTCAGGTTTATCCAGCCGAAATTTCCCCACGCCGCGCTCATAGGCAATCCGTCCGTTGCGGGCTACCAGGAGCACCATTCCGGGCGCGCCCTCCCGGTCGCAGTAGTTCTGCATCACCTGGCCCAGGCGTTCCAGCCGGTCCTGGGACAAACCAACAGCCTCTGGTCTGACCCTTGGTATGTCATAAGCTAAAGCATAAGTATTAAATGCCAATAAAAGCAGCCAGACCAAACCGAGAGCCCGGGCAAGACGGGTTCTAGATCTTTTGGCAAAATCATGACAGAAATAGGTTGCAGTTCCGGTAAAGTCATGGTTGGCCACTTTCTGCCCTTTTTTTACTTTAAAATTACTCATCAAGCCCTCCTTGAGGCCCGATTTAAGAGCTGGATTTTATTAAATAAATGTATAAGATTCAACATGAGGGGCTGGTCTTTGCCCTTGGATTGACTGCTGCTGGCCCGAAATAATATACTCCAGCTATGACAAAATCGGATAACAGGACCAGGATCTGGGAAATAGATTTTTTAAGAGGCCTGGCTATCATTTTGATGGTCGGTTACCACCTTCTCTATGATCTGGGAGATTTTGTCGGGATTAAAAAATTCCTGGGCTTTTCCACCGATCTTTCTTCTCCTGCCTGGCTCGTAGCCCAGAACTTTTTCGCCGGACTTTTTGTTGTCCTTTCCGGTATTTCCTCGACCTTCAGCCGAAACAATTTCCGTCGTTTTGTTAAATTCGCAGTGGTCGCCCTTTTGATCACCGCTGTAACCTACCTCTTTGACCCGGCTTCAACTATCCTGTTCGGAATCATCCATTGTCTGGCTGTCTCGGTTCTTATTTATGCCCTGGCCTTCCAGAGAACCAGGCCGACCACCAGAGCCGCCTGGGGAGCAGTAGTTCTATCCGGCGCCTTTTTTATGCCGGCTTTAAGAAAACTTCTGGCGGTTAAAACTAACTGGCTTATTCCTTTTGGTCTTTTCAGCCCCTCTTTCGCTTCGCTTGATTATTTCCCGCTTATCCCCTGGTTCGGAATTTTTCTGATTGGAACGGCTCTCGGAGAATGGATCTATGCTCAGCCTAAAAGCCTCCTCCGTCGCCAGCTCCCTGATAACTTCATCAACTGGTGTGGCCGCCATTCGCTTTTGATCTATTTAATCCACCAGCCACTGATATTAGCTGTTCTTTATCTTCTCGGCTATATAAGTTTCTAAGCGTTGAGAAGCTTCTGGAAGGTACCCTTTTTAAGCAGCTTTTCCATTTCAAAAAACTGCTTCAGGAGTTGATTGACTTCCTGCACCGGTCGACCGCTGCCTCTGGCAATTCTGGCCCGCCGCCGCCCATCTATAATTCTGGGGTTTTCTCTTTCTTCCCTGGTCATGGAGTTAATTATAGCTTCAAAATAAATCAACTTCTTATCATCAATATTCAAGTTGCCTATGTTCTTAAATGGGCCAACCTTGGGTAAGAAATTCATCAAGCCGGAGAAGCTGCCCATTTTCTTTAATTGCACCAACTGCTGCCGAAAATCTTCCAGGGTGAACTGATTTTTCTTGAGCTTGCGGGCCATTTCTTCCGCTTGCTTGAGATCAGCTTCTGCCTCGGCTTTTTCTATAAGACTCAGGATGTCGCCCATACCCAGGATGCGCGAAGCCATTCTGTCTGGATGAAAAACCTCCAGTTTATCGAACTTTTCTCCGACGCCGATGAATTTTATCGGACGATGAGTAACATAAGTGATCGACAGGGCTGCTCCGCCCCGAGCATCGCCATCCATCTTGGTCAGAATAATAGATGTCAACCGGATTTTTTCCTCAAAAGCCTGGGCGCTCCTGACTGCATCCTGACCGGTCATGGCGTCACCGACATAAATCACCTCAGCGGGCTGAAGAATATCTCTGGCCAGACGAAGCTCGGCCATTAGCTCATCATCAATGTGGAGCCGCCCGGCAGTATCGACAATCAGCGGATCATAGCCCCGGTTTCTGGAATAGGTCAACAGTTCTTTAAGAGCCTCTTCCGGTTTTTTCATCCTGTCAGCGGTCATTTCATAAAAGGGCAGATCAAGCGACCGGGCAATTATTCTCAGCTGATCCTGAGCAGCCAGTCTCTTCAGGTCAAAGGAAACCAGTAGCGGGTTTTTCCCCTGGCCCTGGACATAGCGACCCAGTTTGCCGGCGGTGGTGGTCTTACCACTGCCCTGAAGCCCAACCAGCATAAACACTGATGGCGGGTGACTGGCCCAGGTCAGGTTTCTAGCTTCCTGCCCCAGAATTTCCGTCAGCTCATCCCTGACGATCTTGATAAATTGCTGACCCGGGGTCAAGCTCATCATGACTTCTTGATTTAAGGCTCTGGCCTTAACTTTTTCTTCAAATTCTTTGACGACTTTATAATTGACATCGGCCTCAAGAAACGCCAGCCTGAGCATTTTCAGGGCTTCGGCTATATTTTTTTCAGTAATCTTGCCTTCACCCCTGATATATTTCAGAGTCTTCTGTAATTTTTCTGTCAATTGTTCAAACATATCCGAACCTTGTTTCTGGTAAATCCTTAGATTTTTATCTTACCCCAGTGCTCAGGAGAGGTCAACGAGCGGGGGCAGCCAGCTCTCCAAAAGTTGGCCCCTGAATTGCCAGCTTGACAATTTGCCAGTAGATTAGTAAAGTTTTACTTAATTTTCAGGAAGGTGCGTTATGACCCAGAAAAATGAAAAAAACTCAGATTCAGGTCAGGAAAGCCTGTTCAAGTCTAAAATTGATTATGAAGAGTTGAAAAAGCTGATTTCCCTTCTCGAAGAAAAAAACCTGGCTGATTTTGAGTTGGAGGTGGAAGGCTTTAAAATCAAGCTCAGCCGCCAGCTGCCTGCTGCAGCTCAATCGTCAACAGTTATCTTCCCTAATGTCATGACCTCTTCTCGCCCTGAAACAGGCCAGGGCAGCGGTGAGCTGGCCGGTGGAGCGCCCCTAGCTCCGCTTGAGGACAAGAGCCTTCATTACATTACCTCACCCATGGTAGGAAC
>DAOLNQ010000008.1:0-108627 GCA_035416665.1 Candidatus Saccharicenans sp. | reverse complement strand
CTGATGATCCTGAGATCAAGAAAGTAGCGGCGGAGGTGGCCGGGCCAATCAAAGATCCTTATGAGAAAGCTTTACAGCTCAGGAACTGGGTTACCACCA
Organism: Candidatus Saccharicenans sp.; assembly: GCA_035416665.1. GTDB lineage: Bacteria > Acidobacteriota > Aminicenantia > Aminicenantales > Saccharicenantaceae > Saccharicenans. The sequence goes on along the minus strand of DAOLNQ010000008.1, from coordinate 108,528 downwards.
GCATGACTTTTGATCTGGGAATTGTCTTTGCTCCGGCCTCAGAGGTTATAAAAAATAAAAGAGGTACCTGTGCCGGCTATGCCTCGCTGCTGGCTTCTTTGCTGAGAGCAGCCGGCATTCCTTCGCGCTATCTGATGGGCCTGGTTTATGTCAACGGAGTCTGGGGCGGGCATGCCTGGACTGAGGCCTGGCTGTCTGATCGCTGGGTGCCGCTGGATGCGGCTGTCCCCGGTCCCGGAGTAGCTGATGCCGCTCGCCTGGTGGTGGCAGTCAGTGGTCTGGAGGAAGGATTGGGAGAAAGCCTGACGGCCGCTCAGAAAATCTTTGGCCAGGTTAATATTGAGATTCGGGATTATAGCTTCGATGGACATCGCTACCGGGTTGAACCGGGACAGCCGCTCTACGAAGTCAAAGATGACGTCTATTTCAACCGTGGACTTCAGTTAAGTCTAAAAGCCCAGGCCGGTTTCACTTTTTATGATACCGATAAAGTCTGGCCCGACAGGACGCTGGTGGCTTTGAAAGGGCCGGCCGGCGAAACTATCAAATTAACCCAGGAAGGCTGGTTCCCGGCTGCTGACCTTGATGAATATCTGGTCAGTCAGTTAAAGAAAATGGTTAAAGATGGTCGCTTAGTCTATCAGACAGTTTGGGGGAAGAAGCGGCCAGTGGTTATCTCTGCGGACAGATCAGTGGCCGGTATAATCAATGGAGTTGATCTTTTTGTTCTAACGGCTGAAGGACAGAACTCAGAGCGACTGTTGGGCGAGGTTTTGAAAAATCTCAGCTGCCGGCTGGTTATAAAATAAATACCGGCAATAGATAAATAAAAAACCATGTCTGGCCAGCTGTTCATTACCGACCGCCCTGGAGGTTATCCAGATAAAGGGCGGCTGCTCCCAGAATGGCGATATTATCAGTAGTTGAAACTTTAATCTCAATTCTCTTCAGGGCCAGTGAATAAGCAAAAGTGGAAATAGCAGCCAGCATCGAGTCTTTAAAAAATTCATAAGACTGGCTGACCGATCCTCCCAGAATGATCGCCTCGGGGTCAAGGGCATACATGATGGCTTTGATGGCTTCGCCCAGGTGATGACCGTATTCTTTAAAGACCTTTAAAGCTTCTTCCTGGCCGGCTTTAGCCCGCTGGTAAAATTCTTTTCCGGGACAGCCATAGGATTTGAGAAAAAATTGGCCCGAAGCATAGCGCTCAAAATTAGTCTCAAGGTAAGGTAACATCCCGAATTCGCCGGCGCCACAGTTGGGACCTGAATAAAGCCGGCCATTGATGATGAGTCCTGCTCCCAGGCCGGTGCCGATAATTAACCCGACAAAATTATTATAAGACCGGCCGAGGCCGAAATACTTTTCACCGACTGCAAAACAGTTAGCGTCATTATTGATATAAACCGGGACCTGATAGCGCGCTTCGAGTATTCTTTTAAGTGGAACCTCTCGCCAGGCAGGAATGTTCTGGACGTCATAGACAACGCCAGTCTCCAGATCAACGATGCTGGGAATGCCGAGGCCCAGGCCCTGGACCTCAAGGCTAAAAACCTCGTCCAGAACAGCTGTCAGATCAGATAAAACCTCTTCTTCTGTCCCCGTACTCCGGATGACTCTGGCGGCGATTTTGACCACCCGGTCACCTTCGACCAGACCGGCTCGAACCTGCGTGCCACCCAGATCAACACCGATTAAAGCCATTGTTTTCCTCCTCGGGTTTTAAACCAGTTTGAGCTCATTCACTCTGGAGCAATTCACGCGCTACTCTTTTCTTTTTTCGTCTCATCTGAATTGTTTCATTACTGATAAGAGGCCTGGCCCAGAAACCTATACTCAAAATATAGCCAAGAGTCAGGTAAAGAACAAGCATAGCGGGACGAAGTCCAAACCGGTCTCCCAGCCAGCCGATAAGTAGTGGTACCAGAGCCCCGCCGGCTATCCCGGTACACAGAAGACCGGAGAAAGCTCCCTGATGAGCCTCAATTGAATTAAGAGCTAAAGAAAAGATAATTGGCCACATAACCGAAGCGAAAAATCCGATAAGAGAAAAACTATACAGATTAATAATTTGAGGATCAGCACCAGGCAGCTTAAGCGAGAAGGAAAGAAGACAGGGCGGCCCCCAGAGAGCCAGCGTCAGACAGACCAGAGCTAAGGAGACTGCCCCGATCAGAACCCCCCGGCTGTCCAAAAGTTTTAGCAAGAGTAAACCGAAAAGCCCGCCGATAGTCATCAGGCCCCAGAAATAGGAGACAGCCTGGGCTCCGGCTGTTTGCGGGTCGAGCCCGTGATAGGTTTTGAGAAACTGAGAAGCCCAGTTAGCCACACCCTGCTCGGTACCGACATAGGCCATTATTCCGAAGAAATAGAGGATAACGATTTTTTTCTTTAAGAGAATTTTATAGATGGACCAGGTGCCGGCCTTTTCCTCTTCTTTTAATTCGACCTGGGGAAAACGTGAGGCGGCAATGATGACCATCATCAGCAAAGCAATAAAAGCAAAGACCCAGTAAAGGGAAACCCAGGGCAGGTTGGGTGGAACCAGCTGGCGCAGACTGTTGAGCAGCAGATTCTGTTTTTCGGGTCGGGGAAGGTTTCTGACCAGATAGGAGTAAAGAAGAGGGCTCAAAAAGGAGGCACTGCCGAAAATAAGCTGGGCCAGGACAGAGTTAAAGGCAAAGTGCTCTTCGCCGCCAGCCACCCGGAGAAGGGGATTAATAGCTACCTGGAGAATGGCCATGCCCAGTCCAATGAGGAAAAGCGAAATGGTTGAGATCAGATAACCGGGGAAAAGGGCAAAAAGCAAAGCTCCGGCTAAAGCCAGGCAGAAGGCGCACAGCATAACCTTTTTTTCACGGTATTTTTCGACCAGAAAACCGGCTGGAATAGACATAACGGCATAGGCGATAAAGAAAGAAAAAGGCAGAAGTCCGGCTAAGGCTAAATTCAATTTAAAGCTGTCAATAATCTCAGGCACTAATGGCCCGATAATGTTGGTTAAAAGCGAGATAACAAAAAAGATTAAAAAGATCAGGCAGACCAAAAGATAATGACGTTGAGGCTGTTTAGTCATGTGCTCTCTCCAGTTGCCATATCTTTGCTGTCCCTTAGCTTACAACTAAAAAACAGCCGACACAATTCATATTTCCTTTTTTGGGCAGGGCTTATCGCTATTATTTACTTGATCTTTCAATTTAGCCTGATTGATGATTTAGACCAGGTCAGCTGTTACCGGAAGTGCATTGTACAGTTTATGGCAGGTTGCTACCGTCGCTCCAACCTAGAAATCTGAAGACCAAAAGGGCCACTGGCCAAACTGATATTTCATTCCTATAATATGCATGAAACTTTAAGACAATCAGGAAATATAAATTGCGTCCCGAATTTATAAAGATTGTAAAAAGCAGGCGGCGGACGGTCAGCCTGGAAATTAATCAAGAGGGAGTCTTGACGGTCAGAGCTCCTTATGGCCTGGACAGGACAACCATAGATGACATTTTGAAGCGTCACCAGCCATGGATCAGAAAGAAACGTCAGGAGGTTCAAAGGAGACAGGAGCTTTCCCGACCGAAAAAATTTGAGGATGGAGAAAAGTTCCTCTGGCTGGGAAAAGAATATCCATTGAGGATTGTGGCCAGAGTCAGGCCATCACTGGTTTTTACTGGAGAAAGGTTTGAGCTAGCGGCTTCATCCATTCTTTCTGCCAGGCAGCTGTTTGAGGCCTGGTTCAAAGAACAGGCTCGCTTTTATCTTTCGTCTCGGCTGAAGGAAATAGCCAGAAAAACGGGCTTTAAATATCAGAAGTTTCGGCTGTCTTCGGCTCAAACTCGCTGGGGTTCATGCTCAGCTAAGGGAACGATTTCACTGGTCTGGCGTTTGATGATGGCTCCGCCGGAAATTATTGATTACCTTATTATTCATGAGCTGGCTCACACCAAGGAAAAAAATCATTCCCGGGCTTTCTGGCGTTTAGTAGAGGAACTCCTCCCTGATTATAGAGAAAGGAGGCGCTGGCTCCGGAAAAATGGCTTTCGGCTTAAGCTCTGAGCACTCTGGCTTGAAGCTGCGGTCTGAAGATTATTTGACCTGATTTTTGCCGCTGATAAAATAGAAGGCGAAAATTAAACAGGCTGAGGCCAGAGATGAAGAAGATAAACCTTTATAATTTTACAAACGGGCAAGAACCACAGCCAGGGTTTCCAGGAGGAAACAGGCTCTCAACAGTAATTTTCTGGGGATCACTCTGGGGGTTAACTGAAGCTTCTCTCGGCTTTCTGTTGCACGGATTAAATATACCGGGTCTCGCGGGTTCTGTTCTGCCAGCGATTGCTTTTTATTTTCTTTATCGCCTTTACCAGTCAGGAGGTTCAGCCGGAGATGTCTTCGGGGCCAGCCTGATAGCAGCTGGTCTGAAATCACTTGATATTGTGGTCAGCCCTGTCGGCTTGATGGATGTCATTAATCCGGTTCAGGCCATCATCCTCGAAGGCCTGGTGGCCGCCTTAGCTTTGAAGGCTTTAAGCCGCTGGCCTGTCGGCTCTCGGGCCCGGATTATTCTTTGCGGTCTGTTATTTCCTTTTGGCTCAAACCTGGTCTATGGCCTGGCTGCTGTTATTGAGTCTTCGGTTTTTCATTCAGGTAATATCTTTCAGACCGAGCCGATCAGTCTGGCCAGCTTTTTCCTGCTGTCGCCTCTGGTCACAGCTTTTATTGTCACCAGCTGGCTGATGGCTGGTGAACTAAAAGGCCAGGTTCAATATAGAAAGCTAAAGCAGGCCGCTTCAGTCAGAACTGATTCTCTGGCGGAGATTGAGGGCCAGCCGCAGACATTTTTAGAGCGGCTGTCTTGCCGGCCGGCTGTTTCTTTAGCCATTTTGGCAGTAGCGATTTTGAGCCATTTTGCTCAGCTCTGGTTCTTATAAATTATAGTAGCTGTCGAATGAGGAAAGAAGGAAAATTTAGAAAGAGCAAGAATGACCAGCCAGCAAAACGTCAATAAAAAAGCAGCCATAGCTTCCTCCAGGGGTGAGGTGATGATTCGCACCGGCTGCCCTTCTCATAATTGCGGCGGGCGGTGTCTCTTACGGGTTTATCTCAAGGACGGGGTGATTACCAGAATTGATGGCGATGACCGGCCCGACACGATTGAAGCGCCGCAGCTTCGCCCCTGCCCGCGCGGCCGGGCTTACCGCCGTCGTCAATATCATCCCGATCGCCTCCGCTATCCACTGAAACGCACCGGGCGCCGCGGCGAAGGCAAGTTTGAAAGAATTTCCTGGGACGAAGCTCTCGACTTGGTCGCTTCAGAGCTCAGCCGGGTCAAAGAGAAATATGGCAATTCAGCTCTTTTTGTCCCTTATGGCACAGGCAGTTATAATCAAATCAATGGCCGCCAGACAGCCACCCGGCTTCTCCATCTCTTTGGCGGCTGCCTCGGCTTTTATAACTCTTATTCCTGGGCCTGTATCACGCCGGCGACTCTGACGGTTTATGGCACCACCACGACCGGCAACCAGCGGCAGGACTGGTTGAACAGCCGCTATATTCTGATGTGGAGCTGGAACCCGGCGGAAATGCGCGATGGCACCAACAGCGATTATTTTGTCAAACTGGCCAGAGAAAGAGGAGCTAAGGTGGTCTGCCTTGATCCGCGCTTAACACCCTCAGCTATTGCCCTGGCTGATGAATGGATTCCGATCAGACCGGGAACAGATGCCGCCATGATGTCGGCTATGGCTTATGTGATGATAACTGAGAATTTATATGATGCTGATTTTATCCGCACCCACAGTGTCGGCTTTGATGAAACTCAGATGCCACCCGGATTTGAAGCTGAAGAAACTTATAAGGATTATATCCTCGGCCGGCGGGACGGAGTGCCCAAAACACCAGGCTGGGCGGAGAGTATCTGCGGTGTTCCGGCCGAGACCATTGCCCGGATAGCCCGTGAATATGCCACCATCAAACCGGCCATGCTCTATTTAGGCTATGGCCTCCAGCGGCGGGCTTATGGCGAGCAGGCAGTCAGAGCCGCCTGTGTCCTGGCTGCCCTGACTGGTAATATCGGTATCCACGGCGGCTGGGCCAGTGGCCTGGCCAATCAGGCTCCAGATGGGGGTCCATTCTGGCTGGTTTTCCCGGTTGGCGAGAACCCGGTAAAAGCTTCGATCCCGAGTTTTCTCTGGACAGAAGTGGTCCTTCGCGGCCGCGAAATGGGGCCGGAAGATGGCGTGGTGGGCGTGCCGAAGCTCGATAACAATATCAAGCTTCTTTATGTTGTCGCCAGCAATTGCCTCATCAATCAGCATGCCAATACCAACCGGACAGCAAAAATTTTAAGCGATGAGAGTCTGGTCGAATTTATTGTTGTCCATGAACAATTTATGACGCCGACCGCCCGCTTCGCCGATGTGGTGCTTCCAGCTTGCACTCAATTTGAAACCTGGGGACTCGAAGATGGCTGGAAATATGGCGATGAAGTTATTCTGATGCCAAAAATACTCGAGCCACTACCAGAAACCAGAAGTGATTATGCTATTTGTGCCGAAGTAGCTGAGCGCCTTGGCTTTGGTGAGAAATACACTGAAGGGCGGGATGAAAAACAGTGGGTGGAGTGGATGCTTGATGTTTATCGGCAGACGCGCTTTCCTGATTTACCCTCGCTGGATGAATTGCTGGAGAAAAATCTCGGTGTCTGGGCCAGGCCGGTCACTGACCCGGCCGTCGCTTTCGAGGATTTCAGACGCGATCCGGAAAAGTATCCATTGCCGACGCCTTCGGGAAAGATTGAAATATTTTCTGCCAGGATCAGCGGGCTTGGAAAACAGGCTGAAATTCCAGCGGTACCCAAATATATTCAGGAATGGGAAAGCCCGTTTGGCGAGGAGGCTAAAAAATATCCACTCCAGGCCATTGGTCATCATTATTTAGCCCGCGTTCATTCGACCCATCACAATAACGACTGGCTGCGGGAAGCTTTTCCCCAGCGGGTCTTTATCAATCCGGTTGATGCTGAGGAACGGGGAATAAAGACCGGGCAGCTGGTCAAAGTTTTTAATGAGCGGGGAGCTCTGCTTTTGCCCTGCCGGCTGACGCTTAAAATCAGGCCGGGGGTGGTGGCCATTCCGCAGGGAGCTTGGTGGGAGCCGGATGAGGAAGGCCTGGATCACGGGGGAAATATCAATGTGCTGACCTCAGAACGCTGGTCGCCCTATGCTTTTGGCAATACCCAGCACACCATCATGGTTCAGGTTGAAAAATATGAAGAGAAGTAAGCAAGAAGCGAGAGAAGCCGGGAACGAGAAAAAGGGCCAGCCGGGCCAGATTCAGTACGCCTTTTTCTTTGATTCGAGTGCCTGTTCGGCCTGTAAAAGCTGTGTCCTGGCCTGCCGTGATAAAAACAACTGGCCGCCCGGCGTCAGATGGCGGCGAGTCTATGAGCTCTGCGGTGGCGAGTGGCTGCGGGTTGGAAATAACTGGGTGCCTGATCTTATTGCCTATAATCTTTCGCTGGGCTGTAATCATTGTGAGGAGCCGGTTTGCCTCAAAGGTTGTCCCTCCAGAGCTATAAGCAAAAGGCCTGATGGAATAGTCCTTATTGACCGGAAAAAGTGCCTGGGCTGCCGTTATTGCGAGTGGAGCTGCCCCTATGGCGCACCGCAGTATGATGTGGCTGCCGGCCGCATGACCAAGTGCGATCTGTGTTACGACCTGGTTGATCAAGGTGAGAAACCGGCCTGCGTTAGTGCCTGTCCGATGAGGGCCCTGGATTTTGGCCCACTCGATGAACTTATGGAAAAATACGGCCAGGTAAGAACTGTCTTTCCTCTGCCCGAAGCCGGCATCACTCGCCCAGCTTTTATTATCAAACTGCATCCCACGGCCTCGAAGGCCGGACCAGGGAAAGTTACCGTTGGTAACAACGAAGAAGTATAAATTAAACTTGACAAACAGCTGGATTTTTTATAATTTCAGCCAGAAATAATAAAGTCGTCAAAGGAGGCATTATGAAGATTCAGACTGAGAAACGAGCCGAATCTTTATTATTATTTTTGAAGAAAAAAAGAAGATCAATTCTTGTCTTGCTTTTTATCATTATCGCACTGGAAGCTTTCTCCGGAGTGGTAGCTGGTGAAGGCAGAAAGCTGTCTATGGCCCCGGTTAATAAAGCTTTTCTGGAATATATCTCCACACCATCGAAGGTTTTACACTATACCGCCGAGGGACATCCTCTGGGTTTAATCCCCAGTCCTCGTGATTTATCTTATTTAAGGACAGGAAGCATCCCCCGAGCTAAAGTGGTGGGTACATATCCAGATTCTTATGATCTGCGCATCCTGAATAAAGTAACACCGGTCAGAAATCAGGGGAGCTGCGGTTCGTGCTGGGCTTTTGCCACTTATGGTTCGCTTGAATCTTTTTTGATGCCGGCAGAACCACGTGATTTTTCTGAGGAACATCTGATCAATAACCATGGCTTCGACTATGGACCATGCTATGGAGGAACTTTAGATATGGCTACCGCTTATCTGGCCAGGTGGGGCGGACCTGTTAATGAAACAGATGACCCTTATGTTTCAGGCAACGGTTATCCAGCGGCCAAACATGTGCAGGAAGTAATGATGATCCCACCGCGCTCCGGTCCGTCTGATAATAACCAGCTCAAGCAGGCCATCATGGATTATGGAGCGCTTTATACGGATATGGTCTGGGATGACAGCAGTTATAACTCAACCAATAAAGCCTATTATAATCCTGGCAACACTGGCGGCGGGCATGCTGTGGCCATAGTTGGCTGGGATGATAATTTTGATGCGGCCAAATTCAACACCGCCCCTCCAGGCAATGGTGCTTTTATTGTCAAAAATAGCTGGGGTCCGAGCTGGGGAGATCATGGTTATTTTTATGTCTCCTACTATGATGCCTATTTCGCGCGCCAGGACGTTAGTGGGGTGGTCAAAGCTGAAAATCCAGGGAAATATGTAGTTAATTACCAGTATGATCCTCTGGGCTTGATATACAACCTTGGCTATGGCGTGGATACGGCCTGGATGGCCAATGTTTTTCAGGCACAATCCAGCCTCCCCGTTGAGGCGGTCGGCTTTTACACCTCCTCGACTGATAACTATTATGAAGTCTATATCTATGTGGATGTTGCCCCAGGACAACCGAGGTCTGGGCAGCTTAAGTCTACTAAAAGTGGATTTATAAATTCGCTTGGCTATTTTACAGTAGAACTTGATAATCCAGTTGCTCTTACAACGGGTCAGTACTTTTCAGTGGTTTTAAAGTTAAGGACAGTTGGCTATAATTTTCCAATCCCGGCAGAAGGACGCATTGATGGCTATACTTCCGCGGCCGTTTCTAACCCGGGGATGTGTTTAGTCAGCGAGGATGGAGTTAACTGGGAACTAATTACGGAGATTTATGATCTTGATAATTGTCTCAAGGCTTTCGCCGGGCTCACCCCTATCTACCCACCAATTAACCTTCGCTTAGCCTTACTCGAGAACAATTTTATCTTTTTTAAGGAAAAGATTAATCGACTGAGCTGGGCAGCTAATCCGGCTAACGGGACAAATATTGTCAGCCATAAGATCTATCGCAAAGCCAATAATGAAAGCACTTACTCGCTGCTGGCCACGGTGGGCGGCAACCAGTATTCCTTCGATGACCGCGGGCTAAAAGTTCCAGGCAATTATTCCTATCAGGTGACGACGGTTGATGAATATGAAAGAGAAAGTGATCCGGTGACGGTTTCTGCTTCACCGCAGATACCGGTTAAAACTGAAAAGACCAAAGCTTATCGAACCAAAGTGGCAACGAAGAATCTGGTTAATTCCAAATAAGAGATAAGGTGGAAAAAATGAAGCTAAAAATGACATCAAAAAATATAAAAATCACTATCTGTCTGTTTCTGTCTTTAGCTTTTCTGGCCGGTCAAAGCCTGGCAGCAGGAATTAAACCAAAAATTGAAGTTGGGCTGTCTTTCGGCTTGAGAACCTTAAATAATTCAGAGCTCAAAGATATCTATGGCCAGGGTACAAACTTTTTTCCAAGTGTCAGCCTGATCTGGAAAGGGCTGATGATTGGCGGTGGTTATGAGGCCGGGTTTAAAAAAGATGGACTGCTTGGTATTTATCAGGAGCCAGCTGAGCTAACGGTTAAGGGTGGCGAAATCTTTGCCGGTTACCAGCTGAGGTTGAAGAACATTGCTCCCTATATCAAGGTCGGGGTTGGCTTTTATTCCTATAAGCAGGTAGTTGACAGTGAGTATGTCAGCGACTATCCAGTTGATGGAAATAAAACCGGCTTAATCGTGGCTGGCGGACTTAAGTATTTTCCCCTGAAAAAGCTGTTTATCTCGGCTGAGGTCAAATATGGAGGCCTCAAGGTCAAGCCTTATGACACTGAGGTTGACCTGGGAGGTCTGCGCCTCAATGGTGGCCTGGGGCTTAGCTTCTGACCACAGGGAAGACAACCTGTATTTTGATTTTTTCCGGGAAAGTGTTGTTTTATCATTTTTAAACTTGACTCCCTGGTTTAGCTATAAAAAATAGGTCGTCTGGAGCCTGCCGCCAGCTAAAAGAACAGATCAGGCTGAAAAGAAACCATTGGCAAAAAAAGATTTCATTCTTATAATAGGCATGGGGACAAAAAATCAGGAAATACAGATTGAGTCCCCTGTTTCAGGAGGACAAAAATGAAGAGGGTAGCCTGTCTCATCTTAACAGTAATTCTTTTGTTTTCTCTGGCTCAGGCTAAGGTCGGGGAGGTGGTTAAGGTCATAAAAACTCCCGGGCCCTGTCCGACCGGACTGGCCTATGACGGCCGCTATCTCTGGCTGGCCGATAGCCGGCTGGATAAGATTTTTAAGATCGATCCAGTTTCAGGTCAGGTAATTAAATCATTTGATGCACCTGGCTTTCATCCGGAAGGCCTGGCCTGGGATGGAAAGTATCTCTGGCACGTAGATTCAGCCGAAAAACTGGTTTACTGCCTCGACCCTGAAACTGGAAAAGTTCTCAAGGCTCTGGAATCCAACAGCGACCAACCGCGAGATCTGGCCTGGGACGGTCACGAGTTGTGGATGACCGATGTCCGCCAGAAAAGCCTGCTCCGGGTTTCACCCGTCGATGGCATGATGATTCAGACTTTTCCGGCACCAGGTAGCGAACCGGCCGGTCTGGAGTTTGACGGGCATTATCTCTGGGTGACAGATCGAGCAATGGACAGAATTTTTCTGGTTGATCCTTCTTCAGGCTGGTGCCTATCTTCACTCCGTTCCTACGGTCCTTTCCCGGCTGGCCTGGCCTTCGATGGCCAGTATCTGTGGAATGTCGATTATGAAAATGATGAACTTTACCGGATTAAAGTTTTTGACAATGACCTCATGACCCTCTGGGACGAGAAAGAGCTGGAGCTTCGCTTTGTTAAGGAGTTTCGAAATTATGGCCCCGGTGTGGTCAATAGCCTTGATATCTACCTGCCCATTCCGGCCAGCCGTGATAATCAGGAACTTCTTTCTCCGGTTGAATTTCTATCCAGACCGACAGAAATGATCAAGGATAGCTGGGGACAGCAGCTGGCTCATTTTAATTTTAAAAATTTAAAGGCGCCCGCTCTGATTCAAACTGGCTGGACAGCCAGAGCTAAAATTTATGCGGTTGAGTATTTCATTTACCCGGACAAAGTTGGCAGCCTCGATCAGATTCCGGCAGAGATCAAAGAGAAATATCTGGCTGATGGCGATAAATACTGTATCCATGATCCCTTCATTCAAAATCTGGCTAAAAAGATCGCTGGTGATGAAAAAAATCCCTACTGGATTGCCAGGAAAATTTATGAGTATTTAATTGATCACCTGAGCTATAACCTTAAGCCGGTTGGCGGCTGGAATCCGGCCCCAACTGTTCTTCGCCGTGGCACAGCTTCCTGCTCTGAATATACCTATTCCCTGATTGCTCTCTGCCGGGCTCTCGGCCTGCCTGCCCGCTATGTGGGTACGGTCAGTCTCCGGGGCGATGATGCCAGTTATGATGACGTTTTCCACCGCTGGAATGAAGTTTATCTTCCGCCCTATGGCTGGATTCCCTTTGATGCTAATAAAGGCGATGTCGAGGCTCCTGGAGGACGTGCTCTGGGTATTGGCAATGTAGCTGCCCGCTATATTATCACCACGGAAAATGGTGGCGGCGACCAGTATCTATGGTTCGGTTATAACTACGGTTATACCTGGACATCAGAAGGTCAGTGTCGCCTGTCGGAGGAATCCTACGGCGAATGGCAACCTCTTGGACCTAAAAAATATCAGAAACCGGCCGAAAGAAAATCTAAATAGAATTTAGCAGAATTTCTCAATAAAAGGCTGATTTTTTGAAGCGAGGAAGATGAGCTCAAGCTTTTCAACCACCGACCTGGCTTCCTCTCCCTCTACCAGGGCCGAAGAAAAATTGATCAAATATTACTTGCCAGCCGGGTTAATGATATGTTTCTTTTTTTCGCTGTTTTTATTTGTCGCCCGCCCTCTTCCTTCCGGCCATCATTATGAACTGGCTTTAAAGCTTTCCCTGGAGCTCCTGGTTGTCTGGCTGATCTATTATCTCCGGCCTGAGTTTCTCAATCATAAATTAATCTTAGCCCTGATCCTGTTAGCCGGGCTGACCCTTGGCTTCTATCAGCTCACCCGGCCCAGGCCAGATCCGGAAATTATCGAAACCTATGAATCTGTTTTTAAGGATCTGGAAGAAGGACGGAATCCCTACTTAAGTAGTAGAATTTATCACCGCAATGGAAATGGCCAGGTTGTTTATCAGAATTTCAATTATCCACCCTTAGAACTTTACCCCTACTGGCTTTTTTACCGCCTGTTCCACGTCTGGGACATGACGAGTTTGAGCCTGTTTCTGATGTTTATTCAGCTTCTGGCGGCCATTATTCTGGTCTTAACCTTCAGGGGTTCAGGCCACAGTTATTTGCTGGCTTTTCTACCACTTCTGGTTTTTTCAGAAATTACCACCAATCCAGCCATGAATATGCTGCTGGTTTCAATTTTTATGGCCTTACTCTATCGCCAGGGAAAGAAGCCATCAACAGCCAACCGCCTGCTGCTGGCCATAGTTATCGGGCTGGGCCTCAGTGCTAAATTTTTCTTTATTCCCTTAGCCGCTACTTATTATTTCTGGCAGTTAAAGCTCAGGGATTTTAAAAGCTGGTTGCGGGTTGGCGGGCAAGCCCTTCTAGCGCTGGCCGTATCCTGGCTTTTGATGCTGCCCTTCGGACCTTTAAACGTCATTAAGAGCACCATTTTTTATAATCTTAACCTGGGTGAAAGAAACACCTACACCACTTTTTATCCTAATATTCTGTCCAGTTTTTTCTATTTAATTGGCCAGCCGCAGTTTTATGGCCCGGTGGCTGTCTTGATTTTATTCTTAGTTATTCTCTTTGGTCCTAAGCTCAGCCTTTATACCGCCTTTCTCCTATCCGGGATAACATTTTTGCTGGTCGCGCCCACTCCTGAGCCACAATATTTTGGGACTCTTCTCCTGCTGGCTCTGGCCTCTAAAATCTTAAAAATCTCAACTCAGCCAGCAGGGGTGATGAGCGGAGGAGAGGTTAAGTGAAACTCAATCTTAAAGACTGGCCTTTAATCATCTTCACCGTCCTGGTGCAGACAGCAGTTGGGTCTTTTATTTTCCTGTTTGGCCTGCTGGTGATTAATCGTCGCCACCTAGGTCAATTTGGCTCAGCCTGGCTTTTCCCCTGGCTATTCCGTCCGGTTCTGGATCTTCTTCTGCTGATGGGCCTCTCACTGCTTATTTCGTTGTTTCACCTTGGCCGGCCTTCCTCGGCCTATCTGGCTGTGGTCAATCTAAAAACTTCCTGGCTCAGCCGGGAAATACTGGCGGCCTGTTTGTTTTTTGCCGGTCTGTTAGTCTTGACTGTTTCTATTTTTTTGGGCTGGCCGCCCACCATTCTTCTGTTGATATCCTGCCTGAACATGCTGGTCGGGCTGGCTTTAGTTTTTATCATGTCAAAAATTTACCGCCTGCCCGCCGTCCCGGCCTGGAATAGCTTCAGAACGACTCTCTCTTTTTATCTGACCGCCCTCCTGACCGGGGCCGGTTTCTCGGCACTGGTCGGACCGTCTCTTTTTGAAGCCTGGCCTGACTGCAGGCTTCAGTTAACAGTCATTCTTCAGATAACCTTGTTTATCTCACTAATCTATATGATTTTGTTAGACCAGGTGACCGGCCTTTTTTCTTTGAAAAATGAGATTGAGCCTGAAAAATTTTTGGAGCTTAAGAAAATATCAACCATCCGGGTTCTGCTGTTGATTCTGGCTTTGTTAGCCAGCTTTTACATTTTCTGGCCAGCCGGCTCTGTCTGGCTGCAGGGTTATTTCTGGCCAGCTCTAGTCCTGGTTCTGATCATCATTGAGGAGTTGATTGGCCGGACTGTTTTTTTCAATCTTTACAGCCGGTTGGGGGTTTAGCAGCATTTTATTTTGTCCTTTTCCTTTTCAGGTAATGGAGATAGTTTTGATAATCCTCAAAATTATTGAGATGCCAGGGAATTCTGTCTGACGGAATATCCAGAGCTAAGGATTTGACCTCAGGCAGGAGATAAAGGACGCTCAATTTTCTTTCTTTAATCAATCGCTCAATGACCGGCAGTAGTGATCGCCGATAAAGAGCAAAGAGAGGATGAGGAATCTGGCTGTCGAGTCTCAGGTAGACCAGGTCAGGTTGACCGGGGACGGCCAGCATCAGCCTGACCAGATCCAGATCTATTTCCGGTTGGTCACAGGGAATAACCAGAGATAAGTCAGAAGAAGAAGCCATCAACCCGGTGAGAATTCCAGCCAGGGGACCGGCGTTTTCATAACGATCCTCAACCTGACGAACATTTTTTAACTCATAATGCTGGCCTTTAGACACGCTTATTATTATTTCCCGGAAATGGCCGGTTAACTGCTCGATGACCTGTTCGAGTAAGGTCTGGCCGTTAACCAGCAGGCTGGCTTTGTCGCGGTTCATGCGCCGGCTCTGCCCTCCGGCCAGAATGATGGCAGTTAGATCCTTAAAGGTCTGGCCATTTTCCATTTTTATCTCGCCTGCTTTTCCAATATTATCATATCATTAAAATTGAAGGCTGGCTTGATTTTTGGCTGAGGAGAAGGCCATAATGGTCATGATAATTCGGCCGTCAATAATTCTGGAGAGAGGGTAACCAATGATCACCAAGTCTTCCACAAAAAAGAAGCCGGTCAAAAAACACCAGACGCAGCAGTCTGAGTTTTTGCGGGCGATTGACCGGCGTTATCCGGGGACCGCAGATAAAATCAGGCAGGCCATAGAAAAAAGCGAGAGAGAATTTGCCGGCGGTGAACTTGAAGATAGTTTTCTCTGGGAACACAGCCTGCATGTCGCTTATTTAGCCTGGAAAATGGCTAAAGCTGAAAAAAAGGACGCCACTCTGGCTGGTCTGGCGGCTTTGCTCCACGATGCCGGGAAATTTCAAGGCGGCCTGTATCACCGGGAAAGGATCCCGGAGGAAGAAGCTTCAATCGAAGTGGCTTCTGGACTATTAAAAGCGGCTGGAGTTAAAGAGAAGGACCGGCAGCGGCTAAAGGATATTCTGATCGGTCTTCACCGGGAAGGGGTAGCCGGCGATCCTTTAACTGATATTATTCATGATGCCGATTTTCTGGCCAAATTCGGGCTGGTTGGGGTAGCTAATTTTTTCATTAAAACCACTCTCCGGGGGCGGAATTTGCATGGGGCCATTATGAATCATCTGAGTAAAGAAATGACCTATGCCGCTTCTCTGCCTCTTAATATGAGGACCCAGGCTGGCCGGGAGCTGGC
The DNA here is from genome assembly GCA_035416665.1 of Candidatus Saccharicenans sp. Classification (GTDB taxonomy): domain Bacteria; phylum Acidobacteriota; class Aminicenantia; order Aminicenantales; family Saccharicenantaceae; genus Saccharicenans. The sequence goes on along the minus strand of DAOLNQ010000008.1, from coordinate 92,650 downwards.
GGTTAAAAAATCAGCCGAGAGTCTGGATTTTTATAAGAACCTCTTGCAGGAATTGAAGGAAACGCATGGGCTGTCCTATGAAATTAGAAAAAGACAGGTAGCTCTATCAACCGGGCGGAAAACAAAATCGCCTCCTAAAATTGATGTTTTTCTGGTTATGCCCAGAAAATGTGACCGCTGTGGAGGGAAATGGGAAATAAAGCCAGGGCTGGAAGAGGGAATTAAGTGTCGCCAGATTGTCTTCCATCTGGCCTGTGAGCGATGCGGCAATGCCTATCAAATAAATTTCTGCCTGCCCGCCCTGGCTTAAAGGTCGCCGGGCCTCAAGAGCTTGTTAATAATAAATCATTAACTGGTTGAGCTGAATTATATCCAGCTCGAAGGCACGAGATGAACAGACCTCCTGGCCTCTTCTTTCCACCCTGGATACTATCTTTTCACCCGGGTAAGGAAAGAGCTCGACAGCTGGTAAAAGTTTTGCGATATAAGGCAGATGATAACTTTATACAGGCCGCAGGAGGGCAGGTGAACTGGAAAAATTTAACGGCTCTGACTCTGGTCTTTTTTCTGCTTTTAATTCTGACGGCCTGTGTCCCGGGGCCAAAAAGCGCTGAAAAGACGCCAGACGAGCATGGTCAGGTAGCTGGATTTATTTCAGGTCTCTGGCACGGTTTTATCTCGCCGGTAACTTTTCTAATTTCATTGTTCACCAAAAATATTAGAATTTATGAAGTCCACAATAATGGCGGCTGGTATAACTTTGGTTTCGTCCTGGGCGCTGGCTTATTTCTTCAGGGTGGGATCCTGGGCGGCCGTAAGGCCCGAAAGAAATGAGCGGCGGCCAGGGCTTAAGAGGACCAGCCTCATCCTGAGACTGGCCTGGTCAATTTCGATTTATCCCCCGCTAGCTTCCTAAGAGATAAAGAATAGCCTTAATTTTTCTTTATTGAGAGCTGAAAAGAGTGATAAAATCGGTCATGGGATTGGCTTTAAAAACTTTAAAAAACCTTAATAATAGCCAGTCCTGGAGAAAGGAGTTTTAAGTGAACAGCTACCATTTTCCGGTAAAACTATTAAATCGTCATCAAAACGGCTCTTCACGGCCTTTAACCCTGCTTGTTTTTATAACTTTATTTATCTTTTTCCTTTTCAGCTCATTTCAACTTGCCGCTCAAACACCGCCAGCCGCTTCTAGCTTCAAAAAAGCCTCTCTGCCACCCAATCTGGATGAGCTGGTGACCAGAGTTATGAAAACCTTTGAAGTCCCCGGGCTGAGTCTGGCCATTGTTAAAGATGGCCAGGTAGTTCTGGCTAAAGGCTATGGAGTAAAAAAACTCGGCGAGCCAGCTCCGGTTGATGCTCAGACCTTATTTGGTATTGCTTCCAATACGAAGCTCTTTACGGCGGTGGCTCTGGGGATGCTGGTGGATGAAGGAAAGATTAGCTGGGATAGCCGGGTGGTTGATTGTCTTCCTGAATTTATGATGCATGACCCCTATGTGACCAGAGAAATGATGGTCAAAGATCTTCTCTGCCATCGCAGCGGCCTTGGCCTGGGGGCAGGGGACTTGATGTTCTGGCCAGCCACTACCCTGACCAGAGAGGAGATTCTGCACCGGGTACGCTTCATCAAACCAGCTTACTCTTTCCGAACGACTTATGCCTACAGCAATCTGATGTTTGCGGTGGCGGGAGAGCTGCTGGAAAAGGTCAGTGGGTTGCCCTGGGAAGATTTTGTCCGGGATAAAATCCAGAAAAGGGTCGGGATGACCTACAGCAACACCCGCTGCTCGCTGGTGGCGAAGGCGACTAATGTTGCCTGGCCTCATGCTCGGGTTGAAGGTCAGGTCAAACCGATCAAACCCTATCTTCCGGATAATATCAATCCGGCCGGCGGGATTAACTCCTGCGCCGAAGATATGGCTAAGTGGATGCTGGTTCTGCTTAACAAAGGGAAACTTTTCGATGGGAACCAGTTAGTCTCAGAAAAAGTCATGAACGAAATAACTTCCATGGAAACACCGATACCAATCTATAAACCCGCTCCAGAACTGGCCGCGGCGGCTATGAATTTTAATGGCTATGGTCTGGGTGTCAGGCTGAGGGATTTCCGGCGCTATAAAGTGGTGACTCATACCGGCGGGCTGGCCGGCTATGTTTCTCAGGTCTGGCTGATGCCGGAAATCGGTCTGGGAATAGCCATTCTGACCAATCAGGAAGCGGATGAAGCCTACCAATCTCTGACCTATGCTATCGCCGATTATTATCTTAAAGCTCCGGCTCTGGACTGGGTTGGAGCTATCGCCAAAGTCAGGGAGAGAAGCCGCGAGAGGACCTCAGATGAAATTAAAAAAGCTTATGAGCAAAGAAATAAGGATTCAAAGCCCTCGCTTTCACTGGAAAAATATGCTGGTCTTTATCATGATGCCTGGTATGGAGACATTGAGATTAAATATGAAAATGGTCGGTTGCAGATGGCTTTCCAGCACTCACCTGATCTTTCCGGACCGCTTGAACACTGGCAGTATGATACTTTTGTTGCCCGCTGGTCTGACCCTGAACTCAGAGCTGATGCTTATGTGACTTTTTCTCTAAATCCTGATGGCTCGATAGCTGAAGCCAGAATGAAGCCTTTTTCACCGGATACTGATTTTAGCTATGATTTTCAGGACCTCCTGCTCAAGCCTGTTCCAGTTAAAAAATAATTGGTTGCGAGTCGGGTGGTTTCAGAACGATATAAGCCTTATTAAAGTTTTATAAAAGGTGTCAGTCCCGAGCAGGACAAAAATGGAAAGGCAAGAATTGAGGTTTATCTTTCCATGGTTCTCAGTAGTATTTATTCTTTTTCTGGGCGGATTCGGGCTGAGCTTTCCGGGCTGCCGCCAGCAGGCGGAAAAGCCTCAGGTCAAAGAAACAGAAGGGGTAAGGCAGGTCATCAATCCAGCTCACCCCCTCAAAGGCACTGTTCAGGTCGAAGCCGAGAAAACTTTTGAACTCAATCCCTATAAAATCCCTGACTTTAATTGGAAATACTTCCGGGTCCTGAGAGACAAGCAACAGATCATACTTTATGATCCAAATGAGCCGGCGGCTAAAATCTTTTCAAAGGATGGGGCCTATCTCGGCAGCTTTATAAGAATTGGCCAGGGACCAGGTGAGTTTCCCTCCTATACCGGATTTGCTCTCGATTTGGAGGGCGACGAAATCTGGGCGGTGGGCAATATGAAGGTGGCCAGATTTGACCGGCGCGGCCAGCTTCTCGGAGAATTTAAAATTCCTGACCAGTCAGCCTATTTTCTCCGGCCTGATTGTTATCTAACCGACCTGACCGCTATGGAAAATAATAGACGGGTCAAGAAGCTGCTGCTTAAAAAGATAGATCAAAATGGAACAGCGGCGGCAGTAGAGTTATTGAGTGGCTCCGAGCTGGGTCTGATCCGCTGGACCGACAGGGCCGGTGGTTTTTCTGAACCTTACGGAACTGATGATATCATCTGGTCAATGAATAAGGCTGAAGCCAGAATAGCCGTCGCCTTGAAATCAAATTACCAGCTTAGAATTTTTGACCAGGATGGCCGGAAGATGATGGAAATAGAGGTCCCGGCGGAAAGGATGTCAGTTTCAAGACAGGAAAAAGAAAAGCTTCTTCAGGCGGTTTTTGGTAAGGGAAAAAGCCCCGAAGAGATAGTAAAGAAAATGCTGGCCGTTTATCCTGATCAATTGATGCTGATGCTCAAGCTGAGTTATTTGCCAGGCGGTCAGCTCGGCGTCTTCAGGATTACTGCTCCTGGCCGCTGGCAACTCGATGTCTTTGACCGGGAAGGAACCTACCTCTACGCTCTGGCCTTTCCTGACCAGTTTTTAGAGAAATGGGACGCCCTTGGTTTCTTTGAATCGGGTTTCTGGTTGATAAACACTGGTGGCGACTATCCTGTTTATGAGGAATATCAGATCAAAAATTGCCCGGAGATTTTTTCATCTTCAGGCCGTTAGTCTGGTTCGGGTCATAAAAGAATTTCCCTGAGCCACAAGTTTAAGAACCTGCCTTTGAATCTGACGATAGACTCCAGACTGGTTGTCACCAGGAGAAAAGTTGTCTGATCAGAAGTTGTTCACCGGCTTTAGTTTTGCCTCCCAATTCTTCAGGTTGCCTGGATATCTGCTATAATTAATAACCATGATAGTTAGAAGAGCAAGCAGCGAAGATATGCCCTATGTATCCAGGATAGCCTGGCGGCTGGCCCTTGATTATCCCGGTATGGAAAATGATATCTTTTTTGTAGCCGAAGAAAGGGGAAAAGTTGTTGGCATTCTTGGTCTCAAGGATTTTGGGGATTTTCTGGAGATGCGGTCAGTTGGGGTTCTCGAAGAATACCGGCAGATGGGGACAGGCCGGAAACTGGTAGAAGAGGCCTTGAAAAGCTTTAAGGGCAGACCGGTCTATCTGCTGACCACCATCCCTCGCTTCTATGAGCCTCTGGGCTTTAAGAAGGTTGACAAAATTCCGCCTGCTCTGGAAAAAAATAATGACTGGTGTGCCGGTTGCGACCGGAAAAAGTGTACGGCTATGTTCCATTTAGCCTGAATTAGAGCGGCCCTGAAGCGAACTGATAATAAGTATGGAGTAAAACTGGAAGCTGGGCCTGACTGGATTGATTATGATTCCTGATTTTCCTGAGCTAAAACCAATCGAACTGAAGGATAAAGAGGAAGTTCAAAACTATTTAGAACATTTTCCTCCTGACATCTGCGAGCTGACTTTTGCCAATATCTACATCTGGCGAGAGTGGGAGAAACCTCGCCTGACAAAAATCAACGGCAATTTGTGTGTCCTGTGCTCACCTCCCGATGAGCCGGCTTACTTCCTTGAGCCGGTTGGCGAAAATAAACTTGATGAGACGGTAAACCTTGGCTTGACTTTAGTTTCGCGCTGGTCGCGACTTTCTGAGAAGTTTCTGGGGAAACTGGCTGGCCAGTATATAATTAATGAAGATCGGGACAATTTTGACTATGTTTATCTAACTCAGGAACTGGCTGAGCTCAGCGGGAAAAAATATGATGGGAAAAGAAACTGGATTAAAAGATTCGAAAAGCAGTTTAAATATGAACTGTCAGCTATCAATCAAAATGACTTGCCAGGCTGCCTGGAACTGGTCAGAGAATGGGGCCGGGAGAGTGCCGACCGGGAAAAACAGGAGGGAGAAGACAATCATACGGGAGCGGCCGTTAGAGCCATGGAAGAGGCCCTGCTTAATTTTGGTTTGTTCAGTTTTTCGACGCTGGCTGTTCTTATTGATGGTCGGGTCGAGGGCTTCTGCCTGGGCGAAAAATTAAATCCGGACACAGCCGTAGTTCATATTGAGGTGGCCAGCCGTGAATTCCCGGGACTCTATCAATTTTTAAATCGGGAATGCGCTCGCCGGGCCTGGCAGCAATTTCGTTATATCAATCGGGAACAGGATGCCGGTCTGCCGGGGCTACGGAGTGCCAAGCTTTCCTATCATCCACACCACCTGGTCAAAAAATATAACCTCTACCTCCCCTAGCCAGAATTATTATCTCACTCAGAGGCTGCTAGAAAATATAAAATCAATTTTTATTTGCTGGCTGTTTTGATTATAATATTAGCTCTTTTAGGAAAGAGGTTTAAGGCCGGGAACAGGAGAAGTCGTGGTCTTTTACCCGGTCTGGATGGTTAAATGACAGACTTTTACCTCTCAGTGTGTGGTGAGGAGGTTTAGATGAGCTGGCGTATTCTGGTCATTAATCCCGGTTCTACTTCTACCAAGATGGCCGTTTTTGATGATGAAAACGAGTTGTTCAAGGTCAATATTTCACATCCAGTCGAGCAAATTCAGCAATTTTCGAGAGTGATTGACCAATTTAATTTCCGGAAAGAAGTCATCCTGAAGGAATTAGAAAGGGCAGGGATTCCCAGAGAATCGATTCAGGCGGTGGTGGCCCGGGGTGGGTTGCTTCGACCTATTCCCGGTGGAACTTATGTTGTTACTGACAGGATGATTGAGGATTTGGAAGCCGAAGTTCAGGGCGAACATGCTTCCAATCTGGGAGCTCTGATCGCTAACAGCCTGGCGGCCGAACTCCACCTTCCGGCTTACATTGTTGATCCGGTGGTGGTGGACGAAATGGAGGATATCGCCAGGATTACCGGTTTACCTTTTATAAAGAGAAGAAGTATTCTTCATGCCCTCAATCAAAAACGGGTGGCCAGACAGGCAGCCAGGGATCTGGGGCGCCGCTATGAAGAAGTCAATTTTATAGTTGTCCATATGGGCGGTGGGATAAGTGTCGGTGCGCACCGGCGTGGCCAAATTATTGATGTCAATAATGCTCTCAATGGAGATGGGCCTTTTGCCCCGGAAAGAGCCGGCAGCCTGCCGAGTTGCGATCTGGTTGAACTCTGCTTTTCAGGCCAGTATTCTAAAGCTGAAATAAAAAAAATGCTGGCCGGAAAAGGTGGGGTGGTGGCTCACCTGGGGACCAACGATATGATAGAAGTGGAAAGGCGCATTAAAGCCGGAGATAAAAAGGCAGAGCTGCTGGTTAAGGCTATGGCCTACAATATTGCCAAATGGATCGGTGTAATGGCCACAGTCCTCACCGGTGAGGTGGATGGCATCGTGCTGACCGGGGGGCTGGCTTATTACCAGCAACTTGTAGATTGGGTCAAAGAAAGATGCCAGTTTATTGCACCTTTTTATTTATACCCCGGTGGAGATGAGATGAGGGCTCTGGCCGAGGGAGCTCTGAGGGTGCTGAGAGGGGAAGAACAGGCTAAGATTTACGAACAGGAAATAAGGGAGGAAAGCTGATGATAAAAAAACTGGAAGATTTAATTGCCAAAGTTAAAGGCAGTCCAAAAAAAAGGCTGGTTGTGGCCTGTGCTGAGGATCCTCACACCATCGAAGCTATTGCCCGGGCCCAGGGCGAAGGATTGGTGGAAGTAATCGTAGTGGGTAACCAGGAAAAAATCACGAAAGTAGCTCGGGAACACGGAGTCTCTTCGACTTTTCATCAAGTTATTGATGAAGTTGACACTAAAAAAGCTTTGAGCCTGGCCGTTAAGCTGGTCAGAGAGGGTGAAGGTGATATTTTGATGAAGGGCTTGGTGACCACTCCTGATTATATGAAAGCTATCCTGAATAAAGAAAGTGGACTTGTTCCTCCGGGTGGACTGCTGTCACATGTGACGGTCATCGAAGCTCCAGCTTATCCCAAGCTTCTGGTTGTCTCGGATGTGGCCGTGCTGGTTCTTCCTGACCTGGAACAAAAAGTAAAAATGCTGGGTTATGCCATTGAAGTTGCCCAATCCTTGGGAATAGAAAACCCTTACGCTTATCTTATCAGCTCAGCGGAGACAGTCAGTGAGAAAGTTCCTTCTACGGTTGATGGGGCCCTGATTAAAGTTATGGCGGAAAGAGGTCAGATTAAAGGGGCCAAGGTAGAGGGACCGGTCGGGATTGACATTGCTATTTCTAAAGAGAGTGCCGAAATAAAGGGCTTTAAGGGAGAAGGTGCGGGGGCAGCTGATATTCTTATTTTCCCCAATATTGAAGCGGCCAATATCTTTTATAAAACCTGCACTATTTTTGGCGGTGCCAAACTGGCCGCCATGGTTACCGGCGCCCTGGCTCCCTGTATTCTAACGTCTCGTGGTGATAGTGAGCTGTCAAAATTCTATTCTATTGGTCTGGCTGCTCTGCTGGTCGGGATGAGAAACAATCTGAAATAGCCAGACGGCTTCAGCCTTCACTTTAATATTCAGGAAAGTGTGATCAAACGGGCAGCTGTTTTTATCTTCCGGCCTCAGGCCATCAGGCTGCAAATGGCAGCCACATTGACCATATCATCAGCTGAGCAACCGCGGCTCAGGTCGCAATAAGGTTTCAGCAGTCCCTGAACAATCGGGCCGATGGCTTCTGCTCCGCCCAGCCTTTCCGCCAGCTTGTAGCCGATGTTTCCCGCATCGAGATCAGGGAAGATAAGCACGTTGGCCCGGCCGGCGACTGGCGAGCCCTTGCATTTTCTTTCACCAACGGCCGGAACTAAGGCGGCATCAGCCTGCATTTCGCCATCAATTAAAAGCTCTGGAGCTTTTTCCCTGGCAATTTTAGTCGCGCTGACTACTTTATCCACATAAGGATGACTGGCTGAGCCCTTGGTCGAAAAAGACAGCATGGCCACCCTGGGTTCCTGCCCGGTTACCGCCTGGAAATTCTTAGCTGAAGAGATGGCGATATCAGCCAGCTGGGCATCGGTTGGATCAGGTACCACGGCGCAGTCGGCGAAGCCCAGCAGTTTGTCGGGCCAGACCATGATAAAATAGCTGGAAACAATCTGGATGCCAGGAGCTGTCCCCACAGTATAAAGGGCAGCCCTGATCACATCTCCCGTAGCCGAAATATTGCCGCCAACCACAGCCTGAACTCTATCTTTGGCCAGCAGACAACCAGCAAAATAAAGAGGAGTTTGAACCAGAGCCGTGGCTTCTTCCAGGCTCATACCTTTGGCTTTTCTCCGGCCATAAAGATGCTCGGCGAACTCTTCTTTCCAGGGAGAGGTGACCGGATTCATGATTTCCAGGTCATCAAATTTAAGGTTATTATCAGCGGCTATCTTCTTTATATTTTCTGGATTGCCGATAAGAATCGGCTGGCCAATTTTCTCGGCGATTAATGTTCTGGCTGCCTGTAATGTCCGAACATCTTCCGCATCGGGAAAAGCGATTCTAAGATATCTCTTGGCTGCTTTTTCTCTTATTTCTGTTACAAAGTTGCTCCCACTCATCTTATCCTCCTGACTTTATCACCAGTTCCGTGGCACATCTCTTACTACTCTAACGGTATCTCTGGCCAGTAACAGTTCTTCGTTGGTCGGAATTACCCAGACTGCTAGCCGGCTGCCCGCCTTGGAAATCTTCAGACATTTTCCGCCGACCGCCTGCTGGTTGAGTTCTTCATCCAGCTCGATGCCCAGGTTTTCCAATCCCTGGCAGACCATCTTCCTGACCAAGGCAGAATTTTCACCGATGCCGGCTGAAAAGATAATGGCGTCGGCTCCATTCATCTCGGCCAGGTAGGCTCCGATATATTTTTTTACCCTGAGAGCGAACATCTTCAAGGCCAGTTCAGCCCGGCGATTGCCTTCTCTGGCTGCCTTCTCTATATCTCTCATGTCATTACTTATGCCTGAAACACCCAGCATACCGCTCTTTTTGTTAAGCAGGTTGAAAATGTCAGCCACGCTGCCAATTCCCTTGTTGAAAAGGTATTCCACCACAGCTGGATCTATATCTCCAGAACGGGTTCCCATGATCAAGCCTTCGAGTGGGGTCAAACCCATACTGGTGTTAACGGAATAGCCCTTTTTGATGGCTGCTGCCGAACAGCCATTTCCCAGGTGGAGGGTAATGATATTTACTTCTTCTCTGGGCTTCCCGACCAATTTTCGGTAGCGATAGGCTAAATACCGATGTGATGTTCCGTGAAAGCCATAGCGGCGGACCCTGTATTTTTCATAGTATTCGAATGGGATGGCATACATATAGGATTCGGCTGCCATAGTTGAGTGAAAAGCCGTATCAAAGATCGCCACCTGAGGGATCTGGTCGCCAAATATTTCGTAGCAGGCATAAATACCCTTGAGGTTGGCCGGGTTGTGCAGTGGGGCTAAATCGGAACACTCTTCAATCTGGGCTAAAACTTCCTTATCAATTTTGACTGATTTGGTGAACTTCTCTCCGCCATGAACCACGCGATGACCGATGGCATGAATATCATCCCAGCTGTGAATGCCGTTGATTTTGGTTGCAGGGTCTTCCATCCATTTTTTGATCCTCAGGATGGCTTCCCGGTGGTCATGGACGGGTTCAGTGGATTTAACCGGAGACTGGCCATCAGCTTCAAAATTGATAATGGCATCATCTTTTCCCACTCTTTCAATCAAACCCTTGGCTACTCGGTGGTCGCTATCAGTCTCAAACATCTCCAGGTCAGTATTGATGATCTGAAATTTGACAGAAGAACTGCCGCAATTTAAAACAAAGACATTCATTTTAGTCCACTCCTTTTAAATTATTAAAGAAAACTAATATATCAGAATAGGAAAGCCAATTTCAATAAATTATTTAGGCCTACCAGCTATTTTTTAGTCTTTTCCTCCTCTGGTTGGAATAGAATGGAAACGTCTCTTTTACCTCGCTCAAGATAGGGGACACCTTCTGTCATCCAGCCAGGAGCGGGTGCTCCTTTTAGATAATGGTCGAAGAATTCGTCCAGATGAACGGTCCAGTATTTTTGATTGTCTCTCTCCCTCAATCCATGTTTTTCACCGTTAAAGTTAAACATCCAGGCTTTTTTCCCGAGCCGTCTCATGGCGGTGAAGAATTCTATGCCCTGGTACCACGGGACAGCATCGTCTTCATCATTGTGAATGGTGAGGTAAGGAGTATTGACTCTTTCTATCCAGAAAATCGGCGAGTTTTCAATAAACTGAAGTGACCTTTCCCAGAGAGGAGCGCCGATGCGGCTTTGAGTCTTTTCATATTGAAAGGCCCGCGACATCCCTGTTCCCCAGCGGATGCCGCCATAGGCACTGGTCATATTGGCTACGGCTGCCCCGGCTTCACAGGCAGCAAAAAGGTCAGTCTGGGTGATGAGATAGGTAATCTGGTAACCGCCCCAGCTATGGCCCTGAATTCCAATTCTGCCCGGATCGATGAAGCCCAGATTGACCACGCTTTCCACCGCCGGGACGACGCATTTAAGAGCACTGGAACCAGGATAACCAACTTCATAGACAATGTCAGGCATAAGCAGCACATAGCCATTGGAAACATAGCGGGTAAAATTAATGCTGGTTCCAGGGCCAGGTGCATAATAGCGATGCAGCCCATCGCTCAACTTTTCATAGATATAAACCAGCAGGGGATATTTTTGTCCGGGATCAAAGTTTTCTGGTTTGATCAGAATAGCCTGAAGCTCCTGGCCGTCACCGTTGAGGTAGCTGATGAGTTCAGCCTTTCCCCAGAGATAATCGGCCTGCTGGGGATTGGCCTGGCTGATCTTTCTGGGATTATTAAAATCAGGTCCGCTCAGCCAGAGGTCGGGGAATTCCTCAAAAGTTTGAGCAGTGAAAATATAAACATCCGCTTTTCTGGCTTTCTGCAGCGAACTCAGCATTTTATCCTGATAGATCAGTCTGGTGGGCGGCTCGTTTCTGGTTGGATCCAGGCGGAAAAAGCCACTGGCCTTGGTCTTTTCATGGAAGGCAGACAGGATTAAAGGCTTCTTAATAGAAATGGATTTTTCATCCCGGTCAAGACGCTGATAGCGCAGGACGAGATTATTCTCCCGACCGAACTTCCCGGTCAGAAGCCTGGCCTCGGAACCGTCTGGCTTTATTTCCCACAGGTCATAGCGGTCATAAATAAGGACGGAGGAGTCGTTCTCGGTCCAGCCGGCCAGCCCATAGGCAGGCGGTTCGCCTGGGGTGTCCCATTCTTCCCTGAAGAAATTGACCCCAAGTTTGGAGGTCAGATCGAACTTTTTTCCGTCAGCCAGGCGATAGGTGAACCAGGCCCGGGGTCTATCATCATAAAAAATGAGGTAATTGGCTCCAGGAGAAAAACTGACCTGGCCGGGAAATTTTTCTAGGATTTTGATCCGGCGCCCCGTTTTGACCTCAACAGTATAATAATCGGCGTATTCTCTATCCCAGGAAATAAGCTGGCGGTAAGGGAGATTGTTGACGCCCAGAGCTTTCTGACCATCCTCAGATAACCTGATCTCTGGAATATCTGGAGAGCCTAGAATGAAGATGGGCTGGCCCTTAGCCTGGAAATGGCTGACAGCCAGATAATTCTTTTTTTTCTCTTGCTCAGCTCTTACCTTTTGCATCGGCTGAAGTTCGGGATCGGTGAAGCTCCAGATATCCACTTTGACTGGCTCGGGAGCATCTTCTGCCGGTGGCTCTGGAAGGGGAGCATAGCCGAAGTAAAGCAGGTTCCCGTCCTTAGAAAAAGAAGGTGCGCGGTTTTCTGATGGCGCCTGGTTAGCCGGAAGACCAGTCGTCCCGGGCCCGGCCAGTTCTACTGCTTGTGGTCTCTTTTCTTCCCAGAGATAAAGTTTATAGGCAGAAACTCTTTCCTGGTAGGAGTCACGATCGCTCAAGAAAGCCACTTTCTGCCCTCGGTCGTCAAAAGCCAGCTTCACATAGTGGCCCTGGCCTTTAAGCAGGACAATGGTTTTATCAGCGGCTGGTTCATAGAGAAAAGCTCCATCATCTTCTGGCTTTTTAGACGAGGTGGCATAAGCCAAAAAGCGGCCGTCTTTACTCCAGGTATATTCTGAGACTTCTTGAACCGAGACTGTTTTTCCCATCTCCAGGTGGCGAATGACGAGTTCCGTTCCCGGCTCTTTTTTCTTTTCTGCTTTCTTTTCGTCCTGTTTTTCAGTCGGCTTTTGACCGGCTTCTTTCTTTTCTTCGTGACCGCTTTGGGCTTCCTCTTTTTTCTCCGTTTTATCCTTATCGGCTTCTTTACCGAGCGGTGCTTCCAGTAGATAGGCCACATATTTAGCTGAGTCTTCGGCTATCTTGAAATTTTTAACCCGGTCAACGGTAACCAGCTCGCCAGTTTTCAGATTTATAATTCCCAGGCCGTTTTTAGGCTGGTCCTCCGCTTTTTTCTTGTCCTTTTTGGCTTTATCAACTTCGGCCTTGGGCGGGGCGATGGTATATATTACGAACAAGCTATCAGGCGTAATGACCGCTTCCTTCCCCCTCGGATAGCGAGTTTCTTTTCCTGTTTGAAGCTCAAGGACAACCAGTTCACCATCTCCTTCTGCTGGCACTAAAGAATAAACCAGCCAGCGGCCATCATCGCTGATTCTGCTTCCCTGGATCGATCTCCAGGAATCATAGACCTCATAAGTCAGGGGTTTTTTAGCCGTCTGGGCCCCAGCCTGGGTCAGGATAAGGCAGAAAGAAAATATAATCAGAACAATCAGTCCCGGCCAGCGCTTTTTAAGATCATAACCAGTCATAGTGACCTCCCCGGATTAAAAATTAAAAAGATAGTAAAACTATTTTTAAACAAAAATCCCTCTGGCCGTCAACAATTATTTTCTTTGTTTTGAGATTATCATCGGGTGCAGGAGAAGACGGTGAGGCGAATGTTTTTGACTGAATTGATGGACGGTGGCAGTCTTTACTGAATTTCTCGAAAGTGAGAGATGACAGCAGGGCGACATAATAATGAATTGAAAAAAATAGCCAGCTTGTGATAGTTTCTTGTCTGGTGTAAAAAACTGCTGCCATTACCGGGCTGGCTGCTTCGGGGCGGCAGGCAGTCCAGGATGAGGTCCAGCTGAAAAGACCTTAAATTTCCCGGCTGACATAAACCCTGAGCGAGAACTTTATGCCTGTATAGAGAGGTATTCATATGAAAAAGACATCTGGCCGCTTGATTTTAGCCGTCATCCTATTTTTTATCTTGACTGGTATGCGTTCGGTTCTGCCGGCAACCTCAGGGAATGAGAGCACTCCAGCCGGAAAGACCGTCTTAACCATTTCAATGGACAACCCGGCTTCCCACTGCTATCAGGTAACCCTTAGCTGTCAGGGATTGGAGGGTATCAGCTGCGATTATAAAATGCCAGTCTGGTCTCCAGGATATTACGGCCTTTTTGACTTTGCTGGAAATGTGCGGGCCTTTCGGGCTGAGGACGGTAACGGTCAGGAGCTAAAGTGGGAAAAGACCGGGTCGAGCACCTGGAGGGTAATAACCGATCAGGCAGAGTCTGTCATTCTTCACTATGAAGTTCTGGCCACTTCCCAGTTTGTTGGCCAGAGTTATCTCGGAGAAGACAGAGGATATGTTGTTCCGGCTTCGGTCTGTATGTATACTGATGAGCTTCTACACTCGCCGCTGATCGTTAAGATCAATTTAAACCCGGCCTGGACGACAATTGCTACCGGTCTTGATCCGGTTTCAGCTGATCAGCCCCAAACCTTTTTGGCCGCTGACTTTGATGAGCTTTATGACAGCCCGATTTTGATGGGAAACCTGGAATCGCTACCACCAGTTGAGATAGAGGGGATTCCTCATTACTTTATCGGCTACAAGCTGGGAAACTTTAACCACCAGCAATTCATGAACGAACTGAAAGCGGTGATTGAGGCTGGCCTCAGCGTTATTGGCGAAATTCCTTATCGCCACTATACCTTCCTCGGCATCGGCCCCGGGCAGGGTGGAATTGAACATCTTGATTCAGCCGCTGTGTCTTTCAGCGGGGACGGTCTGGATAACAAACAAAGACGAATTGGTACCCTGGCCTTTCTGGCTCATGAGTATTTTCATCACTTTAATGTCAAGCGTATTCGACCTTTAGCCCTGGGGCCATTTGATTATAGTCAGCCCAATCTGACCAATATGCTCTGGGTCTCGGAAGGTTTCACTGTCTATTATGAATACCTGCTGCTGTCCCGAGCCGGGCTCATGACGGGGGAGGAATTTTTAGAGGCAATGAGCAAAATAATTGCTTCGCAGGAAAACAACCATGGACGTTTCTTTCAATCAGCTACTGAGTCAAGCTATAACACCTGGACTCAGGGGCCGTTCGGTGCGCGACGTGGTGGCCTGCGCAAAACAATTTCATATTATGATAAAGGCGCCATTCTGGGATTTCTGCTTGACCTGAATCTCCGTCAGGTAACCAGGAATCGTCGGTCGCTCGATGATGTTATGAAAACATTGTATTTTTCTTTTTATAAAGAGAAAGGTCGAGGTTTCACCGACCAGGAATTTCGCCAGGTATGCGAAGCTGTAGCGGGATGTCCTCTGCCAGAGATATTTGAGTATGCCTCGACCACCAGAGCTATTGATTATCCTAAGTATCTGGCTTATGCCGGCCTGGAGCTGGAGAAGCCCGGGGAATTGTCCGGGGCTTATCTGGGGGCCCTGGTTGAGAACGTAGATGGCCGGTTGGTGGTAGCGGCGGTTGAGCCTGATTCTCCGGCCGACAGGACCGGGATGATAGCAGGCGATGAGATTAAGGCGGTAGATGGCCAGCAGGCCAAAGATTTAGATTTCAATCAATTGATTTCTTCGAGACAGCCTGGCCAGCGGGTGAAGATATCTGTATTACGGGGTGAGAAAAAGCTGGAAATCGAGCCTGTTCTCAGTCACCAGCTGGAAAAAAGCTTCCACCTTAAACCTGTCTCTAATCCAACCCGGCTCCAGGTTGAAATTCTCAAGGGTCTGACCAAAAAGCAACTGCCTGATTGATCCGGCTGCTGTCTGCCTGTAGAAAAGCTGCAGACGAATCAGCCTCTGATTGCCTTTCTAGCAATAAGAAACTGAATGAGCCAGTTTCCACCAGTACTGCGTTCTGTTTTATTTCTGGAATATACCTGAAAAATAAATATAGATGGCCACGATGAGCACACAAACGATGACCGAGGCCACTACGTCCCACTTGGTCCAGCTGGCTCGCGTTGCTTTTTTATGCTCTTCAGTTACTGTTCCAAAGGTCAGGCCTGATATCTTTTGATAATCAGGTTCCTCTGTCATATAGCTGACCGCATACATCACAGCCACGGAGACAATAAAGATGAACAGGCTGTAATACTGAAAATAGATGTTATTTATGATCCATAAAAACGAGCCTTCAGTATACTTGAATCCCGGGATGAGCTTCACAGGCGTATCAATGGCTAACCTGAACAAGCCCAGGATAAAACCGGTGCCCAGGGCGGCCAGGCAGCCTTTGGCATTTAGTCGCTTGTTGAGGATACCGGCAAAAAACACCACAAAAATAGGCGGTGCCAGATAGGACTGGACGCCCTGCAGATAATCATACAGCCCCTTTCCGCCGCGAATGACAGGCAGCCAGGCCAGGCCAATGAGAACCATGACGATAGTGGCTATCCGGCCAATACGAACCAGATTCTCCTGGCTTACTCCCTTTTTAAGCCGCGAATAGAAGTCAATCGTAAAGAGCGTCGAGCAGGCATTGAAAACACCGGCCAGAGAGCTCATCAAGGCAGCCAGGAGTCCCGCCACGACCAGGCCCCGGACACCGATGGGTAACACATTCGCCACCATTAAAGGAAAAGCTTGCTGGGCCTGCTCCCTGATGATACTGCCGTCGGGACCGATGAGCTGCTGCTGGAGTACCGGGAATTTACCGCTTACCGCCAGTCCATAGCAGATGATGCCGGGAATGATAAAGATGAACAGGGGGAGGAGCTTGAAATAAGAGGCAGCGATTGAGCCCCGCCGGGCATGGGTTTCGTTCTTGGCGGCCAGGGCCCTCTGGACAATGTACTGGTCTGTGCACCAGTACCAGAGACCGATAATCGGCGCACAGAACAACATCCCCAGCCAGGGATAATTATCATTGAAATACCAGGCCATTCTCCCTGCCTCTTTGATTGGTGCCCAGGTACCGACGACGCCGTCAGGGATAAGTGGTTTCCAGAGATTAAACATTTCCGGCCCGACAATCTCCCGCAGTTTTGACCAGCCGCCAATGTAATGAAGACCAAAAATAGCGACCAGAGCAGCGCCGATAACCAGAATTATAGTTTGAATGGCTTCGGTATAGGCTACGGCCCTCAATCCGCCAATAACCGTATAAAGTCCGGTGATTAGAATAACTACAATTGAACCTACCCAGAAGCTATCCAGACCGAATAAATTGACATCGGGCAGAAGGGTGGAAAAAACCACACCCCCGGCAAAGACACCAACGGCAATTTTGGTCAGAATGTAGGCCACAAGGGAAATACCGGAGAGAACGGTCCTGGCTTTGGGCGAAAAGCGGCGTTCCAGAAATTCCGGCATGGTGTAAACTTTAGAGCGCATATAAAATGGCACCATGACCCAGCCCAGAATTAACAGGCACCAGGCATGAAGTTCATAATGGGCCATGGCCACGCCGTCTGTCGCTCCTGAACCAGCCAATCCCACCAGATGTTCCGAACCGATATTGGAGGCAAAAATAGAAGCCCCGACAATGAACCAGTCTAAATGCCGGCCAGCCAGAAAATACTGGTCAGTTGTCTGCTGTTTCTGGGTTCTGATTGACCACCAGGCAATGCCGGCAATGAGAGCGAAATAACCGATAATTACTATCCAGTCTATTGTGCCAAGCATGGTGCATTTACCTCCTGGTAAATAGAATCTGAAATATAAAATTTAGCTTTGAGTCATAAAATTCTATCATTGTTTGAGATTTAAGGCACATTTTTTCCCGGGACTAAAGTAGCAACCAGCACCTGGCTTGAAAGATGCAGAAAATAATTGCCAGGACCACAGAGCTTTATCCTTCGACTCTGGCCGTGGCTCCGGTGTTATCGTTAACATCGTCAGAAAGTATAAATCGGAAACTCCCGACTTGTCAAAGAAAAAATAAACTTCTCCTCAGGCTCTTTATTTATCGCTCAACTGGCTATCTATTTCAGTGCCTCGCGGTAGCGGTCCGGAGCGATCAATGGTTTTTTACTTATATTTTTTGTTCAATTATTTTTTTATCTACTTATTCAGGTTATTCAGGTTAGGCAGGAGCTTGAGTCCAATCTTGTTTTTAATAGACTTTTCCATCTGTTTCCTGGTGTCCGTCAGGCGATCTGGCTCGGGTGTTGACGTAATAAGAAGCCAGAAACAACAGCCTTGAATTCGTCTCAAATAAATGTTATTTATCAATGAGGTTGATGATTGAGGAGGAGAAATGAGAAAAAAAGAATTGAGCGCCGGCTGGATTATTTCTTTATCAATATTGGTTGTGACTCTAGTCTCAGGTTTTTTAACCTGGGCTTTTTTAGCCGTAGATAAAGCTCAGGCCAGCCCCGCAGGTAAAGCTGATGTCCAGATAATCGAGAACAAAGCCAAACCCTCTGGTTCAGAGAAGCTGATTTTAACTAAAGAGATTACTATCGGGAGACTCGAAGAAGGCGGAAGCATTTTTAATGGTCTGGTCGGGGCTGAAGTTACCTCTGACGGACGGATCATAGCTCTGGATTCCAGAGATAAGAAGGTCAAAATATTTGATGCAGCCGGCCAGAAGCTTAAAGAGTTTGGTCAGGAAGGGCAGGGGCCTGGAGAATGGACTTCACCAATTATCATTCAGCTTATCTCTGACCGGGAAATAATGGTCTCTGATGCTGGCAACCGGAAGCTGGTTTATCTTGACCTCGAAGGGAAGATGTTAAAGGAAGTTTCTTATGCCAAGAAACTGGCCATGATGAAAATCATTGACGCCGGTGGTCAATATGTAGGTTGTGAAATGGGGATGGAAGGGAATTCGATAGCCTACACCATTGCTAAATACGATGCTGAATTTAACCAGCTTTTTAAGATTGAGACCCTGCTCATGTCAATACCGGTAGGAGGGGGAAAGATTAATCCGTTTGATGTGGTGAATAATTTTTGCCTGGATAGTCATAAAAATATCATCTATTCCAGAATGACTTCGTATGAAATTAAATACTTTACCCCTGACGGTCAGTTATTCAGGATAGTTCGCAAGGAATATAAGCCGCAACCTTTTACCGAAAAAGATAAGGAAGAAATGCTCAAGCAGATGCCGGAGAATACCGGGGTAAACTTCAGAGAGCTGCTTGACTTTCCCGCTACCTACCCGGCTATTTCGAGTTTCCTGGTGGACGAGCTGGACCGGCTTTATGTGAGAACATATGAAAAAGGAAAGACTAAGGATTCTTATTTCGTGGATGTTTTCAGTCCTGAGGGGAAGCTTATCTACCGCTGTGAGATAACCGGGACGCCTATACTGGTCAAAAATGGCCAGCTTTACACAATTGAGAAGGACGAAGAAGGTTATCAATATATCTGCCGCTATAAGGCGACCTGGAAGAAATAAATTGCCGGCTCTCAGCAATCTTCGGCTGATAGAAAACGACGTGATTGGTTTCAATGTGGGGAAAAGTGAAACCTGAATCCCAGGTAAGTTAACCTTATAAACATCGGTCAACCCTGTTCGTCAGGATAGCTGATGACAAAAATACACGAGATGGAGATATGACTCCTATTATCGGCCAGGCTGAATCCACGGTCACTTATTCTCTGGATGAATCTATAAGCGATCATCCAGTTCTCAGGAAAATAGGTTCTCAATCGGGATCAAGCCAGGCCTAAAATTTGGCCTAAAACTCTCTTGACCGGACCAGCCAGGATTTCGATCAACGCTTGATTTTAGTTTCCGCTGTGACAACGCCAGTGGTTGCTGCCGAAAGACGGCCAGTGAAGCCTGGCTGCTGGCCACCGACGGCAATAATCAATGGCCCGGCTTCGATGACTCTATGGCCTTCGGCGTCATAAGAAGCCAGCTCCTGCGGTCTTACGGTCAGGGTGACCTTCTGTTTTTCTCCTGCCCGGAGAAAAAGACGCTTATAAGCAGCCAGCCAGCGCAGCGGATTGACTGGCGAAGCTGAATCGGGCCGGCTGAGATAAACTTCGACTACTTCCTCACCATCGCGTTTTCCTGTGTTTTTAACTTCAACCGAGACGGTAAGTTCTTCGCCGGCTTTGAGGCTTTTTGGGGCAGAAAGCTTTGAGTAGCTGAAGCTGGTATAACTCAGACCATAGCCAAAGGGAAACAACGGCTCTTTTTTAAAATAGCGGTAGGTTCGGCCAGCCAGCCGGTAATCAGAAAAATCAGTAAGATCCTCTACGGATTTATAGAAGGTGACAGGCAGCCGCCCGGCCGGATTATAATCGCCGAAAAGAATATCGGCTATCGCCTGACCGGCCGCCTGGCCTGGATACCAGGCTTCAACAATGGCAGGCACCAGCTCAATTGCCTGATTTAAGGCTAAGGGGCTCCCATTGATAAGAACAAGGACAACCGGTTTGCCGGCTGCTGCCCGGGCTACCTCTTCCAGCAGCTTTTCCTGGTTAGCTGGAAGGTCAAGAGTCAGGCGGTCGCCGCCCTTAAAACCAGCAACTGGCACATTCATTTCTTCACCTTCCAGCCTCGGCGAAAGTCCTAGAAATAAGACAGTCGCTGCGGCTTTCCGGGCTGCTTCGACCGCTCGCTCGAGGCTGTCGGTGGCTGGCTTTTTCCACAAAAGATGCATGGTGGCGAGACGGGCCCGGTGGCTGTATTCAATTTTTATGGCAGCCGGCCGGTCTTTTTCCAGATGAACCTTTTGATAAACCTGGTGGGTTTCGTGGGTGCCGTTGAAGCTTCCGATAAGCTTTCCATCCAGAAAGATTTTAAAGCTGTTAAAACCTTCTCCGCCCAGATAATAATCGCCGCTTTCGGGCGGGACCAAATAGCCTGTCCAGCGGATACTGAAATTATGGCGATCAAGACCGGGGAGAGGAGCCTCTTCCCACCAGTTAAAATCGAGGCCGGTATCAA
Organism: Candidatus Saccharicenans sp.; assembly: GCA_035416665.1. GTDB lineage: Bacteria > Acidobacteriota > Aminicenantia > Aminicenantales > Saccharicenantaceae > Saccharicenans. The sequence goes on along the minus strand of DAOLNQ010000008.1, from coordinate 72,245 downwards.
GCCGGGTAGCAACTGGCTTTCCTTTTAATTCCTGGTTGGCAAAATATTCACCGCGGAGGCCCCTGTCTTTTGAGTTTAAGGCCGGTTTTAAAAATTCGGCCGGAATTGGGGTCAGAACAGGTATACCTTCGGCCCAGTCGGTTCCCGGCTCATAGATGATTTCAGTTTGAGAGCCGACTTTTTCTTTCAAACCGCGGAGCGGCGTTAGCGGATCGGCCGGGAAGCCGTTATAATTTCCAAGAAGAACTTCGATGTCATCAGCATTTGGTCCGATGACGGCGATAGATTCGAGCGATTTTGAAAGCGGCAAAACGTTGTTTTTATTCTGCAGAAGAACGATAGACTGGCGGGCGGCTTCGAGGGCGAGAAGACGATGTTTCGGGCTATCTACTGCTGAATAGGGAATTTGAGCATAAGGGACACGCTCTTCCGGGTCAAACATCCCCAAGCGAAAGCGGGCGCTAAAAAGCCGTTTTACCGCGATGTCAACTGTAGCCTCATCAACCAGCCCTTTCCTGACGGCTTCGAGCAGGGCAGCATAAGCTCGCCCGCAGTTGAGATCAGTGCCGGCTTTAAGAGCCAGAGCGGCTGCCTCGGCCAGGGTCGGGACAAGTTTATGAGTGGCATAGATATCATCCACTGCATCACAGTCGGACACGACATAGCCTTCAAAACCCCACTCCTGACGGAGGATATCATTGAGCAGCAGCGGGCTGCCGCAGCAGGGAAGACCGCGGAAGCGGTTATAGGCGCACATGACCGAATAGGCTCCGCCTTCCCGAACGGCCATTTCAAAATGGGGGAGATAGCTGGCGCGAAGGTCAGGAAAATCGACGACAGCATCAAAGGTGTGGCGGTCAGGCTCGGGACCGCTGTGAACGGCATAATGTTTGGCGGTGGCGATGACTTTAAAATATCGAGCATTATCACCCTGCAGCCCGCGGATAAAGCTCACCGCCATCGTGCCGGTAAGATATGGATCCTCGCCATAGGTTTCCATGCCCCGTCCCCAGCGCGGGTCACGGAAAAGATTGATATTGGGCGACCAGAAGGTTAAACCCTGGTAGATACCTCGCTCGCCGCGGCGGACAGCCTGATGGTGTTTGGCCCTGGCCTCATCCGAAATAGCCGTGGCTACTTGCAGCATCAGGTCGGTATTCCAGGTGGCAGCCAGACCGATTGCTTGAGGAAAGACGGTGGCCAGACCGGCCCGGGCCACGCCATGAAGACACTCGTTCCACCAGTTATAAGCAGGAATGCCCAGACGGTCTATAGCCGGTGCGTCATTCATCAGCTGGCCGATCTTTTCTTCCAGAGTCAGGCGGCTGACCAGGTCAGAGACCCGGGCTGCCAGCGGTAAGTCCGGATTTAAAAAGGGCAGGGTAGTAACGTTTCTCTTACTGCTCGCTATCTGTACCTGACTGGTCTTTTCAGCTTGGCTCTCCCCAGCGAGAAAAGCCAGGCCTGAAATTATGGCCAGGGCCAGAAAGCAAAAAAATGTAATCCTTCTGATATTTAAGACACCTCGGTTTTTTTTATTCTTCACCAGCCAGCCTCCTCAAGATGAAGCCTGAAAATTAAATAAAAAACAATACTATATTTTTATCATAATTTTCAGCCGGGCGGCCATAAGAAATATTGACTCTCTTCCACCTTTAACCCCGCCAGGCTGAGTATTACAGGCCAGGAACGGCATTAAGCTGAGAACTCCCCCGGCGATCGCTACCAGTTGTACTGCTAAAAATAAAGAAATAAGGGCATAAATCAGCTGGCCCAATCCCTACTAAATTACTAGTATTTATTTTATGTCCAAAAATATATTCAATAAATATATCAAAGCCTGAATTTTTAAAAATTAATCTCCGATTATTTCACCGGCTCGATGATGAAGGACCAGGAATAGGCCTGAGGATTAATCAGATATTGTGGATGTGGCTTAGCACCCCAGGAGTTGTCGCCACCCACACCCATCTGAGCCAGGTCTATGGCTACATACAGGTGGCTGCGTCTCGGTACATCTACGAAGTGTTTTTCACCGCGCCAGTTTTGAGTCAGATCCTCGGGCGTGTAGGGAACAGCCGAAAATTCAAAAAGCGGTAGCCCGCTGAATTTTAAGCCCAGACCTTCTTTATTACTGATGATGAGCCATCTGGTCTCAGTCCGGTGGCCAAATTCCTGGGCGCAGACGTAGGGAATAACCTGTTCAGCCATGGCCGTTTTATAAATTCCGGCGAAAGCCGAGGTCTGACGATCGCAGTAATTCTCATGAGGACCGCGTCCATAGTAATCAATATTTTCAAAGCCCTCGGGCATAGCCAGCAGCAATCCGACCCGGGGGATTTCCGGCAGCTTCTCGGGATTCTGAGGTTTAAATTCATTATCTATTTTGACCACTCCATCCCTGGCGACGGTATAAGTAACCGTATAAGCTGCCTCCACTGCCGGCAGGTAGAATTCAACTTTGATCACGGCCTGACCGGCTTTATCCTTGCTGGCGGTGAAGGCTTTAATGTCACGTTTCTGGCTGGCTTCTCTCCAGACCTTTAATCTTTCCGGCATTCTATTTCCAAAATCATTATCAGTCGGGGCTCTCCAGAAATCAGGCAGAGGCCCTTCTTTTAAGAGTTCAAGATTCTGGAATCTATAGGAGGTTAAACGGCCTTCGGCCCGGTTGAAGGTTAGCTCAAAATTCTGGCCGCTGATGATGAGCTGGTTCCGGTTATTTTTGTTTTCTTTTAGGCTTAATTTAGGCAACCTGGTTTGCGTTCTGGAAGCCGGGGCGACCACCTGGTTCGCTTTTTCACCGGCGATTTTTATCTGCTCGGCAGCCAGAGTGTGTCCGACTGGAATCAGGCCGTGAGCCATTTCTTTCTGTGCCCTCAATTCTAGATTTAGAAAAATCTCCTCACCCGGCTTGATAGCTTCAGCCGGTAAAGCCACCCTGACCTCAGCTGAAGCCCGTGGTTTAACGGTCGGGCAGGGGATAGTACCTTCCGCCGCTTGTTGTCCATTGGTTACAAGCTTCCAGTGAAGATTAAAATTATCTCGATCGAGAGGGAGAAAATCATATTTATTGGTAATTCTGATTCTGGCTGCCTGAGCTGTGACTGGCTCTATTAACTCGAACCTGGCTGGCTGGTAAACTTTTTTTACTTCATTCAGAGCCGGATGTGGCGTTCGATCCGGAGCTACCAGACCGTTGCAGCAAAAATTGTAATCAGACGGCGTACCGGGTGGGCCGTAATCTCCGCCATAGGCCCAGAAAAGTTCTCCCTTCTCATTTTTCTTGGCAAAGCCCTGGTCAACCCAGTCCCAGATGAATCCGCCTTGAAGCGCCGGATATTTTTCAATCACGTCCCAGTAATCCTGAAGATTGCCGGTGCTGTTGCCCATGGAATGAGCATATTCGCACAGGATCAGAGGCCGGGCAGGATTGGTTTTTGCATATTTTTCCAGATGCTCAATCCGGGCATACATCGGGCAATATATATCGGTGTTCCATTCGAGCTGGGCCCGTTCATAATGAATGGGGCGGCTGGGATCACGCTGTTTTAGCCAGCGGTAGCCTTCTTCAAAATTGACTCCATTGCCGGCTTCATTACCCATTGACCAGATGACAACCGAGGGATGATTTTTATCCCGTTCCAGCATCCTCTTCATCCGGTCAAGGTGAGCCGGGCCCCAGTCTGGATTCTTAGCCAGGCTTTTTTCTCCATAACCCATGCCATGTGATTCAATATTGGCTTCGTCTATTAAATAAATTCCATAATAATCACACAGCTCATACCAGCGCGGATCATTGGGGTAGTGGCTGGTCCGGACAGCGTTGATATTATGCAGCTTCATCAGCTCGATATCATGCCGCATCGATTCTTCGGATACCACCTGGCCCGTCCAGGGATCAGTCTCATGGCGGTTGACCCCTTTAAAATAGACGGGCTGACCGTTGATCAGCAGTTGCCCATTTTTTATAGCCACCGTTCTGAAGCCGACCATAGTGGTCAGTGCTTCCAGCGGCCGGTTATTGTTGTCAAGAAGTTCCAGCGCCAGGCGGTAAAGATGCGGTGTTTCCGCTGTCCAGGGTAGAACGTCCTCGATTTTATCGCTGAAACTGATAGTTTTTTTAGCACCTGGAGTCAGGGTAAAAGCTATCTCTTTATAGAAAACTGGCTGGCTGTCTTCATCGAAGAGATTAACCCGAAGAGTGTAAGCCGATAGATTTTTTTCCCGGCGGGGCGGCATCAGGTCATTGGTCACTTCTACTTCCAGGCTGAACAGTCCATTTTTATATTCTTCATCAAGCGGAGTATGAGCAAAGAAATCACGGATTCTTACTTTAGGAGCAGCATAGAGATAAACATCTCTGGTTATGCCTGAAATTCTCCACATATCCTGACTTTCGAGATATGAACCATCTGACCAGCGATAAACCTGCAGGGCGACCAGGTTCTGGCCAGGCCGGAGGTAGGATGTAATTTTGAATTCGGCCGGTGTTTTGGAATCCTCGCTGTAGCCCACCTTCTGTCCATTGACCCAGATATAAAAGGCAGACTTGACCGCACCGAAATTAATAAAAACATCCATTCCACTCCAGTTATCCGGCACGGTAAAAAACAGGCGATAGGAACCAACTGGATTGTTATCATGGGGAATATGAGGCGGCTGCGGATTATCAGGAGCAAATTCATAATCGCTGTTCACATATATAGGGATACCATAGCCCTGAAGTTCCCAGTTAGAGGGGACTTCAATTTCTTTCCAGTGGCTGTCATCGTAGCCAGGTTGCCAGAAATTAGAAGGGGCCTCGGCTGGTTTTGGGACCCAGTAAAACTTCCAGCGGCCATTAAGCGACTTATACCAGGGGGAATTGCTGGCCCTGAGCTGCAGTGCTTGATTAAGATTCGGGAAAGGAATAAAAGTTGCATGAGGCAACTCGGCATTTATGGAAAAAACCTTTGGATTTTCCCAATCGTTAACTATTTCCTGGGAGTCGGCCCGAAGAAAGTGACCGGCACCCAGCAAAATAAAAAAGAATAGACAGGCCATGATAATTTTTCCCAGGTGAAACTGTGGCCTGAAGATGGCTGATCTGGATTCTTTTTCCATCTCCAACTCCTTCTAATATTTTTCGTCGCTCAGGGAACTGCCCGCAGCTCCCTGCTTCTGGCTGGAAAATTTTTCCAGCTACTTTTTGATTTTAACATGTCTCAAAAATGAAATCTTCAATTAAAAACCAACGACACAGATGTTGAGCCTATTCCTGGCTAAAAACTTTTAGCCAGCTATCGTCTGTCCTCCTTAGGGGTGAGGCTGACTGGAAGAAAATCACCCGGCAAATCATTTTGGCTGGCGATGGCTTTTAGCTGGTTGGAATCTAGAATATTTAGAGTGCGAAGCCTTAATGCTAAATTTCTGACCTTTGTTCTGGCCCTGTTAATTGCCTCGGTTATATCTTCTTATTTTGTGACCATTCATACTATCGACAAACAGGTTAGAGAGAGCATTGTCCAGAGAGCCGAATCGTTAAGCCGAAGCATCGCCTCAGCTGCCGGCTATCATTTAATTCTTAAAGACCTGCTGGCTCTTGATAACATGGTCTATAAGGTCAAAACAGTCAATCCTGATATTACTTCTATTGCTATTATCGGCCCGGATGAAGAGATCATCGTCAATAGTGAGGCAGAAAAGGCTGGCCGCCGCCTGGAGAGTGGGGGCTCGGGCCAGGGTTCTGAATCATTGTCTGAGAGTATGGTTCTGGCCGATCTCGATCAGAAGTCAAACCAAACTCTGGTCATCGAAAGTCCGGTGCTTTTTTTCGATAAAAATCTTGGCCGGGTACGTCTGGAGATAGATTGGTCAGTGCTCCATCTGGCTCAATCTGAAGCCAGGCGGCAGATTATGCCTTTTTTTGCTTTGATCTTATTTTCAGGACTGGCCCTGAGTTTCATTTTTTCCAGGCAGGTGACCAGGCCGGTCAGGGAACTCGCCCGGGGAGTGGAAGAAATGAAACGTCAGGGCAAAAGTCAGCAATTGCGCGTTTATTCCTCAGATGAACTTGGCCGCCTGACCCAGAGCTTTAATGAAATGGCCAGCCTCCTCACCGAGCAGCAGGAAAAACTGGGAGCTTCAGCCCACGAACTGGAAGAAGCTTATGTCTCAACGGTCAAAATTCTGGCTGCCGCTATTGAAGCCAGAGACAGGTATACTCTGGGCCATTCAACCCGCGTGGCCGAACTGGCCGTAGCTCTGGCCAGGGAAGCTGGTTTGAAAAAAGAAGACATTGATTTAATAGAAATTGCCTGTCTTTTCCATGATGTGGGTAAAATTCGTATTCCTGATTCAATTTTGCACAAGCGTGGTCGGCTGGAAGCTGATGAAATCAAGGAAATGCAAAAACATCCAGAATACGGAGCTGAAATTTTGAGCAAGGCTCCCTGCCTTTATAAATATATTCCAGCTGTTCGTCATCACCATGAGTGGTATAACGGCAATGGTTATCCTGATGGTTTGAGCCGTGAAGAAATTCCGGTGGCGGCGGCTATCATTTCATTGGCTGATGCTTTTGATGCTATGACCTCAGACCGTCCCTACCGCCGGGCATTGAGTGTAGAAGAAGCCAGATCGGCTATTTTGAAAAATTCTGGCCGCCAGTTTCATCCTGAGCTGGCCAGACTGATGATTAGAATTATTGAGAAGAGAGAAATGGGGACCGAGATTAAAGAAAATCAAAGCGAGAAACCGCTATGAGGAATTCAGGATGTAAACTATTAGCCGTCATGGTGATATTTCTGTTTCTGGGTTTATCCGGAGCCTGCTCGATTATCAAACACCGGGAGACCCGGACTGCGCCGAAACCAGAGGCCAGGGTGAGCCAAACAGAAGTGATCGAGCCTGAGGAGCAACCGCTGATTGAGGCCGATCAGGCTTTAGCTTCAGGTCAGTCTGCTCGGGCCCTTGACATCTATAAAACCCAGCTTGAGCTGAAACCGGAGAATAAAAAGATTCAGGCGGCGGCCCGTGGTGCTCTGGAAGAAATCAAAAAGAAGGCCGACGAGGCCAGGAACCAGAAACATTACAGCCTGGCTATGGAGGGGTATCTACTTCTACTTAATAACTTTGACTATTTTTCTCATCTTATACCTGACTTATCTTTTAATTCAACGGAAATAGAACAATACCTTAAAGAATGCCGCCTGGAAAATTATCTGGCCCGGATTGACCAGAATCTCAAAGCTAAAAAATATGAACAGGCCTCGAGTCTTCTGCAGGAAGCTTTAAAGGCTGGTCCCGGCGAACCCAGATTGAAAAAGCAGATAGAGAAGCTACTGATCGAGCTCAAGAGTTCAGGCGACAGATCCCTGTCTGACCTCGATTTTGCCCGAGCGGGCTGGTATTACAGTCTGGCTAAAAAAAACTGGTCAAAATTCAAAGGCTACACAGGCTCACTGTCTTTTAGGCTGGAAGATCTCGACTCAGGCCTTAAGACCTGCAGCCAGCAACTAACCAATCAGGGACTGGTCGAATATCGAAAAGGGAACTTAAAAGGAGCTATTTCTATCTGGGAAAGCATTTTAACCTTTGATCCTGATAATGAGCAAATAAAAAAGGCTATCGAGACAGCTCGGGCTCAGTTGCAGCAAATCAAAGGCTAAAACCCCAAAAGAACAGAATCAAGCCAGAGCTAGGCCCAGAGTTTTTCCGGGTATTTCCCTTCTTTGATCAGCTGGCGGAGACTGGCTTGAACCCAGGGGCGGTCTTCCTGGTAGGTGACGCCAAACCATCTTTCCTCCGTGGTCAGCACCTTAACCCGGGCCTTGCCTTCTCTGGCCAGAGCCCCCACGACTTCCGGGATGTAAAATTCAGCCCGGGTGAGATCAATCGCCGGATCAGTCAGGAAAGAGCGGAAGCGAGTCTGGAGCTCGGGGAAAATACTGGGGGTCAGGCCGAAAATATTCATCGAAGCGAGATCATCGGGGGAAAGAGAATACCAGGTCTGGCCATCTTCAGTATATTTTATGCCGTCTGGAAATTTCTGGACTCTGGTCCTTTCTCTTAAGTCGAGAAGATACCCGTCAGGCGAGAGACGGCAGATGCCGCGGGCTACATGACCGTGCTCGGAGAGGGTATTTCCCAGGCGGTAAGCGACCAGAGCATAATTATAATATGATGGTTCGTCTTTAGCCTGTCTCAGGTAATCAGCGAGTTTTTTAATGGCTTCAAAGCCATAGAAGTCATCGGCATTGAGGACCAGAAAATTGCTGGAAATGACCGGCTGACAGAGCATGACAGCCTGACCTGTTCCCCAGGGCTTGGTTCGGCCTTCAGGAACTTTAAAGCCAGGTGGTAAGCCGCTCTCTATTTCCTGGAAGACATAGGAGACTTCAAAATGTTTTTCAGCTTCAAAGCCAATCTTTTCTTTAAAAACCTGCTCTAAGTCGGGCCGGACGATAAAAACTACCTGTTCAATTCCAGCTCGCCAGGCGTCATAAAGGGAATAGTCTATGATTATTTCTCCGTTAGGGCCAACTGGATCAACCTGTTTCAGACCGCCGTAGCGGCTGCCAATGCCCGCCGCCATGATCACCATCGCCAGTTTGTTCATAATTTTACCTCTTAACTGAATTTATTAGCACAAAAGTGGCTCGGAGGGAAAGGGCTATCTTGTTATTATAGATAAAAAGAGGCGCCGGCTCTCGGGCCGGAAAGGTGATTTAAAAGCTCTGGACATTTATTGTATAATCTTAAAGTAAAAGGTGATTCCATGATCAGATCAACTACTGTTATCTGTATCCGGCATAATAGTCAGGTGGTCATGGCTGGCGACGGCCAGGTGACCATGGGCCAGACCGTCCTCAAGGCCACTGCCCAGAAAGTCAGGCGGCTGTATAAGGGGCAGGTCCTGGCTGGTTTTGCCGGTGCAACTTCCGATGCTTTTGCCCTCTTCGCCCGGTTTGAAACCAAGCTCGAAGAATACCGGGGCAATTTATCGAGGGCCGCCATTGAGCTGGCCAAGGACTGGCGCCTGGATAAATCCTTGCGCCAGCTGGATGCTCTGCTCATCGTGGCTGATGCCAGTAATACTTTTCTTATCTCAGGGACAGGAGATGTGGTTGAACCGGATGATGGCATTATCGCAGTTGGCTCAGGTGGACCTTATGCCTTAGCCGCAGCCAGGGCTTTGACCAGGCATTCCAATTTGAGTGCTAAAGAAATTGCTCTTGAGGCTTTAAATATTGCCTCTGAGATCTGCATCTACACCAATAATAACTTTACAATCGAGGAACTCTGATGGCCATAGAACTTGAAGGCAAAGTAATCAAAGAAGGCAATCTGTTAGCTGGTGGGATGGAAAATGAGCTGACTCCTCAGGAAATCGTGGCTGAACTTAACAAATATATCATCGGCCAGAAAGCAGCCAAAAAAGCAGTCGCCATTGCCTTGAGGAACCGTTTTCGCCGCCGGAAGCTGCCGCCTGAACTGGCCGACGAAATTGCGCCAAAAAATATTTTGATGATCGGGCCGACCGGAGTCGGCAAGACTGAAATCTCCCGCCGCTTAGCCAGGCTGACCTCTTCTCCCTTCCTTAAAATTGAGGCCAGCCGCTTTACTGAGGTTGGCTATGTCGGCCGCGATGTCGAATCAATGATCAGGGATCTCGTCCGGATCGCCGTCGAACTGGTCAAGCAGGAGAAAATCAAAGAGATAGAAGCCAAAGCCCTGGCCAATGTCGAAGAAAAACTGCTTGATCTTCTTTTGCCTCATAACCGGCGGCGTGACAATAATTCCACGCCGGAGGATCTCAAAGAATTTCAAAAGACGAGAGAAAGGCTGAGGCGGCAATTAGAATCCGGTCTGCTTGATGATCGCCTGGTGGAGATTGAAGTTAAGGAAGCGCCAACTCCGCCCTTTGAATTTGTGTCCAGTAATGGCTTTGAGGAGATAGGTATTCAAATTCAGGAAATTATGCCCGGTCTTTTTGGTGGTAAAACCAAAAGGCGGAAGGTGAAGATTAAAGAAGCCAAAGAGATTTTACTGGAAGATGAAGAAAAACGTCTGGTTGATATGGACCAGGTAGCCAGATTGGCCATCGAAAAGGTTGAGCAGTCAGGCATCATCTTTCTGGATGAGCTGGATAAGGTTGCCGGCCGGGAATCGGGAGCCGGACCGGATGTCAGCCGAGAAGGGGTGCAGCGGGATCTGCTGCCTATTATTGAAGGGACGACAGTCAGCACCCGTTTTGGCTTAGTGCGGACTGACCATATTTTATTCATTGCGGCTGGTGCTTTTCATGTGTCCAAACCTTCTGATCTCATTCCTGAGATTCAGGGACGTTTTCCGATTAGAGTTGAGCTGACCCCTTTAACCAAAGAGGATTTTGTCCGCATCCTGACTGAAACTGAAAATGCACTCATCAAACAGTATAAGGCCTTACTGGCCACCGAGGGAATCGAGGTGGATTTCACGCCTGAGGCCATTGAGGAAATTGCTGCTCTGGCCGAAAAAGTCAACGAAGAAGCTGAAAACATCGGGGCCAGGCGTCTTCATACTGTCATGGAAAAAGTTATGGAAGACATCTCTTTTGAGGCCCCCAATCTTACTGAGAAGAAGATACTTATCACCAGGGAGTACGTGCAGAAGCAACTGAGTGAAATTCTGGTCAATCAGGATCTCAGAAAATTCATCCTTTGATGAAAAAGAAGGCCAGGTTTTTTTTAGGCTGTTGCTTGTTATTTCTGGCCGCAGGTTGTGGCCGAAAGGGCCCGTTACAGGAGCCGCTGCCCAGAATTCCTCAAAAAGTGGAGGATTTTAGAGCGGTGCAGCGAGAAAATAAAATAATTTTTTCCTGGCGGCCTCCGGAGAGATATGTTGATGGCCACCCGCTAGAAGTGAAGGCCACTGAGATTTATGGTCTTGAGTTGGCGGCGGTGCCTTCTACCGAGCAGGAACTGGCCCTGGCTCTAAAAAAAGCCAGGCCGGTTCAGAAGCTGGTTATCGGCCAGATCTTGATAGAAAAGAATCGGGCTGTGCTGTCACTGCTGGCTGACGAGCCAGCCGGCCGGACATATGTTTTTGTGTTGAGAGTTAAAGGTAAAAAAGGTGGCTGGTCAGAGTTTTCTAATCCAGCTGTTATAACAATAGAATCACCGCCAGCTGCCCAGAATTCAGGCAGAATGAAGTACGGTCATAGGTTGCCCTCTTTTACTCTCTGGTCAGAAAGGCACGCTCTGCCGGCGGTTGAAAAGAACCGCTTCCAGGCTTATGCTAAACAGAAAGTGGATAAACCGGGCAAAGGAGAACCAGGCGGTCAGAGTTAAAAAAAAGAAATTTAAATAAAAAACGAGCAGAGGATGAAAATTTATCGTTTCCGTTACCGTAAGAAAATCATGACCGGGGTACTGAGAGAAGATGTTTTATTCCCGATCAAAGGCTCAGTTTTTAATGATTTTAGAGTGGAAGAGAGTGCTATACCTATCGGCCAGGTCAAATTGCTGCCGCCGGTTTTGCCTTCTAAAATTGTCTGTATTGGCCGTAATTATCGAGAGCATGCAGAAGAACTTGGAAATACTGTTCCGGACGAGCCTTTAATCTTTCTTAAACCACCCAGCGCCCTCCTCGGGCCTGAGCAGGCTATCATTTATCCTGATATGTCTCAAAGGGTAGACTATGAAGGGGAACTGGCTGTCGTCATCAAAAAAAAGGTCAAAAATCTGAAGGAGCAAGAGGCCTGGGCTGATTATATTCTTGGCTATTCCTGCTTTAATGATGTAACAGCCCGCGATCTTCAGCTTAAAGATGTCCAGTTTACCAGGGCCAAGTCTTTTGATACTTTTGCTCCTTTTGGTCCCTGCCTGGTAACTGATTTGAACCCGGAAGGACTGCATTTGAAAACTTTCTTAAACGGAAAATTGGTCCAGTCCGGAAATACCAGGAATATGATTTTTCCTGTACCCTTTCTACTTTGTTACATCTCTCGCATCATGACTCTTGAGCCTGGAGATATAATCGCCACCGGCACCCCGGCCGGCGTTGGTGCCATGCAGCCTGGAGACCGGGTAGAAATTCAGATTGAAGGTATCGGAACGCTGTCAAATTTCGTTAAAAAGATAGATACGAGGAGGTAGGATGAAACTGTTTCTTGATACTGCTAATTTATCAGAAATTAAAGAAGTGGCCAGCTGGGGCATCCTGGATGGGGTAACCACCAATCCGACTCTTTGCTCTAAAGAGAATGTTCCATTTGAACCGTTGATTAAAGACATCTGTCGGATAGTAAATGGACCGGTAAGCGTGGAGTGTATTTCCACTCAGGCCGAGGAGATTGTACCTGAAGCTTTAAAACTCAGCCAGCTGGCAGCCAACATTGCGGTCAAAATTCCTGTTACTCTGGAAGGGCTGAAGGCGACCAGAATTCTGGCCGGCAGCGGGGTTAAGGTTAATATGACCCTGGTTTTTTCACCCTCACAGGCGCTACTGGCTGCTAAAGCTGGTGCCGCTTTTGTCAGCCCGTTTATCGGACGTCTGGATGACGTCTCTCATCATGGTATGGAACTGGTTGAGCAAATTTTAACCATTTATGAGAATTACCAGTTTGAAACAGAGGTTATTGTAGCCAGTATCAGGCATCCCGGGCACGTGGTTGAAGCTGCTCTGCTTGGTGCCGATATTGCTACCGTGCCTTATGGGGTGATGGAAAAGCTGGTTAAACATCCTTTAACCGATACTGGTATTGACAGATTTCTGGCTGATTGGAAAAAAGTTTCACTCAAATGAAGTGCAGGTGAAACAGATTTTTAGATATAACGAGATGAGTTAATGGCCAGATGGAAAAAAAGAAAGGGATTAATCGCCGTCATTATTGTGGCCGGTTTTCTATATCTGGCCCTTTCTCTGGCTAGAAGTTTTTTCCTCAAACAGGTTGGCCAGCAGCTGCAAAAATCTTTTGAACTGGGGCAGATCCAGCTGACCTATCTGCCGCCAGCTCTGACTATTAAAGAACTGCGAGCTAAAGGTGCTAATCCCAGCTTTTCTTTAGATAGTTTAAGAGTTTCGATTTCTATTCTATCTCTGTTCAGCAAAGAGAAACGGGTAAGAGCAGAAATTGAGCATCCAGTACTGGTTTACAATCAAAAAGCCAGCCAGATTCAGGGAAAAGGCAAAAGTCAAACTTCGTCTGCCATTAAGTTGCCGCTCGATTTACCTGTGCTCATCGAAAGCGGTTATATTCATAATGGCGAGTTTTCGCTGAGCCTTAAGCAGGGCGATTTTATTTTCAAAGGTGTCTCAGCGTTTTTTAGACTGGAAGCAGGCCGGATGAGTCTGATGCTCCGCTCTGAGCAGAGCTCGCTACGACCTTTTTCTGCCAGAATGCCGGTCAGCGGCCAGCTGGAAACTCTGATCAATACCCGGGGCAGAATAGTTAATATCAATCGTTTACTTTTTCAGAGTGAAGACTCTGCCTTGAGAGTGGAAGGACAGATTAACAGCTTCCAGACAGCGAAGGTAAATCTTAAAGCTCTGTTTAACCTGGAGACAGCTTTCATTATGAGCACCTTTGATCTTCCCTTTCACTGGGAGGGAAAAGCCACAGGTGAAGCCAGAATCAGCAATGACAGCGGGCCTCTGGTGGTGGCTGTTGATTATAAAGCGCCGAACTTAAGTCTTAATCAGGTTAGTCTCGGATTGGTTGAGGGACAGGTTAAAGTTGAGGGAGGAAAAGGGGGAGAGGTCCTGGCCGAGATAAAGAACAACAACCAGCCGGTAGAGAAAGCTCTGATCAGATTTAATTCAAAAGGAGTCTCTGGCGAGTTTACTGGTTTCCATCTGGATCCGATTATGAAGTATGCTTCAGTCCCCTGGCCGGTAGCTTCTCCCGCCTGGGGAACTTTTTCTTTGAGCCATGGACAGCTGACGGCCCTGGCTGAGTTCCGTGACCGGGTTGAGCTAAAGGCCCCAGCTTCTCGTCGGCGCTTTAATGGTCAGGTTAATGTTTCTCTCTATATTCCCAAGTTAGACCTCAAACTTGACAGCAAAGATTTAACCTCTTCTTTCGGCCGATTAAATATCAATGGACAGATAGTCATCGGGAAAAATCTTGATTTGTCGATCGGCGGACAATTTGTTGATATCAAAGAGGCCAGAGAATTTGCCGAGAAGATACTCAATGAAAAGTTCGGTTTCCCGGAGATCAGAGGTGCCGGTCGCTCCACCATCGTGGTGACAGGAGATTATTATCATCCCGATATCAGCCTGAATTTTTCCTGTTCACCGGCTGGGTTTGAAAGATTTGAAGTGACTACCGCCCGGGGAGAAGTTGAAGTCAGAGGAGGTCTGACGACCGGTAAAGTTTATGTCCTCGACAAAATTTTCCAGGGAGAAATAAATCTTAAGTCTGAGGCCAGCGGAACGGAGGCCAGAATCGCTGCTGAAAGAGGAGTACTCGAAAATATTTTTCCCCTGCTGGCAGTCGAATTCCCGCTCAGAGGGGCAGTTGCCGGAAACTTCGTTTATCAGACGACCGGGGAAAACGTTTCCTTTGAAGGCGATTTTTCCTCGCCCGAGCTCTATTTACTGGCGACCAGGATTGAGAAGGTCAATGGTCACCTCCTCTGGAAAGATGATACTATTGAGCTATCTCCAATTACCTTCAATCTGAATAAAGGCACGGTTACAGGCAAGATGGCTCTGGGGCTGGCGGACAACAGTTATGATTTTGATCTTAAAGCCTCGGAGGTAGAACTCAGCCCCTTTTCTTCTTCCTTTGCCGGTCGGCTGGAAGCTGTGCTTAAGGGTCGTGGTATCTTTGGCCAGGACCGACCTCAGGGCAATTTTTCAATTGAGCAGGCTACTATTTATTTTATCAAAGCTTCTTCGGTTAAAGGTGATTTTAGCCTGAACTTTCTTAATAATAACCTGAATCTTCAGATAAAAGGGCAGTTGTTGCCCGGAAACAATAATTACGAACTTAAACTCGATATTCCTTTTGACCGTGATTTTGTCCGGGGTGAGGTCAAGGGAGAGCTTAATCGTCTTGATTTCCTTCTTCCCTGGAAAGGAGCCGATGGTTCAGTCAATTTTTTATTGAGCTTTGAAGGGCCGACCGATTCTCCCGAGCTGGGTGGAGCAGTTGAAATTAAAGGCAGTCTGCTGCCTATCCCTGGTTTCGCTCATGCTTTGAACGATTTTTCTGGTCTGGCTTTTATCAAAAATGGTCAGATCTATATCAGGTCCTTTCAGGCGACGCTGGGCGGCGGTCCGCTCGAAGCTTCCGGTCAATTGCGCCTTGGCCTGAAAGGAGTGGAAGAAGCAGATATTCAGCTGAATGGCCAGGATATGCAGCTAGCGGTTTTTGAGAAAACCAGAATGGTAGCTGATGGCAGCCTGAGATTTTTAAGGCGAGAAGGAAAGAATACCATTGAGGGAGATCTTTTTTTTCAAGAAGTCTGGTGGGGCAGGGAACTCTGGGACAAATTGTCATTTTCAACTTCCGCCTATGGAGGTGATGAGGCCAAAAAATCTCCGCTGGATGACCTCAGCTTGAACTTGAGGCTCAGAGCTAACGATAACGTCTGGATGGAGAATTCTCTCGGCCGGATTCGAGCCAAACTCGACCTGACCATTTTCGGACCAGCAGCCAGTCCGGTTATTACTGGAGAGATCGATGCGCTCTCCGGAACATTCTTTTTCCAGGACAGGGATTTCAAGGTAGTCAGAGGCCGGCTCAGTTTCCTTAATCCCCTGGTTATTGACCCTTATATCGATTTCCAGGGTGAAACCTATGTGAAAGATTATCACGTGGTCTTCAGTCTGACTGGACTGATCAGTAATCTAAGGCCTGAATTTTCTTCTTCACCGCCCTTGCCCCAGGAAGAAATTTTATCTCTACTGGCTCTGGGCGAGTCCTATCAAAGAAGATATTCGCTCGATGCCAGTCAGATGAGCACCGCTTCTTTAATTACTTCTCAGCTAGTCAGAGGTCCAGAAAATTTGCTGAGTCTGGATAGCCTGCGGCTGGATCCTTTTATCATGGGCTCCACTTCAGAAGTGACGGCCAGGCTGACCGTAGGGAAAAGGTTATCGAGAAACTTCTCCATTGTCTATTCGACCAATCTGGCCACACAGCGAGAAGAAATTGTCCGGCTGGAATGGGAATTAAGCGAAGGCCTGTCACTCGTCGCTATCCGGGATGAAATTGGCCGGATAAGCCTTGATTTTAAGATTAGGAAAAGATTCTGATGTCAGAAAATGGCCGGACTGGTTGGCTGCTTATTTTATCTGTCCTGATTATCATTGTTATTCTGCCACTGGCGGCCCCGGGCCAGCAGGTGGTTAGTAAGGTGAATGTCCTGGTTGATGGTCTGCCAGCTGACGAAACAATGGTTAATCTTGTTGGCTTAAAGCCAGGTGAGTCTATTTCTGATTACCAGCTTGACCAGATTTTAAAACGCCTGATGAGAACGGGGCTTTATGCCAGCGGCGTCATTTATAAAAGCGAGGAGCCACAACCGGCAGTGACTTTTAGTTTAACCAGAAATACTTTGATCAAGGAGCTAAAAATTTCTACCCCGGCTGGCCTGAGCAGGATTATAAAAAAGCGCCTGCCTTATCTAAGAGAAGGTAGCATTATTGATCAGGCTGTAAAGGACAGGGCGGTCAAAGAAATAGAAAAAATTCTGCGGGAAGAAGGCTGGTTTTCTTCCGGGATTGAATTTGAACTGGAAAAGTTAGAAAACTCCAATCTGGCTGAGGTCAGGATTACTCTGAACGATTCAAAAAGATTGACGATCGGCGAGGTGAAGTTCGAAGGCAAAAACATTTTACCGGCAGGTGAGCTGGAAAGACTCTTCGGTGTCCAACCGGGGGATTTTTATGTGCCCAAAAAGTTATCTGAAGGTGTGAACAGAATCAAGAAGGCCTATAACGAGCTTGGTTACCGCTGGGCAGAAATTAAACTGACCACGGAGCCCGGGGTTGAGGCTCTGGAGCGGGTTAATCTCAGAATTGTTGTTGATCCCTCAGTTCGAATTCATCTGGAGATTATCGGAGCCAATCTTCCGGTTAAGCTGATTCAGCCGGTCTGGGAACAAAAAGTATTTGAGGAATGGGCGCTGGCAGAAGGGGAAGCAGTTATACTTAAGCACTTAAGAAAGAAAGGATATATTTTTGCCACGGTCAGATCAAAAATAGAAAAAAAGGAAAATGATTATTATGTTACCTATCAGGTTCATGAAGGAACAAAATGCAAAATCAAAGAAATTCAATTCAAAGGCAACCAGGCTTTTGATGAAAAAAGTTTGAAAAAAGCCCTGGGGATTGGTGACAAAGTTTTATTTTTCCCCTACCTCGACGGCCAGGAAATTTATGAACTGCCAGAAAAAGTCAGCTCATTTTATAAAAGACAGGGTTTTCCTTGGGCCAGAGCTAATCTGAACTTCGTCAGGCAGGATAATTCGGTTACGCCTATCATTTACATAGAAGAAGGGCCAAGACAGATAATAAAAAGTCTGGAAATTCAGGGTAATAAGGCTGTGCAGACTCAGGAAATTATGAAGGAAATTGAAGCCAGGCCAGGTAAGCAATATTATCAGCCAGATTTACAGCGAGATCTGGAAAAAATCAATCTCCTCTATCTCAACCAAGGCTTCAGGGGAACGGAGGTCAGGTTAGAAGCCACGCCAGATAAGGATAATAATTTTGATCTGGTTATAAAAATAGCTGAGGGCAGAAGAATGAAGGTGGACAATATCTTCATCAGCGGTCATCAGCAGACCAGCAGGAGCCTGATTGAAAAGGAAATTAAGCTCAAGCCAGGAGATTGGGCTCAGTATGACCGCTTGCTGGAGACAAAGAGAGGGCTGGATAACCTGGGCATCTTTTCTGAGGTGAAAGTGGAGGAACTGGCTGCCGGTCCCGAGACCGTTAATATTTCTATTCAGGTCAGAGAAGGAGAGCAGAACTATGGCAGCCTGGGGCTCGGGCTGGAAACCAGAGAGGAGGTTAGAACCATTGCCCTCTGGCAAAATGGTTTGAGACCAAGGATAACAGCCGAGTACATAGGGTCAAACTTTTTCCGTAATGCCTCGCAGTTCAGCCTGGTTGGCCAGCTCAGTTTAATTGACAAAAGATTGGTCGGGACATATCAGCAACCATATATCTTTGGAATAAAAATGAGAACTCTGCTGAGCGGCTATCTTGAGAGAGAAGAGAGAACGAGTTTCAGCTATGCCCGCCAGGGTTTCAGCCTGTCCACTATGAGAAATTTGCCCGGTAATTTTTCTTTAGCCCTGGCTGGAGGTATGCTGAAAACCTGGTTAACTCGTCTGGAAATAGATGAGTCGCAGGTGGAAAGAGAAAGGCTGCCTTATTCCATAGCTTATGGCTCGCTGACTTTCATCAGGGATACGAGAAACGATACTTTCAATCCAGAAAGCGGCTACTTTTTCAGCCTGGCTCTGGAAAGAGCTTATCCACTGTTCAGCACAGAATCTGATTTCTCCAAGCTTTTTGCCAAATTCCAATATTTTTACCCTCTTTCTACTAATGCCAATTTTTATACCACTGTCAGATTTGGTCTGGCTTCCGGTCTGGTGCCGATCCCCGAAAGATTCTTTGCCGGTGGCAGCAACTCCTTCCGTGGGGCCTCATTTGAAATGCTGGGCCCACTGGACCCGGAATCAGGCTTGCCTCTGGGCGGGAAATCTGTTTTTCTTTTTAATATGGAAGCCAGATTCAGGCTGATGAAAAAAATACCAGGCCTGTACGGGGCAATTTTTTATGATATGGGTAATGTCTTTGCCGAAATGAAGGATTTTAATTTTCTGGAGCTGAAGCAGGCAGTTGGGCTTGGCCTTCGCTTTAAAACCCCACTGGGTCCGATCAGGTTTGATATGGGCTGGAATCTGAACGCTACTGAGAAGAAATGGAAGCCTCTGTTCTTTTTAACTATAGGAAATATGTTCTGAGCCAGGTTTAAAATGAATGAAAATTGCTTGAGGCCAGTAAGGAATTCAGGTTGCCGAGTTGCTGTTTGGCTGTTATCATTTTTGATTTTTTTCGGGCTGGCCGAGGGTCAGGTCCTTGTTAACTGCCTGGTGGCCATGGTGGATGAGATGCCTGTTTCCCTTTATGATTTGAAAATAATCGACCTCTTCGGGCTGGAGCCGGAGCTGACCCTGATCGACAGGCCATTAAAAAAAGAGGACCTGGTCAATATTTACATCAATGAACTGCTGGTGGTCAATCTGGCCAGGGAGCAGATCAATCTCAGTCAAGAGGAAATTGATCAGGAAATAGAAGAAATAAAAGGCAGCCTGGGTAGCCAGAACTTTGAAGACAGGTGTCAGATTCTTGGCCTGGGGGTGGAGGAACTGATTCCCTATATCGAAAATAAGCTCTTATTTGAAAAGATTGTCAATTCCAGATTCAGCCAGAGAGTTCATATTTCACTCCAGGAACTGGAGAACTACTATAACGATGTCTATGTTCCGGAAGTCAAAGCCAGAGGTCAGCAAGTGCCCGAAATGGTCAATGTGCTGAATGAAATCGAGAATCGACTGCAGGCAATTAAAGCCCGGGATCAGCTGGCCCGGTGGATGACAGATCTCAAAGAAAAAGCCAGAATCATTATAAATTATGATTGCCTGGATAAAGTTGAAATTAAAGGACAGGAGGAAAAATGAAGACCAGACTGTTTATGTTTCCGGGTCAGGGCTCGCAACAGGTGGGTATGGGGAAAGAATTTTTCGAAAAAAGCCAGGAAGCCAGGGAGCTTTTTGAGCTGGCTGATGACCTCCTCGGCTTTAGCCTGTCACAGCTCTGTTTCAACGGGCCGGAAGATGATTTAAAGTTGACCTGTAATACTCAACCGGCCCTTTTAACCGTGAGCTATATTGCCTATCGTCTTCTCGGAGAAAAGCCTCAGGTGGCGGCCGGTCACAGCCTGGGAGAATATTCAGCTCTGGTAGCCGCTGGCAGCTTGAGTTTTGAGCAGGCTTTAAAACTCGTCGCCAACCGGGGCAAATATATGATGGAGGCGGTACCGCCGGGACAGGGGACGATGGCGGCCATCATGGGTTTGGATTATAGGAAAATTGAAGAGACTCTTCGGGAAGTAAAAAGTGGCGTGGTCGAGGTGGCTAACTGGAATTCAGATGAACAGATTGTCATTGCCGGTGAAAAAAAAGCGGTGGAAGAAGCGGTCGAGAAGCTGCAGGCTCCACGGGCTGTTTTTCTGCAGGTCAGCGGTCCGTTTCATACCAGCCTGATGACCCCGGCGGGAGAAAAACTTAAAGCTGATCTGGACCAGGTGGCCATCAAAGATCCTGAATTTCCGGTTATTTCCAATTTTTCCGGTAAACTTATGACCACTGCCGCCGAAGTAAAAGAATCTTTAACCAGGCAGATCGTCAATCCGGTTCTCTGGTACCCATCGATGATGAAAGCCGCTGAGCTGGGAATAGAGATTGCAGTTGAACTGGGGTCGGGGAAAGTTCTGACAGGTCTGCTGAAGAGGATCTCACGACGCTGGCTTCAACCACCCGCCCTTTATAATATTGAGGATATGGCTTCGCTGGAAAAATTCAGGCAGACTGCCTCAGGAGGGTGAATCCTGAGAGAGGACTCTAGGACCAAAGCGAGCAAAATATTCAATGGCTGAAAAAAGAGCCAGAGCTACTATTAACCACAGACCGGCTGTCTGAGCCAGCTTATAAAGCAGGCCCAGATGCACAGGACCGAGAATCAAAATAGCAATGGTAATCGTTTCCAGGGTCATTTTCATTTTGCCCCAGTTGGAGGCTGGTATATTTAATCCACGGGAAGCAGCAATCGCTCGAAAGCCGGTCACAGCAATTTCCCGGCCAATGATGATGATGGCCATCCAGGAGGCAACCACATGGCTTTCCACCAGACAGATTAGAGCCGAAGCGATAAGCAGTTTGTCAGCCATCGGGTCAAGAAGTGAGCCCAGAACAGTTGTCATTTTCTTCTTTCTTGCCCAGAAGCCATCGAGCATGTCAGTCAGGCAGGCAAAAATAAAGACAGCAAAGGCAGCTACTTCCTGACCGGGAAACGGGGTCAGCATGATGACCACCAGGACTGGTATAGCCAGAATCCTGGAAATGGTCAAAAGTATAGGTGCATTCATCTGTCATAACCTTGGATCATAACTAGTTTTTTATACTAAAACTTCAAGCTCCAAATGTCAATTGATATTTCCGGCCACCCGGCTGGCGGTTGAAAAATAAGATAGCAGATAATATAGTTTATAGGACACAAAATGAAGGTGAGCCAAATCAGAAATGCTAAAAGATGACAATCTGACTCCGATGATGGAGCAGTACCAGCGGATTAAAACCCAGTACCGGGATTGCCTGCTTTTTTTCCGCCTGGGAGATTTTTATGAAATGTTCTATGAAGATGCCTATATCGGGTCACAGGTACTGGGCATTGCTCTGACCTCAAGACAGAATGTCCCGATGTGCGGTGTTCCCTACCATGCTGTCAATTCCTATCTGGCCCGGCTGCTTAAAGCCGGCTATCGGGTAGCTATTTGTGAACAGGTGGAAGATCCCCGTCTGGCCAGGGGAGTGGTCAGGAGAGAAGTTCTTAAAGTCCTGACCCCCGGGACGGCAGTGGAAATAGAAACAGATGAAGCTGGGGAAAATTATGGAGTAGCCAGCCTGATCATGGAGGAAGAAAGGTGGGGCTTGGCTTATGCTGATTTATTAACTGACAGGATCAGTACACTGGAAGGCTCATCTTCAGATAAAAAGGCTATTCTGGATGAAATCTGGCGTTTTTCTCCCAGAGAAATAATCTATCCTCAGGAGAAAGAAGAAGTAATAAAGGAAGTATTAGCCACTAACGATTTTTTTAATCTGGCTCTCAGCCCGGTTGAAGACTGGGCTTTTGATTACCCGCCAGCTGCCTCCTGCTTGCTTGAGCACTATCAGGTAGCCTCACTGGAAGGGTTTGGGCTGGGAGATAAACCTCTGGCTGTCAGGGCCGCAGGTGCACTGCTGTCCTTCCTTAAAAAAAATCGACGCGAGTCCCTTAATTTCATCCAGCGGCTGACTTTCATTCAATCCAGCCAGATGATGGTTCTTGATGCCGTGGCGGTTAGGAATCTGGAGCTGGTCAAAAATCTGAGGACAGGTCAGGTGAATGAATCACTGCTCGGGGTTATTGATTATACGCTGACCTCCCCCGGGGGACGTTTGTTAAAAAACTGGCTATTACATCCGCTTCTTGATCCGGCTCAAATTTCCAGTCGCCAGCAAGCTGTCGAAGAAGCTGTTGAGAAACCTATAATCAGGCAAGAAATAAGAGATAGGCTAAAAAAAATTCCGGATATTGAACGTTTGAGTGCCAAGATCTCCCTGGGAGCGGCCAATCCTCGTGACCTGGTTGCCCTGAAAAAATCCCTCTTCCCGCTGCCAGATATAGAAAATCAGCTGAAAAACTTTTCGGCTCCTTTCTTCCTTGAACTACAGGCCAGCTGGGATCGGGCCACTGATCTGGCCGACCTTTTAGACCGGGCCATCCTGGATGAGCCTGCTTATTTGCTACAGGAAGGCGGCATCATCAAAGATGGATTTGACCGGGAACTGGATGAGCTCAGAGCTATCAGCCATTCCGGTAAAAGTTTCATCGCTCAACTTGAAAAAAAAGAAAGAGACAGGACGGGGATTTCCTCGCTTAAAGTCCGCTATAACAAGGTTTTTGGCTACTATATCGAGGTAACCAAGGCTAACCTTCAGGCTGTTCCAGAAGACTATATCCGCAAGCAGACCCTGGTCAATAGCGAAAGATTTATCACCCCTGAGCTCAAGGAATATGAAGAGCGTGTTCTCGGAGCAGAGGCCAGAATCAACGAACTGGAATATGAGCTATTTCTAAAGGTAAGGGGGGAAATAGGACAGCAGGTAACCAGGCTGCAGCAAATTGGTCAGAATCTGGCCCGGCTGGATGTTATTCTAAGTCTGGGCGAGCTGGCTCATGAAAGCAATTACCGGCGGCCAGAGGTCGACAGCAGCCGGATAATTTCCATCACCGCCGGCCGCCATCCAGTCATCGAGGTGACTCAAAAAGAACCTTTTATCCCCAATGATACTTATCTGGATGGAGACGATCATCAGATCCTGATCATTACTGGTCCCAATATGGGTGGGAAATCAACCTATCTGAGGCAGGTGGCTTTAATCTGCATTCTGGCCCAGATTGGCTCTTTTGTTCCGGCGGAGGCAGCCAGAATCGGTGTCGTGGACAGAATCTTTACCAGAGTTGGAGCTACTGATTACCTGACGGCCGGCCAGTCCACCTTCATGGTAGAAATGGTGGAGACGGCCAGTATTTTAAACAGCCTGACGGAACGGAGCCTGCTTCTTCTGGATGAAGTTGGCCGTGGAACGAGCACCTTTGATGGTTTAAGCCTGGCCTGGGCCATAGCTGAATATTTACATCAGCTGGATGGAATCAGGCCTAAGACGCTGTTTGCCACTCATTACCATGAGTTAACCGAACTGGCCTCAACTTTCACCCGGATCAAGAATTATCATGTGGCAGTCAAAGAATCTCAGGACAGGGTCATTTTCCTTAGAAAAATAAGTCCCGGACCATCCGATCGCAGTTATGGGCTACAGGTAGCCAGGCTGGCCGGACTGCCGGCGGCAGTCATCAAACGAGCCAGGGAAATTCTTTTCAACCTGGAAAAGTTGGAAATTGATGAGCAGGGAAAGCCACGACTGGCCTATCATCATCAGATTAACAATTATCAGCCAGCCCAGCTCTGGTTGTTCAATGAGGATCGGGAGCAGGCCGCGCTCCAGGAGATCAAGCAAAAATTGCTCGAACTCGAGCCCAACGAGCTAACGCCTCTTCAGGCTCTGGAGTTATTGGTTGCATTAAAGGGCAAGCTTGATAGTTCCAGCTCGCCCTATAAGTCTTCCGATTCGTCGTCAAAATCGAAATCTTCGTCTTCGAGATCATCATAATCTTCATCGTCAAGTAACGATCCATCGAAGCCTTCTCTTCTCTTTTCAATAGCCTCAGCAAACTCATCTTCATCAGCATAATGCCTTAAATAATTAGGGCCAACCGCGCTATAGCCTAATTCAAGATAGTCTTCATCCAGAACGCAGAAGACCGACATTTCCTGGTCGGAATGAAGATCACCGATTGTTTCTACCACATCGGCTGCCTTTTTTAGAGTATCCAGAGTCGCCCAGCTTGATATTTCTATTTCTTCCATAATACGCTCCTTCAGCAGAAAATATTTATTTTTTGCAGCTTGTCAAGAGGGTAAATAAAAATTTTAAGCGCTTCTGCCGCGCCAGCGGGGATTTGACTGGAGCGCAGGGTATTTACCTGAAGAAAAAATAGGGGTAAAATAAATAAAAAGAACCCATCGATTTCAGTCTTTAATTATAAAATCTAAGAATGATACTTTTTTGACATTGCCTGACAAAAAATGTAGTTTTAGGAAGAAAGGAGGTTAAACATGAGATGGGATAAATTAACGGTTATGCTGCAGGAAGCCTTCCAGCTGGCTCAATCGAAGGCTCAGGAATTTGGACATCAGGAATTGAAGCCCGAACATCTGTTGTGGAGCTTTTTAAATCAAGAAGGGAATATTGTGAACAGCTTGTTGACCAAGCTGGAGGTTAATCCTTCTGACCTACAACATGAACTCAATCAGATATTAAGCCGTTTCCCAAAAATTCAGGGAACAGGTGAAATATATCTTTCGGGCGAACTGAATGAGGTCCTGAACGAGGCCTGGCAGCAGGCGGAGAAGCTGAAAGATGAATATCTTTCTACCGAACACGTCTTTCTGGCCATGGTCAGACTCAAGCACCTGGGCATCGGTCGAGTCCTTCAAAAATATAAGATTAATGAGGAAGCTGTGCTCAAAGCCCTGGTGGACATCAGAGGCAGCCAGAGAATCACGGATGCTGAACCAGAATCAAAATACCAGGCTTTAGAAAAGTATGCCCGGGATCTGACTGCTCTGGCCAAACAGGGTAAGATAGACCCGGTTATCGGTCGGGAGGAGGAAATACGCCGGGTAATTCAAGTTCTTTCCAGGCGGACAAAAAATAATCCGGTGCTGATCGGAGAAGCAGGGGTTGGCAAGACGGCCATTGTGGAAGGGCTGGCTCAAAGGATTGCCAATGGGGATGTGCCCCAATCGCTTAAGGAAAAACAACTTCTAGCTCTTGATATGGGAGCTCTGGTGGCCGGCACCAAATATCGGGGAGAATTTGAAGATAGATTGAAAGCCCTGCTGAAGGAAATCAAAGAATCGGGTAATGTTATCCTGTTCATTGATGAGCTGCATACGATTGTCGGGGCAGGGGCAGCCGAGGGAGCTATTGATGCTTCTAATATGCTGAAACCGGCTCTGGCCAGAGGTGAATTGAGGTGCATCGGAGCCACCACCATCAATGAGTATAAAAAATACATCGAAAAAGACCCAGCCCTGGAAAGACGTTTTCAACCGGTCTATGTTGGTGAACCATCGGTGGAAGAGACTATTTCTATTCTGCGTGGTCTTAAGGAAAAATATGAAGTCCATCATGGGGTAAAAATCAAAGATTCAGCTCTGGTGGCAGCCGCCGTCCTCTCCAATCGCTATATCACCAACCGTTTCTTACCAGATAAAGCTATTGACCTCATTGATGAGGCTGCTGCCCGTATCAGAGTTCAGCTGGATAGCTTGCCGGAAGAAATAGATGAGCTGGAAAGAAAAATCACCCAGCTCCAGATCGAGCGGCAGGCTTTGAAAAAGGAAAAGGACGAGGCTTCAGTTGAACGACTGGAGAAAATTGAAAAGGAACTCAGTGAACTGACTGAAAAAAGGGATGGTCTGAAAGCCAAGTGGAAACAAGAAAAAGACCTGATTGAACAGATAAACCGGCTGAAAGAACAGCGCGATGCTCTCCGGGTAGAAGAGCAGAATGCTGAGCGGCGGGGTGATCTGGAAAAAGTAGCTGAAATCCGTTATGGAAGATTAATCGAGCTGAATAAAAAAATTGACCAGCTTTCCCAGCAACTGGCCGAATTGCAAAAGCAGGGTAAAATGCTGAAAGAAGAGGTGGATGAAGAGGATGTGGCCGAAGTGGTCAGCCGCTGGACTGGGATCCCTGTCTCCAAAATGCTCGAGGGAGAAGTGGAAAGATTGCTCAAGATGGAAGAGATCCTGTCCAAACGGGTCATCGGCCAGGAACAGGCTATCAGAGCTGTGGCTGATACTATCAGGCGGGCCAGAGCCGGACTGCAGGAGCCAACCAGGCCAATAGGTTCTTTTCTTTTTCTGGGACCGACCGGAGTAGGTAAGACCGAACTGGCCAGGGCGCTGGCTGAATTCCTTTTTAACGACGAAAAGGCTATGGTCAGGCTGGACATGTCAGAATATATGGAAAAACACACTGTAGCCAGATTGATTGGTGCTCCGCCCGGCTATGTGGGCTATGAGGAAGGTGGCCAGCTGACGGAAGCGGTCAAAAGGCGGCCTTATTCGTTGATCTTGCTGGATGAGGTGGAAAAGGCCCATCCTGATGTTTTCAATATCCTGCTCCAGATTCTGGATGATGGCCGTTTGACTGATGGCAAAGGAACAACTGTTGATTTCAGGAATACGTTGATTATTATGACCTCTAATCTTGGCAGTCAGATCATTAAGGAGTTAAGCCAGGATTATGAGACGATGGAAAAAGAAGTTCGGAAGATTCTGGAAAGTCACTTCAAGCCGGAATTTCTAAACCGGATTGATGAAGTTATAATCTTCAAGCCGCTGTCGAAAGAAACGATTTTAAAGATCGTTGACCTTCAGATTGATCTTTTGCGCCGGCGTCTGGCTGATAAAAAGATTAATCTGGAGATCAAAAACAAAGCCAGGGAACTCCTGGCCGAACGTGGCTTCGATCCTGTCTATGGAGCCAGACCGCTCAAAAGAGTCATCCAGCGAGATGTTCAAAATCCACTGGCTATGAAAATTCTGGCTGGTGAATTTAAAGAGGGAGAGACGGTAGTGATTGACATTGGCTCCAACGGGGAAATTGTTTTTAAAAAAAAGTAGGTAGAAAAAACTAAACTATTATACAGGACAAGAAAGGAGCTGGTCATGTTCTCAAGCTACAGAAAAAAGATAGCTTCACTTATTTTATGTTTATCCCTTATGACCGGTCTGCTGCAGGCTAATGGCCTCAGTTTAAATGGTCTGGGGAGTAAGGCTGTTTCGATGGGAGGTGCCTTTATCGGTCTGGCTGATGACTTCAGTCTGGTTTACTGGAATCCGGCTGGAGCAGGTTTCCTTTCTCGACCACTGTTTGGAACCACAGCCGCCGACCTGATGCCGACCAATCGTTACGAACTGGACTCAACTCTTCAGGCCAAAACCAAGTTTTCCCACTATCTTAGTTTTCTTCTGGCTTATTATCAGCCCGTCTCTGAACGAGTTGTTGTCGGGATCGGTTTTTATACACCGGCTGAAATTGGAACCAGCTGGAAAGGCGAAGATTTTAAGCCGCTGGCCGGCGGTAATAGTTATGATTGGAAAAGTAAAATTGAAATAATGACTCTATCGCCGCTGGTTGCCTGGAAGATCAGTGATCGGCTGAGTCTGGGAGCAACTTTTAACCTGAATTATGGATCGATGAAATGGAGCCAGTGGGCCGGTCAGCTGGAGATATCCCCTGGGACTTATTTTGATGCTGGCCAGTATGAAGAAGGACTGCACGGTTTTGGCTGGGGAGTGACCTTTGGCTTACTGGCCAGACCTGCTGATTGGCTGAGTGTTGGGCTAACCGTTAAGAGTCCTTCGACCATTAAATTCCGGAGCAAGATCAATATGTATAATCTCAGTGCTGCTGGCTATCCAACCAGTTCTGAGGTTAGAAGAGAAATAAAATGGCCGTGGTTTATCGGTGGCGGGGTATCTGTTAAACCACTGGACAGGTTGATTTTAAATGCTGATGTCCAGTGGGCTAAATGGTCTGAGCTCAGTAATATAACTACCAGCTATCTGGATCCGATCTGGGCCGAACTGATGGCGGCCAACCTGGCTGAGGTCAGGCCCCTTGACTGGGAAAATAGCCTCCAGGTGCGGATTGGGGCTGAATATCGGTTAAGTCAGCATTTTGCCCTGAGGGCTGGCTATTATCATGATCCTGCGCCGGGACCTGACCACACCCAAACGGTCTTGCTGCCGACCTTTGATTGTGACGGAATAACAGCCGGCTTTGGCTATGACTGGAATGGTTTATCTATCAGCTGGGGATTTGAATATTTGAAAGGCAAAAATCGGCAGATAACTCTGCAAACTATCGAGGGAGAGGGAGGTCACTGGCAGGCCATGCCAGGCACATATAAAATGTACCAGGTGACTCCCACTGTCTCAGTTTCCTACAAGTTCTGAGGTAAAAAACACAGCGGAAAAAGAAACTGGCTGGCTCTAAAAAGAAAAATGGCCAGGGACGGAATTGAACCGCCGACGCAGGGATTTTCAGTCCCTCGCTCTACCGTCTGAGCTACCTGGCCACAGATTTAATCAGGTTTTAAAAACCGCTTAATAAGTATATTAACGAGCCTGAATAATGTCAACTGGGTAATTATATTTTGCTGAACTCAAGTAAGCTCTACTGAAGCTGTAGCCGGGGCTGGCTGTCTTTTTCAGGTGCAAATTGAAATCAAATTGGCCCTGTGTTATGCTTTTTTTCGGAGAAAAGATGGAAGAAGATGAAATAAAAGAGGTGCTCCTTCGGCAGGATGAGGCTTTCCGTCAGCTGTATCAGCAGCACCAGGAAATAGAACAATCTCTATCAACTCTAAAGGAAAGAGGCCTGTTAACCGCGGGTGAAGAACTGGCTGAAAAAGAACTGAAAAAGAAAAAACTGAAATTGAAAGATGAAATATATCGAAGAATTGCAATTTATAAGGAAAAAGTAGAGTCTCATGAGTAAAGCCTCCAACCGCCAGTTCCGGGTTGCTTTAATTGGAACAGAGTCGCTGGTTGCCCAGGAATTGAGGGAAGCGCTGGCGGCCAGTTCTCTGCCGCTTAAATCAATAGAGTTCTACGATCCCGGAGTGGAGGAAGAGTACAGTCAGCTGACTGAATTTAAAGGCGAAGCTAAAGTCATCCATCATCCTGATGGCTATCTGCTGGAAGGGCTGGATCTGGTTTTCCTGGCTGCTGATGGCCAGACCAACCTTGAATTTGGTCGGCTGGCCAGGGATAAAGGCTTCCGGGCCATTGATCTGGTTGGAAGTTTTAGTGGGGAGCTGGAGATCCCGGCGGTGGTTGCTGGCGTTAATGATAAGATTCTTGACAATAAAGAAATCTGGCTGGTAGCTAATCCCCGGCCGGTGTCCATAATTCTCTCTCAGGTTCTGTTCACTCTGGCCAGCTCACTACCGGTGGTTAGAGCTCTGGCCGTTGGGCTCCAGCCGGTCTCTGTTTTCGATCAGGCTGGGCTGGAGGAACTGGCTGAAGAAAGTTTTGCTCTGTTATCTGGCGAAAATTATGAGCGGAAAATTTTCCCTGAACAAATTGCATTTAATTCTTTCCCTTTAGCAGAGAAGACAGCTCCAGCTGGCCAGGTCTGGCAGGAAGCGCAACTGGAGGAACAGATAAAAAAAATCCTGACCGGTAAAGATATAAAGTTGACTTTATCTCTGGTCCAGGTTCCGGTTTTTCATGGTTATAGTTTGATGCTTTACACCGAACTGGCCGAAAACAGAGAGATAGCTGACATTGAAAACGCCCTTAAAAAAAACCGTCTTTTTAAATATTTTCCCGCGGATGATTCGCAGCTGATATCAACTAGACTGGTAGCCGGTAAAGATGAAATCTTTATCGGCCATCTGAGGAAAACGCAGAATAAACCGACAGGTTTCTGGTTATGGGTGGCAGCTGATAATCTGAGTGCTGGCTCGGCTTCTAACGCCCTGGCTCTGGCCAGAAGAATGCTTGGTATCGGCTGAATATTAGTAAAGTGGAGATGTCCAGATGATTCACAGTATGACCGGCTTTGCTGAAAAAAGTTTTAATTCCAGCAACTTAAGGGTCAAGATTTTTATCAAGACTCTGAATCACCGTTTTTTTGACTGGGTATTTAAGGGACCAGGCCTGGGTGAGCTGGAAAATGAACTCCGAACAGCCTGCCAGAAAAAGATCTCGAGGGGGCGGGTGGAAATTCTGGTCGAAATTGATTTTCTCTCGCCGGATAGCTGGCAGTTTACTATTAATCGGCCGCTATTAAAAAAGATGATAAGCGAGCTTAAGACTCTGGCTGACGAAACTGGCCTGCAGTTCAATCTGACTCTGGGCGAGCTCCTGCGGCTTCCACCTGTTATAACTATTAATCAGCGGGAATTGACCAGAAGCGATAAAAACTTCATTCTGGCTGCTTTCGACGAGACGCTCGAAGAGATTTTAAAGCAGAGAAAAAAGGAAGGGCGGGAAATCAACCGTCAACTGCATCGTCATCTTAACCGGATAAAAAAATCATTAACAGTCATTGAAAATCTTTTTAAACAGCAGCCGGGCGAACTGCGGGAAAAGCTGGTCAAAAAGCTCAAAGATCTTAACCATAATGCTCTCTCCGAAGATAGGTTATCGGAAGAGGTGGCCTACCTGATGCAAAAATTTGACGTGGTGGAAGAAATAAACCGGTTGAAAAGCCACCTCAAGGCTGTGGCTGAATTGCTGGCTCCCGGGGCGGACGAGCCGGTCGGTAAGAAGCTTGATTTTCTGGCTCAGGAGTTATCGAGAGAGGCTAATACTCTGAATGCTAAGGCCCAGGACCCTGGCATCATCAAACATTGTCTTCTGATTAAAAACGAAATCGAAAGCATGCGCCAGCAGGTTCAGAATTTAGAATAAAAATCTGTTAAAATAGAACATCAGGAAAAGAAAGGCCAGCTCAAAATGATCTTTGTCATTTCAGGACCTTCCGGCGGTGGTAAGTCTACTCTGATCAAGCAACTTCTGACCAGTCTGCCCGGACTGGATTTTTCTGTTTCTCATACCACCAGACATCCGCGGCCGGATGAGGTCAATGGCCGGGATTATTATTTTGTCAGCCGCGAAGAATTTCAAAAGATGCAGGCCGCCGGGGCGCTGGCCGAGTCGGCTCTGGTTCACGGAGAATGGTATGGGACTTCTCTAGCCGAAATTGAAAACAAATCAAAAAACAAGGATCTTATTCTCGATATCGATGTCCAGGGAGCCAGACAGATTAAAGCCAGGCTGAAAGAGGCCAGTCTCATTTTTGTTGTTCCTCCCTCTTTTTCTGAGCTGGAAAAAAGATTGAGAGAACGAAAAACTGACAGCGCCCAGGCTATTGCTCTTCGTCTTGAAAATGCCAGAAAAGAGATTCTACAGTCTGACCTATTTGATTATCTGGTGATTAATGGAGAACTGGACAAAGCGGTGGAAGAGTTGCGGTCAATTATTATCGCTCACCGCTGTCAATTCCAAGCCAGGCAGAAGGAATTTCAGGAAATTTTGAAAAGTTTCGAGGTTGGCTGTCGATCTTAGAAGCGAGGAGTCGAGATGAACAAAATAGCTCTGGGTGTCACTTCATCCATCAGTATTTATAAAGCGGCCGATATTATTCGCCTGTTCCAGAAAGAAGACCTGGCTGTTCAGGTTATTATGACTGAACGGGCGACCAATTTTATCCAGCCTGAATTTTTTACCGCTCTGTCCGGGCAGCCAGCTGTGGTCAGGCTCTTCGACCAGAAGCAGCGGCCGATAGAACATATTACCCTGGCGTCTGAAATCTCGCTGCTGCTCATTGCTCCAGCTACAGCCAATATAATTGCCAAACTGGCTTCAGGGCTGGCTGATGATTTTCTCTCGACTTTTTACCTGGCGGTTAAATCGCCGGTGCTAATTGCTCCGGCCATGAATGAAGCTATGTTTCTTCACCCTCAGACCCAGAATAATATTAAGAAATTAAAAGATCTGGGCGTGGTCTTCGTTGAGCCGGAGTCAGGCTATCTGGCCTGCGGGCAGAAAGGCAGCGGGCGGCTGGCTTCTCCAGAAAAAATAGTACAGATAGGTTTAAGGCTTATTCGCCAGCAGCCGGTTTTTAAGGATAAGCTGATTGTGGTTACCGCCGGTCCAACCAGAGAAGCTCTTGATCCAGTCCGTTTTCTGTCCAACCGATCTTCCGGTAAGATGGGTTATGAGCTGGCTCGCGAAGCCTACGAACGAGGAGCCGAGGTGATTTTGATCAGCGGACCGGTGGAACTCCCGCCTCCGGCTGGGGTTAAGGTTGAAAGAGTCATCTCCTCGGAAGACATGCGACAGGCTGTGCTTAAATATTACGACCAGGCCAGTGTGATCATCATGTCAGCTGCTGTCTCTGATTTCAGGTTCAGTCAAACCGGTCAGGAGAAAATAAAAAAGGAAGATTTGCCCTCGGCTCTCAGCTTGGAAAGGACGCCTGATATTCTTGAAGAGCTGGGCCGTTTAAAACGAGGTCAGCTGCTGGTTGGTTTTGCTGCTGAAACATCTGAAGCCAGAGCGAGAGCCAGGGAAAAAATGGGAAAGAAAAAGCTCGACCTGATAGTGGTCAATGATGTCTCCCGGCAGGACATCGGTTTTGAAAGCGATGACAATGAAGTGTGGTTGCTCTGGCCGGATGGTCGGGAAAGATTAATCCCTAAAACCACCAAGAGAAAAGTGAGCCAGGAAATTCTGACTGAAATCGGAGCAATGTTCAATGGAAGAAAAGGAAATAATTGAGAAGCTGGAAAATTTAGAGAATCAGCTGCGTTTTTATCAGCAGCTAGGAGCGGGTTTTATGGTGGGCGAGAAGAAGAAACCAGCTGATGAGGAAAAGCCGGCCGGAGAATTGATCGGGTTAAAAAAGGAGACAGAATCTCACCCCTTTCAGGCTGAAGAATGGCAAAAGCTCATCAACCGCATTCGGGACTGTCGTTTCTGTCCTCTTTTTCAGGGGAGAACCCAGGCGGTTCCAGGCGAAGGCAATTGCCAGGCCAGGTTGATGTTTGTCGGTGAAGCTCCCGGCCGGGATGAAGATCGGCAGGGCCGGCCTTTCGTTGGCCGGGCTGGCCAGCTCCTGACGAAGATTATTGAGGCTATGGGCTTTAAGCGACAGGATGTTTATATTGCCAATGTCGTCAAGTGCCGACCGCCTGAAAACCGCACCCCTCGACCGGATGAGGTTAAAGCCTGTTCCCCCTATCTGCTCCGTCAAATCGAACTGATCAATCCCAGGGTAATCGTTGCGCTGGGGAAAATCGCCGCTGAGTTTCTTCTTCAAACTGATAAAAGTATATCTGATCTCCGCGGCCATTTCGGTCAGTTTGAAGGTATTCCGGTCATGCCGACTTTTCATCCTGCCTATCTCGTCAGGAACGAAGGGAACAGGGAAATTAAAAGGCTGGTCTGGGAAGACATGAAGAAAGTCATGAAATTACTGGAATCTTCATGACTACTTATTGTCGCCTGTCCTTTCCTTTACCTGTCAATCAAACTTTTCTCTATCGTTTGCCTGAAGAACTGAAAGGTCGGGTGAGGCCGGGTACGGCGGTTCTGGCTCCGTTTGGCCCAAGAAAAATTAAAGGCTATGTGCTGGAAACAACTGAATTGTCAGCTTCCCCTGGCTTTCAGGTTAAAGATATCTGTGGGGTCCTGGAAAATTGCCAGGTGCCTCCCCCTGTTTTTCTGAACTTCGTCCAGAAGCTGGCCTGGAGAAGCCTCAGTTCGGCTGGCCTTTTTCTGGAACTGGCCGAAGGTCCAGCCAGGGCGGCTGAAGTCAAAGAGAAGGTCATAATTACTGAGAAGGGAAAAGAGGAACTGCAATCAGGACAGTTACGAGGGAAAGACCGTCAGCTTCTCGAACAGGTCAGCCAGAAAGCTTTTTCCCCTACCTTTTTAAAAAGAAAGCTTAAATGGCAGGATTTGAACGCTCGTCTAAAATCTCTGGAGCAAGCGGGGTTAATAGAAATAAAACAGAAGGTCAAGCGGGTTAAGAGCCAGCTGCTTTCTCCCCGCTCTTTGCCCCGGCAATTATCTTTGCCGGTTGATTTTTCGGAAGAGGGTAGTCAGGTCAGTCCAGTTTTTCAGGCCCTGGCGGCCGGCGAATTCCGGCGTTTTCTTCTGAGCGGGGAGAGCAGAAAAAGGCAAGAAGTGATCTTTAAAATGGTCAGGCAAGCTCTGGAAGGCGAGGGCTATGTCTTTATTCTGGTACCCGAAATTGAACAAATGGCCAGGTGGTGGTCTGAGGCTGAAGTGCTCGGCAGTAACGTCGCTATTTATCATAGCCGGCTGGCCGAGAAGAAAAGAAAAGAAATCTGGGTCAGGATTATTTCTGGCCAGAGCCGGGTGGTTATCGGGACGAGAGCTATACTTTTTTTGCCGGTCAATCCGGTCAGGTTAATAGTCGTAGACGAGGTCCAGAATGACCTTTATGATCAGGCAGAGAGTCCACCCTTTGATGTCCGGGAAGGAGCTCAGATTAGAGCTCAAGAAGAAGGAGCGGTATTGCTCTTCTCGTCTGCTACGCCGCCGGTCAGCTGCTATTATTTGTCACAGGCTAAGGGAGAATCAATTGACCTTGGCCAGGGTGAAAGACATTATATGTGCCAGCTCAGCCGGAAAGACATCGGCCGCTGGCTGCAGGAAGAACTGTTGACCGAAGTAGGGCCCGGGCTTCGGGCTGGACAGAAGGTTTTCTTTTTCATTAACCGCAAAGGGTATGCTGGCTATCTTGTTTGCCCGTCCTGTGGACACGTGCCCAGATGCCCGACCTGCCAGATTCCTTTAATTCTAGACAAAAAGAAAAACGAGCTGGTTTGCCGCTACTGCGGGCAAAGCCTTAGCCAGCAGGAAACGTGTCCTGTCTGTCATCATCCAATGAAGCCAGGAAGAATTAAGGGCAGTCAGTTTCTGGTGGAGCGGTTGAAAAAACTTCTACCTGATTTTAGTCTGGCCCTGTTAGAGGAAGGAGAGGGAAAGCAGTCAATTGAGGATAGTCTGAACAAACTAGATTCAGGCCAGGTTCAACTGGTGGTCGGGACTGATTATGCGTTGCCACGGCTTCAGCCCGGGAGCTTTTCGATGGTTATCGTTGTCGAGCCGGAAATAGGCCTCAGTCTTCCTGATTTTAAAGCGGCTGAAAAAACTTTTATCAGAGTTTTTAAAGCCTCAGAGCTTCTGGCCAACCAAGCGTCATCGAAAATGATGGTTATTACTGCCATGCCTGATCAGCCAGCGATTAAATTTGGAACTGATGGAGACTACCCTGGTTTTTACCGGCAGGAACTGGAATACCGCCAGCTATTAAAATATCCGCCCTTTAGTCTGCTGATCTGTCTGACTTTGACCGGCCGGAATTTAAGGAAGGTAGCTGGCTCCGGCCGGCGCCTGGTAGAAGAACTTGCCCTGAAGTTTCCTGCGCTGGAAATTATCGGCCCAAAAGTTAAACCCAGGCTGTGGCAGAAACAGCAAAAAGAGGTAAGACTCTATTTAAGGCTGGAGAAAAACGATGACCTTCTTGCCCTTCATGAGTTTCTGGCCATATTCAGCCGTAGCTCCAGGCAGGCCAGACTTTCCTATCGACTTCTTTTTTAGAGTTCGAAGGGCAAGTCAAAACTGGCTCACCCCTGCTAACCACTCAAAGTCATCTGTTATAAATTAGGAAAGTCGAGAAAACGAATCTGAATAGAAGCCACCTGACTGACGTTCTTATTTCTTAAATCATGGCCAAAAAACTCGATGCGAGCAGTGCAATCCAGAACATCTGCAGTTCCTGCCAGAGCAGCCAGAGGGGCCTGGCTTTTGGCTGTCTCGGTCACTATCATCAGAGGAAGGCTGACGCTTGAACCAACAGGCAAGAGAGTCGACAGAGTAGCCTCAAAATGATAGGGTACGGCCGAACCCTCAGCCGTCGAGCCATCGCTTCTGGTGTAAGTGACTACATACCTGGTCAGCAAAATATCGCTATATTGAGAAACCCCATTGATCGGGTTAGGATCAAGCATGGCTGATCTTAAAGTGGCCGTGACAAAATCAGGAAGGCCATTGCTAACATCTGAAAAGGCGACCGTCGAATCATTTCCCGAGATGTCTTTGCCCATGATGCTTTCGACAACAATAAAGCTACTGGAATCCGAATCATTTTCAATTGGGTTGCATGAAAACAACAACAAGGCCAGGGTCAAAATGCCGACTATTTTGGAAGATAAGGTTAGCTTACTCATCTTGGTTTTCTCCTTCCGGTTATTTCATAATCCTGGGAGTTATAAAGATCAGCAACTCCCTGTTCTGACGGGTTCTGGCGAAGGATCTGAAAAGAGTTCCCAGAATTGGAATATTGTTGAGGTAAGGAGTCTTGTCTCTGGTAATTGAATCTTCTGTCCTGTAGATTCCGCCAATGACCGTTGTGCCTCCATCCGGTACCATGACTGTCGTCTTGGCGCTCTGGGTCGTAATGGGAGGAATGCCATTAACCAGGTTAGCAAAATCAGCTGCATTGTTCTGAATTTCTATGTTCATGATGATGGTGCCTTCAGCTGTTATCTGGGGGGTGGCTCTCAGTTCCAGGGCAGCATTGACATACCTGGTGGTCACGGTGAAGTTGGCAACGGTCTGCACCGGGATCTGGCGGCCCTGGATGATCTCGGCAGCCTGGTTATTCTGGGTTGTAACTTTTGGTGAAGATATAATCCGGCCGTTACCTGAAGTTTCGAGTCCTGATAAAGCCACGTCGAGCCTGAAAGTATCAAGAACGTTGGCGAAGGAAAAGCCAACCGCGGTATTAAAGGCTGGAGCAGGTAAATTGACCGCATAGCCACCCAGGGGTCCGCCGATACCTTTGGTTACAATACCCTGGGGAATCATGGCTCCATCTAACTGAATTTTATTGGGAAAAGAAATAGAAGTCTGGTTGCCATAGAAGGGATCAGCGATGCCTTTAAAGCCCCACTGGATTCCCAGATTTTTGATAAAAGTAGAAGTGGCCTCGACTATTCTGGCCTCGATGGAGACCTGAGGGGTTGGAGTATCAAGGACACCTATTAATTTTTCCAGCAGCTCCATGCGGTCTCTAACTTCTGAGATAATCAGGGTATTGGTTCTTTCATCGATGACGATTTCGCCGTTTCTGGATAGCTTACTTTTAAGCAGGCTCTGAACATCTCTGGCTTTAGAGTAAGACAGGGTCACGGTCTTAACCTGAATCGGGCCAGCCAGCTCTTTACTTTCCTGAATTCTTCTTATATCTTCATCTTCTCTGGCCAGGACCTCAACCGGAGCAATTCTTAAAACATTGCCTTCAATGGTTTTGCCCAGTTTGTTCTGTTTTAAGACCACATCAAGAGCCTGATCCCAGGGGACAGCCTGTAAATTGCAGGAGACTGTTCCTCTCACTTCGGGATCAAAGATCACATTTAAACCGGCCAGATCGGCCAGGAAGAGAATCACGTCTCTGATATCGGCATCTTTAAATTTCAGGCTTATAATTTCACCTGTATATTTTTCTTCACTTGATTGAATAACTCTCGGTTTAAATTTTTCCTGCTGGGGCTGGGCCTGTTCGGGAGCCGAACTGGCTCTTGCTTTCTTCGGTGCTGGCGCTGCTTCAATTTTGGCCTCTGCCGGCTGGGGTTTGATTCTGACTGGATCAGGTGTAGCCGGAACTTCTTCTTTCACTTCTCTGGCCGAAGCAGGAACGGGTAGAGCATTGGCCAGGGAGGAGTTAGCTACCGGGCGAACAGGACTTTCCTCTTTGGAAGTAACCTGATTGCTGGCAGTCAAAACATCCTCTGGAGAATAAAAGGTAATATTCAGCCCCTCAGCTGAATTGTCGAGAGAATACCAGCCCGCTTCCTTCAGCTCAAAAACCAGCCTGGTTATCGGGCAAGGATCAGCCTGCTTGAATTGTCCAACTCGGACTTTGTCCACTTTGGCCTGGCCTACCTGGTAGGACTGACTGCCTCTTGGATATTGAGTGTTAAGCAGGTCAACGACCAGACGATCCGGATTGTTAAGAGCAAAAGTTTGAACAGGAGCTTCTCCGCTCAGGGAGATTTTGAAATTGACTTTACCCGGCTTGGCCTCAACTTTCATCTCACTGAAATAAACCTGGCTTTCCTTCTTGAGTAAGTTATTTAAGGCTGAATCCAGAGGATAATCAGCTGCTTTCAGAAATTCATTCAGTTCAATAAATAATTTCCCCTGTTCGAGACCAAGGCGATAAGGTACTTTTTCCTTTAATGACAATAAGACCTTAAGATGTTCACCAGCTGGTTCAACCCGGATTTCCTTGACCAAACGACCATCAACTGGTTGGCGGGCCGGAATTTCTACTGGCCTGACGCCACTTAACTCCAGAACAAGAACCGGGGGAGTCTCGGAAATATAGGCAGCCTGCCGGACGGTGAGGGGCTTATCAGCTATCATCACCACCCTGGTTGATAGAGCTCCCGGTATGACCTCTATTTTACTAAGATCGGTAGCGGCGGAGGCCGCCTGGAGAGCCAGACCGGGCACCATAATCAGATTTATTATGGCCAGTACGAGCCAAAGATTTTTCCTTTTCATGTTAACGCTCCTCCGGATTGATTTCTTTAACCACATTTATAGGCCTCATCAGGGGAAAGCCCCTATCATGAGTCTTTCTAAAAATCACCTGAGACGAATTGATATCAAAGATATAACCATCGGCTAACTTATCCCCGATTTTCAAAAAATAGGGCATTTGCTGGGGTCCGCTGATAATGGCCACATAGCCTTTCTGGGTTTTGACAATGCCGACCAGAGTAGCATTTTCAATGCTTAGCTGTCCTCCCTCGGCTGAAGCCGGCCCGCTAACCCGTCCCTTTCCGATCAAGTCTTTGAATGGATCCCGGCGTCCACCCGGATCATAAGAAGCAAGCGGCCGGAGATTGTCGAGAGTGGGTGTAATGGTGGTGGTAGTAGTCGCTGTCTGCTGGTCAGTTTTCTGTGTTTCCTGGGCCTGGCCGGCACTAAAAAGGCTAATTCCCGCTATTAAGCTCGAGACCAGAATAAAATTTATCGTCTTATTCTTCATGTTTTTACCTCTGCGCCTTGGTGGCGGCGGTTTTAGCTGCAGCTGGCTGCTCTTCAACAAAATAATAGGTAGTGGCGACAAATTTCGCACCGATAGTCAACTCATCTGTCTGATTGTTCAGAGCGGTAATAGAAAAATTATTGACATTAAATAACCGGGAAAATTTGCTGAGCTTATCGAAGAAGATACCCAGATTATGATAAGTGCCAGAAATTTCAATATTGATCGGCCATTCTGCATAAAAATCTTTCCTGACCTCGCCCCTGGGCTGGAATCTGAGAACATTTAATCGCGAATCATAGGCCAATTGCTGAATCCGGCGCAGAATGTCAGCAATTTCCTTTTTCTGGGGAATAATCTGTTCGAGGTCTTTAAGAGTGGCATTAAGAACGACCAGCTCTGCTTCTATTTTATCCAGTTCCTTTTTTTGTTCTTTCAACACTTCCACTTCCTTTTCGAGTTTCATTCTCGACTCGCGCAGATTCTGTATTTCAGCATTCCGCGGTTTAAAGAAGAAAAAGAAAACCAGAGCAAAAATAATAACTGCCAGTAACAGGTATCCATACCATGGCCAGTTTCTCATGATGCTCTCCTTCTTGTTGACTGAGGAGTAGTCCTGGGCTTCGGCTGTTCAACCGTCGGCGGTTGAGGCTTGTTAACGGGGACGGTCAGATTGAATTCCAGAAAAACAGCTCCTCCCTGAGACTTTTGAGTCGAATCTATCAGGTTAACCTGGCCAAAAGTCTCGCTGCGTTCAAGGTTGGTGATAAAATCAGCAATGAGATTATTGGAGATGGCATTCCCTTTAAGCTTGAGTGTCTGGCCATCGTAGCTGGCTTCTTTCAACCAGACATAATCAGGCAAGCGGCGGTTAATCTCATCCATAATTCTGACCGCGATATCCTGGTTGTTCTTCAGCTGTCTGATCAGGTTGATTTTGAGCTCCAGCTGGGCCTTCTGGTTTTTTACTTCTTCCAGTTTGGCCACCACATACTGCAGCTGGCTTTTTTCCTGCTGGGCCTGTTCGATCAATTGTTTTTCCTTCTGCATTTCCCAGTTCTGGTAGAAATAATAACCGGCCAGGCTGACCAGCAAGATCAGGAAGATTATAGTGCCCAAGCTGGTCTTTTTTCTTTCCTTGACTGCCTTAGGTAAGCCGGCTGCGGCCGGTTCCCTGACTTCCTTGACTTCCGGTTTTAATAAATTAATCCTGATCATGGCTCATTTCTCTGCCTTTCTCGTTGAAAGTCCAACCGCTACCCCGAAGACCGGGGCCATTTCATTGAAATAGATGGAATCAAACTTTTTCTCGTCGTATTTGATCATTTTGAAAGGATTGAATAGCTCGGTCTTAATTCTGAATTTCAGTTCAAAAGCACTGACCATATTAGGAATCAGAGCCAGACCACCGCTGAGTAAAATCTGCTCAATCCGGCGGTCTCTTTTTTCTCCGGCCTCATAAAAGGAAAAAGTCTTTTCCATCTCATCCAGTAAATCTCTGATGTTCATGGTCAAAACAGCAGCAAATTGATCAGCATTAATATTTTTCCCGGGGATACCCTTTAAAGCTGCTTCGGCCTCTTCAAAACTGACATTCAATTCTTTTCTGATATTTTCGGTGAAGAAATAACCTCCCAGGGACAGATCGCGGAAAAGCTGGGGTACTCCTCTTTCCACGATGCCAACATTGGTTATATTGGCGCCCATATTTATAATGGCCACTGTCTTTTCTTTGAAGATTTCAGGATAGTTAACCTCAAAAGCATTAATCAGAGAAAAGATGTCCACTTCAATTGCCACCAGGTTCTTTCTGGCCATTGAAATGGCATTACTGTAGTTGGCAATTTTATCCTTTTTAGCCGCTACCAGGAGAATATCAACATTGCCTTCAGGCGTGCGAGGTGATTTGAGAACAGCATAATCAACGTTAGTTTCTTCATAGGGGTAGGGTATATTGTGTTTGGCTTCCCAGATAATTGATTCTGCCAGCTCCTGCGGATCCATGCTAGGCAAGGAAATTTTCTTGATAATTACTGAGTTGCCTGAAATGGAAATAGCCACATCCTTATTGGTGATCTTGGCATTATCAAAGAGCAGCTTAATGGTTTCGCTGACTGCCGTTGAGTCGATAATGGTGCCTTCCACAATGGCGTCATGAGGAAGTGGCTCATAACCTATCTTCTGAACTTCATACTGGACGCTTTCGTTTTTCTCTTTAATTTTTAACTCTACTGCCTTGACTGAGTAGGACCCGATATCGAGGCCTACCAAACTCTTTTCTTTGGCCAAACCAAACATGTTTACCGCCTTTTTCTCTTAGAATTGGATAATTTATTCTTTAAAGCCTCCTCCACCAGAGGAGGCACCAGCCCTTTGACGCAACCGCCCAGCTGAAAAGCTTCTCTGACCAGATTTGAACTCAAGAAAGAATACTTCAAGCTGGGCATCATGAACAAGGTCTCAATATTTCCAGCTAGCTTCCTGTTCATTAAAGCCATCTGAAACTCATACTCGAAGTCTGATATGGCCCTTAGTCCCCTGATAACTATATTTACGTTATTCTGACGGGCAAAGTCAACCAGCAGGCCGCTAAAGCTTTTGACCTCAATTGCCCGGTCGTTGGCAAACACCTGCCTGATTAATTCCACCCTTTCCTCTGTGGGAAAAAAGGGACTTTTTTTAGGATTATCCAGGACACCCACAATTATTGAGTCGAAAATCTTCTTTCCCCGTTGAATAATATCAACGTGGCCATTAGTAATCGGGTCAAAAGACCCTGGATAAATTGCCTTTCTTTCCATTTAGATTTTTAGTTCCTCTTACACTTGCCTATCAATTATCAAAAAAGATGTCCCTTGTCAAACAATTTTTTGGTAAAAAACTGCCCGGCTTTTGACTCATGCCTTCAGTTTAATCGGGGCGACTGCCCGGTCAATCACCGCTGGTGGTTAGAACGATGATGATTTTTAACTGCCCTGGATCATCATCAGGGGTGAGTTTAATTCTGGACAGCTGCTGGCTGTAGCCGTTGCTTTAATCTTTTTCTTGTGGTAGTTTTAACTTAAAATAAGAAGAAACATGATCAGGTTTGGTACATCTGGCTGGCGGGCAGTGATGGGTGAGGAGTTCACCTTTAACAATGTCCGCCGGGTAGTTCAGGCCATTGCTAACTATTTAAAGCAAAAATTTGCCGGCCAGAACATTTCTCTGGTGGTCGGCTACGATACCAGATTTCTGTCAGAGAGATTTGCTCAGGAAGCAGCCTCCCTTCTTTCCAGAAACAAAATTCAAGTCTATCTGACCGAACGTGATTGCCCGTCGCAAGCGCTGGCCTATCAAATTATCAGGGGAGGCCATTCGGGAGGTATAAATTTCACCGCTTCTTTTAATCCACCCAAGTTCAACGGCTTAAAGTTCAATGTAGAAACTGGAGCGCCTGCCCTGCCGGAGGTGACCGATCAGATTGAGAAAGAGGTAGAGCGGGTAAGGACAGAAGAGGTTATTCCCAGGTATTATCCTGACCGTTCTTATATTCATCTGGTCGATCTTCAGTCCGGTTATCTGGAATTTCTGCAAAAGAAAGTCGATTTTGAAGCAATTAAAAAGAGCGGGATCAAAATCGGGATTGATCTTCTGTTTGGCACCAGCCGTGAATATCTGGATGAAATTCTGGAAGAAAATGGTATTCCGATTGAGGTCATTCATGGCTACATCGATCCCTACTTTGGAGGTATTTCTCCAGCCTGTACTGAAAAAAATTTAGCCGAACTGAAGAAACTGGTCACTGCCCGGGGTTGTGCCCTGGGATTGGCTACTGATGCTGATGGAGATCGCTTTGGGCTGGTTGATGAACGAGGAAAGGTAGTTATCGCTAATTATGTGCTTGCTTTGCTGCTGGAATATCTTTTGAGGGTCAAGGGCTGGCGGGGTGGGGTGGCCAGATCTGTCACCACCACTCATCTTCTTGACCGCATCGCCAGAAATTATGATTTGCCAGTTTACCGGACACCGGTTGGCTTTAAATACCTGGCCGACCTTTTTATTCAGGGCAAGATAAGTTTTGGCGGGGAGGAAAGCGCTTGTCTGGCTGTCAAAGATCACCTGCCTGAAAAGGATGGGATTTTTGCCGGGCTGCTGGTGGCTGAAATGGTAGCTGTCTATGGTGAAAGTCTGACCGAGCTGTTAGCCAGACTGTTTAAAAAATACGGCAAAATGGTTGGTGCTCAAACCAACCTTGACCTTTCGCCCAGAATTTCCAGGCGGCTCAATGAACTTA
This sequence comes from Candidatus Saccharicenans sp., assembly GCA_035416665.1. Lineage (GTDB taxonomy): Bacteria > Acidobacteriota > Aminicenantia > Aminicenantales > Saccharicenantaceae > Saccharicenans. Next base: position 28,904 of record DAOLNQ010000008.1, on the reverse strand, counting down.
TAAAAAATCCTCCAGACCGGTTAGGTCGAAGAAGAGTGGTGTCAGTCGAAACTATGGATGGCCTGAAGCTGGTTTTTTCTGGAGATAGCTGGCTTACCCTGAGATTTTCTGGCACCGAACCGCTCGTCCGTTGTTATAGTGAAGCTGAGACCAGGCGGGAGGCTCAGGCTTTACTGAAGCTAGGAGTCAAGCTCCTATGTTAAAAGCCACTTCGACTAAGACCAAAAATCCTGTCGGCCAGAAGCTGTTATATCTGATTGCAGCTATTTTACTTCTGGCCAGCCTGGTCACCACCTTTTTTGGCAAGAAGGGCTTTCTTGATATTCAAAAACAGAAAAAAAGATACAGTGAGCTCGCAGCTCAGATTAAAGAATATGACCAGAAGATAGAAAAGTTAAAAGCCGAGATAGAAGATCTCCAGACCAATCCACTGGCTCTGGACAAAGAAGCCAGGGAAAGACTGTGGTTGATCAAACCTGAAGAAAAACTGATTATCAGAAAAAAAACAGAAACTTCAGGGCAGCCAGCTGCCGGGCATTAAAGACCAGACTCTGGGTTGAGAACTATAAGTTAAACAGGTTCTGAGGCTCTTCACGAGTTGAGCTGTTTCATGGGGTGAAATAGTTCCTTTTTCCCGGCCCAGAATAATGTCCAGCCAGGATCTTTTTTTGGGCCAGATAACCATTTTCACCTTTTCTTCCGGTCTGATACCAGCCAGCTTTTTGGCCGCCTCGATAGCTTCAGCATAGCCTCCCAGCCGGTCAATGAGATGAAGTTCCTGAGCCTGCTTTCCCGTCCAGACCCTCCCTCGGCCAATTCGGTCAACTTCTTCGACCGTCAGGTTTCTGGCTGCGGCTACTCGTTGCAGGAATTCCTGGTAGGTGGAATTTAGTTGATGCTTTAGTATTTCTTTTTCCTGAGGAGAAAACTCTCTATAGACTGAAAAAGCATCAGCTTCACGTCCAATGATTATTTTTTCAGCCTTAATACCGAGTTTATCCAGCAATTGACCGAAGCTGAATTTGCCGGCAATAACGCCTATTGAGCCGGTCAGAGTTTCTGGTTGGGCAATAATTTCCTGGCCACCTAGAGCCAGCCAGTAACCGCCAGAACCAGCCAGTCCCGACATGGAAATAATTACCGGCTTTTGCTTTCTGGCTTCAATGAGCTCGTGGTAAATCACGTCAGAGCCAACAGCCGAACCTCCTGGACTGTCTACCCTGACCACAATCGCCCGGATAGAGTCATCTTTAACCGCTGCTCTCAGCCACCGGGCTACAGTCTCGCTACCCAGGGCCATGGTTTGTTCTTCTCCACTGATGATTGTTCCTGAGGCGAAAATCATCGCTATTTTTTTACCACCATCAAGGCCGACAGAGGCCGGGGCGACGGTCGCATATTTCTCATTCGAAATTTTCTGGAGGCGACTTACCCCTTTAAGATTCATATGTTCCAGCAACTGATCTTCATAGGCCAGGGCATCAACCAGACCAGCGGTAACAGTTTCTTTGCCCTGAAAGTAGCCTTGATCGATAAGGCTCCTCATTTCCTCCGGTGATTTTTTTCGGGCGGTGGCCAGCTGGCGGCAATAATGGTCAAAAATATCCTGATAGATGGATTCCATCATCTCTTTATGGGCAGGTGTAAAACTATCTTCTGTAAATTGATTGTAGGCCGTTTTGTATTCAGCAATGTGCTCAAATTCAGCCTTAATGCCAAGATTGGCCAGAGCGGTCTTAAAAAATAGAACATAACTCGAAAGACCATTTACTCCCAGCCAGCCAAGAGGGTGAATTAATATCCGGTCTGAAGCTGTGGCCAGATAATACTCTTTATCGGCTTCTGGTGATTCTTCAAAATAAGAGATGACCGGTTTACCTGATTTTCTGAATTCCAGCACAGCTTGCCTCAGTTCCTCTATTTTCGCCCAGTCAGCATCGAGCAGGCCGAATTTAAGAACAACTGCTTTTATTCTGGGATCAACCGCCGCCTTTCTCAGATTCACCCAGGTATCAAAGAGGGAAATGGTGCTACCCTCCAGAAAATTGCTTAAGGAGGTAGTAGAAACATATTCCTCCAGACGTCCATTGAGTTGTATTTCCAGATAAGTGTTGGCGGCAATTTTTGCTTCTCGAGGACCCAGGTTGGAAACGACATAAGAGACCACTACCAGCCCGATAAGAATGGCAAAAAATATAACCATGACCAGCCAGGCAGTTTTTTTATTCATCTTTGCTCCTCTCCGCTATTTTTTAATTTTACTTTAGCTGGCGCGAAAAATAAACAACTAGAAAAGGCCGTGGTCTGTCAGCAGAATAACCCTGAGTTTTAATAAAGGTAATTGTTAAGAAGCAGGCAGGCCATCGGATTGACAAAATTTCGACCTGCGATAAGATAAAAACTTGAAAAAGTACATCTTGTCTTAAATCATGAGGCTCGTAAAATTCATTTCCACTGGCTGCTGGCTGCTGCTCCTAGGTTGCCTGCTTGTCAGCCGCCCGGTTCTGGCCGCAGAAGAAAAAATAGAGATTTTTCTTTCGCCTTCGGCGCCAGCGCCCGGCCAGGAATTCAGGTTGATCCTGGTGGCTGAAAATCAGGAAAAATTTAAGGGGGGCGAGCTGAGTGTTGTTTCTCTTGGTCCTGATCATCTCGAAAGCAGGCTAAATTTGCACAGGAAAAATGGCGGCCCGCCTTTCTGGCAATGGTGGTCAGGCCAGACTAAGCTGGCAGGGAAATACCGCCTGATCATAAGACGCGGCCGTCAGGTTATTAAGACTCTGGAATTTGAAGTTTCTGCTGCCCCTCTTCGGTCTGAAGCCTCAGGTTATTACTGGTTAGCAGAAAACGTCTGGAACAGGGAAAAAGAGAATCTCTATTCAGCCTGGATTGAGGCCCTCTTTGGTGACAGGCAGGAAAAGGATTCCTGGCCAAACCTGAGCCTGGCTCTTAATGATCCGGAGCGAAACTTTCTTTATAATCACCTTGGTCTTAAAGAGGACCAGAGCCAGTATCAGCTCCAGCCTGATTGCGCTGATAATCCCTTTGTTCTCCGTGCTTATTTTGCCTGGAAGGTGAGATTGCCCTTTGGGTTTCATGCCTGTTCGCGCGGCTCCCTCGGCCAGCTGCCCAGCTGTCAGAGATGGTTTTACAATGAAATGCCCGCTCCCAGGGGAAATGAAGCATATAAGTTTTATCGGCTGATGCGTCTGGTCATGGATACCGTTCATTCCGGAACAGCCCGAACGGCTTTAAAAGCCGAGAATTCCGATTATTACCCCCTGCCACTCACCCGTCGTGACTTACGGCCGGGAACAGTTTTTGCTGATCCTTATGGTCACACTCTGGTCATTGTCCACTGGCGACCCCAGGTTAAAGACAAGCCAGGTGAGCTGCTGGCTGTGGATGCTCAGCCTGATAATACGGTTGGTATCAAGAGATTCTGGCCAGGCAATTTTCTTTTTGCTACGGAAGAGGTCATCGGTCAGCCGGGTTTTAAGGCTTTCAGACCAATTGTTAGAAAAAATAATCAACTCCAGTTAATGACCAACCAGGAAATAGAAGCCAGTCAGGATTACGGTAACCTTTCTTTTGAACAGCTGAATCTGAAGCCGGAAGACTTTTATGACCGGATGGATCAGCTGATAAATCCACAGCCGCTGTCCCCTGAAGTCGTTTTAAAAGAGCTTTTTCTGGCCTTACATGAGCAGTTGCTGGTCAGGGTTGGTTCGGTTGAGATGGCAGAAAAATTTAAGCGGGAACATCCTGGCTATATTATCCCCATGCCCTCCGGGGCGGCCATCTTTCAGACCAGTGGCCGGTGGGAAGATTTTTCAACGCCTAACCGCGACCTGCGCCTCTTAATTGCCATTGATACTATCAAGTATTTTCCGGAGAAGGTAGTTCAAGCCCCGGAGCGGTATAAAATCAGTCACTCTGAATCTCTTGAAGAAGTTAGAAACAGACTGGCCAGGACATTAACCGCTCTGGCGAGAGAACTAAAAATAAGCTATCGCCGCTCGGATGGCAGTCTCTGGGCATTAACTCTGGAGGAAATAATAGAAAGAGAGGAGGCCCTCGAAATGGGCTATAATCCCAATGATTGCGTTGAGTACCGCTGGGGTGCTACTCCTGGCACAGAAGAATATTCTACCTGTCGTGGTCTGGCCCCGGCCTCTCAACGCCAAAAAATGGAGGCTGTCCGGGTCTGGTTTAAAAAGCGTTTGCATCCGCCCACCTGATTGACTTAGAATTTGCTTGATTTTAGTTTTTTCTTATGTCATTATAGGCGATGCCCTTTCCGCTGAGTGGTCTCGGGTCGAAATGGAGAAAGCCAGCGGGGAGCGGTTGAGGAGGTTTTCTTTATGTCTGCTAAACTTTATGTAGGTAACTTAAACTACAGGACTACCGAGGAAAAACTGAAGGAGTTATTTTCTCAATTTGGAGAAGTTACCTCAGTTAACATCCTGCAGGGTCGCGGTTTTGGCTTCGTTGAAATGTCAGCTGAAGACATGGCGGAAGAAGCTAAGAACAAGCTAAATGGAACTGAGTTTGATGGGCGAAAAATCATCGTCAATGATGCCAGACCTCAGGGGGAAAGAAGAAGCGGTGACCGCCATCAGGGGTCAGGACCCCGCGGCGGAAGAAGTTTCAACCGTTACTGATATCCTCTTATCCTCTGATCAATAAAAAAAGAGAAAGCGCCACAGTAATCTTTCTGCCTCTGCTGTCAGGTTTATCTCTAGAGCCAGGTCAAAGCCAGGCTGCCTGACTTTTAAGGCCGGAGTAAACCTTTTTGTCTTTTCTTCCGTAATTTCTGATGTAAACAGGAATTAAGGAGAAAAGGATGATTGCCTGGCAGAGAGAGAAAACTGAAGCGGAAGCTATTCTCTGCTCTATCCGCCATCAGCCGTTGATGGCCAGGCTGGCTGGTAATCGAACTCACCAACAGGTCAAGAATAAGATAGGCCCAATTAGCTTTAAATGGTGGCCAGCTATCTTTAATTCTGACAGGCAGCTGTCAGATTCGCCTTTTTTCTCTCCTAAGTCAGAAGAAAATATCCTGAACCGACTTTTAGCAGCTGCCCCAGGCGCTGGATTCCCGGCTTGTTTCAAAATTCCCGGAGAAAAAGATCCTTATTTTTTGACTGGAATAAATGTATATTAACAACCAGGAAAACAGGCAAAGGATAAAACTTGAGAATGGAACTGGAAAATGCTGATCATGGTCAATCGAATCCAGAGTTTTTGGTGGCTAAAATTAAAAATGGAGATAAAGAGGCTTTTATGAGACTCGTTGGGCTTTATCAGCAGAAGGTATTCGTCCTGACCTATTCAATGGTCCACGAGAGAGAAGACGCCCTGGATCTGGTCCAGGAAACATTTCTCAGACTTTATGAAAAAATCAATACCTATCGTTCTGGAGAGAATTTTAATGCCTGGTTGATGAAGATGGCCAGAAATATCTGCCTCGATTTTATAAGAAGACAAAAAGTCAGAAAAAAAGAAAGTCTGGATCAATTAAGCCCGGAACGGCTTGACTTAGCTGATGATAATCAGGATCCAGCCCACTTTAACCCCGGGGAACTGATCAGCCGGGCAGTTGTCCGTTTGCCAGCCAAGCAACAGGCAGTGTTTATCCTTCATCATTATCAGGAACTCAAGTATGAGGAAATTGCTAAGGAGCTAAAGATTTCGATCGGCACTGTTAAATCATTGCACTATAAAGCTGTGCGTAAGTTAAGGAAGGTGTTAGCCAGGCAGCTGGGAGGCGAAGCATGAAGAACTGCCGATATTACCGTCAGGACTGGCTGGCCTATTTGCTGGGCGAGCTCGACTCCAACCGGCAAAAGATGATGGCTGAGCATTTAACTCGTTGCCAGCGCTGCCAGAAAGAATTAAATGAGATAAAAGATGCCATCGGCCGCACAGAGGAGTGGAAAAGTGAAGTCGGTAAAACCATGGCTGACATTGACTGGGACAGGCTGCAGGTGGCTATTGCCGACAATGTCTTCAGACAAAAAGAGAGCCAATCAGCAGCTGGCCGAGCAGCTGCCTTAAAACATCGGCGCTGGCAGCCAGCCCTGGCTGGCCTGGTGGCCGGTTTACTGCTGGGTATGTTTTTTAGTTATCTCTTTTTGCGGCCAGAAAGATGGCCCGAGTCGGTCAGCAGGGGGAATTCAAAGGTTAATTTACCAGCTGGTTTTGTCCAGAGAGTGGATCTGGCTCTGGCTCAGAGAGAAACGCTGGATTACCTGGAGCGTAGCCAGTATCTACTTTTGGAACTTCTTCAGACTAAAAGTCCCGAACAGGCCTCTGCTCTCCTGACTCAGGACAGAATACAAAAGTTATTGACAGAGAAAAAATATTTAAACAACCAGCTGGAAGAGGTTAAGCTGGCCAAAGCCAAAATGCTCTGTGACCAGATTGAAATGCTTTTTCTGGAGCTTATTCAGTTAAGCCCGGAAATGTCAGAAACTGAGCTCCGTAGCCTCAGGGAAATCATTGAGAGTCGCCAGCTTTTACTGAAAATTAATCTGGTCAAAAAGGAATTACAGACAAGTGAGGTCTAAGGTGAAAAACCGAAATAAGACTTTGGTTTATCTGGCTGGCCTATTATTGCTGCTGGTGATCGGTCTCTCTGCTCAGGTGCCAGGAGAAAAGACCAAGACGGATGAGCAGCTCTTACAGGAAGCCAAGATACTCATTTTTGACAAAAAATGGGCGCAGGCTGAACAAAAGTTGAATGAGCTCCTGAGCCGTTATCCTCAGAGTCCTTTTTATGCCCAGGCCATTTTCTATAAAGGCAAGTGTTTGTCTGAGCAGAAAGGCAAGGAGCTTCAGGCCTGGCGGACCTTTGAAGAATTTTTAAAGAGACCGGATAAACCCGAAGGACTGGTAGAGGAGGCCAGAATCGCCAGTCTGGATCTGGCTTTTACTCTTTACAAAAGTGGGCAGACAGGTTTCGGTCAGATACTGACAGACAGCCTGAATGATCCATCCCGGGTAATACGTTATTATGCTGCTTTTAAATTAAGTTACCTTGACGATAAGAAAATTGCCAGGAAGGCTGTACCTGTTTTGAAAAAATTGATGGCAGAAGAAAAGGACCAGGAACTAATTGATCGGGCCAAAATCGCCCTGCTTAGAATTTCTCCTGAGTCTTTTCAGGAGATAAAAGATGAGCCTGTTTCTGGAGAACTCCGCCAGATTAAAATCAGAATCTATGAAAAAGGTAAAAAAGCTCCTACTGTTTCGGTTAATTTGCCTCTCTCTCTGGCCGATCTGGCACTTCAGGCTATGCCCGAAGAAGATAAAAACCGGATCAAAAAGCAGGGCTACGACCTCGACCGACTTTTGAGCGACCTGGCCAAATCGCGAGAAAAGCTGGTCAGAATCGAGGAAGGCGGGGATTTAATTGAAATCTGGATTGAATAATTTCATAAAAAGTATGAGGAGGATAAAAATGAAAAAGAAAGTCTTGATAGCCGGGCTGCTGGTGGTCTTCCTTTATCTGACGGTCGGGCCGTCTCTGGCCCTGGATAAAGACGATTATCAGGTGATAAAAAAGGCAGTTCAGGAGAATCCTAAAAGCCAGCCAGCCGGTGAGGCCAAATGGTTTAAGGTTTTAATTATTGATAAGGCCAGCGGCCAGGAAAAGGTAAAAGTAACCCTGCCTATTTCACTGGTAGAAATGCTGGTAAGCTGTGCGGGAAACAAAGATCTTAAAATGAAAGGCAGAGATGAGGCTTTGAAGATCCAGGACCTGATGAATCAGCTCAAAAAAGCTGGACCCATGTCCATCATTGAAGTTAATGATGAGGATGAGATGGTGAAGGTCTGGATTGAATAATCCAATCAGCTGCCAATTTTAAAAGTTTAAAACAGGAAGCCCGGCCTGGCCGGGCTTTTTTTTAACGATTTTGATCAGAGCCTTGAATCCGCCTGACAGGGGAAAACGCTAAAATTAAAAGCCCTGCTGTCTATCAGGGTTTTTTCGTGTCAGGCCGTTGACTTTAACCTCTATTTTTTAAGATAATTAAAATTAAACTATCTTCATTCAAGGAGTAATGGAAATGGCTAAATATCGTCTGGCAATTTTACCTGGTGACGGGATTGGCAAAGAGGTTATTGAAGCAGCCATGATCGTCTTGAAGCGACTCAATCTTGACGCCGAATACATTTATGGCGATATCGGCTGGGAATTCTGGTGCCGGGAAGGAAACCCCCTGCCCGATCGCACTATTAAACTTTTAAAAGAGACTGACGGTTGCCTGTTCGGGGCCATTACTTCTAAACCCAAAGAAGATGCAGCTAGAGAGCTGGCCCCCGAGCTTCAGGGCAAGGGACTGTCCTATGTCAGCCCGATAGTCAAGCTGCGTCAGCTGTTCGACCTGTACATAAATCTCAGACCATGCAAAGCCTATCCGGGCAATCCGCTTAATTATCGTGACAATATTGATCTGGTTATTTTCAGGGAAAATACTGAAGGCAGTTACGCTGGCGTCGAATTTTTTCCCCTGCCAGAGGAAGTTCGCCAGGCATTAATGCTCCATCCCAAAATGAAGGATTTCAAGGACGTTCCGGCAGATGAAATAGCGGTTTCAACCAGAATTATGACTAAAAAAGGCTGCGAACGCATCGTCAGGGCAGCCTTCGAATATGCCCGGCAATATAAAAGGAAATCGGTCACCCTGGTCGAAAAGCCGAATGTTTTAAGAGAAACCGGAGGATTGATGCTGAGAGAAGCCAGAAGAGTAGCAGCCGAGTATCCTGAGATTAAGTTTATTGAAGCCAATGTTGATGCCATGTGCATGTGGTTAATCAAAAATCCTCAGGATTATGATGTGCTGGTGGCAGAGAACCTGTTTGGCGATATCATTTCTGACCTGGCTGCCCAGCTGGTCGGTGGTCTTGGCTTTGCCTGTGCTGGAAATATCGGAGATAACTATGCTGTCTTTGAACCAACTCATGGCTCAGCTCCCAAATATACCGGTCTTTACAAGGTTAATCCGACTGCCACGCTGCTGGCAGCAAAAATGATGCTCGACTGGCTGGGTGAAAAAGATCTCGCGGCAAGACTGGAGGGAGCCATAGCGGAAGTCATCAAGGAAGGTAAAGTCAGAACCTATGATATGGGTGGCACAGCCAGAACTCTGGATGTGGCTGAAGCCGTAGCCGCCAAACTATAAGGCAGGAAGGCTGGCCACTGGACAAAAGATGCTTGTTTTGAGCCTGGATACTACCACCCGTTTCGGGTCAGTTGCTCTGGTCGACGGGAAGAAGCTCTTAGCTGAAGTCAATTACCTTTCGCCCTCAACTCATTCTCGCCAGGTCTTTGAGGCCCTGGAGGCCCTGTCTAAAATTACAGGAAAAAAAATCAGCGAAGTAGATGGACTGGCGGTGGCCGCCGGGCCCGGTTCTTTTACCGGCATCAGAATAGGCCTCAGTCTGATCAAATCTTTATCTCTGGCCTCTGGCCGGCCGGTGGCGGCAGTTTCTGCCCTGACTGCCCTGGCCAGAAAATTGCTCTGTCCAGAGATAAAAATCATAGCACCGGCGATTGATGCCAGAAAGGGCGAAATCTTTGCCTGCCTTTATCAGGCTGATCGATCAGAACTGCAGGAGGTCATACCGGCCGGTGCTTATGAACCGGAGAAATTCCTGGCGATGATTTCAGTCGAGCAGCCGGTATACTTTATTGGAACCGGGGTCGATGTGTATCTTCCACTTATTAAAGCCAAACTTGGCGAGCAGGCGGTTATAACAGAAAGAAGTTATTATCTGGCGGCTGAAATTGGCCAGCTGGGTGCAGTCTTGTTGGCTCAGGGTAAAGGCCTGAAACCAGAGGAAGTCGAACCAATCTATTACCGCCCATCTCAGGCTGAGGAGAAAAAAACTGACCAGGTCCAGAGATAATCCACTTTTATTCCGACGGATGAGGCCAGAAGACCTGAAAGAGGTGCTGGCCATAGAGAAAGTTTGCTTTTCCAATCCCTGGACCGCCGATACTTTTTTAGGAGAAATTCAAAACAAAAGCATTTCCTTTCCGCTGACCATCATTCATATGGAAAAAAGGAAGATCATTGGCTATATAATCTTCTGGCTAATAGGAAATGAAGCTCAGATTAATAATGTGGCCATTCATCCCGATTATCAGGGGAAAGGTTATGGCGAACTGGCCATGCACCATGTTCTGGAGCACTTGCGGGAGAGCGGAGCCCAGCTGGTAACTCTTGAGGTTAGAACCTCCAACCGCCCGGCTATTGCCTTATATCGCAAGCTGGGGTTTCAGATAATCGGTATCCGAAAAGACTATTATACCAATCCAGTTGAAGATGCTTATCTGATGGGTCTGACTCTGGATTAACGGACAGCTCGATCAGTAGATGACCTTAACCAGGTAAAGCCCCCTGGCCGGGGCAGTTGGGCTGAGCCGGGTTCTCTTTTTACCTTTGAAAAGCTCTTCTATTCCTTCCGGTGCCAGCCGGTTGCGCCCGACCATAAGCAGCGTGCCGACAATTGTCCTGACCATGTGCCGGAGGAAGCCATTGGCTTCGATGGTAAAAACTAATTCCTCCTCTGTCTCTTCAAGAACAGAGTGATAGACATGTCTGACCGGGTATTCGTAATAACCGGACGAAAAGGCAGTGAAGTCAGCCTCACGTTCAAAATACCTGGCGGCCAGACACATAGCTTCCTTATTCAGGGGATAGGGATAATGAAAAACGTAGCGATAATCAAACGGGCTGAGAATGGCTGAAGTCTTAATCCGGTAACGGTAAATTTTTGAACGAGCAGATTTCCGTGCCTGAAAATCCCAGGATACTCTGGCCACCTCCATAATTCTGATATCAGCAGGCAGCAAGGCATTAAGAGCCCGGAGAAAATCATTCTCTTTTAAGTGACTGACTGCCCGGAAGCTCGCTACCTGGCCTATAGCGTGGACCCCGGCGTCAGTTCGGCCAGCCGCCTGCAGTTTTATTGTCTGAGCTGTCAGGCGCTGGAGAGCATTTTCTATTATAGCCTGAATGGTGATTTTGCCCGGCTGCCGCTGCCAGCCATGATATTCAGTGCCTTCGTAGGATATAACTAATTTAAAGTTTTCGGTCTGGGATATACCGCTGTCTGATCGATCTGGTTCTGGACTTTCTCCGGCCGAACTTAACACCTGCCTCTCATCCATAGTTCCTCTCAGTTTTAACTTTGCTATTTCCCATCTGACAGAGCCTGATCCACAGCTTCACTGGCTGAGTTAACGGGCAGGACACCTTCAATTTTCCAGGTATTGATCCCCACCACTTTTTTATTATAGAGACGGGCAAAAGCTATTTCGCTCAGTGTGCCGTATTCGCCGTCTATGGCAATAACACTGTCAGCGTTAAGAACCACCATTGAGTTCCGGCTAAAACCAATACCGGTAGCCAGGGGGAGATCGATAAAAGGATTGGCTTCTTCCGGGTTAGTCCCGGGTAAAATGCCAATGGTTAGCCCGCCAGCTTCCCTGGCTCCCCGGGCAGCTGCTTCCATCACACCACTCAGGCCGCCGCAGACCAGAATGGCCCCGGCTTGAGCCAGCCTCTGCCCGATTTCATAGGCAATTTTCAACGCCTCTTCATCTGGCTGGTGCCCGCCGATAACGGCTACTCTTCTGGCTTTCCTAAGGTTTTTTTCAATCAATTCTGCTCTCCTTTCGGAACCTGTATGATTAAATAGCGGCCCAGGATACAGGTAAAAACAAAAAATACCATAGCTTCTGCTCCAATTCAAAGGTCTGTGGTTTTAAAATTTTCAATTAAAGGTCAGGAAAGTTGACTAAAAGTAAGTGAATATGATATCTAGATCTAAACTCGAGAAAAAAAATGGCCTATGTTAACTATGTAACCAAAAATATGGCCATTAAGATTGTCTATTATGGCCCCGGGCTGAGTGGCAAGACTACCAATCTGCGCTATATCTATTTTAAGCTTGAACCGGCTTATCGGGGCGAGCTGGTTTGCCTGGAGACGCCGGCTGAAAGAACATTCTTTTTTGATCTTCTACCGATAAAAGCCGGCTTGATCAAAGATTTCAAGGTTCATTTTCAGCTATTGACCGTGCCCGGTCAGGTATTTTATGAGGCCTCAAGAAAAAGCGTTTTGAAGGGAGCAGATGGCATCGTCTTTGTGGCTGATTCTCAGCTACCGCTCCTGGAGGCCAACCTGGAAAGTTTTGACGGTCTCAGGAAAAACTGTTTGGACCAGGGGATAGATCTTAACCGCATTCCGCTCGTTTTCCAGTATAATAAAAGAGATTTACCCAATCTGATTCCGGTAGAGACGCTCAACCGCTTGTTGAATTCAAGAAATTGTCCTTATATCGAAGCTGAGGCCATCAATGGCCGGGGAGTCCTGGAGACTCTTAAAGAAATAGCCAGGCTAACTGTGCCAGTGGTCAAAGCCAGTGTCTTTGGTGAAACTGTCAGCCAGGGTGAAAAGGCCCGGGAAGTGCCGGCTGAACCGGCCAGGATTTTGACCACTTCTGAACTCACGGATGAGGTTGTCCGGCCAGCCCCGAAGAGAAAAGCGGAGAAAAAACCGGAAGAGGCTCCGATCGAGTTCGTTCAACCGGGGAGTGAAGCTCCTTTCCCAACGACCAGAATTAAAGTCCAATCAATCGAAGATATTGAACAGGAAATTGAACGCCTGTCCCGCGAGTTTGGGCTGGCCAAGAAAAAATAACAGACAGCCTGAGAATTATTATTGTCTCCTTCGTCCCTTCTTTTAAGGGACAATGCTGGTAAGAATTCCGAGTGCCTCTCTTCATGGGATAGAAGCCTATCAGGTAGAGGTGGAAGTCGATATTTCACCTGGTCTGCCGGCTTTTGTTATCGTTGGCCTGCCTGATGCTGCCGTCCGTGAAAGCAAAGAAAGAGTCAGAGCAGCTTTGCGCAACTGTGGTTTTGATTTTCCTGCCAAGAAAATAATTATTAATTTAGCTCCGGCCAGTCGGAAAAAAGAAGGCTCTTCTTTTGACCTGCCGGTGGCCCTGGGCCTGCTGGCCTTTCTGGGAGTGGTGAACTCGGAAAACCTCAATCGCTTTCTTTTTGTCGGCGAACTGACTTTGGAAGGAAGTTTGAAATCGGTCAGAGGAGCCCTGCCTTTTTCCCTTCTGGCGGCAGAAAAGAAACTGTCAGGCCTCATTTTGCCCAGAAAAAATGAGCGAGAAGCCTGTCTGGTGAGGAATTTGCCTGTCTTTGGAATGGATCATCTGCTGGAAGTGGTGAAGTTGCTCAATGGAGAAGCGGACATAAAACCGGCCAGTTATTCGCTGGCTGATTTGATTGGAGAAGTCAAATCAGATGTTGATTTTTCGGAGGTAAGGGGTCAGCAGCAGGCTAAAAGGGCGCTGGAGGTGGCAGCCGCAGGCGGGCATAATATTCTGCTCATCGGACCGCCCGGTTCAGGTAAGACCATGCTGGCCAGGCGTCTGCCAACCATTCTGCCTGAAATGATCTTCGAAGAAATAATTGAGGTTACCCAGATCTATAGCGCAGCTGGCCTTTTAGGGAATCGGGCGGCCATCAGCCAGAGGCCCTTTCGAGCGCCGCACCATACTATCACCGATACCGGACTGGTCGGCGGCGGCAACTTCCCCCGGCCTGGCGAGGTCAGTCTGGCTCATCGGGGCGTGCTTTTTATGGATGAATTTCCAGAATTTGGCCGGCAGGCACTGGAAAGCCTGCGTCAGCCACTGGAAGATGGTCAGGTTACCATTTCGCGGGTAGCATCCAGCCTGACTTTTCCCTGTTCTTTTATGCTGGTAGCAGCCATGAATCCTTGCAGTGATGTATTTTTTGGTTCTGGACTGGGAGTGAACTGCACAGAAATCGAAAGGAGAAAATATTATTCAAGGTTATCCAGACCACTGCTGGATAGAATTGATATTCAAATCGAAGTTCCCGCTGTAAAATATCAGGATATAGTTGGGCGGCCTCCTGGCGAATCTTCAGCTGAGATTAAAAAGAGAGTTTCGGCGGCCAGAAAAATTCAACTGGAAAGATTCAAAGGGAAAAGGATATTATCGAATTCACAACTGAGTTCCAGAGATCTGGGACAGTTCTGTCGGGTAGAAGCCGAAGGGCAGAAACTACTGGAAACGGCCATGAAAAGGTTCCAGTTCAGTGCCAGAGCTTACGACCGGATTTTAAAAGTGGGCAGGACGATTGCTGATCTGGCCGGTCAGCAAAATCTATCGGCCTCGGCCCTGGGCGAAGCCGTACAGTATCGCCTTCTGGACATCTTTTAATTAACGTTGACTTTTGATCTTCATTTATCTATATTACGGCAATAAAAATGGACAGCGAATCTAAGGTCAGTCCCGGCCGACCCCGAAATCAATTGCTGCGGGTCTTTGGCCTGTTTGATGTGACTTCAATTGTCATTGGAGGCATTATTGGCTCCGGAATTTTTATGGTTCCGGCTGAAATCGCCGCTGCTGTCAAATCTCCCTTGCTGATGCTGGCTGTCTGGGTAGTTGGCGGTTTTCTCAGTTTTCTGGGAGCTCTGGCTCTGGCTGAACTTGGCGCCGCCCTGCCTGAGGCCGGCGGTATTTATGTTTATCTTCGTGAGGCCTATGGCTCGTTTATCTCTTTTCTTTTCGGCTGGACGCTCTTTTTCGTAATTGATTCAGGTGCCATTGCTACTCTGGCTGTGGCTTTCTCTGCTAACTATTTGCCTTATTTTATAAAAATGTCACCGCTCATGACGAAACTGGCAGCAGTTATCTTTATCGTTTTTCTGGCTACGGTGAATTATTTTGGTGCCAGACAGGGCGGAAATTTGCAGAATCTGTTAACCGTGATAAAAATTGTGGGCATCTTTGGTATCTTGGCTGCAGTCTTTCTTTCGGGGAAAGGGAATCCAGCGAATTTTATCACCCCGGGAGTTGGTGGCTTTTCTCTCGATTTGCTCAGCAGTTTTGGAGTGGCTCTGATTGCTACCTTCTGGGCTTATAAAGGCTGGGAAACGGCCACTTATAGCGCCGGTGAAGTAAAAAATCCAGAAAAAAATCTGCCGCTGGGGATTCTGATTGGCTTATTTGGTGTCATTATCATTTATTTGCTGGCTAATCTGGCTTATTTGTATATTTTACCTTCTTCGGCGATAGCCAGCTCAGACAGGGTTGCAGCTGACGTCATGATGGTGGCTGTTGGGCCGCTTGGTGCTTCTATTATCTCTTTAATTATTCTTTTTTCCATCCTGGGCTCAGCCAATCAGAACATGCTTTGCTCCCCGCGGGTCTATTATGCGATGGCTCAGGACAAGCTGTTTTTTAAGGCCATAGCCAGAATTCATCCCCGTTTTAAGACTCCCTATATTTCGATCATTGCTATCAGCCTCTGGAGTATAGTTCTCAGCCTGTCCGGGACATTTGATCAGCTTTTTACTTATGTGATTTTTGGTGAGTGGATCTTTTTTGGCTTGACGGTGGCAGCTGTCTTTATTTTGAGGCATAAAAAACCGGATTTGCCCAGACCTTATAAGACCTGGGGTTATCCCTGGGCTCCAGCCCTATTTGTTCTGGCTGCCCTGGCCATATCGGTTAATTCTTTAATCAAACAGTTTATAAATTCCATGGCTGGGCTGGGGATTATTTTCCTTGGGGTTCCGGCTTATCTTTACTGGAAGGGAAAAAACAAAAAGACTGACCAGGCTGGCTCTCCAGCTCTTTAGGCCATATATTTTTTAATTTGGCCCTCATCAACCACTATCTTTCCTTGCTTGATAACTGTCTTGACTGGATTTCTTCCCAGTTCATAAGCCAGGTGAATATAGGAGGGGAGGTCAGCCAGGAGGAGATCAAAAGACTTGCCAGCTTCAATTGACCCAACTTCATCCTGCCGGTCAAGGGCGTAAGCGGCATTGATCGTGCAGGCACTCAGGGCTTCCTCTACTGTCATCTTCATGGTAAAAACGCCCAGTTGCAGCACCAGCAGCATGGACAGCAAATTAGAACTGCCTGGATTGAAGTCGCTGGCCAGGGCGACGATTGCCCCGCGATCGATGATTTCTCTGGCCGGCGCCTTTTTATCCGACATAAGGAAAAAGGAAACCCCGGGGAGAAGAACAGCCGCTGTCCGGCTACTGGCTAATTTTTCCAGGCCAGCCGGGGTGATATTGATCAGATGCTCGACTGACCTGGCTCCGAGTTCTACTCCCAGTTCTGTACCACCGATCGGCACAAATTCATCAGCATGGATTTTAAGTTTATAGCCAAGTTTGAGAGCTTCCACAGCCAGTTCTCTGGTTTCTTCCAGATTAAAAACGGTTGGTTCGCAGAATATATCAAAAAACTCGGCCAGATTAGCCTGTTTGACTTCAGGCATGATCTCTTCTTTTAACCATTTGATATAAAGACCGTGATCAGACTTATATTCGGGTGGTATCTCGTGAGCACCCATAAAAGTGGGGACGATTGATACAGGTTGTCGGTTGGCCAGGCTGCGCAGCACCAGCAGCTGCTTGAGTTCATCCTGACGATTAAGGCCGTAGCCGCTTTTGGCCTCAATTGTTGTTGTCCCGTTAAGCAGCATTATTTCCAGCCTTTTCAAGCAGATTGCCTCCAGGTCCTCGGCTGAAATCGACCTGGTGGCCTGGACTGTTGTCTGGATACCCAGTCCCATTTCTGCCAGCTGCTGGTAGGTATAGCCGGCCAGTCTCAGGGAAAACTCCCTGGCTCGATCACCGGCAAAAGGCAGGTGAGTATGACAATCAACGAAGCCAGGCAGACCAACCAGGCCAGAAGCATCAATGACCTGAGCCTTCTCACTTAAAGATACCCTGGCCCGAAACTCATTTTCCTGACCGACAAAGACTATCCGCCCGCTGGAGCCAGCTACCCAGGCCTTTTCTATGAGGCCTACCTCTTTCATGGCTTTTTTTATCCTGGGTTTTGCTCCAGCACAGGTAACCAGCTGTGAAATATTGGCGACAACAGTGTCAGCGTAAATCATTGGGTGTTTTCCTGATGGCTGCTTGCCTCATTTTTCTCATGAAAGCCGGAATATTCATTTCATTCCAGTCAGGCTCAGGCTGGCCTGCTTCCAGGAATGGCTCCTGATTGCCTTTTGGTTCAAAAACATAAGGGGGAGTGGGGGAGTTGACCGGCACGGCTGGTTGAGACTTGGTTAGCCTCGTTCTTATTTCTTCGGTTGTCGGTCGTTTGCTTTCGCGATGTTCGAAGCCAGTAGCGATAACTGTGATTTTGATGGCTTCTTTCATTTCTTCGTCGAGGACAGTGCCAAAAATAATGTTGGCTTCTGGATCAGCCAGACTCGTAATGAGTTGAGACGCTTTGGAAACTTCATGCAGGGTCATATCTTTTCCACCGGTGACATTGATCAGGACTCCTCTGGCCCCTTCAATAGAAGTATCTACCAGCAGAGGACTGCTGATGGCCTTCTGTGCTGCCTCCACAGCTCTGTTTTCTCCCGAGGCCAGACCGGTTCCCATAAAGGCCATGCCCATGCCCTTCATGATCGACTTGACATCGGCAAAATCAAGGTTAATCAAACCCGGTCTGGTTATTAAATCGGAGATACCCTGGGTTGCCTGGCGCAAAACATCGTCCGCCAGCCGGAATGATTCAGAAATAGAGGTGTTGAGATTGACAGTTTCCAGAAGTCTTTCATTGGGGATAGCTATAACTGTATCAACGACCTGTTTGAGTTCCTGCAAGCCTTCTTCTGCCTGACGGAATCTCACCCGGCCCTCAAAATTAAAGGGCATGGTAACAATGGCAATAACCAGAATATCCATGCCTGTGGCCAGATTGGCGATGACCGGTGTAGCCCCGGTACCTGTTCCGCCGCCCAGGCCAGTGGTCAGAAATACCATATCAGCCCCCTCCATAACCTCTGCCAGGCGGTCAGTGTCCTCTTCGGCTGCTTGCCGGCCAACTTTTGGATCGCCGCCCGATCCCAGTCCCTTAGTTAGTTTGTTGCCGATCTGAATCTTAACCGGGGCGAGGTTGGTCGACAGAGCCTGTTTATCAGTGTTAACCACAATGAAATCGACTCCTTCAATTCCTGCCTCGATCATGCGGTTAACGGCATTGCCGCCGCCTCCGCCAACGCCGATCACCTTGATTTTGGCTCCGAATGATTCTTCTGCTAAATGAAACTTTATTTTACTACCAAATTCGTCTCTCATCTTCTCCTCCTTTTTATTCATTGAACCAGTCCTTAATTTTTGTCCAGAAGCCTTTCTTTTTATCTCTGGAAAAGCCATGCTCTTGAATCTGGTTATAACCGTAGAGAATCAGCCCCACGGCTGTGGCGTAATCGGGTGTACTGACCCGGTCGATAAGCCCACCAACATAACTGGGATCTCCTCGTCTGACCGGCAAATCAAATATTTCTTCGGCCACTTCTTCCAGGCCATCCAGCAGGGCTGTACCTCCGGTCAAGACCAGGCCGGAGTTCAGGGACTTTTCATAACCCATCCTTTTAATGTCACCATCTACCAGTCTGAAAATTTCTTCAGCCCTGGGCTGAATTATATCAGCCAGAATCTGTCTGGACAGCAACCGTGATTTTTTACTTTTGCCCACAGTTGGCACTTCAATCGTCTCCTGTTCCTCTGTTATTGGTAAGGCTACACAGCCATATTTCTTTTTTATTTTTTCAGCCTCAGGGATAGGTGTCCTCAGTCCGACGGCAATATCATTGGTAAAATTATCTCCGCCCAGCGGAATGGTGGATGTATACCAGAGAGAACCTCGCTCAAAAATTGCCACCTCTGTTGTTCCAGCTCCCAGGTCAATCAGACCAACGCCCAGTTCCCGTTCATCCTGGGTCAGGGTGGAATAGCTGGTGGCAATCTGATTCAGGACGATTTCCTGAATGCCAATATTGGACTTTTCCAGACAGTTCTTCAGGTTTTGAAGAGAGGTTATGGCTGAGGTTACGATGTGAACATTGACTTCCAGCTTGATACCACTCATGCCGAGAGGATCCTTAATACCATCCTGTTCATCCACAATAAACTCCTGAGGAATAATATGAATGATCTCGCGGTCAGGGGGGATAGACAGAGCCCGTGCCTGGTCAATAACCCGTTTTATGTCCTCTCTGGTAATCTCCCGATTTTTGCCCGAGACCGCTACCACCCCTCGGCTATTGAAACTTTTAATGTGAGCACCTGATAGGCCAACATAGGCTGAATCTATTTCGACTCCCGCCATAAGTTCAGCCTCTTCCTGGGCTTTTTTGATAGCTGAGATGGTTTGGTCCAGGTTGACCACCACTCCTTTGCGAATACCTTTGGATTCGGCTACCCCGATGCCTATAATCTCAACCTTTTGTTCTTCAGTAATTTCGCCAATAATTGCTACGGTTTTTTTAGTGCCGATGTCCAGTCCAACCAGATAATTATTCCTGGCCATTTAACTTGCCTCCTTTTCCCGGGCAGAAGCCTTTTCTGCCTGCAGAGTCAGTGGTTTAATATAAATGCGATCATTTAGTCTGAGGTCAATATATTCAACCGGACCTAACTGTTCTGCCCAGGCACTCAGACTGGAAAGATAATAATCCAGGCTTTCGGCCAGGTTGGAATCACTCGCCATGATTTTCACAGGATCTCCAGCCAGTTGAATTTCCAGCGACGATCGGTCTAAAAGCTTGATTGTCCTTATTCTCGCCCTTAAAGCCGGTTGCAGGCGGTCCAGAGCCTGGCAGGTCAGAGCAATTTTCTCTTTGTAGTTCTGACGCCAGCCGCTGCTATCCTCGAGAAGAGGCCAGGAGTCGTCAGGCAATTCAGTGTAAGAAGCAATGACTTCTCCTTCCTCATCTACTAACTGGTAATTTCCGCGATGGATATATAACCTGGGAATACGAGGAACAACCTCAACCTTGAGTTCAGAAGGAAGGATTTTTTCCAGTCGGACTTCCTTGACACCTGGCAGGCGAATGAGTCTCGACCTCAAATAATTCAAATCGCAAACGATGATATTACCCAGATTATACTGACTCAGGTAATGTTCTATTTGCTGTTTGATCTGGGGGCTGGTGGAAATGACCTCTACCTTTTTGATTTCCAGCTGGTCGCAGGAAATCACATAATAGTAAACACGGGTCAGGCCGGCGAAAAAAGCAGCTATCAACCCGAAAATGAGCAATAGGTGCTTGATTGAAAGAACTTTCCTGGAGCTCCTGGTTCTGGCAGCAGTATTTTTATCAGGGCGATGGAAAGACTGCTTTTCTGCTGGACAATCTGAAAATAATGGTCTGGTCAGGGGATATCTATTTTCAACTGCCATTTATTTTCTCCTTTGCCAGTATTTTTATAACTTCCGGGATGATCCGATTAATATGGCCTGCTCCCAGTACAAGCAGCATATCGCCAGGGCGAAGTTCATCAGCCAGCAAGGCTGGCAGCCGACCCAGCTCTGGTTCATAATAGACATTGGTCTGACCTGACCGCCAAATCTCCTCAAAAAGGTTCCGGCCGCTAACTCCGGGGATCGGTTTTTCACCAGCTGGATAAATTTCGGTCAAAAAGAGCAGATCGGCCTCGCGGAAGGCGGTAGCAAACTCGCTCTGGAGTCTGGCCAGGCGAGAGAAGCGATGGGGCTGAAACGCCACCACCAGCCGCCGTTTCCAGCCTGTCCTGGCTGCCTGCAGGGTGGCTTTGATTTCGGTCGGATGATGGGCGTAATCTTCAATGATCATGATATCATTAACGACTTTTTTTAACTCAAAGCGGCGTCCGGTACCGCTGTAATCTTCCAGCGCCTGGAGAATGGTTGGCATCTCGATGTCCAGGTCCAGACCAACGGCCGTGGCGGCCAGGGCATTTAAAATATTGTGCTGACCGGGAACGTTAAGTTTCAGCCGGCCGGCTTTCTGGCCGTGAACATAAAGAGTCGAATAACTGGAAAAACCATCAAATTCAAAATCATGGGCTTGAATATCAGCCTCAGGTGAAAAACCATAAGTAATAATTTTCCTTTCGATTTGAGGCATAATGCTCTGTAAATTGGGGTCATCAAGGCAGAGAATAACCGGACAGTAAAAGGGTACTTTATTGGCAAAATAAACAAAGGTTTTTTTAATTTCAGTCAGCGTTCCATATTGATCGAGATGTTCCTCGTCAATATTGGTTAGAACAGCAATGAAAGGAGAGAGATAAAGAAAAGACCGATCACTTTCGTCCGCTTCGGCCACAATGAAATCGCCCTCACCCAGCTTGGCGTTTGAACCAACGGTATTTAATCGCCCGCCAACAATGATAGTCGGATCATAACCACCGGCTTCCAGTACCTGGGCGGTCATCGAAGTGGTGGTAGTTTTCCCATGAGCCCCAGCCACGGCAATTCCATATTTCATCCGCATTAACTCAGCCAGCATTTCCGCTCGCGGAATAACAGGAATCTTTAGAGCCTTGGCCCGGACGACTTCGACATTATCTTCTTTGACCGCAGACGAAATAACCACAACATCAGCTTCTTTTAAATTGTCAGCAGAATGCCCGATAAAAATCTGGGCTCCTAAATTGCGCAGTCTGATGGTCGCTTCATTTTCCTGAAGATCTGAACCTGAAACCTGATAGCCAAGATTGAGCAGAACTTCGGCAATCCCGCACATGCCGGTTCCGCCAATGCCGACCATGTGAATCCGGTTGAGTTTTCTATAGCCTCTTCTTACCACTAGTCTCTCCTTCTTTCGGCTTTAATCATGTCCAGAGCCAGCCTGGCCAGGCGGTCGGCACTATCCGTCCTTCTGAGCTTCTGGAGATTATCTCCCATTCGAATCAAAGCCTCATGGTTATTCATATAAAATTTCAGCCGATCCAGGAGGATTTCAGGTTTAAAATCCTTTTCTAAGAGGACCTCGGCTCCTCCGGCTCGCTCCAGTTCTCTGGCATTCCATTCCTGATGATTATCAGCGGCGGCGGCAAAAGGAACCAGGATGGCTGGCCTGGTGGCGGCGATGAGTTCGGCACAGGTAGTAGCACCAGCCCGACACAGAACCAGATCGGCCGCGGCCAGATAGTCAGCCATAGGTGAAAAATAGGGGCTGACTGTGACCCGGTCCAGGCCGGCCAGCTCATAAGCTTCTTTGACCCGCTGGAAATCTCTTTCTCCTGTTTGATGATAAATGATCAGAGAATTTCTTAACTCCCTGAGAAGGGGCAGGCTGTCTATAATTCTGTCGTTTAAAAATTTTGAGCCCTGACTGCCACCAAAAATGAGCAGGGTCAGAATCGGCCCGGGTTGCTTGCGCTGAATCCGGTAAAACTCCGGTCTGACCGGATTGCCCAGCAAAATACCTTTACCCCTGAAATAGCCAAGCGAGGAAGGAAAAGAGACGACCGCTCGATCAGCCAAGTGGCTGAGCAAACGGTTGGTAAAACCGGGCAGGGCATTCTGTTCAAGAATCAGGGTGGGCTTTTTCAGAAGGGAAGCCAGCAGGACAACCGGTCCGGAACTGAATCCACCGACCCCGATCACCAGAGCAGGCTGATAGCTTAAAATAATAATCAGTGACCTGGTCAGAGCCAGCGGCAGTAGAGCCAACCCTTTGAGCTTTTTCCAGCCATGGCTTTTTAATCCTTCTACGGGCAGAGTTAGATACGTCAGGGATTGCTCACTCATTATTCTTTTCTCAACAGCTCGCTGGCTGCCGATATAAATTAATTCTATTTCTGGCTCCAGTTCTTTTAGCTTCTGGCCAAGGACCACCGCTGGATAGAGATGTCCGCCTGTTCCTCCTCCGCTGATGATTATTCTTTTCTTACTCATAGCAGTGGTTTGGCCTCCACCTTTCTCTGAGAAATATTTAGTAGCAGACCGACAGCCAAAAGGTTGCAAAGCAAGGATGATCGTCCATAGGAAATAAAGGGGAGCGGAATACCGGTTACCGGTCCCAGTCCCAGGACAACACTGATATTCAAAAGAGCCTGGATAGCCAGGCTGATGGTCAAGCCATAGGCAATTAACTGGTAATTCTGACCCGAAGCCCGATCGGCAATTTTTAGCCCGCGGGCTAAAAAAACGAGAAATAGTATGATGACGGTCAGGCTACCAGCCAGGCCTGTTTCTTCACCAATAATAGCAAAAATAAAGTCGGTGTGGGCGCAGGGCAGAAAATAGAGTTTCTGAGTGGAGGCTCCAAGACTAACTCCCAGCAGACCACCTGACCCGATAGCTAACTGTGACTGCCTGACCTGGAAAGCCTTACCCAGCGGGTCCTTGTCAGGCTCGAGAAAGCCATGAACCCGGCTAAGCCGGTAGTTGGCTGAAAAAAGAAAAATAGTAAAGATAATGCAGATCAAAAGTCCTGGAACAACAAAGTATTTTAATTTTACTCCGCCCAGGTAAAGGGTAATAGCTGAAATCAGACATACCAGGGCAGCTGTGCTGTAATCAGGTTCGAGCAAAATAAGCAGGACAAAACTCAGGATGACAGCGGCCGGGATCAACAGTGTTTTCCAGTGATTAATGGTCTGGGCTTTGTCTGTGCAGTAATTGGCCAGAAAAACAATCAAGATGATCTTGGCCAGCTCTGAAGGTTGAAAACGAATGCCGAAAATCTGCAGCCAGCGATGAGCTCCGGCCACTGGAGGCATGGCCAGGCACAGCAAGAGCAGCACAAAAGTGAAAGCAGTTGCCAGATAAACCAGCCGTTTCCAGGTAAAGAATGGCTGCCGGATAGAAGCGATGATGATCATCATGATCAGGCCGGCGATAGCGGCCACAATTTGCTGGGTTAGAAAATAGAAGCTCTGCTGGTATTTTTCTGCGGCCAGAATGACAGATGAACTGAAAACCATAATGATGCCAATAAGGACAAGAGCCAGGGTCGTGACGAAAAGCGTCTTGTCAAAAGAATACCGCCTGAAAACTTCCATTATTTTTTCTCCTGGACTTTTCTGGCCAGGCGATTGACTTCTTTTTTAAATAACCGGCCTCGTTCTTCAAAATTTTTAAACATATCCCAGGAGGTGCAGGCTGGTGCCAGCAGAACTACGTCCCCCGGGCTGGCCAGACGGTAAGCTTTTTCCACTAACTCTCTAAAGCTCTTAGCTTCTTCCAGCGGACAAACTCCCTGGATAGCCTGTCTGATTTTTTCTCTGGCCTCGCCTATCAGCAACACCTGTTTGACTTTTCCCTTTAATGCGCGACGGAGGGGAGAAAAGTCTCCCCCCTTGTCGCGCCCCCCGAGGATAAGGATAATCGGCTGGTCAAAACTTTCGATAGCTTTAATGGTGGCATCAACAGTGGTCGCTTTGGAATCATTGACAAATAATATGCCCCTGATTTTTCTGACTTCTTCCAGACGATGTTCCAGCCCTTTGAAATTTCGAATGGTCTGTCTGATGGAGGTCAGGCTGGTTCCAGCCAGACGGGCAGCCAGAATCGCGGCCATAACATTTTCTTGATTGTGAACCCCTCTTAACCTGATATCCTTGACATCTATGACCGGAATTTCTTCCCCCAGTTTCAGAATAACCTTCGAGCCCTGGAGGTAGCAACCCCGGGGTACTGAATGCTTTCGACTGAAAGCATAGAGTTCTTGTCTTTTTTCTTGTC
This sequence comes from Candidatus Saccharicenans sp., assembly GCA_035416665.1. GTDB lineage: Bacteria > Acidobacteriota > Aminicenantia > Aminicenantales > Saccharicenantaceae > Saccharicenans. Next base: position 4,334 of record DAOLNQ010000008.1, on the reverse strand, counting down.
TCCAGGCCCACAGGTGCGGGTCATCACGGTTGAGGATTATCTGATCACCAGGTTGACTGTGATCAAAGAGTTTCTTTTTGGCCTGGAGATAAGCCTCAAAGGACTGATGCCAGTCAAGGTGATTGGGTGAAAGGTTGAGGAAAACAGAGATATCGGTTCTGAACTTTTCGGTGAATTCCAGTTGAAAACTGGACAGCTCGGTCACCACCAGCTGGCCGGGCTTAACCTTAGAGATAAATGACACAAGCGGCTGGCCGATGTTACCGGTCAGGTGAACTTTGAAACCGGCCTTCTTCAGCATTAAGTAAATAAGAGTGGTGGTGGTTGATTTGCCATTGGTTCCGGTGATTCCGATCAGTTTTCCCCGCAGATAAGGGTAAGCCAGCTCTATTTCCGAGATAACCTTTATGCCTTTTTCTCTGGCGGTCAGAATTTCAGGCAGGGGAGGCACACCCGGACTTAAGACCACCAGCTCCGCCGCTAATAGAGTTTCCAGGCGATTGGCCCCTGTCTCGAAATTAACGCCTTTAGCCCTGTATTTTTCCACCCGCTCCAGTTCTGCTTCGGGCTTTTTATCTGAAACGGTAATATTAGCCCCCTGGCTGAGGAGAAAATCACAGACAGCCTGGCCAGTCCGGCCGAAGCCAATTACCACTACTTTTTTATCTTTTAATTCCATTTTTACCTCAGCTTCAAGGTGGTCAAACTGAACAGGGCAAAAATAATTCCCATTATCCAGAAACGGATAACAACCTTTTCTTCCGGCCAACCAATCAATTCAAAATGATGATGCAGCGGTGCCATCCGGAAAATCCTTTTGCCTCCGGACAGCTTGAAATAGGTCACTTGCAGGAGAACCGATAAAGCTTCCAGAATAAAAACCCCGGCTACAAAAAAGAGCAGAAACTCCTGTTTGATCAAAATAGCCAGCAGTCCAAGGGTTCCACCTAAAGACAGAGCGCCAACATCGCCCATAAAAATTTCGGCCGGATGGCAGTTAAACCAGAGAAAACCCAGGCAGGCTCCCGCTAGAGCCCCGGCAAAAACCGTTAGTTCGGCGGCCAGAGGAACTCTTATTATATTTAGATATTGTGACCAGATAGCGTGGCCAGCGACATAGGTCAGAGCGGTCAGGGCGGCGGCTGAGATCAGGGTTAAACCTATGGCCAGTCCATCTAATCCGTCGGCCAGGTTAACCGCATTGGATGAGCCGACCAAAATAAACAGGATCCAGGGCAGATAAAGCCAGCCTAAATAAAGTGTCCATTCTTTAATAAAGGGAAAAGTTAAATGCAGATCGAATTTTCCTTTAAAGCCAATGAGGACAAGAATAAGAGCAAGCAGGCCAGAGACAGTGATTTGAAGGATTAATTTCTGCCTGGTGTTCAATCCAAGAGAACGGTGGCTACGGTACTTAATAAAATCATCTATAAAGCCAATCAGACCAAAAAGGGTCAGGCCGGCCAGGCCCAGCCAGACATAGATATTGCTGAGATTCCCCCAGAGCAGGGTGGAGACGACTGTCGCTCCGATGATGATCACCCCACCCATCGAAGGGGTGCCTTTTTTGGAGAGGTGAGTTGATGGCCCTTCTTCCCTTATTTCCTGACCAATCTCATGCTTTCGAAGCACTTTGATAAACACTGGCAGGAAGATAAAGACAAAAAGGAGAGCAGTCATTCCACCCAGAGCTGTTCTGACCGTGATGTAGCGAAAAACATTAAAGAAGAACATATATTTTCTGAGTGGAACCAGCAGCCAGTAAAGCACTTCAGTCCTCCCTCTCTCTTTTCAGATTTTCGACAACGATTTCGAGGCTCAAACCTCTCGAACCTTTGACCAGAACGAGATCGGAGGGCCTGATAAATGATTTAAGCCAGTCTGCTGCCTCTTCTGGTCGGTCAAAAGACTCAACCCTGGCTGAATCCAGCCCCTGGCGGACAGCTCCCTCGGCTATAAGTCTGGCCCGGGAGCCAACTGTAACCAGATAGTCCCAACCATAAGCAGGAAGAAGAGCACCCGCATCCAGATGATATTGATTCTCGGCAGGTCCCAGTTCAAGCATATCGCCCAGCACCGCAATTTTTCTGCCAGCCTGAAGCCGGCCCAGGCTTTTCAAGACCTCTTCCAGAGCGACTGGATTGGAATTGTAGGAATCATCATAGATGGTGGTTCCGTCCTTCAATTTAATCACCTCGCCGCGGTGGGCGAGAACGGGTAGCTGGTGAAGTGAAGAAAGAATCTCAGCCAGCCTCAGGCCAAAATAATAGGCAACACCACAGGCGGCCAGAACATTGGTTATAAGTCCCTCGTTTAAGATGGGCAGTTCAACCCTGGCTTTTTCCTGTCCGTAAATGAGGCCAAAACTCAATCCGGACCAGCCGTGATATTCGATGTCTTCAGCTCTTATTAAATATCTATCGCCTTTACCAAAATAGATAATTTTATCGGGCGGGAAATCGGCTGCGATCTGTCTGATGAGTGGATCGTCGCCATTAAGAACAGCGCTTGCTCCTGGTTTAGCCCCGGCCAGAATTTCCTTTTTAGCCAGGGCAATTTCCTCCAGGCTCTGGAAAAATTCAAGATGAACCGGAGCAATCCTGGTAATGACTGCCACTTCTGGAGGAGCAATTTCTACCAGTCTCTTGATTTCACCAGGATGATTCATGCCCATTTCCAGGACCGCTATCTGGTGAGAATCGTTCAGGGAAAGAATGGAAATAGGCAAGCCGATCTGATTATTGTAATTGCCCATTGACCTGAGCACAGAAAAACGTGCGGAAAGCAGGCGGGCAGTCAATTCCTTGGTGGAAGTTTTGCCTATACTTCCAGTTATACCTACCACTCGAAGCTGACTTTCGGCCAGCACCCTGGCTGCCAGTTGCTGAAGAGCTTGCAGGGTATCGTTCACTTGAATTAAGCCAAAGTCCGCTGGCAAATCTCTTACTTCTCTGGAGACACAGGCAGCTACAGCCCCTTTTTTTCTGGCTTCAGCAATGTAATCGTGGCCATCTCTAATTCCCTTCAGAGCAAAAAACAAAGAGCCCGGCGTGGCTTGCCTGGAGTCGAAAGTGCAGGCCACTATTCTGGTTTCTGGCTCACCTTGAATTATCTTTCCGCCGGTGAGCTCGGCCAGACGGGCAAGAGATAATGAAGCCATCCTATTTTTTCTCCTCGAGTTTCTTGATTATCTCCAGAGCTGTCCCATAGTCGCTAAAAGGAAGAGTTTGATCCTTGAAGATTTGATAGGTCTCATGGCCTTTACCGGCTATCACCACGAAATCGCCAGGAGCAGCCATGGCCAGGGCTTTTTGAATTGCTGACCGCCGGTCAATAATCAACTCGTAATTTTTGCTTCCGACTTTTAGAAAACCCTGCTCGATATCCTTAATAATTTTTTCCGGGTCTTCGGAACGGGGATTATCGGAAGTAATGATAGTCCAGTCAGCCAGATGAGCTGCTACTTCTCCCATTCGTGGGCGCTTGCTCCGGTCCCGATCTCCACCGCAGCCAAAAATTAAGATGATTCTGGCCGGATTTAGACTCCTCACGGCCAGCAGCAAATTTTCCAGGGCATTATCAGTATGGGCATAATCCACCACAACCGACAGGCCAAGCGAATTAGGTACAAATTCCAGCCGACCTGGTATGGATTCCAGCTGGCTTATTCCTTTGACAATAGCCTGCGGGCTGATTCCCAGGACGAGGGCAGCCGAAATGGCCGCCAGAAAATTATATAAATTATGACGTCCAATCAGTTTTGTTTTGAAATTAAGCCGTCCACCCGGATAAGAGACCTGAGCTTTCATTTCCCGGCCCACGATCTCAAAGCTTTCCACCCGGACCAGAGCTTCAGGCCTGAAACCGAAGGTGATGGTTCTCATCGGCAGCTCCGAAATCAGCTTCTGACCCCAGACATCATCAATGTTAACTATTGAGGCCTGCCTCTTATGATTTAAGAAGAAGAGCTTTTTTTTGGCCTCAAAGTAATTTTCCATTGTCTGGTGATAATCGAGATGTTCGCCGCTGAGATTAGTAAAAATGGCCAGGTCGAAACCTATTCCCAGGACTCTCTTTAACTCAAGGGAGTGGGAGGAAACTTCCAGCACACAATGGGTCACGCCAGAATCAACCATTTGCTTTAATATCTTTTGAATATCCGGTGCTTCTGGAGTTGTTCTGGGAGCCGCCCAACGCTGATTATTCCAGCGATAGTCAATCGTCCCGATGACTCCAGGATTCAGTCCGGCGACCTGGAGAATAGCTTCGAGGATATAACTGACCGTCGTCTTACCTTTGGTGCCGGTAATGCCGATAGTCTTTAGCTTAAGTGC
>DAOLNQ010000007.1:0-108900 GCA_035416665.1 Candidatus Saccharicenans sp. | reverse complement strand
GTGTGTTCACTAACTGTAAGGTCAGAATATCCCGGCGCTTTACTTTTGAAACTGGAAGAACTCTGCTCAGTCGCCGCAACGACAGTAAATATCACAGCTATAAAACCGGCGAGGAGAAAAACGGAGAGATGAGAAATACGTTTTGGCTCTTTGCCCGATTTCCCGTTAGCTGGACTTTTTTGATGGCGATGGACAAACATCTGAACCTCTTATTTTAAGATTTAAAAAATGCCTGGCAGGTTCTAAGCTCAAAGTCTTTGCGCGTTTCTCTTCGGGACATTAACTCCGCCTTCTGTCTGGCCCTTCCATTATAAAATTCAGCCATAAGCTGAGTCAAACCAATCAAAAAATCAAGGGCAGCGGGAAGGAGAAACAGGGGACACGTTCTGTATTTCCTATTTTTTTCGTTCTGATCGCTATGAATTATCTAAACGGTGACCAGATGATGGAAGGATTTTTAAAGGCGGCGGTTTTGGCGCGGTCAAGGCCAAGCACCAAACACCAGTAATTGACGGCCACTTTCCTGAGATTGCGGCGAGTCATAAGAACATCTACAAACTTCTCCATTCCGTATTTTTCCTGGACTTCTTTAATATAATCAAAACCACCGAAGTTTATGGCCCTTTCAATCTCAATCTCTGGTGTCAGTTTCTCTTCAAAACTGTCCCAGAATAACTCTTTTCTCATCGGCTAAACCTTATAAAAAAATCCTTGATATCTTGCCATTCTTTCTCAGTAATGGACCGGAATTCTCCTGATTTATCAATCATAATAACCGATTTGAGCTCCGGTTCCGCCTCATCAAAATAAACCATGGCTGTCTTTAAATTATAATCGTACTTTTCATCAACTCCGAACTTGAGCCGCACCAGACGCGATAACTCGCTAAAAGAATGACCGCTTTTTTTAAGCAAATAGAAAAGGTCGATGAAATCTTTGGCCGATCCTCTTTGAGCCAGGGCTAAGGCTTTCATCACTTCCAGGTCGTCTAAAGATGCCAAATTGACAGACACGCCTTCTTCCGGGCTAAAAGCAGTTACTGGAAGCAAGAGTTTATATGGAAAATAAAAGAGAGAAAACTTCAGTTTCTCGGATGAAAGGAAAATAGTGACCGTGTCTTTTTCTATGAGTGCGATATCGACCTCTTCAAATTTCTCTCTGAACTTAACAACTATTGAATTAGAATTAAAGGGCTGAGGAGAAAAAAAATCGAGGTCTATTGACAGGCGGTGATGAAAATAAAAATAAGCGGCTGTACCACCAGCCAGATAACAATCAGCTGGAAGAAGTTGCAATTCTACAATTCTGACCAGAATGTTGTTGAGAGTAGCTAATTTCTGGTGGGGATGCATGTTTTTATTTTATCATGAATGGGGTCTATATCATATATAAGGAAATATAGATTGTGTGTCCCCTGTTTTCAGCAGGTCAGATGGAAAGCGGCAGCCTTCTTTCTGCCCGAGATTTGATTGAAGGTCTCTACAGCCTGGCTTGTTGGCTGGCAGATAACTTCAATTCCGGCCTCTTCTAAATACTTTATGGCTTCAGCCGGTACAGTCATAATGCCATGAGCGCCCGTCCCTATGACCAGCACGTCGGGCTTCTTGTCAATGACGGTCATCAGATCTTCTGGCTGCAGGTGATGCCCTTGTTTCCTCCACCAGTTGGGGAAAACCTCGTCGCCGGCAATAATGAGATCAGAGGTATAGGTCCGGCCGTCAATGACCATCCGGCCAAATAAATAGCTTTCGATCTTCATCTGCCCCTCCTCAAAGGAAAGACCTTAATTCGCTTTGCCCGTGGATTAAAGGCAAGTTTATTTTAAACAGAATGGCCGAGAATTCCAAACTTTTCCCTATCAGTTGTCTGACAAACAATTGAAAACCACAAAACTGCCGCTGCTTCGATGGGAAGTGTTAAGTTCAAAAAATATGAAATATAGTTTATGTCCCCTGCTTTAATCAAAAAATAAGGACGGAGGCTGCATTCTGGGTAGCCGGCCAAAAAGCTTTTTATAAAGCTCAGGATAGCTGTCTTTGCCACCCAGCAGCCTGGCTGTCACCGGGAAAACTTTTTTAGCCAGAGCTGACATCCCGGCTGAGACCCGCCTGATCTCCCACTGAGCAGTGGCATCCTCCCGCAGCCTCGACAGATGATAAAGCTCTCTGACGCAGGCTTTGACTGTCACTCGACGACGGTGGGCATTGGTTAGAATATAATCAGCGGCTGGCCCGACCCCATTCTTCAGCGCGCGCCAGCTCTTATCAGTTTTTTTGATTATTTCCATAAAATTTTTCTGTTCTTTTATTTCTTTGATGGAAGGCGGAACCGTTACACCCAGAGCTGGATCATAAGGCTGAGTCAGCAGGGTCATCATTCTATGACGTTTAAGCTGAGCAAAACAGGAGGCAGAAACAATCAGATCATAGGTCAGTTCGGCCAGTTCGAATTCCCGCGGCGGAACATCATAAAATTCCATCTGCTCGAAGACCTTTTTCGCCAGCTCCAGCTTTTGCTGGCGGCCAAAGCGTTTGACTTTCTTTAAAGCTTCCTGGAAGGACAAGCCGGCCGTCGAAAAAAGCAATCCAGCCAGAATGAGTTCATCGCCATTTTCAGAATATTCTGCCAGTTCAATTTCTTTTGGCTCTGATTGGCCAGCCTGCTTCGCACGCATCTTTTCTGCGGCCAGAAGACGCTCTGCTTCCCGGCCGACATTAGTCATCATCTCAGCTTCATAAGGCGAAGCCTCAGTAAAAAGAATAATAGATGGCGCCACTTTTTTGGCCAGATCGTAAAGCTGGCGTCTCAGCTCCTCCAGCTCGGCATTTTTCTTAGCAGCCAGACGCCTGATGATTAGTTCCAGGTTGCGGGCATTAGCGGTCAGTCCCAGTTGCCCTTTGGTCGCCAGACTCACCACGTAGCGGGCATCTTCTTTGGCCCAGCCGTCAAGAATTGCCTGATTCTTCGGATTAGCAGCCTGCTTCTCATATTTTTTAAAAAAATGCTCCCGCAGCCGTCCATAAAAATAGCGGTAGGCTTCATTCTGGGCTTCAATTGTCTCTACAAAAAGCTTCTCAAACTTGGAGCCAGCCTGCTTGATTTCTTCCGGTAAAACATAATCGCCGTCAAGCGTTATGTACCGCTGTGATTTTTCGGTGTAGGAACAGAGGCGGAAATGCTCGACCTCCTCAATGGCCAGGCGGCTCAGTCCGATGAGATCAAAGTTAAAGACGGCATGCTCGGCCACCGAGTGATGGCCCATCTTGAAGATAATATTTTGATTTGAACGGCGCGCTCTCTCCACCTCAGCTCTGGCCACGGCCCTGAGCTCATTAACCGGCCGCGGATCACGCGAGATGCGGGCATAAGCCGCCGAGATGGTCTCGGGGGTAATATCCTGACGCTCGGGGGAATTTTTCTTGAGTTCTTCAATAACTTCCGAATCTAAATTATAACCAGCCAGAATAATTTTCATGTGATTAAGATAAAAGGCCTGACCGCAATTGTCAATCATAAGCAAAGAACAACGTCCCGGGGCAGCACGAAGTGTCTCCGCTCCGCCCGCAGCGGAAGGGGTTCCCCACGGGGGGATGGGTGAAGTGAGGACGGGCGGGGGCACGCCGTGACAGGACCCCTTTTCCTGACCAATATAGAAAGGGTAAACTAACAGGGACTCTGCTTACCCACCTCAAGAACTCTAAAACACCATGGCTTAAGTCTTCAAATATCTTAAAGTAAAACCAGCTTCTCTATTTAAACGCTTGTTTTAAGTGGGGTGGCACGGTGTGTCTCCGCTCCGCCCGCAGCGGAAGGGGTTCCCCACGGGGGGATGGGTGAAGTGAGGACGGGCGGGGGCACGCCGTGACAGGACCCCTTTTCCTGACCAATATAGAAAGGGTAAACTAACAGGGACTCTGCTTACCCACCTCAAGAACTCTAAAACACCATGGCTTAAGTCTTCAAATATCTTAAAGTAAAACCAGCTTCTCTATTTAAACGCTTGTTTTAAGTGGGGTGGCACGGTGTGTCTCCGCTCCGCCCGCAGCGGAAGGGGTTCCCCACGGGGGGATGGGTGAAGCGAGGACGGACGGGGGCACGCCGTGACAGGACCCCTTTTCCTGACCAATATAGAAAAAACCGGCTTACCTCTCTGAGCCGCAGTTTGTCTAAATCACAGCTCTATTATAAAATTAAAAAACAGAGAGACCGCAGGAAAGAGGTCAGCATGGAGAACAAAAATAAAGAAATTGCCAAACTTTTTTACCGCATTGCCGATGCCCTGGAAATCAAGGGAGAATCAGGCTTCAAGGTAGTTGCTTACCAGAAGGCAGCCAGAGTACTCGAGGATTTAACCACGGATGTGGCCGAGCTGGTCGCTCAGGGAAAACTGTCAGAGATTCCGGGTATTGGCAAAGGTATGGCCGAAAAAATCGAAGAATATCTCCAAACGGGCAAAATGACCAGATACGAGGAAGTCATGAAGGAAGTGCCGGAGGGCTTGCTGCAGCTGCTGGAAATCCCTGGCCTCGGCGGCCGAACGATTCACCTGATGCATAAAGAACTCAATGTCAATAATCTCGAAGACCTCAAGCGAGTCATTGAAGATGGCAGTCTCGAGAAGCTCTACGGGATGGGTAAAAAGAAAGTGGAAAATATTAAAAAGGGTATCGAGCTGTTTGAACATGCCCAGGAAAGAATGCCCATTTATGAAGCTATGACCATTGCTGAGGAAGTTATCGAATATCTAAAAAAGTTGGAAGGACTGAGCCATGTCTCGACGGCCGGTTCGCTGCGGCGGATGAAAGAGACGATTGGCGATATAGATATTCTGGCCACCGGGCGGGATGGGCTGAAGATTATCAAGCATTTCGTAGCTTTCCCCAAAACGATCAGAGTGCTGGCTGAAGGTGACACCAAAGGCTCAATTTTAATTCAAACCGAGCTGGGCGAGCGACAGGTAGATTTAAGAATTGTCGAACAGCAAGAATACGGGGCCGCCCTGCAGTATTTTACCGGCTCTAAGGCTCATAACATCAAGCTGCGCGGTCTGGCCAAGGATAAGGGGCTTAAAATTTCAGAATACGGCGTTTTCCAGGGCGAGAAGAAAATCGCCGGTAAGACCGAGGAAGAAGTTTATGCCGTTTTTGGCCTGCCTGTATTTCCACCGGAAATGCGTGAAGATCGCGGTGAAATAGAGCTGGCTCTTGAAGGGAAACTGCCGGTTATCGTCGAGCCAGAGGACATCAAAGGCGATCTCCATGTTCACAGCAACTGGAGCGATGGCGTGCTGACTCTGGAAGAGGTAGCTGAATATGGGAAAAAACTGGGTTATAGCTATATCGCCATCTGCGATCATTCGCAGGCTGCCAGATATGCTCATGGATTAAGCCCCGACCGCCTGGCCGAGGAGATAAAAGAGATAGACAAGCTCAATGCTCAACTTAAGGGAATCAAGCTCCTCAAGGGAATAGAAGTTGACATCCTCGGCGATGGCTCAATTGACTGCCCGGAAGAGCTGCTAAAAAAACTCGATATCGTGGTAGCTTCGATTCATTCTGGCTTTAAGAAAAATGTTACCGAAAGAATTATCGCTGCCCTGAAGCACCCCTTGGTCAATATCATCGGTCACCCAACCGGCAGGCTAATTTCAGGGAGAGAGGGTTATGATGTTGATGTCGACAAAATCATTGAGGCCGCAGCAGAATATAAAAAAATCCTGGAGCTTAACGCCTACTATGACCGCCTCGATCTGGATGAATTTAATTTGAAAAAAGCCAAAGAGAAGGGCGTTCTGATTTCGATTGGTACCGATACCCATTATGCCCACGGGTTTGAGATGATGCGCTTTGGCCTGGGGATCGCCCGTCGGGCCTGGCTGACGAAAAAAGACATCATCAATACCCTGCCCGTCAGCAAGCTCCTTTCTCTGCTCAAAAAATAATTCGAGAAGTTTATTTTTCTTTTTTCTCCATCTCCATGATGATACTTCCGGCTATCATCCGCCTGAAATTGTCTAAATTAGCTTCGAAGCCTTTTTTATCGCGGGAAGTTAAAACATAGCAGATGAGGCTATTTTTAAATCGGGCATAACCAACAGCTTCATAATTATTATAGCTGCCTCCGGAGAAAGTCCGGATGAGAACTTTCTGACCGCTGACAGTCGTTACCGGTTCCAGCTCGTTCGTGATTGCCTCCGGATACTTTTCCTTAAACTTCCCCACATCGCCTGCTATGGAATCTTCAATAGCTTCTCCCGGCTCGCACAAGCTTATATTAATGTACATAACTTCATTGCCTTTTCCCCAGGAAGAACCTTCGGGGTACATCACACAGTGAAGCCCCTGGTTTACCCCGCTGACATTATCTATAACCCAGCCCTCTGGTGAAGAAACAAGGACAGCGGCTTCGCTGCCGTAAACGATGGCCCCGTCTGACTGAAAATCCTCGGGGTTAAGAGCCTGTACCTCGAAGCTTATGTCAATTTTTGTCCACCAGGAAGGGCCAGGCGGCACAGGAAACTGGATTCCAGGTAGAGCTGATTTCAGACAGCTGGAGATAGATGTCTCCGGCCAGAAATAAATCTTCTCTACTTTCCCCTCGAGACTAATCCTGGCCAGAATCGTAAAGGTTTGAAGCGAAGAAGCTTTATTAGCCTGGAGACACTCATTCATAATCCTGTTTAAATCGCTGGCCAGGGCAGGGCCAAGGGCTTCATCATATTTTTCCCCTTCGGGAAGTTTTAGATTGTCTTCAGCCGCTTTAAGAGCAGCCTTTATTTCTTCCGGAAGCTGAGACTCGGGCTGCGCTAATTGTGGAGAAAGATTACCTGGCTGACCATAGACTGGCTCAAGCCAGAACAAACCGGCAATTAGCACTAACGCCAGGGCCGAGACCAGGAAAAGCGCAACCGCAATTCTTAGACTGGTTATATTGGCTATATTGATTTTCCTGATTCGCTTTTGACGGGACATGTTTAGTCCTCCCCCTTTGATTTATTAGCCGCATGAATATTAAATCAGAGTAGTAATCAGAGTCAATAAAAACAGGATATATAGTTCTATCCCTTATTTTCAGCCTTTCATCACGCCGACCGGGACCAGACGCGCCACCAGCCGCCCCAGCCCGGTCTTATGCGAGACTCTGACCACCTCGTCCACATCCTTGTAGGCAGCTGCCGCCTCTTCAGCCACACCTTTCCAGCTCGCCGCCTTTAGCTCGATGCCTTTTCTGGCCAGTTCATCTCTGATCTGCTCGCCGCGAAAACGACGCAACGCTTCGTTGCGGCTCATCACCCGACCCGCTCCATGAGCGGTTGAGCTAAAACTTTTCTCCTCCGCTTCGAGCGTCCCGACCAGAACATAAGAGGCGGTGCCCATGCTGCCCGGAATTAAAACCGGCTGCCCAACCTGCCGATAGACGGCTGGAATCTCAGGCCGCCCCGGGCCAAAACTCCGCGTGGCGCCTTTGCGGTGCACACAGAGCATCTTTTCCTGACCACTGACGGTATGTTTTTCCACTTTGGCCACGTTGTGGCAAACATCATATATTTGCCGCATCCCTCTGGCTTCACCCATCACCTTTTCAAACACACTTCTTACCCAGTGAGCAATCATCTGACGGTTGGCGAAAGCATAATTGACAGCGGCACACATCGACCGATAATATTGCTGGCCGAGTTTGGACTTAAAGGGAGCGTTGATTAGCTCGCGATCCGGCAGCTCTTTAAAACCAAATTCGTTTTCCATGAGCTCAATATAATCAGTAGCAATCTGATGGCCGAGACCACGGCTCCCACAGTGAATCATGACCAGAATCTGATCTTTTTCCTCGATACCAAACACCCGGGCAACTTTTTCATCATAAATTTCGTCAACTTTCTGAATCTCAAGAAAATGATTGCCTGCACCAAGCGTGCCGAGCTGGGGGATGCCCCGTTCCATCGCCCGGTCTGAAATAAATTCGAAGGAGGCCTCCTTCATCTGCCCGCCTTCTTCCGTCCGGTCAAGATCTTCAACCAAACCATAGCCTTCCTCGACCGCCCACCTGGCTCCTTTGAGCAGTATTTCTCTAAGAACACGGTTGCTGAGTTTGGTCACACCGCCCTTGCCGACACCAGCTGGGACTTCCTTGAAAATTTCCGCCAGCAATTCCTTCTTTCTGGCAACGATGTCACTTTCCATAAAATCCGTGCGCAACAGCCTCACCCCACAGTTGATATCATAACCAACTCCGCCCGGAGAGATAATGCCTTCCTCAAGGTCAAAGGCCGCCACACCGCCGATCGGGAAACCATAGCCCTGGTGGGCATCCGGCATGACGTAAGACATCTGCTGAATGCCCGGGAGGCAAGCCACATTTTTAGCCTGCTGCAGGGTCTGGTCGCGCCCGGCTAAGTCAATGAGGCGCTTTGAGGCATAAATCCTGGCGGGGACCAGCATCCCGCCGGATCTTGGAATTTCCCAGATAAATTCACTTACTCTAACTAAATCCATTTTGTCCTCACATATCAACCACGACCTCCAGTAGCCAGAGGCCGTCAGTTTTCTCTATTTTCATTTCGTTGTAAGTTACGGCTTTAACCAGCGCGTATATTTCATACTCAGGCGACGCACTATCACCGGCTACCTCTGCTTCCAGACGATAGAACTTCCGGCCATCCTTTTGAGCTTCCTCCACCTGGATGGACTCGACTCTGGCTAGAAGAAATGATTTCACGTCCAGCAGGTATAGAAATTCTGTCAGAAATTTAACCGTCAGCTGCTCGAGGCTCGAAGCTTCAACTTTTATAACCTCTTTCTTGACCGGCCTTACCTTTTCCACTTCCCACATTAAAGAGACCATGGCCAGAGCGGCATTGGCCAGCGCTTCTTCCAGAGTTTGTCCATAAGCTCGAAACCTGGCATCCGCCAGATGCGGCAGAAATTCATACTTTAACTTGGACACAATCTATATTTCCTGTTTTTTATTCATGTTTTTTACTGATCGTTCCTGTCTATTTTTAAAATCTGATGCTTTGACCTGTCATCTCAGAGCAGGCTTGTCCTTCTGTACCTATCTACCCACTTCATTATTCTATCAGAAATTAACCTGATCAAGATAACCAGGATAACTAAGTTAGGCAATTAGCCACCACTCTAAAGCCAGGGAGGAAATTAAAAATAGGGGATATAGATAGTGTCCCTCCTTTTAGTAGTTTTCCACTCCTTCATTCAAAAACACCGGCGATGCGCCGGCCGCAATCGGGACAGTGGCCAGCCTGAACTCTATTCTTCCTGACACTAAAACCTTCCCGTTCGATGAGTAGCGCCCCGCAGCCTGGACAGATGGTATCCTCACCTTCGTCCCAGATATTTCCCAGGTAGATATAATTTAAACCTGCTTCGCGGCCAATATCCCGGGCCAGACGCAGCGTCGAAACAGGTGTCGGCTGACTGTTCAGATATTTATAATCGGGATGAAAACGGCTGAGATGCCAGGGGATATCAGGATCGACACCAGCCAGAAAGCGCGCCATGTCCTGGAGTTCTTCCCGGGAATCATTTTCTCCAGGAATAATCAGGGTGGTTACCTCCACCCAGATATTCAATTCTTTCATCTTTTTTATGGAGTCAAGCACTGGCTGCAGCCTGGCCTTGCAGATTTTCTTATATCTTTCTTCACGGAAAAATTTCAAATCGACATTAGCCGCATCAAGATATGGTTTAATTGCTTCCAGGGCTTCAGCCGTCATAAAACCATTAGTCACAAAATTATTTCTGATGCCTTCTTCTCTGGCCAGCCTGGCCACCTCGTAAGCGTATTCAAAAAAAATTGTTGGTTCGGTGTAGGTATAAGAAATGCTGGCGCAGCGATTGAGCTTAGCCTGCCTGACCACTTCCTCGACTGGCAAGTAGTTACTTCTCAGCTCTGGTCCACCGCCAGACAGCCTGGACTGAGATATCTCCCAGTTCTGGCAGAAAGGACATTGAAAATTGCAGCCAACAGTGGCAATGGATAACGCCAGACTTCCCGGCAAAAAATGGAAAAATGGTTTTTTCTCAATCGGATCAATATGAGCAGCAATCACCTCTTCGTAGACATAGGTATAAAGAATACCCTCGACATTCTGCCTGACTCCACAGATTCCGAACTGTCCTGCCCCGAGCACACAGCGGTGAGCACACAGACGGCATTCGATACGCTGGCCTTCCAGCCGATCATAGAGCATCGCTTCACGCCGTGGCATTTATTTTTTCCCTCCTGATTTTTTTGCCTGGACACTGCTCAGCTTCGAAGCTGAGGGGCAAAGTTCTCGCAAAACGCACTCTTCGCAGTGCGGTTTTCTGGCCTGACAGATCTTCCTTCCATGCTCGACCAGAAGAAAATTAAAATCAAGCCAGTCTTCCCTTGGCACAATGGCCATCAGGTCCTTTTCTATCTTTTCAGGCTGCGTCTCGCGGCTCAGTCCCAGCCTTCCGGCGAGCCTCTTCACATGGGTATCAACGGCGATGCCTTCGGCTTTTCTGAAGGCAGAAGCCAGCACTATGTTAGCTGTTTTTCTGGCCACACCAGGCAATTTAATCAGCTCCTCCATCGAATCTGGCACCTGGCCGCCGTATTCTTCAACAAGCTTCCTAGACAGGGCAATGATATTTCTGGCTTTGTTGCGGAAAAAGCCGGTTGAGCGGATATCCTTTTCCAGCTCTTCCTGTCTGGCCCGGGCAAAGGCCTCGACGGTCGGGTATTTTTGAAAAAGACCTGGCGTCACCTTATTGACTCTTTCATCCGTACACTGAGCGGCCAGAATGGTGGCAATCAGGAGTTCAAAAGGCGTGCGGTAATGAAGAGCTGTTCGCGGCGATGGATATTGCTGTCTGAGGATTTTAATTATCTTTTTGACTCGTCCTTCTAATTCTCTGTCCTTTTCTTCCGCTGGCTGGTTCTGTCGCCCATCCTTTATTCTGGCTGATTTCTCCAGATGCTTACTCTTTTTCATCCTTTTTTCGCTTCCTTCAGGTTCACCCATGATTTTTCCCCCTGTTTCCAGTTAGATTCCCAGGTCAGTCCGGAGCTGCAGCAGCCGCAGTAAATCAGTCCTGGTAATAATGCCAACCACCCTTCCCTTGTCGAGCACCGGCACCTGATTGACTTCATGACTGACCAGACTGTTTAAAACCTCATCTCCCGTTGCTTCTGGTTTAATAGAAACAATTTTATCCACCGGCGTCATAATGTCTTTAACCCTGAGCTCTGGCCAGCGCGAGCGAGGAAATTTTTTGACGTCTTCGAGACAGACCAGCCCGAGAAAAACATCGCCATCTGTTACCAAAAATACTCTTTCTCTCTTCTTCAGAATATAATCCTGGACCAGAGATTCAACTGACAGGTCGGGGCTAACCGTGATAAAGTTCTTATCCATCAAATCAGAAGCCTTCAAGTCCTGCAGAGCCGACTTAAGCAGAACCTGCGAATATCCCTGGACTGAGGCGGTATGCAGGAACCAGCCGATGAGCACCATCCATAACCCGCCCAGATTACCACGGAAAAACTGGACCAGACCGACCAAAATCAGAAAAAAGGCGATTCCCTGGCCCACAGCCGAAGCTGTCCTGGTGGCCTTTTTCAGATCGCCATTTATCCTCCAGAGAATAGCTCTCAAGACCCGTCCACCATCCATCGGAAAGCCAGGCAGGAGATTGAAAGCGCCCAGAACCAGATTAATATAGGCTAAATAGGACGAAGCTACCTGCAGTGGAAGGGAATAATTCCGAAAAGCCAGGGCCAGAATGAAAAAGACTCCGCCCAGCAAAAAGCTCGACACCGGTCCGGCCAGGGCTAAGTAGAACTCCTTTTTTGGCTCCTGGAGTTCCTCACTGATCCGGGCCACTCCACCCAGAATAAACAGCGTGATATCTTCAACCTTTTCTCCCTGCTTCCTCGCCACCACCGAATGGGCCAGCTCATGAAACAGAACCGAGGCAAAAACCAGCAGGCTGGTCACCACTCCTAGAAACCAGTAATAGCTATGGTTGGAGACCGGAAAAGCATGAGGGAAATAAAAGGCGGCCAGTGAAAAAGTAAAAAGCAAAAAAATGACCAGCCAGCTCGAGTCAATCTTAATCTCGATGCCGGCAATTCGACCTACTCTCCAGGCGTTTTTCATCTTAGCTCCCTTTTTATTTTATCAGCTTTTCTCCCTTCTCAAAAGCAATAACAGCTCAAAAAGAACAGAAGTAGCGCCTGGTAGCCAAATCTTTTCCCGGATAGAGTTACGGTCAACCTGCCAGCAATCTTACGAATTGGTTCCTCACCCCTGTGGTCATTTTCAACCTGAAATTGGTGAGAAAACTTCTGGCTCCGCTTTTAGAGCACCTCTCCGGCAGAATGTTTTACTGATCTTTGGCTGCCGCCTGGAAAGGCCCTGTCTGAAAATAGAATGTTTTACTGACTTCTGGCCAGAGCTGCCTTTGAATTTTTAAAATTTGACAAATTTATTTTGGGGAGCGCCACAGACCGGGCATTTATCCGGAGCTTCTCCTTCCATGGTAAAACCACAAATAGGACAGACATAGACATCAGTCAGCTCGACATCCTGCCCCTGCCGGGTAGCTTCTTTTGCCCGGGCATAAAGTTTCTGATGAACTTGCTCGGTAGCCAGAGCAAACTGGAAGAAAGTGGCGACTTTGTTTTCGCCCTGTTCTCTTGCTACGGCCAGATAAGCTGGATACATGTCTTCGGCTTCAAAGGTTTCACCCTGAAGAGCGATATCCAGATTATCAACCGTCTTACCTTCCAGGTTGAGGACCTTTAAATAGTTACGGGCATGGACCAGCTCGGAAAGAGAAGCGGCCTCAAATAACCTGGCGATATTAGGCAGATTTTCTTTTCTGGCCTGCTCAGCATAAAGCTTATATTTAAGATGAGCCTGGCTCTCGCCTGACAGGGCATCTTTCACCGTATTTTCGGTTATTTTTTTCATTTTTTGTCCTCCTCTTTTTTTTTCCTTTTTACTCTGTCTTCTATTAATGAAACTTAAGACAGGTTCACACGACTTAAAGTTAAAGCTGGCTCTGACTCAGGAGACAAACTGAATCATCCGGTCAATTGCTGCCCGGGCTCTGCTGGCCGTCTCTTCGTCCACCACCACTTCCGGTCTTTCCTCGAGCAAGGCCCGATAAATTTTCTCTAGACTATTTTTTTTCATCTCCTGACAGATAGCCTCAGCCCTGGCTGGATAAAATTTTTTATCAGGATTTTCCCGGCTCAGGCGAGCCAGAAGTCCAGTTTCAGTCGCAATGATTACCTCAGCCGCACCGCTTATCCTGGCTTCCTTTATCATCTGGCCGGTGGACAGGACACGATCAGCTTTTTCCAGAACTTCTGGCCGGCATTCAGGATGGGCCCAGATTTCTGCTTCGGGATGAACCGCTCTGGCCTCCAGCAGATGTTCTGCTCTGATTTCTTCATGAACCGGGCAGTAGCCATCCCAGGCTATAACTCGCTTGCCTGTTTTTTGCCTGACATAACTGGCCAGATTGCGATCCGGCACAAAAATTATTTCCTCGTCTGGCAGGCTACCGACCAGATTAACAGCGTTAGCCGAAGTGCAGCAGATATCTGTTTCCGCCTTAACCTCAGCCGTAGTGTTGACATAAGAAACAACTTTTCGTCCAGGAAACTTTTTTTTCAGTGCCTGGAGCTCAGCCCGGCTGGCCATTTCGGCCAGAGGGCAACCGGCCTGCGGTTCGGGCACTATGACTTTTTTATCCGGTGCCAGAATTTTGGCTGTTTCAGCCATAAAATAGACGCCGGCGAAAACAATCAGATTGGCTTCCACCTGAGCCGCCAGTCTGCTTAGCTCCAGAGAATCACCTACAATATCAGCTATATCCTGAATCTCATCCGGCTGATAATTATGGGCAAAAATAATTGCTCCTTTGTTCTGTTTGGCGCGAACTATTTCTTCTCTCAATTGATCTTGATTCATAACCAGCTTAACTTTCTTTGGATCATCTAAACTCTGGCTCCAATGACTTTCCCCTGCCCGGCATCATGGCCGCCGGTAGCTAAAAATTGGACTGCTTCTGGCTCGAAACAGCCAGAACCAGGCCAGTTTATCAAACTGCCACCACGCTTTTTATCTCAGGTATTTCCTTTTTGAGCAGCCGCTCAATACCCATTTTAAGAGTCATCTGAGACATGGGACAGCCACCGCAGACTCCAACCAGCCGGACAGAAACCACTCCATCCACGACATCGACCAGTTCAACATCGCCGCCGTCAGCCTGAAGAGCCGGTCTGATCTTGTTTAAGACTTCTTCGACTTTTTCTTTCATGGCTTTTTCTCCTTAAATTGCCAAGAGACTGATAAACAAAATACTCTTAACTTTTTAGTTTAAACTAACTCGCCTTAAGTTTCAATCCATATCCTATCATTTTAGTAGGAATTAAGCAACTGCTGCTGGCTCGGCTGGCATCTCAACCTGCAATCCATCATAAGCAGCCATGACCTCCACTCCGGTAGCTGCAGTTAGTTTCTCAGCCACTTTTCTCGGATCGGCCCTGAGCATGGTCATCCCGAAGTGAGTTAGATAGGCCTTTTGTGGCTTCACTCCACTGATAATTTCGCCTGCCTCACCGGCTGAGAGGTGCAGGATATTATCCTCTTCTCTGCCCTCAGCTCTAACCACATTAAGAATGAGAATGGAAACATCCTGATAGGCTTTGATCAGACCGGGGAAAAATTTGGTATCAGTCAGAAATCCAACTGTTCCACCGGGCAGATAAAATTTCAGGCCATAGGTTTCAGCCCCGTGAAGATGACGGACAGAAGTTTTAATTTTAAGTTCTCCCAGCCGGTAGTCCTTCTCAGCCCTGAGAACTTCTATCCGGTCTAAATAACCTTTGAGGTAATTAAAAACGACAGCTTCCTCACCTTCCAGACATTCCTCTGGAGCAAAGAGCACTCCCCTTTTTTTAAAACCACCCGAGGTCATGGCCTCGACCAGAATGTTAACATCGTTAGAATGGTCAATATGTTTGTGGCTCAAAAAGATAGCCTCCAGAGCGGTCGAATCAAGCGGCGGGCGGCTGTGAACCAGTCTGACCAGGGCCCCCGGTCCAGGATCAAGCATCATTTTTTTCCCCATGAAATGAAGATAAATACCCCCCGACGCCCGGAGCTGTTTGGTCACCACAAAGCGAGCTCCACCTGTTCCTAAAAATTTGAAATAATCAACCGGCCTGGAACCAGAATCAGTCTTTTCCGTCCTGACCGTGCTTTTCCGGTTCGACATGGATGGTTACATCTCCTTCAAATTCCTTTTTCATCAGTTCCTCCACCCTGGTGGCCAGTTCATGAGCTTCATCTACTCGCATATTACCTGGAACCTTGAGATGAGCTGTGACCTCACTATGCTCGCCGTAATTGTGAACATGAAGATGATGGATACCTTCCAGTTGAGGAAACTGGGCTTTGACCGAGGCTTTGACCCGTGCGACTACTTCATCAGCCGGACTTTCGCCGATAAGATAACTGGCCGAACTACGGATGATGGTCAAACCAGCATTTAAGATGAGAAGCGAAACCCCAATCCCGAGAATACCGTCCAGCCACCAGAATCTCTGACTGAAAAGAGCCCCGACCACGATGAGAAGCGAAGCAATGGCATCACTCCGGTGATGCCAGCCGTCAGCCCGGAGAGAGGAGGAATTTATCTTTTTCCCTGCCCAGAAAGCAAACTGAGCCAAAGCCTCTTTCAGGACAGCCGAAATAGCAAAAACAATGACGGCCAGCAGGCTAAAGCTCATCGCCTGATGATGAATTAACTTAAGAATTGACTCATAAAGAAAATAGCCACCTACCACTGCCAGCAGAGTGGCAATGACGATAGAAGCCACCGATTCAGATTTCCCATGGCCAAAGACGTGTTCTTTGTCAGGTGGCCTGGAAGCCAGCCAGAAGCCAACAATAACTACCATCGAAGTCAGGGTATCAGACAGAGTATGCCAGGCATCAGCCATCATGGCCACCGAACCAACTTTCTGCCCAACTATGAATTTAAGAAAAAACAGGCCTGTATTAAGGAAAATGGAGATATAGCCTTCCAGATAGCCAAGCTTCTTTTTTTGAGAAAAATCTACACTCATCCTCTCCTCGCCAATAATTGACCATAAAAACCCCTTGAGGAACCAGGCAAACTTTCAGATAAAATTAAACTGGATACTTAGCCGGCGATTCTCACCTTTTTCATTGGCTGACCGCAGCAAAGAATGACATGCTCTTCGCCACAGCCACATTCACGATCAACGACCAGCCGATAACCGCACAGTTTACATTCATAGCCTTTTTTATAACTGGCCGCCTTTTTGGCCGCTGGCTTCTTAGCCACCACCGCTTTTTTGGTTGGTGCTTTTTTCTTTTTTTCGGCCATTTTTGCCTCCTGATTTAAACCCGTCTTTTATGACTGAAAATAGTCTACCTTTTCAAAAGGTATCCTGTCAATGACTTAATATTCCGACCATAAAAATCCTGGCTCGGACTGGCCATCGGGTTAAATTTGCTCCTACCCATCTAAATATGATATAAATAATCAGACTAAGGATAATTTTTTCCATCGTCAACCAACGAGGAGGAATAACAATGAAAACAAACAAGGCTGCCAGCCTAAAACTAATGGCTTTAATCCTGGCTATGTCTTTTCTGGTTCAGCTGGCTGCTGCCCAGACCAGTCAGCTGGACAGGCTAAAAGCCGGCATCGCTTATTTTGAAGGCGGGCAGATTGCCGAAGCCAAAGCCATCTTTGATAAACTAATCGCCGAGAAGTTTGTCAACAACGACCTCTATTATTATCTTGGCTCAGTTTTAATCAAGCAAAACAATCCCGAAGCAGCCCTGACCTATTTTAACAAGATTGTTCAGAGTGATCCCAACTCTCCTTATGGTTATATTGGCCTTGGGCAGTATTATATTAAAAAGGGCAACTATACCAGCGCCGAAACTCAGCTTAACCTGGCTCTGCAAAAGGACCCTAACTGTGCTGAAGCTTACTTTCACCGGGGACTGCTGCGCGGCTATCAGAAAAAACTTGACCAGGCTATAGCTGATCTCGAAAAGTGTCTGCAGCTCAAGGGCAACCATGCTTACGGCCACTATCAGCTGGGACTGGCCTATAATCAGAAAGGCCGGAAAGATCTGATGATCGTTCACTTTAATAAATTTGTCTATCTGGCTCCGAATGCTCCCGAAGCACCTCAGGTCAAAAGTCTGTTAAGCCGGGTTGGCTGATTGGTTTTAAAACGCTTGCCCTAAACTGAAGAAGATCGTACTGCGCGGTTCTCCAGTTCTCGGTTTTAAATTGAGGCCATAATCAACTCGAATAAGGCCTACAGGTGTATCTATTCTCAATCCAAAGCCAGCCCCTGTTCTCAGGCGAAGAGGGTTAAGATCTTTAAGTCTCGAATAGACATTACCGGCATCAAAGAAAATCACTCCCCTGAACATCTTATAAATTGGGAAACGAAGTTCCTGGTTCATAACTACCGTTGCTTCCCCGCCCTCCGGTAAGCCCGTCCACAGATCGAGCGGCCCGACCGCATCCAGTTTGAAACCTCTAATGCTGGTACCACCGCCGGCAAAAAATCTCTTACTGGGAATCAAATTTTCGCCAAAGGCACTGGCCAGACCAAGTCGGTAGCTGGAAGCCCAGGTCAGGCTGCCCCCAATTTCCTTATACATTGTGTACTGAGAAAAGGATCGAATGTATGACAGAGACGAGCCGAGGAAGCGGGGTGAATAACTCAAACTGACTGAGAGTAGAGACCCGCCTCGTGGATCAAAACGGTCATCTCTGGTATCGCGATCAACGAGCAGCGAAAGTTCTGAGCTGGTCATTTTAACGTCATAGGGGAAAGGCCAGCTTGGTTCGCTTTCATAATCATGGATTCTGGACAGCTTATAGACCCAGCTGAGGTTAAAACCTTTGACAATCATAAATTTTTGCTGGAAACTGCCACCGGTTTCCTGAGTTATATACTGACCCTGGTTGTATTTGGTATAGTAAGCAGACAGCAGAAAATCAGTTTTTTTAGAAAAAAGGTAAGGGACCTTCAAGGAAAATCTGGCTTCCTGTTGCTTCGAATTAGCTCTGAAATAAAGCAAGCTGTTCCAGCCGCGGCCAAAAAGATTATTAAAATCAACCTGACCTAAACCTTCGAAGTGGGTTTCTGTATTATACTGAAGACCATAGGTCAGACTCAGCCAGGGATTCTCCTGCAGCTCAACTTTTACTTTTTCCTGATTATTATCGTCCGCCTCCAGGGGAGCTGAGCTGATATTGACCGTCTGAAAAACAGAAGTGTCATAGAGATTTTTCTGAGCCTGGGCCAGCCGCTCCAGGCTGAGTGGATCTCCAGTCTTTAGACCGGCATAAGCCAGAATAAAAGACGGCTTCGTCCTTCTGGCTCCGGCTATTTCTACCTCAGCAATCCTGTAAATCTGGCCTTCATTGATGACAAATTTCACTTCGTAATCTGGAGTAGAGGCTTTAGGTTCAGCCGCAGCTTCGACTTTGACCTCTTTAAAACCTGCTCCGCGATATTTGTTGATAATCTCTACCCGGGCCTGGCTTAAGGCTGGCCAGCTGAAGATGCTACCCGGTTTAATCTCCAGATCGGCCAGCAACTCAGCCTCATTGAAATAAGAGTTACCGCTTAAATTCACGGCTGCCACCTGACTTTGAGGTCCAGCCTCAATTTTTAATTTGATAAAAACCAGCCTTTTTGATTCATCCTCTTTTATCACCGGGTTGCTGATCTTAGCCTCAAGATAGCCATTTTCTTCATAAAAATACTGGAGGAGGTCGAGGGCTACCCGGCGATCATAAACCAGATTCCACAAACCTTTAGCCCTGGCTCCAAAATAATCAGCAAATACTCGCTGTAGAAGAGAAGCTTCATACACTGGTTGACCCTCCAGCTCGAAAGAAGCCACCTTCCATTTGCCATTATTCTTAACATCAATGATATATTCAGTTCGATCTTCTCCTTGATTTCTGTCAATCCTGACTTCTGCCCGGTAGTAATTCTGACGGTTTAACTCGGTCAGAAGATTGGAGCGAAGCTGATAGAGATTGGCATCTTCAGGCAGGCGACTTACCCAGGAATTTAAGACCTTTTTTCTGATCTTTTTTGAAAGCTTGTCTCCAGTAAATTTAAAACTCACCGGCTGGCCGGCCTGGATGTTCAATCTGACCAGGTCTCTTTGCTCGGCAGTGGTTTCCACCTCTCGGGTCAGCTTATAATTGTAATAGCCTTTTTTCCGATAGAAGGCATCCAGACGGTTTAAAGCTTTTGACCAGTCTGAAGATTTATATTTTTTCCCGGGTTTTAATTTAAGCACTTTTTCCAGCTGGGAAGGCGGGAAAACAGTCTCACCTGTAATCTCTATTTTCTCGAGCACCCTGGACGGAGTAACCAGAGCTGATTTCTGGCTGCTACGACCACCAATTGGAATTCTATGCCTTAAATTGACCCCGACCACACCATCGTCCTGACGAAAGCCACGGAAAGAAAAATTATGATTAAGCTGGTAATCAAAAATCCAGGTTTGATACTGGCTGTTGGTTAAATCGATCGAATAGGTAATGGCTGCTTCTCGGGTCATTCTTTTTCTAATCGTCAGACGGGCGCCAGGATCCTGCAGGGTAGCGATATTTAATGGCTCCAGGACAACATCTTCTGCCTTCAACCATTTTTCGAGAGTTCTGGTGACCGGTGAAGCCAGAGGACTGGAGAAAAACTGGATAAGCTGACCACTGATCGTATTTAAAGCTGAACCCTGAACCTCTTTCAGACTTTTCCCGGTAAGAAGCAGAGAAGCCAGATCTTCCGTGGAACGAGTTGGATTGGAAGTCAGAGAAAATCTCAGGTCGGAGGGTGTCCCGGCCAACACCAGGCTGACCTCCAGTTCTTCCTGCTGATCATAAACGGTACTTTTGAGAAGAATGTCAAGATTTGGTTCTAAGTTTTCCTGGCCAAGAAAATCAACCCGAAGCCTTTCGACTGTATATTTTCTCTCACCAATGATAATTTCACCGGTATAAGCATTTTCAGCCCGGCCAGATAGGACAGGAGTCGGAACGGTTCCTTTTATATTTAAATTAGCTTTAAGCTCGAGATCGGCCAGGTTATTTTTGATGACAATATTATCAATAGTTCTAACATTAATATTGAGAGCCAGTTCATAAAGGAAAGGAGACATCTCGCTGCCAGCAGGAGAAACCCGGCTAAAAATCATCTTCAATCCCTGTGTGCTGGGATAAAAATCTTCAAGATAACTGGCATTAATAATGAAGAGATCCCCGGCCAGAAGCCAGCCACTTTTACTTTTCGTCAGAGTTAAGGAAGCGCGGGACAGACTGTTCAATCCCGGTGGATAATTAAAATCAAAATCTTCCAGGACAAAATTCAGCCTGGCTTCCGGTAAAGAAAACGACGCACCAAAATCAGCCTGACCAGAAGCGGTGAACCGGCCAGAATTGGCCTCGCCATTCACCTTCTCAAGTTGCAGCCGGGAATTATCTATGGTCAGTCTCCCCTGGACTCCGCTGACGACCAGCGGCAAATCACTCAACCGGAAAAAGACCTGGTTCAGGTCCACTCGTCCATCTATCAGCGGCTCTTGCAGACTGCCCTTCAGGCTGGCTTGAAATTCGGTTTTCCCACCGGCCGACATACCGGACAGCATAGGATTAATATCTTCAAGACTGAGCTCGCCGGTTAACAAGAAATCCAGGCCAGGATCGCTGGGTTCTTTAATTTCAGACTGCCCGGACAGTTTAATCCGGCTATGGGGAGCCAGCAGGGTAAAATTGTCTATTGCCAGGATTTTATTTTTTAAATGAAAGCCAAGCGCTCCATCACTTTTAACCGGGATATTATTAAGGGTGAGATTAAGCTGGGGTATTTTTACCTCGAGCGAAGTGGCCGAGAGATCTGGCGAGAATCCATCCAATCTTATATAGCCATTGGCTCCCCCGCCTGGATTCATATCCTTAAGGGAGGGCAGGAAGGCAGTCAGACCGGCAAAATCAAAATTTTCAAATATAAATTCCGCCTGAACTTCCTCCGGTTTGGTCAGTGGAAGAGAAAAGTTCAAACTGGCAGTAATAGCCACCTCCGGCACTTCCGCCTCCACCGTCGGCAGTATTCCAGCCAGATTGGCCAGAGGCAAATCTTTAATTGTCATCAGCCCCGTCAGAGGATAAGGCTGGGTCAATTCAAGCTGAGCGGTCAGGTCGAGATTGAAGCGGGGAACACTGAAATTAGCCAGGGCCTTCTGGCCATCAGCTTTAACTCCAAATTCAACATAGGGAAACCAGAATTGCCCGAGCATCAAGCCCTGAGCAACCAGTTTTAAATCAGCTACAGGAGCCAGATACGAACCAGAAGCAACCAGCTTAAAATCAAGCTCGCCGGCTGAAAGAGCAGGCAGCAAAGAGCTGAAATAACTGGCCTTGAGTTTCTCTCCGCTCAAATCTGCCCTGATTTCGCCCGTGGAAGGTTTAAAACCCAAACGGCCGGCGATTTGACCTCCCGGCCAGGCCAGCAGCAATTCGTCCAGCTTGATTTCCTGATTGGTATATTCACCGCTGAGGTGAAGCGAATCCAGGGGCAGGTTCTGAAGCTGAGGCTGGTCGACAGTCAGACTAAACTGGGTCTGCGGGGCATGGAGATAACCGGAGGCCGAAACTGAGCCAGACAGGTAGCCGTTAAGATAGCTTTTATAACTTTCTCCCAGAAAGTCGGCCAGCTGAGCTAAATTAATCTTAATCAGCTCGGCCTGGGCCTGCAAACTAAAGGGTGCGGCTGGACGACCAGAAGACCTGGCCAGACGCCCGGAAGCCCTGATTTGTCCCTGATCAAAATCAACGGCCAGGTGCTGAAGATCAAGCCTGTCGAGATTTCCACCGGCTTTGATTTTGACTGCTGGCAGGCTCAGATTTTTTAAGAAGAGACTTTCAGCCCCGAAGTCAAGCTCAAATTCGGGACGTTCCAGGCTGCCGGAAACCCTGGCTTCCAATTCCAGGGCTCCTTTGATGTCAGGCAGGTCGTTAAGACTGGCGGCCAGCGCGGGCAGACTTCTATCCAGGCCTGATGCCTGGAGGGAATTAATCGTTCGGCTGAGCTCGTCAATTTTAAAGGTCAACTGGCCCGAGATTTTTTTGAGGTCAGAAACTTTAGCTTTAAGACTGAGATTGGTCTCCAGAACCTTAAGGTTAAGCTCAGAAAGACTTATCTCACCGTCAGCCAGAGAGGCTTTGATATTTCCAGCTAGAGGCAAAAGAGGCGAGCTGGCCGGGAGAGTGCTGGCCACCTCTGGGGGCTCAAGATAAAGTTCACTCCGGGCTTTGATTTTCTGAAGGTTAATTTCCGGTCCGCTGACCTCAAGATAGCCCTTGAGAAGACAATCGGGGGTAATCGGCCGATCGGGCCAGAGAGCAGCTAGTTCTTTGAGCGGAAGTTGATTAAAATCAATCCGTCCGGAAAAGTCTCCTTTTAAGGCCCGGGGCAATTTAGCCTCCAGGGCGATTGAGCCGGTGCTTAAACTAAGCCCACCTTTAAATCGCGTCGAAGAATTGTCTCCTGGTTCTAAAGCCGCAGTCAGACTGAGACCTGATAGCCCCATAAAATTTATATCAGAGCCGTCTATCCGGCCCGAAATCTGCGGCGCTTGGGCTTCTCCTGAGGCTTTTAAATCCCAGCTGATCAGACCGGCCAGATTACCGGGCGGGCTGACCACAGTCTCTATTTCTGCCAGGTTAATCCTGGCCGAGCTGGCCAGGTTGAAGACCGGTTGACCGAGATAATCATTTATCTCACCTGAGACTAATATCTCTGATCCCTTCGTTACGAGACTCAGATCTTCTATATTTATTTTTTGCGGGCTAACTTCTGCCTTTAATTTTAGAGAGTTCAGATCTAGCGGACCCTGGCCGAGCTGCAGCTGGCCCTTTCCCGCTTGAATCTGGACCAGGTGGGAATCTTTTGATGGATCAAATTTAATAGAGGCTTCGATTTCGTTCAGGTTGAAGGTTAACTGCGCTGGTTCATCCTGATAAGAAAACTCCCCATTTTCCAGAAGAAAATGATCCAGGCGCAAAGATAAAGGTTTCGCTGCGCCGTCAGGTGGAACTGACGATAATTCGGCCTCCGGCTTTTTCTCAGCAACCCCCGTTGGCTGCTCTGACCGTAAAGAAATCCTGGGTTTTTTTATTTCCAGACTTTTTATCCTGATTGGCCCACCGGTCAGTGTTGACCAGGCAATCTGGACAGCCAGCCGATCGCCACTTATCGAACCAGAGGGCAATTCGCCCGGGACAACTGACTGGAGTCTAAAATCAGTTAAGGTAACCTTCAGTCGAAAAAGATTAATCCTGAGACTTCCGCTTTCCAGTCGATAGCCAGAACTGGCCTCCAGCCATTTTCCGGCCTGATTTAAGATCAGCCGGCCGCCTGGAGGAGTACCGACCCAAATAGCAATAAGGAGCAGAAAGGCTATAATCCCACCCACCACCCAGAACGCTATTTTTAGCCCGCGTGGTAGCCTGGGCTTCTTGCCCTCCTTTTTCCCGTCAGTCATGATTCATATTCTAAACCTATTTTAACGCTTTAGGCAAACTGAGTGGTAGATATCTATTCCCAGTCCAGCAGGCGGCGCTGGCCCTGGAGTTGTCTGATATCGGTTACATCCTGACTGACTTCCAGGCAGCCGCGGTATTTCCCGTCTTCATCCCGAACAGCAAAATACCTGATATGAATGAAGCGACCACCGGTCTGCAGCCAGAATTCAGCTGTATCTTTTTCTCCTGATTTAAAAGCCTTGAGAATTTTCTCCACCACCTCGACGCTCCTGGCCGGGTGACAGTTCTGGACCTTACGACCGATAACAGCAGGGACGCGGGTAAATATTCTTTTCTTTTCAGAATAATAAACTATGGTGTCGTTCTCATCTACAAAGGAAATATCCAGAGGTAAAGTCCTCAGAATGAGATCAACCTGCTCAGCTGTTAATCGGCCTGTTTTTAAATCAAACTGGTTATCCAATTTACTTACCTCCTCATTCAGACTATAACTCTGGGAATAAGCTGGTTGATCCGGGTAATAATTTCATAACTGATTGTTCCGGCCAGACCGGCTAACTGTTCGGCTGTAATTTTTTCCTGCCCATCATATCCAAGGAGGGTCACGCGATCTTCCAGTTCGACGCCCGAAATATCGCTGACATCAGCCATAATAAAATTCATGCAAACCCGCCCGCGAAGCTGAGCCCGGTGCCCTTTAATCAGAACATAGGCCGTATTAGAAAGCGAGCGGTCATAGCCGTCATAATAACCAACCGGGATAACTGCCAGCTGGCTTCTTCTGGTCGTTCGGTAGGTGCACCCATAGCCAACATAGGAGCCGGCCGGAACCGACTTAATCTGGGCAACCCTTGTTCGCCAACTCAAAACCGGCTTTAACTTTAATGGTTCCTGACCTCTTTGCTGACAGGAAATCAGAGTCTCCTTAGAGGGCCAGAGCCCATAGAGTCCAAGACCGATTCTGGCCAGGTCAAAGTAAGTTTCTGGAAACAGGATAGCGGCAGCCGAACAGGCCAGGTGCTTGACTGGAATAGCCAGGCCGGCCTCGGCTAGCTGCTGAACAGCCTTGACAAAATTGGCCAGCTGGTATTTAGGGTAGAAATCATCGGTTGTATCTTCAATATTAGCAAAATGAGAGCTGGCCCCCTCCACTTCTATTTCTGGCAGTTTTTTTATCTCTCTGGCTATAATTCCTAGTTGTTTAATAGGAATTCCCTGGCGGTTGGTCCCGGTTTCAATCTTGAGATGAACAATGGCTTTCTTTTTCAGCCGGCGGGCCGCCCTGGCCAGAGCTCTCAGATTTTCAAGATTATAAACAACACACCTCAGGTCGGAGCTAACCACCGCTTCTGCCTGGTTAAGCCCCACATAACCAAGAATGAGTATTTTTTGATTAAAGCCAGCTTGCCGGAGAGCCAGACCTTCTTCCAGGTTATTTACTCCTAGCCAGTTGAGGCCAGCTTCCTTCGCCAGGCGGGCTATTTCCAGCAGACCATGGCCATAAGCGTTGGATTTAACGACTGCCATCACCTCAGTTCGGCCCAGCCTCTTCTTGAACTCGTTCACATTATTAAAGAAAGCCTGCCGATCGATTTCCACCCATTGAATCAGTCCATTTTGAGCTTTCATTTATTCTACCAGGCTGTCTATCTCACCGGCCCGACTGCTTTTAATGGCCACCGAACAACTGTTTGGCTCCGTCTCCCAGTAGCCGGCTAATTCTGTCTTCAACAAAGACAATGTCTTCTCTATCCACCCCGGTTGAAATAATCCCGACCGGCGTTTCGAGCTCATCCTCCAGCCACTTGAGATAATCAATAAACCCGGCCGGTAGTTTATCTGCACTTCTCAGATGGTGAATTGAGCCTTCCCAGACTTTAAAAGTCCGGTAAATCGGCCTGACCTTGTCCAGCACATAAGGATCCGAGAGAAAATCTTTTATTTTTGAACCCTTGTATTCATAGGCATAGCAGGCCTTGATTTCTGACAGGCCTTCCAGCACATCAGGCTTGGTCAGAGCCAGTAGATCAATGCCATTAAGCCGGCAGGCATAGCGAGCCGCCACCGCATCAAACCAGCCACATCTTCGCGGCCGGCCCGTCGTCGCTCCAAATTCATCGCCTTTTCTGGCCAGCTCGGCACCTGTTTCATCTTTAAGTTCGGTTGGAAAAGGACCACTGCCCACCCTGGTGCAATAAGCCTTGGTCACTCCCAGAACGGCGGAGATCTGTTTGGGACTCAATCCCAGGCCGCAAGCCGCACCTCCGGCCGTTGAGCTGGAGGAAGTCACATAAGGAAAGGTGCCATGATCAATGTCCAGCAGGACGCCCTGGGCCCCTTCGAATAAAATTGATTTACCAGCTTTGACCTGCTCGTAGAGGAAGGCTGAAACATCTTTAACAAAGGGGGCCAGCCTTTCGCCAAATCCAGCATACTGTTCATAAATCGGACCAGCCTCAAGACCTGGCTGGCCAAAGGCTTGCAGTATTTTATTTTTAAAGGCCAGATTCTCTTCTATTTTTTCCCGCAGAACGCTGGGCTCGAGAAGGTCAGCAACTCGAATTCCCCAGCGGGCCGCCTTATCTTCATAGCAAGGGCCAATCCCGCGGCAGGTAGTGCCGATCATCTTTTGGCCACGCTGGGTTTCACTTATTTTTTCAAGCAGTGGATGATAGGGCATGATGACTTGAGCAGAGCGGCTGACGACCAGCCTTCTGGCTTCCACCTCGACCCCGATTGATTTCAAATCATCCAGTTCTTTAAAAAAAGCTGCCGGATCGATGACCAGTCCGTTGCCAATCACGCCAATCTTATCCGGGTGAAGAATTCCGGCCGGTATTAGATGAAGGACAACTTTTCTGCCATCAAGGTAAACGGTATGACCGGCATTGTGACCTCCCTGATACCTGGCAACGAGATCAAATGCTGAAGCTAAGAAATCAACTATCTTTCCTTTACCCTCGTCGCCCCATTGCGTGCCGATAACCAATAAGTTGTTCATTTTATTTGACCATCCTCGACTTGATCTGTCCGGTTCACCAGATTGAGACCAAACAGAAAGAATTCTATCAGATTTAGGGTTCAGCTTGAAGCATTTAGAACACAAACCCGAGCTGAATACAATAACCGTTATCTTTTAATTGCGATTCTTTGTCCAGACTCTTCTCTTTATTCCAGTCAAACTCAAATTTTGCATAAAAATTGTCCAGAAAGTCCCATTTAAAACCTATAGCCTTCCGGTCTTTTTTTACCATCGATTCAATGAGAACATTAAAGGGCAGGGCCTGTTCATCGTCGAGTCGCGAATCAGGTAGCATCGAATACTGATAACTAAAATATGGCTTGAATCTATTAAAAAACATAATAAGGGTAAAATAGTAGCCATCAAAGTCGAGGGTTTGATTTAAAAAGGGATGTTTAACCTCTGTTCTAACATACTCACCTTTAACTTCCCAACCAATGGTTACCCAGATAAGATCGAACCCCTCAAAACGAATATTTTTGGAATTAGTTTCGTCATATTTCCCGCTATAAAATGAGCCACCAGCCTCAAACCCCTCGCCTAATCTAAAAGCCAGTCTGCCCCCTACCCCCTTATTTTTATTGATATCTTTAGCCGGCGTTTCCAGATAGCCATTTTCATCGGCAGAAACACCATTAACAGCATAAACCGAATAATAAATGAAGGAATAGCTTCCTTCCCAGCTGAGACCCACGTCCGACCAGCGATAAGGGAAAAAATGAAAAGGCAAAGGCCGGAAAACAGTTTCATTTTCAGCTGGCCGGGCATAACGATTAAATCGCCCGAAGGGAACCTCAAAAAGTCCAATCTTAAAACTAAACAGGTTACTGGCTTGAAGATTGACATAAGCCTGGTGAAGAGAGAACTGGTCATTCTGGTTAAAGAGGGCTTCAGCCGCAAAAGACAACGGACCGGAGATTACTCCAGAAACCACCGCCCCGCCATTGAGATTGGAAAAAGTACCTGTCGGGTAAAAACCATCTTTCTGGCTTTTCAGATATTCAAAAGAAAGATAACCATTAAATTTAACCTGGGCTGGCAGTCGGACAGCCAGAAGTAAGATGAGCGCCAGCCAGACAACAGGCCTGGTTACTTTCATGGCCTTCTCCTTTCTATTCTAATCGCTTCTTAACAGTTCTATTACAGATTGTTCAACCGGGAAAAATCAAAATCATCAGCCAGCAAATCAGATTTATATGGACCCGGATTCTTCCTGGCCTGAACCAGCCGGGTGATTTCCACACTGCCCTTTTTAGTGCCTAACCAGATAGCACCAACCAGCTGGCCGTCTTTAAGGACAAGCTTTTTGTAAACTCCGTGTTCCTCATCCAGTCTGGATAGAACTTCAAAGCCTTCCCCTTCCGGTAAAATCTGGCCGGCAGAAGTGAGAAAAATCCCGGCAACTTTAAGTGTATTAGCTGGAACGGTGCCTTCATATTTTTTTATCTGCCCGGCCAGGTTATAAGCCACGACCCTGGCCTGATCAAAGGCCGCTGGGATTAGCCCGTAAATTCGTCCCCGGTGTTCAGATACATCCCCGGCTGCATAAATTCCTGGCTGGCTCGTCTGCAGGTAATCATCTACCAGGATACCCCG
This sequence comes from Candidatus Saccharicenans sp., assembly GCA_035416665.1. Taxonomy (GTDB): domain Bacteria; phylum Acidobacteriota; class Aminicenantia; order Aminicenantales; family Saccharicenantaceae; genus Saccharicenans. The sequence goes on along the minus strand of DAOLNQ010000007.1, from coordinate 80,661 downwards.
GTTAACAGCCAGTCCGGCCGTCGAAGCCAGCTCCAGTCTGGGCTTGATGCCTGAGGCTACGACCACGGCCCCGGCCGAAAGTGAGCTGCCATCCTTAAATTTGACCTGGCTAACCGTCTCCTGGCCAGAAATTTCTAATGCTTCTTTTCCCAGAAGAAATCTCAAACCCATCTTTTCCAGCTGACTCTGAAGAAGCCTGGCTCCAATTTCATCCAGCTGCCTGGGCAGCAGCCGGTTGAAATACTCAACTACGGTCACCTGTTTTAAGCCCCGTTTAAGAATCGCCCGGGCTATTTCCAAACCAAGCAGACCGCCACCCAGGATAACCACCTCCGGCCCCCTGGCTAGAAACTCCAGAAGTAAGACCGCATCCTCCAGGGTTCTTAGACTGAAGACGCCCTTTCGGTCAATGCCGGGGATGCCCGGGAGAAGCGGACTGGCCCCGGTGGCCAGGACGATCTTATCTCCCTGGGCCCACTCGTTTCGGTCAACTTCGACCGCCATTCTGGCTGCATTAAGACCCGTCACTTCCTTGCCCAGCTGGACCTCTATTCTTTGTTTTGCTGCCCAGTCGGCTGGAAAGGCAAATATCCGCTCTAAAGGCAGATCGCCAGCCAGAAAATCAATAAGATTAGGACGGGGATAGTAGGGATATCTCTCCTGGCTGATGATCATTATTTCAGCTGATGAATCAAGTTCTCTCAATGTCCTGGCAGTCATGGTGCCGGCCACACCATTGCCTAGAATAATAGCTTTCATATTTTACACTCCATCTTGCCGGCGATGTCCGGCAGCAGAATTAGAGGCTCAGTCTATTTTTTGAAAAAACTCTTTGCTTACCCCGCACTGGGGACAAACCCAGTCATCAGGAAGAGACTCAAAAGGGGTGCCGGGCGGAATATTATGTTCGGGATCGCCGACATCCGGATCATAAATATAACCGCAAGCTGTACATTCCCATTTTCCCATACCTTTTTCTCCTTTCCTTCCTACTTTAATTACCTATTATAATGGACTCTGCTTTTAATACAAACGAAAATTTGGCAGCTGGTTTTTCATCAAATTCTGAATATTATCTTTCAGGTCAGAATTCCTGTTGACCGGTCGGTCATTTTTGATAGCAATATGAAGAGCCCGGTAGGAGCCGATGATCACACTCAATTTTCTGGCTCTGGTCAGAGCGGTATAAAAAAGGTTTCTCTGCAGCATAATATAATGCTGGGTTAGAAGCGGCATGACCACCGCCTGGTATTCATTACCCTGAGCTTTATGGACAGAAATAGCATAGGCCAGGACAATTTCAGATAGCTCGTCTTTTTCATAAGAAACAAGACGTCCATCAAAGTCAACCAGCAGGCTCAGTTTTTTCGGATCAATCTGGACAATGGTGCCGAGATCACCGTTAAAGACTTCCTTCTCATAATTGTTCCTGGTCTGCATAACCTTATCGCCACTTCTGAATTCTTTGGAGCCTAATTTGAAGGAAGCTGAACCGGGATTGAGGGCCTGCTGCAGTTCAACATTGAGATGATCAACTCCGGCCAGTCCCCGATACATCGGACTGATGACCTGAATCTGGGTGGAGAGCGGGCTCAGACCGAGTTTTCGGGGCAGGCTGAAACGGCACAGTTTTAAAATCAAGTTGAGGACCCTTTCTTCATTTTCCTGGTGAATGAAATAAAAGTCAGAGTCGGGATCTCCATGAGGAGGATATATGATGGGCTGGCCCTGGTTTACCCGGTGAGCGTTGACCACAATCAAACTTTCTTTGGCCTGACGGAAGATTTCATTCAATCTGATCACTTCAATGGCCCCGGAGCTGATCAAATCTCTCAGGAGATGACCGGGGCCAACTGGCGGCAACTGATCCTGGTCACCAACCAGGATTAACCTCATCTCAGGCGGCAGAGCCTGCAATAAGTGATACATTAAAGGTAAATCAACCATTGAAACTTCATCAACAATGAGAGCTTCGGCCCGCAGCGGATGGCCAGGACCTCTTTTAAACCGGCCATCATGCGGCTGATACTCAAGCAGGCGGTGAATTGTTTTAGCTTCCCGGCCAGTAGCCTCAGCCAGCCTTTTAGCCGCCCGACCGGTTGGAGCAGCCAGCAGAACCTTTTTCGGCCAGCTCTCAAAAATATCAACCACGGCTCTAATAATGGTGGTTTTGCCGGTACCCGGACCACCGGTGATGATGAGAATCCTTTTTTGCAAGCTGCTTTTGATTGCTTTTTTCTGCAGGGCTGAAAAAACCAGGCCAGACTTTTTTTCTATCTCCTCGATTTTCCGGTCAAGATCAAAATCGGGCGGTGGACAGTCGCGCCCGGTCAGGCTGATGATTCGCCTGGCAACTTCTTCTTCTGCCTGGTAGAAAAAAGGCCGGTAAAGATGAATGCCAGCAGGTGTTTCTTTGGCTATGATCGATCCGTCTTTGACCAGAGCAGCCAGAGCAGCCTCCACCCGTCCGGTCTCAGCTCCCAGTTCTTCCTGGCATTTTCTGACCACTTCTGCCTGCTCGGAATAGACATGGCCGTCATCATTGTCCTTTTCTAAAAGGTAGAGGACAAAAGCCTTGACCCTGTCCAGGGAGTCTTCTGGTAGCCCAAGCTTGAGGGCAATCTGATCAGCTGTTTTAAAGCCGATTCCCCAGATATCAAGGCAGAGCTGATAAGGATTCCTTTTCAGAACATCAAAAGAGGAAGCACGATAGGTGCGGTAAATTTTATAAGCCATGGTAGTGGAAATTCCATGTTCCTGAAGAAATATAATCAGATCTTTTATTTCCCGGTGTTCCTGCCAGGAGAGAAGGATCTCAGCCAGTTTTTTCTGGCCAATGCCGGGCACAGTTGTTAATTTTTCCGGTTGTTCATCCAGAATTCTGGCTGTGTCCACACCAAACTTTTTGATAATTCTTTTGGCCAGAACCGGCCCGATCCCCCTGATCAGCCCGGAAGCCAGGAATTTCTCGAGCCCTGTGGTCGAGTGAGGTAAAGCCAGACTGAAGGCTTCCATCTGGAACTGCCGGCCGAATTTTTGATTGACTTCAAAATGACCGGTGAGCTTTAGATGCTCACCCGGAGATAGCGGCGGGAAAATGCCGACTACGGTGACTTCACCCGTTTCTGTCCCCAGCTTGAAAACAGAATAACCATTGTCCGGGTTATAATAAACGACCTGTTCGATTGTTCCTTCCAGCTGTTCCATGGCTCGTCCTGAACGCGGCCTCCGTCACCCGCTATTGCCCGCCGTTCATTCAATCTTAAGAACAACATTATCGCCCGGATTGAGTCCCAGCAGGCTGGCCGCTGAATTCTCATAAACGGCAATTTCCAGAAGACCGAGACTGTTAATCATAAAAAAAGGCTTATTTCGTGGCGCCTGAGAATAAGTCGCTGCCATCTCGGCAATTCTTTTCCGACCGGCCAGAAGAACCAGGCTTGAGCCGTGGTTGGAATTAAGAAAACTGGCAATTAAGTGCTGCGGGATATTGGTAATAAGATTGCCAAATTTATCCTGATAGATAATGTTCCCCCTGATTTCCCGCTCGCTCGTCTGCGGCTCCGGCCAGTTTAGCCTTTCCCACGATTTAGCCGGTCTGACCAGCTCTGACAGATCTATTCCCAGACTTAACCAGGCAGCGACCGGTGCCATTTTATCCCGGCCTTCGAAACTTGTCTTTCTGGTGGTAAGAAAATAATTCTCGCCGGTTATTTCCATCACCTCAGCTTTTTCAGCATCAATAATTGGCGATAAAAGCCCGTTGTCAGGAGCAATGAAATAATAGCGTTCGCTTCTAGCCAGCAGCAGGTGCCTCTCGCTGCCAACCCCAGGATCAACCACTGTCAAAAAAATGGTGCCAGCAGGGAAAAAACGGTAACAGGCCTGCAGTACAAAAGCTGCCGCCGGCAGACCGTAATCAGGAAGATCATGAGTTATATCCACCAGACTGACTTCAGGATTGATGGACAAAATAACCCCTTTAAGAGAAGCGACAAAATAATCTTTAAGTCCAAAATCAGTCAAAAGCGCAATTATCTTTTTGCCCATTAGGGTGAGACCCCGCTCCCCTCATCTTATTTTAACTGGACCGGTCAGTCAATCAAAGCTCTGCTCTGGCCGGGACAATCAGGAAACTACCCTTAATATTCTATTCCAGCGAGTCTTAAAGATAAAACGGAAGAATTTTTTAAACCGATCCCGCACTCCATTTTTCAGGTAAGCGTCTTTTTCAGCTTGATAGGAGAAATAGATAACCCAGGGCCGACCTTTAACATAAGACAGAGGCACAAAACTCCAGTAACGGCTGTCAAGACTGTTATCCCGATTATCCCCCATGGCAAAAAGGTGGCCCGGGGGAACAACAACCGGCCCATAATTATCTCTTATGACATCATCATATTGATAGTAATTGCCCTTTTCAAAAATCTGCGAATCATTATGGACCTTGTAGGGTTCATCAATCGGCCTATCATTAATAAAAACCTGCTTGTTTTTGATTTCTATTTTTTCTCCCTCCAGGGCAATCACTCTTTTGACAAAGTCCTTGCTTAAATCTCTAGGATATTTAAAGACGATAATATCCTTTCTTTTAAGCTCGCGGCTCGGCATGACCGCCGCCTCAAATGAATCTATCGGCCGGGCATAGATGAACTTATTGACCAGTAAAAAATCTCCGACCAGCAGAGTCGGCTCCATCGAACCACTGGGAATCTGAAAGGCCTGAACAACATAAGTCATGACAAAAAAGACAAAGATAGCTGTTTCAGCAATCAGTTCAAAGTATTCACGGAAAAGGCTTTTTTCCCTTTTTTTCTTGCCTGACTGCCCGTCCGGCAGCTGATCTTCGTCTTCGATTTTCTTCTTTTTCTCGTTTGCCGTCATTTATTTCTATCCTTTTTAGTTTATTTAATATACTCTAAAAAAAATCGCCTTTCAAATTCAACAAGAATTTAGTCGGAGCGGGGAGCTCTGGCTTTAAAACCTTGACAGACAGGCTGATTAGGAATTTACTTAAATCATGGTTATAGCGCTTTTTGGTTACGGGGCGTCCGGGAAAACTACCCTCTTTGAAATTTTAACTCAAAAAAAGGCTGGAGCGGTAGCCCATCGCCAGGAAACCAGGCTGGAAGTTCAGCGGGCTTCTGTCCCGGTTAGCGACCAACGCCTTGACACCTTGGCTGCCCTTTATCCACAGAAAAAAAAGGTAGCTGCCCAGCTGGAAATAGAGGATTTTCCTGGCCTGGCTGCCGGTCAGATTTCCACTTCAGCCTATCTGGCTGAATTAAGGAAAGCCGATGCCCTGGTTCAAGTTGTCCGGGGATTTCGGACTCCCATGATCCCTCATCCCAGAGGCAAAATTAATCCGGCTGATGATATCAATTCTATGATCGAGGAGCTCATTCTGTCCGACTTAGTTATGCTGACGGCCAGACTGGAAAAACTGGAAAAAGACCTGCGTAAAATGAAAGACCCCGAAGGTCAAAAAGAAAAGGAACTGCTGGAAAGGCTAAAACCACAACTTGAAAAAGGTCAACAACTCAGGGAAACAGACTTAAGCCCATCTGAAGAAAAGATGATCAGAGGTTTCTGTCTTTTGTCTCTGAAACCTTTTCTTCCCGTCATTAACCTGGATGAAACTGACCTGGCTTATCTTGATAATCTCGAGGACAGATTCCCGGGCCTGAGTCCAGCCCGGCCTGTTTTAGGCTTCTGCGGTCAGATTGAAAGAGAAATAATGGAGCTGGAGGAAGAAGAAAAGGCTATCTTTATGGCCAGTTATGGCCTGACCGCACCTCTCCAGTCAAGATTTTTCTCAAAAATCAAGGAAGTCATGGAGCTCCTGACCTTCTACACCATTGGCCAGGATGAGGTCAGAGCCTGGCTGATTAAAAAAAATACCCCAGCGGTCAAAGCAGCAGGAGAAATCCATACCGACCTGGAAAAAGGTTTTATCCGGGCTGAAGTTCTGCCCTTTGAAGAATTGATCAAAGCTGGCTCCTGGATCAAAGCCAGGGAAGCTGGCACTATCAGGCTGGAAGGCAAAGACTATCAGGTTCAGGATGGAGACATCATCTACTTCAGATTTTCAACATGAATAGTTCCTTTACAGTTACTGCCCGGGATTCATCCTGCCGGGCGAGGACCGGACTTCTGGTTACGGCTCACGGATTGGTCAAGACGCCAGCCTTTATGCCGGTCGCCAGCCAGGGCACGGTCAAAGCCCTGACCCATAATATTCTTCAGGAGATGGGTGCCCAGATCATCCTGGTTAATTCCTACCATCTCTTTTTGAGGCCGGGGATAAAAATCATCCAGCAGCTGGGCGGTCTTCATAAATTTATCTCCTGGCCGGCAGCCATTTTATCAGACAGTGGTGGATTCCAGGTCTATAGCCTGTCGCCCCTGGTCAAAATCAGCCAGGAAGGAGTCAGATTTTCTTCTCATCTGGACGGCACGAGAATATTTTTAACACCGGAGGAAGTAGTCAGGATCCAGGCTGGGCTGGGAACGGATATCATGATGTGCCTTGATTATTTTCCGCCTTATCCTTGTACAGAAAAACAGGTTGAGGAATCGGTTCAGTTAACCAGCCACTGGGCTCTACGCAGTCGACAGGAATTTGACCGTCTCGAGTTAAACACCCACCTGTGGGGAATCACTCAGGGAGGTGTTTTCTGGCCGCAGAGAGAAAAAAGTATTAAAGAGCTGGCAGCTCTGAATTTTAGTGGCTATGCCTTAGGCGGGCTGGGTATCGGTGAGCCAAAAAGTCAGCTGTATGAAACTCTGGAGAAGTCAGACAGGCTTTTACCGCCAGACAAACCCAGATACCTGATGGGCATGGGGTATATAGAAGATATTCTGGAGGCGGTGGAAAGAGGTGTAGATTTTTTTGACTGCGTTCTGCCCACCCGAAATGCCAGGAACGGGACTCTCTTTACGAGTCAGGGCCGTTTATCAATTAAGAATAAGAAATACGAAACTGATCCCCGTCCCCTAGACGAAAATTGCAGCTGTTATACCTGTCGGAATTTCTCCAGGGCCTATCTTCACCATCTTTATGAGCGAGGAGAGATTTCCTCGGCCATCCTGAATACCATCCATAATCTTTATTACTACCTTGACATCTTTCAAAAAATGAGGCAAGCTATTGAATCTAATTTATTTCAATCGTTTAAGAAAAAAATCTTAAAAAGTAACTTCGATGAATAGGGAGAAAAGATGAGCTTATTAACTATGTTTAGCGTTTCTGAGCAACAGGCAGCTGCACCAGCTCAGGGTAATGCCCTTCTGACACTTCTGCCTTTGATTCTTGTTTTTGTTATCTTTTATCTTTTGATCATCCTCCCCCAGCGAAAAAAACAGAAGCAGCATCAAAAGATGGTCGACAACTTGCGCCCTGGTGACCGCATAATTACGAGCGGCGGTATCTTCGGTACGGTGATGGATGTCCATCCTGACCGGATTGAGCTGAAAATTGCTTCCAATGTTAAGGTTGATATACTGAAAAGCGCAGTGGGAATTGTTCTCTCTGAAAAGGAAAAGGTTGAAAGCAAAGAAAGTTAAATAACTTTAGGTAGGCTTAATCTATCAAAGAAAGAAAGAGTTAGTTCACATGAAAAAGAATGTCAAGTGGAAAATAGGATTAACCCTGGCCATTATTGCTCTCTGTATCTTTTTGATTTATCCGCCCAAGGAAAAAATTAAGCTTGGACTTGACCTCAAAGGCGGGACTCACCTGCTGATGCAGGTTATAACTGATGATGCTATCAATGTTGAAACTGATCAGCAAATAGCCCGCTTTGAAGAGGTTTTTAAGAAGAATAACATTACTTTTACCCGGGCCACCAAAGAAAAACCCGGGCAATTCTATTTTGAGGGCACCAGTGCTGACCAGGAAGCAAAAATCAGGGACCTGATAGATCAGTACACCAGAGATTGGGATTACACCTTTACCGGCGACAGGGTCAATTTTAAACTAAAGCAGACCGCCGAGCAGTACCTCCGGGAACAGGCGGTACTGCAAACACTCGAAACAATCAGAAATAGAGTTGACCAGTTCGGTGTGGCTGAACCGGTTATCCAGCGACAGGGTAGTGATCGTATTGTGGTTGAGCTGCCCGGCATAGATGATCCGGAGAGAGTCAAAAATTTAATTAAAGTGACCGCTGTCCTCGAATTTAAGCTGGTCAAGGCCGGACCAGCTCCTGATGAGCAAACCCTGCTGCAGGAGTTTGGAGGCAAAGTACCGGATGATGCGGAAATAGTTAGAGGAGATCCTAGAAGAGGCCTGCAAGGCTATTATTTAGTCAGCAAGGTAGCCTCGATCACCGGCAAAGATTTAAGAAGTGTCCGGCGAGGAACTGATGAATGGAATAATCCTGCAGTGAGTTTTACCCTGACTCCGGATGGAGCCAGGCGTTTTGAGCAGGTCACCGGGCAAAATATTGGTAAACAGCTGGCAATTATTCTCGATGGAAAGCTGCAGTCGGCACCGGTCATTAATTCCCGCATTTCTGACTCTGGCATTATCCAGGGAAGATTTACTCCTGAGGAGGCTGACGACCTGGTGGTTATTTTAAAAGCCGGAGCTCTACCTGCTGGAATTAAATATCTCGAGGAAAGAACAATCGGCCCCTCACTCGGAACGGATTCCATCCGCCAGGGCCTGATGAGTGGTCTGGTGGCTATTTTCGGAGTTATGGTTTTTATGGTTTTCTACTATAGACTGACCGGACTGAATGCGGTAGCAGCCCTGCTTCTCAACACCCTTCTGACTTTTGGCGCACTCAGTTATTTTAAAGCCACTCTGACCCTGCCAGGTATTGCTGGTATTATCCTGAGCATTGGCATGGCTGTTGACGCCAATATCCTTATCTTTGAAAGAATAAAGGAGGAAATGGCCCTGGGAAAGAATGCTGGCAGTGCTATTAACACTGGTTTCAGTCGGGCCTTTTCGGCTATTTTCGATTCGAACCTGACCACGATTCTTTCAGGTGTTTTCCTTTTTCAGTTTGGCACCGGACCAATCAAGGGTTATGCAGTGACTTTAATCTGCGGCCTGGTTGCCAACCTGTTTACGGCAGTCTTCGTTTCGCGCCTGATCTTTGATTTAACCGTCCCAACTAATGCTAAGAAGTTGAGTATCTAACATGGAAATTTTCAAAAAAACACCCAATATTGATTTTCTCAAATTCAAATGGTTTGCTCTGGCTTTGACCATTGCCATCATTCTGGCCGGCATCCTGAACATAACCCTCGGCCATGGGCTGAAGATGGGCGTTGACTTTGGCGAAGGAACGCTCATTCGGGTTATGTTCAAAGAACCAGTTTCCGTTTCAAACATCAGGCAACTGCTAGGTGATGTCGGCCTGGGTGATAGTGTTATCCAGGAATCCGGAAAAAGTGGCCGGGAATTTCAGATCAGAACAGTGGAAGCCAGATCAACCAGGCAGACGAGTGAGGAACTGGAAAGTCACCAAATCCTGGCCAATAGAGTCATTTCCGCCTTGCAGAGCAAAGAAGACCAGCAGCGTCTGGCTCAGGGGCTGATTGACTTGAATAATATTGATAGTCGTTCGCTAACCGCGCTGCTTCTGGAAATATCACCTGAACAGGGAGAAGAGCTGGCCAGTCGTATTATGACCTATCGGAACGAGCACGGTATTATCGTCGACTGGAGCGAACTTAAAAAAGAGCCAGTTTCCCTGCCCGATGAGGTGCTCAATAAGCTTCAGGCCAGAACCTTTCTGGGGCAGATGACTGTTTTGAGTAAGGAGACGGTTGGCCCTCAGGCTGGAAAAGAGTTGAGGAAAAAAGCGACTCAGGCAGTTATCTGGTCTCTAATTGCCATGCTCGTTTACATCGCTTTCCGATTTAAAGGAATTGAGTTTGGAGCAGCCGCTATATTAACTCTGACCCAGGACGTTTTGATCTGCCTTAGCATCTATTCTTTTACAAACCGGGAAATTAATCTGCCGATTATCGCCGCCTTCCTGACAATTGTAGGTTATTCTATTAATGATACCATTGTTATCTTTGATAGAATTCGCGAACTGAGAAGGACCATGCGACGGGAGCCGCTGGAAAAAATTATGAATCTCTCTCTTAATATCAACCTGACCAGAACTATAATTACTTCCGGAACTGTTTTTATTGCTGTCCTGTCACTCTTTCTCTTCGGCGGTAAAGTCATTAACGATTTTGCCTTCATCATGCTGGTTGGCACTATTGAAGGTGTTTACTCCACAATTTTTATGGCCTGTCCCGTTGTTATCTTCTGGAATCGGCTATTTAAAAAACAGAAAAAAGTTAGAAAATAGTTAAATATTTGACTTGTAAAATAGATTTTTTTAACTTATAATTTAGTCTAATCTAAATTAAGAGCGTGAGGTTTAACATGCCAGAAGCAAAAAGGCCTAAACAAGGAGAAGAGTTACCTGAACTCTTCAAGGATTCCTTCTTCCAGGCCGAGTCGGGGATTAAAAGAAAAGCGCTGGCTTTACCCATTGCTATTATCCTCCACGCTGTTTTTATTGCCGCTATTATTGTTATTCCTCTGCTGTCTGTAGATGATCTACCAAAAGTAGAGGTCTATAGCGCCTTCCTGGCTCCCCCCCCGCCACCGCCGCCACCGCCACCACCACCAGCCAAGAAAAAGAGTACATCCACGAGAACCATTAAAGCTGTCCAGGCTACGACTTCTGTTGAGCCTGGTAGATTAGTCGCTCCAGTTGAAATACCTGATCAGATTGCTCAAGAAGCAATTTCTGATTTTGGAGTTGAAGGCGGAGTTGAAGGTGGAGTTGAAGGTGGAGTCGTTGGCGGAGTCCTGGGTGGAGTTGTCGGTGGAGTCCTGGGCGGAGTTATTGGCAGCGAGATTCAGCAAGAGGAACCGGTAAGAGCTATTGGCGAAATTAAACAGCCGAAGTTAATACACAGGGTTGAGCCCGTTTATCCCGAAATCGCCCGCCAGGCCAGAGTAGAAGGTACAGTTATTCTGGAAGCGACCACTGATATCTATGGTCGAGTCCAGCAGGTTAAAGTTTTGAGATCTGTCCCCTTGCTCGATCAAGCAGCTATTGATGCCGTCAAACAGTGGGTTTATGAACCGATGATAATCAATGGCCGTCCACGGGGCGTTATCTTTACGGTTACTGTTCAGTTCAAACTAAAGTAAGAAAAGCTTATAATGGCTTTCGATATTTAAAAGGAGGTTTTCAACATGCAATTCGGTTTGATTGAAATGTGGCAGTCGATGGGCGCTGTGGCTAAAACAGTTGCCATAATTCTGATCACTCTTTCTGTTATCACTATTTATCTGTTTATTGAAAGACAGCTTGCCTTTTCACGGGCCAGAAAAAAATCAATGGAAGTGGCCCCGAAACTGGCTGAACTGTTGAAAAATGGACAGCTGAAAGAAGCTCTGGCTCTCGCTTCCAAGAAGGAATTCAGAGGTAGCCATCTGGCCAGAGTTACCGCCGCCGGCATTGAAGAATACCTGGAAGGCAAGTCAGCTAACCTGACTGTGGAAGAGCAGTTAGAAGCCGCCCAGAGAGGTTGTGAACGGGCTCAGTCTCTTTTCACTCAAGAGCTGAGAAAAGGATTGAGTGTCATGGCCACCATTGCCACCTCTTCCCCCTTCATTGGTCTCTTTGGAACCATTTTTGGTATTATCAATGCATTCCGCGGTATGGCTCTGACTGGTTCTGGCGGAATCGGAGCTGTGGCGTCTGGTATCGCTGAAGCCCTGGTCACTACCGCTTTTGGTATCGCTGTGGCTGTTATTGCTCTGTGGACATTTAATACGCTGAACACCAGAATCGAAGTCTACAACACTGAGATGGAAAACACGGCCTCTCAGTTGACTGATTATTTTGTGCGAATGGGCGAATCTAAATAACGTTTTTTGAAATTTTTTTTAAAAAGAGAGAAACACAATGGCTTTTTCAGTATCAAGGGACGAAAAAGAAACTGTAAAATCTGAACCTAATGTCGTTCCTCTCTGTGACGTTCTTCTGGTTTTGCTGATCATTTTCATGGTCGTTACCCCGCTGGTCCAAAAAGGCGTTGATGTCCAGTTGCCAACCGCCCTTAACAGCTCTAACATGCCTGACAACCCGGAAGTGGTTTTATCCGTTAAGGCCGATGGCAGTCTTTTTCTTAAGGAACAGCGGATCACCATGGAAGCTTTGCCAGCAGCTCTGGAGGAGGCCCTCATTTCTGCTACAGAGAAGAAGGTCTATTTAAGAGCCGACCAGAATCTGGAATTTGGCAAGATAGTTGATATTATTTACGGCATCCAGCAGGCTGGCGTCGAGTTGGTTGGCATTATCACAGAGAAGAAAGCGACTGAGGAATCTTGATTTTTGATTTGAACCTTTTTATTTATGCCAGAAAAAAGGGGAAGCGAGTTGCTTCCCCTTTTTATTTTGTTTGGAAAAATTCTGCCAGACCTCAGGTGATTCCATACAAAGATAAAGCTTATCGCCAGCATCATGAGCTTTAAATATATCTGTCAGCGTTTGATATATTTTCATCCTTAAAGGCCGCGGGTATCTGAATTTCCCATCCCACGATCTAACCATTTCTTCTTCATAGATCGAACTACGGGGAAATCTATGCCTGGCTATTTCCCTTAGTTTTCCCGGAAAACGTAGAGTTCCCAGGCTGACCCAGGCTATGGCCGCCAGCGGTATCTTTTTTAATAAAGCTTCACAGACTTCGCCATATTCTTTTTCCCAGCCTGAATAATAAATTATCGGGTCAAAGTGAAAGGCCACCTTAAAACCGCGTTCAACTGCTTTTTCAGCTGACCTGAGTCTTTCCGCCAGACTGGCCGAGCCAATTTCCTCCATCTTGATTATTCTCTCTGTATTAAGCGACCAGGCAAAAATTACGTTTTCTGAGGCCGGAGAGGTCAGCAGAGAATTAATAGCCGCCGTCTTTGTCTTGAGCTCAAGCCAGACTCCCTTTTTATTTCGAAATAAATCTATCAGGAAAGAAGCCTGGCCGGATATTGCCTCCAGAGCCAGGGAATCTCCCAGTTCACCTGTACCAATTCTAAGCAAATTATTTCTGGTGTCAGCCAGAAAAGCATCCAGTTCGCTCTCCAGATCTCCCTGGTTGACAGCTATGGTTAGAGGTTGCAGGTTAAAATAGACCTGAAGAATGCAATAGCTACAATCAAACGGACAGTTAAGATTAAGGTCAACAGTCCAGTAGCCACAGGGAACAGCCCCCGGACTGCAGGGACAGGGACGAATAAAAGCCTTCTCACCGGTTAAAAACAAAACTCTTTTGCTCTCGGCGATGGGGTCAGTGGCCAGACGTAGCTCCGCCTGAATTTCCTCCAACCGGTCAACCAGCTGAACAGGAGTTGGTTTTAGCCGGCTTATTATTCTTTCCACCAGCGGAGAATTTTCAACCTGCCTGTTGACGTAGATCTTTTTTATCCAATTATTCTGCTGCATACAATTAGCTACTTACCAATCTTTTTGTTTAAAAGTCCAAATAAAACATCTAACTCGCCTTCCTTTACCTTCTGCTTTAGCTGTTCAACCACAACTTCCATTTCCTCCCTTGTTCTGGCTTCAAAACTGATAGTGAGAGAGCTCTTTTCGAGTGAATGATCGTAGTCGAGACGACTATTCCCTGGCAGGTTAATTTGCCTTAAAGCAGCTTGCATCTGCCGGTTAATCTCAGTCACCAGAGGAAAAGTCCTCTTCCTCAAGGCGGTCAGCAGCTCCAGTCCGGCGCGAGGCTGTTTTTCTCTGACTGCCTGAACCAGTGGTTTAATCTCTTCTTCAGTCAGAATGGTGTCCAGCCCCACCTTCTGCCTTTTCTTAAGAGTAAAGAGAAGTTCAATCAGCTCAGCCTGCTGGTTGTGGTTCAAGGCCTCACCCAGGTCAAGAATAGCTCTTCTTTCTTCAGGAAAGAAGGATAAAAAAAGCCTGGCTGTCGAGATTTTCCAGCGGCCGCGATGGATAGATGGCAAAGCCCAGTCTAAACTGGCCAGTTGTCTGAGAAGATCAATCGTCTGCCTTTCCGGTGGTAACTCTAACCGGGTAAGAAATTCCTCGATTACTTCTTCCGGGCTGAGCCCGAACTCTATGAACTTCTTAATGATCAAAGCTTTCTCTGCTAAGGAGAAATCCTTCCTGGGATAACTTTCAAAAAAAGCCAGGCTGAAAAGAGAGAGATCTGTCCACCCTGAAGGCATGACCAGCGCCGGGATCTCTTTTAAACCAGCTTCCCGGGAAGCCTCTACCCTCCTCCAACCAGTCACCAGAATAAAAGCCCGGCCAGCGCTTTTGACAATGACCGGTTCAATCAGTCCTGCTCGCTGGATTGAAAAGATTAGCTTCTCATCGGCTCTATCGAGGGAAAACCTGAACCTGGTATCATCAAAATTAATTTCCTCCAGACTAATTGGCCTCAATTCCATGCTTTAATTCTACGGAACGACTGGAATTTTGTAAACAACGTCAGCCTGAGGGGTTGCCAGCCAGAGCTAAATTTGCTAACTTATTTTGAACATGAGAGAAGAATCTATTGCCAGACCTTCTTTTTCCGGACCAGAAATACCAGCTGGTCGTCTAATATTTATCCCTTTTATGCCTTTCAAGTCCTTTGCCTCAGACCTGAGGAAAAAAGCCAGCCAGAAGGTCAATCTTCACCAGTCCCAGCTTTTTTATTTCAAAGAGCAGGCTGTCCTCTACGGCCCGGTCGGGGCCTCTGCCAGTGTTAGTACACTGGAAAAAATCAGGCTGGGGAATTTGAAGGAGATAATTGTCCTCAGTTACTGCGGCTCGCTGTCTGAATCTCTTAGGATTGGCCAGGCTTTTCTACCCCTTTGCGCTCTCTCTGACGAAGGAACATCCAGCCATTATCTGCCCGGAGAAGATGGGCTCTTCCGGGTTTCAACCACCAGGCGCCAGCGACTGGTTGATTATCTTGTAGCCAGAGATTTGCCTTATGCCGAAGGCACCATAGTTTCCACTGATGCTCCTTATCGTGAGACCCGCTCCTGGGTGGAAAAAATGCAGAAAAGAGGGGCAATGGCGGTTGATATGGAAATCTCGGCCGTTCTGGCTTTTTCGGAATTCTATGGCCTGGACACAGCCGGTCTGTTTATAGTCTCCGACGAACTGTCTCAATCTCTCTGGCGCAATTTGATGAGCAGCCAGGTAGTTTTTAAGGCCACTGAAAAATATTTCAGGCCACTTATCTTTGAATCCTGAGGTAGGTCCAATGAAACCAAAAGTCCTTTTAACTCACCCTCTGCTGAAGGAGGCCATGAATTATCTGGCCGAATACACCGATCTGGAGCTGGCTACCAGCCAGGATTTTTTGCCGCACTCTGAGCTGGTCCAAAAAATTAAGGATAAAGAAGGTTTGCTCTGCTTTTTGTCTGATACTATTGACCGGGAGGTATTAGATAATGCTCCCGCCCTTAGGGCGATTTCCAATTGTGCGGTTGGAATCAATAACATTGATCTGAAACTGGCCAGGAGCCGTGGCCTTATGGTCACCAATACCCCCAATATTCTGACTGAACCGACAGCTGACCTGACCATGGCCTTGATCCTGGCCACGACCAGACGGATAGTGGAAGCCGATGAATTCTGCCGTCAGGGCCGGTTTCAAGGCTGGAGAATAGATCTTTTCCTCGGCCAGGGACTGCAGGGAAAAACCCTGGGGATAATCGGTTTTGGCCAGATCGGACAGGCTGTAGCCCGAAGAGCTCAGGCTTTCGGCTTGAAAATTATCTATTATAACCGCCACCGCTTAAGCCCGGACAGGGAAGCTGCCTTAAAAGCTGAGTATCGCCAGCTTGATGCTCTATTAAGCGAAGCTGATATAGTTTCTATCCATGCTTCACTTAATCCAGATTCGGACCACCTGATTAACCGGGACAAGCTAGCTCTGATGAAAAAATCTGCCGTCTTGATCAATGTCGCTCGCGGTGCGATTGTTGAGGAGAAAGCTCTGATCGAAGCTCTAAAAACCGGCCAGCTCTGGGCAGCCGGTCTCGATGTCTATGAACACGAGCCACAAATCGAGCCGGATTTACTTTCACTCCAAAATGTGGTTCTGCTGCCCCATATTGGCAGCGCCACTTATGAAACCAGGCTCCAGATGAGCTTGATGGCAGTCAACAATTTGCTGGAAGCGCTGGCCGGAAAGACGCCGGCTAACCTGGTCAAAGACAGCTGAGACTGTTAGCAGGTTGCCACTCACCTATGGGAAGGATTAAGGCTGCCAGTGCGATAGCCGTCCAGATCAAGAGTTATATAGCGATAGCCAAGTTTTTTCAAACTGGCGACCACTTTTTCCCTTATCCCGGGTTTAAGCCACAGTGGAAATTCTTTCCAGTCAATTTCAATTCTGGCCAGCTCTCCATGGTGTCTTAACCTGACCTGACTGAAGCCCTGCTGTCTGATTATCTTTTCCCCTTTTTCAATTTTCTCCAGGATAGCTCGATCAAGTGGCTGCCCATAAGGAATTCTGGAAGCCAGACAGGCGGCTTGAGGCTTATTCCAGTTAGGAAGACCAAGATATCTGGCCAGCTGTCTGATTTCTGCTTTGGTCAAACCCGCTTCCGCCAGAGGTGAAGAGATGCCAAGCTCCCGGAGGGCTTTTCTCCCCGGACGGTAGTCGGCGGCATCATCCAGGTTGGAGCCTTCCAGGACTTGATTAAGGCCCATCTCTCTGGCTGCTTCCTTTAACCTGGGAAAAATAGAAAATTTACAGTAATAACAGCGCTGATCAGTATTTTTAGTTACCCCGGGTACTTCCAGACTGTTAACCTGGACAGTCATCAGGTAAACTTTAAGATCAGCAGCCAGTCTTCTGGCTGCCTGAATTTCCTGGCGGCTGAAAAGGGGGCTATCAACAATAACAGCTTTAACCCTATCTCCAAGCACATCGGCCGCCACCCGCAGGAGAAGGCTGCTGTCCACCCCGCCTGAAAAAGCCACCAGAGCACTTTCAGTTGATTTTATTTCCTCTTTTAATCTTTCATACTTTTGAATTAAGTCTGCTCCCAGCTGTTCCGAAATTCTTCTGGATTTGACCGCCTTCGGCTTGCTTTTTGACCGACTTCTGCTGGATCGGCTCCTGGTGTCAGCCACGAGTATTCCCCTCTTCTGCTTTTCCCTTTTCATCTACCAGTTTGAAGACTTCCTTAACCAGTTCATCAACAATCATATCGGCCGGAACTTTCTTGATAACTTTTCCCTTTTTGAAGATGACGCCTGTCCCTTGCCCGCAGGCCACCCCCAGATCAGCCTCTTTAGCTTCGCCTGGACCATTGACCGGGCAGCCCATGACGGCCACGGTCAGACTGCTTTTAAGGGTTGAAATTCTCCGCTCTACCTGAGTGGCCAGTTTCTGAATATCAACCTGGCTGCGGCCGCAACCAGGACAGGAAATAAAATTTATTCCCCCTTTTTTCAGGCCAAGGTCCTGCAAAAGGAGATTAGCCACTTCCACTTCTCTTTCTGGTGGGGCAGTCAGAGAAACCCTGATGGTATCAGCCAATCCTTCCCTGATCAGCAAGCTCAGACCGGCTACTGACTTCAGGCTACCTCTGAACAGGGTCCCAGCCTCAGTAATGCCAGCGTGGAAAGGATAATCAACCCGGGTAGCCAGCAGCTGATAAGCTCGGAGTGTCCTCTGGATATCCGAAGCCTTAAGGGAGATTTTAATATCATAAAAGCCAAGATCTTCCAGCAGCTTGATTTCTCGCAGTGCACTCTCAACCATGGCTTCCGGTGTAACCTCGCCATATTTTGACCTTAGATCTTTGTCCAGCGAACCTGAATTTATGCCAATTCTAATCGGGATTTTTCTCTCACCAGCTCTTTCCACCACTTCTTTTAGCTTGCTCTTTGACCCGAAAGTCCCGGGATTAATCCTCAGACCATCCACCCCGGCTTCAATCGAGGCAATGGCCAGGCGAGGGTCAAAATGGATATCAGCCACCAGTGGGAGGCTAACTTTTTTCTTGATTTCCTTAATGGCCAGTGCATCGTCCATCTCCGGCACGGCCAGCCGAACGAGCTGGCAGCCAGCCTTTTCCAATTTTTTGATTTGCCTGACGGTCGGCTCGATCCGGGCGGTCCTCGTCTTGGTCATCGATTGAACAACAATCGGACGCCCTCCGCCAATTTCCACCTGGCCAATTCTGATTAGCTTTGTCTTTCGCCGGGGAAAAAGAGGTTCATTCATCTCGATAGTTTACCGCTATATTTTACCCTTTATTAAAGACGCTGCTCAGGCTGCTGGCCAGTTTCTTAAAAAGGTCACCCAGGCTTTTCCAGCCAGCCGGCATAGTCTTCATTAAATCATTCAAGATAACAAAGCCCATAATAAAAATAACCAGTAAAAAGCCAATCTGCAACCAGATTTCTCTCATCTTCGGGCTGAGATCTCTTCTGATAATGGCTTCAATCATCAGGACGAAAATCTGACCGCCATCAAAGACTGGAATTGGCAACAGGTTCAGAATGCCCAGCTGCAGGCTAATAATAGCAATCCAGCTCAACATGGCCAGCAGCCCCATTTTCATGGCGGCATAGGAAAAATTGGCAATTTCCAGCGGGCCACCCAGTTGTTTAGCTGAAGCCTCACCGGTAAACAAATCTTTTAGAAAATTCATAACGAGAAAAGTGTTCCTGGCATTCTCCTCGAAACTCCGAGCCAGAGCCGGGAAAAAGGAATATTTCTGAGTGACAGATTTTGCTCCCTGCATGATGCCAATTTTGCCAACATTACCTTCTTTCCTCGGGACAACAATCAGATCAAGTTTTTGTCCCTGTCGGTCAACAGTGATAGTAACAGGAATATCAGGGCTCTTTTCTATTTTCTCGACGAAATTATATAAAAAGACCGGTTGACCATCGATAGCCAGGATGACGTCTCCTGGTTTAAGACCGGCTTTCTCTGCCGGGGAACCAGGGCTAACCATCATAATCTGAGCCAGAATTTTAGCTCGAAAACCGGCATAACCCATCTCATATCTGGTAATTTTGTCAGTCCTGAGCGGGACATCAAGGATTTGTCCGGCTCTCCTGATTTCCAGAGTTATCTCCCGGTCAGGCTTGGAGCCAATGGTAATTTCGACCTCATTCCAGCTTTTAACCGGACGGCCATTTATTTTCAGAATTTCATCATCAATCATCAGTCCGGCTCTTTCCGCTGGAGAACCGGGGTCAATATAACCAATAACCGGCGGCTGATCCAGATATTCCGGCACAGTCACGCCAGCCATATTAATAATGGCCACCAGCACAATGGCCAGGACAATATTCATAACTGAACCCATAACGAGGATCAAAAATCGCTGGAATCTGTTCTTGGCCATGAAATCGTCTGGCGCTAATTCCCGGTCTTTCTCAAACATGCCTTCTCCCAGCAGCTTCACATAGCCACCTAGTGGAATAAGGCTAATTCGGTAATCAGTTTCCCCTTTTTTAAAGCCAAACAGGCGACGACCAAAGCCCAGAGAAAAAACTTCGACCCTGACCCCAACCAGCTTGGCGGTAAAAAAATGTCCGAATTCATGAATAAAAACCAGCACACCAAAAACGATGATAAAGGCTACTATTGTCCCGAGGATGGTCATCTCTATTTTCCCTTCAAATTGACTAATTGATTTAAAAATTGAGTGGCTATAACTCTCGTCTGACGATCTAGGCTGAAGACATCATCCAGCGAGGTCAGCTCAACTGGTTGATGCTGACGATAGCAGTACTCGACGATAGAATTGATCTGGCCGAACATAATTTTGCCCTCAAGAAAGGCAGTCACTGCTACCTCATTGGCCGCATTGAGCACAACAGGATAACTCTCTCCGGCCTGCAGGGCTTTCCTGGCCAGAAAAAATAGCGGATATCTTCGCTCATCATCAACCGGGTAAAATTCCAGACAGGCTATTTCAGCCAGATTCAGGGCAGGCAAAAAAGAGGGCTGCCGCTCAGGATAGCTCAAAGCATACTGGATCGGAATTCGCATATCAGTCTGGCTCAACTGGGCCAGGACTGAACCGTCCTGAAACTCGACCAGTCCATGGACAACGCTCTGAGGGTGAATTAGCACCTGTAGCTCCTCTGGCTGCAAATCAAATAGCCACCTGGCTTCAATGAGCTCCAGGCCCTTATTCATCAGGGTAGCCGAATCAATGGTCACTTTTTTCCCCATGGCCCAGCGGGGGTGCTTTAGTGCTTCTTCTGCCTTACGTTCAGCCAGATCGCTCACTGGTAACCGGAAAAAAGGACCACCGGAGGCAGTTAAATAAACTCTTTTTAGATATCTTTTCTTCTGTCCATGCAGACATTGAAAGATAGCCGAATGTTCACTATCAACCGGGATTATCCTGGCCCCCGTTCGGGCTGCTATTTTTTTTAAAAATTGTCCGGCTACTACCATTGATTCTTTGTTAGCCAGAGCCAGATTCTTACCGGCCTCCAGCGCGGCCCTGGTGGGCTCTAACCCAGCAATACCGGTGATAGCCGAAACAACCAGATCAGCTTCCAGCTCAGTTACCAGCTCGAGTAATCCAGCCTCACCGGCTAAAATATCTGTTTCTGTCTTCGAAAATTTTTTCTGCAGGACAAGCGAGTCGGTCCTGGTCTTGACTGCTGCCAGTCGTGGCCTGAACTCCTGAATCTGCTCACTCAAAAGCCCGATATTTTCCCCGGCAGCCAGACCAACTACTTCATATTCTTCAGGATGGTGGCGAATCACATCGAGCGTGCTGCTGCCAATGGAGCCAGTACTCCCCAGGATAATTATTCTTTTTCTGGTCTTTGACATCTTCGGTTTACAGCTGATCAAATGTTTATTTGAAGATTAAAAGCTTCATCAGATAATAAAAAAGCGGGCAGGCCAGAGTAAAACTATCAATCCTGTCCAGAATTCCGCCATGACCGGGAATTAGATTGGACGAATCTTTGACGCCAGCTGCCCTTTTAAAAAGAGACTCTAAGGGATCAGCCACCTGAGCGCCGGCATGGACCACCGCACTTAAAGCCATCACTTCCAGGGCAGGAAAACGGGGCAAAAGAATGGTTCTGGCCAGCCAGCCTCCGGCTATCGCCCAGATAATTCCGCCGATAGCTCCTTCCCAGGTCTTATTGGGACTGGCGATCGGGGTCATTTTGTGCCGCCCAAATCGCTTGCCAATCAGGAAAGCTCCCGTATCACCAAGAAGAACAACCGCAAACAGCAGGTAGAGCCAGAGCAGGCCGAAATCCCTTCTTATCCAGTAAAAAAAGTTTATGGTCAGACTGACGTAAATAACTCCCGAGACAGTGACGCTGAAGGAGCCAGGGAAAAGAGCCAGCTTTTCCAGGCTGTTGGTGTCAACCACAAAATAAACAAAGGCAATAATAGTAATCAGGGTGAAGCCAAGTAAAAAAGGAAACGAGTCAAAGTAAAAGGTGGCTCCGACGATCAAAGCAAACAAGCAACCCAGCAATTTTTTCGGATAGAATTTGCGCCGGTTGCTTAAATTATAGAATTCCAGCAGCCCGCCAATGATAATCGCCTGGATAAGCAGAAAAAATATCCAGGGTGGCGTAAACTGTATAATTAAAAACAGAACAACTATCATTATCAGGGCGGATTTTGTTCTTTCGACTAAGCTCATGTCAGCTGATCTTCCTTCTGGCCGAGGCCACCGAATCTTCTCTCCCTTTTCTGATAATCAATTATGGCCTCCAGCAGGTCTTTTTTTCGAAAATCAGGCCAGAGGACAGGCGTAATCCAGAATTCTGTATAGGCACATTGCCAGAGCAAAAAATTGGATAACCTCATCTCGCCACTCGTTCTGATCAGGAGATCAGGATCAGGCAGCTCTGCCGTGTCCAGGTAGCGAGAAAAAGTTTTCTCATCCAGCCTGTCCGGCCTGATATTCTTTCTAAGCAACTGTTGACAGGCCCTAAGAATTTCCTGCCGTCCACCATAATTAAGGGCAACAACCAGCACCATCCGGCTATTATTTCTGGTCAATTTTTCCAGGCGGTTAAGTTCCTGGCGGACAAAAAGAGGGATGCCCCTTTTTTCTCCGATGACTTTTAGCTTTAAATCCTGATCAATCAGGGTTTTTTCTTCCTGCTTGAGATTTTCTGCCAGCAATGTCCACAGGGTTTTAACCTCATCGGCCGGTCTTTTCCAGTTCTCCTTGGAAAAGGCATAAAGAGTAAGACATTTAATACCCAGGCGGGCCGAAGCTTCGACTGTTTCCTGGACAGCTACTCTGGCTGCCCGATGTCCCTCTGTCCGCGGTAAATTTCTTTGGAGCGCCCAGCGGCCATTACCGTCCATAATGATCGCTACATGAACAGGCAAACGGTAGAAATCTATCCGACCAACCAGTTCTTCCTCCAGACTGCCTGGCTGGATATAGTTTTTAAGGCTATCAAGCATGCCAAACATTATAAGTAGCCAGAAGAAATTTGTCAAAAAGAGCAGCCTTTATAGACAGGCTGGCAGGTCTATGGTAGTATTTTTTAAAAGAGGATGAAATGTGTTTGGCCATTCCAGGGAAAGTCGTCAGCCTGAATGATAATGGGACAGGCCAGGTTGATTATTTAGGCAGCCAGGTCTTGACTAATTTTTCGCTTTTACCGGATATTAAGGTTGGCGATTGGGTCATAGTCCATGCTGGCTTTGCTATCTCCAGGCTTGACCAAAAAGAAGCGCGCCGAACGCTCAAACTTTTTCAAGAACTGGAAAGACAATCTTAGGACAGTAGCTATGTCCCCGTCAGCTCCGACTCACCTGCCTTTTTCTAACTGGAGGACTAAAGAGACTGCCGACCGTCTCCTGCGGGCCATTGAGGCTGAAACCAGTGGTCTCCACACACCTTTAAAGCTGATGGAAGTCTGCGGCACCCATACCATGACGCTCCATCGCTCAGGCTTAAAAGCCCGCTTACACCAGGTTGGAATTGACATGATTTCAGGGCCCGGCTGTCCGGTCTGTATTACACCCGATTATTTTCATGAGGCATTAATTGACCTTCTGGTCGCACGAGACGATATACTGGTCTGTACCTTCGGTGATATGACCAGAGTACCGACCAGAAAAGGCTCTCTGCAGACAGTCGTGCCAGGGCGTGGCTCCCGACTAAAAATAGTTTATTCTCCCGAGGAAGCGGTGGCTGAAGCCCATAACCAGCCAGAAAAACAGGTGATTTTTTTTGGGGCTGGCTTCGAAACCACCATTCCTGGTATAACTTTTACAGTTAAAGAAGCGGCTGAGGACAAGCTCAAAAATTATTCCCTTTTGACGGCCTTCTGGCTCATTCCACCTGCCCTGAAAGCCATCATTGAATCGGGAGAGCTGGCCATAAACGGTTTTATCTATCCTGGACATGTCAGTGCTATCATTGGTGAAAAACCCTATGATTTTGTCGCAGAAACATATCATCTGCCGGGGGCGATCGCCGGTTTTGAACCAGCCGACATTCTTCTCGGTATTCTGGCCGTGGTCAAACAGATAAAAAGTGGGCAGGCCAGGGTAGCCAACGAATACCGGAGAGTGGTCAAACCGGAAGGTAATGTTAGGGCTCAGGCTATTATGGAAAAATATCTCACCAAAACAGCCGCTGACTGGCGAGGACTGGGAATTATCCCGGATAGCGGACTTAAATTAAGACCTGAATACTCTGATTTCGATGCGGTCAGGAGATTTTCACTCAAGCTGGAGCCAGATTCCAGAACACGAAAAACAGCCTGCCGGTGCGGAGATGTGCTCAAAGGGCTGATCAGCCCGACTGACTGTCCTTTGTTTGGTCGGCAGTGCCGGCCAGACAGCCCCCAGGGGCCCTGTATGGTTTCTTATGAGGGAGCCTGTCTTATAGAATACAAGTTTTCCGGAGCGGAAAGCCATGACTAAAATCAGTCTTGAAATGGGTAGCGGCGGTCGGTTGATGAGGGATTTTATTGCCAGCAGAATTGTGCCGCGGTTTAAGAATCCGGTTTTAGGCGAACTTCATGATGCTGCTCACCTTCCGTGGGGAATTGCCCTGACCACTGATTCTTATACGGTCGATCCACTATTTTTCCCGGGAGGAGATATCGGGACACTCTGTGTTAACGGCACGGTTAATGATCTGGTAGTCTCAGGAGCCAGGCCGTCCTATCTCTCTCTGGCTCTCATTATAGAGGAGGGCCTTGAGCTCGAAGAGCTGGAAAGAATACTGGAGTCGATAGAAAAAACGGCCAGGGCCACCTCAGTTGAAATTGTAACCGGTGATACCAAGGTTGTACCCCAGGGACAGGGAGGCAAAATTTATATCAACACGGCCGGAGTCGGCCGCCTGCTGGGCAGACCGCGGCCAGCTAAAATAAGACCCGGTGATAAGCTTCTGGTGACCGGCCAGATTGGAGAGCATGGGTTGGCCATTCTCCTGAGCAGAAATAAATTTCCATTGAAAACCGGGGTTAAAAGTGATTGTGCCCCTCTTCTTTTTCTTCTTCCCCTCTGGCAGGAAGGTGTATTGTGGATGAGGGATATTACCCGGGGTGGGCTGGCTACTGTTCTGGCCGAGCTGGCTCAGACCATTTCATTTCCACTGCTGGTAGAAGAAGAAAAAATTCCCTGCTCTACCAGACTGCAAGGAGCGGTCGAAATTCTGGGCATTGATCCTCTTTATCTGGCCTGTGAAGGCCGGGCGCTGATGGTTGTTCCTGCCCGAAAAGCAGATGAAATTCTAAAAAAACTCAGGTCCCGGCCGGAAGGGAAAAATGCCGCCATTATCGGTGAAGTTCAGGATAAGATTGGCCGGCCGGGAGAAGCTTTACTCGAAACTCTGACCGGGGGCTTACGGCTGCTTGAGCCTCTGACTTCAGAGCTTCTTCCCAGAATTTGCTGAAACTGATAACCTTTTAATCAGTATTACCCGATATTACCCACTTCGCTTTTTATACCAGTCAACGGTCAGCTTCAAGCCCTGTCTGAAATCAATCTCCGGCTCAAAGCCAAGAAGCTTTCTGGCTTTTTCCAGGCTGGCATAGGAATTCTTGATATCACCCGGACGCGGTGGAGCATATTCTGGTTTGACCGATTGTCCCAGGTAGCTGGCAATTTCTCTGGCCAGATCGTTGATGGTAATTCTCTCCGCAGAACCGATATTAAAAACCTCTCCCCGGAAACACTCGGCCTGAGCCGCCAGCAGGTTAGCTTTGACCACATTGCCAACGTAGATAAAGTCGCGGGTCTGCTTACCGTCACCATATATGACCGGTGATTGTCCGGCCAGGAGGCGCTTGATAAAAATGGGAATGACAGCCGCATATTGAGAATTCGGGTCCTGACGAGGGCCAAAGACGTTAAAATACCGCAGCGAAACAGCATTGAAATCGTCTAGCAGACTCATAACCTGACAGTATTTTTCAGAGGCCAGCTTCTGGGCGGCATAGGGAGAGAGGGGCTTACCTTCGCTTCCTTCTTGCTTGGGAAAGACCTGATCATCGCCATAGACCGCCGAGGAAGAAGCGAAAACAAAGCTCTTGGTCCCGGCTTCGACCGCCGCCTGGAGCAAATTTAGCGTTCCGGTTAAATTTATTTCATGGGCCAGAAAAGGTTCGGATATCGATCTGGGTACCGAGGCCAGCGCCGCTTCATGAAGAATTACCTCCATACCGGCGGCTGCTCGCCGGCAGGTTTCCCTGTCCCTGATATCACCCCTGATTATTTCTATTTTTGAGCTGAAAGGAGCCAGATTTTCTTCTTTACCGCTTGAAAAATCATCAAGGACTCTGACCTGATACTGACGTCTGACCAGTTCTTCCACCAGATGTGAACCAATAAAGCCGGCACCACCTGTCACCAGATATTTTTTATACTCGGCCATTGTTTTATTTCCAGGGTTAGATATGGTCTTCGAGGTAGCCTGTCTGGCGGAGATAATTGAGGACCTTACTGACACTTTCTTCAATAGTCTCCCGGTCTGTTTCTAAAACCAGTTCCGGCTGAAGTGGCTCTTCATAGGGATCAGAGATACCGGTAAACTCTTTAATTTCTCCCCTTATGGCTTTCTGATACATCCCCTTGACATCTCTGGCCAGGCAGACTTCCAGCGGACATTTCACATAGACCTCAATGAAGTCACCTATTTCGCGCCTGGCTTCATCTCTTATCTCCCGGTAAGGTGAAATAAAAGAGGTCAGAACAGCCACACCATTTCTGGTCAGCAGCTTGGCCACAAAAGTCACCCGCCGGATATTTTCGTCTCGATCGTGGCGGGAAAAGCCAAGATCGCGGCAGAGGCTCTGGCGAACCACATCCCCGTCCAGACGCTCAACTTTTAAACCTTTCTCTTTAAGAACCTGGGCTAAACGGTCAGCAATGGCCGTCTTGCCCGAACAGGGCAGGCCGGTAAACCACAAGGTAAATCCTTTTTGTTCCTGACACATAAAACTGCTCCTTTTTTGTCTTTTATCCTAAATCAATTTTGATTTTTCTTTCTCATTTCCTGGCGTCCAGAACATTGTATTCTGCTCCGTTTCCTTAATTTTTGGAATTGAGTTTCCCTGATCAGACTTCCAGCCTATATCTTTCTTCTCTGTCTGTTCCATCTAAAACCATTTGTAAGATGTTCTCCATCACTGAAGCCCGGCCGATTAAACTTATCGCCGGCTCTTGTTCAGGAAATTAAAATCAGCTTATAACTTTCCCTTTTAAATCAGATACAACCGGTCCCTCCAGGAGCTGAAGAACAGTCGGAGCTATATCAATAATATTGGCCGGCTTTACCTTCCTACCTGGAGAATCTGGATCATAAAGAATATAGATTCCATTGTAATCATGAACAGCGTCATCCGGCCCGGTATCATTTTCCTCAAGATAAAGACTGCCATAGCCAAGGGTGCCGGCCGAACGCCAGTATAAATCATCAAAATAAACCATCAGATCAGGATAATCGCCGTTAACCACGGGATAATGCTCCTGAGGCTTGATGATAACCGTCTGCCATTCTTCTCCTTTTGGCCCACGGATAGCTTTCAGACGTGCAGCCAGTTCATCGCGCGCCGTTTCATAATCATCGGGCTGGATGATGCCCTGAGGTTCCCGCCCTTCGACATTTAAGAAAATGCGGGCATAGTAACCACCCCAGCCCCAGGCCCTTGTCCGCTTCCAGTCAATTTTCAGATGATCGATGCTCTGACCACGGGCTGGCGGCTCTGAAATTACCAGATCCCCCTGCTCGATCAGCCAGTCATTGACACAGAAAGCACCTTTCATTCCCTTCGCCCCATGATCCGAAACAACCAGGACGGCAGTGCTCTCGTCTATTTTCTTCAAGAGCTGTCCGATTTTTTCGTCAAGAAATTGATAATAATCATAGATAGCTGATTCAAAAGGATTACCGGGCTGGTAGAGGTGATGGTTTTTATCCATAAACTTCCAGAAAGCATGGTGCATACGATCCACCCCGATCTCCACCAGCCAGAACAGGGACCAATCCTGGCGGTCAAGAAGATAATCAACCACCTGAAAATGATTTTCAGTCATGCGGTAAATTTCTTTCAGGACTTCAGAGCGATCTTCTGTCCTGAAAACGACATCAAAAAGGAAAGGTCCAAAATGCTCTTCTATTTCTTTTCTGAGCTCTTCCGGATAGGTATATGACTTTTCATTGGAAGGCGTTATAAAGCAGGATATGAGCTCGCCCTTGACCGGCCTGGGCGGATAACTGGGTGGAACACCAACCAGGATACTCTTTTTCCCCTGCTCCCCCAGATAATCCCAGACAGTCTTCTCTTTGACCGCCGTTGAGTTGGCAATCCACATCCTGTTATACTCATAACCCTTTCTATGCCGGAAGCCATACAGACCGAGTTCGCCTGGATCGCGACCGGTGGCCATGACCATCCAGGCCGGGATCGTAATTGGCGGGTCACAACTGCGCAGCGGTCCATAAATCCCATTGGCCATAAGTTGTCGGAGATGCGGCAACTTTTCTGCCCGGTCAAAGATCAAAGAAGGCGGAGCACAATCGAGACCAATAATCAGAAGTCTTTTGTCTTTCAATTCAGCTACCTTTCATTATCTAACCGGCTTTAATCCTCAATCAATCATTAAAAGGCTGCTCAAAGGACAAGATCACCCTGGCCACTTCCGGTCGCATTAACTCTGGCGGAGGCACTTCTCCTTTAACAAGCATTTCTCTGATTCTGGTTCCGGAAAATTCCACATGCATGGACCGGTCGTGAGGACAGGTTTTTTCATTTTCTACTGACTGACATTGACGGCAGAAAAAGAAAGAGGTAAAGAAAAGAGGAACAATGCCCAGATCCGGAAACTGCTCAAAAATTTCCTGAGCCGCATAAGGAGGATAATAATTTCCAACCCCGGCATGATCCCGTCCGATGATGATATGTGTACAGCCAAAATTCTTTCTTATAATGGCGTGATGAATGGCCTCACGCGGCCCGGCATAACGCATTTCCATCTTTAAGATGGCCATGACCGCCCGGTCTTTAAGGTAGTAGTGCTTGATAAGCTCTTCGTAGGCAGCCAGAATGACCTCATCTTTAAAATCACCCTTTTTTTTGCGACCGATCACCGGGTTAATAAACAGGCCATCAGTAAAGGTCAAAGCGGTTTTTTGAACATATTCATGGCCCAGGTGGGGTGTATTTCGGGTTTGAAAACCGACGACTGTTTTCCAGCCTTTCTCCCGAAACAGGAGCCTGGTTTCTCTGGGGGTCAGACGATAGCGGTCGAAAGGAGTAGGAATCAGATTGACCACTTCCAGTTTGCCGCCCAGCAAAAACTCCTTCATAGCAGACAGCCTGGCTACTCCCGGATGTTTGAGGTCAGTCGTGCCATAAACTCTCAAAGCAAATTGCTCTTTATCATAAGTGTATTTGTCCTCAATATTGAGCACTGCTACCGGCTGACCATCTTCTGAGCGCAGGGTTACTCTTTCTCCGATTTTCAGCCGGTCTGCCGTTTGGCGGTCAACATCCAGGACAATAGGCATAGTCCAGGGCAGATCATCGGCCAGCCTCATGTTCTGCAGAACACTGTCCAGATCAGACCTGTTCATAAAGCCGACCAGAGGTGAATAAACTCCCGTGGCGATATTCTCCACGTCAGAAATTAGATCCGGGTCAAGAGTCAGAGAGGGCAGACGGTCTATCTCCTCCAGTACCTTTTGTCTTTCATCTTCCTCCAGGAAGCGATTTATGAGTTTTCCCCCGTGTGGTGAGATCATTGTTTTCTCCTTCTAAGTGGTGCTGATAATCTGGTCCTGGTTGTTCAGTCAATATAGCCGAGAGCCTTTAGCCTTTCCTTGATCTTTTCTTCTTCTTCCGGTGTAAAAACTTCTTTATTGTCTTGTTCCCTGGCCAGACTTTCTCTAAGGACTTTGGCTACATAACTGGAAACTGAGCTGATGTCGGTGCCCTTGATCTTTTCTTCAATTTTTTTATAAAGGGATGTTGGAATCGAAACTGAAGTGAACTCTTTTTCCATTATTCCTCCTGAGAAGTTTTTATATAACAGACTGAGTTTTTTTTCAACCGAATTGAGGCTGGACTTACAGACAAAATTGAAGCCGGCACTATTTCACCTCAGCCAGGTTTCCTTGACAAAAGTTTAGAGGCATGATTTAATTTTTTCAGTTTAGCTTCTATAAGCTGATATGAGGATAATATAGGAAAGAGGTAAATTGGCCTTCTAAGATGGAAAAAACAACCCATCATTTTCTGCAGGGCATTTCTTATTCAGGTAGCCTGGACAAAAGCCTCAAACGCCTTGAAGGCCGGTTAGGAATCACTTTATCCCTTCGAGGAGATAAACTAATTATCGAGGGACCGGCTGAAAAAGTCCAGCTGGCCAGGAAGTTTTTTGACAAACTGCAGGAACTGGAAGAAAAAGGCTACCATCTAAAGGAAGAAGATTTCCAGATAGCTCTGGATTTGATGGAGGAAAATCGAGGTCAACTCGAAGAATATTCGCCGGCTGAGCCTCTATACCTCCAGCGAAAATCAGTGGCGCCTAAGAGCCTGAACCAGAAAGAGTACATGGAAGCTATAAAAAACTTTGATCTGGTTTTCGGTATAGGCCCGGCCGGAACAGGTAAAACCTATCTGGCCATGGCTCTGGCCCTGTCTTTTTTACAGAGCAAGCAGGTAACCCGCATCATTTTAACCAGGCCAGCGGTTGAAGCTGGTGAAAAGCTTGGTTTCCTGCCGGGCGATATGTTTCAAAAAGTAAATCCTTACCTGCGACCTTTATATGATGCGCTATTTGATCTAACTTCCTATGAACAGGCTAATCGCCTGTTAGAAAAGGGAGTAATTGAAATTGCCCCCCTGGCCTATATGAGAGGCCGCACCTTAAATAATGCTTTTATCATTCTGGATGAAGCTCAAAACACCAGCCGGGAGCAGATGAAAATGATTCTGACCAGGCTGGGTTTTGATTCCAAGCTGGTGGTTACCGCCGACATTACCCAGATTGATCTTCCTCAGCCAAAAAAATCGGGTGTACTTCAGGCCATTAAAGTCCTGTCCTCGATAAAGGAGATTGCCTTCGTCTACTTCACGGAAAAGGATGTGGTCCGCCATCCCCTGGTGGCCAGGATCATCAAAGCCTATGCCAAGGCAGAATCCCAATCGCTTTAATTATATAACCAGATGAAAATTATTCGTTTCCGGCAACTCCGCCTGTTTAAAGCCGATGAAATAATACCTTTCCGTAAAAAAACCCAGCCCTCTTCTAAGGGAAAATTCAACTGGATTAAAAACATTATTTCCAGCCCGTTTTTTTACATCGCAATTTTTTCTGTTCTTCTATCCTTTGTTATTTCTTTTTTCCCGGCCAGGCCTTTGCCACTACCCAGAGTCGGCGAAATTGCCACCAAGGATATTGTCTCGCCAATAGAAATTACTGTCGAAGATGTCCAGGCGACCGAAAAAAGAAGAAGCCAGGCTGAAGAAACAGTTCCTCCCGTCTATTTTTATAACCAGAGGATTATTTCCAGTGTTCAGGAAAAAATAAAACAGATGTTCAGCCTGGGCCGGCTGGCCGCTGCCAGCCCCACCGACAGCACTATTAAAGAGTTGCAAAAATCACTGTCCGAGAACCTGGCTATTGATCTCGATAACCGGACTGTTGACCAGCTGCTAAAACTAAAGTTCCCGGTTGAACTGGAGAATCTATCAACCCAAATTATAGCTTCTATTCTCAATCAGGAAATAATTCTGTCACGGGAGCTGATGAATCATGGTGAGATAGAAAGGGGCCTTCTGATCATTAGAGGGAAAGAAGAAAAACTGTTTAAAGCTGGAGAAATCATTGACCTTAAAGAAGCCAGAGAAAAACTTTTAAATGAGATTGATAGCCTGGAAATTCCGACCAGGACCAAGTCCATACTGAAATCCTTCCTACCAATTCTGCTGGCACCGACCATCAGTTATGACCAGGCCGAAACCGAGGCCAGAAAATTTAGAATCAGAAATTCAGTTGAGCCTGTTTTTTATACCATCAAAAAAGGCAAAGTCATCATCAGAAAGGGCGATGAAGTAACTTCTGAAAGCCTTCAGCAGATTATGCTTGTTAACCAGAAGATCAGCCAGCGACCTCACTGGTTGTTTAATTTTGCCGGTCTGGCTATTTTATATTTTATCTTTTTCTATTTCATCTGGCTGGTTATTCAGTCGGCCTCGGCAGCCGAAAACAAGTTATCCATTCTGGTTATGATGGGCTTGACTCTTCTTATCAGCTTTCTGATAACCAAAGCCAGCCTTTTCCTGGCCGAGGCTCTGAGCAGCTCGTCCTTGGCTGTTACCCTGGAAAAAGAAGCTCTGGTCTTTGCCTTTCCTCTTCAGTTTGGAGCTTTTCTGATTACCCTGGCTGCTTCAGCTGAAACAGCGGTCGTTTATTGTGTGATCAACAGCCTGCTCACCGGCTACCTTCTCAACGGCGATTATTTTTTAATCATCTATATTCTTCTGGGCGGAATCTCAGTCATTTACGGCCTTAAATACTTTTTCCCGCAGAGCCGGAGTACTGTCCTGAAGACCGGCCTGATGGTCCTGGCTCCTTTCCAGGTTATTCTGGTCTTAATAATTGGCCTGATTAAACAGAGCTTCCAGAATATCTCTTTATTGGGTACAGAGATTTTAAGCGCGATAATTGGAGGATTGCTCGGAGCGGCGATTGCCTATGTCTTAATACCAGTTTTTGAAAGTATATTTGGCTTTCTGACTCCTTCCAAGTTGTATGAACTCAGTAATTCTGACCTGCCAGTTTTCCGCCGTCTGGCCCTGGAAGCGCCGGGCACCTATCATCATTCTTTAATTGTGGCCACTCTGGCTGAAAAGGCAGCCGAAGAAATCAAAGCTGATGCTGCTCTGGTCAGAGCTGGTGGTCTTTATCACGATATAGGCAAGCTAAAACGACCCGAATATTTCAGCGAGAATCAGACCCCTGGCTATGATGTTCACCGTGAGCTGACTCCCTCCCTCAGCACGCTGGTCATTATCAATCATGTGAGGGATGGAGTGGAGATGGGCAGAAAACTCAGGCTGCCTCGAAGAATTATTGATATCATTGGACAGCATCATGGCACCTCCATTGTCCGTTATTTTTATCATAAGGCTAAAGAGAGATATGATCCGGAGCTGCATAAAATTGAGGCCGAAGATTTTCGTTATCCAGGGCCTTTACCCAAAAGCAAGGAAGCTGGTTTAATCATGCTGGCTGATTCAGTCGAGGCAGCAGCCAGAAGTCTTAAATCACCAACCAGAGAAAATCTCAAGCGGGTCATTACTGAGATTTTCAATACTCATCTTCAAGACGGCCAGCTGGATGAATGCGGCTTTTCCCTTAAGGACCTGCGCGTCATTGCCAATTCTTACCTGATCACTCTTTATGCTATTTATCATCCACGCCCCACTTATCCTGGATTTGATTTTGAAAAAAAGGCTGATAAGTCCGAGAAAAAAGAAGAGGTGAAAAAGAATAATGGTCATAATAATAAACAAGCTGAGGAAAAAACAGGTACCAGCCAGAAAAATTAAAGAGATGCTGGAAAAACTAAGCAAAAGATATAAGATGGAGCAGGCCGAAGTGGTGGTCAGTTTTGTTGGCCAGCAAACCATGCGCCGCCTTAACAGGCAATACCGTCATAAGGATAAGCCAACTGACGTCCTGAGCTTTGCCCTGAAAGAAAAAGGGCCCGATGGGCAGTATTATTTAGGTGATATAATTATCTGTCCGGAGGTGGCCAGTCGTCAGGCCAGGAAGCAAGGCCATTCTCTAACCCGCGAACTGGAAATTCTGGCTATCCACGGCTTTCTTCATCTTCTGGGCTTAGAACATTCGGCTGAAATGGAAGAAGAAGAAGAAAAAGTCAGGTCATGGTTATTAAAAGCTTATAAATCACAGCTGCCTGGAGGGCAGAAATCCAGATGAGTTCGTCTTCAGCGCTTGAACTGTTTGGTCTGGTAATCATCGCCCTGATCTGTTTTCTGATGTCAGTTTTTTACATAATTTTTTCTTACCACTCCAGAATAGGTTTTTCGCGGTTACTGGATCATGAAAAGAGCGAGATCAAACAGAAAGTCCTTGATCACTATGATGAGCTCAAAATCGCCGTTGATTATGCCCGCTTGATTTTTTTTCTGGCCTTTGTGGTTTATACCTATCGCCTCTGGCCGAAGGTTAACCTCTGGCCTTTATGGCTTTTTCTGGGGCTGGTCCTTATTTATATAGTTCTTTTTGACTATTTGCCACGTCTTACTTTTTATTGCCTGAAGGGCAGAGGACTCGCCATCTTTTTGCCGGTCCTGAGAGTCTTGATCTGGCTTCTGACTCCGATTCTTCTTTTACCTCGTTTCTTGTTAAAAAAAGAAGAAAGCAGACAGGCCACCGATCGCAGTCACGAAGCTTCTGATCAGGAAATAGAAACATTCATTGATGAAGCTACAGAAGAAGGCATCATTGAAAAAGATGAGAATGAACTGCTGCGTGGCGTGGTGGAGTTTGGGGATCGGCTGGTCCGGGAAATTATGACTCCGCGAACCAGAATCGTGGCTATTGAGCGAGAAGCTACGATTAGAGAGTTAAAAGAGTTAATTTGTCGTGAAAAATATTCCAGAATACCTGTTTATAAAGAGCGCCTGGACAATATTGAAGGCATGGTCATAGCCAAAGACTTGCTGGAATACAGCGATGAACAGCAGGCCAACCGTAAGATAGATTTTCTGATCAGGCCAGTCATGTTTGTCCCGGAAACCATGATGGTCAAAGAGCTGCTGAAGGAATTTAAAAAGGCCAGGCAAAAAATGGCCGTTGTGGTTGACGAATACGGAGGGGTGGCCGGTCTGGTCACCATGGAAGACCTGCTGGAAGAGATAGTCGGTGATATCCAGGATGAATATGATGTGGAAGAACCGCCAATTATAGTTGAAAAACCGGATACTTACCTGGTTAGAGGTGAAGCCGAAATTGAAGATCTGGAAGAAATAACAGGAACGGAACTGGCCGAAGACGATTTTTTGACCGTCAACGGTCTGCTTAATCAATGTCTGGGTCGGCTACCAAGAAAGGGCGAAACGGTCAAAATAGGCGAGCTTAATTTTGAAGTTCTGGAAGTAAACGATAAAAGTATCAAAAAAGTGAGGCTAACCAGAAGCCCCTCAGAATCACCAGATGAAAGCGAACAGGAGGACTGAGCAACATGCCAGCCAGAAAAAAAGAGAAAAAAGGCCAGTATCGAACCGGTTATGTGGCTTTAATCGGTCGTCCCAATACTGGTAAATCCACTCTGCTTAATAACCTTATCGGTCAGAAAATTGCTATTGTCTCTGACAAACCGCAGACAACCAGAATCAGCTTGCTGGGCATTAAGACCACCAACCGTGGCCAGATTATATTTATTGATAACCCTGGAATTCATAAGCCCTTGCACCTGATGAACAGAAGAATGATGAATTATGTCTATTCCTCCCTGGAAACGGCTGATTTGATTTTACTGCTGATCGAAGCCAATAAAAAATTTGGCCAGGGCGATAAATATGTCCTGGAGATGCTGAAAAATGTCGACCGGCCGGTTTTTCTTCTTATTAACAAAATTGATCTGGTTAAAAAAGAAAAAATATTGCCTATCATTGACCACTATAAAGATCTTTATCCCTTCCGGGAAATCATTCCTCTGTCAGCTTTAAAGGGCGATAATCTCGACCGGCTGGAAAGCCTGATTTATGATTATCTGCCCCGGGCGGAAAAACTATATTCAGATGAAGAAATAACCGATCAATCAGAGAAGTTTTTACTGTCGGAGATCATAAGAGAAAAGATTTTAAATCTGGTGGAGGAGGAACTACCCTATACAACGGCGGTGGTTATCCGCTCAATTGAACGCCCGGAAAGTAAAACTGACCAACCAGAAGGAGAAGCAGGTTCAAGCAGTAAGCCTTCCAGCGGGCGGCCGCTAACCAGGATCAGAGCCGACATACTGGTCGAAAAAGAAAATCATAAGGGGATCATTATTGGCCATCAGGGTTCTATGATCAAGACCATCGGCAGTCAGGCCAGAAGAGAAATAGAAGAAATTCTGGAAACCAAGGTCTTTCTGGAGTTGAGCGTCAGAGTTAGAGAGAAATGGCGAGATTCTGAAGAAGTTCTTGATCTCATCGAGGAACAAAAAGAATAATAGCCCTATTCCGGTGATTTTTGTCCTGGACTTTAAGTCAGAACCAACTTCAACTTATTGACAACCCGGGTAATTGATGAGAGAATTTTAATCCTCCCGGTGGTGAGTGTAGCTCAACGGTTAGAGCACTGGACTGTGGATCCAGTGGTTGGGGGTTCGATTCCCCTCACTCACCCCACCTTTCTTCTATCTACCCTGGATTCCATTAAAAATCTGGACTTTCTTCTTAATCGTAAGTGTCTGATTAGCTCTGGCCAGGAAGTGCCCGTGGCCCCTCCCGCGACCCGCTGCATCTGTCGGTCAAAAACCTAAACCGGCCAGGACGCACACCCCTTTGTTTTTGATGCTGTTACCTTCAAAACTGGAGGCAGCAATATTGGTCAGGCCAAGATGATAACGAGCCTCAAGTGATAATTTTAATTTTTTTACTTTAGCTTCAATTCCCGCCCCGAGGCTCAAGCCAATTTCACTTTTTTTATACATATCTTTCATATCAACGGATTCCCCTGAGCCGCCGGCCGCCGGGTTGAGAACAGCTTTAGCTCTGGTCAGAAAGCCAAAAGAAGGCCCGACCATAATGACCGGCTTCACCGGCCCGATCCTGACTACCCTCCATCTTAGAAGGAGAAACCCTTCCAGATAATCAAATTGATATTGTGCCTGGTAAGGCAGATCATCAATAATCAGATTAAATTTCGCCCCGTAAGGCGCATAGCGAATCTCTGGCTCAATAGCTAAAGGCCCCAGATCAAAGGAAACAAAGATCCCGCCAGTAAAGCCGGAGCGGTTCTTGAACTGAGGTAGATCAGGCATGGCCGGACTGACCTTGAGGCTGGCCAGATTAAATCCAGCTTTAAGACCGACCGTCATTCCGACCAAATTACCAGCCAGGGTCAAGAAGAAAAAGCCTATCAAAAACGAAACGAAAAATTTTTTCACCCTGCCCTCCTTCGTCCCCGGGGTTTTGGGTTTTCCCTCTTTGTTTGATTCAATCATAAACCAGATTGAGCCAATTGTCATCTTCAAATTTATTTCCTATTTTCCCCCAGCCTGTGATATAAGCTATAATCTAAAATCCAATCTAATATTTCAGGAGCTCTAAATGAAAAGTTGCTTTTATTTCTCAGGCCTCAAAATCAATATCCTCTGGCTTCTGGCCATTCTTGTTTTATCAGCTGGTTTGAATTCGAGCTGCCAGGGGACAAAGCAGATCAAAAAGACATCAGGACAGCAGGTTGAAATGAGGCTTCCGGACAGGTTGCCAGCCAGAATAAATGACGGGCCTAACCAGGAGCTGATGGTTATGACTCTGGGACAGGTCAACACGCCTCTGGCCGAGGGAACTTTTTATCCTTATGAGGACAAAATTGTTCTTCACAACGGCCACGAAATAGCTGGCTATTTTAAAAATAAACTGGGCATAAAATATTACCAGCCACTGGATAAAACTATTTTCCCGCTGCCGCCTTCGGGTTGGTGTACCTGGTATTATTATTACGGAGAAATTAATCAGGAAGAAGTCGAGAAAAATGCAGTCTGGTTAGCTAAAAATCTTAAAGATTATGGGTTGCAATACTGCCAGATAGATGACGGCTGGCAGGGGCGCGGCCTGGGCAGTCCGGTTGATCATCGTGATTGGTCAAATGTTAATCCACGTTTTTCCAAAGGCCTGGATAGTCTGGCCAGATTTATAAAGGCTCAAGGGCTCGTCCCCGGCCTGTGGCTGGCTCCCCATGGCCAGAGCAACGAAGAGGTGGTCAAGGCTACCGGGGCCTTTCTTCTGACTCCAGATGGACAGTCAGCCTCCTCTACCTGGGAAGGCAAATTTTTACTCGACCCCTCCAAGCCACAAGCTCTTGACTATTTACGCCAGCTTTTCTCCAGACTTTCAGCCGAC
Organism: Candidatus Saccharicenans sp.; assembly: GCA_035416665.1. Classification (GTDB taxonomy): domain Bacteria; phylum Acidobacteriota; class Aminicenantia; order Aminicenantales; family Saccharicenantaceae; genus Saccharicenans. The sequence continues at coordinate 43,078 of DAOLNQ010000007.1, read as the reverse complement.
TGGGGATTCGAGTACTTCAAAATTGACGGTCAACCAATTGTTGTCGAAGAGTATCGCCAGAAGCAGCAATTTATGTCTTCTCCAGGTGATCCCGAACAGCTGTACCGCCGAACTCTTGAGACGATAAGACAGACTATTGGACCCAATCGCTATCTGCTGGGCTGCTGGGGAACTCCCCTGGAAGGAGCCGGCATATACAATGGCTCCAGGACAGGTGGTGATATAGTCCCTTCCTGGGAAGGCTTTCTGGTAGCTGCTCAAGCGACTATGAGATATTATTATCTTCATAATATTCTCTGGTATTGTGACCCGGATGTTTTGCTTGTTCGCTATCCATTGACCCTGGATATGGCCAGAGCCTGGGCCAGCTTGCAGGGTTTGACCGGACAGGCCTTGATGGCTTCAGACCGGATGTATGACCTGCCAGCAGAAAGAGTTGAGATCCTGAAGCGTGTTTATCCAGCTGTTGATATCCGGCCTCTGGATTTGTTCTCATCCAATCGCCTTAAAAAAATCTGGGATCTTAAAATTAATCATCTTGGCCGTCAATATGATGTTGTTGGCTGTTTCAACTATGATCAGGATCAAAGTCAGGACCTGCAGGTCAGGTGGGCTGACCTCGGTCTGGAAGATAACTCCCTTTATCATATCTTTGATTTCTGGAATAAAGAATATCTGGGCTGCTTCGAGAAGGGTATTTATGTCACCATTCCACCAGCCGGAGTTAGAGTTTTAACCCTGGTCAAAGATAATGGCCAGCCCCAGCTTATCTCCACTTCCCGTCACATTACCCAGGGCTGGGTGGAGCTGGAAGCATTGAGCTACGAACCTGAAAATAGAGTGATTAGAGGCCAGAGCCGGGTAATAAAAGGAGATCCCTATGAATTGAGATTTGCTTTCCCCCGGAATGAACGCTACCTGAGAATAAAAAGAGTCGAAGCGCCTGGCTACAATTTCAGCCTGGAAAACCATGACGGCTGGGCCAGTGTGACTATTCTCAGCCAGTCAAACGACGTCGTTTCGTGGGAAGTCTATTTTGAGGCAGGTGATGTCTATAATTTTCCACCAAGAACTCCATCTGGACTGAAGACAGAAATCAAAAGCCTGAACAAGGTCAAACTTGACTGGCAGCCGCTTTACTATTTAAATGCCGGTTATTTGATTTATCTCAATGGAGAGCCATATCTCTATACGCCTGTAAATCGAGGAGAGCTAAGCGGACTTGATCCCCGAGAGGAATATCTGGTTGAAGTCAGGACGATCTGGCTTGATGGCTCAACCAGTAAAGAAGCTGCTTCGACCAGATTCAGACTGGCTGACGAGCTGCCAGCTGAAGTCTACTTATCTGATCTTGAACCTGAACGTCTAACTTCAAATTGGGGTCAGCCCAGGATGAATCGCTCTGCCCGTGGAACTCAACTTAAAATAGGAGAGAAGACCTACCGCACTGGAATTGGAACCAATGCTGGGTCGGAAGCTGTCTTTAACCTGGGTGGAATATTTAAAGTTTTTGAAGCGGAAGTCGGTCTGGATGCAGCTGCAGGCGGAAAAGGATCGGTTGAGTTTAAAGTCTTCGGTGATGGCCAGCTTCTCTGGAGAAGCGGGCTGATCAAAGGCCAGGAACCGGCTAAAAAAGCCAGGGTAAATATCAGCGGAGTAAAAGAACTGCGGCTGATTGTCGAAGATGGTGGGGATGGACCCCGCTTTGATCTGGCAGACTGGGCTGAAGCTAAAGTCAGGAAATAAGAGCTTTAGATTTACTTCCTAATAGGAAAGTGAACATCAGTTCTTTCTTCACTGCGGTCAGTCGCTGGCGGCGGTTCTGGCGATAAGCTGGAGATTTGCTGACGAAGTTCAGCTGTCATATTTATTTCAGTTGCGGCGAAAATATCTTTAAGCTGTTCGACGTTTCTCGCCCCGACAATGGGAGCCGTCACTGCCGGATGGCTGCCCACCCAGGCAATAGCCAGACTGACCGGATTAAAACCCAGCTCGGCAGCCAGGGCTGTAAATTTTTCAGCCACCTCCAGACCCATCTCATCCTGATATCTGGTTTGATAAACTTTATTTTCCAGCAGCCGACCAGAAGAGGGACGCCGGTTTTTCCCGTATTTTCCGGTGAGCAAGCCACCGGCCAGCGGGCTGTAAGTCAGGACGCCAAGTCTTTCGGCCTCAGCCATGGGTAAAATTTCCACTTCCGCCTGGCGTTTGACCAGATTGTACATCGGCTGGATACAGGCTAGGGGCGCCAGTCCATGAAGCGCCGAGAGCCCCAGAGCCTTTTCTACCTGCCAGGCAGCCATATTGCTCAGCCCCAGATAGACAATCTTCCCCTGATGGACGAGGTCATCCAGAGCTCGAAGGGTCTCCTCGAGGGGAGTTATATCATCAAAACGATGAATAAAATAAATATCCAGCCGGTCGGTCTGAAGCCGCCGCAGACTGCCCTCAATCGCATACATGATATGCCGCCGGTTGGCTCCCATGGCATTTATATCCGGGCCGGTTGGGAAGTAAACTTTGCTCGTAATGATGACCTCTTCCCGGATGTCTTTAATCAAACGTCCAAGTATTTCTTCGGCCCGGCCATGAGCATAAAGATCAGCACAATCGAAGATATTAATACCCTGTTCACGACAGGCGGCAAACATCTGAGCTGAGGTTTTTTCATCAGCTTCAACTCCAAAGGACATGGTTCCAAAACAGAGCTCCGAAATTTTAAGACCGGTCTGGCCAAAATTTTTATATTTCATTTTTCCTCCTGTGTAATTTTTCTTTCCAGAATAATTCCCTGGCCACGGGGGTAAAGTCCCGGGATCGAAACAGGTAATTTACCAGAAATTCCAATCTCTCCACAAATAGCCCGGGCAGCCAGCTCCTGCGTTTCCGGTGTGTTGCGATAAAGGCATAGATAGCTGTCCACCCCGGGCAAATGACGGATAAAATAAGGGCTGCCAAAAGAAAGAGCAACAACCGGACGTCCAGCTTCTTTTATTTTTTGAAGCAGTTCAACCTGGCCCGGTTCAAGATCAACACTTCCTTTGCCGGCCTGAAGGCTGGAAAAAAGAGCAGCTATAACCACCTCAGCCTGAAGGGAAGCAGCGAGAGCTTCTTCTAATTTTTCCCGCCCCGTATCGCCATCGGCATAAAAAGTTCGGGCCGAAGGATATCGCCTGGTCAGGGCTGTCGCCAATCTTCTGCCAGCGTAAAAATCCCCTGGATCGCTACTAAGCGACAGAATAACTATCTTTTTTTCAGGTGGTACAGGCAGAAGATTATTCTCGTTTTTGACCAGGGTCAGAGCCGATTCGAAGGTTTGCCGGGCTATTTTTTTAAATTCTGGTTGTCCAAGGACGACCGGCAAGCGATCGATCGAAACCAGAGATTGATGATGAAGTCCGAGCCTGGCTTTAGCCGCCAGCAGCCGGCGAACAGATTCATCCACCCGTTCCACAGGTAGTTCTCCCTGTTCAACCGCCTCTTTCAGATAGTTAATGACTTTGACCGGATCAAGGGGAAGAAGGAGAAGATCAACGCCGGCCTTTAAAGCCCGCAGAGCCGCTTCTTCCTGGCTATAGTAACGGGAGATACCGGCCATTTCCAGGGCATCGGTGACAATCAGCCCCTTGAAACCCATTTTGTTTCTGAGTAAATCAGTTAAAATGCGCGGCGACAGAGTGGCCGGGAGGCCAGGCTCAGGTTCAAGAGCAGGAACATAGAGATGGGCGGTCATGATGGCTTCCACGCCCTGCTCTATAGCCTTTTGGAAGGGATAAAGTTCAACTTTTTGCAGCCGGTCAAGATCAGCCTTGATGACCGGCAGCAAACTGTGCGAATCCTGGTCAGTATCGCCATGGCCGGGGAAATGTTTGGCTGTAGCTATCATCCCGTTTGACTGGCAGCCCCGGATAAAAGCTCCGGTCAGGCGAGCCACCTGCTCTGGATCTTCGCCGACCGACCTGGTATTTATGATGGGATTATCAGGGTTGATATTAACATCAACCACCGGGGCATAAGTCATATGAATCCCGAGAGCCCGGCCCTCGATAGCGGTAATCCGGCCCATCTCGTACGCCAGTTGCTCTGAGCCAGCCGCCCCCAGGGCCATGAGCGGCGGGAAGAGAGTCGCTCCAGTCACCTGGTTACCGGTTCCTCTTTCCAGATCCGAGGCAATAAGAAGAGGAACCTTAGCCAGGCGCTGAAAATGGTTGGTAAAGTAAGCAGTCTCCAGAGGCTCCCCGCCAAAAAGGATCAATCCACCCAGATGATAGTCATGGACAAGTTGCTCCAGCTGCTTAAAATCTTCATCCTGTCGATTATAGAATTCCCCGTGATAGCGGACAATTACAAGCTGCCCGATTTTTTCCTCCAGGCTCATTTTTTTCATTGTCTTTTCGACCCATTTTTGCTGATCAGCCAGCCGGTCAGGTTCCTCCACCGGTTTAACCGCAGTCAGACAGCCAGCCATAAATACTACTAAAATAGTAGGAATTAAACTTTTGAGAATTGATTTGATATTCATCTCACTCCCCGTCAGGAATAACTCATATTTTTTCTTTAAAATCGTTGACTCCAAACGACAGCCAGCTAATTAACTTATCATCAATCTGGCTCTTGTTCCATTTAACCTAACCCAAGAAATATCTGGCCAGAAGCAATAGCGAGATAAGATAGACCAGCCAGTGAACTTTTTTACCTTCTCCTTTAAATATCTTCAGCAGCGAATAACTGATGAAGCCAAAAGCCAGGCCATCAGTGATACTTACAGTTAGCGGTGTGACCACCAGAGTCAAAAAAGCCGGTATAGCCTCGCTTATATCTTCCCAGTCAATCCGGCCCAGAGTCTTCATCATCATGAAACCAACTATGATAAGAGCAGGAGCAATTACCGGACGCAGCACCTGACCGTCAAACTCGTAGCTGCCTCCGACCATTTCTGCCAGCGGGTTTAAAAATAAAGCAGCCAGGAAAAAAATAGAGGTAAAGACGTTAGCCAGTCCGGTCCGCGCTCCCTGGGCAATACCGGTTGAACTTTCCACATAGCTGCTGACGGTGGAAGTCCCGAGCAGCGTGCCGGTGACAGTACCGATAGCGTCGGCCAGCATGGCCTCATTAGCCCGCGGTAGTTTTTTCCCCTTGAAGAAACCAACCGGACTGCACACCCCGACCAGCGTTCCAACTGTGTCAAATACATCCAGAAAGAAAAAAACAAAAATAATCGGAATCAAACCGCCCTTCAGGGCGCCACTGATATCCAGCTTCAAAAAAGTTGGAGAAAGGGAGGGAGGAGCGGAAAATAGACCATGAAATTTGACCACGCCCAGAGCCAGTCCGAGAAGAGCTGAAGAAAGGATCCCCCAGAGTAAGGCTCCAGGAATTCTTCTGGTCATAAGGACAGCAGTCATGACCAATCCGAACAGGGCCACGAGGGCGGGCCGGCTGCCCAGGTGGCCCAGGCCAACTAAGACACCCGGGGTGGCCACCACCAGACCGGCATATTCAAGACCAATCAAGGCGATCAGCAGTCCGATGCCGGCGGCAATAGCCTGTTTTAGGGAATCGGGGACAATATCTACCAGCTTGCCCGCCATACCCAGCAAAGCCAGAAGAGTAAAAAGGCAGCCGGAGATAAAACTGGCTCCCAGGGCCACCTGCCAGGTATAACCCATCAGACCGCAAACAGTGACCGCAAAGAAAACGTTATGGCCCATGGCTGGCGCCTGAGCAATGGGATAATTGGACAGCAATCCCGTAAGCAGAGTAGCGATGGCACTGGCCAAACAGGTGGCCACCATCACTGCCCCGGTATTCATTCCGATTCCGCCCATGATTGCTGGTTGGACAAAAATGATGTAGGACATGGTCATAAAGGTAGTTAGCCCACCGAGGAATTCTGTTTTGACATCAGTCTGGTTTTCCTGTAAGTGAAAGGTTTTTTCCAACCAGGACTTCATTCTCTTTCCTCCTTTTAGGACAGGAAATTTTTAGATAGTTATCTTTTGTCCGGGTCAGGCAATTTCCATTCGCCAGACTTCTTCCAGCCTGACCCTTCAGAATTTGATCAGGGTATAAACAGGAACTTCGGGACGAGCAGCCCTCATACGTTTAACCCCTTCGAGCGAAGTCAGTTCAACTACTGACTCAAAAGCCGCTACTTGCCCTCCCAGTTGCTCCACTATCTCGATGGCGCTGATACCAGAAGAGCCGGTGGCAATCAAATCATCAACGATGATCACCTTTTCTCCTGGCCTGATGCTGTCTACATGAGCCTCAAAATATTCGACCGCATATTCATTGGGAGCCAGGATCGTAATAGTTTTCCGGGGAAGCTTGCCTTTTTTCCTGATCAGGCTGAAACCAAGCTTGAGATCCCGGGCCAGAGCGGCGCCAAAAATAAAACCACGCGACTCGACAGCTGTAATTCTGTCCGGCGAATACTGCCTGGCTATTTCTGCCAGCTCATCAATCACTTGATTAAAGGCCTGCCGGTCCTGGATAACCGGCGTCAAATCCTTGAAGATCACTCCTTTTTTGGGAAAATCAGGAACGTCAACAATCATTGATTTAAGGTCTAACATGATGCCCATCCTTTCAATTAGGAAATTGTCTGCTTATCAATTTAATATATTTTATTAATTCATCCAAAAATTTTTTACCAGACTAGAATAGCTGATCAAGGCTCTATCCGGCTCTATCCGGCCACTCTGTCTGGCCAATCAGGTCTTCCGGTGATCCTGACCGCAGATGAAATCAGATTCGGGCTCCAATCCAGAAATTGTTATTCGACGCTGGTCTTCATTTATGACTTCGATAAAAATCTTTATCACCTTAATCCCTCTAATTTCATAGGGCAATTTTTCTGCCCATTCAATAGCCACCACCCCGTTCCCCAGCAGGTCCTCCAGTCCCAGATCAACAATTTCTGCCGGGTCGGATAAACGGTAAAGATCAAGATGATAAAGAGGCACGCGCCCTTGATAGATATTGATCAGGGTAAAAGACGGACTGCAAACATAGGTATCGTCGCCGACGCCCAGACCGGCAGCCAGGCCAGCCACCATCAGTGTTTTTCCAGCTCCCAGTTCTCCAATGAGGAGAATAACCTCATTCCCTTGAAGACTTTGACCGAGTCTTCTGGCCAGTTCGAAAGTTTCTTCTTCCGAGCGGGCCAGGAAGGTTAAATCGCAGCTATCAATCTTCGTCATCCTGCCCACCTCTGGCGATAAAAGAGAGAGCTTGTGGCAGGTAATGAATAATATCAGTTGCAGTCAGCGGCTTCTCCCCGATTTCAGCTGCAGCTAAATCGCCGCTCAGTCCATGGACATAAACAGCATTAATTACTGCCCGGGTAAGCTCTCCTGTCTGCATAACTTCTGAACCTATAAAACCTGACAGCACATCGCCGCTGCCACCGGAAGCCATACCAGGATTACCAGTTGGGTTAACATAGGTTGTTCCTTCCGGTGAAACAATCAGCGTTTTATAGCCTTTAAATACGAGATGGATCATGTATTTTCGAGCCAGGTCAGGCACCACCTGGAGCCGCCGCCGCAGGGCTTCTCCGGTTGGAATTCCAGACAGTCTGGAGAACTCGCCGGGGTGAGGAGTCAAAACTGTTTTTGGTGGAAGCGATGATAGAATTTCTAGCCGGGTCGAAATGATATTCAGTCCATCAGCATCAATGATGACCGGAATGGTAGCATTTTTCATTCGCTCCAGTAAATTCAAAACCAGTGAGGAGGTTTCGGGATGGGTGGACAGCCCCGGGCCAAGAAGCAGGGCATCTTTTCCCTCCACGAGCTCGAGGATCCGCCCGAGAGCCTGACTGGAAATAGTTCTGGCCGCGGTTTCAGGCAGAGGTTCGGTCATCAGTTCAGGCATCATGCTGGCTACAATCGGCAGGCAGCTTTCGGCCGTGGCCACAGTGACCAGGCCAGCACCCATTTTCAGAGCAGCCTGGCCTGACATAGCCGCTGCTCCTGTTTTGCCCAAAGAGCCGGCCAGAATCAAAAGATGGCCGTAATTCCCCTTGTGAGAGTCTCTGGAGCGAGGACCAAAATAGGGCTGAAGAGATTCTACTTCGACCAGTTCCAGAGAAAAATCCGGCCGCTCAAAAAGAGAAGGAGGAACGCCAATATCAGCCAGATAGAGCTCACCCACATAAGCTTCAGCTGGCGGAAAAATATGGGCAATTTTGGGTGCAGCCATGGTCACGGTAAAATCAGCCCTGACTGTCGGCCCGATAATTTCGAAAGTATCAGCTGACAGGCCCGAGGGGATATCAACAGAGACAACTACTGCTCCCGAATTGTTTATGTCCTCAACCACCCGGGCCATCAGTCCGGTCAAAGGATTTGACAAGCCTGTGCCAAACATAGCATCGATAATAACCGTTGACTCCTTCAGCCGATGGCAATTTTTATCCCACAGAGTTTCAGTCGGAACCTCTGTAATCTTTATACCAATTTTCCTGGCTATCTCCAGATTGACCAGGGCTTCACCTCTGACCTCTTCCTGCCGGCCGAGGAGAAGGACCTCACAGGTAGCTCCCTGATTGACAAGATGGCGGGCGGCTACCAACCCGTCTCCCCCATTATTCCCCTTTCCGGCAATAACCAGAATCGGCCAATCCAGGTCAATTTCAAGCTCATTCAAGACAAGGTTGGCCACTTCCCGGCCGGCATTTTCCATCAAGACCAGTCCCGGCAAACCCAGTTCTTCTATGGCCTGACGGTCAATTTCCCTCATCTGAGCAGCTGTTAGAATTTTCATTTTAGACCTCTTTTCTTGAGAAAAAATTCTATCATAAAATCAGACCGTAGATAACAGATTTTACGACAATTTAAGTCCCGCTAAACCTTGATTCAGCCTTCCTTCTATGATAAGTTTATTAAAGAATCTGATAACAAGGAGGTATCCTATGGCTATAAAGGTTGGTATAAATGGTTTTGGAAGGATTGGGAGAAATTTGCTCAGAGCTTCATTTAATGATCCAGAAATTGAGTATCTGGCTGTCAACGATATCACTGATGCTAAGACTTTAGCTCATTTGCTGAAGTATGATTCAGTTCTGGGTATCTTCAAAGAAGATATAAAGGCAACTGACGATGCCATTATTCTTAATGGCAAAACAATTAAAGTCCTGGCCGAGAAAGATTTAACCGGGCTTAAGTGGAAGGACCTGGGAATAGAGGTGGTGGTCGAATCGACCGGTAAATATACCAAGCGACCGGACGTCATCAAGCACATCGAACTGGGAGGTGCCAGAAAGGTCATTATTTCTGCTCCTGCTACCGACCCTGATGTCACCATCGTCATGGGAGTCAATGAAAAAGATTATGATCCCGCCAGACATCACCTGATCTCCAACGCTTCCTGCACAACTAACTGCTTGGCTCCCGTGACCAAAGTCATTCATGAAAAATTTGGCATTGAGAAGGCCTTTATGACCACTGTTCATTCTTATACCAACGACCAGAAGATCCTGGACGCTCCCCATAAAGACCTGAGACGGGCCCGGGCAGCAGCTGTTTCTCAGATTCCGACTACGACGGGTGCAGCCAAGGCTATCGGTCTGGTCATCCCCGATTTGAAGGGCAAAATTGACGGTATCGCCATCCGTGTCCCCACACCCAATGTTTCTCTGGTTGACCTGGTAGCCGTAGTCAAAAAGCCAACCACAGCTGAAGAAGTTAATGCCGCTTTAAAAGAAGCAGCTAATGGCCAGCTCAAAGGGATTCTCGATTATACTGAAGAACCTCTGGTCTCAGTAGATTTTATGGCCAACTCTCACTCTTCTATCGTGGACGGGCTGTCCACCAAAGTCATTGATGGCACCCTGGTTAAAGTTCTCGCCTGGTATGACAATGAATGGGGTTATTCCTGCCGCCTGGCTGATCTCATTAAATTTGTGATGAAAACAAAATAAGGCAAAAGGAGGGCAGCATGAAGTTCCTGGAGGATATTGACTTCAAAGGTAAGGTGGTTTTCCTGCGGGTTGATTTCAATGTGCCGTTGGATGAGAACCTCAAGATTCGGGATGAAACAAGAATTCAGGCTTCTCTGCCGACCATTAAATATCTGCTGGAAAGGGGTGCCCGGCTGGTAGTTTCTTCTCATCTGGGGAGACCCAAGGGTCAATTCAATCCCAAAATGAGTCTAAAACCAGTGGCTGAGCGGCTGCGCGAGCTTTTGCCCGGAAGCAATATTATTATGGCTCCCGATGTTATCGGACCGGAAGTTGACCGGCTAAAAGCCAGCCTGAAAGAGGGCGAACTACTGCTTCTGGAAAATGTCAGGTTTTATAAAGAAGAAACAGACAATGACCCGGAGTTTTCTAAAAAGCTGGCCCAAGGCTGCCAGGTTTTTGTCAATGACGCTTTTGGCTCCTGTCATCGGGCCCACGCTTCGGTTGTGGGTATTGCCTCTTACCTGCCGGAGAAGGCGGCTGGTTTTCTGCTCAAAAAAGAAGTAGATCATCTCAGCCGGATCACCCATAACCCGGAAAAACCATATGTCGCTATCCTGGGCGGGGCAAAAATTGAAGACAAGATTCCGGTCCTGGAAAGTCTGATTAATAAGGCAGATGTTTTACTCATTGGCGGCGCTATGGCTTACACCTTCCTCCAGGCACAGGGCAAAGGAGTTGGTAAATCAATGGTTGAACAGGACAAGTTGCAGATTGCTACCGATATCATGAAAAAAGCCGAGAATAGCGGTGTGAAGTTAATCCTTCCTCTTGACCATGTGATGGCCACTGCTCCTGATAGCCAAGAAATAGCCCTGATAGCTGATTCTTATCCGTTGCCTGAGCATCTCATGGGTGTTGATATCGGGCCCAAGACCATCGCTGAATATGAAAAACACATTAAATCAGCTAAAACCATATTCTGGAATGGACCGCTGGGGATCTTTGAAATTAAGCCTTTTTCCAGAGGCACGGTGGAAATAGCCAGGGCTGTAGCCGAGTCAGGTGCTTTTTCTGTGGTGGGCGGTGGAGATTCTATTGCGGCTATCCACCAGGCCGGTGTGGCTGATCGCATCAGTCATATCTCGACCGGTGGCGGCGCCTCGCTCGAATATATCGCTTACGGCACGCTGCCGGGCATTGAAGCTCTAAAATAATATTTGCCGGATGGAGCTTGGAGTGAGAACGATGGAAAAATTGACCAGACCGGTGATAGCCGGCAACTGGAAAATGCATAAAACCATAAGCGAGGCCAGGCAATTAGCAGCGGAAATTGTCAGCCAGGTAGCTTCTCTGGGCCAGGGCACTCTTATTCTTATTCCGCCTTTTACCGCCATCCAGGAAGTTAAAAAGACGGTCAGCGGCAGCCGCCTTCTGGTCGGTGGTCAGGACCTTTTCTGGGAAGAAGAAGGGGCTTTCACCGGTGAAATCTCTGCTCGTCAATTAAAAGAAGCAGGTTGCGACATTGTTATTGTTGGCCATTCAGAGCGAAGACAGTATTTCGGCGAAACAGATGAAACGGTCAAGAAAAAAGTCCTGGCTGCGCTCCGCCACGAACTTAGACCTATTGTCTGCATTGGTGAAAATCTGGAAGAACGGAAAAGTGGCGAAACACTGAAAAAGATAAAAAGCCAGCTGGAAAATAGTCTGTTTGATTTGCCGGCTGAAGATTTCAGACAGGTCATTCTGGCCTATGAACCGATCTGGGCCATTGGCACCGGGCAGAATGCCACCCCCGAACAGGCCGAAGAGGTTCACAGTTACATCCGCCAGTTAATTGACGGGAACTATGGTCAAGAGATAGCAGCCTGTGCTATAATCCTCTACGGCGGTTCAGTTAAGCCAGCCAATGCCCTTTCCTTAAAAAAAGAAAAGGACGTAGATGGATTTTTAGTCGGTGGTGCTTCTCTCCAGGCTGAGTCCTTTATGGGCCTGGTCAGGGAAGCCTGCCGGGCAGACGAGGGATAGAAGTGACTATTTTATTGATTATTGTCCACGTAATTATCTGTATCGTGTTGATTCTGGCTGTCCTGCTTCAGTCGGGCAAGGCGGCTGACCTGGCCGGAGCTTTCGGTGGAGGCGGCAGCCAGACAGCTTTTGGACCACGGAGTAGCCAGACTATTCTGAGCAAAATTACGACGGTCTGTGCTGTTTTGTTTATGCTGACTTCGATTGGATTATGGATTTTATCCGGTAAAATTACCTCAGTGGCCAAAGATATTCCGGTTCAACCGGCGGCTACCGAAACCCAGCAGAAAGCAGAAGACAAAGCTCCAGCCGGCAAAACAGCTCCGGCTGAAACCAATAAACCAGCCGCTCAGACAGAACCGGGAAAGACGGACCAGACGCCAGCTGAACAGACCAAAAACTGAACGGTTAATTTTATGCCGAAGTGGTGGAATTGGCAGACACGCTAGCTTGAGGGGCTAGTTCCCGCAAAAATGGGAGTAGGGGTTCGAGTCCCCTCTTCGGCATTTCTTCTTAAAGTCAGACTTCACAGAAAATCAAACAAAACAATCTGTTCAGGCTAATTTAGCCACCCACAGGGCCAGATCCGTTTCGGGCATAACCCCGGCAGTCCTGCCTCTTTCGGTACCGCGATGAAAAACAATGAGAGTGGGGACAGCCTGAATGCCTAATCTGGCGGCCAGCTCAGGATATTTATCAACATTGACTTTAACGACCATGATTTCTCCGGCCCGCCTTTTAGCCAATCGGTCAAGAACAGGAGCCATCATCTGGCAGGGACCACAGGTTGGCGAGAAGAAATCGACCAGAACTGGCAGACTGGACCTCGATATCAGATTAAGAGCCTGCTCCGGCCCCACCTCGACGACCTCTCCTGGCGCCGGTAGAGGGAGGTGGCAGCGTCCACAGACAACTTTTTTCTCCTGAGCTCCCTCGGGGTAATAATTAGTCTGCCCGCAATTGGTACAGCTGACTTTGACTTTTTTATCTTCCATGTTCCTATCACCTCTATCTTTCTTATATTTTAACGGTGGGACAGATTAAAGACAAGAACAGACGGCCACTAGAACAAAAGTTCACCCAGGATAGAATTGGTCACCAGAAAGCGGCCCGAGGGAATCCTGAGTTTGGAACCAGACATCTCCAAGCAGCCAGCGGCGCTTAGTTCCCTGATTCTTTCTTCATAAGGAAAAAAATCCAGGCCGGGATATTCTTCTTTGATAAGCTCCCAGTCAACCCCAGCTGCCAGGCGCAAGCCGGACATGAGTTTTTCCTTCAAGGCGGCCTGCGGGCTCAAGATGAGAAGTTCAGACAGATTTAACTTACCCTCAAGAATGGCCTCGGCCCAGAGTTTCAGATCAGAGACATTTTGCCAGCGGTTAAAAGCCAGATGCGAGGCAGCTGAAGGTCCAAAACCAATAACTGGCTGATATTCCCAGTATTTAAGGTTGTGACGGCAGGAAAACCCTGGCCGGGAGTAATTAGAAATCTCATATTGCTTATAACCAAGTTCTGAGAGCGTCTTCTGGTATCTCTCATAGGTTTCAACCAGCCTGTCTTCGGAAACCGGATTTTGTTCCAAGATCTGTTTAAAGGGAACCTCATCGAGTTCTTCCAGCATATAAACAGATAGATGCTCGGGACCGATGGCTTTGATTCCAAGGATATTAGCTTCAAAAGTGGATTCGTCTTCTCCGGGAAGTCCAATCATCAGGTCGAGGTTAAGATTTTTAAAACCGGCTTTTCTGGCTTCACTGGCGGCGGCAAAAATGTCCTCAACAGAATGAAGACGGCCAAGTATCTTAAGAATTTTTTCAGAAAAAGACTGAGCCCCAAGGCTGAGGCGATTTATACCGGCTTGCTTAAACCCGGCAATTTTCGGAGTATGACTTCCAGGGTTAAACTCCAGTGTTATTTCCTTGAGATTGCAGTTGAAATTCTCTCCGAGCCTGGCAAGGAGTTGCTCTATTTCTTCCGGCCGCAGACTGGAGGGAGTTCCACCACCAAAATAAACTGTATCAATTTCCATCCTGGCAGCCATTTCGCCGGCCAGCAGGTTTATTTCCCTCTGAACGGTCTGCCACCAGAGGTCATGGTCTTTTTTCTCACCGTGATAGCTATAGAAATGGCAATAAGGACATTTCTTCCGACAGAAGGGGTAGTGAAAATAAACTCCGACCTGCAGGCTTTGCTCGTTGAATTTGAGTTTTTTGTCCAGTTCAGATGGAGTGATTATCATTTGCGCTTGAAATTTCAAATTCAGGAACGCCTGAGTTGAAGGATAAGATCAAACCTGGTGATAATAACCTATAATAGCATAATAAAGTGCGCGGTCAAAAAAGGTTACCAGCCGGTCATAAAGTTCCAGAGCCTGATAAAGGTCAAGAGCGTTATCCAGCAGGCCTTCTGACTGAATCTTATGCCAGACCTGCTTTCGTTCCAGACAGAGGGAGAGAAATATTTCTGGTAGTGTAAAGCCTTCTTGCCGCCTTTTCTGGCCCAGGGCTATCCAGTGATTTTTCATTTCCTCTGAATCCAGTTTGTAAGAAATCCAGCGCCCAAGCTGACTGTAGACCGCATAGGTGCGGTCATAAACCTCCTTTTCTGGAAACGATTGATAGGTCGCCATATTAGGATTTTTCTTAACTTCACGGAGATAAGCTAAAGCCAGTTCTCGTGCATCCCTCTCTATCAGTTCCACCAGCTTCCGTGAAAAGGGACTCAGTTGATTTTCCCTGGCGGTTGAATCATCCATTTTCCCCTCCCGCTTTAAATCTAATGCCCTCACCGCCTAAAGTCAAATCAGTTAACATCAGGGGCAAAAAAGGGAGGGATAAAATGCGCCCGGGGAGATTCGAACTCCCGACCTCAGGATTCGAAGTCCTTCGCTCTATCCAGCTGAGCTACGGGCGCCTGGCTTTATATTAACCTAATATTAACTTACTTATCTGCTAACTGCAATCAACCACTTTCCTGCCCATTAGCCTTATGGATAAAGAGCCCTATTCAATGATAATTGACTGTTCTTGGTGCAATAGAGATATTTTAAGTAAGCCACTCAACAGCTGATCAGGCAAAAAGTCTATAGGATCCACTAACCACTTAAGCCTTTGTCGCTGGCCATCTTTATATTTTTATTTCTTTTTACTTTGCTTTCCACTACAATATCGTTATCAGTCCAGTCTCTTTTAATAAGGGTCTCTAATCAGGAAAGAACTTCCTTTATGAAAGTGATTAAAAAGCAAGGAAATGAAAGCCACAAAGCAGAGGAATACTTTGCCCCGGCTTTAAACTCTTTCCAGAATTTATGGGAAAATCTTCCCGTAGCCTGCCATATTTTGACCACGGAAGGAATCATCACCAAAGTAAATCAAACAGAGGCCAGGCTGCTTGGTTATAGAAAAGAAGAAATGGTTGGCAAATCAATTTTCGATTTTATCTTGCCTGAGCAGCGGCCAGAAGCTAAAAAACGATTTCAGCAACAATTAGCTGGAAAGTCTTTGCCAAGAGCCAAAGACAGAATTATGGTTAAAAAGGATGGTTCAAAAATCCAGCTGGCAGTCAATGACCTGATTGAGCGGGATGACCAGGGGAAGCCAACTGCTGTTTATGGCACCATGTTCGATATAACAGATTATAAGAAGATAGAAGCCGACCTGAGGAAAACCGAAGAGCGCTACAAGGACCTGGTGGAAAAAGCCGGAATTGCGATTCTCATCGATGATCAGCAGGGAAATTTTATCTACGCCAATAAGAGGTATGCTGAACTTTTTGGCTATTCCGCCGACGAGATAAAAAACTTATCAATTTTTTCAGTGGTTCATCCTGATGACCTGGAGAAAGTCAGGTCCTATCACCGGGGACGTTTGGCGGGGAAAAAAGTGCCGGACAGGTATGAATTTAAAGGAACGAAGAAAGATGGCTCCATTATTTATGTCGAAGTCAACAGTGCAGCTATAAAAGAAGGTGGGCAGGCAGCTGGAACCAGATCTTACCTCTGGGATATTACCGAGCGCAAAAAAGCAGAAGAAACCTTAAGGGAGAGCGAGGGTCTCTACCAGGCTATTGTTGAGCATTCCCATGATGGGATTTTATTGATTGATGAGAATTACAGAATCATTTACTGCAATCGAGAGCTGAGCGGGATGTTAGATTATGCCCCCGATGAGATCACCGGCCATGATTTCCGGGACTTTCTGGATGAAGAAAGCCGGCCACTGGTGGCTGACCGTTATCGCCGAAGGCAGAGAGGAGAAAAAGTCCCTCCTCGTTATGAATTTAACGTAGTTAGAAAAGACGAAACCAAAAGAAGAGTGGAAATCAGCTCCGAGGTGATTAAGGATGCGGCCGGTAAAATGAGGACAGTAGCTCAGCTTCTGGACATTACTGACCGTAAAAAAGCTGAAGAGCTTAATCAGGAGATGATGAAGAACCTGCGTAAAGCTCTGGACGGCACCATCAATGTCATCGCTTTGACGGTTGAAGCCCGTGATCCCTTCACTTCCGGTCACCAGCGGCGAGTGGCTGATTTAGCCCGGGCCATAGCCACGGAAATGGGATTGCCCAAAGACTCGATTGAAGCCATCAGGTCAGCCGCTATCATTCACGACCTGGGCAAAATAAATGTTCCTGCAGATATCCTCAATAAACCCAGCAGCCTGACTGAGATAGAATTTAATTTTATCAAAGTTCATCCCCAGGTAGCCTACAATATTCTCAAAGACATAGAATTTCCCTGGCCGGTGGCCGAAATTATCTATGAGCACCACGAAAGATGGAATGGCTCTGGCTATCCTCGCGGTCTGTCAGGCCAGAATATTCTGCTTGAGGCCAGAATTCTGGCGGTAGCTGATGTGGTCGAGGCCATGGTTTCTCACCGTCCCTACCGGCCGCCACTGGGCATTGACCAGGCTCTGAAAGAACTGGTTGAGAATAGGGGACGGCTTTATGACCCGGAGGTGGTTGATGCCTGCTTGCTCGTCTTCAGAGAAAAACACTTTGCATTTAAACAATAAATAAAGCACCGTGGATGTGGCAAACAGGCTGTCTCCATTCTTGAAGCGAGGCGTAGCGTCAGGTAGATCAGTTAGTTTTTGGAATAAAGTCTTTTTCCAGAAGCTTTAATTTCAGCTCAAAAGGTTCTTCCCAGGTTTTTTTAAAAGCAAAGCCAGCGATAACCCAGATAACTCCTGGCTCCGGCTCAAAAACATAAGGATAGCTGAGCTGACCACCTGGCTGCCGGGCAATGACCACTGGCGCGGACCAGTTAAAGCCGTCATCAGAAAAGGCCAGGCTCAGTTCTTCACGGTGCCAGGAAGCCGGCAGCTCAGAATGAAATGGAGTTGGTCTGGTTTTTGGCCAGGTTCCTCCCTCAGGATTTAATCTGTTCCAGACGAGAACAAAGCGGCCACTTTGAAGCTTCAGAAGATATCCGGGCGAGCTGCTGGCCTCAATTGAAGATGGCTCGATTCTCCGCCAGTAGCAACCATCCTCCGAGATAGCCTGCCAGAAGCGGTCCAGACCGGTTCTAATCAGCATCAACAGCCTTCCATCCGGCAGTTCAGCTAAAGTTGGTTCAAAGGCTCCATCGTGATGGCCATGCCCACCTAAATCAATCCAGTTGCTGCGGCTCCAGGAGAGTCCCTCATCGTCAGAATAAAAGGAGCAAACGACCAGCCGTCCTGGATTAGAGACTAAATGCTGGAGAGGCACCACCACCCGGCCAGAAGAGGTCTGAATCAGGCCAAAAAAGTTCGGGTTGTAGCCGGAGAGAAGCCTCTGATTATCAACCCAGGTTTTTCCGCCATCCAGGCTCCGGATTGACCAGACTTCCAGCTGGCAGTCGCCAGGTTCATTCTTGTCCTGGTCCCAGCTGAATTTCTTACCGTTAAAATTAAGATAAACGAGAATGAGGACATTGTTTTTTGTGCGGAGAAGATAATAAGAAGCAGGTTCTTTAGAATTGAGGCCCGAGCAAACAAAGACCGGCTCCGACCAGCTGCGGCCACCATCATAACTTAAGTAAAATCCCTTTTCATCAACTGTGGCCAGCGCTTCATCAGCCATCAAAACAAAAGGCCCTTTTTTGGTGATATCGAGAGACTGGCAGGAAGGGTGGACCCAGAGGAGCTTATCAGCAGAAAATAAATTCAAAGTGAGCAATAAAATTATCGCGGCGAGAACCAGGTTGGTCAAAAAGAAATGATGTTTCATTCTCGTCTGGTATTTTTTGGATCATAGCTCCTTATATTTTAAGATACAAACGGCGATAGAATTAGCGTCCGAAGCGCAGTAACCCCCGGCTGCAACTGCCGGTGCATCTGGTGCAGGAAAAGCAATCAGGTCTCAGAACTGAGTCCTTAACAATCTCGGCTACCGCCGGGCAGGGAGCTTTAATCACACAGGCCTGACAGTCGGTGCAGTCATCTTTCTTTTTAGTCACCCGGAAAAAAGCGATCTGTTCAACGACGTTGGTCATCAGGCCAACCGGACAGATTAAATAACAGAAAGGCCGATAGGTAAAAAAAGCAAAGATAATAGTTAAAATAAGCGGCAAAAAGTTGATGAGATTGTCAATCAAAGCAGCTGCCCAGCTCCATTCATAGCCATGAAAGGCATTGATATAATCATAAAGCGACAGCGGCACCACCCGGCCGTTAGAAACGGTGTGGATAACGGCCGTCCAGCTCAGAAAAATAAAGGCCAGAAAAATCAGGATCCTGACCGTCTGAGTCAGCCGGAAATTGAGCTTGTGTCTTTTTATTTTCAATTTATCGGCCAGCATGGAGATCAGCTCCTGAATCGCCCCGACCGGGCAGACCCAGCCGCAAAATAATTTTGGCCCGATTAAGGTCAGAAATAGAATCACAGCCAGAAAGACCATCATCGGCCGGCCAAAGCCATAAAGGATTGACTTGGTTACGGTGCAGACCGGAGAGGGATGCATGGAAAAACCGGAAAACAACTTAATCCCTAAATTGGCTGAAACCCCATAGAGGAAAGTTGAAACCAGCAAAATCAGCACTTTCAGCCGGTCATTCATTTTTCTGGAGAGGAGCAAAATTAGAACCAGGGCGGCAATGATGAGCATGGTCAGGAACTTAGGTCTCATTAAAAACTGAAGAAACGTTGGCGCCGCCTGACGGCCCTGTCCCCCGCCGCTCCCGGCCCTCTCCTGAGCCAGAGCAAGGACAGGCCAGCTCAATAGACTCACCAGAAACAACCGGAGGCCAAAACACCGAAAATTTCTCTTTATCATGCTGGTCTTCTCCTTTCCCTGTAATGAGTTTTCTATCATGCCAGAAGAAGGGAAAAAAGTAAAACAGAAAATAAAGAAAATAAGAAGGTTACCAACCATAACGGTTGCGTTATAAAAGAATACATTAATGATATAATTAATAGGAAATCTTGAAGCAACAGCGGAAATAAAGCAAAGAAATAGAGCGATATAAACATTAGAGGAGGATAATAGTTATGAGTCAATTGTTTTCCCCAATAAAAATTCGAGGGCTGGAATTTAAGAATAGAATTTTCGTTTCCCCGATGTGTCAATACTCAGCCAGAGACGGCCGGCCGACTGACTGGCATTTAGTTCATTATGGCAGCCGGGCGGTGGGTGGGGCAGCCTGCCTGATTATGGAAGCTACAGCTGTTTCACCTGAAGGCCGGATTTCGCCCGATGACTTGGGCCTCTGGTCTGATGATTTTATCCCGGCCTTCAAAAGAGTGACAGATTTTATTAAAGCTCAGAAGGCTGTTCCCGGGATTCAGTTAGCCCATGCTGGCCGCAAGGCGTCGACTTATGCACCCTGGAAGGGGGAGGGGCCACTCAGCCCTGAAGATGGAGCCTGGCCGGTCATCGCTCCCTCCGCCATTCCTTTTGATCGCCACTTCCCTACCCCGATTGAAATGTCACTTGAGGACATTGAACTTATTAAAAGAAAATTCAGTGAAGCTGCAATCAGGGCTGTTAAAGCCGGTTTTGAGCTTATCGAAATTCACCAGGCTCATGGCTTTCTTGTCCATCAATTCCTTTCTCCTATTTCCAACAAGAGAACTGATAGCTACGGAGGCAACCTGGAGAATAGATGTCGCCTGGCACTGGAGATAGCTAAAACGATCAGGGACAATATTCCGGACAATATGCCTCTTCTGGTCAGGTTATCCTCAACCGATTGGGTAGAAAACGGCTGGGACATTGAGCAATCCATCTACCTGGCGAGGGGGCTCAAAGAGGCTGGTGTAGATTTAATTGATTGCTCCTCCGGTGGCAACGTTCCCGACGCTAAAATCCCAGCCGGGCCTGGCTATCAACTATCTTTCTCAGAGCGAATAAAAAAAGAAGTGAAAATTCTGACGGGTGGAGTCGGCTTTATTACTTCACCCGAGCAAGCCGAAACCGTGATCCGGAGCGGGCAGGCTGATATTATTCTACTGGGTAGAGAACTGCTGCGTCATCCTTACTGGCCGCTCGAAGCTGCTAAAAGGTTAAAGTCTGAAATTGACTGGCCAGCTCAATATTTGAGGGCAAAAAACTAAGGAATAAAATAAAATTTTTCGGGGAGAATAAAACGATGGAATACAGACAACTGGGTAAAAGTGATTTAAAAGTCTCAGCCCTGGGACTGGGCTGCATGGGTATGTCAGAATTTTATGGGCAGCTCAATGATGAAGAATCAATTGCTACCATTCACCGGGCGATTGAGCTGGGCATCAACTTTCTGGATACAGCCGATATGTATGGCGTTGGCCACAATGAAAGGCTGGTTGGCCGGGCGATTAAAGGGAAAAGAGACCAGGTCATCATCGCCACCAAATTTGGCAATGTCCGCGGCCAGGACGGTAGCTATCTGGGGATTAATGGCCGCCCGGAATATGTGCGGCAGGCTTGCGAAGCCAGCCTGAAAAGGCTTGATATTGATTACATCGATTTATATTATCAGCACCGGGTTGACCCCAACACGCCAATTGAAGAAACGGTCGGCGCGATGGTCAGGCTGGTCGAGGAAGGCAAGGTCAGATATCTGGGTTTATCCGAGGCTTCAGCGGCCACGATTCGCCGGGCAAATGCCGTTCACCCCATTACAGCTTTGCAGACAGAATATTCTATCTGGACAAGAGACATCGAGCCGGAAATTCTGCCTGCTGTTCGTGAGCTACAGATTGGCTTCGTTGCTTATAGCCCTCTGGGACGTGGTTTTTTAACCGGGAAAATAAAGACGGTAGAAGACCTCGCCCCAAATGACTGGCGCCGTTTTAATCCCAGATTTAAGGAAGAAAATTTAAAAGAGAATTTAAAAATTATCCAGGGACTGGAAAAAATTGCCGCCGAGAAAGGCTGTACTCTTTCGCAGTTAGCCCTGGCCTGGCTGCTCCACCAGGGACAGGATATCGTGCCTATTGTCGGAACAAAGCGCCGTTCCTACCTGGAAGAAAACCTGGGTGCCCTGAAAGTAGTTTTAACTGAACAGGATTTAAAGAGAATTAATGAGGTGGCTCCGATCGGAGCAACCAGAGGACTTAGGTACCCAGAAGAGACCATGCCGGCTGTCAACAGATAAGCCTGACTCTTTTAAGCGGCCAGTGTCTTTTTATTAATTTATTTCTTTTTTCTCCCGGAATTAAGTTGTAAAATTCAAGCCAGGTTGAGTTATGGTTAAATCAAATCTGCCCATCTCTTACTGGGAGCTGCAAAAGAAGCAAAAGGCTATTTCTGGCTTTCTGTTTATTCTGCTTTTTATCTTTTATCTGGTCGCCTTTGGCCTGCTACTGGCTGTCGTTCTTCTGGGGATACAGGTTTTTCTGCCCGGCTTGAATCCTTTTTCCGCTCCGCATTTATCTTTATATGCAACCCTGGCGATTCTGCTCTCAGGCGCAGTCACCGTCATTAACTTTCTCCAGGCCCGAAGGGCTGGAGCCAGCTATATTTTGAGCAATCTCCGGGCTTATCCTCCTGATCCTGCTGACCGGTATCATCTGAGTTTTATGAATGTGGCTGAGGAAATGAAAATTTCTTCCGGCCTTCCTCGTCTTAAAACTTACGTTATCCCTTCGGTCAACGTCAATTCGCTATCGCTTTATGACCGCGATAATGTTCCAGCCATAGCCGTAACAGAAGGACTGCTGGCTGAAGCCAGCCGGGATGAACTGCAGGCAGTGGTCGCCCATGAGGCTGCTCATATCCAGAAAGGTGACACTTTTCTTTTGACTCTAATTTGTTCTCTGACAGCTTTTTATGAAAACTTCCTGGATTCCCTGGAAAAGGAGCCAGACTACCAACCTGGCTTTCAGCTTTTCCGCTCAACTCAAAAAACGGCTTCAGCTCCGTTAGCCTATGTGGTCAACTCTATTTCCTTTCTAATGATCAAATTTTTTACCATGCTGGTTTCGCAGAATCGAGAGCTGCTGGCTGATGCCACCGCCGTTGAATTGAGCCGGGATCCAGCCGCCCTGGCCCGGATTATTTATAAGGCCTGGCTGGCCAATTCTTATCTGGGTGACTCAACTTTGCTAACACCTCTTTTTCTGGTCCCCCCTGACTCAAAAGAGATTGCTGGCAACAGCTGGGGCCGGTTATTCAATACTCATCCACCGCTGGAAAAGAGGTTAAAGCTGCTGGCCAGTATGACTCACCAAACTGTCGAAGAAACAAAAAATACGGTCAGAGAACAGGAGAAGCTAAGACAGGACAGCCGTCTGGTCATCAAGTCTTCTTCTGAAATTGATAGTCCTGAAAAAGAAAAAGCTATCCGGAAATTGAAGGAACAGGCTGAGAATGAACTCCATAAAGCTGCGGTCTGGGAAATAAGACTGGCCTCAGGGCAATGGGGTGGGCCTTTTACTCTGGGCGCCTTGATTTCCCAGCCTGCTTTCAGTCCGGCGGTCAGGGTCAGAAACCTCAAAGAAAACAGGGAAGGTCGAGCCCATGAATTTCCTCAGATTAGATTTGCCCTTTATCGCCAGGGGAAAGATCAACCCGTTGACCCGATTTTAGCCCATCTCTGCCCTGTTTGCCAGACGCCACTTCAAGAGTCTTTTTATGAAGGAGTTCAGACTAAAACCTGCCCTCTTTGTTCCGGCCGCCTGGTCAGGATAGAAGACATGGAAAAAATTCTGTCCCGTCAGGAATATGATTTCTCACCGGGCCTTAAAGCAAAAGCCAGCCATTATAAGGAAGCTCTGCTCAATCCAGGGAAGAGAGCCTCCCTTTTCCCAGAAAAGAAACCGTTGCTCTGCCCGCAGTGCGGTCTGCAGCTGACTGTCAAGCCTTTTAATTATTATTATGTTTTTCCTGTCCACAAATGTTATAAATGCCAGCTGATCTGGTTTGAGCCAGATGAACTGGAAATTTTACAGATTCTCTTCCAGGGCCGGGATGAATAGTGGGAAAAATGTTTAATCCTTATATAGTATATCAGGGGCAATTCCCATGGTGAGATTCCAGACGTTTTTATATAATAGAGACTCATCTTAGCTTGAAAGAAAAGTAGCTTTCGAGACAGGGGGAATTTCATCTGGATAATCACCTCTAAGGGTGATTGAAGATGAGTAATTGAAGTGAGATATATATGGTGCATTGGCCGAAATCCCAGTTTTGGGGTTAATTTTTGAAAGAGGGTAAGACCATGGCAAAGAACAAAATTTTGCTCATAGACTTTGATAACGAGTTCTTGAAGTTCCTCAGCCGGGCTCTGGGGGATGAAGGCTATGAAGTTCAGACGGCCACCGATGGACTGGCTGGCTTTGAAAAATTTTCAGAATTTCAGCCGGATCTGGTCATCATGGAAGCTATGCTGCCGAAATTTCATGGTTTTGAACTCTGTTCACGCATTACCTCTCATCCAACCAAGAAAGCACCCGTGATTATTGTTACCGGCATTTACAAAGACGCTGTCTATAAGACAGAAGCTTTAAGAAGCCTGGGAGCTTCGGCCTTTTTTGAAAAGCCATTAAATCTTGAAGCTCTGCTGACTAAGGTCTATGAGCTGATCGGCAAACCAGAGGTAAAAAAGCACCAGACTAAAAAGGAAGAAGAAGACCTTGATGAATTACTTAAACAAGCTCTGGCCTCAGCTTACACCCCTGGCCAGACAGCAGAAACTAACCAGCCGACCGGCAGGACACCCAAGAGAGAGGAAATCAGGAAAACTCCACCGGCACCTTCCCAGGATGACGAAATAGATCTAATTTTAAAATCAAAGCTCAAGGATCTGATTTCAACCCCTGGTGAAAAACCACAACCAGAAACCAGCCATGAGCGACCGGCTGCCAATCCAGTCAAAAAAGCAGAACCCGGCAGGCAGGTAGCCGGGGGTGAAGTCAAAAAACCACAGCCAGCCGTCGGTCAGACACCGGCTATCAGTCCGACCGCCAAAAAGCCCGTCGACAGGGAAACAAAACCAGCTGGACTCGGTCAACCACCCCAGTCCGAACCAAAAATTGGTCCAAAATTAGAACCGGAGAGAAGTTCTTCCACCTCGCCCTTTGATTTTGAAGAAAACCCGAAGCCAATGGCACCGACGGTCAATCCTTTCAAGGCTTATACCGCCAGCAGTGAAGAGAAAAAGACCGGTAAGAAGTCATCCACTAAATATATCGGTCTGGCCGCTGCTTCTCTGGCCGTCATCAGTCTGATTGCCTTTCTGACTCTGGGCAGGAAAAAGTCTCCTGACTTTTCGCCCCAGCCGGTTAATCAGACAGCTGCCCTGCAGGCCACCGAAACCAACCAGCCGACAACAACCGCTGTCACAGAAAACCAGCCAAGAGAAGAAGATATAAACAAAGAGATTGAAAAACAGATGGCTGCCTACCGTAACCAGCAGAACCGGACAGAAAAAAGTCAGGGAACAACTGGCGGCCAGAATATCAAAGACAGTCAGGCTGGTAAAACTCAGCCCAGAAATCAACCCTCGGCGGCAGCAGTTGCCCCTATAATTCCTCAAGAAACGCCAAAGATTGAAGTCAATATAGAGAGCGGACAGACCCTCTCTGCTCAGGAACAGTCGGCCACCGCCGCTACCGGTCAAATCGAAGAGATTAAAGTGGAGCAGATGGAGACACTTCCGGCGTCCGCTCAGACTAAACAGGAAGAACAGCCAGTTAATATAACCGTGCAGAAAGCCAGGCCAGGTGAGATCGTTCCTCTCTCCATGGTTGATGTCGAACCTAAATTGATCAGAAGTGTAGATCCCGTCTATCCCGAAGTTGACCGACGGGCAGGCGTCAAGGGAAATATTGTCGTCAATGCCCTGATCTCAGAAAATGGCGATGTGCTGGAGGCGGTTGTTGTCCGGGGGATTAAAGGCTCTGTAGCTCTGGAAAAAGAGGCTATTTCAGCCATTAAGAAATGGAAGTTCTTGCCAGCAGAAAAGGATGGTGTTAAAGTAAAGGTTTGGAAACCAATTACCATTGGTTTCGGTTTAAATAAATAAACCGGAGCAAAGTAAGGAGTCAAAGAGATGGGCATCTCAAAAGAACAAGAAGACCTTTATAAGAAGACTCTGGAAGATGTGCGCGGCCAGCTCGCAGCTATTGACGCCGAAGTTGAAAGAGAATTGCAGCGGGTCAGGCAGACTCTGGCTCAGCTGCAGGAGCAGAAGAAATCATTGAAGATGGTCTATCAGGGAATTGCCAAGCTGCTTGGAATTGAAAGCGATCTGGAAGAAGATTCAACAGAAACGACTATTCCGAAGATGTAATCATCGTCTTTATAGAAGCAACCTGGCCAGAGCCTCACTTTTTCCAGTCAATCAGAGTTGACCCTGAAAGCAGGTTTTGCCTTGCCAAAGGCCCTGTTTTAGGGTATTTTTATTTTTTATATTTTAATCCTGGAAATTTTAATGTTTATCTTGATAGGCTTTTTGATTGGATTTTTTGCGGCGGTCCCGGTTGGTCCCGTAAATATCTACATAATTTCCCAGACGCTTAAAAGAGATTTTTTCCATGGAATGATAGCCGGTCTCTTTACAGCTTTGCTTGATATGACTTTCTGTCTTGTTTCTCTTTTTGGTTTTTTCCACATTTCCATAAATCTATCCGGTTATACTCACTGGCTGAAGGTAGCAGCGGCGGCCATTCTGCTTTTTCTCGGTCTGAAGCTATTTCATGATGCCAGGAGTTTTAAGCTTAACACCGAAAAAAACGGACCGGTTACCAAAACGGCCCGGCCGCTGCTCGGAGTGGTTTTGCTGTATGTTTCCAATCCATCCCTTTATGCCTTCTGGATCGGCGTAGCCGGGGCAGTGACCGCCCATGGGCTGCTCAAAAATGTTTTCTGGCCAGCTATTTTGTTTGCCTTTTCCTGTGGCCTGGGTGCTCTTCTCTGGTATTTCTTCCTGGTCAGGTTGGTCTCCCATCACCAAGCTAAATTTCAAGAAAAAACCTTTAAAAAATTACTTATTATCCTGGGTTCTTTATTGATGGCCTTTGCTATTTTTACTTTCATTTCTGCTTTCGCCACCATCAAGTTAGCCGGGCAGGTTTTCTAGTTTTGAGCCTGGTGATAATAATTTTATTTCTGCTCGTCTTTCTGTTAATATCCTAATCTTATGAGCGGGGAGTTAATTCTACCAAAAGATACTGAGGTCTCCAGACCAGAGTTTATCTTACTCGATGCTTCCGCCGGTACCGGTAAAACTCATGCCCTGACCTTAAGATTTGCTCAATTCCTCCTCTCTGATAAAATCAGGAATAACCAGCTCAATCAGATTCTGGCTATCACCTTCACTCATAACGCCGCCAATGAGATGAAAGACAGAATCATTAGCTGGCTGAAAGCCACCCACTTCGGTCAGGACACCGCCCGGCTGAAGGACATTAAAGAGCTGGTCAGCCTGCCCGAAGAGGCTTTTCCGGGCCGGGCCGAAGAAAAGCTGCAATATCTCTTTGACCACTACAGCGATTTTCAGGTCACCACCATTGACAGCTTCATGACCGATGTTTTTAAGGCCTCAGCTATAGAAATGGGCTTCAGTCCTGATTTTAGTATTACTCTCAATACTTCGCCGGTCATCAATTACGCTTTTTACCGTTATCTAAGAAATATTACCGCCGAAGCAGAAGATGGAAAGCTACTGCTCAGGATTACGGATAGGCTTAAAGAAATGAAAGGCAGTGATAAAGCCTTCCTCTGGAACCCGGCTGATGAAATACTCGAGACCTTTACTCAGTTCTACCGAAAGCTGGAGGCTCTGTACCGTCAGCCTGAAATAAAAAGGCCAGAGGAGTTCGAACTGGAGCTCAAGAAGGCAGAAAGTGACTGGCATCACTCTCTACAAAAATTGCGCCAGCTTTTGATCAATACACCTCTGGAAAGAGCTACCCGCTCGGCCGTCTGGCGATGTCTGGACGCAGATAATATAAGGGACTGGTTTAATTGCTCTTTTAAAACCGACCCGGTTAAACAACCAAAACTATCTGAACCGCCGGAGCTTTTGAAGATTTATGAGGAAACAATTAAGTACCTGGATGATTTTAAAGAAAAACTAAAAAAATATAAAAGGCTCTATGCCGCCTCTTATTTTCAACCTCACCTTCAGGTTTATAACCGTCTTCTCGAACAGCTTGACTTTATCAAAAAAGAAAATGGCTTGATTTTTCTCGACGATGTCAATCGCCACCTGGCTGCTTATCTTTATACCGGTGTTGTGCCTGATATTTATCTCTGCTTGGGCGGCCAGATTTACCATTTTCTGATTGACGAGTTTCAGGATACCTCACCTATTCAATGGAAGAATCTGGTGCCGCTTATCGATAATGCCCTCTCCCAGGGAGGAAGTTTATTCATCGTCGGCGACACCAAACAGGCGATTTATGGCTTCCGGGAAGCGGATTACCAGATCATGGTTGGCCTGAAAAAAGGTGATGAAAAATTCTATTCAGTAAATGTTTGTGTCAAGCCTCTAGCCACCAATCGCCGCAGCCGGCGGGCTATTCTTGATTTTGTCTCGAGCATTTTTCCACGAGGTATTAGAGAGCTGGGCGTCGGTCAGGATACTACGAAAAAGGCTGAAAAGATAGAAGCCTGGAAAGAAGCCGCCAGGAGCAGCGGGCTGGACGACTTCGAATGTCAGGGAGTTGACGATAAAACACAAAGCAGCAGTGAAATTTTCCCTGGCTATGTGGAAATGGAGTTTTTCCAGCCACCCCGGAAATCAAAAAATAAGGATGAACAAGACAAAGATAGCAAGAACGGGGAAGATTTCAGCGCCGGCACGGAAACAGAAGAAGAAATTGAGCAGGAAGACTCAGCCCTCAAAAAAAGAGTTCAGGAGCTGATCCCTGAACTTCTGAACCGTGGCTATGATTTTTCAGATATAACCATTTTAGCCTACAAAAACGAGACGGTAGCCAGGGCCGCCTCCTGGTTAAATGAGAAAGAGATCCCTTTTGTTACCTTTTCGGCACTCGATATCAGACAGCGGCCGCTAATCAAGGAAATTCTGGCCCTGCTGCAGTTTCTTGATTTTCCACTTGATAATTTGAACTTCTCCACCTTTCTTCTGGGCAACCTTTTTCAAAACAAGCTGCGGACCGACGGCCAGTCGCAACCAGAAAGAGGAGAGCTGGCCGAATTCATTCTGGAGACCAGACTCAGAGGCGTCAAAAAAGATTATCCTCTTTACACCTATTTCAAGCAAAAATATCAGGATCTCTGGGAATCATATTTTGAGTCTCTTTACAGGACGGTTGGCTATTTACCTCTTTATGATCTGGTCAGCGAAATTTACCACACTTTTTCTGTTTTCAATCCCGACCTCACCGGTGATGAGCAATCGGCTCTGATTAAGCTTCTGGAAGTAATAAAAAAGTTTGAAGGAGAAGGCGGAAGCAATCTGCGTGATTTTATTCGATTTTCCGGGGAAGAAACAGAAGATAATTCAGTCTGGACAGTTGATGTTCCGGAAAGCATTAAAGCGGTCAGGATTATGACCATCCATAAAGCCAAAGGGCTGGAATCGCCGGTGGTCATTTTGCTCCTTTACACCGAACAACCACCGTCTATTCCTTTTTTCCTGAAGGAAGAAGATAGCGGCGAGGGGCCGGCCAGGGTAAAAGTACTTAAGCTTTCGAAAGATATGACTGCCGACGACGAAGAGCTGCATTCTATCTACGAGGAAACCTCGAGCAAGGAACTGGCCAATCGGCTGAACACTTTTTATGTTGCCCTGACCAGAGCCAGGGAAGAGCTTTATATACTTGGCCAGCGGGGCCAAAAAAGGGGGTTCCCTTTTGACTTTCTGGAAGCGCTGGGTTTCCCGCTAGAAAAAAAATTTCAATCGGCTGAAGAGAAGCCAGCCAGAAAATCCAGACCAGGAGCCGGTGGCGCTCCCGGCAGGATAGCGATACCAAATCCGCCTCTCAATTTTGTCGGTGCAGCTCAAGACAGATTTCGTCTGGTAAAAAATCTTCCTCATTACCGTCAGGAAAGGCGTGGTGAGCTGATTCATGCCATCCTCGAGAAGGTTGATTTTCTGGAAGAAGACATCGAGGAACAACTGGAAAAGATCACCTGCGATCAGGCCTTCCGAAAATATCAGCCAGAAGAAAAGGAAGAGGCCATAAAATCACTCCTCGAATTTTTAAAGAGGCCGGAAGTGGCTGAATTTTTCAGACAGCGACCGGGCCGCAAGGTCAAGACAGAAGCGGAAATGGTCAACAAAAGTGGTGAACTATACCGTACTGACCGCCTGCTCCTCGACCCGGATGTCATCTCCATCATTGATTTTAAAACAGGTCAATTCTCCGGCGAGACGGTTAAAAAAAGCCACGCCCAGCAGGTAAAAAACTATAAGGCCATGCTAGAAGAAATATACCCAAACAGAAAGGTCAGCGGCTGGCTACTTTATATTGATTCAGGTGAGCTGGAGGAAGTTCTTTGAAAGTAACTATTGTTCCGGCTGGAGTAAATCTCATTAACCTTATAGCCAGCCATTTATCCGCTTCCCTGACTGACTTTAGCCGTATCTTCGTCGTCTTCCCTGAGCAAAGGCCAGGTCACTACCTGCGCAAAGCACTCGGCGAAAAGATCGGACACAGTTTTCTGCCGCCTACCATCTATTCTCTGGATGATTTTATTGATTTTCTCTACAGCCAGTTTCTGAGGAGAGAGGAACCGCTTCTGGAGACAGTGGAGGCAGTCAGTCTTTTGTATGATTTAAACGAGGCCAGCCCGGAGCACTCTTTTTCCGGGCAGAAAAAATCGAAGCTGACTTTTGATGAGTTTTTCCCCGTCGGCAACAAGATTTTTCAGACCCTCGAAGAACTCAAAATGGGCCTGATCACCATGGATAAGTTTCTGGCCATAGATGAGCTGGCCGGTGAAAAAATTCCGGAGAAAACCAGGACCAGACTGCAAAAAATGTCCTATTTCTACGAAAATTTCTATTGGGAGGTGGAGCAGCACCGCTTTTCGACCCGGGCCAGCCGGCTGGAAAAGGTTCTGGCCAAATTTCATCCAGACTGGTTTACTTCACTGGAAGAAGTTATCCTGGCTGGTTTTTATCTTCTGACTGCGGCCGAATTTGAATTGCTCAATAAAGTGCTCGAGGCGGAAAAAACCAGATTCTTCGTACTCAAAGGGACCGGCTGGGAAGAAATGATGAAAAGAATCAGAGTTGACCGCTCGGAGATAGAAGAAATTGATGAAGCGGAAGAAAGTACCTGGGAGGAAAGTTCTGTGCCTGCGCCTGAGCTTGAATTCTGCCAGAGCCCCGACGGTCATGGTCAGCTGTTTCATCTGAATAATCTTCTTGAAAATAAGATTTCGAGACCCGCAGAGCTCAATGAAAAACAGGTTATTGTTCTTCCGGCAGTTGAAACTTTAATTCCGGTAGTTGAACAGACTCTGGCCCGGCTGCCAGAGAACGCTTACAACATTTCTGTCGGTTATCCCCTGACCAGAACACCGCTTTTTAATTTCTTTGATTCCCTTTTTAAGCTGCTGGAAACAGCCGAAGAAGATATCTCAGGCGAAAATTTGGCTCTGCCACCGGAGGAAAGATTCAGGCTCTATGTCCCCGATTACCTCAATTTTGTGCTTCATCCTTATACCAAAAATATCTATTTCCCGGCGTCACCCAGAACAGCCGAACACACCAGGATCCTCTTTCATCTTATGGAGAGTAATTTTAACCAGAAAAAAGGCCGGCTTTTCTGGTCGCTGGAGGAGATGGCGGCTGATCCGGATCTCAAGGACAGCCTGGAAAAATATGCCGGTGAAAATCCCGCCTACCCTCGAAGCTCTGAATTTATTGAGCATCTTCGTTCGATACACCAGAAGACTATTATTCCTTTCCTGAATCTGGAAAATATCAATGATTTCGCCGCCAAATTAATCTGTCTCCTGGATTTTATTTCAGAAGAAAGCACCGCTCCTCTTCATGTTTTATTTGAGCCTTATGCCCGGGCTTTTTACCAGCAACTGGAAATTCTCCAGAGCCAGCTCCTGACCAAACAGAAATTCAGCCGGCGTTCAGGTTATTTTCAGCTATTCCGGCGTTTGCTTTCTGAGGCCCGGGTCCGCTTTCCAGGCACACCGCTTCGTGGCCTCCAGGTCCTTGGTTTCTGGGAAACGCGCTGCCTCCAGTTTGATGAGGTTTATCTTCTTGATGTGAATGATGATGTTTTACCCGGGACAGGCAAAGTTGACTCTCTTCTGCCCGCACCTTTAAGAAAAGCTCTTGCTCTGCCTGATTACGAGAGTCTGGAAAAGAGAATTGAATATTACCTCAGCCTGTTAGTAGCCGGGGCAAAGAAAATTCATTATTTCTTTATCGAAAATGATGAAAAGCAGAAAAGTCGGTATGTGGAAAAGGCCATCTGGGAAAAGCAAAAGGAAGAAAAAGAAATAGACGAAAATAAATATGTTAAGAAAGTCATCTACCGTCTGGCCCTGCAGGCACCAAGCCCACCTGAAATCCGCAAAACAAAAAAAATCCTGAGCTATCTTAACAATATGACCTTTAGCGCCTCCAGCCTGAATACTTATTTAAAGTGCCCGGTCGAATTTTTCTATACTCATGTTCTCGGGCTGAGCGAAAAAGAAGAGCTGACCGAATCCTTAGAAAAAGATGAAATTGGCACATTAGTCCATGCTATTTTAAGGCAGTATTTCTGGCCTGACCTGAAGAAACAGAGGGCGTTGGAAGAAGCCGATACCGCCAGATTAAAAAAGCTAATTGACAGGGAATTCAGCCAACGGCGTTATCCCTCACCGCTTTCCGGCAGTTTCTTTTTAATGAAAAAGCAAATAGAACAGCATTTAGAGGAATTTCTTCTTAATTATCAGCAAAAAGTCGTCCAGAAACTTCGGGCTGCTGGCCAGAATCCAATTCTGCTGGAGCTCGAAAAAGATCTAAAACGCGATTACGATCTCGGCCCTGGTACCTTTCATCTCAAAGGAAAGATTGATCGGATAGAAAAGCGTGGCGAATATCTTTGCCTTCTTGATTATAAAACTTCAGCCAGCGAAAGGAATCAGGTAATTAATATTGATAAGCTTGAGATTGAAGATCGAACCAGCTGGCCGCAGGCTATTAAAAGTCTGCAGTTGCCTTTTTATCAGCTTCTGGCTTCAGCCGAATATAATTTGCCACCTGAAGATATTTATTCAGCGGTCATCATTCTGGGCATAAACCATCTTAACGAAAAGATTGAATATTCGCCGCTTAGAGGGAGAAAAGGAAAAAGGCAAAGTAGCCAGGGGGAGAACATTTTCCCCTTAGCAGAATCAGATGAAGAGAAGTCAGCGCGGCAGGAAAAATTCGAAAGAATAAAGCAAGTCATTGATAAATTGCTCCTGGAAATTGTTGATAGCAGCCAGCCTTTTTCAGCCAGATTCAAGGCTGAAGACAGTTGCCGCTATTGCCCCTTCACCAGCTTTTGCGGCCAGAGTAGCACCCGGCAGCCCTGAAGATCTGGCCAGCTTTGACTGGAAAGCGTGCTGGTTTTTGATGGCAATGTCCCCTGGAATCCAGACAACAGCCACTTTCCATACACTTTTCATAAAAGAAAATCATAGATAAGCCGGGGTTCTCCCTTTCCCACAGAAAAGTAGGGGTTTAGCTTGATTTCGAAGTGTGCCGTCATAAGCAAAAGATTAAAAAGAGTGAACTATTTGACCTGGCTTTTCGTTTATACTGAATAAAGAAGGATGAAATAAGCATGATCAAATTCTTACTCTGGCTGATTTTATTTGTGCTATGCTGGCCGCTGGCTTTAGCGGCATTGATCCTGTATCCGCTGGTCTGGCTTCTAACACTGCCCTTTCGCCTGCTGGGTATAACCGTTAAGGCGATTTTTGACCTTCTCCAGGCGATTTTGGCCCTGCCTGCCCGTTGTCTGAGGAAACTCGCCGCCTGATAGAAGGAAAAACCTCTACCGCTCAGACTTGATCGAAACCAGGTCAATTGATACGGTGGGCAGTGGCCAGGCGGAAGGACGGATACCCACTATGGCCTCGGGCTTTTCTATTTTTCTATTCGCTTATTCTTGAGTTATTTATTCTTTTATCTCTCTTAGCCAGAAGAAAATCTCTTTCGTGCCGAACGCAATCATTAGCTTTGTCCCTTCTGCTAATATAAAATAGAAAACTCATGGAACTCAGAATAGAAAAAATAGTCTATCCTGGCCGGTCGCTTGGCCTTCAGCAGGGGCAGGTTGTTTTTACGGATGAAGGCCTACCTGGTGAACTGGTCAGTGTTAAAATTCTGGCCGAAAGAAAAAATTTCCTCGAGGGGAAAACTGTCGAGATCCTTGAACCGGTGCCCGACCGGATCAAACCACACTGCTCCCATTACCGGGCCTGTTCTCCCTATCAGATTATGACCTACGAGCTTGAAACTAAAATCAAATCCGGGCAGCTAGCTGAAATCCTCAGCCGTTTTAAGATTCCCTACCATCAGGGGGCCGGTAAATCGCCTGACCTCGTCTCCTCACCTCAAATCTATGGCTACCGAAACAAAATCAAGCTGACCGTCGTCTGGAACGGCCCGCAGCCCTTTCTGGCTTACCATGAACCTGGTTCTCCAACTGACCTTCTGCCGGTTGAAAATTGCGCTCTGGTCAGTGGCGAAGTAAATTCCCTTCTCTCTGCGTTTCAAGAATTAATCAAGACTTCTCCCCTTCCTGCCATCAGCCAGATTGAAATCCGCCAGAGTTTTTCGGCCGGCGCACTTCTCGCCATCCTTTATAGTGAAAACAAACAGGGTTTAACCGAAGCGACTGGCAGGTGGCTGCCCCACTTAAGTAACCAGCCCGGCCTGACCGGTATCGCTGGTCTCCTTCCTCACCACCCAGCGGCCAGACCGATTTCTATCTACGGCCAGCTCTATCTTGAAGAAAAATTCGAAAAAGTCAGGCTGCGCTATGGCCCGGAATGCTTTTTTCAGGTCAATCCGCCGCAGTTACTGCAAGTGGTCGATGAACTTAAAACCTGGCTTAAAGCAAATAAACCGGCTCGCCTTCTCGATTTATATGCCGGAGTCGGCACCTTCAGCTTTTTCCTTTCCACTCTGGCTTCAGAGGTCCTGGCGGTGGAATCAGAGCCAGCCAATATCTTTTATTTTAAGGAAAATCTTAGACTGAACCAGACCACCAATATCAAGCTCGTCGCCGGGCGCGTCGAGCAGAGACTGAATGAAATAACGGCTTTCCAGCCCGAATCAGCGATTGTTGATCCTCCACGTAAAGGTCTTGAGCCGGAGCTTATTGCCACTCTAAAAAAGATTCCTCTGCGCTCAGTCTTTTATCTTTCCTGTGATCCGGCCACCCTGGCCCGTGATTTAAACCGGCTGCGTCCAGAATATGAGCTTCAAGCTATACGAGCTTTTGACTTTTTCCCCCGCACGCCACATCTCGAAGTCTTAACCCGGCTTGAACGGGCCAACTGATTCTGGCCACTTCACTTTTTGTTACTTTTTTGACTGCTTATTGAAATTTTCCAGCCAGCTGGCCGCAGGCGGCAGCAATGTCTATCCCTTTTGACTGCCTGATGGTTACCCGCACTTTTCTTTCCTCCAGCCACATCTTAAATCGATCGATATCTTCTTTCGCCGGTGGCTGCCATTTAAAGCCCGCGACCGGACTGTAGGCAATAAGATTTACCTTGGCTTTAAGCCGGCGCGAAACAGCCGCCAGGGCTTCAGCATCGTAAAGTGAATCATTAAAACCGCCAATGACAATATACTCCAGCGTAAGCTGCCGACCGCCCGCTTTTAAATAATCTTCAGCCGCTTCAATTAACTCTTCCAGCGGATATTTTTTGTTAACCGGCATCAACTGCGTTCTTTTCTCGTCAATTGCGCTGTGAATCGAAAGAGAAAGATTAATCTGCAGCTCAAAATCCATTAACTTTTTTAAAGCCGGTATCAGGCCAACGGTAGAAACAGTTATTCTTCTCGCCCCCAGGGCCAGCCCATTCTGGTCGTTGAGAATTCTGATCGCCTTGAGAACATTGTCCAGATTATCCAGTGGTTCGCCCATGCCCATCAGGACGAGGTTGGTCGGTTGATGACCATAGTTATATTTGAGGTTTAAAACCTGCGAGATAATTTCCCCGGCCTCCAGATTTCGCTTGAAGCCATGGAGCCCGCTGGCACAAAAGGCACAGTGGAATTTGCAGCCAACCTGCGTGGAAAGGCAAAAAGTCTGACGCTTTCCGGCCGGAATCATGACGGTTTCAATAAAATTGCCGTCCTGAAGCTCAAAAAGATATTTGATTGTTCCGTCCTTAGAGCTTGCTTTCTCCTTGAGCTGGAGCGGGTTAATTATAAAATCAGCCTCAAGTTGCTGCCTCAACTCTAGTGGTAAATCAGTAAATTCAGCCGCCTGGCTTTTGCCTGCCTGATAAAGCCACCTGAAAATCTGCCCGGCTCGATATGAGGGTTGTCCGATCTGGCGGAGATGGGCTTCGAGCTCAGCCCGGTTCAAGGAGGTTAAAAGTTGTTTATTACTCATCAGGCTATTCCTTCTTTAGACCCTTTAAGTTTAAAGAAATTCAGACCGGCCAGCAAGATTCCGGGCCAGTTTTCCTGGCGCTTCTATTTCTTATGCTTTTTTAAACCTTTTTTACTTTTAAAAATTGGCAGAATATTTCACCCACAGCTCGCCGGCCAGTTTCCAGTAATCAGCCACTGCCTGCTCGGCCTGCTGCTGGCAGTAATTGGTCAGGAAATCTTTAGCTTTTTCAGGATTTTCTTTATAGAGCTTCAGCGCTTCAGCTTCGATCGCCGCCTGCTCATCGAAAGCTTTGTCCTCGAGTTGCCGCCAGACACGCGCGGCTTCTTCTTTCATTTCCTGATAACGGAAGGTAACAAGCTTGCTGACTGTTCGAAAAGCCCACCAGGCACAATCAAGGCGATAAGCTCGGCGGCCATCAATTTCATAGGAAGGAGGCATGTGCTTTATTCCAGCATAAAAAGGTAAATGGGGTGTGGTGGCCGGATTATCATAGCCGAGCCAGACTATCCCGCCGATGGCCGGCGGCAGCCATTTTCTGGATTGAGTGATCTGAAGATAAGTAGCAGTCGGTGAACAGATGGTTCTTTCCCTCTTTAACCGCAAAATTTCCCGCCAGTCGGCATTCATA
The DNA here is from genome assembly GCA_035416665.1 of Candidatus Saccharicenans sp. Taxonomy (GTDB): domain Bacteria; phylum Acidobacteriota; class Aminicenantia; order Aminicenantales; family Saccharicenantaceae; genus Saccharicenans. The sequence continues at coordinate 6,557 of DAOLNQ010000007.1, read as the reverse complement.
AAGGGATTGGCCACAGGACTCTTTATAACCTGATTCTTTCTATTGACCGCAATTAAACTCAAGGTCAGATCAAATTCCGTGCCTTCATAAGTATCGCGGAAAATAGCCAGCACATCTTTAACGGTTACTTTCTTTTCCGGCTTAACCGAGAAGGGATAATTTTCGGCATTGGGGTCGAGCTGAAGAGAAGGAGCCAGCAGGCTTAAGACGCGCCATTCCCTCCGTCGGCAATAGAGACTGTATCTTGATTCCGGGGCGTAGGCATAGCAGAATTCAAAAGGTTGGCCACTTTCTTCTTTCCACCAGCCAAATTCTTTAGCCAGACTTAAGACGTTGGCTGAAGCCAGAAAATAATCTTTATTCTTTAAATCAATCTGCCTGATGCGGCTGGCATTGGCAGAAACGCCAACCTCACCATCCGGTATTCTCTGCGCGGCCCAGACGGCCCCCTTCCGACCTTTACCCGGGCCATAAATTTCAAATAACCAGACCTCTTCCGGATCTGCCAGGGTCAGGCTTTCGCCCCAATCATTATAGCCATATTTCCTGGTGAGCTCGTCAGCTATTTTAATCGCTTCTCTGGCTGTTCGGGCCCGTTCCAGCATCAGCCGTAAAAGTTCCGGTGCGTCGAGCAAACCTTCATCACTTTTCAGCTCGCGTCTTCCACCAATGGTAGTTTCCCCGGCCGCCAGCTGCCATTCATTCATAAAAGGATAAGCAGCGTTGAAATAGGCATAGGTTTCGGCCACCTGAGGAATCTCGCCGACAGGTACGCGGTCAGGATCATCAAAGCTTTCGAGCCTTTTTGGTTCAAAATAAATTTCTGCCTTCTCTCCTGGCTGGTGCTTCTGATGGGGAACAATGTTAATCCAGGTGCGGTCAGTGTTGCTGTCACAGGAATGGGAAGTCATGGTTGAACCGTCAGCCGAAGCCAACCGCCCGACCATGATGCTCGTACAGGAATCAAATTCCAGACTAACGGGCTTTGGCCGGGTCAGAGGCTTTTTCTGGTCAAAAACAGCACCGGCAGTTAAAGAAATCAGTAAAATCAAGCCCAGGCCGGAGGCCATGAACCATTTTAAATAGGTTAAATTCTTAAGTTTAAATCCTGAGTTTTTCATCTTCTCTCCTGACCACCAGGCAGAACATCCTTTAGCCAGTTGGTGTTGACCGCCTGAAATAAAAGGGGCTTACTCTCTCCGAGCAAGCCCCGGGTTAACTATACTTTCTTAAATTTAGCCAGCTTGAAAATCAAAATCTTTTCAATTTATTTAGCTTTAGTTTCAAATTTAGCCAGCAAATCAGACACCGCGTCTTTATGGACCATAAAGACCAGCATTTTCAGTTTGACAAAATCATCTCTAAACATCTCATAGCCCTTAAAAGGTCCGCGGTGGGCGCCGCCGCCGGAATCTTTAATTAAAAACCAGGTGTGGTCATCAAGCTGGGACAGACCAACAGCATGAATGGCATGGTCATCGGTTGAAGTCTGATTATAGAATCTGAATTCACGGCTGTCCTGATTGATCAGAGCAGGTAGAATATCGAAAGTCGGCACGATGGCCAGTCCTTCCTCACCGCTAATTGCTGGCTCAGAAACATCACCGCCGAAAACTACTGAGTAACCTTTTTGGAGAGAATTGACTATAGCCTGGTAATACTCATCCAGCGGAACATTAAAATAGTCCTGGCTATGCCACCAGTTATCAGGTGCTTTATACTCGCCCTTTGTATAAAAAGGCTGATATTTAAAGGACATAAAACAAACATAATCATCCAGCGGGAGCTGCAAAACTTTATCAAGGTATTCTTTAGGAGTCATCTTCTGGCCATTAACCTCGATGGTGGCCGGTGGTTCGCCCAGATATTTATTAAGGATAAGCTTGACATAGGCTACGGCTTTTTCTTCGTCCCAGTATTCGTTTTTCTTGCAGAAATCGAGATAATTCCTGATTTCTTGAAACAGTTTGGAATGATCATGTTCGGTCTGTCCTGGCAAAAGTCCGGTATAAGCACTGGCCGGAACTGCTCCATACTGCTTCATCATAGCCGTCACGGCATTTGATTCTGAGCCTTCTCCCAGGAAAGAGTCTCCTTTTTCCCGGATAAAACGGCGGGCCTTTTCCACATACTGCCAGTAAACGGTATACATCTCTGACAGTTTGATTTCACCCCGGCCCAGCCTTTTGAGCTCAGATTCCAGAAAAGAAGTGGTGGCAAAACACCAGCAGGTGCCGGTGCGGTATTGTTTGACCGGTGGCAGATGAAAGACCTGCTGAAAATCAGAAACAGCCGCTGGGTGATTGATGGTGGAAAAATCGATCGATAAATATTCCCTTTTGCGCCCGTTAAATTCTCTGGTCTTGTAAATAGCTTCATCCAGAGTCTGGACTTCCTGCTCGCCAATCTGAAGAACTGTTTTTTGAACCGCAGCTTCAGGTGCTTCTTGTTTTTGGCCCTGACAGCTAAATGACCAGAAGAGGGAAAAAACAACTACAGACACCAGCAACAACTGTTTTAGTTTTTTATTCATTTATTCCTCCAAAAAATATTTTTCAAGGGACAGGATACTTCAAATGCAGCCCTTAATTCAACCTGAAATAAATCAGGTGTGGTTTGACGGCTGGATGGTTATCTGCTATAAACCTTTATTCAAGGTCTAACTGGCTGGCTATTAATCTGATAGCCGGCCCGGTCAGTAAAATAAAAAATGAACGCAATTCAATACTCTGGCGAATGGTTAGCTTTAGCTTCGGCCATCGTCTGGGCAGTGGCTGTTATTCTCTTCAGAAAAAGCAGCCTGACTGTTCATCCGATCGGTCTTAATCTGGGCAAAAACCTTCTGGCTCTGGTCCTGATTGTTCTGACCAGCCTCGTCACTGGAGCCAGCCTCTGGCCAGCTGTCTCAGCCCGAACGACGTGGTTGCTTTTCCTCAGCGGGTTTCTGGGCATTGCCCTTTCTGATACTTTTTTTCTCTGGACGCTGAAGCTCATTGGCGCCAGTCTGACCGCTATTGTCGACAGCGTTTATACTCCCTTTGTTATCATCCTGTCGTTTATTTTTCTGGGCGAGCGCCTCAACTGGCATCAACTGGTTGGAGTCACTCTAATTGCTCTGGCCGTGGTCATCATCGCCAGAAATCAAGCCGACGGCCAGGGCCAGGATGGGCCTGTTTCTCGCCGAAATCTTATTCTGGGCATTGTCATGGGGACAACAGCTATGGCCCTGGTAGCAGTGGCTGTCATTATAATCAAGCCGATCCTCAGTGATGTTCCCGTCCTCTGGGCAACTGGCCTTAGACTGGCCGGAGGGACTGCGCCTTTGCTTCTCCTGCCTTTGGTCCCAAAATTCAGATATATGTTTACTCCGCTGCTTAAACTAAATAACTGGAAAAATCTGGCTCCAGCCTCTTTTCTGGGGACTTATTTATCGCTTCTTTTCTGGATTGGTGGAATTAAGTATGCTTTTGCTTCAATTACCGCTGCCCTGAGCCAGCTGAGTACCATTTTTGTTTTTGTGCTGGCCGCCATCTTCCTCAAGGAAAAGGTGACCAGGACAAGAATTCTGGCCGTTATTATGGCCTTTCTGGGTGCCCTTCTGGCTATCTACTGATGATAAACTAAGTCTCACCGCTGGGCCGCCTGCCGATCATCTGCCTCCAGCTCATATTGCTAAGGTGGTTTTGTTAATTTATAATTTCAGAAGAGGTAGAGCTTGAAGATTTGAACCTTGACTTTAATCAGCGGGGTGCTAATCTATCTAACAAAAATTTGAGGCTGGCAAACCAGAGGCAATAAAAAAGGAGAATAAACAATGGCCAATTTGAAAAATAAAAAGGGAGTTATCGGCATCCTCACCGGGGGAGGTGATGTCCCCGGTTTAAATCCGGCCATCAGGGCGATTACCATCAGGGCGATCAAAGAAGGTTATCGGGTCATCGGTATTCGCCGCGGCTGGGCCGGTTTGATCGAAATGACCCGCGATAAAGAGGCTGATAACCAGGAATATTATACCGAGCTAACTGAAGAAATAGTCGATCGGGTCGGCCGAACCGGTGGAACTTTCCTTCACACCTCCCGCACCAGACCCAGCAGCGTCCCCGATGTCAATGTGCCCGTCCATCTGCGCGACAAATACAATCAGAAGGTCAACGACCTGACCGAAGAAGTTTTGAAGAACCTTGATTTTCTGGGTATAGAATATCTGATTCCAATCGGCGGCGACGATACCTTGAGTTATGCTGTTTACCTCCATCAGCTGGGGGTGAAAATCCTGGCCATCCCTAAAACGATGGATAATGATGTCCCGGGAACTGATTACTGTATTGGTTATTCGACCTGTATCACCAGAACGATCAGCCTGACTCATGCTCTGCGGACCACAGCCGGCTCGCATGAACGCTTTCTGGTCATCGAGGTTTTTGGCCGCTATGCTGGCTATACAGCTCTGTTACCCACCATGGCCGGCGCTGCCGATCGCTGTGTCATTCCCGAATATAAATTTAATGTGGAGAAGCTGTGCGAACTGCTGAGCGAAGATCGCCGCTCCAATCCGAGCCGTTATTCGGTGGTGCTGGTTTCGGAGGGGGCCGCCTTTGAAGGTGAAGATATGATCTTTGAGAGCCAGGAAACCGATATGTATGGCCATAAGAAACTCGGCGGCATTGGTGATCGGGTCTCTTCCATGCTGAGAGAATTATCTCCAAAATATAATAACGGACGCAGAATTAATGTTATCAATCAGAAACTCGGTTATCTCGTCCGCTGTGGGGATCCCGACGCCATTGATTCCATTGTGCCTATGGCCTATGGCAACCTGGCCCTGGATCTGGTCATGGAGAATAAAATGGGCAGAATGGTCTGCCTGCGCAACGGCGAATATGATCATATCCCGCTGGAGATCGTCACCAGCTACAAGAAGCGAATTGACCTTGACAAATATTATGATCGGGAGCGGCTGCGGCCACTCTACAAAAATTTCTATCAGAAGCCATTCCTGATATTAACTGCTGATTGATAGAGGGTGGAGGAACAGCCTCCCTTAAAAATTAGTAGTAAAAAATCCTGATTTATGTTTATGTAATAGCTGAGGTGGCTATGGAGCAAAGCCAGAAGGAAAATAAGCCGATAAACCGGGCCCGTGAAAGACGCCTGTTCTGGGGCCTGCTTTTGATTATTGTCGGAACCCTCTTTTTACTGGAAGAACTGGAAGTTATTAACTTTGGCCAGACGCTGGTTAATTACTGGCCAGCTATTTTTATCCTTATTGGCCTCTTGATTTACCTTGCCCGTGGATTCAGAAAATCAGGCTCAGCCCTATTCCTGATTCTGCTCGGTATTTTCATGATCTTGATCAAAATAGAAAGAATCGAACGCTATATCTGGCCATCTCTCTTTATCCTCATCGGACTCTGGTTAATTTTTAAACCTGGCTCGAAACAGAAAGCTAAAACTACCGATGAAAGAAGAAACGAAAAACAGCAGCCATCATAAGAGATCAGGCCTTTTCTGGTTTCTGGCCATTCTCCTGACTATTGGTCTGGCTGTTTATCAACGGCTGACCGGTCCCACCTACCCGGTTAAAGGCCAGGTAAGTTTTTTGGGCGAAAAGATCAGCTATAAATTGCCCAGAAGTGCTGAAAATCAAGCTGATTGTCCGGTGGGGGTTAATTTGCCAGACAGCCTGATCGGTCAGGTTCAGGGATATCTGCGATTCAGGCGGCCTGGTGGCGATAAGCCCTGGAATATCCTGGCCATGCAGGCTGATGGCCAGCAGCTCAAGGGTTTTCTGCCCAAACAGCCTCCAGCCGGCAGGATAGAATATTTTGTTCATCTGGTCAGGAACAGCCAGGAAGTTTCTCTGACCGGTGATAGACCGGTCGTCATCAGGTTTAAGGGCCAGGTCTCCACGCCGGTTCTTCTGGCCCATATTCTGGTCATGTTCCTGGGCATGCTATTTTCGATGAGAGCTGGTCTGGCTGCCCTTAATCCGGCCGAAAAAACAGGTCGCTATGCTAAGTGGGCCGCAGCGATGATTTTCCTCGGTGGTTTCATTTTGGGGCCGATTATCCAGAAAATGGCCTTTGGCTACTTCTGGACTGGCTTCCCGCTGGGCAAAGACCTGACCGACACCAAAACTCTGATTATTATGATTGGCTGGCTGGCTGCCCTGCTCAGCGGACGAAAAACAGAACCAAAAAGGAGCTGGGTCCTGGCTGCTTCTCTGCTGACTCTGGTGCTTTATTTGATTCCCCATTCGCTGCTGGGTTCTTAACTCTGACATCCCGGCTGCCGGAAAACAGGGCCGGATGGAATCTGAATCCCCTGGGACCTCAAATTTTTTCTGTTTTATCCCTCCTATCTTTTAAATGAATTATGGCAATAAATTATTCATAAATCCTCATGGCACCTGTGGAATTTTATTTGGAAAGCTCCAGGCAGTATGTTTTTCTTCCGGGCTTTTATTTTCTGGGGTCTCCAACTAGTGTATAAGATAGTTTGTAAATTGCGTTAAAGGAGTGAGCCATCGTAGAATCTCCTTTTAAAGAAGTTAATCT
>DAOLNQ010000006.1:0-114297 GCA_035416665.1 Candidatus Saccharicenans sp. | reverse complement strand
CCCTGGTAAAGATCAAAAAGACAGGTTTTACCCTTGTGCCGGAAGCCGGTAGTGATCGTCTCCGCCGGGTTATAAACAAAAGGATGACTGACGAGCAATTAATGACGGCAGCCGGCTATGCCTTCAGCCATGGTTGGAGGTTGCTCAAGCTCTATTTTATGATCGGGCTGCCAACCGAGAAGCAGGAAGATCTGGAAGCAATTGTTGAGCTCATCTCACGCCTGATGGAAATGGGCCGAAGGATCAACAAAACTTTCCCCGCCATTAATCTGACACTTTCCTCTTTTATACCCAAACCACATACTCCTTTTCAATGGCTGCCGCTGGAAAGCGCAGACAGCCTGCTCCAGAAACAATATTATTTGAAAAATCAACTTCGACACTGGAAAAAGATTGAAATAAAAGAATCAAAAATCGAAACCACCATACTGGAAGCTGTATTTTCCAGAGGCGACCGCCGCTTAGGAAGGGTGCTGGAAGAAGCCCATCGCCTGGGAGCCAGATTTGATGGCTGGCGTGATCAGTTTAATTTTAATCTCTGGACTCAGGCTTTCGATCACTGCCAGCTTGATTTTCATCATTACCTTCAGGCTATTGAGCCTGAAGCTTCGCTACCCTGGGATATAGTTAAGACCGGGCTTAAAAAAGCTCATCTCTGGCAGGAATATCAGGCTTCATTGAGGGCCAGCTATACACCTCTTTGTGAAGAGAAAAGCTGCTCTGAGTGTCAGGCTTGCGATTGGCCTCAATTTAAGGCTATTCCTCCGGCTATTTGCAGTAAAAAACATGTAATGAAGTCACAACCTGACCTGGCTGAAAGAAATCAGCAAAATATAGAATTCGAAAAAACGGCTACTGCTTTTCGCTATCGAGCCTTTTATTCCAAAGAAGGGCTGCTCCGTTTCATTTCTCATAACGATCTGTTGAATCAGATAGAAAGAAGTTTAAGGAGGGCGGATTTTAAAATAGCTTTTTCCCAGGGGTTTCACCCTAAAATGCTTATCAGCCATGGGCCAGCTTTGCCTCTTGGTCTGGCTGCTAAGGCTGAAGTCCTGGAATTTAAAGCTTATCAGGAACTTTCTTCTTCAGAGTTTTTGAATAAAATCAACAGCTCTACGCCCGACGGATTGTCCTTCCATGGCCTTAAGAAGTGCCAGCCCGAGACTCCATCGTTATTTCAGGATATTAAGGGACTGGTGTACTCTCTTGATCTCAAAGACCCACTGGTCAAAGCAGCCAGTCAACTGAGGGAAAAGCTGGCTCCAGATTATCTGACCACTTTTGCTGACAGCTACCAGGGCCAATTAAAAATCGAATATAATCAGCAGGAAAATCGCCTGATTTTTTATCTCGCCTTTAATCCACAAAAACCACTAAGAATTCAGGATATAGTAGAAGAGATGCTGGAAATAAAAAATCCGGTTTATGCTCTAACCCGTGAATATCTGGTTTTCAGCCAGGACACTGATTCGAGAGGTGTGGCCTGACTTCAGGATCAGGGAGCAATAATTCTGGAACTTTTTTCGATGACCTGACGGGCTCCTGGCCCGCAGCAAAGATAAAGGTCAAGAGCTGACAGATCAGGCAAAAAGTTTCCCCAGAATTGGGGGTAGGGGAGTTGATTGTATTTTAAAAATAGTAGTTTTAAGCCGGCTGATTTAAAGGCCAGTGGATCAAAATGGCGATCGGCCAGGTAAGGAAAAACTATTTCAGACGCTTTCACCTTGCGGGCCAGCTCAATCAGAAGTTGTGGACCCCGGCCACTAAGCCCCAGTTCTGATTGTAAGAGTTGAGGGGTATCAATCTTCAACCAGCTTTTCAGGCTGTCCAGCGAAGAGAGAACCAGTTGCAGAAAATTATCCCGGACCGAGTCAAAGCTAGCTTTAAACTCAAGAGCAACCGGTGGATAATAAATCGAATGCCCATAATAATGCCTGATCAAAGCCAGAAACCTGGCTGAGAATTTTTCAGGCTGGTGCAGCCGTAATTGCCTTATGGTTTGCAGGCCCAGATGCTTCTTTTTAACGGGAACAGTCACCCAGACTTGTCCGGCTGGCCCTTTTAAACGATTACGGTTAACGAAAGTAAATCCTCGTGCGAATTGACTGTTATCGAGAAGAATCATAAGATCAGAATTAAGCTGCCGGCCAAAAAAGCCTCCATAGGGAATAAAAGCTGGCTGGCCGAAACTAATCCTCATTGCTTTTGTCTTACCCTCTTTATTTTAATCCGGACAGGCAGCAATAAAAAGCGGTCAGTCTCTGTGAATTTAGTTACTGTATTTGCTCTCACCCTTTAATGAGAAATTTGATTGACAGAGTCAAGAGCATTTTTAATAATGAAAAAACAGCTCAAAACAGAATTACTTTAATGGAGGAATAAAAATGAGGTTTAAATCAGACAAGCGGCGGCTGCCTTTAATGCTGATTGTTATTGTCTGCTGCCTGCTGGTTAGCTGGCAGCTAACCGGAGCCGGCGCTCATCAGAAGGTAGCCCAGCTCGAGAGTGAGGAAGGCTCAGGCTGTACCAGCATCATGGTTGGACGCCTGGCTTCAGTTGATGGCTCGGTTATTACCTGCCATACCTGTGACGGCAATTACCGCCAGTGGTTAAACATTGTCCCACACCGTCAGAATAAACCTGGCTCAACGAATAAATTGTATGATGGCAAAATGCATACCGAGACTCCGGATGATATGAGGCGGGTCATTCTTAAGGGTGAGATTCCAGAAGTGGCTGAGACCTACGCTTTTCTGAACACGGCTTATCCGGCCTTGAACGAAAAAGGGCTGGCCATCGGTGAAACAACGATTGAAGGTCGGCCTGAACTATATAATCCGGAAGGCATGTTTATGATTGAAGAACTGGAAAGGGTCATGCTGGAAAGATGCCAGACGGCCCGGGAAGCGATAAAGTTAGCTGGCGAGCTGGTCAAACAGTACGGATATGGAGATTATGGTGAATGCCTGACCATCGCCGATGGAAAAGAAGTCTGGCAGTTTGAGATTTTTGGAGCAGGCCCGCTGGAAAAAGGCGCTGTCTGGGCAGCTGTTCGTATTCCCGACGATCATGTTGGTATTTCGGCTAATATTCCTCGGATTGCTGAAATTAATCTAAATGATCCTGATCACTACCTGGCTTCCGATAACGTATTTGAGCTGGCCCGGGAAATGGGTTGGTATTCACCGGAAAAAGATAAACCCTTTAAATTCTGGCAAGCTTATAGCGGTCGAAAGCCTTTTGCCATCAGAGAATATTTCGTCTTCAGGGCGCTGGCTCCTTCTTTAAAGCTCGACTATAAGGCTGAAGAACTACCTTTTTCCATTAAACCTGATAAAAAAGTCTCGGTCAGGGATATCCTCAAGTTGTATCGTGAAACTTATGAAGGAACCGAATTTGATCAAAGCCGGAATTTACTGGTTAAAAAAAGAAATTCCGATGAACTGATCAAAAGTCCGGTGGCCAGCAATTGGCTTTCACGCGATTGGATAAATTTAATTAATACTTTGAAACCAGGCACAATAGAGCCGCAACGGACAATTGCTATTATGGGTTGTTCCTATGCCACGGTCATTCAAATTAAAGGCTGGCTGCCACCGGCAGTTGGAGCTGTTTGCTGGTTTGCCTTCGATAATCCAGCTTTAAGCCCGAGGATTCCAATTTTTGCTGGAACCACTGAGTTGCCACCAGGCTTTGAGATCTGTGCTCAGCATCGCTACCGTGAAGATTCGGCCGCCTGGATGTTCAGAAGGACTAATCGACTGGCTGGCCTCAGGTGGGGCGATAACAGACAAATAATAGAGCAGACCATCAAAGAATTTGAGGAAAAAGGTTTTTCTGAACTGCCTCAGATAGAAAAAAAGGCGCTGGAGATTATGAACAGCAAAAACCCAGAAAAGGAGCCCTTTAGCGTCAATCAGTATCTGACCGGATATACAGGCGATTTTGCCCGGGCTGCTATCCAGAAGTATCGTGAATTATATGAACTGTTCTGGACCCGCTATGCTCGTGGTATTTGACTGTTGACCGGCGGCCAGAATTGGTCAGATAGTTTTTCTTTTTAGCTGGCGGTCAAGAAGATAAAAAAAGGTGGCAGCGGCCAGCTCACCAGCCACTGAAAAGATGACCAGGGTATTTATATTTTTTTGATAAAGAAAGCCCATCAGAGCACTGCCAGCAAACCAGGCCAGCCCGAAGAAGGCATTGAAAATACCATAGGCTGTGGCTCTTTTCTCTGGGCTGGTCAGACTGGCAATAACTGCTTTAACAATTGATTCCTGAGCTCCCATGCCAAGGCCCCAGCAAACCAGCCCAGCTATGACCGCAGTCCGGGAAGAAAACAAAAAGGCCAGAGGTGCAAAGGCTGATGACAGGATCGTTGACAGCAGCAGGGATTTGAGGCCAATCCTATCATATAATTTACCAAAAAACAGGGCAGCCAGAGCATCTATGGCCATGGCCAGACTGTAGATTAAAGGCAGACGGCTACCGGTCAGCAGATTGGTCTTAGCGAGGTGGTAGCTGATAAGAGGAAAATCAGCGAAGCCAGCGGCCAGAAATGAAACTCCTATGATATACAGGATGAAATTACGGTCAAATTTCTGACCCGAAGTCGGCTGACTTTTTGTAGCTTCAAATTCCTGAGGAGCCGGATATTTAAGCCGGCTGATAAACAAAACGATCATGGCCGCCAGGGCCGGAATCAGCAAAAAAGCAAAAGCCCGGCGGTAGCTGGTGAGCTGACCAGCTCCTCTGTTTAAATAAATGACCAGGGCTAAAAAGAGAGGCCCCAGGATGGCCCCCAGTTGATCAAGAAATTCTTCCAGAGCAAAACCATATCCAACACCAACCTGAGAGGCAGCATGGGACATCATGGCATCTCTGGCTGGTTTTCTGATAGCTTTGCCCAGTCTTTCGGCCACAATCAAGGCTGCAGCCAGTGGCCAGTTGCCGGTCAGAGCCAGAAGAGGCACAGCCAGAAGGTTGAGAGCATAGCCGATGATAGTCAGGAGCCAGTAATTTTTAGTTTTATCAGCGATAATGCCGGTTAGAAGCCTGAGAGCATAGCCAATGAATTCACCCAGCCCGGAAACCAGACCAACGACAAAGGCTGAAGCTCCCAGAAGCCCCAGGTAAGGCCCGGTCAGGCTGCGGGCTCCTTCATAGGTCATGTCACTGAATAGACTGACCACACCCATTAGAATAATGAAGGAAAGAGCCTGTCTTTGAAGAGCATTGTATTTATCGTTCATCCTGGCCACCTCGTCTCCTTAGAACCAGCGGACCGGCTGATCGCTATCCCCATTTGGTCTGAAATTATAATCCAAAGTCCCTGTCCGGGCAACCGGAGGAGCAGGCTAAAAGGCATTGCAGAAGTAACAGGAAACAAAGGTTTCGGGTTGGTAAAAAAGTAAATTTTTCTGTCTGAGCTACTTGACGACAGCAGGCAGCAGGTCTATATTAATCGGAACATGGACAAGCCGGCTGTGATTAAAGCTGATCAATACCTGGATTTTTTTTCGGGTAATCCCAATAGGGTCGGAGTCCAGCTTCTTACCTCCTTCCTAAATCTTAATTCCATCATCAATAATGTCCCCTTTTAAGGGGACGTGTCTATTTCTGCCTGCCTGTTAATTTTTCGGGGGCTGTTGTCTAAAATTGCCCACCTTAAATTAAACAAAATTAAACAAAAGGAGAATAAAAATGATTGACATTGATAAATATCTTGAACAGCTTAGATCACCCCGCCTGCAACTGGCCATTTCTGTCCAGACCAGGTTAATTACTTATATCAGAGAATTTCTGCTCGCAGCCGGCTTTGAGGAGATTTTGCCGGTGATTATCTCGCCGGTCACCGATCCCCTGACTGACTACCGGGTTAGGGGAGAAGTTGAATGCTATGGTTTCAAATATCAAATTACTAAAAGCATGATCTTCCACAAGCAGCTGGCACTGCAGACGGCTCCCAGGATATTCTGTTTTTCGCCTAATGTCAGGATTGAAACGGCCGACAGGGAAAGTACCGGTCGCCATTTAATTGAGTTCGTCCAGCTGGATCTGGAAGTAAGACAGGCTAACCGCGAAGAAATTATCAAGCTGGGCGAAGACCTGTTTTTTACAGTCATCAGCCGGATCAAACAGGACGCTCTGGCCGATTTGAAGACAATCAAAAGGGAGCTACCTTCTTTTGAGCCACCATTTAAAAGGATTACCTATGAGCAGGCAGTTAAAACCTATGGACAGAATTTTGAGCTGAAGCTATCGGAAGAACTGTCAGAACCAGCCTGGCTGGTTGATTTTCCACTCGAAGAAAGGGAATTTTATGATCGACAGGACGAAACAAGACCGGGCACCCTGGTCGATATGGACCTGATATATCCTGGCGGTTTTGGCGAGGCTTTGTCCGGCGGCGAAAGAGAATATGAGCTGGAAAAAATAAAAAGCAGAATCCGTTTAAAGTGCATAGACCTCGAGAGCTATGATCTCTATTTAAAGCTAGCCGGGCGGGGCCTTTATCCGTCAGCCGGTTTTGGCTTTGGACTGGAACGCCTGACCAGATTTGTCTGCGGCTTCCAGGATATTGCCGAGGTCAGGCTGTTTGCCAAGAAGCCAGGCGTTTATGGTCTTTAAATTGTCAGCCAGAGGACCTGACTTCTATTTTATTAACATCAGCTCGGTCTGGGGGTGACTGAGAAACTCTGCCCCGGTCTCAGTCACCACCACCATGTCTTCGATGGTGACCACCCCTCTGCCGGGAACTGTTAGCCTGGGCTCAATAGTAAAAACCATGCCTGGTTCCAGAGGATGCAAAGGTTTATCCGCATATTTTTCCCAGGTTGGTCCGAGAAGAGCTGTCCCGTCATGGGCAAATCGCCCTACCTGATGGCCGAGGGCATGAGGAAATTCTTCATAGCCTGCTTCGGTCACAATCTGTCTGGCCAGCTGGTCAATAACCAGCCCCAGGACTCCTGGTTTCATAGCTCTTCTGGCTTCTTCTACTGTCCTGACGATAGTTTCAAAGCCTCTCTTTACTTCGGGGGGAACGTCTTTTTCGTTCTCTTCCATAATATAAAAAGTTCTCTGGAGATCCGAACAATAGCCATCGACTTTAATTCCGAAATCCATATTGAGAAGATGGCCTCGTTTTACTTCTCGATCAGTCGGAGAATAATGAGCCTGAGCAGTTTCCGGTCCGGTAAAAACGGCTGGACAGGTGCTTTCCCCCCAGGCAGTCTGGAGCTGCCGCCTTTTAACCTCGTCCAGCATGAAGGCAGCGATTTGCTTTTCAGTTTTCCCCGGAGCGATAAACTCTTTAACCAGCTTAAATATTCTTTCGGTTTCTGAAATAGCTGCCTTAATAGCTTCGATTTCGGATGGCGATTTTCTTTCTCTTAGGGCAGAAGTTATTTTTTCAGCTGAAAGGAGCCGGTCTTCATAACCAATAGCTTGGAGAAGATCATAAAGAACCAGATACATACCGTGAGTCAGCCCGTCGCTGATTTCGCTGGTCTTTGAATAATTAATGGCGATAGCCTGTGGTTGTAATTGCTTCATATAACGTTCAAATGGCTCTTTGATACCGGTCACATAGCTATCAACGGCATCGTAAGCCCCGGTCTCTTCAATAGCTCTTTGATCGTAAAGGCCAACTATGGCCCTCTTCCTCCCGTCAGAGCTGATGATAAAAGCTGAATGCCAGGTGACATGGCCTGGAGCCAGAAAAACCAGCGTCGGGTCACCGCAGATTTCGCTCTCTCTGGTAAAAGTTAGCCAGCAATCAATTTCCTTTTCCTGAAGTATTTTGACTGCCTGCTCTGTTTTTTCCCTGATTAAAGCCTCTTTTTTGAGCATTGCTATCCTCCGTATCTTTATCACTGTCCGTATTTTTCCAGTTTTTTCATAGAAAGAAGAGCCAGCATGGCTGCTATTGCCAGTAAACCTGCCAGCAGCAGAAAATATTGATGGTGGGGGAATCGGCTGTAAAGTTTCCCCAGCAGTCCGCTGCCGTAACTGCCAATAGCGGTGGCCACAAACCATCCGCCCATCATTAGACCTCTGACCTTCTCTGGAGCCACTTTGGAGACATAAGATTGTCCCATGGGTGAAATTAGAATCTCGGCTATGGTAACAACGAAATAGGTGCTGATTAGCCAGAGAGGCGACATAATATTCAGATCCTTGTTTCCGCCCTGAATACAGGCCAGGACCATAATCAGCATAGCCAGAATCATAAAATTCATACCATAAAAAATTTTTTTAGGAGTTGATGGCTCCCGGCCCTGCTGGTTGAGCCTGCTAAAAATTGACAGCAGAAGCGGGGTCAAAACCAGAATAAAAAATGGCTCAAAGAACTGATAGGTTTCAGGCCTCAGCCAGCTTTTTATGACGGTTGAGCGGGCCGCAAACAGGGTCAGGGCAAAACCGTTCTGGTAGAAAGCTACCCAGAATAAGATGACTATGGTGAAAAGAAGACAAAGAGTCAAAATACGATCGGAAAAATCTTGCTCTCTTCTTTCGCTGAGCACAGAACTATAGTTCCTTTGCCCGGGGTCCGAATCCCGACCAGAAGCTTCTTTCCCCTGAGCATCTTCTCGGGCCGCTGTCTCCTTATTATTTTGCTGCCCTTTTTCTGCCTCAAATGTTCCAGTCAGCCTGAGATTAGAATCATCAGCCGGGGCCAGCAGTGCTTTCCCTGCCTGGAAAATGATCAGAGCCAGAATCAGACCGCCAGCTGCTACCCAGAAGGACAGATGATAGCTGTGAAAAACAGCACTGTTCACGGTGGCGATGATCGGGGCAATCATGGCTCCAAGGTTGACCCCCATATAATAGATATTAAAGCCGGCATCCTTAAGTTCTGGTTGATTTTTGTAGATATTGCCGACCATGACCGCCATGTTGACTTTGAAAATACCGGTGCCAATAGCGATCAGAAAAAGTCCGATTAAGAAAGATGTAACCTGATTTGCCGATGATAAAGCCAGACCTACATAGCCAATAGCCATCAGAATGGCACCGGTTTGAATCGTCTTCATCCGGCCAAAAAGCCGGTCTCCCAGATAACCGCCGACCAGCGGGAAAAAATAACAAAGAGCCAGAAAAAGACCATACCAATCGCCTTTTTTCGAGTCAGGCCAGCCGAGGACTTTATCCATATAAAGAACAAGAATGGCCATCAGCGTGTAAAACCCGACTCTTTCCCACATTTCGGTAAAGAAAATATAAATAAGAGCCCTCGGGTGTTTTTTAAGCATGACGGACAGCTCCTTTTTCTGGGCTTAAATAGCTTGAATAAACATTCAGCCGATTTCGTATCTAAAAATTTTCAGCTCGGCCAGCGGTTCAGCTTTTCCCCGGTAAACATCCCAGTAATATTCGCGAATATTCTTTAGCTGGTCGTAAAGAGGATGGGTCTTTAGTGGCAGGTGTTCGCCGACAATATTTAAGTTGTTATCGACCAGGATCAGCTTTTCTGCCCGGTTAAGAATGCCGGCAGTTCCCACGCTGGCAATTGCTACCAGTTCGTTTCTTTTGACCCGCTCATAAAGTTCGCCAAAAGTAAAAGGTCTTTCTTCAACTTTAACGTTCTGATGTCTTAAGATGGCTACCATCCCTTTAATCGTCACCGAGGGCAGGATTAATTTGCTCTCCGGTATCTTGACGACTGTGCCGTCCTTCAAAGCTAACAGGCAGCAGGAAGAGTCCCACTCAGTAATCTCTCTTTGTTCAATTGGCAGATGGGGTTTATCATCCAGGAAAAGCACAGCGGCTGCTTCTGGTACCAGACTTTTAGCTTGATCGAGCGCTTTGATGCTCATTAAATAGTTAACTCCCAGTTTCAAGCAGCCTGTCCCGTTGGCCCCGAGGGCTCTGACCAGATTGGGAATAACGACTCCGACAAATGGTTCACCGAGATAACGATCATACATACAGGTTACAGCTCTGATCGCCGGGAAATTGGGAAAGCTCACGCCCATTGAGTGTTCTTCGTCCAGGGTAAAAGGCCGCAGATAGCCCTGGACCCCTTTTTCTGCCATTTCTTCCAGGTAGGGCCGGAGGGCAGGATGAGAAAAATATTTATTAATGAAGATATCCTCGAGTTCTTCTCTGGTGGGCAGAAGATATTGCTGCTGGCGGCCGAGGTTAAAAGCCATACTCTGACGGAAACGCTCCAGATTCTGATCCCAGTTAACAAAGGTTAACTCAAGTTTGCCTTTTTCATTTCGGCGGCAGAAGTATCTAATTCCTTCAAAGCAGAGAAAACTGGCATAATAAGCAGACCTGGTGGCAGCATAGGTCTTGGCCTGGGCTTCAAACATCTCAAAGCTTTTGTCGTGTAGAAAATAACGCATTTGCCCGGGTGCCCATTTAGAATTTTCAAAGTTAGCCATTTCTTAACTCCTTTCTGGCTGATTATTTAATATAGGCTTAATTGAAATAAAGCCTAAAAATGTTAACTGTTTTGAAACCTCTCCGGCGGAGAGCTATCGTCCGGGTGATCAAAATTCTTCAGTACTGCCATCCGGGCAGACTCAAGGCTCGTTCTGACCGGGTAAGTTTCTGTCTGTTCATCAACTCTCTGGCTCACCTT
The DNA here is from genome assembly GCA_035416665.1 of Candidatus Saccharicenans sp. Classification (GTDB taxonomy): domain Bacteria; phylum Acidobacteriota; class Aminicenantia; order Aminicenantales; family Saccharicenantaceae; genus Saccharicenans. The sequence continues at coordinate 103,706 of DAOLNQ010000006.1, read as the reverse complement.
GTGGCCAGAAAATTGCCTGCAGACAAACTTATAGATAGCCCGAGAATTTAATCTATCTTGTGGCTGTAGTCTATTTATAATATCGGTTTCAATCATGACCTTAAGGTATATTATTATAAATTTTTGAGAAAAAATTCAAACAAAAACTTAAGACATTAATCGCCTGTCAGATTGGCAGGCAGAAGACAGCTGGTTGGAAAGTCTTCTGGTTTTGAGTAAAATAACAGCCATACTAACTGACAGGATCGACGAAGTTTATTTGGTAATAACCTGAGTGGAGGACAATAGATGAAAAAAAGGTTAGCCCTGTTTCTGACTATTATGACCGGCTTGTTACCCCTGACCGGTTCTCTTAATTCCAGCCTTTTATATCGAGTAGAAGAACCTGCTATTTCGCCTCTGGCTCGCTATTATATGTGCTTTCGAACTTCCCAGCCGTTAAATATTGATGGCCGACTGGAAGAAGATGCCTGGAAAAAAGTTTACTGGTCGGAAGATTTTATGGATATCCAGGGTAAGAGCAAGCCAAAGCCGAGGTATAAAACCAGAGTAAAACTTCTCTGGGACGATGATTATTTTTATATCGGGGCCGAACTGGAAGAGCCTCACGTCTGGGCTACCCTGACCAAAAGGGACTCTATAATTTATCAGGATAACGATTTTGAAGTTTTCATTGATCCGGATGGAGACAGCCACCTCTATTATGAGCTCGAGATAAATGCTCTGAATACTGTCTGGGATTTGCTGCTGGTTAAGCCCTACCGCGATGGAGGGCCAGCTATTCACAGCTGGGATATTCAAGGGCTAAAAACAGCGGTAGCCGTCAATGGGACTCTCAATGATCCTAAAGATAAAGATAAGGGCTGGACGGTCGAACTAGCACTACCATGGGAAGTACTGAAAGAGGCCAGTCCCTTAAAAAAAAGGCCAGAGCCTGGAGAGTCCTGGCGATTGAATTTCTCCAGAGTAGAATACCGGGTCAAAATAGTTGACGGCTCATACCAGAAAGAAAAGGATCCGACCACTGGCCGCGATCTGCCCGAAGACAACTGGACCTGGGCCCCTCAAGGCCTGATCAACATTCATTATCCTGAAATGTGGGGCTATGTTCAGTTTACAGCGACCGAAGCCGGCCGGGCCAAAGAATACTGTGATGAGGACCAGGAAGCTGAAGTCAAATGGGCTTTAAGGAAAATATATTATCGTCAAAGAAAATTATATTCAGAACAGGGAAAATGGGCAGAAAAATGGGAAGATCTTAATTTGACCAGGGAGAAGCAATTAAAGGTTAAAGATTTCAGTTATCCACCGATGATCATGGCTACAGATAGTTTATTTGAGGCCATTTATACCGGTAAAGATGGACAGAAATGGCATATCCGCCAGGATGGTTTAATCTGGAAAACCAACCCTGAGCAAAAATGACAGGGAGATCAAAGTGAGAAACAGATTAAAAGTCTTTTCGATTTTTTTATTACTGGTGTTGATTACGGGAACAGCCCTGGCTGAGCTTCCCTGGCCTCCGTCCAGGCCGGAGGAAGCGGGAATGGACTCGGGGCGGCTGGCGGCCCTGGATCGGCTGATGGCTGAAAGCTTAAATCGTCATGATTTTCCGGGTGCAGTCATCCTGGTTACCAGGCAGGGCAAAATTGTCTGGAGAAAGGCTTATGGTCAGAGCCAGCTTTTTCCGGCAGCCGAACCAATGAAAATTGATATGTTATTTGACCTGGCTTCTGTTACCAAGCCAGTGGCCACGGCTACAGCTATAATGATTCTCGTTGAGCAGGGCAAGTTAAGACTCTGGGATAGAGTTAGCACCTATATTCCTGAATTTGTTTCCTATATAAAAGAGGGTGGTTTGCCGGGTGAAGAAGCCAGGCTTTTTCACCTCTTAACTCATACTTCCGGCCTGCCTCCTTACACCGACCCGGACGAAGTAGCCTCAAAATACGGCCGGCCATGTTCCACCGAGGATCTGGTCAGGCATATTGCTACTCTTAGGAAGGAATTACCACCAGGTAAGAAGTTTGTTTATAGCTGTTTGAACTATATTACTCTAGCCCAGATTGTTAAACTGGTCTCAGGCGAGAACCTGGCTGATTTTTGCCAGAAGAATATTTTCTTACCCCTCAAGATGAAAGATACTATGTTTAATCCTCCGCCACAATTAAGACCGAGATGTGTTCCAACTGAGGTAATCGATGGGGAGCCACTGCGCGGCATTGTCCATGACCCACTGGCCCGTCTGCAAGGAGGGATCTCGGGCAACGCCGGCCTCTTTTCCACCGCTGATGACCTGGCCATTTTTGCCCAGATGATGCTTAATAAAGGTGAATTTAAGGGGACAAGGATACTGAGCCCCTTAGCGGTGGAGCGGATGACAGAAATTTTTCCGCTTTTAAACTCTTCCGGACGAGGTTTTGGCTGGGATGTTAATACCGATTATTCCACTGTTCGTGGTGACCTTTTCGGCTATAAATCATATGGTCACTCTGGCTATACTGGCACCTCTATCTGGATTGATCCTGAAACCCAGACAGTTGTTATCTTTTTGACTAACCGGGTTCACCCTGAAGATAAAGGCGAGATCATAGCGGTTAGAAGCAAGGTAGCCAATATCGTGGCTGGCTCTATTATTAAAAAGTAATATTCGCTTTGAATTTGGTTAAAAAAATTGATATCCTTAAGAGAAATCAGGCTGCTGGAGGGAATGATGCCTGCAATGAACTTTAATTTCGAGGTCAAAGTTAAGTCTGCCTATGAAGCTCTATCCCAGGCTGTCAATTTATTTCAAATTTATCTAAATGACCGAACGCCAGCCTCTTCTTCCGAATATTATCGGGCCAAAGGGCTGCTGCGTGAAGGAAAACTTTTTTTTGAAGAAGCACTGAAAGAGGCCAAAAAGCTTCTGGGGCCCCTGCCGCCATATTCCACGCCTGAGTATGAGCACTGGCGGGAAGAAACAGCCAGAGATGTCAAGCTAATTCTGGGTGATAAAGTTGATTATGAGGAGATCAAAAAAATGATGCTGATGGATTCTTGCCTGCCCAGGCTTTTTTCTCCGGAAGAACTCGAAGCCTACCTGGCTAAATACTATGAGGACCAGCAAAAAGGAAAAAGAAAATTAGAAAACTTAAAATGTCGGCTGGCCATTGCCCGGCTGGATGACTTAATTCGCCAGGCCGAGGAGTTGCTTCTTCAAGCTCAGAAAAAGCTTCAGGCTTCTCTGCTTTAAGGCCAGAGAATTACTCCTTACGTTGGTTCACCTTTTTACTTTAATTCCTGGTTAACAGTCAGCCAGGATCAACCTGCCTTATTCAAAGACCTTCTTAAAGATCTCCACCACATCCAGAGCATAATCAACTTCAGTTAAAGGGATATTTTTCTTCCTGGCAATGTCTGTAAAACGGCCATCTTTATTTCCATCTTTGGTGACAATTAGATAATTGACATTGGGGGCTACGACTTCAATCATCCGTTCGTTATCACTGCCCGCTGCCCCTCTTTTTGACTCACCACCGATATGAACGCCAATGGTAAAGATCTTATTAGCCTGGCAGTATTCAAGCAATTTTTTGAGCCTTGCTTCTTCCGCTTCAACAGTCAGCCCGGAAGCACCCATGCCTTTTAAACTGGCACCAATAGCGAAGATAACTGTCCTATAAGGTGTCCCCTGAGGGAACCGGGTGAGGTCAGTATGCACTTCAGCATGAAAGCCCACACCTGATTCACGCCCACCAAGGCCAACACCAGCCGCCAGAATCTCAACCGTAGGTACATCACAATAATCATAGCCAATTCCGGCTTCTTCCAGAATTATATTGACGGTGGTCACATCAGGGCTCTGGCCGGCCGAGGTGGTTAGAACCGGTAGTTTGGCTTTAGGTAATGTCTGGCTATGGCCAGCCGGAATAATAAACAACATCAGCCCCAGTGAAAGCAGCAATAAAGGAAAAAATTTAATTTTCATAACAGGTCCTCCTTTATTTTTTCACTTCTGGCTCAAGCATGATATCAACGGCTTGAACCGCTTTTTGCCAGATAGAGGGAAACGAGGGGAAGCGCCGGTTGTAGCTTCTTTTTTCAACATCGTACTGGTAAAGATGATTATACTTGACCAGTAATTGATCGCCCAGAGTCCACCACGCCTTGACCACTGTCTGGGCGTTATTGAGACAAAAGCCAGTCAGGAATTTGGCCGCCTCTTTCGGATTTTTCTTATAGAGGTCAGCCGCCTGGCGATCTATCTCCGAAATCTGATCAATAATTGTCTTTTCATATTTTTGCTGAGCAGCCTGAACATCCTTGATAGCTTCAGAATAAATTACCTGAACGTGATAATCCACATAATCAAAAGCCCAGCGGGCGGAATCCCGATTTAAAACCCAGTGGTCACCAATCGAGAAAGATTTGGGTAGGTCGGTTATACCGGCATAAAAAGGCATGTAGCAGGCGGTATCCTGAGAGCCGAAAGAAATCCACACCAATCCGCCGACAGGATTGGGCAGCCAGCCCCGGCTCTGGGTGACTGTTGTATATTCTGCCCGGCTATCACAGATAGTTCTGGTTTGACGGTAATAATTGGGATTTTTAAATGGACCACCGCGAATACCAGTCGTCGGGTCATAGGGGGTCCCATAGCTTTTATCCCTGGTAAAGTTGATAACATCTTCAACTGATAGCTTCCGGTCAGGTTTAACCGAAAAGGGAAGATCCATATTGGGAGTGGAAGGAGAAAGTTTCAAAGAAGGAGCTACCAGATCAAAAAATCTCCACAGGCGTTGATATCTTCCCTGCGAACTCTGGGCGCTGTCGTTAATAGGTGAATAAGCTCTTTTCCAGTTAAACGGTCGTCCGCTTTTGGGGTCATAGAGACCGTTCTCGACTGCACAGGAAATGACATTGGGAGAAGCCATAAAATAATCAGGTTGGTTGAGGTCAATCTCACCAATTCTCGATTCGTTGGGGCAAACGCTAACTTCATCGTCAGGAACTCGCTGGGCACACCAGACTGCTCCCGGTTTACCACTCTTCGGTGTCCAGAGCGGTCCAACTGGCATAATTTCAAAGAGCCAGACCTCATTGGGGTCAGCTACAGCCAGCATTTCGCCACTATCATGAAAACCGTACCCATACTTCTCAGCCAGTTCTCCCATAATCTTGATTGCTTCTCGAGCAGTTGTAGCTCTTTCCATAGCTATTATGGTGAGCATAGTAATATCAAAAGCGGGAGTTGGCGTTTGATTTTCCAGCTTGCGCACCACCCCAATCGTCGATTCCCCAATTGCCACCTGGTTTTCATTCAGGTAGCCAAACATTCCGTGGTGATAGGCATAAGTGTGGGGCACTTGAGGGATTTCCAGGCCGGTAAAATCCTTTTGGTAAAGGTCCCATTTTAAGCCTTCCTGCGGTGGCCAGGTCTTGAACTGCGAGATATGATAGATTTTGCGTTTTTCTCCTGGTTTATGATCCGCGGCTGGCACATGTCTCCAGGTCCAATCACACAAGCCACAATCACAGGTATGAGTGGTCATGGTTGAACCATCGGTTGAGGCCAGTTTCCCGACCAGAATCGAAGTACAGTTATCAGCAGGTCGAGATGCCTCCAGTTCAGCCTGTCCCTTATTGACTGGGCCGGCTAGAAAAAGAGCCACCAGTCCAATTAACAAAACAGGCAGAATCATCAAAACAAAAGGCCTGTCTTTCTTTCGAATTAAATTCATGGTCTAAACCTCCGTCTTTTTTGAGGATATATTTATTTGTTTCATCCAGCTTCAAATTTAATCCAGCAGAGCATCAATTGCTCTGACTGCTTTCTTCCAGATAGCCGGAAATTCCATTGGTTTTCTTTCCACGGTTCGGCGTTCGGTATTATAATAGCCAAAGTGGTTAAATTTAACCAAGAGATCATCGCCTAACTGCCACCAGGCTTTAACCACCTGCTCGGCATTGTTCAGGCAAAAGGCTGTCAATAAATCAGCCATTCTGGACGGATTCTTTTTATAGAGTTCGAGAGCCTTCTGATCCAGGTCAGGAATTTCGTTTAAAGCTCCATCTTCCCATTTTGTCTGAGCCTTCTTAATTTCCTCCAGGGCAGGGGAGTAGCACACCTGAGCATGGAAATCGACATAATCAAAAGCCCAGCGGGCAGAATCGCGGTTGAGAACGAAATGATCTCCAACTCTAAAAGAACCGGGCATAGCCTTTATTCCGGCATAAAAAGGCATAAAACAGGAAGTGTCCTGGGCTCCCCAGGCCAACCAGACAATTCCGCCAATCGGGGCGGGGAGCCAGCCTCGACATTGGGTGACGGTGGTGTATTCTGCCTGTTTGACACTGATCAGCCGAGCGGAAGAGTCGTAGTTAGGATTCTGATAAGGACCACCTCTTATCCCCCGGGTCGGATCAAAGAAGGTGCCGTAGCCCTTATCCCGGCAAAGGGTCATGACATCTTTAACTGAAAGCTTACGGTCAGGCTTAACTGAAAAGGGGAAATCCATATTAGGCAGGGATGGACTGAATTTGGAAGAAGGTGAGACCAGATCAAAAAAGCGCCACATTCTGGCCCGCCGCCAGTTAGAAGCAGCACTGCCCTCAGCCGGAGAATAGGCTTTTTTCCAGCTGAATGGCTGCCCGCTTTTTGGATCCCAGAGCCCATTATCTACGGCATAAGAAATAACATTGGCCGAAGCCAGGAAGAAATCTGGTTTATTTAAATCAATTTCACCTATCCTCGATTCATTAGGGCAAATGCTCACCTCATCGTCAGGAACTCTCTGGGCACACCAGATAGCACCTGGCTGGCCGGTTCTGGGATTCCAGAGAGGACCAACCGGCATAATTTCAAAGACCCAGACCTCCTCTGGATCGGCCACAGCCAGCATTTCCCCACCATCCTCACCACCGTAGCCATATTGTTCGGCCAGAGATCCCATCAACTTGATCGCCTCTCTCGCTGTCCGGCACCTTTCCATGGCCAGAAGGGTAAGCATGGTCAGATTAAGAGCCGGGGTTGAAGTTGAGTTTGACAATTTAGGCCGGTTGCCAATAGTCGATTCGCCCATGGCCAGCTGCTGGTCGTTCATATAACCAAAGACCCCATGCATATAACCGAATGTATGGGCTACTTCCGGTATTTCGACGCCAGTGAAATCCTTTTTTATCAAATCCCATTTTAGCCCCTGATCTGGTGGCCAGGTTCTAATTTGTGAAATCCTGTATAACTTCCTCATTTCACCTGGCTTATGATCAGCTGGCGGTACATAACGCCAGGTCCAGTCACACATCCCGCAGTCAGCCGTGTGGGTAGTCATGGTGGAACCATCAACCGAAGCGTTTTTGCCCACCATGATAACCGTGCAATTATCTAAAGGGGATAGGTAATCATAAGCTGTTTGACCCACTGGCTCCTGTTGGCTGGCCGAGAAGATAACCAAGGAGAGAATAATAAGCCCCGCCAATCCCGCCCATCCTGCTAGTTTCTTCATATTCATAAAAGTATTACTCCTTCTGAGTTTTCTGGCTCATATTTTTTAAAGATCAGATTCCATCTTTTTCCTTGGCTTAATTCTATCGGCTGCCTGTTTACCTGCTCTTTTTCGAATTTAATCTAAAATTATTTTACCTGGCTCTGCTTCAGCCGGGTTATGGAAATAGTAACCAACACCGTTCTGAACGACATCCCGATAACGGGGTAGGTTCTGGATAACGATGGCTCTCTCCGGTGTTTTTCTGGAATATTGCCTGATAATCTCCAGGCTTACTGACAGGTGCTGCCCGACTCTTTTCTCCAGAGGCCAACCGGACTCGTCATAGGGAACAAACAGCTTTTTCTTTTTAGCCAGGCTCAAGAGGAAATCATCCTGACCGGTCAGGAACAATTTTTCTGTTTTTGGACCGGTTGGCTGATCAAGGAAAGGCATGGGAGCTTCCAGAAGAAAAGGAAGAGTATCAGAATAATCACCGATTTCCCGGTGTGACAGCCCGCGGAATTTTACTGGCGAAGGCTCGACATGATTTTCAAAACCTTCCATTGATTTGACTGTCAGTGAAGCTAAGGTAGCCAGGCGGATAGCTTTTTCTGGCGCAACAATGCAGTTGGTAACAGGAAACATGGTTTCTGCCCCATGGAGATCGATAGCCAGATCAACCTGGTTCTGTCGCAGTAGCTCCATGGCCGCATAGGTGACCTGCTCCATCGGCAAGCCGTTCTTTCGACCGGGCCAGGTGCGATTGGTATTTCTAATATCCAGATAGGAAAGAAGCTGCTTTTCCGGATAATGAATATAAACGTCAGGATCTGGCCACTGATCAAGAGGAGAGGCGTCTCTGTTGCCCATACGGAAAGTTTTTTGACCCCAAGGGGTGGAAACTGAAAAATAGAGTGGATATCCTTCTCCTGGCCTTGTATTCAGGCTGCCACTATGATTGAAGTATGGTATAAGGTAAAGAGTGCCTTTTTCAACTACTGCATTTTCAATCATAATGAGTACTGAGAGGAGGCCTTCGGGCTCATTGGAATGGGTGTTCCCCATGATTAAAGCTCGCCCGCCTGGCTCTTTGCCTTCCAAAACATAGACGCGCGTATCCGCTTGACTACCTCTGATTGCCGGGAAAAAATCACTCAGTTTTTTGACTTCAGTGACCCCTGGCCCCAGGACCAGTGGAACCTGATAATGACGTTGCTTCCAGAGGGGCCAGCCTCCGGCTATAATCAAAATAACCAAAACTACCGTCGCCAGTAGTTTGAATTTGAATAGTCCTCTTTTCATTGCTTACCTTTCATTTTAAACGGAGCAGCCGAGCAATAAAGGGAATAAGAGTAATCAGGTACAGAACCACTTTATCCTTACTGGTCTTTTCTTCGATGAGATTTTTGATGGTGATGGCGGTAAAAAACAGGCAGATTAAATAATAAATAACCATAATGATTTTAGCTATCATTTTTTACCCTTTTAAAACCGATATCCATAAAAGTTTGCCCATCAAAATCTTCTAACCGATGACCAGAAAGCTCAATTTTGAACTAAAGATGACCATCAAAATGGCTACCGCTGTTATCATCACCCATGGCAACCAGGCTTTTTTAATCGATGACCAGTAACTGCCCTCATAACCAGTAACAATTAAACTCAATCGGCCAATGAGTGCAGTCGGAGGTAAGCCGTCGCCCAGTGGCCAGAGCAAGCTAAGTGCAGAGATGACTATGGTGGCATGATAACCAAGTGAATTAAGATACCAGACCAGCGGAATGCCAATGATAGCAGCTCCTCCATAGGTAAGAATGCCTTCAGAAAAGGGAATGATAATCGGCAAAAGACAGAATAAAAGGCCAAGCGGGATTATTAGCACAGAATAGGAAATAAGCCCCTTAACGCCAGAGGCCGCCATAATTTGCTGCAGCATACCAACTATGACCATTATTGAGAGTAGAGGCAGAAGTTTACTAACCGTGCTGCTGGCCACCTTGATCAGATTTATTTTCACCGGACTGATGAGATAAGCAGCCAGCGAGGCTATTATAAATTCCAAAGGTAAGCCCAGAATCGGAAAAGAAAAAGGCCACAGCCGGTAGGCTATGACCAGACCGAAGAAGACGGCGAAAGGCAACAGCAGGCGCCACCAGTTCATGCCAGGGACAAGCTCAATTTTATTGAGAAATTCATCTAATTCAGCTTTTTTGCCCTTCTGACGGCCCAGGATCAAAATAGTTGCTGTCCCCAGAAGGAGTACCGGGATACCCAGAGGCAATTCAAAACCGACGTAAGGAATAGCTGTACCGGCACATAAAATCATGGCCCAGATATTGACCGGCGGGGCAGCTGCTGCCAGGCCAGCCAGTATAAATAAAATAGCCGGAATTTTATTCTCCTCTACCCCCAGACCCTTAAGAGCGAGCGCAACTGGTGTCCCGACGACCAGAAGAGAAACACTACCGGCACCGGTGAGAGCACCAGGTATAAGAACAATGATCATCAGCAAGAAAAGCGCCAGAAATCTATAACGGGCAAAGCCTACAACCGTTTGCCTGACAGCAAAATTAATCCCCCCTGATTCTTGAATGATGGTGATAAATAGTGTTGCGGTAAAAAAAACCAGAATAACATCAAGATAGGTAAAACTACCTTCGACCAGATGTCTGGGAATCTCAGCCAGGGGAGGGGTCCTGAAGATAGCTCCAGCCACCGCCCCGGCCAGAGTAGCCAGAAATAAACTCATCTCGATCGATAGCTTTCGCCACTGAGCAAGGGCATAGGCTACAACCAGAACTGCTGATATAACTATGGTTTGATATATCATTTGAACGAATCTTACTTTTTTATCCCCGGTAAGGCAATAAAAATTTTAAAAGACAATTTCCAATTCAAATTTATATTTCTGGCTGGCTGCCCGCAGCTCTCTTTTAACCTGCTCAAAATAATTTTCAGAGGCATAGGCTTCAAGACCATGCTGTCGATAAAAATTGATGAAATAACCTGAATAGTTGAGTCTATCGATAAAAATTTTATCGACCAGACCAGCCAGAAGACTGATCAACCTGGTCGGGTCTTGAGGCAATATTGGTCCGATAAAGGCAAACGTCTTAAAACCTGATTTTTTTATAGTTTCCAGGGCCTTAATCCTGCGGCTGATAGGGGGTGCACCTGGTTCGAACAGGCTGGCCATCCGGTCACTATCTGTAGCGATAGAAAAGCCGATTTCCGCTTCCTTGATATCCCGCAGCAAATCCAGATCTCTCAGAACCAAATCTGATTTGGTCTGAATAAAAACAGGGAAGTCAAAACGTCTGATTTCTGCCAGGCATTTTCTGGTCAGCAGATAGTGAGCTTCGGCCGGCTGATAGGCATCACAGACTGAGGCGATCCAGATGGTTCCCCGCCTGGCCTTGACCAGTTGCCGGCTGAGTAACTCCGGGGCGTTGATTTTAGCTTCGATAAACTGGCCCCAGGGTTCAGTATGTCCTGAATAGCGCGGCATGAACAGGGCAGCATAACAATAGCGGCAGCTATGGCTGCAACCGGTATAAGGATTGAGGCAGTAATCAAAGACCTTTGATTTATTGAGAACACTTCTGGCTAATTTTTCTGTTATTTTCATTAAGATATATTTACCATAAGTGTCGTTTTTGTTTAATAATTGCCTCCTGTCCGGACCAAATTCTTGCCATAATTTTAACGCATCTTTTTTTTGAAAAAATAGTTTATAATAAAGGCAGAAATGGACATCTGATATGGACAAGGAGGCAAGGATGCTTTCTCTTAAAAATAAAAGGGCAGTGGTCTCTCTGCTGTTTTCCATCCTGATGATTTTCGGACTGGCTTCGGGGCTGCGGGCCCAGTATTTTGGCCGGAATAAGGTCCAATACAAGAAATTCGATTTTAAAATTATGAAGACCAAGCATTTTGATATCTATTTTTATCAGCAGGAAACCGAGGTCGTCAAACAAGCAGCTCAGATGGCTGAACGCTGGTATGCCCGTTACAGCCGGATATTTAATCATGAGCTTAAAGGGCGTCAACCTCTTATTATCTACTCCAGTGGGCCTGAGTTCCAGCAGACAACAGTCATTCCTGAAACTATGGGTGAGGGAACAGGCGGAGTTACCGAGTCTTTTAAAAGGAGAATCATCCTGCCCTATGGTGTTACCCTGGCAGAGACTGACCACGTCATCGGACACGAGCTGGTTCATGCTTTTCAGTATGATCTGGCCGGTCAGGGTCACTCAGATGAAGCCAGATACACTGGAGCAGACCTGAGGATTCCGTTATTTCTGGTGGAAGGTCTGGCTGAATATCTGTCTATTGGCCCTTATGATCCGGAGACCTCGATGTGGATGAGAGATGCCTGGAAAAGAAAATTCTTACCGCCGATTAAAAAATTAGAAGATTACTACAAGTATTTCCCTTATCGCTACGGCCAGGCCATCTGGGCCTATATCGGTGGCCGCTATGGGGATGAAATGATTGGCAAGATCTGGCGGATGTTATCCAGAACTAATGATTATGAAGCAGTCCTGCAGGGGGTACTGGGAGAGCCACTGAAAAAGATTTCGGAAGACTGGCATAAAGCTAATGAAGCTGCTTATAGTCCACTCGTTCCCTTGACTCAAACTCCTGATCAATATGGAAAACTACTGCTGAAAGGCACCGAGGAGAATGTCTATAATGTTTCACCAGTGCTCAGCCCTGACGGCCGTTATCTGGCGTTTCTTTCTTCGCGTGATCTTTTCTCGGTTGATCTTTATCTGGCCGAAGCCAGAACAGGTAAGGTGATTAAAAAGCTGACTTCAACCGCTATTGATCCTCACTTTGAAAGCATTCAATTTATCAGATCAGCGGGTTCCTGGGAAGCCAGTGGTCAGCGCTTTGTCCTCGGAACTATTTCCCGGGGCAGACCATATTTAACCATTATCAACGTCAATAAGGGGAAAATTGAAAAAGAAATTCCTTTTCCCGAGCTGGGTGAAATTCTCAATCCATCCTGGTCACCGTCTGGAAAGGAAATTGCTTTCTCTGCTCTGGCGGGTGGAGTTAGCGACCTGTATATTTATAACCTGGAAGACAATACGCTAAAGAAGATGACTGATGATGCCTATGGGGATCTTCATCCTGTCTGGTCGCCGGACGGCACAAGAATTGCCTTTGTGACGGAGAGATTCAGTGCCAATTTAAACTGGCTGGACAGCGGGCATTATGAACTGGCTCTGCTTGATGTCAGGTCAGGGGAAATCACCAGAGCTCTGGCTTTTCCATCCGGAAAAAATGTCAATCCGCAGTGGTCAGCCGACGGGCAAAGTCTATTTTTCCTATCTGATTACCAGGGAAAGACTGATCTGTTCCGGCTGAGTCTGGCTGATGGGAAAATTTATCAGGTAACCAATCTATTCACCGGCATTGGAGGTATAACCCAGCTCAGCCCGGCTATTTCTTATTCGCCTGAGGCTGGCACGCTGGCCATGTCAATTTATGAAAATGGTTGTTATTCAATTTATCTAATAGAATCAAGTGACAGGCTGGCCGGCCAGATGACTCTGGCTCAGTTGACCGACCGGCCTGTTGGCTTGCTACCGCCTCGAACCCAGCTGGAAGGGGCTCTGCTCGGTTTATTGCGTAACTCTCTCTATGGGCTGCCAAAAGAAACTGATTTCCCAGTAACCAATTACAAGCCAAAGCTCAGTCTGGACTATATTACTCAGCCCACAGTAGCAGTTGGGGTTGATCGCTATGGTACCTATGCCGGCGGGGGAATAGCTGCTATCTGGAGCGATATGCTGGGCTATCATACTCTGGTGACTATGGCCCAAACCGATAACCAGCTGACAGATAGTTATGTGATGGTTGGCTATCAGAATTCTAAAAACCGCTTAAACTGGGGTCTGGTTGGCCAGCGGGTTCCGTATATATATGGATCTTATGGTGGCTACTATGATGAAATAGACAATTACCCTGTCTATGTCCAGGATGAATACCTGGACCGTCAGATAAACTATGAAATTGGCGGCTTTGCTTATTATCCACTTAACACTTTTCGCCGTCTGGAGTTCAGCGCTGGTTTTGATTATATAGACTTCAGCCGGCATGTTTACCGCTATATCTATGATGCTTACTATTATGAATTGATTGATTATTATAACTTTTCGCTACCCTCGGCCCCGAGCATCAAATATGGTTATGTGTCTGCTGCTCTGGTTTATGACAGTTCAATATTTGGCGCCTGCAGTCCCATTATTGGTAAAAGTTATGTTCTTCAGGCTGAGCCAACTTTTGGCAATTTAAATTTCATTTCTGTACTGGCTGATTTCCGGCGTTATTTTGTGCCCGCTAAACCCTTTACCCTGGCCTTCAGAATACTTCATTACGGACGGTACGGAAGTGGTTCAGATGATTCAAGGCTCTGGCCTTTATATCTTGGTTATGAGACTCTTGTCCGTGGCTATGATTATTATACTTTTGAATATAGTGAGGTTGACTCTTATAATCCCAACCTCTTTGATTTTAACCGTTTACTTGGAAGCAGAATGATAGTGGCTAATGCTGAATTGAGATTCCCCGTTTTCGGTTTGCTTGGAGTGGGGAAAGGATACTACGGTGTCTGGCCGCTGGAATTTCTGGCTTTTTATGACATCGGTACGGCCTGGTATAAAGGTGAAAAGCCATCAATATTTGGAGGCGACAAGAAGCCAGTAGCCAGTGCTGGAGTCGGGTTAAGAACCAATTTCTTTGGAGTCCTGGTTCTAGGCTTTGACTACGTTTATCCCTTTGACCGTCCGCTCAAAGGCTGGCACTGGCAGTTTACCATTTCGCCAGGCTTCTAAAAGGATGCTGCCGAAATCTGGACAGGTTTTTATTATTTAATCTCCTTTATATAAATATTCTTGAAATAAACCGGCGACCGACTGTCATGGTTCTGAAGGCCAATATAACCTTCTCGAGCAAAATCCTTCACTTTACCTCGTGGTTCGGCCCGCCAGTTAATAACTTCCTGGCCGTTTAATTCCACTTTGATCTGCTCCCCGATAAAAGAAATCTTCATATGGTTCCACTCACCGGCTGGTCTAAAAGCTGCAGCTGAAGGTGCCTGGGCATCATAGACAGCGCCGGTCTGGTGGATTCCCTGGCCGGCATCGTAAATCTGAATCTCAAATGAATGGTAGATATAATCATCGCTGGTGGGCACATCAGGGACTCGCAGAAATAGGCCTGAGTTGGTTTCGGGGTCAGAGCATTTATAATCAACTTCCAGAATGAAGTCTTTGAATTTCTTGCGGCTGTACCAGAAAAGACCCATTCCGCCCTGAGACTTTAATATGCCTGTCTTATTATCAAGCTCAAAGTAGCCCGGCCCATAATGATTCCAACCATGCTTTTCATACCAGCCATTTTCTCTTTTCAAAAGCTGTTCATAACCATCATAGTAGGTGACACTTTTGATATAAGCCAGCCCTTTTTTGAGGTCAGGTTCAGGATCAAGCACATTTTTCTCATTTTCATATTCAATAGTCAGATATCCGTCATAATCCTGCCTGGTGAGTTCAGCCAGGATATCCTTTATTCTGCCTTTTCCACTGCCGAAGGCTACGTCTTCGGCCCCTTTTGTTCCGAAGTCGCTCCTGTCTTTAATGTGAACATCAATGATTCTGCCTTCCAGCAACCGCAGGCATTCGACCGGATCCAGACCGCAGCGCATCCAGTGCCCGGTATCGGCACAGACCCCGATCCTGGAATCCAGATTATTAAGGTGTTTTAAGGTGGTCAGGGGATAGGCGTAGGTGGCCGGTTCGGGGTGGTTATGAATAGCAATCCGAATATCATATTCTTTGACCAGCTTTTCCAGCAGAGGATAATCTTTGTCCTGAGGTTCAGTCACTATAGTCCTGATACCCATCTTCCTGGCAAAATCAAAGACCCGTCTCATCTGATTTTCATTTCGGCCAGTATCAACCACGCCATAGGCAATGACTTTGATCCCGACAGCTCTAAGTTTTTCTTTAATCATCTCGATATGTTCATCGTCAAGCTGATGATCGAAGACCACACTGGCCGGCAGTTCTTTAGAAATTCTCTGGCCAGGATAAGCCTGGATATAGCTCAGGCCAAGAGCCTTCGTTCTGTCCAGGGCCTCAAAAAAAGTATAACGGCGGTAAGTCCAGCTCTGCATGGCAATCGGGAAAGATTTAATCCTTATCTCATTAAAATTTGTTTCTCTGACTGCTTTTTTTATTGAATCTGGAATAACTTTTTCTTCGGGTGGGGTCTGGGAGAAAGCGGCCGTCAGCCAACAGCTCATAATGAGGCCTAAAATAAAAGTTCTTCTTAATTTCTTAGACAGCATTTTTGCCTCCCTGTCTAAACGGATATTTAAACACAGCTTCTGGCCAGCCTGACCAGCAGGTCAGCAGTGGCCAGACTGTTGCCTTTATTATTTTTTTGGATTCCACTGGCCTCTGGCTACAGCTGGAATGAAATTTTCGAGGCCGGCCGGAGGGAAGGTCATAGTTTTGCCTTTCTCCATGCTCATGTAGGCTGCCATCAGCAATTCGGTTACATTAAGTCCATCGTCAAAATTTTCTTCTGGCCGTCGGCCCTCCAGAAAAGATTCAACCATGTGTCTGTTCTCACCTGTATAGCCATATTCAAATTCTTCGCAGGAGACAACTGGCATCTGCCCGACCTCGGCATTTTGTTTTTCTACCAGATCTTCTCCTGCTCGACCCTTCACCTGGCGGCTGAAAAAGACCTTTAACCCGGAATCGAGAGTATTATATTGAAGCGAGTATTCTGGACCGAGCAATTCCAGACTAAGACGCAGACCGGCCCCTACATAACACCAGGAAGTAGTTGTTTCGACGACTAGAATGTTACCTTTTCTATCTTCATATTCAATGATTGATCTGGCGAAATCCTCGGCCGGGCGATGTTCGTAATCAAGCTGGCCGCCGCTGATCATTTTTAGTTTTTTAACATAATCGGGCAATTGCCATTTAAGGCAGGTAGCATAGGCCGAGAGCTTAACGGGCTTTAACTCTTCCCGGCTGGCTCCGGGTGGAGTTAACATAAACCTGGCTTCTTCCACCGAATGACACATCATGTCATTCAGGACTCCGCCGCCCTGTAGCTCTCCTTCCCAGAACCAGGCACTGTGAGGTCCGCTATGTTCTTCAGCTGCCCTGGCCAGATAAGGACGGCCGGTCAAGCTGGCTCCTCTGGCCCAGATGATTTCTTTTCCACGCCTGACGGCCGGAGCAAAAAGCTGATTTTCAAGATAGCCATCGAGCAAATTGGCTTTTCTGGCCAGGTCCACCAGGCGGCGAGCCTCTTTCACATTTCTGCCCAGAGGCTTCTCGCAGGTCACACCGATCAGCTCCCCTTTACCTTTAATAACGGCCTCCGCTATTTCTTCCATGACTTCGGTCCTGGTAAAATTGGGGGAACATATCCAGATAGCATCAATGGCCGGGTCAGCTACCATCTCGGTAATCGACTTATAAGCTCTAGCCTGACCAACTTTTAGTTTTCTGGCCAGCTGGGCAGCTTCAGCAGCCTTTTTCTGATCAGGGTCAAAAATACCCAGGACATCTGCTCCGCGCACCCCTACCCAGGATCTCAGGTGGAAACGGGTAATAAAACCTCCACCGACAAAGCCGATGCCCAGATTAGATTTCTTGCTTTTCATCTCAGACTCCTTTGCCTGATTTTTATTTAGCCAGTAACGGTCGAATTCTCGACCACTTTCTTCTCTCTAAAGGTAAAAACAAAAACGATGGCACAGACGATGGTAATAATTGTCGGGATCATAAAAACATTAAACCAGTTAGTGCCGGCCGGTGTGGTGAATATTTTTTCAATCCAGCCAGAAAACAAGCTGCCCACAAAATTTCCCAGCCCAAGAATGATGACCGAAATCAAACTCTGAGCAGAAGCCCTTATATCCTTGGGAGCAATCATATCGACATAAATAAAAGAGGCAGTAAAGAAGAAAACATAACAGAAACCATGAAGGGCCAGCGAAGCAATCACCAGCCAGGCGGGATGCCCGACCATGAAAATAATATAGCGAATTGGCCAGGCCAGGACGCCAATGATCATGGTCTTTTTGATGCCAAATTTCGGAAGAAAATAGGGAAGCAGCAAACCCATGACAAACATTTCAGCAAACTGGGCTATGGTCATGACCAGTGGTGTCTGGGCTTCCGTCAGTCCGATGACCGGAGACGTCAAGAAGGGAGCAGTCAGGACATAATAAAACTGGAGCTCAGTGGCTACAATAAAGGCAATTATTGAAAATATTAAGAAGTCGCGGTCCTTTAGCATTTTTAACGCTTCAAGAAAAGCATAAGGATGGCCGGCTTCCTTCTTAGGTGGGGTATGGGGTAGCGAAAAAGCCTGGAGGCCCATGATGATGGAGAAAATACCAGCCAGAAACAAAGTATCCCCTTTAATAGCCAGACCCGGCGCTCTCTCTCCAAGCAACCTCCAGCCGGTCAGCCCCCAGCCAGCAGCAATCCAGCCGATTGTCCCCCAGACCCTGATTTTGCCGAAGTCTTTTTCTGAGTCCTTTAAATTGGCAAAAGCAATGGAGTTGGTTAAGGCCAGAGTTGGGGCGAAAATCAGGCAGTAAATCAACATTAACCAGGCTAAAGATTCAAAAGAGGTCAGTCTGGCTCCGAACAAAAGAATAATCCCGCCAATGATCTGAAGCCAGGCAATAACTTTTTCAGTCGGAAAGTAACGGTCAGCCAGTTGTCCTCCAATAAAAGGGGCAATAATTGTGGCCAGAGGTAACAGGCTGTAAATCAAGCCAACCTGGGTCCCGGAAAAATGCAGGGTATTAATAAGATAAGAAGAAAGGACAGGTGCCCATGATCCCCAGATGGCATATTCCAGAAACATCATGGCGCTTAAGCTGGTTTTAACTGACATGCAGCCTCTCCTTTCAGGATTATAATCAGATATGGTTAGACAGCAGAATATTTTTTTTGTAGTTTTTTGTCAAATTATTGCGACCAAGCCTGAACCAGCAGATAAAAATAAAATATTTGCTATTTCTTCTGGTCTGTGTTATTGATAAGCAAAAGGAGCAGCGGGTGCTTATCTCAGCCATGGAGAAAAGACGGGAAAAAAGGCTTGATGAGGAAAACAAGGTCGTCCTCCGTGTTCTGGCAGAGGATGGCCAGGAGAAGCAGTCATTTTATTCGTTCTCCCGCGATATTTCGGTTGGCGGGTTGCGGATCATGACCGATTCTCCTTTGCCGGTCAAGACGAAGCTAAAAATAGAAATTGCCTTGTCTGAATCGAAAAAAGTGATTTCCGGTTTGGCTGAAGTTCGCTGGGTTAAAAGTCTATTCGAAGATGAAGTTTACGAAATGGGCCTGGAGTTTATTGATCTTGATCCCCAGAGCAAGGTTTTTCTACTCGAACATATATATAAGAGGACAATTGCTCGTTAAGCCTTTTAGCCTGCTAAATATTCAGTTCTATAAAAGCCTCCAGGGCCAAAATTTATCGGGGCTATGTTTAAACCAAGGAAACACAGGTAGATGACCTGCCCTGTGGGGGAGATCGGTTGGATGAAACAGAAGAGGTTAAGCAAGCCAAGAGTAGCTATTCCTCTCTCGATTTTTCTCTTTGTTGCTTTCTTTACTGGTCATTTACCAGCCAGAGAGAAAGATTTTTATTTCCCGTTGCTTAAAGCAGACCTGTTTATCCAGAAAGATGGCTCTTTTCTGATTGATGAGTACCTGACCTTTGAATTCCAGGGCAATTTCTCCTGGGCGTCTCTCTGGCTCCCTTTAGAGGCAAGACAAGGAGTTTCAAGGTCGAATCAGATTGAAATTTCAGATTTTCAGGTCGCAGATGAGAGCGGCCAGATTTTGCCGGCTGAAACAAGAATTAGCGACGGGAGATTTGAAGCTCGCTGGTACTTTCGGGCGGCTGATGAACGTCGGACATTTCATCTCTCCTACCGGGTAAAAGGAGCCATTCTCAGTTATGATGATGTTTCCGAACTTTACTGGCAGATTATTGGCAACGAGGTTGACCGCCCCACAGAGCGGGCCGAAATTCTGGTTCATTTACCTGAGGCTGTTAACCAAAAAGAAGAACTTTTAGTTTATGGCCACGGTCCACTATCGGGGAAATCAGAGATACTGGACGCCAGAACTGTCGGGTTTCAGGCCATATCTATCCCGGCTCATCAGTTTCTGGAAATCAGGGTTGTCTGGCCATCTGGATTGGTGGCCGGGTTGCCAACCAGCGGTCTTGCTCGAGATATTATTATAAAAGAGGAAGAAAAGCGGGTTCAAGAAACTATAGAGAGAGCCAGGCGGGCCAGAGAAGCTGCTCAAAAACAAGAAGAGATCTTCCATCGTCTGGGTTTGGCCTGGTCTGGCTGGCAGGCCCTGGGTCCTCTCATCTGGCTCCTTTTTTATTTTTATTTCTGGAAAAAAGTTGGCCAGGATTATCAGTTTGATGATATACCTGAATATTATCGTGAAATCCCATCCAATTTGCCTCCGGCTCTGGTGCAGGTCCTGAGGAAGCAGGGAGGTAAACCTGATCCGGTAGCTTTGACCGCTACCATCTTTGATCTGGCCCGACGGGGATATTTCGAAATCGCTGAAGAGAAAATAGAAGAAAAAGGGCTGTTTGGCCCCAAGATAAAAAATCAGGTGGTTTTTAATTTCAGGGCCGAAACTCCAATAGGAGACAAGCTCAAGCCGTTTGAACAAGAGGTCCTCAAGTTGCTGGCCGGTGCCGCTGGAAAAGAAAAAATAGATAAAGGTACCAGATTGAAGCTTGAAGACTTTTTAGATTATCTAAGGAATTCTGCCGCTAAGCTTCAATGGTTTGAAGGCTGGGCTAAAAGCTTAACCACTGAATCCAAAAAACTGGGCTTTATTGAACCTGCCAGTCAGCGAACTTCGCAGATCTTTTTATCAGTCTCTTTACCCCTGGCTTTTTTAACCCTGTCTCCAGTTTTGATCGTTATGGTCTGGCTGCTTTCACCAACCTTAAAAAGGCGACAAAGAGACTGGGCCAGGGAAAATGAATTATGGGAAGCACTGGAGAGATTTTTAAGAGACTTTTCTGATTTCAAGGAAATTCCGCCAGAAGCTTATAAACTCTGGGACCAGTATCTGGTGTTTGGCATTCTTTTTGGTCAGGCCAAAAAACTGGTTAAAATGATACCTCAGATTCTATCTGACGAGCGGGCAGTCAAACCTGCCTGGCTTGGAGGCTATCTGGCTTTAGCCGCTTCCCGTCCAGATATCAATTCAATTTCCAGAGCTATTAATTCTATTGACAGGGCAGCGGCGGCTATCAATCAGGCTAGCCTGTCAGCAGCTCATTATTCCTCTGGTCACGGTGGAGGGTTCAGCGGCGGGGTAGGGGGAGGAGGTGGCGGTGGCGGAGTTTCAGCTGGTTGAGATGTTTGAGATTTTATAAAAATAAAATTCTGATCAAAAACTAAACAAATCAAGGAGGAAAAAATGGATGAAAAAAGAACAAGAACCGAAGAATTTAAAGTTTCTGGTTCAGAAATTCTGGAAAAAATAAAAGAGATAATCAAACAGGGTAATGCTCTCCGGATTATTTTCAAAACAGAGGACGGGCGAACTTTTATGGAAATCCCCCTGACAGTGGGACTGGCTGGCACCTTGATTGCGCCGCTTTGGGCAGCTATCGGAGCGATAGCCGCCCTGGCCTCTAATTTGACCATTGTCGTGGAGAGAGAGGAGAAAAAGGAGGGAGAAGAACAAAAGGAATGAAAAGCCTGTTTAAGAAATCAGCACAATGAGCGAGCCTGATGAATGAGATAGAGGTATCTATCAAGCTGAGGTGTCGCTGTAGCTTAAAAAGGCAGCTAATTTGTTTGGTTTATGTATTAAAGAAATCGGGGTTGGGGGAGTGACAGCTGTTGATTAAAATTTAAAAGATGACCTAAAATGATAGAAGAGAACAATAGAAATAATGTTAAGGAGGGCAGTATGAAAAAAAACATGGGGGCGATGGACAGAACTATCCGTACAATTCTGGCTATAGTTCTGGCCGTTCTGGTTCTGACCAACGTGGTCAGGGGAGTCCTGGCTTATATTCTGGTTGTTCTGATTACCATCCTGCTTATCACCAGCCTGATTGGCTTTTGTCCTCTCTATGTTCCCTTTGGTATCTCTACCAATCGACGGGGAAAAACCGATAACAGGGCTTAAGACTCCAGGCTTCCTCTCCTGGATAAGTCAACAGCCTGGATGGGGAAATTATAAATGATCGTGACCGCGAAATCGGCTGTATTTTATAAATTTTAGTGTTCTTAAGCGGGAGGAAAGGAGAAGCTTAATGCTTTATAGAAAAGTCAATCAAGATCAAGGGTCTTCAGCCGGTCATTATACCTGGCAGATTAGTATTCGGCTACAACTGCTGCTGTTGGTAATTGTTGCCTCTTTTTGCCTTCATCTAGGGGCGGCTGAGGAGGAACTAAAATCCACCAGACTTAATCTTATGCCCTGGCCGGTCAAAGTGGAGATAACCAATGGACAATTTCGCCTGACTGAAAACTTCTATCTGGGAGGCGAGGTTAAGCCAGGACACAGGGTTTTTAAAGCCGGGGCCCGTTTTATGTCCAGGCTGGCTGGCCGCACCGGGCTGTTTTTTGAACAGGATTACCTCGCAACTCAGGAGATAAGCAACAGGACAAAGTTTTTCTACCATTTCGACCAACCCGGTCGACTGGTACCGGGTGAAGATGAATCATATCAACTTGAAATTTATCCAGAGAAAATTGAATTGAAAGCCAGGACTGATGTGGGCCTGCTGCGGGGCTTTGAAACCTTGCTTCAGCTGCTTTTTTCAGACGAGCAGGGATATTTTTTTCCCTGCCTGCGGATAGAAGATTTTCCTCGTTTTACCTGGCGTGGCCTGTTAATTGATTCCAGCCGGCATTTTATGCCGGTTGATGTTGTTAAAAGAAACTTGCTGGCGATGTCAGCGGTTAAACTTAACGTTTTACACTGGCATCTATCTGATGATCAGGGCTTTAGAGTCGAAAGCAAAGTTTTTCCGCGCCTCCATCAACTAGGTTCTGATGGCTTCTATTACAGTCAGGAAGAAATCAAGGAGATAATTCAGCTGGCTTCAGAACTGGGAATCAGGATTGTTCCTGAGTTTGATCTGCCAGGACATTCAACCAGCTGGTTTGTTGCTTATCCCGAATATGCCAGTGCTCCCGGTCCATATCAGATCGAAAGAAAATTTGGTGTCAGTTTGCCTGTCTTTAACCCAACCCTGGAAAAGACCTATAAATTTCTTGACCGCTTTTTAAAAGAAATGACGGCTCTCTTTCCAGACCCTTATTTTCATCTTGGTGGAGATGAGGTTGACCCCAGGCAGTGGAAAGAGAATCCTGAAATCCAGAAATTTATGAAAAAAAATAACATTCCAGACGAACCTGCTTTACAGGCCTATTTTAACCGCCGCCTGCTCAAAATACTGACTAAATATCAGAAAAAAATGGTCGGCTGGGATGAAATTTATCAACCCGGCTTGTCCCAGGATGTTGTCATCCAATCCTGGCGGGGGCAGGAGGCGCTGGTGGACGCAGTCAGAAAGGGTTATCAATGTCTCTTATCGAATGGTTATTATATAGATCTTATGGGAAGTGCCGAAAAGCATTATCTTAACGATCCTGTTCCTCCTGATTCTCCGCTAACCGCTGAAGAAAAAAAGTTAGTCCTGGGAGGTGAGGCTACCATGTGGGCTGAGCTGGTCAGCCCTGAAACAGTTGATTCCAGAATCTGGCCCCGAACCGCAGCTATCGCTGAAAGATTGTGGTCACCAGTAGAAATAAGAGATGTCGATGAGATGTACAGGCGTTTAAAAGTTATCAACCTGAGGTTAGAAGAGAACGGTGTCAATCACGTGAAAAATCAACCGATGATGTTGCGCCGTCTGGCCCAATCCGAGCAAATTAAAAGTCTGGAAGTTCTGGCCGCGGTGTCTGAACCGATTAAAGGCTATAGCCGTCACAGCCAGGGTAAACCTTATAGTTCACTCTCGCCCTTAACCCGTTTTGTCGATGCCTGCTATTCAGAGTCATTCGAGGCTAGAGATTTTAAAAGGCTGGTCGAAAATTTTCTTAAAAGTCGGGATCGAAGGCAGGCTGAAGAAATTAAAGGCTACCTGCAACTCTGGCAGGCCAATCATCAGGAATTAATGGCCATAGTTGCCTGCTCACCTGTCCTTAAGGAAATAATCCCGCTGTCAGAAAATCTGGCTTCCATTTCAGACATTGGATTGGAAGCACTGAGACTCATTCTGAATAGCAAGAAAATTGATCCGGCGCGGCTTCAGACCAGGCAAAAAGTTTTAGAAGAAGCCAGAAAGCCAGTGGCCGAATGTGAACTGGCCGTTCTACCCGGAGTAGAACTGTTGTTTAACAGTCTTAAAAAATAAACCTGTTTATTTTAACTTTTCTTCACTGACAAAAGAACGGTAAGGCGAAAGATAAGAAAGAATTTCTTCATCAGCGGGTTGAGGTTGGCCGGCAACAATTCTGGTTAAGAGTTCGGCCAGACCGGGCCCAAGCATAAAGCCCTGCCCGCACATACCAGCTGCCAGCAAGAAGCCCTCGACTTCCCTGGTCCAGCCAACAATAGGAAAACCGTCAGGCGTCATGGGGTATAATCCGCGCCAGGTTCGCCTGACCCTGATGTTTTTCAGTCTGGGCATGAGGTCAATCATTCTTTTTGAAACCATTGGCAGAAACTGACTGGTTTCTCTGACATCAAAGCCCCAGAGACTGGGACTGGGAGTGATACAGAAGATAACCTGACCGGTGGCGTGTTGATAAAAATAATAATTGGCCGAGCCGTCCGCCGGGCGAAGGTCAACGATCATCGGGTGAAAAAATCGCTGGACAGGTTCAGTCACTGCCGCTTCATGAGAATCAGGGGTTACAGGAATCCCCACCCCGGCCATTCTGGCCACTTCTGCCGCCCAGGCTCCAGCGGCGTTAATAACAACTTCCGCTCCGTATCGACCCTGGTCGGTGACAACTCCTTTTATTTTCCCGCTCTCTATGACCAGATTTGTTACATTTTCTTTAAATTTGAATTGAGCTCCGGCCGCCCTGGCTCGCCGATAAAAAGCTTCATTGGCCAGCAGGGGAGAGGCGTGGCCGTCATCTGGTGACAGGGTGCCACCTCTCAGTTCTCTGGGATTGAGGTCAGGTAAGAACCTTCTTAATTCTTGAGCTTCGAGCCAGTCGATATTGAGACCGAGACTTTTTTGCAAGGGCAAAACTTCTTTAAGAGTCTTTTCTTCTTCCTCCCGGTAAGCAACAAAACAATAGCCGCCTTTATACCACTCCAGATCATCACCATACTTTTCTTTCCAGCTGGAGATAATGTCCAGGCTTCTCATCGAAAGACGAATCTTGGCCGGATCGGAATGGGTAGCTCGTAGCCCGCCTATGGCTCTTTTATTAGAGCCCTGCCCGCTGCTCGGATTTCTGTCAATAACCAGAACTTTAAAACCAGCTTCAGCCAGAAAGAGGGCGGTCGGGGTGCCAACACTACCGGCGCCTATGATTATAACTTCATAACTATCCTGGCTATTCATTGTTCTGACTTCCTTTCTTGATTTCCTGCTATAAGACCAGCCAGCAAACCCATTGGAACCTCAATAAATAAAGGCCTTTTGATCTGGTCGATAATTTCACTTTCCGGTACGCCTTCCTCCCTGAAGAGACGATGGATAAGCGGGGTGCAGGTCTTAGCCCCGCAGGGCCCCATACTTGCCCTGGTTATTGTTTTGATCTCGTTGATGTCTCTGACGCCCTCCTTTATAAGTTGCCTGATCTCACCGGCTGTTACCCGCTCGCAGCGGCAGATAATAGCTTCGTCAGCCATTCTTTGCACATAGCTCTCTTCAGCCGGTTCGAATGCTGTCTGAAGTCGCAGACCGCTTACCCTTTTGGCTACTTCCTTAGGAGCCTGGGCTTTAATCAGGATCGTCCGGTCATTAGCCTTAATGGATTTGACTGAGTTGACCGTGGTCCGAGCCAGTTCCCGGCCCTCAATATCGACCAGAATAACTTCCTGACCCGGGTTTATTAAATCCCTTAAAAACTCAAAGGGGATGGTAATCTCTGGCCGATCAGCATCTTTTCGATAATCAACCAAAGTAATAGCCAGTCCCGGACAGATGACCACGCAGCGTTCACAACCGCTGCAGCCACGCGCATCATTTTCTTCCTGGTAAACAGGAGTCTTTCTGATATCGACCCGATCAACCTCGATGAGTTTACGGGGACAGACAGCCGAGCAGGGGTCGCAGGGTATTTCCTGCAGGCAATGAATAACAGGGAAAACTCCACTTTCCCTGTCCGGGTAGCTTTCTGGAAAGGTCTGCCCGGGTTTGGATTTCAATATTTCAGCCGTCTTTTCCCAGGAAGCAGGGATCTCACCTGAATAAATCCCAAGATCTCTGGCAATTTCCAGTCCGCGGATCTTTCCAGAGAAAATAGCGGCTGAAGCTTCGGCAATTTCTTCTGCATCACCTGCCGCATAAGCCTGATAGCCAAACTCCTTGGCTTTGAGATAAAACTCATTAACCGGGTCAAGTCCTACCGCAATCAAGACTGTATCGCAGGTATAAATTTTTTCGGTTCCCTTAATTGGTCGGAATTTTTCATCTACCCTGGCTATGGTGACCGATTCAACTGACTCCCGTCCATTGGCACTTAAAACCGTATGAGAGGTCATAATCGGAACGCCCAGTCTGGCCAGCTTATCTTTATGAACTTTGTAACCGCCAACTTCGGGCATGACTTCCACCAGGCCAACTACCTGGATGCCGGCCTGAAGGGCATGATAACCGGCAATCAGACCGACGTTGCCCCCGCCGACAATGAATAACTTTTCTGTCGGGCGAACCAGGTCGCGATTGACCAGAGTCTGAAAGGCGCCGGCTCCATAAACTCCGGGCAGAGTGTTACCAGGGAAAGCCAGGGACTTCTCCCTGGCGCCAGCCGTGGTTAAAATAACCTGTGGCTTGACCAGAACATATTTTTGGCCTTCCTTGAGGACTCCTACCTTATGGTCACTATAAACAGCCAGAGCGGTCGTCTGAAGCCAGATTTCGACCGAAGGATATTGTCTGACTTGCTTTTCCAGCCTGGTAGCCAGGTCTATACCTCGTGTTCCAGCATAAACAGCTTCTACCGACCCAAAAAATCGATGAGTCTGGAGAACGAGTTTTCCACCCAGCCGATGCTTATCATCGACCAGCAGGCAGTTAACGCCACGACTGCCCAGCTCAATAGCTGCGGCCAGGCCAGCCGGTCCACCACCAATAATCAAAACGGTTGTCTCGACTTCCTCAATAGGCTGGAAATCGAACTGGATTTCTGGCGAAACCGGCGGCAATTCAGGCAAACCAGCCAATGGTTCAATTTTCATTCCTGGTTTGATCATTTCCATGCAGGATTTAACTGGGAAACCATCAGCCAGGACAAGGCACTGGGCACACTGACCATTAGCACAATAGATTCCCTGTGGGGCCCCGTCTTTGTGATGATAGCTAAATATTCTGATCCCGTTGGCAAAAAGGGCGGAAGCAATAGTTTCGCCTTCACGAGCTTCTAATTGCTTTTCTTGCCAATAAAAATTGAACAATGGCCGGTCACTAACTGGAAGAATTGGATGTTTATAAAGCCGATTATTGATCAAAGGAGACTCCTTTAGTCTGAATTGAGTCTAAACCAGATGGAATAAATCAAGACAAAAATCTCACCATGAAAATTAAGATTCGGATTATATCACAAGAAAAATTAAGAAAAAATAAGGTAAGAAGAAAAATCAGCCTGGCTTTTTTTAATGACTATTGTCTCTAAAAGATGTCATAAACATTTCAAACATGACTGGCGAGTCTCATTGGACATGGGACGAAGCCCTGATCAGCTCTCCCTTCGGCGTGGAAAAATCCCCAGGAATATGCTTAAATGGAGAGCAAACGGAGATAGCATGAGAAAAAAGACGTCTCTGGCTATAATCATCTTTTTGATTTCAGCTCATCTGACTTTTATGGAGGGAAAAGATAAGGTGACCGAAGTAAAACTGAAGGACAGGCCATCAGTCACCCCGGCCGCCGGTTATTATCAAGGCAATCGTTCACCGCTTCTGCCCGGTCCGCTGGTTAAATTACCAGTTGGACAGATTGAAGTTAGAGGCTGGCTATTGAGCCAGCTGCAGTTGATGCGCTCTGGTTTTGTCGGGCATCTGCCAGAAATTTCCAGATTTTTGAAAGAAGATTCAGGCTGGCTGAGCCTGCAGGGAAAAGGCTGGGAAGAAATGCCTTACTGGCTTAAAGGCTACGGAGATTTAGCTTACCTGCTAAAGGATCAGGAGATGATAGCTACTGCCAGAAAGTGGATTGAGGCCATCCTTGGCAGCCAGCAGGCCGATGGGTATTTTGGGCCGGTAGATAACAGAGAGGCTAATGACCTCTGGCCAAATATGGAAGCACTTCTCTGCCTGCGTAGTTATTATGATTTTAGTCATGATCAGAGAGTACTGGACTTTATGTCCAGGTATTTTCGCTTTGAGCTAAATTTGCCTGAAGAGAAATTTCTCCCCGGCAGCTGGCAGAAACTGCGGGGAGGCGAAAATCTCGACAGTGTTTACTGGCTTTATAATCAAACAGGAGAAAGCTGGCTGCTAGACCTGGCCAGAAAAGTCTACCGGCGGACAGCTGATTGGGCTTCTCCAATTCTAACCCCGGAACGGGACCGACAATGGGAAGAAAGCTCGTTTTACCATGGGGTAAATATTGCTATGGGGCTAAAGTATCCAGCCCTTTATTATCAGCAGAGCGGAGAAAAACAACTATTGGAAGCGGTGGAAAGAAATTACCAACAATTAATGACCGCTTACGGCCAGCAGCCGGGCGGAATGTTCGCTGCCGATGAGAATATCAGACCTGGATATAATGACCCCAGGCAGGGGGCAGAAACCTGCACGATGGTCGAGATGATGTTTACCTGGGAAACTCTGCTCAAGATAACCGGGGAAACCATCGCAGCTGATCGAGTCGAAGACATTGCCTTTAATTCGCTGCCAGCTTCCATGACTCCCGACCTCAGGGGACTGCATTATCTGACCGCTGCCAATCTTATCTCCTGTGACCGAAGCGGGGAACACGACTTTCAAAATTCGGGCACGCTGCTTTCTTACGATCCGTGGAGTTACCGCTGCTGTCAGCACAACGTAGCTTTTGGCTGGCCTTATTTAGCAGAACATTTATGGCTGGCTACTTCTGATCAGGGAGTAGCAGCTGTCATCTATGCTCCTTCCAGTGTTGAACTTAAAGTTGGTCCCCGGGGGCAGGTGGTGAGGCTAATAGAGGAAACTTCATATCCATTTTCTGGGAAAATTGTCTTCACGGTAGTTTCTGCAGGAGAAGTCGCCTTCCCGTTGTACCTTCGTCTTCCTGGCTGGGCTCAAAAAGCCTTGATTTCAGTTAACGATGAACAACCGGCAGAGGTCAAAGCACCGGGCAAATTCGCCGTCCTGGAAAGGCGCTGGAAATATGGCGATCAGATATGCCTTAATCTTGAGGAATCGGTGCAATTTAACTTCTGGCCTGGAATTGGCCAGGCCATTTCCATTAGACGTGGACCTTTGTGGTTTTCTTTAGAAATCAAGGAAATCTGGGAAAAGTATAATGGGACTGAAAGCTGGCCTGCCTGGGAAGTTTTACCTGGCTCTGATTGGAATTATGCTCTGGTTATTGACCGAGATAACCTGGCGAAAAATGTCAGATTAATCGAAAAAAGGGAAGTCGCTTATCAGCCTTTTTCGCTGGAAAATGCTCCTATTATCCTCGAGGCCAGGGCCAGGAGATGTCCGGGATGGGTAGCTGAAGGGAAAATGGCTGGTAGGGTTCCTCCCAGTCCACCTCCTGTAGCTGGGCCAGAAGAGACCGTCAGGCTGATTCCAATGGGCTGTGCCCGGTTGAGAATTACCTGTTTCCCCTGGGTCAGGTCAGAAAAATGAGGTTGAAAGGAATTAAGGCTATGGCTCTTCTTAACAGGAGATCAGGCAACCTTCTTGGTTTTATTCTTTTTATCACCGGCCTGGCTACTATAGCTGCGGCTCAGCCGGTGCCTGACAGTCATCTCGTTTCAGCTGACTGGCTCCAGTCAAATTTAAATGTCTCTGGTCTTAGAATCATTGATATGAGAGCCGATATCCGTGATTACTGGATCGGTCATATACCTGGAGCTGTTTATCTGGAAGAAACGGTTCTGCGCTGGCCAGAGGGCGGAGTGCCAGGCAAATTATTACCGGTGGATGTGCTGGTTCGCTTACTGGAGGAACTGGGAATTGAGCAGAAGACTCTGATTATACTTTACACAGAGGTAAATAACTATCGTGCCACCTACCTGGCCTGGGCACTCGATTATATAAATCATAATCGCTGGGCCATTTTGGCTGGTGGTTTTAATAGCTGGAAAAGCGATAACCGGCCGATTTCGCGGGATTATCCGACCATTAGAAAGACATCTTATAATAAGAAACTCGAACTGAATAACATGGTCCGAGTCAGTCTGGAAGAGGTTAAAAACCGGCCAGCTGACCGGACGGTTTTGGTGGATGTTAGACCGCCAGAAATGTATTCAGGCGAACGCGGCAACTGGAAAAGGAATGGCCATATACCTGGTGCTATTAACCTCTTCTGGGCCTCTTTTTTAAAAGAAGATGGAAGCTGGAAAGACCTCGATCTGGTAAGAAATAATCTTAAGGTCATGGGCATTACCCCTGATAAAACGATTGTCCTTTATTGCGGTCAGGGGTTAATGTCTTCGCATACCTATTTCACTTTGAAATATGTACTGAAGTTTCCTGAAGTCAAAATCTTTGATGGCAGTTTTAATGAATGGTCTGGCTACAAAGAGCTACCGGTTGAAACCTCAAAATAAAGAGGGGAAAGATGAAAAGGAAAAATGTATGGTTCTGGCTGGTGCTGAGTCTGGCCGTTATTTGTTTGTGTTTAGGCTTAAGGGCAGGAGAATTTCAGACAGTCTGGCAAAAAGCTAAAACCATCTGCCTGGAATGTATTGGACTTGGTTAAAACCGAAAGGAAAGTGAACTGTGGCTCGGCTGAGAAAGAGGAGATTAACACAGATTCTGGCAGCTATTGGTTTCAATCTGGATCTGCCTTCACTTTTAAAAGGGCACATCAGTCAGGCTAAAACTAAAGGTATTTGCGTTCCTGTTCTTAATTGTTATTCCTGCCCGGCGGCTATTGGGGCCTGCCCCATCGGCTCGCTTCAAAATTCACTTAATTCTTTAAGATATAACCTGAACCTGGGACAGAAAAAACTCGGCCTGTATGTGGTTGGTAGCCTGGGGCTGGTGGGCGTTATCGGGGGTCGCCTGCCCTGTGGCTGGATCTGCCCGTTTGGTTGGCTGCAGGAACTAATATACAAAATTCCGATACAAAAATTGAAGATCCCTGCCTGTCTGACTTATTTGAGATATGCTGTCCTTCTAATCCTGGTGATTCTGCTCCCATTACTGCTGGTTGATAGCCTTGGCCTGGGCTCACCCTGGTTTTGTAAGTTGGTTTGCCCGGCTGGCACCCTGGAAGCTGGAGTTGTTCTGGCTTTAATCAACCCGGGACTGAGATCTCAACTTGGTTTTCTCTTTGCCTGGAAGGTGAGCCTGCTGGTGCTTTTCCTGGTCTGGATGGCCCTGAGCCAGCGACCATTCTGCCGGACAATTTGTCCTCTGGGAACAATCCTGGGTTTTTTTAACAGAATCAGTGCCTTCGAGATAAAAGTTGATCTTGATAACTGCCTGGTGTGCAATGCCTGTCAGAGAGCTTGCCCGGTTGATATAAAAATTTATGAGAACCCGGCCAGTTCTCAATGCGTCAGGTGCCTTCAATGTCAGGAAATTTGCCCAACAGGCTGCATTACCTCAGGATTCTGGCTCGGTAGTAAAGCTGATGAGAGGAAAACCGACCAGCCGACTGCCTAAAGCCTAAACTTAGATAAATTAAAAAAGGAGCATGAACTTTCCGGGCAGATTCTTTCCAGCAGAAATCAAAAAGCTAGAAAGCTTCTCCAGCACTCATATAAATGCCAGAAGTGCCATTGGGACCAAAAGCAAAATCCACCCTGACATTAACCTGTTCCTTAGGAATAATTTTAAATCTGAAACCAAAGCCAGCCGAGTATTTCAGGTGATCCCAGGAAATATGCTTCAGGCTATCGGATAGACTGCCCAGTCCGGCAAAAGCCACCCCGCTCAGCCTTTTCCAGATAGGAAATCTGTATTCGGTTTGAAAAGCAACGACTACCTGATCTCGAAAACGGCCGCCGTAATAGCCACGGAGCAAATCACCACCGATCTTGGGCAATTTATAGAAGGGGACATCGCCACTAACCGTATCTAAAATTCCCTGGACGACCAGAACCTGACCCGGACTCACCCCAAAATAATGGCGGGCATCAATCTTAAGATTGACATAATTAAAACTGCTGCCAAAGATTTTGTTATTCCAGAAACCAAATAACTGCAGATAATTGCCTGATGACGGGAAAAAGATATTGTCCCGACTGTCATAATTGACAATCAGACCGGGGCCAGAAATCCACCCTCCTTCGCTACCCATAACCAGCCCCTGATCAAGAATCTTGCCTGGTTCTTTGTCAACAATCGAAGTTTTTTCCAGGTGATATCTGACACCCAGGTAAAGAGGAATTTGATGAAAATATTTTCCCTGATAGCCGAGTTCCATAAAATAGGTCTGGGGGGTATAAGTCTCAACTTGCTCTTCGTCAGTATCAGGACCGACTCCCCAGAATTTAGTTGGAAATCGCTCGGCCAGAAAGTTTCCTGTCAAAAAGATAGAATTGTTCTTTAAATAAATTTCAGGTTTAAGCTGAAAAGTATACTGCTTCATCTGAGTATAAATTCCGGCAAAAAAAAGGGTGCTCGGTCTGGCTTCTTTAAAAACCAGCCCGAGCCGATAGGCTAACAAACCACCGGCTCCAAAAGCCAGTTTGGTTTCCGGGGTGTAATATAAGATAGGCAGGGCAGTTACACTGACCTTATTCTTTTCAACTTTAGCCAGTTCCTCTTCCTGACCTCCCACCTGTTCAGTTGTTTCCTGTGCCTGAAGAATGGTGGAAAATGGTAAAAACAGCAGAAGGAAAAGTATAATTAGCCGGAAAATCTGACCTGACTGGCCAGGCTGGCTTGGTTTTTTAACTGACTGAAACATAAGCATTTATGTTAGATTGAATCGGCCTAGCTGTCAACCCGTCCCATCGCTAGCTCTTTATTGTTTATAAAAACCGATTTTATCCGGTCACCTCATAATTTTTCTTGACAGCCAAACCGGCCTGAGTAAAAGTATCTATCTGGTCAAAAAATTGAGATGTTTAACCGGAGGCTTGGAAGCGAGCTGGCTAAGTAAATTATAGGATTTATGAAACCAGAGAGGAAAATGGATCCCGGGAAAAAGAGTCTCAGCCGACGAAGTTTTTTCGGCCAATGTGGACGCTGTGCCGCCTGGCTGGCCAGCGGTTTAATTCTTAAAAAAGATCTCAGCCCGTCTGGCCGGTTGACCTCAAAGGATTTAGCCTCTGAGGCAAGAAAAGAAAGAGTCAAAATTAGCCTCCTCTTTGCTCTTCACCGGTTGAAACAGGATAGGCCTGATTGGCCCAATCTTGGTTTTGATTTCCGGCCAGTAATTGAGAAGTACATCAGCATTTTACAGCAGAAGTTTCCCCACTATACATTTTTGGTCTCCTTGGTGAGCGGACCAGAAGAAGCTGAAAAAATTATCAAAGCTGACGAAGAACAAAATGTTGATGGTTATGCTGTCTTTCAGCTCAATTGCTGGAATCAAGTAGTCCAGCCGGCGGTAGCTACTGGCCGGCCAGTCCTCTATGTTGATTTTCTTTTTGCCGGCAGCGGCGGCTTTCTGGTGTATACCTCCCGCTTAAAGAGAGAAAAACAGCCTAATTTTGGTTTCATAGCTTCGGACAGGTTAGATGATGTAGTGGCTGCCTTTGAGGCCTTTGCCCGATTTAAAAGCCTGCAGAATGATCGGTCGTTCAGTCAGCTGGTCGAAGAGATAAGAATTGCCCGGACACCGGCTCCAGGCTATCTTACCTGTTACCCGGATGAATTAAAGCTTCTTTCTGCTGAAGAAACCCTGTACCGTTTAAAGGATGCACCTATTCTGCTTTTCAGGGACGAGAAGGGCGGACAACCTTTCCAGATAATGAATATTCCTGTTTTGAATCTTCCCCTGGCTGAGTTAAATCAGGCCTGGGCGGCGGCAGACCGGGAAGAGGCCAGAGAAATTGCCAGAAAATGGTGGAAAGGAGCTTCTCTTGTCCTGGGTGTTAGCTGGCCGGAAGTCATCAATTCAGCAGCCATGTATTTAGGCATGAAAGCATTGCTGGACAAGTACCGGGCACGGGCAATAACTGTAAATTGCCTCGGAGGATTTTATGGCGGACATATCCACGCCTATCCCTGCCTTGGATTCCACGAATTAAATAATCAGGGCTTAGTTGGTGCCTGCGAAGCTGACCTCAGGTCAACAGCCACCATGACTGCTTTTGGTATGATGACCAGGGGCCGACCAGGTTATATTTCTGATCCGGTTATTGACATTTCCAGAAGGCGGATTATCTATGCCCATTGTGTCGCCTCAAATAAAGTTTTTGGGCCTGATGGTCCGACCAATCCCTATGAAATCCTGACTCATTCTGAAGACCGGCAGGGAGCAGCTGTCCGTTCTCTTTTGCCGGCTGGTTACCTGACCACCAGTCTGGAGATAGACGATGGACGTCAGGAAATCCTCCTTCACCAGGCTAAGGCCGTTGGAAATGATTTTAATGACCGAGCTTGCCGGACAAAGCTCGTGGCCGAGCCACTTGGCGATCTGGAAAAGTTGTTTTCTAACTGGGATCGATGGGGCTGGCATCGAGTGACTTTTTATGGTGATTTAAGAGAAGCTGCTTACCGTCTGGCTGAGGCCCAGAACTGGCGGGTAGTAGAAGAAGCTTGAGGAAACAAATGAAAGAGTATCGTCTTGAAGCCCTGAAAAGAAAAATCAAGGAGTTTCCTTCTATTGAGCTGATCTGCCGACCGACCCCCCTTTATCCACTGGAAAAATTAAATCAGCAAGCAAGGGGCACAAAAATACTGATAAAAAGAGATGACCTGACCGGACTGGCTTTTGGTGGCAATAAATCAAGGAAGCTGGAGTTCATTTTGGCTGATGCTTTAAAAAAAGGTGCGGATACGATCATCACCTGGGGAGCTATGCAATCTAACTGGTGCCTGCAGCTGGCTGCTGCGGCCCGGAAGTTCGGGCTGAGGCCTGTTCTGCTTTTATTTAAAAGCTATGATGTACCGGCTATTTATGAGGGCAATGTCTTTCTTGAATATCTTCTTGACGCCCAGATCGAGATTAAAGAATCAGAAGAACGCGGTAAATCGGTTAATCAGGATAAAGCGCTGGAACTCCTGGAAGAACTGGCGGCCAGAGAAAGGGCTGAAGGGTATCAACCTTACCTGGTTCCGGTTGGCGGTTCAACCTGCGGCGGCCATCTGGACAAGCCATTGGGAGCCCTGAGTTATTTTCAGGCAATGCTGGAGATATACGAACAGGCGGCCGCGGTGTCTGCTCTGCCTGATTATGTAGTCATTGCTTCCGGCTCAGGTGGCACTCAGGCTGGCTTATTAGTCGGGGCTAAAGCCCTCGGACTTAAGACCAAAGTGGTAGGCATCTGCGTTTCCGATAAAAAGGAAGAGTTTTTACCGGTGGTTAAGCAGATTGCCTTTGATCTGGTAAAGATGCTTGAACTGGAAATCCAACTTGATAATGAGGACTTCATTCTCTTTGATAATTATCTGGGGGCAGGCTATGGGTTGATAACGGCTGAAATAGCCGGAACGATCAGAAATCTATTTAAAACAGAAGCTGTGCTTCTTGATCCAGTTTATACAGCTAAGGCTATGCTGGGTTTAATAGATCTGCTCAAACGTAATTATTTTTCATCGAATGACAGGATCTTATTTGTCCATACGGGAGGGACGCCTGCCTTGTTTGCTTTTAAAGACTATCTTCTGTCCCAGTTGTCTGCCGGTCAATGATGATCTGTTCAAAAATGTCATCTATTTGGTCTAACCTGGACTCATAGTGCTTCTGGTGGCGGCCGGCCGGAAGTTCAGAGGCTTTAAGGCCATGCCCGGTCAGGACCAGCACACTCTGGCCATCAAGAGTCTCTTTTAACTTGAGATAGGCAGCCAGAGTGGTCGAGGCTTCAGGCTGAGCAAATAGGCCCTCCTTTACGGCCAGTAATTTCTGGGCCTCCAGCATTTCCTCATCACTGACGCTCACCAGCTGTCCTTTATTTTCTTTGATAATTTTTAAAACCAGATTACCGGCTGGCGGGTCAGCATTAGAGATAGAATGGGCAAGAGTATTGATTGATTCCACTTTCCTTACTTTGTCTTCGCCTCGCTCCAGGGCCTGAACGATCGGGGAACAACCCTCAGCCTGAACTCCGATGAATGTTGGACAGGCCTGGATCAGTCCAGCTTGCTTTAGTTCCAGGAAACCCTTATACAGTCCAACCAGATGGCCACCAGAACTCACCGGGACAAATATGAAATTTGGCTGGTGACCTAATTGCTGGCAAATTTCAAAGCTGGTTAATTTATAACCTTCCAGACGCAGGGGATCAACTGAATTGGCAAAATATAGGCCATACTTTTTGCCCAGCTGGTAGCTTTTATAAAAAAGCTGGCCATAATCGCCATCGACTTCGATAATTACCGGTTCGAAGACAGCCGAGGAAATTAAAGCCCCGGTTGATGTTCCTTTCTTTACCAGTAAGAAAGCCTGAAGGCCACAGCGGGCAGCATAGGCAGCAGTGGATGAAGCCATGTTACCGGTAGAGACAGTTCCAATTTTCTTTATTTTCATTTCAGCCAGCTTTTGCACTACGACAGCTGTCCCTCTATCTTTAAAGCTAAGTGTTGGATTAGCCATTTCTAACTTGGCAAAAAGTCCGGCCTTGTTTAAAAACTTTTCCAGACTGAATAATCTCAGCAGGGGAGTGCCACCTTCTTTAAGGCTCAATTCAAGGTTAATCGCCGGGAGTGGCAAAAACTGGCGGTATTTCTGGAGAGCTATCTCCCCGTCGTATGAAAAGCTAGCCTTATTGAATTGAATTAAGTCAAAAAGTAGTGGTTGATGGCAGACCGGACATAAAATCTCATTTGGCTGAAAGACGTCCTCATGATAACAATACAAGCACTTCATCTTGTTCATCGCACTTATCCTTAACCAGCCAGAGTTTATTTTATTTCACTGATGATGTAAAGACAGCCAGCTGCTTGCCTACCAACAGTTGTTTAACTCGCCGATTAAAGATAAAATATTTTTGTTCATGCTGGAAAACAATAATAGAGATAAATATTTTATGGAAAAGGCCCTGGCTGAAGCCAATCGGGCTGCTCGTCGGGGGGAGGTGCCGGTTGGTGCTGTTCTGGTTAAAGGTAATAAAATTGTAGCCCGTGGCTATAACCAATCAATTTCTCGTTCTGATCCTGCTGCTCATGCTGAAATTATAGCCCTGAGGAAAGCCGGGCAAAAATTAAAAAATTATCGTCTGACCGGGTTAACCCTCTATGTAACGGTCGAGCCCTGCCCGATGTGCCTGGGAGCTATCCTTCAAGCCAGAATTAAGAGACTGGTTTATGGAACAGAAGACAGCAAGCAGGGAGCGGTCGTTTCCAGATTAGCTATTCCGCTGGCCAGAGCCAACCACCGACTCGAAGTTTGTAGTGGAATATTAAGTGTAGAGTGTAGGCAGGTAATAAGTAATTTTTTCCGCTCAAAAAGGGAGTCCAGAAAATCAGGAGAAGGGTTGCAAACTCACAGAACTTAAAGTAAATTACTCGAAACGGAGAGGTGGCCGAGTGGTTGAAGGCGACGGTCTCGAAAACCGTTATTCCGGTTAATTGCCGGAATCGCGGGTTCGAATCCCGCCCTCTCCGCCAGCTGAGTACAATTGGTTTCTTATTTGAGGTTAAGATGGATAAAGTAAATATCATTGTTGTTGGTTTTGGCCGGGTTGGCCGGGCTTTTTTTGAACTTCTCAAGGAAAAATATGACGATTGCCTGCAGCGCTATGACCTTCAGCTGGAACTCCGAGCTATTGCCCGGCAGAAAGGGATTGTCCTCCTCTCCAGTACTCAGAAGGTTCTGTCCCCCTCTTATTTCGCTCAGGAGGACCTTGACAACCTGGCTGACTGGATAAAAGCTATCACCATTTCTGATTTGCTCGAAGAGTTCCAACAGGGAGTACTGGTTGATTGTACTCCTTCTAATCTTATAAGTGGCGAACCGGGCTTGACACTGGCCCGATTGGCCCTGGGTAAAGGCTGGCATCTGGCCACTGCCAGCAAAGGAGCCCTGGTTTTGAGGCCAGATGAGCTAAAAACACTGGCAGAAGAAAAGGGGTCAGTCATTAAAGCCAGCGCAGCAGCAGCTGCTGCTCTGCCTACCCTCGATGTGGGCAGGCGTTCTCTGGCCGGTGCCGAGATTCTGGCTATCGAAGGAATTTTAAACGGAACCAGTAATTATATCCTGACCAGAATGGCTGAAGGTCTGGATTTTGAAGCTGCCTTGAAAGAGGCTCAGGAAAAGGGTATTGCTGAACCTGATCCTTCTCAGGACATAGATGGATGGGATACGGCGGCTAAAATGGTCATCATCGCCAATGAAGTACTGGATACAGAAATCAAGCTGAGCGAGGCTCAGGTCAGAGGGATCCGCGGCTTGAAAAAGGAAATAGTAGAAAAAGCCAGTAGCCTTAATAAGATTCTAAAACTTTTTGGCAAATGTTATCGGGAAAAAGCCGGGGAGCCATGGAAGATTGATGTTGGTTTAGCCCTGCTTGATCCCGTTCATCCTCTGGCTATGACCAGCGGAACAAATAAGGGTATTATTTTTTATACTGATACTATGGGCTGGGTGGCAGTTACAGGAGGGCAATCAAGTCCCACCGGTGCGGCTGCTGCTCTTCTAAAAGACATAATTTCAATTTATCGGCCTTAGTTTTCCTGGCTGATAAATTGATTTCCTGCCAATATTTTGATAACCTTTTTTTCTTGGCAATCTTAACAAGGAGAGGTGTCCGAGTGGTTTAAGGAGCACGCTTGGAAAGCGTGTGTAAGCCCGAAAGGTTTACCGCGGGTTCGAATCCCGCCCTCTCCGCCACTTCAATTAAGGGAAAGGAGTTTTGAATGGACAGTAAAGATTATATCGTCATTGAGGACATCTATGGTGCTCACAACTATCATCCGCTGGACGTGGTAATTACCAAAGCCAAAGGCATCTGGATGTGGGATGTCGAAGGAAATAAATATCTTGACTTTTTAAGTGCTTACTCAGCGGTTAACCAGGGCCATTGCCACCCCAGGATTATCAAGGCCTTACAGAATCAGGCCAAAAAGCTGACTTTGACCTCCAGAGCTTTCAGAAACGATCAATGGCCATTACTGGCCAAGGAGTTATGTGAACTGACCGGCTTCAATATGGTTCTTCCCATGAATTCGGGAGCCGAGGCGGTTGAAACAGCAATTAAATTAGCCAGAAAATGGGCTTATCAGAAAAAGGGAGTTCCTCAGGATGAAGCAGAGATTATCGCCTGTACCAACAATTTTCATGGTCGCACGGTGACTATAATCAGCTTTTCTACCGAACCCCTCTATCGGCAGGATTTCGGGCCATTTACTCCCGGCTTCAAAATTGTTCCCTTCGGTGACGCTGAGGCTCTGGAAGAGGCTATCACTCCCAGAACAGCGGCTTTTCTGGTTGAACCAATTCAAGCCGAGGCTGGAATTCTTATCCCGCCTGATGGCTACCTTAAGAAGGCCAAAGAGATTTGTGAAAAGAATAACGTCCTCTTTATTGCTGATGAAATTCAAACCGGGTTGGGCCGGGTCGGCAAAATGTTCGCCTGCGAATATGAAGGTGTTAAGCCCGACGTAATGGTTATTGGCAAGTCCCTCGGTGGTGGTTGCTATGCTATTTCGGCAGTTCTGTCGACGATTGAAATTATGGGATTGTTCAAACCAGGTGAACATGGATCAACCTTTGGCGGCAATCCTTTAGCCTGTGCGGTGGCTAGGGAAGCTCTGCGGGTTATTCAGGATGAACACCTGGTCGAGCAGGCGGCCGAGAAAGGCACCTATTTCTTAGAAAAGTTAAAAACAATTAAAAGCCGGCATATTAAGGAAATAAGAGGCCGGGGCTTGTTGATTGGCATCGAACTCTATCCTGAGGCTGGTGGCGCCCGGCGTTTCTGCGAAGCGCTGATGAATGAAAGGCTGCTCTGTAAAGAGACACATGAGAACGTAATCAGGTTTGCGCCGCCCCTCATCATCAGTAAAAGAGAGCTGGATTGGGCTTTTAAGAAGATAAAGAAGGTTTTTAAAAGGCTGAACTAAAAAACAGCAGATCAGATCTTCCAGGCAATTCTACTAAGACAGAGCCAGGAAATTTAAAATAGATTTAAGCGGAGAATTGGCCGGGGCTTGAGTGTGGCTATCATTTGACCTGGAGGAATAGATGCGAAAATCGGCTATTCTGGTCGTTTTAGTAGCATTATCGTTGGCTAGCTGCCTGATTTATGTCCCGCCTGAAGAAAAGCAGACTACCACCCGACAACCAGCAGCTTCATCTTTCCAGCCATATGTTTCTGGAGAAATAACGTTCGGGTATATCTATGACTATCTCAGTGGTTTTGGCTTCTGGGTGAATTATTCCCCCTTTGGTTATGTCTGGGTACCGAGGGGAATTGATGCTCGTTGGCATCCTTATATCCATGGTCGCTGGGTCTGGACTGATTATGGCTGGACCTGGGTTTCATTTTATAGCTGGGGCTGGCTGCCATTCCATTATGGACGCTGGGGGTGGGATATTCACCTCGGGTGGTTCTGGGTACCTGATGTCGAATGGGCTCCGGCCTGGGTGGTCTGGAGATTCAGTGACATTTATCTAGGATGGGCGCCGGTTCCGCCTGATGTCCCCTTCCGACCAGGACACGGATTCGAGTGGAGAAACCGGCACATTGATTATCACCTGTGGGTCTTTATTGAAGCCCGCCATTTCTCTGAAGGCCGTCTGGCTAACTGGGTGATCCCTAGAGAACGAAACAGAACGTTAATTAATTTTACAGTTTTAGCCGACAGATTCAGTCTCAGAAACAACATCATCATTAACGATGCACTCAGCCCTCAGCATGTAGAAAGAATCACCGGCCGGCCAATCACCAGGGTAAATATCAAAGAAATAAAACAGCCAGCAGAGGAAAAGCTAAGTTCGAAAGAAGTCAGAATATACAGACCTGTTATAAGGAGAGAATCGGTCACTCCTAGAACAGCCATTAGCCGGGAAGAAGCTATACAGAGACTGACGCCTGATAGGCTCAAACAGGATGTTAATTCTATCGATACTTATCACCACCGGGAACAGGCCTTGCTCGAAAAAACCCAAAAAATGGAAATTGAAAGACTAAAACAGCAAACAGAAAAGGAAATCAAGGTTGTTCCGCCTCAGGAGAAGCAGAGAAAATTAAAGGAGCTTCAGACGAGGATTGAGCAGTTAAGGCAGCAGCATCAGGAAGAAAAAGAGCAGCTCTTGCAAAGACAGGCCAGAGAAAAACAAGCTATCCAGCCTAAGAATTTAAGAGACAAAAATCACTGAAGTGAACCTTGCCTGGTACTATGATAAGACAACCAGAGAACCGAGGCTAAAATCAGGCAGCCTCCGGCGAGGGTTCTGAGGCTGGGCTGTTCTTTAAGTATCAGGTAGCTGAGGATCAGACCATAAACAGGTTCAAGCAGGCTGATCAGGCTGGAAGTCTGAGCTTCCATATCCCTCAACCCCCTGATAAATAGAGTGTGAGCTAAAGCTGTACAAAAGACGCCCAGGAAGATGATCAGTCCCAGACTTTCTAAATTTCCCGGCCAGCTAAATTTTTTAACCAGAAAGACAGGCAGCAAAAAAAGGATAGCCAGTGTGTCCTGATAAAAAGCCAGAGCCAGGCTGGGGTAACTGGCCGCCAACTTTCTGTTAATAATGGT
Source organism: Candidatus Saccharicenans sp. (assembly GCA_035416665.1). Classification (GTDB taxonomy): domain Bacteria; phylum Acidobacteriota; class Aminicenantia; order Aminicenantales; family Saccharicenantaceae; genus Saccharicenans. The sequence goes on along the minus strand of DAOLNQ010000006.1, from coordinate 62,017 downwards.
CAACAGGGAAAAAGAAAAACCAGAAGCCAGACCCCACATGACTCCAACGAACATATTATTTTTGAAATTAAACTCGGGTACAAGCAAGCTAATGCCGGCCAGACAGATCGCGGCCAGGATAAGGTTTTTCCGATGGAAGCGAGTCCCGAGAAGCCAGGGCTCAAGGAAAATCGTAAAGAGAGGAAAAGCCGAATAAGACAGCAGTCCGGTAGCAACAGTCGACACCTGGATTGACTGGAAAAAAGTTGTCCAGTGAAAAGCCAGCAGACCTCCCGATGAGACTATTAACCAGAAATCAAGAGATCGGGCCGGGCGGGGCATATGTTTTGATTGAAGCTTAATAATCAGGAAAAGAGTCAGACTGGCCAGAATCAATCTCCAGAAAGTCAGAGAAAATGAAGGCAAGTTGACCAGCTTGCTGATCACACCAGGGAAACCAAACAAAAAGACAGCTAAGTGAACGAAGAGCAAACCTTTTTCTCTTTGCTTCATGCCAGACTCATTTTAATCTCTTCAAGACTTAAATTCATCCCGAAAGATCAAATATCTAAACCTTTGTCCCCGGTTGAATTTTAGGTCAGTTATGATAAGATAAAACAGATTTTATTTCAGGCTAGAGGCAATGTCAGACCAACATCTGGATAACCCCAACGATTCTTATCTGGTCCTGGCTAGAAAATACCGACCAAGGAAATTTTCCGAAGTGGTCGGCCAGGAGGCAGTAGTCAGGACGCTGCAAAATGCTATCCGGGAAAACAGAATCAGCCATGCTTATCTTTTCTCCGGCATGAGAGGCGTGGGCAAGACCACGGTAGCCAGAATTCTGGCCAAGGCCCTGAACTGTCAATTCGGGCCAGCTCCCGAGCCCTGCAATCAATGTGAACTGTGCCAGGCTATTAATGAGGATCGGCTGGTTGATTTTATTGAAATTGACGGTGCTTCTAACCGCGGCATTGAGGATGTTAAGGCTTTAAGAGAAAGCATTCAGTATGAACCAATGCACAGCCGCTACCGGATTATCATCATTGATGAAGTTCATCAGCTCAGCCGGGATGCTTTCAATGCCCTGCTCAAAACCCTGGAAGAACCGCCGACCAGAACCATCTTTATCTTCGCCACCACTGAATTCCATAAGGTTCCCAGAACCATCATTTCCCGTTGCCAGCATTTCGTTTTTAAGAGACTGACGACTGAGGTAATAGCCAGCCATCTGCGCTTTATTGCCGAACAGGAAGGCCTGACCATTAGCCCCTATAGTCTTAAGCTGATCGCCGAAGCAGCTGATGGTAGTTTACGGGACGCAGAAACTCTCCTCGACCAGGTCATCTCTTTCAGCGGTCTCCAGGTTAAAGATCAGGATACCGAAGAGATCCTGGGAGTTATCGATCACCGCTTGTTTGAGAAATTTTCCAGAGCAATCATTACAGGGCAAGATGAACAGATTTTCGGCTTGGTGGAAGAGCTGGTCTCGGCTGGCTATGATCTTAGATATTTTTATAATGGTCTGATCGAGCATTTCCGCCAGCTCCTGCTGGCGAGAATAGTGAAAGATCCAGCCGCTCTCAATTGGCTATCAGAAGAAGAACTAAATCATCTCAGGGATATCAGTCAATCATTACTTCCGGAAGAAATACTCAGATATCTAACTGTTCTGCAGGAAGGGGAGTCTGGCTTGAGGTATTCAGCTCAGCCCAGAATTTTTTTAGAGGCTCATTTGATTAGATTATGTTATTTATCGCGTTTAAAACCGCTGGATCAGGTTCTGGAGGAAGTTAAGGAGTTAAAACTGCAATTGAAAAAGGGTCTGCCTAAAAGTGAACCTCGAAAACCTGACTACCAGACCCCGGCGCCCAGACCAGCCGAAAAGAGCCGGGGTGCGGTTCGCAGTCCTGATTTTCAAAGAGCAGACAACCAAACCAGGGTGGCCGGAAATGGTGTACCGGTTCTGGGACACCCGGTTGCTGACGAATTTTATTTCCGTTTGATGAAAGACCGCCCGGCTCTGGCTCCAATTCTCAAGGTAGCCAGTAAGGTTGAGGTCAGAGATAAATGCATGCAATTTATATTCAGCCAGGATAAGAAGCATTTTGCTGTTCTCATTGAGCAAAACGAAGCCTATCTAAACCGTCTGGCTGCTGACTTTGACGGTTATCGTTTTGAGGTAAAAGTCGAGGAAGACAGCCGGGAGGAGAAAAGAGCTCAACCAAACTTGGCCGGTAGCGGCCAGAAAAAGATAGGCCAGGTTGGAAATGGTGAGGGCCGAGCAGTTATTGAAGATCCAAAGGTCAAAAATATTCTGGACGATTTAAGGGGACAGGTTATTTCGGTTAAGAAAAAGAATAACAACAATAAATCATAATAAGAAAATACCAAGAAAAAGGAGTCGGGATGAAAAATCTGGGTGAACTGCAAAAGATGATGAAAGCTGCCCAGGAGTTCCAGGAAAAAATGCAGAAAGAACTGGCCGAAATGCAGGTAGAAGGCTCAAGTGGCGGCGGAATGGTAACGGTTGTCCTTGATGGTCACAAAAACTGCTTAAAAATCAAACTGGAACCAGAAGTGGTCAATCAGGAGGATGTGGACATGCTACAGGACCTCATTGTCTCTGCCTTTCGCGAAGCAGTGGCCAGGGTGGACGAAGAAGTCTCCAAAAAGATGTCTGGCTTCACCGGTGGTCTGAAAATACCCGGGCTATGACTGGTCACAAATGTTTGAATATGCTCAACCACTCCATAAACTAATTGAGGAATTGAGGAAGTTCCCGGGAATTGGCCAGAAGTCGGCTCAGCGGATAGCTTTTTATATTTTAAGCCTGCCTCTGGAAGAAGTGGAACAACTGCTGGAGGCTATTACTGAGGTCAAAAAAAACCTTTTTTATTGTTCTGTTTGCAATAATATTACTGACGTTGATCCCTGCCTTTTATGTACTGATAACCAGCGAAATAATGAGCAGCTGTGTGTGGTCGAAGAACCGTTTAATGTGGCCTCAATTGAAAAAACCGGTATATATCATGGTAGATATCATGTCCTTCTGGGCTCTCTATCGCCACTTAAAGGTATCGGGCCAGATGAATTAAGACTGGAAAAATTGGTCAACCGGCTCAAGACCGGCCAGTTTAAGGAATTGATCATCGCCACCAATCCAACGGCTGAGGGGGAAGCCACCGCCGCCCTCATCTTGCAGCTGGTTGAGGATTTACCGATTAAAATCAGTCGTCTGGCCATGGGTTTACCAGTTGGAGGCGATTTGGATTTTGCCGATCAGCAAACTATTAAAAAAGCACTGGAAGGGCGGACCGAAATAAAAAAATAAATGCTAAAAACCGGTTAGAATAAGAGCGACTTTTTGGTATAATAATTTGTTTAATTTAATAAGGAGCATGCCGATGTCTAAAAATTTTAAGGCTGTTGATGGTAATACAGCTGCCACCCATGTAGCCTACGCCTACTCGGAAGTGGCGGCTATCTATCCGATCACTCCTTCCTCGACCATGGGTGAAATGGCTGATGAATGGTCCAGCCAGGGAAAGAAAAACATCTTTGGTCAGACAGTGGAAGTGGTGGAGATGCAATCAGAAGGAGGAGCGGCAGGAGCTGTTCACGGCTCGTTAAGTGCTGGTTGTCTGACTACAACCTTTACCGCCTCTCAGGGTCTGATGTTGATGTTACCCAACATGTACAAGATCGCCGGCGAATTATTGCCAACTGTTTTCCATGTCTCGGCCAGGTCTTTAGCCTGCCAGTCTCTGTCAATATTTGGAGACCATTCTGATGTGATGGCCGCCAGAAATACAGGCTTTGCTTTAATGGCCTCCGGTTCTGTTCAGGAAATCATGGATCTGGCCACCGTGAGTCATCTGGCCAGTCTGAAAAGCCGGGTACCTTTCCTTCATTTCTTTGACGGTTTCCGTACCTCCAGCGAGGTTCAAAAGATAGAACTTATACCCTATGAAACGCTGGCCGAGCTGTTTGAACCACAATATCTGGAAGCTTTCAGACAGAGGGCTTTAAACCCAGAAAAACCCATGATGAAAGTTGGGGCAGAAAATCCTGATGTTTATTTTCAGGGCAGGGAAACGGTGAACAAATACTATGAGGCTACTCCCGCCATTGTCCAGGAGTATATGGATAAAGTGGCTAAAGTCACCGGGCGTCAGTACCATCTCTTTGATTATTTTGGTTCACCACAGGCTGATCGGGTCATCATTATGATGGGTTCAGGCGGGGAAACAGCTGAAGAGACCATAAATTACCTGAACAAGCAGGGTTATAATGTTGGCCTGGTTAAAGTTCGCCTTTTCCGACCTTTTGACTCAGCTGCTCTCCGATCGGTCATTCCCGCTAGCGTTAAAAAGATAGCTGTTCTGGATCGAACCAAAGAGCCAGGCGCTCCGGGCGAGCCACTTTTCCTCGACGTGGTTTCTGCTCTGGTCGGAAGAGATATCAAAATCATCGGTGGACGATATGGCTTATCTTCAAAAGAATTCACTCCAGCCATGGTCAAAGCAGTTTATGACCACCTGGACGGCGCCGCTTTTCATGGTTTTACAGTCGGAATTGAAGATGATGTCAGTGGCAAGTCCTTAACGGTTGGTCCAATTCTTGAAACCGAACCGGAAGGGACAGTTCGTTGCAAATTCTGGGGTTATGGTTCAGATGGTACGGTCGGTGCAAATAAAAATTCAATCACAATTATTGGCGATAACACGGATCTTTATGCCCAGGGTTATTTTGAATATGATTCCAAGAAATCAGGTGGAGTGACCATCTCTCATCTGCGTTTTGGCCAGCATCCGATTAAATCCGAGTATCTGGTGAATATTGCTGATTTCATTGCCCTCCACAAGCCAGCTTATATCGGACGCTATGATGTCCTGGAGGGAATCAGGCCAGGTGGAGTTTTTCTGCTTAATTCATCCTGGAAAAAAGAGGAGGTCTTCGAACATCTAACTGAAGACATGCAAAGGACCATCATTGATAAAAAAATCAAGGTTTATAATATCGATGCCTTTAAGATCGCCCAGGAAGTTGGTCTGAAAACCAGGATCAATACCATTATGCAGGTCTGCTTTTTCAAGATTTCTGGTGTTTTGCCAGAGGCCGAAGCTATTGATCTGATTAAAAAAGCTATTTATAAGAGCTATCACAAAAAGGGTGATGATATAGTCAAAATGAATATGGCCGCAGTTGACCGGGCACTGGAAGCCTTAGAAGAAGTTCCTATTCCGGATAAAATCACCAAATCAGCCCCTGTTCCCAAGCTGATTCCTGATGAAGCTGATGATTTCGCTAAGAAAGTCATTGAGCCGATTATGCATTTTAAGGGCAATTCAATTCCTGTTTCCAGTATGCCCGATGACGGCCGTATTCCGACCAACACGGCCAAGCTGGAGAAAAGAGGAGTAGCTGAACTGGTCCCACGCTGGCTCCCGGAGAATTGCATTCAATGCAATCAGTGTTCATTTGTCTGTCCGCATGCGGCTATCAGACCAAAACAAATTCTGCCAGCTGATCTGGAAAAAGCTCCGGCTAAATTTACCACCCTGGTCTCTAACAGCAAAAATGATAAAAATTTGAGGTATCGGCTTCAGGTATATATTGAAGATTGCGTGGGCTGCGGTGTCTGTGTGGAAACCTGTCCAACCAAAAACAAATCTCTGGTCATGGTTCCACTGGAAGAGGAAAGAGCAGCCGGAGAGAATGAAAATGTAGACTTCTTTGAGAAGTTGCCTGATAGCTGGCTGGATGGGAATAAAATTGAAACCATCAAGGGTTCTCAGCTCTTAACCCCACTGTTTGAATTCAGCGGTGCCTGTGCTGGTTGCGGAGAAACTCCCTATATTAAATTGGCCACCCAGCTTTTTGGCGATAGAATGATTATTGCCAATGCCACCGGTTGTTCTTCAATTTATGGTGGTACATTCCCGGTTTCTCCATATGCTAAGAATAAAGAAGGGAAGGGACCCACCTGGGCTAATTCGCTCTTTGAGGATAATGCCGAATACGGTTTTGGTATGAGGCTGGCAGTTGATACCATCAGACGGCAACTTCTGGCTAATATGAATGCTGCTATTACTGCCGGTACTCAGCCTGAACTGATGGATGCCTTCCAGAAAATGAAAGAGCTGTGGAATGATCGTAGTGACCAGGCGAAAATGACTGCTGAACGTATTCGGAAACTCCTGCCAGCTGCCCTGGCCAGAAAAGATGCTGCTTATCCTTATCTGACTAAAGTAGCTGAATTTCAGGATTATTTTGTAGATAAGAGTATCTGGTGCATCGGCGGTGACGGCTGGGCTTATGATATCGGCTATGGCGGACTTGACCATGTTATTGCTATGAACAGGAATGTCAACCTGCTCGTTCTTGATACTGAGGTTTACTCCAATACCGGCGGACAGGCATCTAAATCCACTCCTACTGGATCCAGAGCTAAATTCGCTTCTTCTGGCAAGAAAACCGGCAAAAAGGACCTGGGCCGGATGGCTATGAGCTATGGCTATGTTTATGTGGCTTCGGTCGCTATGGGAGCCAACATGAATCAATGTCTCAAGGCTTTTATGGAAGCAGAAGCTTACGATGGGCCATCTCTGATTATTGCCTATTCGCCTTGCATTAACCACGGTATTGATATGAGCAAATCACAGCAGGAAGAGAAACTGGCCGTTGATACAGGCTACTGGATTCTTTACCGTTATAATCCGCAGCTGGCTAAAGAAGGAAAAAATCCTCTTATTCTTGATTCCAAAGAGCCAAAACTTGATTATGAAACTTTCCTGAAAAATGAAATACGTTATCGTTCTGTTCTTCAGGATTATCCAGAGATTGCCACTCAGCTCTTTGCTCAGGCCAAAGAAGAGGCCAGAAACAGGTTTGAATATTATAAAAAATTAGCTGAACATTAATCTTTGACCAGAAAAATTTCATAAGCTTGTTCAGGCTTGAAGGCTGACTCTAATAGCCGATTGAGGTCATCTGCGGTTACCGAGTCTATATAGTTCAAAAATTTATTATAAAAACTTACAGCCAGGTTATTGGCCAGCAAAATAGATAAAAAAGACAAGCGTGCCTCTCGACCTGCAGACTCACGGAGATAGGTATTTCTGGCCAGAACTCGACCAGCCGCAATTTCTTTCTCTGGCCATCCTTCCTGGCTCAGCCTGGCAAAAAAGTCTTCAAGGGAATTCTGGGCTTGACGGGCCTCTTCACTATCGGTTTCTAGATAACAGATAAAGATTGGCCGGCGCTCGATAATTTCAAGCCGGCTGTTTACATTATAGGCCAGGCCGGTTTCCTGCCGTAGAGACCAGATAAGTGAAGCCGGCCCTTCTCCTATCATCTTTTCCAGTACATAAGCCGCTGGATATATCTGGGAAATCTCGCCGGGTAGGGGATAACCTAATAAAGCGGCGGCTCCGGCTGGACCACGATAATAATCACAGTGGCTGCTCGACTCGCCAGCCTGACCTTTTTCGGAAATAGAATAGGCTGGCTCGGCCTTCAAGATACCTGATTTTTTTATCCAGGCTAAGTGCTTGGAAAAAAGATTAAGAAAGACCTGGCTTTCCAGGTCAGAAATAACTATAAGACTCAAGTTGGCAGAATTAACCAGACTGTCATAAAACTGGCTGACCTCTTTTCTGGTCAGTGATTTAAGACTGGCTTCAGTGCCAAAAAGCGAATGGCGATATGGAGCCCGGGGAAAAAGCTGTTGCTTCAGACAGATCAAAGCTGAATCTATCAGCCGACAGGCTTCTTTTCCTGATTCCAGCCTCAAAGTTTTCTTGACATTATCAATCCTCAACCCGGAAAAAGTTGGTTTTTTCAGACCAGAAGCCACAATAGCCAATGTTTTTTCCAGATACTGGCTACAACAATCAAACTGAATATAAGAAAAGTTCGCCCCACTGCCAGCGCTCAGATTGATTCCAGATGACAGAAGCTCAGCTAATTTATCTTCATCAGCTACTTCCGCCATCAAACGAATGGTCAGGTAAGATAATCCAGCTTGATTTTCTTTTTCCAGGGACTGACCACCCGTAAAGTGGAAGACGACCGTAGTAAACTTAATCTGAGGATCTTGCTGATAATAAACCTTTAGTCCGTTGGCCAGGGTAAATTCTTCAAAATTCAGAGGCTGGGTCAGAATCAGACCTGGCAGCATTAGTAGAAAAATCGGGAGCAAAAACCAGCTACGGCACCAGTCACCGGCCATCTTGTTTTTGCTCATGGTTTAATCACCACCCAGGCAACCTGGCCGCGAGACAGATATTTACGGGCAATTTTCCTCATGTCACTTGAGTTCAGGGAATCGAGAGTCTGAAGATAATCTGTCTTCTGCCTTTCTGTGGCGAGCAACAGGTGTTTAGCCAGCGCTCTAGCCAGAAGCAGAGGATTTTCCATCATTTTTTCTGAAGTCAAGCGCAACCTGCTTTTGCCGCCTTGTAAAAAGTCGAGGATCAGACCCTCCTGAGGGAAGTAGTCCTCCTTTGAATAGTTGAAGGTAGCCAGTTGAGAAAAAAAGTTCTGTAAAAGCCTCCTGACAGTCTGAACTTTATCCACTCGCGTGGTCAGAATTATAAAAATTAAGCCGGCCTGGTCATGAGTCAGATAATGCAGATTAATGGATGACACCAGATCAGTCTGGCTGGCGAAAGCTGAATAAAGAAGTGGATAGAGGCCATAACCTAACATTTCACTCAACAGATCCAGACCGATCCGATCAGGGTGGTTGTATTCAGGTCCGGACAGTGCGGCCATAAGATAAGTATCAGCTACCTTCATCCTGAGTTCAACCAGCTGACCGGAATCTAAGGATTGACGGTTCAATGCAATTCGATTGACCTTTGTTGCGCCTGCTTTTAAATCAGAAAACATTTGTTTAAGATCCTCTTCTAAATCTTCTGGACTAAAATTGCCTATGACCACTAAAGCTGAATTATTCGGGTTGAAATATTTCTGGTGCCAGGTCTGAAGCTGGCTAAGATTAGCTTTCCTGATAACTTCTGGCTGGCCGTAAACTGGAAGAGCATAACCAGTATTAGGGAAAACCAGTTCATAGGCTTTAGCTAAGCCAACCCTTAGAGGGTCCCGCTGAATATCCTGCAGTTCCTTCAAAATTACTTTCTTCTCTTTTTCTAACCCCTCTTCAGTTATATTGAAGCTGAAGGCTACCTGTTTCAATAAATGAAGACCCGAAAGGAGATATTCAGCTGGCAGACAGATTTCAAAAAGCATTAAGTCCTGTTCGGTGTGAGCATTATAGTAAAGGCCAAATTCCTTTATAGTCCGATGGAGACGTTGCTTTTCCATCAGATGACTCTGGCGGAAAAGCAAGCAGTGTTCGAGAAGATGTAAATGGCCGCTAGTGTCTGGAGTTTCGTCGGCTGCTCCCACCTTTATGCCAAGAACAACTGTTATTAACCGTGGCCAGGAATATGGCAAGAGGTATACCTTTAAACCATTTTCCAGACAAAATTCTTTCGGAAGAGCTAATTCTTCTGTCCGATCTCCCAGCTTTTGAGCCTGGAGAGGGGCAATTGCCGGCCTGTAAAAAAAGATCCCGGCCATCAATAGCAAAATTATTATTTTTGTCCTGATCCTTTTAATCAATCCTTATAAAATATAAGAACATATTGGTTTATGATCAAGAGAAGGAAGATAGATATATGGTAAATATTAGCTACAGCCAGATTAAGTGTGTTAAAATAAAAATATGAGTAGCAAGGGAAAAAAGTGGCGAATTCTGATTGTCGATGATGAAGAGAACATCCGAAAATCGCTAAAAATGATCCTGGAGTACGAGGGCTATGTTATTTATGAAGCGGCCAGTGGCGTTGAGGCCAAAGAGCGCCTGGAGGAGCATCCGGAAATAGATCTGGTTCTTCTTGACATCAAACTACCCGATATGGATGGACTGGCCTTATTAGCTGAAATAAAAAAACAGCCACTGACTCCCGAAGTCATTATGATTTCCGGCCACGGCACTATTCCAATGGCAGTTGAGGCTACCAAGCTGGGAGCCTTTGACTTTCTGGAAAAACCACTCCACCGGGAAAGAATTCTGCTCAGCTTGAACCATGCTCTGGAATCCAGGGAGCTCAGGTCAGCTTTTCAGGATATAAAAAGGCGTGCAGAAAAGAGATACCAGCTGATTGGGGAACATCCCCTGATTAAAAATCTAAATGATCAGATATCAAAAATTGCCCCAACTAATGCCACCGTTTTAATCCAGGGTGAAAGTGGTACGGGTAAAGAACTGGTGGCCAGAGCTATTCACGGCCATAGTTTGAGAGCCGAGGAGAGTTTTGTTCAGGTAAACTGCGCGGCTATCCCGGAGGAATTAATTGAAAGCGAGCTTTTCGGGCACGAAAAAGGAGCTTTTACCGGTGCTACTGAACGGCAGATCGGTAAATTTGAACTGGCCGATGGCGGGACAATTTTTTTGGACGAAGTCGGTGATATGAGTCTTCGTACTCAGTCCAAGGTCCTGCGTGTTCTGGAAGAAGGAGAGATTCAAAGAGTTGGCTCAAGCAAAATTATTAAGGTCGATGTCAGAGTAATCGCTGCTACTAATAAGGATCTCAACAAAGAAATGAAAGAAGGGCGTTTTCGAGAAGATCTATATTTCCGTCTGAATGTGGTGCCTATTTATGTTCCTCCCTTGAGGGATAGAAAAGAAGATATCCCGCTCCTGGTTGACTATTTTTGTCGCGTTTTTTCTGAGGAAAACAATTTTAAATTAAAGAAATTTTCACCTGAAGCCCTGGATGCTATGATGAAGTATTCCTGGAAGGGAAATGTTAGAGAGCTAAAGAATCTGGTTGAACGTCTGATTATTATGAATAACAGAGATGTGATCACCATTAACGACCTGCCGGATTATATTGTTGGCGAAAAAGAGTTTTATTTACCTGATTTAAAAAAGATTATGACCCTGAAAGATTTCCGGGATGAAGCCGAAAAGACATTTATACTTTATAAACTTAAAGCCAACAACTGGAATATATCCAAAACAGCCAGAGAAATTGATACTCCCCGCAGCAACCTCTACAAAAAATTAGAGCAATATGGTATAAAGATAGTGGCTGGAGCAGGCGAGGCGGTCGCTCCTTCTTCTGAAGAAGAAGGGGAGGAAAGTCCGAACTCCACAGGGCAGGATGGTCGCTAACCGCGACTCCGGGTGACCGGAGGAAAGTGCCACAGAAAACATACCGCCTCCTTCTTCCAGAAGGCAGGTAAGGGTGAAAAGGTGAGGTAAGAGCTCACCGCTCTGAAGGTGACTTCAGAGGCAAGGCAAACCCCATCCGGAGCAAGACCAAATTGACCCCGTTCAGGATGGCCCGTCCGCTGGGGTGGGTAGGTCGCTGGAGCTGTTAAGTAATTAACAGCCGAGACAAATGACCGTCGCTGCTTCTGGCAGCAACAGAATTCGGCTTATGCCCTGCTCCAGCTTTTTTTGACAAAAGAAATTTTTTTGCTATAATCAGTTCAGATCGCGGGGTAGAGCAGTCAGGTAGCTCGTCGGGCTCATAACCCGGAGGTCGCTGGTTCAAATCCAGCCCCCGCTACCATTTTTTTATTAAGACATCAAACTGAGCAGCCGGTTAGATTCTATTTCCCTTTCAGAATTGATTGAAGGAAGATATCCGCTTTTTTTCTCAATCCGATTATTTGTCTTTCAATCCAGCTGAATTTGATTTATCATAGGATTTAAAATTTGTCAGGAGGCCAAGTTATGTTTAAACCCGAAGTATATCAAGCGAGACGAAGGAAATTAAGAAAGATGATTAAAACCGGTATCTGCCTTTTTCCCGGAAACGATGACAGCCCGATGAACTACCTGGCTAATACCTACCCCTTTCGCCAGGACAGTAGTTTTCTTTATTTCTTTGGCCTGGACTCACCAGGCCTGGCTGCCGTTCTGGATGTGGATGAGGGGAAGGAAATAGTCTTTGGAGACGATGTGACGCTGGAAGATATTATCTGGGTTGGGCCCCAGCCTCCCTTGAAAGACAGGGCTAAAGCTGCTGGTTTGAAACTGGTCAGACCTTCGGCCAGTTTAACTGATTATCTGGCCGAGGCGACAAGCCGCGGCCGTCAGATTCACTATCTTCCGCCTTATCGTGGAGAGACCATCCTCAAATTAAGTTCGTGGCTGAAGATGGCTCCCGAGCAGGTCAAGCCTGGAGCTTCAATTGAGCTGATTAAAGCGGTCATCAGTTTAAGATCGATCAAAAGCCAGGAAGAAGTAGCGGAAATAGAAAAGGCTCTGAAGGTCACCAAGGAAAGTTATCTGACCGCCATTCCCGAGATCAGACCGGGAGCCAGAGAACAGGAAATTCTGGCCTTAATGGAATTAGTCATCAAGGCGAACGGGCTGTCCTTTGCCTTTCCGCCGATCATCACTATTAATGGCCAGATCTTCCACAAAACAAGCTACGGGGATAAACTACAAAAGGGCCGTTTTCTGGTGATGGATACTGGAGCCGAGTCACAACTTCACTATGCCTGTGATATTACCAGGTCTGTTCCTGTCGGTGGTCGTTTTAATCAGAGGCAGAAGGATATTTATTCTATCGTCCTTAAAGGACAGGAAGAAGCTATCAAGAGTATGGCTCCTGGCGTGATGTTTAAAGAAATTCATTTAAAGGCGGCCCGGGTCATGGCTGAAGGATTAAAATCACTCGGACTGATGAAGGGTGATCTGGAAGAAGCTGTCCAGCAGGGTGCCCATGCTTTATTTTTCCCCCATGGCCTGGGACACATGGTCGGACTGGATGTCCACGATATGGAAAACCTGGGCGAAGACCATATTGGTTACGACGAGACCGTAAGCCGCAGTCAGCAGTTCGGGCTTAACTATCTGAGAATGGCCAGAGCTTTAGAACCCGGTCATGTCATGACCATCGAACCGGGTCTTTATTTCATCCCTGCCCTTTATGAGCAGTGGAAAAAAGAGAAAAAATTTAAAGATTTCATCAACTATGATCAGGTAGCTAAATATTTAGACTTCGGCGGAGTTAGAATAGAAGATGATGTCCTGATCACAGAGGATGGACACCGAGTCCTTGGGCCACGGCCAGGAATACCAAAGAAAATTTCAGATATTGAAAGCTTATTTTAAGCACCGAAACCAGAAAGAATCAGAATAGCTTAGAGGAAGTGGGAGTGGAAGTTTGAGATGGTCAACTGGTATGTACTAAACACCAAGCCCAGGAAAGAGTCACAGGTAGAGTCGCTTCTGACCCAGGCGGGCTTTACTGTATATCTTCCTCGCTATCGTCAGGACTCGACTATTAAACCTTTTTTCCCAGGTTATCTTTTTTTAAAATTTAATTATCCAAAAGACTATCAGAAAATTGTTTACACCAGGGGAGTAAACAAGATCGTCGGCAATGGTCAAATACCGGTGCCAGTTGAACCAGAAGTGATCAGCTGCCTTAAAGCCAGAGAAAAAAACGGTTTAATAGAATTGATGAAATATGGAGACAACCCGCAACCTGGTGATGAAATACTGGTGATGGAAGGTCCTCTAAAAGGATTAAAAGGAATTTTTTATCGAGAGCTAAGCGATCAGCAGCGAGTCATGATTCTCCTAAATTATGTCTCTTATCAGGGCTCTCTTTTAATCAAAAAAAACATGATTAAGAAAATTAAGTCCTCAGAAAGGAAAGAACGAAGTCAGGCTGGGAAGCAGGCCAGGCTACGAACCTCTCATAACTGATCTTTCTCAATCTGGTCATTTTTGCGGTAGGTAGTGGCTAATCTTATCCCTATTTTCTTTTTTAAAGGGCACAATAATCAGACAAGGGCTGATTTTTACCCGGAGCCCGGGGAGAATTGCTCAGACAAAAGAAGGGAAGTGCTTGATTATTGACGGCATGTAGAGCAGCTGGATGAAGAACAACTGGAGCAACTGCTTGAACCACCTTTGCTCCGCCGGCCAGACCCTCCAATTCCAAATGAGGAAATAAGCTTCTTAACCTGATGGCTTTGACAGTGCGGACAGACGACCTCTGCCTGATTCGTTTTTACCAGGGCTTCAAACCGCTGCTGGCATTTAAGACATATATATTCATAGAGCGGCATATCTTTACCTCATCAGATAAATTATACCTGACTTCAGCTGTTTGTTAAGCCCGCCGGAAAAAGTAATATAGTTATTTAACTACAGGAGTAGCCTGGGCTTCAGCCAGAGCTATGACTTCTACTTCTATTTTTGCCTCTCGCGGCAACCTGGCTACCTGAAAGGCAGCCCGGGCTGGATAGGGTTCTGAAAAATATTGGGCATAGACCTCATTCATCCGGCTAAAGTCGTTCATATCGGCCAGAAAGACTGTAGCTTTGACTACCTCATTAAGAGAACTGCCAGCCGCCTGCAGAATGGCCCTGAGATTTTTAAAAACCTGGTGAGCCTGTTCCTCTATGGTCTGCCCGACTATTTCTCCCTTAACTGGATCAAGCGGAATCTGTCCGGAAACAAAGATAAAGCCTCCAGCCATAATACCCTGAGAATATGGTCCAATGGCTTTTGGCGCTTGATCGGTTTTGATAGCTTTTTTCATCTTGTCACTCCTCAATTTTTTCGCTGGCCAGATTTTTATCGCGACCAGGGGTAGGAAACCAGCCAGCAGATAAATGAAGTTTCTTCGCTTCATGTTCTTTAAATTAAGCTAATAGCTTGAGTGTCTCCACTACCAGCTCCCAGAAGTTCTCGACTGAAGACAGGCTGACTTTTTCTTCGGGAGAATGTGGATAGCGGATGGTTGGACCAATGGAAATCATGTCGAGATCAGGATATTTTTCGCCAATAATGCCGCATTCCAGACCGGCATGGACAGCCTTAACTTCTGGCTCCTTGCCAAAGAGATGCCGGTAGATTTCAATCATTCTCTGCAGCAGAGGAGAATTTAAGTCTGGTGTCCAGGCTGGATAGCCATCGGGCTGAGCAATTCTGGCTTCGGCTAAAGTGGCGCAAGCTTTGATCACCAGTCTGACCGCTTCCAGGGCAGAGCCGATAGAACTGCGGCTGTTGCAGACAATCTTCACTTTCTTATCGAGAGTCTCCACTATAGCCAGATTGGAAGAGGTTTCAACCAGTCCACTGATCTCAGGATGCAGGCTAATAACTCCATGAGGTAGAACCAGAATTAAATTCAAAAGTCTGGCTTGAGAATCGGCTGCTAAAGGCCAGCCGCTATCCGCCGTTTTCTTAATTTCCAGCTTCATCTCGGGTTCAGTTACACGGTATTCAAACCCAATAGCTGCAAAGGATTTCTTCAATTGCTGACTCAAGCCTTTTTCCTGGCCAGGACCAACTGATAGAACAGCCACCGCCTCTCTCGGGATAGCATTTCTTTTACTTCCACCATTAAAAGAAATCAATTCAAATTTAAATTTTGAGCCAGCTTCCGCCAGCAGCCTGGCCAGCAGCTTTATGGCATTACCCCGGCCTGAATTAATGTCCAGGCCAGAATGCCCTCCACGCAGACCTTTTAAGCTAACCTGCATCAAATTTCTGGTTTTTCGTGTTTTGCGCTCTACTGGAAGGCTGAGTTCAGAATCAGCCCCACCAGCGCAACCGATGGTAAAGGTGCCTTCATCTTCACTGTCCAGATTGATCAGTATGTCTCCCTTCAGCAGATCCTTTTTTAGCTGATAGGCACCGGTTAAACCGGTTTCTTCATCAACTGTAAAGAGGCACTCCACTGGTCCATGGACCAGGCTTCTGTCCTCCATAACGGCCAGACAGGTAGCAACTCCGATACCATTATCAGCCCCCAGACTTGTACCGCTGGCTTTTACCCAGTCACCATCAATTACTGGCCGAATTGGATCACGCTGGAAATCATGTTGAACATCGGAGTTTTTTTCACAGACCATGTCAAGATGGGCCTGAAGTATAATGCCCGCTGCCTGCTCGTGACCGGGAGTGGCCGGCACTCTTACCAGGACATTACCAGCTCGATCTTTCTGATATTCAAGATTCCAGTCTGCAGCCAGCTGGCAGATATAATCAGCCAGGGCCTGTTCATGACCAGAGCAGTGTGGGATCTTAAGCAAATTAGAAAAATGCTTCCAGATTTTGTCCGGTTTTAAAGAAGAAATTTCAGTCGGCATGTTTGACTCCTTGGTAAATTTACTACTGTGTTATAATATCTTTAAAGATCAGGCTTTTTCAAGACTTTTAATGGCAATAAGATGCGATCGGTGATGAAAAAAAAATTAAAATTTCTGTTCATATTATTATTAATGCTCTTCATGGGTGACTTCCCCCGGGTTGGAAAGGCGGCCGAACCTGATTTGCTGGTTGTTACTACCATTTTCCCCCTCAGTGAATTTGCCCGACAAATTACAGCAGGCCAGGATGAGGTTTATCAATTAATTCCGACATCGGCTGAAGTTCATGATTTTCAGTTACGGCCTTCTGATCTGGCTAAATTGAGGTCGGCCAGCATTTTGATCAGGATAGGCAGTAACCTGGAACCCTGGCTGGACAGAATCCTGAACAATCTTGACAATCAACAGCTGACCGTCATCAGTTTTACCGAGATTCTAAAAAATAGTGCCTATGCCGGTCTGAGAATTGAAGATCCTCATTTGTGGCTTGACTTCGAAGCTGACCAGCTGCTGGTCAAGGCGATTACTGAAGTTCTGTCCCGGCTGAATCCAGCTCGGGCAGACACTTATAGGAAAAATGGCCAGGTCCTGATAGACAGGCTCGTCTGTCTTGATATTCAATATCAACAAAACTTAGCTTCTTGCCAGTCATCTGATCTGATTATTGCCGGTCATCAGGCTTTCGGTTACCTGGCTGCTCGCTATAAATTGAACCAGATTGCTCTGACTGGACTTAACCCGGAGGCTCAGCCAACGCCTCGTCGCTGGCAGGAGGTTATAAATCTGATCAGAGCCAGGCAAATCAAATCTATTTTCTTTGAGAGCTCCTCGCCCCCGTCATATGCCAGAGAAATCGCCAGAGAAACAGGCACCAGGCTTTACCGGTTATCCACCGGAGTCAATCTGAGTAAAGATGAAATTAGCCAGAAAAAATCTTTCCTGAGTCTGATGGAAGAAAATCTCAAAGTATTAATTGAGGGATTAAACTGTGGCCAGCAAGATAATTGAAACTCAGGACGGGTCAGATAAGAAAAAAGAAATCATCAGAGTCGAATCAGTTTATTTCAGTTATGATGGTCCTCTTATTCTGGAGGATATCAACCTGCCCCTGCACAGGGCTGATTTTCTGGCCATAATCGGCCCCAATGGTTCAGGCAAGACAACTCTATTGAAGATTATGGTAGGGCTACTTAAACCACAAGCAGGTCAGGTTTTCCTTTTCGGGCAGAGAATTGAGGAGTTTGAAGATTGGTACAAGGTAGCTTATATTCAGCAAAATGCTACCCATTTTGAATCAAAATTTCCGATTACGGTGGAAGAAGTGATTACCTCCAGTCTGTACGCCAGTCGCAGGATAAAAGGTAATCACGCTGGCTGGCGAAAACAGAGGGTCGAGCAGGTGCTCGATCTGGTCGATCTGGCCGGCTATCAGAAGAGGCTAATGACAACTCTATCAGGAGGTCAGCAGCAGCGGATACTGATTGCCAGGGCTCTGGCTACCGAACCTGAAGTTATGCTGCTGGATGAGCCAACGACCGGCATTGACCATCAAACTCAGGAAAATTTTTATGATTTACTCGGTGAACTAAATCATGATTATGGACTGACCATTGCTGTGGTCACTCATGATTACGGAGTGGTAAACAAACATATAAACCAGGTTGCCTGTTTGAATCGAAAATTAATATATCATGGCCGGCATGAAGAATTCTGTCAGTCAGCAGCCTTCAAAGAACTGCTGGCCGACGGTCAGCATCTGGTCATACATCAGCATTAAGCCCGTGAAGAAAATCGGATGCTATCAAGTGTGTTAACTTCTGGTTTTTTCTGGCGGGCCATCCTGGCCGGCAGCTTTCTGGCTGTAGCCTGTGGCCTGCTCGGTGTGTTTCTCATTTTGCGCCAGGATTCAATGATCAGTCATGGGCTGTCTCACCTGGCCTTTGCCGGCGTCGCCCTGGGGTTGGTCCTGAATTTTCTGCCTTTGATTGTTTCACTGATAGTTTGTGCCGCTGGTTCGATTTTCATTTTAAAGTTAAAAAAACAGGCCAGGCTGCCAGGTGATGCTGCCCTGGCCATTGCCATTCTGGCCAGTGGCGGTATGGCCCTAGCTATTTTCCTGGTCTCATTGAGAATAAATTTCGGGGTGGAATTGATGGGCTACCTCTTTGGTGATATTTTAGCCATCTCACCGGTGGAAGTTGGTCTATCAATCGTCCTGGCTTTGATGGTCACGATTTTAATTCTGGCTAACTATCATCAACTTCTCTACATGACTTTTGATCGGGAAACTGCCCTAGTCGCCGGGGTGAAGGTGAATAGCCTGGATAAAATTCTGGTTATATTAACTGCTATTACAGTCGTTTTAGGTTTAAGAATCGTTGGCCTTTTGCTGGTTTCAGCCCTGACCGTGGTCCCTGCTGCCGCCGCCCTGCAGCTGGCCAGGAGCTTTCGCCAGACGCTGGTTTTAAGCAGCCTGTTCAGCCTGTTTTCTATTATAGCCGGGATTGCTATTTCTTATGTCCTGGATTGGCCAGCCTCGGCCAGCATTGTCTTTCTGTCCATAGCCATTTTTCTGGCGACTGTGGCCGGAAAGAATCTGGTTCCATCCTTAAAAAAATAATCAGTAGAAAATAGTTAATCCATACCACATTCAGACAGTATTATTTTCCTGAACTCAGATATTGATCCAAGAGTTTTTCAATTTTAGCTACTTCTCTTTCCAGTTGACGTTTAAGCTTTTCTGCTTGATTCAGTGTCTTCTTTTTGAAAGTTTCATCCTTGAGTCCAGGCAGATTGATTTTGACGTTGTAATAGGCCCCCAGGCCACAGCTGCCGGCGGTCAGTCCAGCCACTCCTGCATCACTTACAGAGTTCTTATAGCCGGAAATCACCACCTGGGCGGCCAGAGTAGCCAGTTCAACTGATTTTTCTAGAACCGAAAGGGGCACTTTAGTCGCCTCTTTATTAGCTTTTTCAATCGCTTCCTCTCGCTCCTTAACCTGTTCGGCTGTCCCCCGGGGCAGACGAAAGGCTTCCATCACCCGGTTAAATGCACGGCTGTCTTCATCAACAGCCAACAACAGCTCAGCTTTTAGTTTCTGGCATCTGGCAGCCGTTGATTTCATCAGTTCAGTTTGAGCTTCATAATCTTTTTTCCCGACAGTTAGATTGGCTACCATTGCCGATAAAGCTGCCGATAAACTACCGCAGAGAGCAGCAGCACTACCACCTCCTGGAGTTGGGGTATCCATGGACAGCTCATCAATGAAATCTGTCAGCTTCAGCTCAGTTAAACCGGCTGGAGCGGGAAACTGAAATTCGATTATTTTTTTGGCTGGATCAAAAGGCACAATGTCATTTAAACCAAGAGATCTGACCGCCAGCCGGATTAATTCTTTCTCGGGCAGACCTGGGCTCTTACCCTGCTTTTCCAGATAGTGGCTTCCAGCCAGCAGCAGGGCTTCCTTCGGGATCAGTCCAACCAGCTCACTGCCAGTTACTCTGACCCCCATTTTTTGAGCTAAGCGGCAGGCTTCATCAAAGACCACATGGGGTGGGGTAATCTTATAGTTGGTCAGGTTGATGGAAATCTGAGCAATCTGATACTCATCAATGTACCAGCCAACAGCTTTAACTGCTTTGAATTTTCCCGGGATTCTCACCGGTTGTCCCTGGCGGTCATAAACTATTTGACCATTTTTATCCTTTTTTACTCTTCCACTTTCTCGCAAATAAGAAGCAATTTCCTGGGCAATTTTTCTGTCTCTGGTATTTAGATTTATATTGTAGGCAATCAAGAATTCTCTGGCTCCAATGACTGTCGCTCCAGCCGAGGGATTAAATACTGGTTCACCATAATCAGGCGCCCAGTGAGGGTCTTTTAATTTTTCAGCTAATCCTTCATATTCCCCCTGTCTGATATTGGCCAGATTCTTTCTTTCCTGTTTTCTGGCTGCTTCCTCATATAGATAAACTGGTATTTTTAATTCCTCGGCTACTCTTTTAGCCAGTTCATTGGCCAGTTCGACGCACTCTTCCATAGTTACTTCAGACACCGGAACAAACGGGCAGACATCGGTTGCCCCTATCCTGGGATGGGCTCCTTTGTGCTGTCTCATATCAATCAACTCAGCCGCTTTCTTGATAGCTTTGAAAGCTGCTTCTTTAACAGCTTCTGGCGAGCCAATAAAAGTGACCACTGTCCGGTTGGTCGCTTCTCCCGGATCAACATCAAGCAGTTTTACGCCTGGTGTACTTTCTATTTCCCTGACTATAGCCTCGATCTTTGGCCTGTCCCGGCCTTCACTAAAGTTAGGTACACATTCAACGATTTTCATTCTTGACCACTCCTTTTTCGCAGGTAGCTTTAAGCTGACCCTTCTCATTATAAATTTCAATTCTGTCCAGAGACGCCAGTGAGTCAAGGCAGGAGCGAAAATCACCACTGATAACCACCAGAGGCTGCCTGGTCAGATACTGGCGGGCCACTTCCTGCACTTTTTCACTGCTGACTACCAGGAGATTCTCATAATATCTGTTCCAGAAATCAGCTGGTAGCTGAAATATGAATTGCAGGCCAGCTCTCTTGGCTATCTGTTCCGGGTGCTGATTCTCCAGTGGAAAGTTTCCAGCCAGGTAGGCTTTAGCTTTCTCCAGTTCATGAGGATCAATTCTTTCTTCTGGCAGAGAATGCACCTGGGCCAGAATTTCTTTTACCACCTGGCCAACTGACTGAGCAGAAGTTTTACTTCTAATCCAGAAAAGGCCATTATTTTTAAAATAAGAAAGCTGGCTAAAAGCATAATAAGCCAGGCCTCTTGATTCCCGCAGGTTAAGGAAAAGGCGGCTGGTGGGCGAACCGCCTATCAACTGGTTTAGAACAAGAAGGGCGTAATAATCCTCTCTGCCCAAGGGAGAAACGGCATTACCCATAATTACTGAAACATCGGATGTCGGCAGATCAAGGAAAAGTACAGTCTCATAGTTCGTGTTTCTTAACCGTGGAACAGGAGGGCGTTCCAGCGGTCTGGAGACCCAGCGGCTGAATGACTGACTTATTTTCAGGCTGGCATTATTTAGATTGATGTTGCCATCCAGAACAATTATAGAATTGTTAGGACGGATAAAACGCTGATGAAAGGAGATAACATCTTTCTGGCTTATATTCCGGATCGAATCTTCATCGATCACTCCAGGATTATAGCCAGTACCGGCGAATAGTCTGGTCAGAAAAAAATCATAACCACTTTTTTCCGGATCTTTCTTCCGGGCCAGCAGCTGATAATATAAATCCCTCTTGACTGCCGCCAGCTCGAGCGGAGAAAAAGCAGGCTCATAAAAGAGTGAGCCAATCAAACGGAGGCAGTCTTCCAGATTCTCTTCAAGAAAAGAAAATGAATAAAGGATATAATCAGCTCTGACCTCAATACTGCCACTGAGGCCAAGGCTCTCCATTTGCTCTTCCAGAGCTTGAGAACTCAGAGAGAGCGTTCCTTTGAGAAGCATCTGAGCTGTGACCGTGGCCAGGCCTGATAGCTGCCGGGGAGAATCATTTTCACCGGCCTGGACGATAATCACCAGATTAAACAAAGGCCGATTCAGCCTGGTGATAGTTACAACTCGCAAGCCGCTGGTCAGGAGACCGGATTCAATCGGTGGAAATTTCATCGGGTTTAAAGGCTCAGGATAAGGGGGATTACGACGAAATCGTTCCTGTGATTGTAAACTTAAAAGACAAAATAACAGCAACAATATACCGGTCAGACAATTTTTACGTTTAAGCCTTACTGTCAACTTCATCTGCCTACCTGGGTAAGATAGTAACGAAACAATATTTTGATTCCTGCAGATACTTTCTGGCCAGGGCCAGAATGGAATAAGATGTGACTGTATTGATGGCAGCCAGTTCACGATCAGGATCAGGCAGCTGACCCCGGTCAAGGTAAAATTCGGTTAGAGTTAAAGCTCGGGCCAGGTTAGTTGTCGTCAGCTGGCTCCAGAAGTCATATCGGTATTTGTTTTTGGCTTTAATCAGCTCTCGCTCAGACACCATTTCCAGTTTAAGCTTGGTAAGCTCATCACTGATCAATTTTTTGGAACGATCAATCATAATTTGGTTATTAGCCAGAAGAAATATTTTTAGCGAAATGAAGCCTCGTCTGTCTTCCAGTCCACCATTTAGATAAAGTGCTATCCTCTCCCGGTTAACCAGAAGTCTATACAACCGACTTGACTTTCCGTTAATAAGCAAATATTCGAACAACCTGAGGACTGCTTTTTCTTCAGGTTGTGGTTTATCCAGCCTCAAACCAAATTGTAAGGCAGGTGTAGAAACAAGAGGGTCAATGATTATCTGATCTCTGGATGAAATGACCGAGCTGAAGTCCACTTCGGGATAAGAAGGAACCTCGACTCCGCCCGGAATTGTCTCAAAATACTTGCTTACCAGCTCTCTGGCTTTGGGCGCCTTGATATCGCCACTGATACAAATTAAGGCATTGTTAGGCACATAATAACGACGGTAAAAGGACAGAACATCGTCAACTGTGATGCTGTTAATACTTTCTTTCGTCCCCAGAGGCGAATGTCCGTAGCTGAAATCAGGAAATAGAATTTGATCCATTAGAAAAAAATAGCGGGCATATGGCTCCTGCAGGTTGCGCTCCTGCTCGTTGGCCAGCATGAGTTCTTTAATTCTGGCCACTTTAGCTTCGTTCACTTCCAGCGAATTCATTCGGTCCGATTCCAACCAGAGAACCAGGCTTAACTGATTAGAGGGAACCGTCTCATAAAAGAAAGTTTTATCAAACGTGGTGGAAGCATTAAGTTCCCCTCCAACATTCTGGATATACATTAAATGCTGCATCGGTCCGACATTCTGTGAACCCTGAAACATCAAATATTGCATCATCAGAGCCAATCCGCCCTTATTTTCCGGGTCGTTAACTGAGCCAACGGAATAAGTTACCACTACCGAAACCAGTGGCAAGCTCGAATCCTCACAGACAATTACCTCCAGACCATTTTTCAATTTAAAATAACTGAGTGGATAGGGAAAAGAGGACAGTTGAGCCTCAAGCCGTTCAGCCCACAGCCCGAGAAGTAAAACAAAAAGAAATACACAGGTGGTAATGGAGAACTTTTTCTGTCTTTTTTTCAAAACTATCATGGTAAAAATAACAGGTAAAAAATATCACAAAAACCAGTAAAATAAAACCGAAGTTATTGCAATTGAAGCCTATTTATGCTAAAACATCGAGCTAACAAGAAATAGTTAACATCCGTCAAGGAGGTGGCTGATGGCAAAAAATGGTAAATATTTTTTTACTTCTGAATCCGTAACTGAAGGTCACCCGGATAAAATTTGTGATCAGATTTCTGATGCTGTCCTGGATAATTTGATCGCTCAGGATCCAAGAAGCAGGGTTGCCTGTGAAGCTCTGGCTACCACTGGCCTTGTGCTGATCGCCGGCGAGATAACTACCGCTGGTTACTGTGATTTCCAGAAACTGGTGAGAGAAACAGTCAGAGAGATTGGCTATACTAAAGCCGAATACGGCTTTGACTATAAAACCTGTTGTGTTCTTTCTTCAATTCATGAACAATCACCTGATATTGCCCTGGGAGTTGATGAAAAACCCGGACATGAACAGGGGGCAGGGGACCAGGGCCTGATGTTTGGTTATAGCTGCCGGGAAACAGAGGAACTGATGCCGCTACCGATTATGCTGGCTCACAAACTGGCCAGGCGTCTGAGCCAGGTCAGAAAAGAAAAAATCCTGCCTTATCTTCGTCCTGATGGCAAAACGCAGGTTACAGTGGAGTATGAAGGTCCGAGGCCGGTTAGAGTAGAGTCAGTGGTTATAGCCGCCCAGCACAATGCTGCGATTGATATGAAAGAGCTAAGGGAAGATATAAAGAGAGAGGTTATTAAAAAAGTTATTCCGGCTGACCTTCTGGATAAGAATACCTGGAAAAAAGTTTACATCAATGGCACCGGCCGATTTGAAATTGGGGGTCCGCTGGCCGATACAGGTATGACCGGACGCAAAATTATAGTTGACACCTATGGAGGTTTTTTCAGCCATGGTGGGGGATCGTTTTCCGGTAAAGATCCCAGCAAAGTTGACCGTTCAGGCTCTTATATGGCCAGATATATAGCTAAAAATATTGTAGCGGCAGGTCTGGCTGATCGGGTTGGCGTTCAGATGGCTTTTGCCATTGGCGTCGCTGAGCCAGTTTCAATCATGGTTGATACTTTTGGTACCGGCCGGGTAAAAGAGGAACTCATAGAAGAATTGATCAGGGCTTATTTCCAGATGACTCCCAGGGGTATGATTGAGCAACTTGATTTATTACGACCAATTTATAAAAAGACTGCCTGTTATGGACACTTTGGCCGGACTGAACCGGAGTTTACCTGGGAAAAAACTGATAAGGCTGATATCTTAAAGAAAGAAGCCGGTTTAAAATAGCCTTTTTACATTTGTTTCCTGATAAGGAGATAAATTATGGACTATGATGTCAAGGACTTATCCCTGGCAGAGGCCGGAAAATTACGGATTGAATGGGCCGGAAAATCCATGCCGGTTCTGAATAAAATCAGGGAAAGATTTAAAAAAGAACAGCCTTTGAAAGGCCTCAGGATTTCGGCTTGCCTGCATGTTACTTCTGAAACTGCCAATCTGATGACCACCCTAAAGTCAGGCGGAGCCTGCCTTCGCCTGGCTGCGTCCAATCCATTAAGTACTCAGGATGAAGTAGCAGCAGCTCTGGTCAGATATGAAAAGATACCGGTTTTCGCCATCAAGGGCGAAGATAACCAGACCTATTATCGACACCTCGAACAGGCTCTGGCTCATGCCCCTCACCTGACCATGGATGACGGGGCCGATCTGGTGACTACCATCCATGAGAGAAAAACAGATTTGATCAAAAACATTCTGGGTGGGACAGAGGAAACGACTACTGGGGTCATCCGCTTGAGAAGTATGGCCAGAGCCGGCGTCCTGGCCTATCCGATCATTGCGGTTAATGATGCTCTGACCAAACATCTTTTTGACAATCGTTACGGAACGGGTCAAAGCTCAATTGATGGTCTTTTGCGCGCTACCAATATTTTATTGGCCGGGCTGACCGTGGTAGTTTGTGGCTATGGCTGGTGCGGCCGGGGAGTGGCCAGCCGGGCTAAAGGGGCTGGAGCCAGAGTTATTATCTGCGAAGTTGACCATTTGCGAGCTCTCGAGGCTCTGATGGATGGTTATCAGGTCATGACCCTGAAGGAGGCCACGGCTGAGGGAGATGTTTTTATTACGGTGACTGGCAACAAAAATGTTATCAGACTGGAACACTTTAAGAGAATGAAAGATGGCGCCATCATAGCTAATGCCGGCCACTTTAATGTTGAGATAGATTTAATGGCCCTGGAAAAGTTATCCGTCAAAAAGAGAAAGATAAGAGAATACGTCGAGGAATACCAGTTGCCTGACGGACGCTGTCTTCATCTCCTGGCTGAAGGACGACTGATCAACCTGGCCGCTGCCGAAGGGCATCCGGCTATGGTCATGGATATGAGTTTTGCCAACCAGGCTCTGAGTGTTTTATATCTTAAAGAAGATGGTCACAAGCTTGAAAAGAAAGTTTACTCCGTACCTGAAAAACTTGACAAAGAGATTGCCAGACTCAAACTGGCTTCGATGGGAATAAAGATTGACTGTTTAACTCCTGAACAGAGACAATACCTTCAGGAATGGAAAGAGGGGACCTGACCACTGGTTTGCAATTTGCACCGAGTAAAAGATCAGCCGCCCCTGTTAATCTTTAACCAGCTGTTTCAGCTGCTCCAGGTAATTCTTAACTTCATCACGATCAGCTTGATTGACCAGCCTTGGCAAGAGCTTTTCGAAGTTCTCTTTTGACTGCAGGTAGCGGCCATTGTCAAACTGTATTCTGGCCAGGTTATATAAAAAGACAGGATCATCAGGTACGATTTTAACCGCCTGGGCAAAAGCATTTTCTGCTTCTTCCAGATCACCCATTTTTTCCAGAATCAAACCACGTAGATTATGAGCCATACCAAATCTGAATTTGATCTGGAGAGCCTTCTGGATATGGTCATAGGCTTCTTCCAGTCTATCCTGAACGAAATAAAGGCGGGCCAGATTATAATAAGGCAGCTCTCTGGAAGTATAGGCAGGATCAAGCAGAGCTTGCCGGTATTCAGTTTCAGCTTTATCATACTGTTTCAGCTCAAAATAAATGGTTCCGAGATTATTGTGAGCTTCGGTAAATTGAGGGTTGATGGCCAGAGCTTTAAGGAAAGCCTGCAGAGATGCTTCAAAATTTGTCTTTATCGACTGCGCCAGACCGAGTGCATTCCAGGCCAGGTAATTATTCGAATTAAGGGCCAGGCTGCGGTTAAAACACTTAATGGCCTCGTCAACGTTATTGTTATTCAAATAAAATAGGCCAAGATTGTAATGATATTGAGGATCTTTTTCCTGTTTGCTGGTTTGCTGACTCTGACTGGATGCACAGCCGGTCATAAGGAAGACCAAAGCTAAGACCATCAGAAATGATAATTTATTTCGCCTCATGCTTTTACTCTCCTTTATTCCTCTTAGGCTATTATAAATCAATTCAACTTGAATGTTTCTTAAATCTTTTCTTCCTTCAGGCTTCTTGACATCAGCTCTTCCAGGGCCTTATGGGCTGGTTTGCCCAGATAAAGGACTTCGTAGACCTGGCGGCAAATAGGCAGTTCTATTTTTTTCTGATGGGCGAGTTTATTAACAACCAGAGTATTTCTGACGCCTTCCGCTACCATCCTCATTTCTCCCAGAATGGTTTTAAGTGATTTACCCCGGCTGAGTTCCAGACCAACATGATAATTGCGGCTCATCTCACTGGTACAGGTTAAGACCAGATCTCCCAGCCCGGCCAGTCCAGAGAAAGTTTCACGTTTAGCCCCAAGGGCCAGACCCAACCTGGTAATTTCTACCAGACCGCGGGTAATCAACGAAGCACGCGAGTTGTTTCCATAACCAAGGCCTTCTGATATACCGGCAGCGATGGCTATAACATTTTTCACCGCTCCACCCAGTTCAACTCCGATGACATCGGTCGAGGTATAAATTCTGAGCTGAAGACTGGAAATAGTTTCCTGAAGATAGCGAGCCAGATTAAGATCTGAACTGGCGACCACTAAGGCAGTCGGCTGCCCGGCGGCTACTTCCTTGGCGAAACTCGGTCCAGACAGGACAGCCAGACGGTCTTTTCTGTTGATCTCGAAAACTTCCGTCATAACCTCTGTCATTCTTTTCAAGCTTTTTTGTTCCAGTCCCTTGGTCAAACTGACCAATACCTGGTCCTGATTCAGATGCTCGGACAGCCGGCTATAAACCAGACGGCAATATTGAGAAGGAACAGCAATAAAAATTATATCTGCACCTTCTATTGCCTCCGCCAAAAGCCGGTGGAAACTCACGGTCAGAGGGAAACTGAAGCCAGGCAAAAAAGCCCGATTTTTCCTGGTTTCAATAAGATCCAGGTAGACTTCTTCTTCTCGCACCCATAGTTGGGTTGGGAAGCCAAGTCGTCCTAAATAATAAGAAAAAGCTGAGCCCCAGCTTCCTGCTCCAATGACACTCATTCTAACCATTGAGTTTCTCCCCGAATTTTCTTTCTTCTCCATGAAATAGTCTTTTTATGTTATCGCGGTGACGACTGGCAATCAGTAAGAAAATTAAAAAAGAAGCTGCCGCAGATAAATAATCACGCTGGAAGCAAGCCAGAAGCAGTGGGTAAACCAGAAGTCCAGTCAGAGTGGCCAGAGAAACATAGCGGAATAAAGCAATCATCAAAACAATTATAATCACTGACAGAATAAAAGCCTGAGGCGAAAAATATAGAAAACCACCCAGCGAAGTCGCTACCCCTTTGCCACCTTTAAATTTAATATAAACAGGGTAACAATGTCCGACCACCGCCGCGGCCAGCGCCAGCCAGGCCAACCGGGGGTCAGCCAGCCACTTAATAGCCAGGAAAACAGGCAGAAAACCCTTGAAAAGGTCAAACATTAAAACCGGAACAGCCATTCCCCAGCCGCCATATCGCAACACATTGGTTGAGCCAGTTGAACCGCTGCCCACCTGCCTTATATCCTTCCTGGTAGTCATTTTTACCAGCAGATAGCCGGTAGGTATAGCTCCGATAAGATAGGACATAAGAATAAATATTATTTTCATGATAGCGGGTGACGGCTTAACACTCGGTATTCAGGGCCTTCTGGGTGGAGAATACTCTGGAAAAAGATTATCTCCCGGACCTCCATCGAACCTAAATCCAGCTGGTCATTTTTGGCCAGCTCACCGGCTAATCTCTCTTGTTTTTCCGGTTGTTTTGCCCGACCTATAGTCAGGTGAGGGGAGAAAGGTCTGTTTTCTCTCGGAAAACCCTTTTTCTCCAGCTCATTTTCTATCTCTTCCTGCAGAGCTAATAACCTTTCTACCTCGGTTAGACCTGCCCAGATTATTCTCATCCGGTTAGATCCAGGAGGGAAACTGCCTGTTCCTTTTAACCTTATTGTAAATGACCGATGCCGGCCGGATATTTCGTCAAGTGATTTCTTGACGTCTTCCATTTCTGATTCCGATATCTCGCCCAGAAATTTCAAGGTCAGATGATAATTTTCTCTCGCTGTCCATTTGATATTTTTGGCCAGGGGCTTCAGATGATTGACCAGAACGGCTAAATTGTTTTTAATTTCAGCAGTAAGATCAATGGCAATAAAAGCTCTCACTGGCTACCAGCCTAATCTAGAGATTGATATTCTTTAAGTTTTAACCTTAACATATCCAGGGCTTTTTGAGTAGTCTGAAATTTTATTTGACCACGGCCACCCTGAAAATAATTCTCTGTCACTATGATTCCATCCGGGCTGGCCAGACCAATATAAACCAGACCAACTGGCTTCCTGGCACTTCCGCCACCGGGGCCAGCAATGCCGGTGGTAGCCAGAGCCAGAGTAGCTCCAGTCTTTTTCCTAGCTCCAGCCGCCATTGATTCAGCTACCTCTCGACTGACTGCTCCTTTTTCTCTGATCAACCTGGTAGGAACCCCTAAAAATCTCGTTTTAGCCCTATTGCTGTATGTCACCAAACTGGCCAAAAAATAATTGGAGCTACCCGGAACAGCGGTAATCCTATCAGCCAGCAGCCCTCCCGTACATGATTCGGCACAGGCCACAGTCTGGCCAAGGGCTGCCAGTTTGTGACCGATGACTTCTTCCAGGTTTTCTCCGTCAGTCGAGAAGACCTTATCTCCCAGCAAATTTATAATCCTGTTCTTTATTTTATTAAAGATCCTCTCGTTTTCCCGGTTAGTTTCTTTAACCCTCAAAGTTAATCTGATCTGAACCTCACCTGGCGAGGCCAGGGTGGTCAGCTCCAGATCTTCTGGTAACAGACGGTAGACTGATTTTATTCTATCTTCAACCCAGGATTCACCAGCTCCAGTGGTTTTGATGACGGCCTTAAGGACATACTTATTACGATAAAGTTCGAGTCTGTCCGCCATTAGTTTTTCTACCATCGGGTTGAATTCAGCCGGTGGACCAGGCAAAAGGACAAGCAGGTGCTTGCTGGTTTCAAGCCACATCCCAGGCGCTGTCCCATTGGGATTGTCCAGTATTTCTGCTCCCTGGATGATATAAGCCTGCTGGCGATTGGAAGGCGTCATTTTAGCCCCACGCCAGGCAAAACGGTCTTCTATCTTTTTTATAATCTCAGGGTAGAAAATAAGTGGTTTTTTAACCGCCTGAGCAACTGCCTCTCTTGTCCGATCATCCTCGGTCGGACCGAGGCCACCGCTGATAAATATCAGCCGGCTTCTGTTGAGTGCAACTTTTACCGCTCGAACTATGTCCTCTAAACTGTCGCTGACTACAGATTTATACCTTAATCTCAGCCCAAGGTTATCTAATTTTTCGGCCAGAAACAGGGAATTGGTTTCTGGATAAGCAGAAGTCAGTAGCTCACTGCCAATAGCCAGATATTCAATATTTTCTTTCACCTGGTTTAAATCTACCTGCTTCAATTCAAACTCCTCCTTTCAAGGCAAAAATTATCAGGCCGGTAGCCAGCCAGGTCAAGAGGCCTGCTGCCAGGTCATCAGCCATAATACCCCAACCCCACTTTATCCTTTCCAGTTTCCTTATCCCCAGCGGCTTGACAATATCAAAAAATCTAAAAAGCAAAAAACAAACTGCCAACCATTTCCAGTCCGGGGTCACCAGGAAAAGGGCAAGAAGCTGACCGGCCACCTCGTCTATAACAATTTTCCCCGGGTCCCGAATATTAAGATAACGGGCATAGACGGTTGAGAAATAAATTCCACCAGCCACCACCAACGCCAGAAGTAAAAGATAATAAGGCCAGGCCAAGCCACTACAAAGATATTTATAAATTATAACCGTCAGGAAACTGGCCAGCGTTCCCGGGGCCAGTGGGAAAAAACCCGCACCAAAAAAAGTCGAAATTATCTCAGATAGCTTCAACATCTAAAGTCTCTCCGACCAGATCATAGGCTCCTCGAGTCCCGCTTATTTTTACCCGAACAAAATCCGGCTTTTTACCAGCTCCCAGAATTCGCTTTTTATCTTTAATAATCACCCGACCATCTACTTCCGGTGCTTGAAATCGGGCCCGCCCATACAAGACGCCCTTTTCTGCTCGTTCTTCCCCCTGGTCTTCCAGCAATACTTCCAGTGTCTGGCCCTTGAAAGTTCGATAGAAATCTCTGGAAATTTCTTTCTGAATCGCCATAATTTCTTGCCGTCTATCTTCTTTTTCAGCTGCAGAAACTGTTTCTTCCAAATGATAAGCTCTGGTGCCAGGTTCAGCTGAATAGGTAAATACCCCTAAATGTTCAAAACGAGCTTCTTGCACCAGTTGTTTTAATTCCGAAAATTCTTTTAATCCTTCCCCCGGGAAGCCGACGATCAAAGAAGTTCTGATAACCGCTCCTTTGACCTGGTTTCTTATTTTTTCTATTAAACGAAGAGCATCCCCAGCTTTCATCGTTCGCCCCATTTTCTTAACTATGGCAGCGGAGGCATGTTGAAAAGGTAAATCAAAATACGGGCAGATTTTCTCTTCATTCATTATTTCCAGTAAATCGTCGGTTATTTCTTCTGGATACCCATATAACCACCTGATCCATTTTATGCCTTTAACCGCAATAAGCCGATCGAGAAGTCTGACCAGACCGGATTTTAGCCCGCGATCCCGCCCGAAGTAAGTACTGTCCTGAGAAACCAGATTAATTTCCCTTATGCCCAGAGAAACCAGATTTCTAACTTCAGACACAATGGAGGCGATGCTTCGTGATTTATAGGAACCCTTAATCAAAGGGATGCTACAAAACGAACAGTGATGTGAACAACCCTCAGAAATTTTTACATAAGCCCAGTTCGAGCCAGTGGTAATTACCCGCGGAGTTAGGTCATCCAACAGGAAAGTAGCCTGACGGGGAACCAGTCTTTTATCTTGGAGCAGTTCATCCAGACGGTCAAAATCAGTCACTCCCGACCAGAGATCAACCTCTGGGTATCTGACTTTTAAATAATCCCTGTATCTTTCCACCAGGCAACCAACTACAGCCAGTCGCCGGCGAGGATCTTTCTCTTTCCAGGCCAGGGCTTTTTCTATGACCTTCTGGCTTTCAGCTCGGGCCGGCTGGATAAAGCCACAGGTATTGATAATCACCACCTCGGCTTCTTCCAGATTAGCGGTAAAATTGTGCCCTTGCTCATGCAGACAGCCCAGAATGACCTCTGAATCAACCAGATTTTTAGCACAGCCAAGAGTAATAAGAGCTATTTTTGACATCCAGATGAACTTAAGGATAAATCCTGTAAAGTAACCTGGGGAAAGGAATGGTCTCTCTGATGTGGGGTAATTTACATAACCAGGCTACTGTTCTTTCCAGACCAAGCCCGAAACCTGAGTGGGGAAATGTGCCGTAACGCCTGAGATCAACATACCATTTATAGGCATCAGCTGGCAGATTAAATTCTTTGATCCTCTGCTCCAGCAAATCCAGATCGTGTATTCTCTGCCCACCACCAATTATTTCTCCAAAGCCCTCCGAGGCAAGAAAATCTACGCCCAAAGCCAGATCCGGACGGTCTTTATCAGGCTGCATATAAAACGCTTTAATTTTAGCCGGGAAATGAGTCACGCAGACTGGCCGGTCATAAATCTCAGAGAGCATGGTTTCTTCTGGCGCCCCAAAATCATCTCCATAGACAAGTTCGGAACCTTTTTCCTTTAACAACCGAACAGCTTCATCATAGGTTAACTGAGGAAAGGGCTTTTTTATTCTCTCCAGAGGGGCAGTATCACGCTCCAGAATATCGAAATCGGCGCGGCGTTTTTCCAGCACTCTTTCCAGGATAAACATGACGAGATCCTGCCCCAGTTCAATAATATCCTGAAGAGTGGCAAAAGCTACTTCTGGTTCGACCATCCAGAATTCAATTAAATGGCGCCTGGTTTTAGACTTTTCTGCGCGGAAAGTCGGGCCAAAACAATAAACCTTGCCAAAGGCAGCTGCTGTGGCTTCATTATAAAGCTGGCCGCTCTGACTGAGATAAGCTTTCTGATCAAAGTATGAGGTTTCAAAGAGGGTAGTGGTACCTTCACAGGCACTGGGGGTCAGGATGGGTGTATCCATGAGGCGAAAACCGCGATCATTGAAAAAATCACGTATAGCTCTGATTGTCTCGGCCCTGACCTGAAGGACGGCATGCTGTTTCTGAGACCTCAACCAGAGATGACGGTGTTCCATCAGAAAAGCGACAGAATGCTCTTTGGGGGTGATAGGGTAGTCGTGGGCAATTTGAATGACTTCTATTTCTTTAACTTCCAATTCGTAACCGCCAGGAGCCCGTTTATCCGCTCTGACCTGCCCCCTGACAATGAGCGAAGATTCCTGAGTAAGCTCATCAAAAACACGGAAAAGAGGGAAGTCCTTATCCTGACTGAAAATCGTTCCCTGTATTATTCCAGTTCCGTCGCGAACCAGCAAAAAACGCACCTTACCACTGGATCGCTTGTTATAAACCCAGCCACGGATTTCAACTTCCTGCCCATTATATTGACCTATGTCTTCTATATAAACCCATTTCATAGTGGTGAAATTATATCAGATTAGACTTTTAATTCAATGCTGGTGGCTTGCAATTGGCTCCTCTCCTTCTCTGTTTAACTTGAATAAATTTTTACCTGAGATAGAACCATTGAAAAAATTATCTGGCTGGTTTAACTTAGATTCTTAAAATCATGAGTGAAATAAAAACATTTACTCCGGTTAAATTGATCTGCGGAGTGATCTTTTCAGAAAAAGTCATCAGAGAAAAAGCACGCGATATTCTTTTAGAAAAGTTCGGCCAGATTGATCTTCAAAGCGACGCTTTCCCGTTCAATTTTAGCCATTATTATGAACAGGAGATGGGTCAGAACCTGAAAAGATACTTTCTGAGCTTCCAATCTTTGATCGCCCCGGAACAGCTACCGGCTTTAAAACATCAAACCAATCAGATAGAAAAGGACTTTAAACTGTTCTTTCCTGGTTTAAATTTAATTCGTCCTGTGAATCTTGACCCTGGTTATCTCAAGGCCTCAGCTCTTATTATGGCTACTACCAAAGATTTTGCCCACCGTATTCCGCTCTCTGGTGGGATCTATGCGCATCTGGAGCTGCTATTGAGCAAAGATAAGGTCAGAACTCTAGACTGGACCTACCCTGACTTCTATCAGCCTGGTTATCAGCAATTTTTCCTGGCTGTCAGGAAAATTTACCTGGATCAGCTCAGAAAATTAAGAGCAGAGCGAACACCTTAGCCGGCCGATTTCAGATTTTAGCTCCCAAATTCTCTTCGCAAGTCATCAATGACCCCAGGTAATTCTGCCAGGGTCTGATCAATATCTTGTTCGGTGTTAAAACGGCCCAGTGATAATCTCAAGGCTGAGCTGGCTTCTTCCTGACTCAAGCCCAGCGCCAGAAGGACATGAGACACTTCACCCGAGCCTTCTGTGCAGGCCGATCCGGTTGAAACATAAATCTCTCGGGTGGCCAGCGCCAGAAGGATGGCCTCAGCTGGCAGGCCGGGAAAAGAAAAATTTAAGGTGCTTTTAATTCTTTTTTCAGGATGTCCGTTAAATTTAATTCCTCTAATTCTCTTTTCGAGTCCAGACTTTAGCCGGTCGGCCAGCTTTTCTAACCGGTTTCTATCTTTCTGCCATTCTTCTCTTAGAATCCTCGCCGCTTCTCCAAAACCGATTATTCCGGACGTATTCTCAGTGCCCGGTCTCAGACCGAATTCCTGATGTCCACCATGCAGTACTGGTTTTAAGTCCAGCCCTTTACGGATATAAAGAGCACCGGCTCCCTTCGGGCCATAGACTTTATGAGCCGAAACACTCAAAAGATCGATGCCCAGAGAGTCCACCTTAACTTCCATCTTACCAAAAGCCTGGACCGCATCAGTCTGGACTGGTACCCCATAACGATGAGCTATTTTGACTACTTCTTCTACAGGTTCAATTGTACCAATCTCATTATTGGCCAGCATGACTGAGATCAGAAAAGTATTAGGGGAGATGACTGATTTTAAAAAGTCCAGATCAATCAAACCGGTCTGATCAACCGGTAAATAATGAACTGTATAGCCATGGGCTTCGAGATAGCGAGCAGTTTCCAGAACAGCCGGATGCTCAATCGAAGAGGTTATAAATTCTCTCTTTTCGGGCTGAGCTTCAGCCAGGCCCAGTATGGCCAGATTATCAGCCTCTGTGCCTGAACTGGTAAATATAATTTCCGAGCGCCTGGCTCCCAGAGCCGCAGCTACCTGCTCTCTGGCTTCCGTCACCAGGCCCTTCACTTCCCGTCCGAGAGGGTAGAGTGACGAAGGATTGCCAAAGTGTTCTTTAATAAACGCAATTATCTTCTCAGTCACCCGGGGGTCTAGAGGCGTAGTGGCATTGTTGTCAAGATAAATCATTAAGACCAGCTCATTATCTGCCAGCAGTTTAAATTTTAATTAACTTCTGGCAGCAAATTTTTCTTTAACGATTCTGACCACTTCCAGGCCTGCTCTTTTCTGTCCCTCCTCAGTTGAAGCGCCAAGATGGGGGGTAGCCGTTACCCGTGGATGATCAATCAGGCTGAAATCCTGGGGAGGTTCCTGACTGAAGACATCCAGAGCAGCTGCTTTAACCTGCCCTGAATTGAGCGCCTGCAGCAGTGCGTTTTCATCCACCACCCCACCACGAGCAGCATTGACTATAACCACACCTTTTTTCATCCGCTCAAATTCTCTGGTACTCAGAATAGGCTCCGGTGTCTTGGGAACATGGAGGGTGATGATATCCGCTTGGCTCAGCAGCTCATCCAGGCTGACCTGTTTGACAGCCAGATCGGTTTTAATCGGGATAACGTCGTAGGCCAGAATATTCATGCCCAGAGCCAGAGCCCGGCGTGCAACTTCCAGCCCAATCCGTCCAAACCCGATAATCCCCAGTGTCTTGCCGTAAACCTCGGTGCCGGTAAACAATTTCTTTTCCCATTTATGCTGCTTCATCGACAGGTTAGCCGGCCCGTGGTGTCTGACTGCGCCGAGCATCAAACCGATGACATGTTCAGCCACAGAAATAGAAGTAGCAGAAGGAGTATTGGCGACTTCTACTCCTTTTTCTTTGGCAGCTTTAACATCAATTGTATCCAGACCGATTCCGGCTCTGACAATTAGTTTTAGATTCTGACCCGCTTCAATGATGGGTCTGGTTATTTTGGTGGCGCTTCTTACCACCACCACTTCATAATCAGGAATAATCTTGACCAGATCGGCTTCGTTGAGGCCGGTTTTAACCGTAACCTCAAATCCAGGAACAGCCTGAAGCTCTTCTATGGCTTCCTGATCAAGATGGTCAGCAATAAGGATTCTGGTGGTCATTCCCATCCCTCCCTTAAGATTTTCTCAGCCGCAGCGACAGAAGCACCGGGCTGGAACTGGTTATAACCCAGATCAAGCAAAGTCATTTCCAGTGCGGTCAGGGCAGTGGTGATATCAAATCCACCCATATAACCGAGATGAGCTATTCGGAAAAACTCACCCTTATGAGGATCCTGAGCATTGGAAATATAGGCCATGTATTTATTCTGCATGGTTTTAACCAGCTTATTCCCATCAACACCGGCCGGTGTCTTAATGGCTGTCAGAATATTGCCGGGCTTTTTGGCCAGAAGCTCAAGGCCGATGGCTTTGACCCCGGCTCTGGTTGCTTCACCCAGAATAGCGTGATGCTTGAGAAGATTTTCCAGACCGATGCTTTTAATCAGATCCAGGGCTTTGCCCTGCTGAATAATCAGAGAAACAGCCGGTGTCCAGGGAGTGGTCTGTTTTTCCAGGTTTTTGCGGTATTTCTTAATATCATAATAAAATTTGGGTAACCTGGAAGTTTCGACCATTTTCCAGCCTTTGGGGCTGAAAGCTATATAAGCCAGGCCAGGAGGAATCATAAATGATTTCTGAGAACCGGTGACCATCACGTCGATTTTCCATTCATCCATCGGACAGGGAGTTGCTCCCAGCCCGGAAATTCCGTCCACTACCAGGATGGCGTCGGTTTTCGAAACTACTTCGCCAAATCCTTTTATATCAAAGATGGCGCCGGTAGAAGTCTCAGAAAGAGTGGTAAAAACTGCTTTGACTCCTGGATTTTGTTTAAGATCTTCGGCCAACTTTTCTGGCGGATAATCTTCACCCCAGGGTATAATAATTTCTTTCGTGTCAAGTCCAAAGGCCCGGCAGATGTTGCCCCATCTTTCTCCAAATTTTCCACCATTAATCGTCATGACCTTATCACCTGGCGACAGGGTGTTAATTACCGCTGTTTCCATAGCGCCTGTTCCGGAAGAGGCCAGGATATAGACATCTTCTTTCGTTTGGAAAACATATTTTAGACCTTCGGTAACTTCCATAAAAATTTTACTGAATTCTGCTGTCCGGTGATGAATAATTGGCTCGGCCGCCACTGACAGGACCTTCTCCGGTATTGGCGTCGGTCCCGGAGAAAGAAGATAGTACTTTTTTATCATAATAAATCCTCCTTTTGATTTTTTAATTTAGTTAAGAGTATAGTTAAGCTCAAAATGCATCTGAAGTCAACCGCAAAAATGTCGGTTTATAATTCGAGCAACAGTCTGGTCAGCAAGGCTGTCCTTTCAATAAAAGAGGGAAGCAGAAGATGCTCATCCAGAGCATGAATGCCGTCTCCGTCTGGCCCCAGACCATCCAGAACAGGGATTCCAGTTGTGGAGACAATTGAGCCATCAGATCCGCCGCCGCTCCGACCGGCGGTTAAAGTCAAGCCAAGGGTAGAGGCCAGACCTGCCGCTCGGGCAAAAAGCTCTCTGGAAGCAGGGGTAAACTCCATAGGTGGAGTGAAGCTGACGATTGAAGTTTTGATTCTGGCCTGGCGATTATCTGGCTTGAGCTCTCTTAGAAAGGATTTGATCTGAGTTAAATCACGAGCTGTCCAGAACCTCAGATCGACTACAGCCCAGGCTTTTTCTGGCACCACATTAGCTTTCTCTCCACCGCCAATTAAACCCAGATTAGCGGTTAGGCCTTTGATCTTTAATTTTTTTATCTTGAGCCACTGGGTAATTAGCTCTTCAATGGCATTGATACCTTTTTCCGGAGTGCTGGCATGAGCTGAGCGCCCACAGGCCTCAATTTTGATCACCAGCCGCCCTTTTCTGGCTATTTTCAAAGCTCCTCCAGGCAGGGCTGGCTCAAGACAAAGGGCAGCTCCGGCTCTTTTAGCCAGGGCAACAATCTGACGATGGGCTTCTTCGTGGCCTGTCTCTTCGGCCGAATTGATAAATAGCCAGATTTTTCTTTTTAGCTTGAGGCCAAGATTATTTATAGTTTTCAGGGCCATCATGGCTGATACTACTCCGGCTTTCATATCCAGAACACCAGGTCCATAAAGACGATCTTCGACCAGGTAAAAAGGCATCCGTTCAATGGTCCCAACCGGCCAGACAGTATCAATATGGGTCAATATTAAAAGAGGCTTTTCTCCAGTTTTAATCTCTGCCGATGGATATTCAACCAGAAAAAGATCCCCAATTTCCTTCTGGGGGAATTTTTTGGTTTTAATACCCAATGAAGAGAGTTCTGAAATAACTGCTGCTGAGCATTTATCTACCGCTTTTTTATCGGAAGTGGGTGATTCCAGTTGAACCAGGGTTTTCAACCGGCTGATCATTTCTCCCTGCCTGGATTTAAAGTAGCGTAAATAATCCATTTTACCTCCTGCCAGCTGGGCGATATTCTTCTTAATAATAGTTCCAGTCATTACTTTGTTTTTTATTATATTAATTTCGAAAGATTTTTAAAACCCGAACGAAGTCAAGAACAGGCTTTTCTAGCCTGAAACAAACACCTTTATTGTTGATTTAAGGCTAAAAATCATTTAAATTTAATCAGTGACAGTGAAAAAGAGGAAGATCAAAGCAGCTGGACTGCTAATTTCTTTGCTTCTGGCCTTTGGATCAGAGGTAGGAGGCGAGATTTATTATCCCTGGAAAAAGACCTTTATAGGTGCTCTGGATCCAAAATCCTGGCCAGGCCTGGTTATCATTGACAGTCCTGATTCGGCCTTCGCTTTTAGCCCGGCTGTCTTGCGCGGAGAAGACCGGGCTGAGTTTCACGACTTTTTCTATCTGGTTTCGGAAGTCGGGAGCCATTCACCTGATGGTTCTTATGCTTCGATGAAGTTTGATCTTCATTTGCCCTTTAAAAAGGGAAAGGAAACTCCCGTTTATTTGAAGCCGGCTTTACCTGAAAATGAAATGACGGTAGAGTGGAGTCGGCGTGATGAAAGCACGGTAGTGGGGAAATATCATTTTCCCCGCCTGGTGGAGAAGGTTGATCTCGTCTTTTATTTTCCCTGGGATTTTAACGGAAATTATGTGTACCGGGCAGAAATTGCTTGTGTTCATGGCCGGAGTTCCGGACGGGAGGTTAGTCATTACCTGTGCTGGTTCAGCCAGCCACCGCTCGAGATCAAGGAGGATGGGTCGGAGTTACATCTGGTTTTTGAAGTAAAAAAAAATCCTGATCTTTTTTTTGTAGCTTCAGCCGGCCAGCAGCCGGAAGCTAGTCTTGATCGTATTAACCGTTTTTTCAAGATCAAGACCATCAGTAACCTGCTGGCAGAAGAAAAGTCAGGTTATCAAAAAAAACGCCTGCAGATAAGCGGTCTATATGGGGGCAGCAGCGAAGCTATTACCAATAATCTTTTCTGGACGACTCTCTATCAAAATGGACATCACCGCTTTTATACACCGGCCGGTCGGGGCTGGGTCTTTCCCCGGCCTGACGGTCAGCCTGATGACTGGACTATTTTTGAATGGGACTCATTTTTTAATTCTCTGGAAGTTGCCACAGAGAGCAATCATATCGCTTTTGATATTGTCAGATCTGTTCTCGAGACTCAATATGAGAATGGGAATATACCTAACTGGCGGGGGCGTTATGGTGGAACTCCCGACCGTTCTCAACCACCAGTAGGCAGTTATGCCGTGCTCAAATTGTTTCTTAAAACCGGTCAGTTGGATTTCATCAAAGAAGCCTATCCCTATCTGGTCAAATGGCATCATTTCTGGACTGCAGTCTTACCCAATGGCCAAATTCGCCGTGATGGCAATGCCAATGGGCTGCTGGAATGGGGAAGCGATTTACAATTAACAGCAAAAGATGTTCCTGCCTGGGAAAAAGAAGCCAGTGGCAAACAAAAAGCCGGGTGGGAGTCAGGCCAGGATGATTTGCCCAACTGGGATGAGGCAACTTTTAATGAATTGACCGGTACTCTGGAGATGGACTGCGTTGATCTTAACAGTCTTTATGCTCTCGATTCTTACTGCCTGTCTCAGCTGGCCGGTTTTCTGGGCAGAGAATCGGATCAAAAGGAATTTTTGAACGAATATGAAAAAATCAAAAAATTGATGAATAATCTTCTATGGAATGAGAAGGAAGGCTTCTATTTTGATCGTCACTGGGATGGACGCTTTTCCAGTCGTCGCGCAGCTTCTAATTTTTTTCCTTTAATTGCCAGAATCCCCGAAGAAGCTCAGGCCCTCAAAATGATCAAGCATCTTCTTAATCCGACGGAATTCTGGGGAGATTATGTTATTCCAACTATTGCCAGAGATGATCCAGCCTATCCGGACCAGCAGTACTGGCGAGGCACAGTCTGGCCTCCCACCAATTATCTGGTTTATCAGGGATTAAAGGCCTATGGCTATGATCAAATAGCCGCTGATCTGGCCGAAAAAAGTTCTGATCTCTTCCTTAGAATCTGGAAAAATTACGCTCTCTGCCCGGAAAACTTTGATTCCAGGACAGGTGAACCGGGTGGCCAGCGCTATCAGAGCTGGGGACCGCTTTTTGCTTTAATGGCAGTCGAAGAATATCTCGAGGTCAGTCCCTGGGACGGCTTTCGATTTGGACAGCTACAGCCCCGGGGAAAAGGCTATCTGCGCAGGTTGGAGATCCTCGGTAGAAATTATGAGGTAGAAATTTCTCCTGATAGGATAAAATTAATTGAAGAAAAAAAAGAGCTGCTCAAAACTGATGGCCCGGCTGTTTTTCGCCATTTCCTTTATTCTGACCGTGAGATTTCCTTCGAAATCAAGAGTCTGAAAAAAAGAAAAATAGACATTTCGCTGGGGCGAGAGAGGCGAGGTCAATTGATTATCAATGGGAAAGAAGCTGGCCAATTCAGAGGTAATCGGATCAAGACTCAGGTGCCGGCGGGTGAATACCAGGTGGACATAATCCTGTCTGACTGAACAATCAGAAAAATCCGTTGAAATTATAAACTCACTGTCTCCAGCGCAAAACCGGATAGCCGGCAGAAGATAGCTCGCTGGCCAGTTGTTGAGCCTCTTCCTCACTGCCAGCCCTTAACCTGACCCGGTAAAATATCTGGCCGGAAACTGCCTGATAAGTAGAGATGAACACCTGGGGATATTTTTCTTTCAAGTTCTGGTAAAGAGCTTTAGCCCGATCTGGATCAAGAAAAGAACCAAGCTGGAGAATTATCTTATCTTTTTCTGCGGTCAGCTCTGGATTTTTAAATCCAATTACTTCTAATCTGACTCTGGCTGTCCCTGGACCAATCAGACCCAGCATTCTGGCTGCGGCATAAGATAAATCTATGATCCTGTTTTTAACAAATGGACCCCGATCATTAATTCTAACCGTTACTGTTTTTGAATTTTCCAGATTAGTCACTTCCACCATGGTGCCAAAGGGCAACGAAGGGTGAGCAGCTGTTAAGTCTTCCATATCAAAAATCTCTCGGCTGGAGGTCATCCTCCCATGAAAGCCAGGGCCATACCAGGATGCTTCGCCTACCTCTACATACCCGGCCGGAGGAGTGGTCACTGGCTTTTCTGATCGGCAGGAATAAACACACAAAGACAGCCCTAAAAACAGGAAACAGAAGTGGGCTTTCTTCATTTTTTTCTTTTTCTGCGAGAATTATAAAGTCGGCCTTATTTTAGTTCAAGCTTGTTTTTCACCTGGAAATAATAAATAATTCTCTGATAAGTGGGAAACAGGAGAAAAAAATGAAAAAAAATGAGATACGAAAGCTAGAATTACCGGAATCACCCTATCGAGATCTTGAATTTCTGGAGTCGTTAGAAGGCAGAACATTGCGCATTCTCAGCGAATATGTCTGGCCGATGGCCAGGCTGCAAAAATATAAAGTAGAAAGCACCATTTTGTTTCTTGGCTCAGCTAAAGCCAATCCAGGTGGCTCGGATGCGGATAGCCCGCTACATAAATATTACTGGCAGGCTGAAGAACTGGCTTACCAGATTTCAAAATGGGCCATGAATTTGAAGCCAAAAGGCAGAAAGTACGTTGTTTGCACAGGTGGAGGCCCGGGAATAATGGAGGCAGCTAATCGAGGGGCGACCAGAGCTGGCGCCAAGAGCATCGGCATGAATATTTCGTTACCCCAGCCGCAATTACCGAATCCCTATATAACACCCGAGTTGAATTTTACCTTTCATTATTTCTTTATGCGTAAATTCTGGTTGATGTACAAAGCCAAAGCTGTTATTGCTTTTCCTGGCGGCTTTGGTACTCTGGATGAATTTTTTGAAATTGTGACGCTTCTGCAGACAGGTAAGGTTTCCAAGAAAGAGGTCCTCCTAATTCTCTATGGGAAGGAATACTGGGATAAAATAATAAATTTCCAGGCGCTGGTCGAAATGAAGGCAATTTCACCCGAAGATGCCCAGATTTTTACTGTATTTTCTTCTCCGGAGGAAACCTTTAAATTTTTGAAAAGGAAACTGCCTGAAATGGGTGGAGGAGGGGAAAGGTAATCAGGACGTGCTGACCGTTTTTACAGCTTTTTGTCTCCGCTGAGAGATTAACTTAAAGAGCAACCAGCCAGTCAGGACGCCGACCGTATCAGCTATCAAGTCTGTCCAATCACACTGACGACCGCGAACAAATAATTGATGAATTTCATCAGTGAGGCCAATAAAAAAGCCAGTCATAAAGGTTAAATAAAAAGTCAAGAAAACCCGCCCTGAAAGATAATGGTAAAAACCAAAGGCCAGGAGGAGACCAAGTAGTGTAAACTCCATCCAGTGGGCTCCCTTATCCCAGTAAATAAAGCCGAGTTTTATCTTCAGGGATCTAGAAGAAACGAAAAAAATTAAAGTGCAGTAAATGGCAGCTGGAAGAAAGTAAATCAATTTACGCCATGATCCCATCGTCATCTATCCTTGCCAGAGGCAAGCGTTATTTTAGCAGTCCTGAGTATAAAAACAAGCCAGGTCGGCAATTTTTTCTTTGATTAAATTAAACTTTCTGCTATAGTTAACACCGCAGGTGGAACATGGAAAATATTCAGAAATATTTCTGTGGCCTGGAATATCCGGGCAGATTTATCATCGGGGGACAGATCAAAGATTCAGAAGATATTTTCCTGGCTTATGGCATTACCGGGCGTTCGGCAGCCAGTCAGGCCAGGAGAATGATAAAAAGAGAAAATGGTATCTGGG
Source organism: Candidatus Saccharicenans sp. (assembly GCA_035416665.1). Taxonomy (GTDB): domain Bacteria; phylum Acidobacteriota; class Aminicenantia; order Aminicenantales; family Saccharicenantaceae; genus Saccharicenans. The sequence goes on along the minus strand of DAOLNQ010000006.1, from coordinate 18,733 downwards.
TCGAGCCAACTGATCCCGAGTTAATTGTTCGCGGCAATCCTGACTTGCTGATCTACCCGAGTATGCTGTTCAGCCCACATGGCCTGGCTGTTTCCAATGGTAAACAGACGCTGGATATTCTTAAAGCTGCAGAAGCAACCAGAGAGCCAGTTCTGGCGCTGGCTCATGCTCTTAAGGACTGGAAATATGAACCTGATGAACCCATCTACACGCCGAGGATTAGCCTGGTCTTTACTGGCGGGTTTAGTCTTGGCCTGAGCCTGATCAGGAGAGCTGAATTCGGGCAGGTGATAAGAGAATATTTTGAGCTGCCGCTTGTCCCCGGTAAAGGCTGGTTGATTATGACCTATATGGGTATAAACGCTGATCCCGTGCCCCCATTTTTTGGCGAACCTGCTTACCTGGAAGTGGCTGAAAGACGGGCAGATGAGCTGGCCAATGGCCTTTATGATTCACTTCAACCGGCCGACGGCAAAAAAGACCTGAGAGTAGCAGTGGCCGTGGCCATTGCTTCGGGCAGTACCCTGGAAATTCAGCAAATAAAAATTATCAACAGGAAGGAAACTTAAGGATGGAACAAAAGAAAGAAAGAACGACACGGAGCCAGTATCAGACAAAAGTAAGTGAAGATTTTCCCCAAACCTTAGTCTTTGGAGACAACCGGTTTGTTAAAAAATTATCGATGCGCTATGGAGAAAACCCTGGATACCCGGCTGCCTTTTACCAGGAAGAGGGAGCAAATGGGCCTAATATGGCCACCATGGAGATCATTCAGGAAGGCACCAAGGGACTCAGTTATATAAACGTGGCTGATATGGATCTTGGCCAGAGATTGGCCCGGAAACTGAACATTATCTTCCCTGGTAAATCAATTGCGGTTATCATCAAACATGAGATGCCCAGTGCCGTTGCTCTGGGCGAGAACAGCCTGGAAGCCTTCGAGAAAGCCTGGCAGGCTGATGCTTTATCTAATTTCGGCAGTGTTGATGTTTTCAACACAGTGGTGGGCCCCGAACTGGCCGGTTTGCTGGTGGAGAGTGCCAGAAATATTGAGGTCGTCTATGCGCCTTCTTATACTCCAGAAGCCCTGGATATTCTGAGCAGCAGGAAGGTTCTGAGAGTAGTCCGTATGGGGGCCCCCCTTAGTGAAGCAGCGGTTGATAATGGCCTCGAATTTAAAAGAGTGGCTGGTGGATTACTGATCCAGAAAAGGTTTGATTCCAGAATTGTTTCTCCAGAATTCATTGATGTTGTCTCGATTAAAAAACCTACGGACACCCAGCTTAAAGCCGCTTTGCTGTGCTGGACAGTAGCCTGTTTTACCCGGTCAAATGCCATTGTCATCGGGACAGAAGATAAAATTCATGGGATAGGTTCTGGCCAGAGAAGTAGAATTGATGCGGCCGAAGATGCTATCCGGCTCTCAACCCGTGGTTATGGTTCAGAGGGTTGTGTTATGGCTTCTGATGCCTATATGCCTTTTCCTGACGTAGTAGAGCTGGCTGCCAGAAGCGGTATTACTGGCATTATTTATCCACTTGGTTCCATCAGGGACCAGGAAGTCATCAGCCGGGCGGACGAACTCGGTCTGGTGATGATGGTTACCAGAAAGCCGGGCGAAATAGATTGTGAACGTTGCTTTCTCCATCGTTAAGTGTATATTTCTGATTCTTCTTAGCTAACTCATGGTTTCAGGTAGAGCCAAAACAGACAACAATCAGCAACTTATTTATGTAATCCAGAAACATGAGGCGTCGCACCTTCATTATGATTTGAGACTGGAGCTTGATGGCATCCTTAAAAGCTGGGCTTTGCCCAAGCCACCGCCCCTCCGGGCCGGTGAGAAAAGACTGGCTATTGAAGTCGAAGATCATCCACTGGGCTATGAAAAATTTGAGGGTATCATTCCCGCCGGTCAATATGGAGCGGGACGAGTAGAAATCTGGGACAAAGGTTATTATCAGCCAGTGGTCAGGACGGATGATAAGCTGGAGATTCTTATTTCTGGAGAAAAACTAAAAGGAATATATAGCCTGATTAGATTTCAGGGCAAGAATCAAGAAGATAAAAAATTATGGCTCTTTTTTAAAAATAAAGACCAGAAAAAGGTCTGTTGAGTCAAAGGCTAAAATTATTTTGCAGTTAACCAGTTTGGTAAAAATATTGAAAAAGTATCTTCTTAAATACTGGATAACCTTCTGGCTGATCTGGCCAGTAGTTTTTTCTCTGGCCGCCGATGACAGCAGTTTCGACCGACAGGAATTTGCCCGTCAGGTCAAAAAGATGGCAGAAGCAGCTTTGAAAGAAGAAAAGGCTTATGAATTTTTGAAAACGCTCGCTTTACCCGGGGGAAGACTTACCGGCAGCCCGGCCGCAGCCAGAGCCGTAGCTCAGGCCACCGATTTGATGACTCAACTGGGTTTTGACCAGGTCAGACAGGAACCTGTCGAGGTCAATCGCTGGCAGCGTGGTCAAACTGAAAAAGCACTGGTTAAAAGCCAGAAGAAAGGACCTCACAGCCTGAATATCTGTGCCCTGGGTAACAGTATTGGTACTCCCTCCAGGGGCCTTGAGGCCGAGGTCTTAGAAATTCATTCGTTTGACGAGCTGGAGCAATTCCAACAGGCTGTCAAGGGGAAAATTGTTTTTTTCAACATACCTATGGACAGGACGGAAGCAAACCCGTTTGCTGCTTATGGTCGGGCTGTTCCATACCGCACAAACGGCGCCTCAGCGGCCGCCCGGTATGGAGCGGTAGCGGTTCTGGTCAGGTCGTTGACTTTTCGCCTGGACGATTTTCCTCACACTGGCTTGATGATTTATGATGAACAAATTCCCAGGATTCCTGCCGCCGCTATCGCCACCAGCCAGGCTGAGCAGCTCAGTCAGTGGCTAAAAGAAGATCCGCACCTTAGAGTTAACCTGAAAATGAATTCTGAGCAGTGTCCACCGGTTATGTCAGCCAATGTTCTGGGACAGCTGACCGGAGAGGAGAAACCGGAGGAAATTATTCTTCTGGGTGCGCATCTCGATAGCTGGGATTTGAGCCCGGGTGCCAATGACGATGCAGCCGGTTGTGCAGTAGCTCTAGAGGCCCTGCGTCTTATAAAAGAAGCAGGCTGGCGGCCTAAAAGAACAATTAGAGCCGTCCTTTTTATGGATGAAGAGTTTGGTGGGACTGGCGGTCGGTTTTATGCCGCTTCAGCCAGCAGAGGGTCTGAAAAGCACCTGCTAGCTATTGAACAGGATAATGGAGGAGGCCCCCCAGTCGGACTAGTTCTTGGAGGAGGAGCTAAAATCATAGAAAAAGCAGAAAAACTGGAAGGAATTTTGAGCCAGTACGGGATTAACTGGATAAGGCCTGGGGGTGGCGGGGTGGACATTGGTCCGCTAATTCAGCAGGGAACAATAGCTGGCGGTGTTGTTCCTGAAACACAACGATATTTTGATTTCCATCATTCAGCTCTGGACCAGCTATCATCTGTCCATCCCCGGGAAATAGAACTTCAAGCTATTGTGCTGGCTATCGTCAGCTATTATTTTTCTCAGGAAGGAATTTAAACATGTTTGTCAATTTTCTCTGGCATTTTCATCAGCCTATTTATCGTCACCCCCTGACAGGTGAATATCTTTTGCCCTGGGTAAATTTTCATACAACCAGAAATTACTGGCAGATGGCCAGATTAATTGAGGAGAGTGAATTTCCCTGTGCGGTGAATTTCGTCCCTTGTTTGCTGGAGCAAATTAAGGACTATCAAAGCCAATCAGCCCGGGACCCGGTGTTGGAAGCGCTGATCAAACCGGCAGCAAAGCTGTCCGCGGAAGAAATATCAAGGTTAAAAAGGTTTTTTCCGACAGTGGCTGCTGAGCCATCCCCTGACCATCTTCAAGAAAAAGTCCTGCAGAGTTTCTTCTCTCCCTTGATTTCGCCTGAAAAAAGAGAAAAAAATGAACTGCTTAATTTGAGACAGGAAATCTTTTCTGACCTTTTCAATTATTTTCAGCGCCTCAGCCAGAAAAAAATCGTTGAACTGACCGTCTCTCCCTATTACCATGCTCTTTTGCCTCTCCTGATTGATCTCAGTCAGGCTCGTTTCGAGGCACCTGATTTGCCTGATTTTAAGCACAGGGAAGACGCCAGCTGGCAGCTGCAGACCTCGAGAGAATACTTTCAACAGATTTTCAATTTCCTTCCCGCTGGACTCTGGCCCTCAGAAGGAGCCTTAAGTCAGGCGGCCTGCGAAGAAATTGCCTCAGCCGGTTTTCACCTGACTTTTACTGACGAGCATCTACTGTGGAAAAGCCTCCGAGCTGGACCTGACCGCCAGCATCTCTATCAACCTTACAGGTGTGGCGGAACCAATGTCTTTTTCAGGGATAGAGAATTATCAGACTTAATTGGTTTTGAGTATCAGCGCTGGCCGGCGGAAGTGGCCGTAGCTGATTTCCTGAGAAGGCTGGAAGATAGAGCCAGAACCAGCGGTGAAAAAGCCATCTGTTCTATTATTCTTGACGGCGAAAATCCCTGGGGAGGCTATCCCAATAACGGTGTTGATTTTCTGAGGCTGCTCTTCTCCAGGATAAACGCCAGCCCGCATCTTCAGCCCTGTCGGCCTTCTGACTATCTGGACGAGCATCGGGCCAGGAAGAGCCTGAATTTACCTGCTGGCAGCTGGATGAGCGGCTTTTTTAAATGGGTCGGGCATCCGGCTAAGGTCGAAGCCTGGAAAAAACTGGCTGAATACAGGAGTAAATATGGATTTTCGAGGCCAATGGCTGTGGCCGAAGGTTCCGATTGGTTCTGGTGGGCAGGAGAAACTGAAGAAAAAGAATTTGAGACTTTATTTCTGTCCTATTTGCAGGAGGCCAGCCAGATAGGTGAAAAAAATGTATAAAATTAAATTTCTTTTTGCTGTTCATAATCATCAGCCTCTGGGTAATTTCCCTCAGGTTGTCGAGCAGGCCTATACACAGGCTTACTGGCCATTCCTTAATCTGGTCAGTGAATATCCCGGTTTCAAATTTGCCCTTCATCTGACCGGTTTTCTCTGGGAATTCATGCTGAAAAAACATCCGGAGGGTCTGGAATTAATCAGGCAGATGATTAAATCCGGTCAAGTCGAATTATTAGGAGGGGGATTTTATGAGCCGGTGTTAACCCAGATCACTGAGAAAGATGGCCGAGCCCAGATTGAACTGATGAATGATTTTCTTTTCGAGCATCTAGGGGTCAGGCCGACCGGATTATGGCTGGCAGAAAGGGTCTGGGAACCGCGCTTGGCCAGTTTCCTGCATCAGGCTGGATTCAGCTATACATTACTCGATGAAGAGCATTTTCACTATGCCGGCCAGGAAAACCTGTATGGTTACTATCTAACTGAAGATCAGGGGCTTCCTCTTAGTATTTTCCCCATTGATAAAAAGCTCCGATATTTGATTCCGTTTCGAAGCCTGGCTGAGATTGATAATTATTTTCAGACCATTGAGCAGCTGGGAGGCCAGGTAGCTATCATCGGTGACGACGGAGAAAAGTTTGGAATGTGGCCGGGCACCAACCAGTGGGTTTATGAACGCGGCTGGCTGAAAAGTTTCCTGCAGTATCTGGACACGAATAAGATAGAAATGATGTCTTTTTCATCTTTTATGGCCGAGCATGAACCACTGGGGCGTGTCTATTTGCCGCCCGCCTCTTATGAAGAAATGATGGAATGGGTTCTGCCCCCAGCCAGACAGGCTGAATTCATCAGGCTGAAAGCCAGTTTGCCGGCGGAAAGCAGGATCTTCCTGCGAGGCGGCCAGTTTCGGGATTTTGATCTGAAATATCCTGAAAGTCACCACCTTCGCTGTCGAGCCATTCAGGTTTCAACTGAAGTTTATAAATATGATTCGCCAGAAGCCAGAAAAGACCTTTATCAAGCTGAATGCAACGACGCCTACTGGCATGGCGTTTTTGGCGGTCTGTATTTACCCCACCTCCGGCGGGCTGTTTCCAGTAAGCTTATTTCAGCTGAGCTTAAATTGCCTTTCCGCAGCGGCTGGGAAAAAACAGATCTTGATCTGGACGGCAGTGATGAATATGAATTGAAAACTCCAGCTTTTTTTATCTGGGTAAAGCCTTCGACTGGTGGTTCAATCGTTGAAATTGACGATCGCTTTAATGCTATTAATCTGACTGACGTTCTGACCAGGCGGCAGGAATTTTACCATCTTTATTCGACCAGTGGGGGGCAGGCCGGCGAGGCTAAGTCAATTCATGAAGTTGATCGGGTTCTTCCATCTGAAGCTCAGAAATGGCTGTCCTTTGATCAATATCAGCGTCATTCCTGTCTGGATAGAATTGTCGCTCCGGATATCACCAGGGAAAGCTATGAACAAAGCTATTTCCAGGAAATAGGAAATTTTATCGGTCGAAAATATCAGGCCAATCTGGAAGAAGATAGCTTGGTTCTGGAAAGAGAAGAAGAGGTCCACCTAAGGAATATTACGGCCAGAGTCAACTTAAAAAAAATCATCAGGCCTGGTCAAAATTCTGTTCTTTTTGCCTGGGAAATCGAGAATAGAAGCGAGGCCGTTCTCAACTTTTCTTTTATATCGGAATGGAATCTGGCTCTCTTTGAACCTGAATATCGGATCAAGGACAACAGAATAGAGTTACCCGGAAAGCAGCTGTTCCTGGAGGCAGCCAGTCCCGCCGACATCTGGTCTTTTCCGATCAAAACAGTCTCTCAATCAGAAAAGGACTTTGAGATTATCACTCAGGGGATTTCCTTTCACTTCCTGTGGAAGTTAAAGCTGGCTGGCGGCGAAAAAACCAGTGTGTTATATTTAACTCTTAATCACGGCCGACTTGATGACTGATTTAACCGGCTGGTCAGGCTTAAAAGTTTGATGGAAAAATTTTAAATTAAAATCAATATGATATAATAAATAAAAATCGATCAGAGCAGGTATGGCAGGAAAAATAGATAAAAATAACAAACTATTATGTCTGGTTCTTCATAGCCACATTCCCTATGTCATCAATCACGGCACCTGGCCTCATGGTACAGACTGGTTATTTGAGGCTACTGCTGAGACCTATCTACCTATCCTTGACGTGCTTCTCAGGCTGGAAAAAGAGGGACTGAAGTCTGGTTTGACCATCAGTCTAACACCTGTTCTGGTGGAGCAACTCCATAAACAGAGTTTCCGGCAGAATTTTCTGGACTACCTGACCATGAAGCTGGAGTCCGCAGCCGGCGATTATCTGTATTTTCAGCACACGGGTGAAAGGCAGTTAATGGAGCTGGCCTTATTCTGGAGAAGATGGTACGAAAAGATTTACCACCTATTTCTTGATGAATTTCATTCTGATCTGATTGGAGCTTTCGCTCATTTTATGAATACCGGCTCAATTGAAATCATAACTTCCGCCGCTACCCATGGTTATCTGCCCCTCTTAGCCAGGGATGAAAGCGTCAGGCATCAGGTACAGCAGGGAAGATTTGTCTATGAAAGATATTTTGGTAGAAAACCAGTCGGTTTCTGGCTGCCTGAATGTGCTTATCGCCCTGGTTATATCTGGCAGCCGCCACTGGGTGGAGGCGTGCCTTACGAGCGTCCTGGCGTTGACCAGATATTGGGAGAGGAAAATCTAGACTATTTCTTTGTTGATAATCACCTGCTGCGGGGCGGGGAAGCCAGAGGAGTTTATCTGGAGAGATTCCCGGCTCTACAGGATTTATGGGCAAGATTTAAGGAAAAATATCAATCAAGTGAGCCACTACGGCCCCAGAGCCCTTATTTACCTTACCTGACCTATCCCGCTGGTCTAACCTTTATGGCCAGAGATGATATTACGGGGCAGCAGGTCTGGAGCCGTCATTCTGGCTACCCGGGAGACGGCTATTATCTTGAATTTCATAAAAAACATTTTCCTGGCGGATTGCGTTACTGGCGGATCACCTCATCTTCATCGGACCTGGCTGATAAGCTTCCATACGAGCTGGAGCAGGCCAGCGCCAGAATTAAAGAACATGCCCATCACTTCGTCTGGCTGGTCAACGAAGTTTTAAAAGATCAAGAAGAAGGCATAATTACCTCTCTCTATGACACCGAACTGTTTGGACACTGGTGGTTTGAGGGGCCGGAATGGCTGTATCAGGTGATAAAAGAACTCTCCCGGCCTGAATCGAAAGTCAAGCTGGACACCGCCTCCAGCTGTCTGGAAGAAGTCCCTCCTGCTATTTATGTTTCGCTGCCAGAAGGTTCATGGGGAGAAGGTGGATTCCACTGGATCTGGTTAAATGATAAAACTGCCTGGATCTGGTCAAAAATATATGAGCTGGAAAAAAGATTCTGGGCAATTTTTAACAGTCAAAACCAGCCAGATTCCTTAGGTATCAGACTCTTGAAACTTTTATGCCAGGAAAAATTCCTGCTGGAAAGTTCAGATTGGCCTTTTTTGATCTCAACCATGACTGCCAGGGATTATGCTGAAGCCAGAGCCAGCCTTCATTTTGAACGAGCTATGAGGCTCCTCAGTTTAATGGAGAAGGGCCAGCCTCTGACTCCCGAAGAGTATTTCTGGCTGGAAAAAGTTGAGTCAGAAGATTCCTTATTCAGGGAGGTTATGCTGCCAGATGGAAAAATCATATAAAAAAATTCTGGTTATGATCCTGTGCGGGGGAAAAGGTGAAAGGCTTTATCCTTTAACCAAAGACAGGGCTAAACCATCTGTCCCATTTATCAGCAGCTATCGTATTATTGATTTTAGCCTGTCCAATGCCCTGAATTCTGGCCTGAGAAAAATTGCACTGTTAACTCAATATAAATCACTGTCGCTTGAAAAACACATTCGTCAGGGCTGGAGTATTTTTCATCCTGAAAGCAATGAATACATAATCTCGTTACCGGCCCAGGGCCGGTTCAGTGAGCACTGGTATGAAGGCACAGCAGATGCTGTTTTCCAAAACATCTACTCGATTCAGCAGGAAAATCCTGATATTATTCTGGTTCTTTCCGGGGATCATGTATATCGGGCTGACTACCGCTTGCTTTTGAATTTTTTCCTGGAAAAAAAGGCAGAAGCTGTAGTTATGGCCCATACCTGTCCAATCGAAGAAGCCAGCCGCTTCGGAGTGATCAGTGTTGATGATAACCAGCTGATTACCGGCTTTAGCGAAAAACCTAAAAAGCCAGCGGCTTTGCCCTGGTCACCTGGACTTTCCTTGATTTCCATGGGAGTCTATATGTTCGAAACTGCTGTTCTGGTCAAAGCCCTGATCAATGATGCCAAAAATCCCAGATCTACTCATGACTTCGGGCACGATGTGATACCGGAGCTTATCAAGCGTCACAAAACTTATGCCTATACCTATGAAGATTACTGGCAGGATATCGGGACCATAGATGCTTACTGGCAGGCTAACATGGACTTTCTGACGACTGCTGCTCCTTTCCAGCTTAACGATCCAGATTGGCCAATTCGTACTTATCGGCCGCAATATCCGTCTTCTTTCATTACCAATGGAAATATCAACAACTCAATTCTAGGTTCAGGCTGCCTGATTATGGGGGGAAGGATTGAAAATTCAATTTTATCTTCCGGAGTCATAGTAGAGGATGAAGCCGAAATAGAGGATTCTATAATATTTGAAGGAACAGTCATAAAAAAAGGAGCAAAGCTCCAGCGGACAATACTTGACAAGCAGATTGTTATTCCACCGAAATTTTCGGTTGGTTTTGACCTGGAAAAAGACAAAAGCTATTTTAAAATAAGTGGCGGCGGGATCAGAGTTATCCCCAAAGCCTGGAGGCTGGAATGATCGAGCGATACAGCCTTCAACCCAACAACTTCAATCCCGAAACCCCCAAAGAATTAGTTATTCTATCGATTATTGCCCAGAGCTTTTTCCAGCCTTTTTCACTTGAAGATAATCTGCTGGTAATCCTGACTGCCCTGACTGCTGGTTCAGGTATCGGTTTTAATCGGGCTATGCTGTTTTTAAACGATGGAATGAAATTAAAAGCGACTACCTGGTTGGGTCCCCGATCTCCGGAAGAAGCTGAGGCTATCTGGACGATGCTGTCTTCGCCTGGCATTGGTTATGCCGAAATAGTCGCCTATAATCGCGACCTGGTAACCAAGATGGTCAAGGATATTCAACCCAGACTTAAATCTCTGGTTTATGATCTGGAGAGCAGGACACTGCCCTTACCGGCCGCAGCTGCCGCCAACAAAGAGATTGTTGTGGTAACTGAAGCTCAAAACGAGCCGGTGGTCGATTCCAATTTTATCAAGTTTATTCAAGTAGATAGCTTTCTGTGTTTGCCCTTAGTTGCGCAGGATGAGATACTCGGAGAAATTGTGGTTGATAAGGGAATCACCCATGCCCCCATCGAAGCCAAGGATATCGAGCTAGCTCGATTATGTGCTCTGCTGGCCGGCAATTATATTTACACCACCAACCTTTATAAAAAGGTAGTGGAAATGGAAAAGATGGCCGCCCTGGGTGAGATGGCTGCCTTTGTTTCTCACCAGCTAAGGAATCCGATAGTAGCCATTGGTGGCTTTACCAAACAAATTTTATCCAGTCCCTGCCAGCCAGACCGTTGCCGGCGAAACCTGAATATTATTCAAGAGCAGGTCAAGCATCTTGAAGATATCATTTATAAATTGAGCCACTTTTTGAAGATTACAATCAGGGAGCTACAGCCGGTTGATGTCAGGCCCATTCTTTTGAACCTGGTAGAAAGGCCTGATATCAAACTTAAGGCAGCTAGGAAAACCATATCGTTGAAAATAAATGAAAATTTACCCCTGATTCAGTGCGACCCGATCTATTTTGAAGAGGCAGTGGTCAATCTTCTGGATAATGCTCTGGATGTGACACCGGAAGGAGGCAAAGTTTATTTGCGAGCCAGACCTTATAATGACAAGTATGTTTTGATTATTATCAAAGATTCAGGACCGGGTCTAGATGAGAAAAGTCGCGATAAACTATTTAGTCCTTTTTATACGACGAAAGAAAATGGTACCGGGCTTGGTTTATTGTTTGTCAAGCGCATTATAGATACCTGTAATGGAAAACTGGAAGTTCAAAGTAAGCCAGGCCGTGGAACCATGTTTAAACTCTATTTCAAAATCCAGGAAAGGGGACCATCATGAAAAAAATATTACTAATTGAAGACGATCTGGCTTTAAGCTTGCTTTATGAAGAAGAGCTGAAGAATGATGGCTACTCAGTAGTGGTTGCCCACGATGCCGATTCAGCGCTGGAGCTGGTCAAAAATGAACCATTCGATCTGATCGTTACGGATATTAGAATGCCAGGGAAAGACGGTATTGAACTCATTGCCAATGTCATGGGGCTGCGTAAAGATATTCCAATTATCATCAATACAGCCTATCAAAGCTATAAGGATGATTTCATGACCTGGGCAGCTGATGCCTACATAATCAAATCCTCATCTCTGGATGAATTAAAAGCTAAAATCAAAGAGCTAATTGGCAACTGATTTTCGGCTATTTGAAATTATTTTAAAAGAAGGGACGAATCTATGCCAGAATTAAGAAAAGATATGTTGACGGGAAGATGGGTTATTATCTCGACCGAAAGAAGCCGGCGCCCGGATGATTTTCATTCGCCGGCCCCGGTTGAAATTAGAAAGGAAAATCTAGCCTTCTGCCCGTTCTGTCCAGGCAATGAAGCCAAGACGCCGCCGGAAGTTTATTCAATTAGAAATGATGACTCTGAACCTGACCAACCGGGCTGGGAAGCCAGGGTCGTCCCTAATAAGTTTCCTGCTCTGAAACCAGGTCCGCTTCCCCCTCGGAAAACTAGGGGAAGCTATCAATGGATGGAAGGAGTTGGAGTCCATGAGGTAGTGATTGAAAATCCAGATCATGGTCTGGAAATGGCTGATTTACCTCTTGATCACCTGGCTGATATTATAAGAATTTATCGTCAGCGGACGGTGGCAATTGAGCAACAATTTCACTATCAATATGTCCAGATTTTTAAAAATAAGGGGAGGGAAGCCGGAGCTTCGCTCTCCCATCCTCACTCACAGATTATAGCTACTCCTATTGTTCCCAAGAGGGTCAAAGAAGAAATCTATGGGGCAGAAAGATTATTCCGCAATTCTTTCCGCGAATGCGCTATCTGCCGAATGCTACGGGAGGAACTGCAAGCCGGCGAAAGGCTGGTTTTTAAAAATGATTCCTTTGTTGCCCTGACCCCCTTTGCCTCCAGATTTCCGTTTGAAATGGCCATCATTCCAAACAGACATTCGGCTTTTTTCCGCCAGATCAGCGACGAGGAAATTGTGGCCCTGGCCGAAGTTTTGAAAGAGGCTCTTAGCCGCTTAAAAACTGAGCTGTCTGATCCGCCCTTTAATCTCGTTTTCCACCAGGCTCCGAATCCTCAGGTTGCCGAAAAAGCCTGGCCAGGTATTGATTTTTATTATCACTGGCATCTGGAGATTTTACCTATTCTGACCAAGGTGGCTGGATTCGAGCTTGGTACTGGCTTTTATATCAATCCCATGCCACCGGAATCAGCAGCTGAATACCTGAGAAAAAGTGAACAACCCAGGACCTAAAATTCAAGTATTTTTAGATATAGCTCATGATAATTAGAAGCAGCTTTTTCCCAGGAAAAATCACTGCGAAAAGCATTGTCTTTGAGTTTTGACCAGAAAGGCTGTCGTTGGTATAAGCTGAGAGCCCGATCAAGAGCAGCCAGCAAAGACTTTGTTTCATATTCCTGGAAGAGGAAGCCATTGCCTTCCAGTCGCTCCGGATCAAATTCCTGAATACTGTCTTTAAGCCCGCCTGTGCTGCGAGCAATTGGAATAGTGCCATACCTTAAGCTGTACATCTGAGTCAATCCACATGGTTCATACCGGGAAGGAATCAGAAAAAAGTCGCTGCCAGCATATATCAGCCTGGCCAGCCGGTCGTCAAAAGCTATCTTCAAGCCAAATTTATCCGGATATTTTTTCGCAGCTTCAAGCAACATGTCCTGAATTTGTTTTTCTCCTGTCCCGAGGATGATGAGATAAAGGTCTCTTTTTAATATTTCTTCCAGGCTTTTGACCAGAAGGTCAAAGCCTTTCTGCCCGGCCAGCCTGGAAACCAGGCCAACGATCGGTTTTTTACTCTGGGGGTCAAAACCAAAATAGCGAAGAAGTTCCTGGCGGCAAAGGAATTTGCCAGCGGGCGCCTGACGTGAGTAATGAGCGGGCAGAGCCGGATCGGTTTCAGGATTCCATTCTTGATAATCAATACCATTTAAGAGGCCAAAAAGGCGATCGCTCCTTTTTCTTAACACCCCATCCAGTCCGAAGCCAAACTCCGGTGTCTGAATTTCCTGGCTATAAGTCGGACTGACAGTGCTAATAGCGTCAGAATAAAGAAGGCCTGCTTTTAAATAATTAACCTGGCCATAAAACTCCATATCTTCCGGGTTGAAAAGATAGAAGGGCAGGGCAACCTGGCGAAGGATTTCAGGAGGAAAAAGCCCCTGGTAAGCCAGATTGTGGATGGTAAAAAGTGATCTGGTTTTCTGATAAAAGCTATCATTTGGCAGGACATGCTTCAAATAAGCCAAAGTTAGCGCTGCCTGCCAGTCATGGGCATGGATTATATCCGGTTTCCAGTTAATCAACTTCCAACCAGTCAGAACAGCCAGACAGAAAAAAGCAAAACGATGACCATTGTCAGGGTAGTCACCACCAGGAGTACCATAGAGGTAATCACGATCGAAATAAAAATCGTTCTCAATGAGATAAACTTTAAAGTTTTCTACCTGATATTCAAAAATTGAGAAGCTATTCTGGACTCCGGCTGGCAACAACTCCAGCTTGACGTTTCCGGCCAGCTGCTTCAGGTTGAGGTTTTTTTTCTTTACTTCACGGTAAAGCGGCAGCCAGACAGTGACTTCCAGTTGACTTAACCGGCTGAGATATTTAGGTAAAGCTCCAGTCACATCGGCCAGACCGCCTGTTTTAGCCAGAGGGGCCATCTCGGGCGTGATAAAAGCAACTTTTAAGTTTTGACTCTGATCCATTTATTTAACCTCAAACTTCAAATTAATTCTTTCAGAAAAACAATGCGGGCAAAAAGCTCGGGCCAATGGGAATCATAAACACCATGGGGGCTGAGTGACCAGCCAATTGATGGTTCGATTTTCCGTCCATTAGCCTCGAGAGCTTCAAAGCGGAAAAAATTCATCAGCCAGATATCGCCAGGAGAAGGTGGTAGCGGGCGGCCCTGAGCCAGGACCTCAAAACCTGACCAGGGGAAAGCCAGTTCAACTGTCCAGCCCCGGTCGATATCAGATGAATCATTCAGACTACCATCCAGCTTAACTGCCCATTTCAAACCTGGAAAATCCCAGTCCATAAATGCCCAGCGGCGCCCCCGGGGATGCCGGCCATAGCGGCTGCTGTCCTGAAAGCCTCCCAGCACGTCTACCTTGCCTCGCCTCAAATCGAATTCAGGAAGATCAAAAAATCCGCCTGGCTGAAGGGCTTCCTGCCAGACGTAAAAAACTTCATAAATGGTACCCAGAGCATTAATTTGAAGCTCATAGTAACAGTCGGGCCCAGCCATAAAGACTTCCACATCATTTTCCAGCCAGAGAAAGGAATCCCTTTCTGCCAGCTGAGCCTGAAGATCTGGCTCTTCCAGCCAGAAAGCCACATAAAAATAATGATCGTCGGCCAGACAGGCCAGTCTGGTCTCAAAAAAAGCAGGCCGACCGGAAACAAGATCAACAAACCTCTTTGACTTTCTGGCCTTTTTCCAGACCGGTTTTTCCAGATTGCCATCAATTTCCAGAGGAGTGTAAGTTCGGTAGCAGTGATAAACTTCCGGTTCAATATTACCAGGCATGGTTATTACTTTAGGACTAGCCATTTTTTTTTCATCTTATGCTAATTTTAAAGATCTTTCAGACCGGTGATTTTGGATATGATTTTATCAACATTCATCCGCCTTGACAACCAGAATGAAAAAAAACAGTTCAGTCACTCCCTATCAGGCTCCTTTTTATCTAATACGAAAAACTCAGACCTAAAAGAAAATTCCTACCAGGTTCCTCTCTGGAATCAGGATCTGGCCTGGCCAGATACCATTTATTGAATAGATTATTAACCCGGAGATTAACTTTGAGCGCACGGTTAAGCCGGTAACTGGCCCTCAAATTAACCAAACTATAATCAGGAATAGCTATCTCAGCCGGGCCAGGTTCATCCTTTTTAGCTTGATATAGCAGGCTTATCTCCAGAGTAAGACGACTCAACCAGGCTCTGCCTCCTATGAACAATCTAGGAGATGGGATGTCATTAAGCGGACCACCGGTAACCTTGCTCTGCCCATCATAAAAAAAATAATTGCCGAAGAAAGATAAGCGAGACCAGGGAAAATATTCAGCTTCCAACTCTACGCCCTTTATTTTGCCCTGTTCTACATTACCATAGGTATAGAGCTGGCTGCCAATTAGATATCTCTCAATCAGGTTGTCTATGTTATAGACAAAACCGTAGATTCCAAGAAACATCCGACTTCCGCTAATTTTGACGCCGGCATCGAAATTTTGACTTGATTCATTCTTAAGCTGGGGATTGGCAATGATAAAGCCGCGACCGGTAATACCTGTATAAAATTTCTCGTTAATATCAGGTGTGCGGTAAGCACGAGAATAATTGGCAAAGAGAGAAACGTTCTGGAAAAGCTGATAGGAAGCCGCCAGAAAACCAGTCAGAGAATGATCGCGGGTGGACAAATCTTCACCGCCAGTTTCAGCCCTGGAATAAAGCCAGTCATAACGCCAGCCGCCAGTTATGTCCAGTTTCTTTATCATTGAAAAGTCCAGTGTCAGAAAAAGACCGGAATCCAGACGTCGGCCACGAGTATACGGATATTCGTCAATAATTTCATTAATCTGGCCATAGTCATCAAAATTTATATACTGATTATAAGCCTGGCTGTCGGCCCGACCGATTAAATCAGCTCCGGTCGTTAGCCTCAGGCCACTTAACAACCTGAATTCACAGGACAGTTGAAGGCCAAAATCAGTGCTCTCTGTCCTGGCATAACTTTCCTGGGTTTTGACCGAATTGTCAATTTTATCTGTTCTGGTCTCCATATAATTGGGATTAATATATAAATGGAAGTTAAGCAGGGCTTTGGGTCCAAATGATTTTTCCTTCCAGTTAAATTGAAATAAATTCTGATTTTCAGCAGGATACCAGGTTGGCTTACTATCACTATTTATGGCTGGTTTGCCGATATTTTGGCCGCGCCCTAAAAGAAAGCTGGCACTAATTTCTCTCTTATCGGAATACTTGATTATCTTGCCCAAAAAGCTAGATTGACCAAAATATGAACAGGGGATTTCACTGCTCGGCGATTGATAGTTGTCGGCCTGGTCATCTCTAACTGAAAAGTAATAACCATAGCTCTGACCGGCCCCTGAAAAAGACAGATTGACTTCTCTTTCATTATTAACTGTACCATACTTAAGATAACCTCTGACTCGTAAAGGTTCTTCTGGCTGAGGCATATGTGTCAGGTAATTAATCACGCCGCCGATAGCATCGGAGCCGTAATAGACAGAGGAAGGACTGCGCAGTATCTCAACTTTTTGTATATCTTCTGGATTAAGGAAAGAAGCATTAGGCCCGGTTCGCCGATCACTGGAAAGGCGGGCATTATCAATGAGAAGGAGCACTCTTCTTCTGGCCAGACCACGGATGGAAGGCACAACGGAAAATCCTCCTGTGCCAAGAGTGGAAACCCCGGCAGTATTCTGGATAACCTCGGTGACCTGGGCAGGAAGTTGTTCCTCGATAGTTGCAGCTGTTAGAACTGAGCTGGCAGCAGGAACAGAAGTGACTGGTTCAGGAAAACGGGTAGCCGTGACCACTACTTCTTCTTTTTGAGAGATATAAGGGTTAACAACAAACTTGAGAATTTTCGCTTCAGCTGTAAGGTTAACCAGAAAATCCTGTTCAAAATAATCAGGGTGGGAAATGATCAGCTTAATCCTGTTGCTGCCGGCCGGAACATCAAGGACGAAAATACCTTCTTCATTGGTATAGCTGGATCTCTCAAAGTTATCAAGTCTTACTTCTGCCTGGACAACAGGCTGTCCGGTACTACTTAGTACTCGACCCTGAAGTCTGGTATCAGGATGTCGGACGTCCGCTTGAAGATCAATCAGGCTCACCATTACTACTATTACCAGGATAATAACAACTGTCCTAATTTTCATTTTGAATATCTCCTTAATTAAGTCTGGTATATTTCAATGGCTAACCCATAGAATAAAAGGTTGTCCTCTCCATCAGTAACTAAGCTCTATCCGGTAGCAACCCATCTTCCAGAATTTATAATCAAAATAGTTTCACGGTGTTAAAACCAAGCCAGAAAAACATAAGCTCCTACCAACCCGGTGAAGCTCAAATTGACAATCGGACTAACCTGGGGCAGAATTAACTCAGCTCTGCCTGTTCAGACCCGGCGGATAACTACTCTATAACCATGTAAAAAAATTCATCTTTTATCCGCAACTAATAGTATTTCTCAGGAGAAGTTTATTTTCAATAAGAAAAAGACAATAATTATCTTCGGCCGATGGCTCTCAGGTAAGTAATAAAATGGAAAATACAAAAAAGCCAAGTTTGAAAAAAGAATATCAGAAACAAGGAATCGTTCTCAGACCAGGCCGGCAAAAATCGGTTCTCAACCGCCATCACTGGTTATTTTCTGGAGCAATTCAGTCTTTTCCTCCTGATTTTATTGATGGAAATATTTATCCAGTTTTTTCAGCAGATGGCGAGCTTCTTGGTTATGGTTATTTCAACCGGGGATGCTCGCTCACCGGTCGCTTGATCAGTTTTGGCCCGGGCAGACCCTATGAAGCTATGCACCAGAATTTAATTGAAGCTATAAAATTAAGAGAAAAATTTTACGGACCAGCCCAGGCCTGCCGTCTGGTCAACGGAGAGAGTGATTCCTTACCGGGTCTGATTGTTGACCGGTATCACCCTGGATTGGTCATTCAAATCTCAACTCTTGGGATGGAAAAACTCAAGCCTCTGGTCATTCAATTTCTAAACGAATTAATCAAACCAGAATTTATTTATGAAAAATCACTCTTACCCTCAAGAAAAGAAGAAGGATTAAAAGAACAGGAAGGATTACTGACCGGACAGCTGACCGAACCACTCCTGATTGATGAGAGTGGTCTAAGATTCAAAGTCTATCTGCGCGGAACTCAAAAAACAGGCCTTTTTCTGGATCAACGTGAAATGAGACGGCTGGTAAAGGAACTGGCCAGTGGGAAAAAAATTCTGGATGGTTTTAGCTATACTGGCGGCTTTGCCCTGTCGGCTTTAAAGGGTGGGGCGGCTAAAGTTGACCTGGTAGATGATTCAGCTCCGGCTCTGGCCATGGCTAAGGAAAACATGGCTTTAAATGGATTTTCATCCTCCTCTTTCCGGTTAATCAAACAGGACATGTTTGACTTTCTGAACAAGGTAACCAGACTTGACTATGACCTGGTAATTCTTGATCCTCCAGCTTTTGCTAAAAAAAGGGCGGACGAAAAACAAGCCAGCCACGCCTATCAGCGTCTGAATTATCTGGCCCTGAGCAAAATGAAAGCAGCCAGCCTTTTATTGACCTTTTCCTGTTCTTATTATGTCAACAGAGAGCTATTTCAAAAGATAATTTTTCAAG